>NZ_JAAIVB010000078.1 GCF_010974945.1 Noviherbaspirillum galbum | reverse complement strand
TGGCATTGCTGCCAGATCTTCCCTCCACCAGGTTGCCCCGGCAGACGTCCGATCGTCGCTCACTCAAAATACTGACTAGGCCAGTCCTTGCGAACTGTCCTGTATTCTGTGCAAGCACTTGATATATTGTGAGACACCGGTTACCCGGCGTGCACCCCATCAAGCGCCCACACTTATCGGCTGTTATTTGTTAAAGATCTGTCCGCTTGCGCTGCCAGCCGGTTGACCGGGGAGCGCTGTGCTGCGAAGCGTTGTGTTCGTCAGCAGCAGAGAAACGAGATTATGGGGATTCTTCCGCAGTGCGTCAAGCGCTTTCTTTTGCTTGGCGTTACGACAAACATCGTCGTGAAGTTGAATCCCTCCCCCGATCTGTCCTCACACCTTTCGAGGTGTCGTGCAGCGGGGAGCGCACTTTAGCAAACCGCGTGCGGACGCGCAAGCAGTTGACGCCTCGACGCCGAACATGGCCCATGCTTAAGCGTGACGAGGAACAGTTTATGCGCGCCAGATTTCCAGAGTGAAATGGCGAACCTTGCACTCGCCATTTCACTCTGGAAACGACCACCCTCCGCAAATTGCAGCATTCCGCTCCTGCCGTTATAGTATGCGCCTGATCAGGGAGTCAGCTGTCCATTTTGCAAATGCTGCGTCGGGTCGCGCACAAAGAGCGCGGGCCTTCGTGCGCATGCTCGATGGCGGCGTCTCATCCATTAACCCGTGCATGAATTGACTGGCCGCCCAACATTGGCGGCATCACCAAGGATAAGAAATCTTGTATTTCGCATCCGACCGTCAACCGAATGCAGAAACATGTCACTCAGTTTCGCGCTGCCTGACGCGCTCGATGCTTTTGCGTTCGAAACCGGCGGCGTGCTTCAGACTGAAGAAAGAGAACAGCGACGACCCGGGCGGCCTAACCGCCTCCGGTCCTGAAGTGCAAACAATCCGATAAAGACATTCCCACCTGAACGCGTACTGGCGATCTCGCCGTCGCACTCAGGTTGAAACACTGGACGCCATATGAACGAGCAGGAAATTTTTGCCTACATCACGTCAACAGAGACGGAGGACGTCCACCCGCGCAGCGTAGCCCGAGCTTATGCAGCCACGATCAATGAATTGCAATCTCGTATCAGCGAGCAGGAATTGCAGCGCTTGCTGCTGCTTGGCGCGGCCATGTACAAGAACAGTGTCAGCGATGAGCACAAGGCCTTGCAGATGCCGGCGAGCCTCAAGCCATCCACGGAGCTGAACGCCGACGACGCGAGCGACATCGTTCACTGACAGCGCGGCTTTGCGGCCCTGCGTCGCCACGCAACTCCACTCCGCATCAACTGCAAGCCCGCGCCCGATTCCTGTGCGCGGCTCCGTTGCGTCCCGTACGTGCCGCGTCGCCCAAGACCATCCGTTCACTATCCGCTCATCGCCTGAACACTTTTGTACAACAGGCATGCAAGAATCGTATCGCCCGCGATACTGGTTCGGACCCGCTCAAATATTTTCACCACGCGTGTCACGAAAATCATCGTTCGATCTCAGATTAAAGAGATACTGAGATTTGCCACATTCGGACAAGCGAAAGCATGTTCCGAGAGCATTCTATGGAATGAAACGTTCCTCTATGAATCGATTCATAGTTTTTTTAAGATGATTTTTTAAATTTGCGGAACCATCACTTTCCATGTCCATCGAAACGGTTTTTTTTGATGGGAAGATAAGTATGGCGCATTTAACTCAGGGTCGAAAAACACTGCTCGCATTCGCAGGCATGTCCGTTTTGCTTACAGCCTGCGGCGGCGGATCTTCAGGAGATGCTGGAAGCACGCCGGCACAGGGCGCGCAATCATCCACGAGTGCAACATCCCTGGTTCAGAGCAGCACGGCCGCAGTGCCTTCCGCCGCACCGACCGAGAGTACTGCCTCCACAGTGAGCACCGCGCCCGCAGCCAGCACCGATACAAGCACGGCCAACGCCGCTTCGGCAACACCGGCAGCGCCGGCCGCATCAACAACCCAGGAGACCCAGACCACCCAGCCAACACAGGCAACCGCTGCAAGCGCGCCGGCACCAACGACAACCGCAGCCGCCGCAGGCAACACCACCAACACCAGCGCCGGTACGAGCCAGCAACTTGCAGACGCCGTCGTCACCGGACCCGACTCGCCTACCGGCCAGAATCCCGACAATTTCACCCTCACCTTCAAGGACGAATTCGATACCGACCTCGATTCCAAGCGCTGGAGAACGGACCGGACCGACACCTGGTCTTCCATCAAAAATTACGCGGTAGAAAACGGCACCCTCAAGATCTGGCCGCAGCGCGGCAATGATGGCGCCTTCTTCAATCGCACCATCGATACCGAAGGACGTTTCACCCAGCAGTATGGCTATTTCGAGATCGAGGCAAAACTGCCGAAGGGCAAAGGCGCCTGGCCGGCATTCTGGCTCTTTAACCAGTTCGGCGAGCGCCGCCCGGAAATCGACATCATGGAAGCCTATCCCGGCGGCCTGGAACCCTGGAGCCGCATGGGTGCGGACGGCGTCCCCGTCGCCACCATGTATGCGCCAGTGGCGTGGACGGACAGCACGTCGCGCGCAGGTTACGCCAAGGTCGAGACGCCTGACCTTTCCGCGGATTTCCACCGCTACGGCCTCAAGTGGGAACCGAACCGCCAGACCTTCTATTTCGACGGCCGCGAAGTATTCACGCTAGACGTATCGATGTCGGATCCGATGTACATCATCCTCGACCTCTGGTTCGGAAGCGCGAGCGGAACACCTGATGATTCGACCCCGACCGGTCCGGGCAATTCCTATGAAATCAAGTATGTAAAGGCATGGCAGTTCAAGTAAGCCAGCAGACGCGGGCGGCGCATGCATCATGCCGCGCGCCCGCGTCAACGCATATGTCCCGGCTTACAAGACAGGCGGCCGCCGCGCGCGCGTCGCCTGCTCGAACGCATAAGCCAGCTTGATCAATGTCGCCTCGGCATAAGCCTTGCCGACGAATGACAGGCCGATCGGCAATCCGCTGACCTGCCCAGCCGGTACGGTGACGTGCGGGTAGCCTGCCACCGCGGCAGGCGTGCTGAAGCCGCCGGTATCGCGATCGCCGTTCACCAGGTCGGTGAGCCAGGCCGGCCCGCCGGTCGGCGCCACGAGCGCGTCGAGCTGATGTTCCTGCATGATCTTGTCGATGCCTTCCGCGCACGAGTAACGCCGGTTGTTCTCCAGTGCGGCGAGATAAGCGGGCGAATCGAGGCCTTCCTTGGCTTGGGCCTGGATGAAGAGTTCCTGCCCGAACCAGGGCATTTCCGTTTCATGATGCTTCTCGTTGAAGGCGATGATGTCTTCCAGCGACCTGACCGGCGCGCCTTGCGCGAATTCGGCGAGGTAGGCATTCATGTCCGCCTTGAGCTCATGCAGCAGCACTTCGAGCTCGGTGTCGGCATATTTCGCGACATTGGGTATCTCTACCTCGACGACGGTGGCGCCGAGCGCTTCCAGCTTGTCGACGGCCTGCTCGGCAATCTTCCACACTTCCGGATGCGTCACGAAGGGATTCCGCGCGAATCCGAGCCGCGCGCCGGCCATGCCATTGCGGTCGAGCGCAGCCAGGAAGTCCGGCGGGGCCTCGGGTTGTCCCGAGGTCGCCTTGTCGCGCGCATCCCTGGCGGCGATCACCTGCAGCACAGCGGCGGCATCGGCGACGCAGCGCGCCATCGGGCCGGCGGTGTCCTGGGAGTGAGAGATGGGTACGATGCCATCGCGGCTGACCAGTCCGACCGTGGGCTTGAAGCCGACCAGCGCGGCCATGGCGGACGGCGACACGATGGAGCCATCGGTTTCGGTGCCGATGGCGACGGCCGCGAGATTGGCTGCGATCGCAACCGCCGATCCTGAACTCGAACCACTGGTATTGCGTTCGGCCGCGTACGGGTTGCGGGTCAGCCCGCCGCGCGCGCTCCAGCCCGAGGTGGACCGGGTGGAACGGATGTTGGCCCATTCGCTGAGATTGGTTTTGCCGAGGATGACCGCACCCGCCTGGCGCAACCGTGTCACGAGGAAGGCATCGCGCGGTGCCTTGGCGCCGACGAGCGCCAGCGACCCGGCCGTGGTCTGCATGCGGTCGCGAGTAGCGATATTGTCCTTCAATAGCACGGGAATACCGTGCAGCGGACCGCGCGGCCCTTGCCGGCGGCGTTCCTCGTCGAGTCCGGCGGCCAGGTCGAGCGCATCCGGGTTGAGCTCGATCACGGAACGCAGCGCCTTGCCGCGCCGGTCGATGGCATCGATGCGTTGCAGATAGAACCGGACAAGGGAGACCGCGCTTGCCTGCCCGGTTCGCATCATGGCCTGGAGTTCGGCGATGGACTTTTCTTCCAGTCCGGCGGCCTGGCGGGATTCCTTAGCGGTCCTGGCTGAAATGGACGGGACGGCGAGGGAGCCCGTGGCAAGGGAAGCAACGGTCAGGAACTGGCGTCGGGTCAGCGTCATGGCGGGCATGCATCAGAAAGTTGGCATGCCGGCATTAAACCACATCGCCCTCCTGGCGCGGCGGCGGCTCGGCGCGATCAATGCAATTCGATGCGCGCCAGCGGATGGATATGGATTTCCTGCGACAGTTCCTGGTAGGACACCACGGGGAGCTCGAACAGATCCTGTTCGATCATCTTGCGGATATAGCGACGGATGTCCATGTTCGTGAGCAGCACCGGCATCTGAGAGACCTGGGACAGGTCGCCGACCGCCTTCTTGATGTTGGCGACCAGGGTGCGGGCGACGGCGGGATCGAGCGCGAGATAGCTTCCCGCGGAGGTCTGGCGCACCGCATTGCGCACCGCTTCCTCGACCTTGGGCGTAAGCAGGTAGGCCGGCAGCATGGTTTGTCCGCCGGCGCACTTGTAGGAAATCTGCCGTTTCAGCGCAGTGCGGATGTGCTCGGTGAGAAGCACGACATCCTTTTCCTTCTGGCCCCATTCAATCATTGCTTCGGTAATACCGCGCAGGTTGCGGATGGAGACGCCCTCCGCCACGAGACGCTGCAGGATTTCGCCGATGCGCTGCGGCGGGAGGAGGCGTTGAAGCTCCTTCACCAGGTCGGGGTACTTGTCTTCGATCTTGGAGATCAGGAAGCGCGATTCCTGCACGCCGACGAATTCGCTGGCGTAGCGCCTGAGGATGCTGGCGGCATGGTGGGCGATGATCTGCATCGAATCAAGGAAAGTCACGCCGAACCCGGCAAGGTCCTCGGAACGGCTGGCGTCGACCCAATGGGTGGGAATGTTGCTCATGAAGGAATCGTCCTTCACGAACGGAACGTTGAGAGAATCGAGATTGCGCTCGCTCTCGCGCGCCAGCACGCTGCCGGGACGCAGCTTGCCGCGCGCCACAGGGATTTCCTGGACCAGGATCGCATAGCCATCCTCAACCTTGTCGCTGAACCGCGCCTGGATGTCCGGGAAAGGCACGCCGAGCTCGAGGTAAAGCGCCTGCCGCATCGACGCGAGCTGCTCGCGCACCGCATCGATGTCGATGTCATTCTTGTACGCGTCGGCGATATCGACCATCAGCGGCACGGTCAGGCTGAACGTGCCGCCGCCCTTGTCACCCTGGCTTTCGCCATCCGGCGAGAGCGAAGCGGCGAACGACGCGCCGCCGCCGGACTTGGCCGGTTTCGCCATGCGGATCAGCACGTAGCCGACGCCGCCCATCAGCAGCGCGAGCACCAGGAAAACGGCGGTCGGCATGCCGGGCACGAGGGAGAATCCGAACAGGATGCTGCCCGCGATCAGCAAGGCGTAGGGCTGGGCGATGATCTGGTTGGAGATGTCGCGGCCGATGTTGCTCTTGCCATCGCCGCTGGTGGTGACGCGCGTGACGATCATGCCCGCGGTGATCGAGATCAGCAGCGCAGGGATCTGCGCGATCAGGCCGTCGCCGATGGTCAGCACGGAATAGACGCGCATCGCCTCGGATGCGCTCTTGCCGTGCTGCATAGTCCCGACCAGCAGGCCGCCGATGAGGTTGACCGCAACGATGATGATGGAGGCGATCGCATCGCCCTTCACGAACTTCATGGCGCCGTCCATGGCACCGTAGAGCTGGCTTTCCTTTTCGACGTTGCTGCGGCGGCGGCGCGCCTCGTTCATGTCGATGGCACCGGCACGCATGTCGCCGTCGATGGACATCTGCTTGCCCGGCATGGCATCCAGCGAGAACCGTGCCGCGACTTCAGCCACGCGTTCCGCGCCCTTGGTGATGACGATGAACTGCACCACCGTGAGGATGAGGAAGATCACTAGGCCGACCACGAGGTTGCCGCCCACGACGAAGTCGCCGAAGGTTCGGATGATGTGGCCGGCATCGGCCTGCAGCAGGATCAGCCGCGTGGTGGCGATCGACAGCGCGAGGCGAAACAGCGTGGTGATCAGCAGGACCGACGGGAAGGAACTGAAGGCAAGCGGGCTGGGCAGGTACATCGCCACCATCAGCAGCAGTGCGGAGACCGCGATGTTGATGGCCACGAGCACATCGACCAGGGCCGTGGGCAGCGGCAGGATGAGCATGAACACCACCGCCATGAGGATGACGGCGAAGACCACGTCGGCGCGCTGGGACGCCAGGAGCACGAGGCGTTGGGTCGATTGCAGGAACTTGTCCATGGACGATTGAGGTGGTGGTCTGTGGCGTTCGGTGGATGGCGGATCAGGGCAGGTATTCGACGTGCTCCCGGAAACGGCGATACCTGGCATATTCCGCCTGGGCATCCTTCGTCATGCCGAGCTGGGAAAGCGCGCGGCCGCGCAGCATGTGCGCTTCACCGGCGTCGCGCAGCCATGGCGAGGCGAGGTGCTCCAGGGCCTCGGCCGCCCGGCCCAGGCCCAGCAGGGCGATGACGAGCATCTGCCGCATGACGGGATCGGACGGATCCTGGTGCAGCGCCAGCTCGATCAGGGGCCGCGCGCTTTCGTAGCGCGACAGGCGGAGGTAGCGATATGCCAGCAGGCGCACGGATTCATGGCCGGATTCGTGGCTGGTGCCCTGCTCGGCGGCAGGCGCATGGACCTGGTTTTGCGGCTGGGGCCTGGCAAGGGTGGCGGATAATTCTTGTGTCATGATCATCCCGCAATCAAGGCAAGACGGTTCCTGTTGAGCAGTTCTTGCAGTTGTAAGTAAGGCTGGACCACGTCGCGGACGCGTGCGGCAAGCTCGGCGGACACCGCGGATTGCGGGCCGTTCAGGCTGGCCAGCACATCCGAGAGGCCGTCCTGCAGCGCCGAATCGGAGAGCGCGGCCAGGGAACCCCGGCGCGCCAGGCGGTCCAGGAGTTCACCTTCGAATCCGGGACGGGCAAGCTCGCCGAATCCGTCCTTCGCCGAAGCGGGCAGCGGAAACGGCGCCGGTGCGAATGGGGTCTGCCAGGCCGCTCCCGCCTGGGCCGGCGGCACGCGCCCGGCGGGAACGTCGGAGGCGTGGGGGCCGCCCGATCCCGCCAGTCCGGCGCGCGGCAGGCGGTCATCGCTTGGCAGTGAATTCAGGCCCATCCGGAATGCCGATCAGATCGTCAAGAGTGGTTTTCCGGTTCAGGCGCCGACGCCGGACATGTCGGCCGTTGCCACTTTCACGCCGGGCACGCTACGCGAAGCGGCCTGCCAGAACGTGGACAGCGTGGAGGCATGGCGCGCCAGATATTCGACGTAGGCGGGAACCTTGTATTCCGCCGCCTGGCCTTGCGCGGTGCGGTAGGCATTGATGGCTTCCACCGCCAGGCAGAATTCGAATGCCTGCCGGGTGATTTCATTGCGGACGTCGTGGGGAATCTCAGGATCGAGGAACAGGGCGACGAGCCGGCGCCCGGCATGCTTGACCGACTGGGCATCGGTGGCTTCCATGTCGAGCACGTAGTTGAGCAGGAACTCGACGGCATGCATGTTGCCGAACTGGGCCTCGCCAGCCAGCTTCGCGATCGCCTTGAGACGCTCGAGTCCGACCATGCCGTCTTCCATGCCCTCGGTTCGGGTCAGCAGCGGTTGGGCAATGGCCTTGGTACCTTCGTAGTTCAGCATACCGGTTCTCCAGACAGTTCCTGAGGAAGGACAAGTGCTTCCTTCGATAGGGAGAAAGTATGCTGTCGGCGCTTCGGGTAGACTCGATAAATTAATTCGGTCTAACAAATGCTCGGTCTTCGGTGCGCCGGCCTCGATCCGGCATCGGAAACGGCCTCATTCCCCGCCCGCCATGGCAAAGAAACCGACCAGTTCGCGAACCGCTGTCTCGAGCGTACGCGCATCGAGCTGGTGGGAAGGCACCCGCAGCGCGAGCACCACCGCTTCCCGGAACACGCCGATGCCGATCGCCCGGCCGGGACGCTGGCGAAGGTTGGCATGCAGCAGGCAGCGCTCCCCTACCTCCTGCGCGTCCCAGGGACGCGGCATGAACATGGTGACGATGCGTTCGCCGTTTTCCGCCGTTTCCACCGTCACCCAGTTGCCGGATTCGAGCTGATATCCCTGGTCTTCTATCATGTGCTGATGCCGACGATCTGGTCGACGAGTTGTTGAATCACGGACATAGCTTCGAACCGGTGTTCGTCGCTGGGAAAGATCTTCGACGGCATGCTGCGCAGGACGCCGATCGAGCCGACAAGGAAGACTTCGCGCGGATCGCCGTCGGGCAGGTCCTCGCCTTCGTCGTCCTCATCGTCTTCGTCATCGTCGCCTTGACCGCCCTTCCCGCCATGGCGCTGGGGTTGATCGTGCCAGCGCAGCTTGTCTTCCTCTCGCTTATCGTTGAGCACCTGGTCCTGCTCGTCGCGGCAGTATTTGTTGAGCAGTTCGGTGGCATGGAAGCTGAATACCAGCGGCTCGCGGGCCCAGCGCACCAGGTCTTCCAGCAGCGCCGGCGCTTCGAAGCGCTTCATCTGCAGGTACTTCATGCGCTCGGCAAGCTGCTGGCAGTTGTCCAGCACGCCGCACATGACACCAAGCTGGTACAGATCCTGCAGCAGCAGGTTGAGCCGCTCGGGCTGGGTAGAAGGATGGATCGACGCCATGTCGGCGCCCAGCGCCTCGCGCATCAGGGCGATGCCGTTTTCCAGATCGTTGCCGAAGTTCCTCAGCAGGAGCATCAAGGTATCGTGCAGCTGGGTGCAGCCCATGATGGCGTCGCGGTAGGTACTCCGGAACAGCTCCCCGGACGCGTGGTCCTTCCCATAGGCCTGTGACTGGCGGATGGTGTTCAGGTCGGCGCGGATGGCCGCGCCGTCGCGGGCCATGAGGCGGTCGATGGCATCGGCCACCGAGGTCAGTTCGGCGGCGGGCCGGCCCTCGTTGCGAGCGGTGTGCAATGCCTTGGCCAGGGTGAGGTAATCCCGGCTGGCCTCGCCGCGCGAACCATCCAGCGCGCCGAAGACATTTTCTCCCTTGGCCGCCATGTCGAGCAGTTTCTTTACCCGCTCCATCAGCTTGGCCGCGCCCTCCTCGCCCTGGTACATCGCGGTGAGGTAGGCATCGATCTGTTCCAGTTCAGGGACCTCGGGCGGCTTGTATTCCTCCACCTTGCGCTCGTCCAGCGACTTGTCCTCGATTTCCTCTTCGCGGCCGAAGGACTTTTCCTCGGCGGCGTCGGTGAGGGAAAAGGGGGAGGAAGGGAGCTCGACCGGTTGCACCTTGGCGGACTGGATGTCGCCAAGGGCGCGAAACTGGTCGGCGTCGGAAATTGAGGGTAAGGGCATGGTCAGCGCGAACAGCCTAGATAATAAATTCCCGTTGGAGAATACAAGCCGGGGTTTTTAGAAACGGGACCATAGAATCCGTCTGGCGCCAAACCAGCAACGTCGGAGGACGATAAGCTGCTTCCTTGCACTTCGAAGCGATTCAACACCACGGTGCAAGGAGTTGGTCCCGACGCGCCAAATCGCCATACATATAACGTAGACTGTTGCGCAGTGAGATTGGTCGTCACGACACCTTTTTTGGGATCCGACACCACTACATTGCCGCCGGCGACCTGCACGTCCCCGTTCAGCACTTGCACGTTTCCGTTGATCCGCGCCCCGCCCTGACCTATATTCACGCCATTAGATGCGCTGATTGCACCCTGGCCGAGATTCGTGCCATACGTGGTGATGTTCCCGGTAAAGACGTCGATATTTCCACCCGGAACCGTTATCCCATTATTTGCTACCAGCCTGCCATCGATAGTTGCCGCGCCGCCGGTGCCATCGGAATATTTACTGACCCTCAGTGCCATCGAGTCGCCATTGCTGGTTCCGGGGGCAGGGCCAAAGATCGCGGCGCCATTGCCGACAATCAGCGACTGTTTTTGGTCGATCACCTTGGTGGAAGCAATATTAGTATAGGTAACATGCTGTCCATATGAATCGGTCACGCCGACATACGCGCGTTCTGTGTCAATGATGGAGGCATTCATGTTTTTTGCATTCACGCTGGAGGCATTATTGATTGCGTGAGTGCCAGCAGCATCCTGCATGTTCAGGTCGCCCTGCATGGGCAGTGATCCGTCTCTTCTCAAGTAGGCGTACCAGGGACTCGTGTCATAAGTCGACGTCGCGCTCAGGATTCCATCGACGGTGCTGGGAATAACCGACATCAGAGCGGCGCCGTCGAGTGGATTGGTGTCAGTCACGGTAATTCCATCCCGTGCCAGCAATTTTCCGCCCTTGGTATAACCAATCAACACGGTCGATGAAGAACGTTGCAGCACCTCTCCGATTCCAACCTCGTCGACAGCGCCGACAGATGTGCCGCTCGACCTCACCAGCGGTTTGCTCCCATAGACAACCGCGACGAAGCGACAGCTTTTCGAGGCAACACAAGCAGGGAAATTCGTACCCGGAGAAATCCGGAAAACATAGTCTCCCACCATGGGGTGGCTGGACGGCGCTCCGCTGGGCAGCCATCCCATTTGTGAAAGTTCCTGGTAACTTGGATATAGCGGAAAGAAATTGGTCGCCATTCCAAATGAGGCAACGACGTCGCTGGCGTTGGCGCCGAAGCGGCCCGACAGGAAGTCTTTCTTCGCCTTCACATCCAGCGTGCCGTTCAACGTGTAAAGCGAAGCCATGTTCATGACCATGTAGTTCTGCAGGGCTTCCGCAAGCAGTTGCATCTGCCCGGCGATGACGGCTCGCTGCTCGCTCCTGACCTGCTCCGCCTTGTAGAGAAAGCCGGCCGCCGTCACCAGCGTTCCGATGATGAGGACGATGGCGAGTTCGATCAGGGTGAAGCCGGAATGCCTCCTGGTGGGCATCATGAAATTCCTTTCAATACGCGGCGATGCGGACGCACGAGCCTACGGTTGCCATGTCGTTCCGGACGACCTCAATGTGCAATGAACGCATGCATGGCTTGACAACCCGGAATGTTGATACTGTCATCCCCGCGCAGGCGGGGATTCCATGCAAGTTTCATCGTAGGCCGCTTCGCGCGATCGAAAAGGGATCCCCGCCTGCGCGGGGATGACGGAGTCGCTTCAATCACGCTTGTTGTTCGATCAATTGCCTTTCCACGACTACCGGCATGATCGCAAAAGCGTCAAACCTTGCTGAAATACAGGGCGATGTCAGCATTCGTCGTGCCGCAAGCTGTGATAGCCGTCGCTTCGTTGTAAGTCCCCCCAATCGTCTTGACCGAGCCGGCAGGCGGGGCGGCCAGTGTGGCCGGCGTTGTAGGGATCGTTGCGGGAGTCGTCGGACTTGTGGTGATTGCAATGCCTGCAAAGGAATCACCTACTGCCTTCGCAAAATTGATGCAATCCTTTGCGGGAACCGATTTGTAAGTGACAGCAAGGCCATCGGTCGTGGTTGCGAGGGTCGCGGGATTGAAGGTGATCGTGCCGCCAAACTTCGAATTGATCGCCGTACCGTTCACCGCGTCTGCCGGAACGATGCTTGCGTTGATTGCAACGTTGTCGGAGAAATTCGCAGTAGTTGTCGACGTAGCCAGGTATGCTCGTGCCTTCTGCTGCATCAGCAATGCGCGCTGCACTTCCGAATTCACACGCTGATCACGAAACATCGTCTGCGCCGTGATCGCCACGCCGGCAATCACCAGGCCAATCACGGCCAGGCCGATGATCAGTTCGATTGCCGTCAGGCCGCGCTGGCGCTGCAGGCTGACATCCGCGACGGTGCTGACGGGTTTGACCGAGGTACGAAACAGGGATTTCAGGGATTTCATGGTATTTCCTTTCAGATTTTCGATTAAATAAAACAGTCGATCAAACGGACATGCAGAAATGATTTGGAACGCTGCTTACCGCACGTACGGAACCACATCACTTTTGCATATCCACTTAAACCTCCTGCCGACGACAAATGAACCGGCTTACCGGCCGGTCGACCGGACCGCCGCACTGATGGTGTTCCCCAGGGTGAAGGTATCGAACACCATCAACAACAACAGCAGAAACACGACGATCTTGATGCTCCAGGCGATCTTGCCCACGCTTTGATCGACGATGCGCAGCGACTTGTCGATGTTCTCGAAGCCGATCCGCTTGATGATTTCCTCGAGGTTGCTCGACCCCGCCCGCTCGAAGGACACGAGGCGATCCACCACTTCGTGCGGCACTAGGCCGGTGTCGAGCGCGGTGGTCAGGGACTGGCCGTTGTTGAGCTTGTATTTCATCAGCTCGAGGTGATGACGCTCGTACTGGCCGGCATCGCGGCGCATGAGGCCGACGGCATCTTCCAGCGTGACGTTGTTTCGCAGCAGGCCGGAAATCTTGATCAGCAGGCCGGCGCTCGTGTATTGGCGAACCACGCTGTAGGGTGGGACCTTGTCCAGCCATTCGCGCGCCGCGCCTGTGACGAACTTCACGCTCCACACCAGCAGGCCGACCAGGCCCAGCAGCACCGGCACCACCACGAACCAGTAAGCCTTGACGAACTCGGTCATGGCATAGGTGACCTGGTAGGCATAGCCCATCTTGTCGAGCTTGACCACGAACAGGAACTGCGGGATCACCATCACGCCGAACATCACCAGCATGCCGAACAGCATGACCGCCAGCGCGAAGGGCGCGACCATGTGGCCGACGACGATGGCGCGCATCTTCTGCATGGACTTGTTGGCGAAGGTCGCCGACTCCACGCCCTCGATGATCTTCGCCACATGCTCGCCGGCGCGGATCATCATGATGTTCGAGTCGGGCACGAGGCCGACGATGGCATCGGACAGCGTGCCGCCTTCCTGCATGCGGCGCATGATCATGCCGTACACCATGGCGAGTCCCTGGTCGCCCCGTCGCTCGGCGATTTCCTGGCGCGTGGCGAGGAAATGCGACAGCGAGATGTTCATCCTGAGGTTTTCGAGCAGCTCCTCATAGAACATGTCCATGCTGGAGCGGAAGCTCATCTTCCCGAGGAAAAAGTTAATTTTTTCCAGCACGGCGGTCATAGTTGGTCATTTCCACGTAGAGTTCCAGCGGCTGGAATTCCTGTTCCACTTCCCGCGGGTCGATGATGCCTTCGCACATCTTGTAGATGGCCACTTCCAGCGCCTGCTTTCCCCTGGAACTCGGTTCGTGCAAGGGCGCGATGCGCTGGCGCAGGTGCTGGTACCCCTCGATGCTGCGTTCCTCCTGCAGCAGGCGCAGCAGCGTGTGGTCCGGCAGGATGACCTCGGCGCAGACGGTGCGGCCCGCAACCCCTTTCACCGCGGCGCCGCTGCAATGCGGACAGCCCTTGAGATTGGTGACGTACATGCGGCCGGTATCGCCCAGCAGTTCGCAGCTCGCGATCTTGTCTTGGGGCAGGTCCGATTCGCGCAGCGGGATCTTGCAGTGTTCGCACAACTTGCGCAGCAGCTTCTGGTAGATCAGCAGGGTCAGGAAATCGGGCGAGGACAGCACATGGCGCGGAATGCCGATCTCCGGCGCGGCGAGGCGCTCGTAGATATCGAGCGCGGAGCTGGCATGCACGGTGGACAGCGTCTGGTGCCCGGTCTGGATCAGCTGCTTGAAGGCCGATCCCGTCTCGATGCCGCGGATTTCGGAAACCATGGTGACGTCCGGATCGAGGCGCATCAGCGACTTCACGATTTCCGAGATGGCCTGGTCGGTATCCATGTCCTCGGTGGTTTGCACCTGGATCTGGCTGACGTTCTGCAGCTTGCCCTCGATCGGGTCTTCGACGGAATAGGTTTTCTTCGTCTCGGTGGCGATGTGGCCGAGCATGGAATACAGCGTCGTGGTCTTGCCCGAGCCGGTGACACCGGCCAGCACGATGCCGCCCGCCGTCTTCATGGCGGCCAGGCTGATTCGCGTGGCCTGGTCGTCGAGGTAGCCGAGCCTGACCAGGTCGGACTTGAGGCTATCGCCCTTCTGGAAGCTCACGCCGGATTGCCACAGGATGCGCATGACGGCATCGAAACCGCCGAGCGCCGGGGTGATCTGGAAACGCAGCTTGAGGGCTTCCGCCTTGCCATTGATGTCGACTTCGCAGGGAATCGCGGCCCGTTGCTGGGTTTCGAAGGTGATGAGAGAACCGCTGTTGGAGCCCTTGTCCGGCATGCTGTTGTAGACGGCGCGGATCAGGTCCTGGCAGCGGCGGTAGGACAGAGGGCGGCCGCTGCGCACGATCTGCCCTTCCACGCGGAAGAGGATGACGGCGCCGCCTTCCCGCGCGCAGAAATGGATGTCGGAACTGCCGCGCAGCGCGGCTTCGCGCACCACGTCGAGGAATTCCCGGAGGGCCGAGGATTGCGACAGGCCGCGGTCGGTGGAGGCCTGGTGCTGTGATGCGACGTAATCGACCGCATAGCGGATTACGCTCGCGGTGGCGACATGCTTGACGACTTCGAGGCGCTGGCGTTCGAGCACGGTCAGCACGTTGTCGAAGGTGGTTCGGTGGCGCGCCAGCAGGTTGCGCGTGACGAGCAGCGTCACCTTGCCCTCGCGCTGCTGGAAGACGCAGATTTCCTTGCCATGCTCGCCGGCCGTCAGGCGCGCAAGAGTGGGATCGGCATACAGGCTGACCTGGGAACGATGGAAATCGAGTTCGCTCCATTCCTGCACCTCGTGGTCGTACCAGGCGCGGTGGCGCTGGCCCGATGGCGGCATGGTCGCACCGGCAGCTTGCGCGTCGGCCTGCGCGGCATGCGGAAACTGCGGAGGCTTGTTCATGGAATCAATAGTCCGTTCGCCGGGCGTCGCGGCATCTTTCCTGTCGGTTTTCGTCTTCGCGTCGGCGAACCAATGGATCATCTTGTCAACCCAAAAAGGAACACTTTGCAATTCAATTGATTGGTATCAATTCTGCGGAAGCTGATGCAGGCTGACGCGAAGTATTAGTCCGTGCTAACGGCAACGATGGTGAAACGGTCGGGGAAACAGAGATGTCCGGGGCAAGCCTCGACCGGCTTTTCCCTGTGCGATTCAGGCAAAGGCGCCAATGTCATTCAAAATGACCAGTGGTCCTTCGATTCATCCCTGTCAACCTGAGCGGGGATGACGGAGGTGGTTTGGGAGCAGGCGGTCATGTCAAAAAATTCTATAGATCTGCTTAGTTGACCCCGAACCGTGGCTGGCGGGGCAGGTTGCCGGCCGTCAGGTCGCCGGGCCCCGGATTCGAGGAAAGGCGCGGGTTGCGTTGCGCGCCTTGCAGGTCCGGCACGGTCGGCTGCACGAGGTTGAGCACGATGGGGCCGGTCTCGATCACTGCCGGCGCATACATGTCGATGGTCCGGGTCTGGACGGGCTTGCGCCTG
This sequence comes from Noviherbaspirillum galbum, assembly GCF_010974945.1. GTDB lineage: Bacteria > Pseudomonadota > Gammaproteobacteria > Burkholderiales > Burkholderiaceae_D > Noviherbaspirillum > Noviherbaspirillum galbum. Next base: position 388,309 of record NZ_JAAIVB010000078.1, on the reverse strand, counting down.
TTGGGCTTGCGCGAGATGGTAATGGAATCCCGGTCGATGCTGGCCAGCTTCCAGCCGAGCAGCATGTCGCCTTGATGGTAGCTGCGCAGGATGCCGCCGGCGCGGACCTGCGCTTCGAGCTTGTCGCCGATGCCGTAGATCCCCATGAGCTGCAGGTCTTCCAGCACGGGGCCCTTGTCCCTGGGGCTGCCCATGACCGCGGACATGCCCGGCTTGAGGCTGGCCTGTTCATCCAGGATCTGCTTCTCGGCCTTGAGCAGGGTGAGCTGGGCCTGCTTCTTCATCAGCTCTCGCTGCTGGCTGACGAGGCTGTCGACATCGCTGGCATGCGCCGGCGCGATGACGACGAAGGCGGCAATGACTGCCAGGCGGCGTTGAAGGAGGAAGCGCATGTCAAGGTCCTTTAGGGGAAGCGGTCGGGGCTGCCGGGGGCATCGCGGCGGGAGCGACCGGGGTGGCTGCACCAGGTGCAGCGGTGGGAACCGGCGGCGCGGGTGTCGCGACCGGCACCCCTGTCGCAGTGGCAGTTGGAGCCGGGCCGCCGATCGAGACGAGATAGGTGCCGGCAAAGGCGAAGCTCAGTTTTTCGCCCGGTTCGATCGTGACGCTGTCGGCATAAAACAAGGCGGGGTCGAGCTTCCTGACGATGTCCATGGCGAGGGATGATCCGCTGACGGACCACTTCCCTTCCTGCACGTCCACCGGAGACGCCGGCACGGAGACGTTCGGAATCGGGGCGGCCGCGCCGAGTTCCATGGCGAGGCCGATGTCCTTGGCTGTCTGGAACGGCGGCAGCATGGCGACCGACGATGCCGCCTTCGACGGGAAGGCGGCCGCGATGTCCATCGGCCGCGCGATCGCCGGCAAAGTCTTCGGCGCGAGGTCGAACCTGGCGCTTGCCTTTGCAGTATCCATGCCCTGCTCGAGAGTGTCGAACTGGTCTGCGCGCAGGGCCAGCGGGCCGAAGAAGGGTCGGCGCACTAGGTCATAGGTGCAGGTCTGGGTGGCTGCCTGGCAGTCGATACTGGTGATGCGCCAGCCCGACTGCTCGAGCGCCACCTTGCCGGCCCGCTTGTAGGCCGCATCCAGGAATTCCACCGCGGGGAAACGCGGACGCCCGGCGTAGTAGGCGAGGAAATTCTTCATGAACTGCTGGTCCGGCGGAATCTGCTGCTGCGCCTTGAGCGCCTCCTGCCGCAACCGCTCTTCCTCCTGGTAGACCCTGTATTGCCAGTAGCCGACGCCGCCGAGCACCACCAACAAGAGCAAGGCCAAGCCGGCGATGAGACGACCGCGGCCGGCCGCTTTCACCAGCTTGGCCTGCTCCGGCGGCGTTCCTTGCAGGAGTACGTCGATGCTGCCCGGACGGAAAGCGGCAAATTCCTGGAGCATGGCGTCCTGCATGCCGTCGAGCAGGAATTCGAAATCGCTCCGGTCGTGCGCCATCATCAGGTCTTCAAGCGCGGACAGCAGGCGGGAACGCGGCAGGATGCGGTCGCCGCGCGGCAGCGGCAAGCCCTTGTAGATCGCGCACAGCCACACTTCCTCGCCGCCGAGATGCTTGATGACGATGAGGGAACGCCCTGCCCCGACGGCCAGCGCGAGCCAGGCGGCGGCGGATACCGTGTTCCTGCCGGCCTGGCCGGCGCCATAGGCGCTGCTGTCCCCGGCCGAGAGCAGGATGGCATGGCTTGCCCCGGAAAACTTCAGCTGGGTCTTCATTTCCCGCTTCTGCTCGCGCGGCTCGCGGGAAAGCGCCGTCCAGTCGAGGCCGATCAGGACGGGCGTGCTGGCGCCGACGTTCAAGATTCGCTGCATGATCGCCGCCTCAGATATCGTTGTCGATCACCACCGGGGTAATCAGGATCACGCTCGCTTCGCGGTTGCGGTCGCCGGCGGCGGACGCGCCGATGAGGCCGTAGGCCGCCCGGTCGCTGTCGCTGCGCTTGCCGAGCTGGGTCAGCACCAGGGTCTCGCCGGTCCGGATGTTGACCGTCTGCGAGGTGGACTTGCGCGCCACCCGCGGCGATTTCACCGTCGGCACGCCGGGCGTCGGGCTGTTCTGCACCGTCTCGAAATCCGGATCGCTCGACAAATCCACGGTGTATTGCAGCAGCATGCGGTTGCTGTCGAGTACATGCGGCAGCAATTCCAGGAAGGTGCCGGTCGTGATCTGCTTCTGGGTCACGGTGGGCGTGGGCGGCGTCAGCGTCACGTTACTCGACGCGGTCGGCACGCTGACCGAATCGACATACGATTGCGTCGAGGCGACGGTGAAGGGCACGGGATGGTTGTTGACGGTGTAGGCGTCGAGCATGGACCTGCTGACCACCGTGGTCTGACCCTGGCGCGCATTCAGGCTAAGGAGGCTGTCGCGCCACTTGCCGCCGCTGAGGGTGAACGACGCGGCGCCGCTGCCCGTGGCGTTGGCCACCGTGCCGAAGGGCGATCCGGTAAAGGTGCCGTTGCCGGCGGTGAAGACCGCCGCCAGGTCGGCGCCGAGCTGGCTCTGCGACGTCGAGCTCAGGGTGAGCATTTCCACCTTGAGATAGACGCTGCGGCCCACCCGGCGGTTTTCTTCCTCTATGTATTTTTCCACGGCGCGCAGCACCTGCGGCGTGTCAACGACGGTGATGGTGCCGCTGGACTCGTTCGGCACCATCTTGCCGCCGGCGGAAAGCATGGCATCCACGCCCTTGGCAAGCGATTCCCAGAAATTGAGCTTGCTTTCCTGCGACTGCTGCACCGAGATCACGGACGAGGAATCGCCCGCGGCGTTGTTCGAGGCATTCTGGCCGGTCGACGAGAAGTTCGAGGCGACCCGCTTGGACCCCGACAAGGCCTTGATCTCGAAAACCCTGGCCTTGTAGCGGAAGAAGCGGATCCGGTGTCGATCTTTCAGTTGCGGCTGAAGCTGGAACTACTGACGCACGGCCGCATGACTCTGGTGAGCGTGTACAAGCAGGGGTATTGCCTGCGGCATAAGCGCGGGGACGATCCGCTGGTCGAACTCGAGGAAGGTGGGATGTTGTTTGCGGCTTGAATTGCTTGAATTGCGAGTGGCCCCCAGGCGATGGCGGGCCGCAAGCGTGAAAAAGCGGAATGAAGGTTAGCCTTCATTCCGCTTTTCTTTATGGAGTGGTTTGGTCAGAGTTTGTTGAAAGCACTGGCGGCGCCCTCGAATTGCTGAGTTTGTGCCAATACCTGTGAAAGGAATGCTTTAGCTTTCCCTGTCATTTCCTGAATTTCTTCCGTGCCAGCATTGCCAGCTTCGATCATTTTTGAATACTTTTCACAAAAAATAGACGCTTCATGTGTCACGTTCTTAAGCGCCTGTTCGCTAAGTGCCAGATGGGAAGCACCACCAACTATCATAGCGCTTTCTGTATTACCTAGCGGCATGTTGCCGTGTACGACATTCGCCTTTTTTCCAATACATTCCGTAGCATGTTTCTCATGTACGGATTTCTGTGGCTCTGGCTGCGAATTATTCATACCAGCGTGCTGATCGTCAGGGGCGGATAGAAGTGCGGCGGCTTGCGACGTGGCGTTCGATATAGTAGGCATGACAATTCTCAATTGGAGTTTTCCGCGCTGTGCGCCGAATGTTCGGTGAAATGGGACAAGGCATCCCGGTAGTCCTGCTCATTCAGTTCCACGGGCTCGCCGTCATGGGCGACGGGAATGGTGTCATCGTCGAACAGTTCGACGAAGGGCTGCATCATGAGCCGGACCTCTTCCCGCGTCATTCCAATCTTGTCGTACAAGGCATTGGCCCGGAGAATCGCGATGTCGGCAAGCTGTACTGCCTCTTCGAGGCGCTCCAGCATTTCTTGCGCCTGGCGGAGCGCTTCCTGTGCTTCATCAGTCATGGTCGTCCCGTGGGTAACTGGAAAATGATTTGATGGGTAACGGTTTGTTGACACGCGGTGACTCTGGATGCACGAATCTTCCGCCACGTCCACCAATTCTGACGGTGTGTGTCAACGGACCGCGGCAAGGTTCACGCGTCGACAATAGTTTTTTATACTTCTTTCTAATAACAACTCCGCTTGGCATTCGGCATTCAACTAAAGCGTTTCCTCAAGGTGATGACGACGCGACTTGCTTGATGCGCATGGCGCCGCAAACCGCTTCGCACAAAATAAAAGGGAACGCGCAATGCAAGTCGTTGGCATTGCACGCTCCCTGTCTTCGCCATCCAACCGTGGGATTTTGGCGCTTAATTCGATTCCTCTTCAGGGAATATTTGATCCCGTTCGCGGCGGATCCCGGATGCATTCCCGCCCCTCTTCTCGCTGGCGGGGCGCGATTTACCAAAAACCCCGTTGATGCCGTCCAGCATGGTGAACAGCGTCTTTCGCAAGAATCCGGGAATGACACTGGCCGCCACTTCCGGATTGAGCATCTTCGCACCGGAGCCGCCGGTACCATCCGCTCGCGGCACGTACATGGGCAGGTCGGTTCCTCCGATCGCGCGCACTGCGCGGATGGCGCCGATCGGCGATCCCTGCTTGTCGGCCTTTTCTTTCGCCGCCTGCCGGTACGACTGCCAGACGACTTGGGCGAGTCCGTAGAGCTGCATGCCGGAAAGGGTTGCGGTTTGTTCCTTCCTGAGCTTGACAAGTTGCTGTGGATCGAACTGCTTGAGCTCGTCCCTCTGGAACGCAGCGAACTGCATCGCCGTGAGGTTGGCGACCTGGTCCGCCGAGAATTCCTTGACCAGCCTGAGGCGCTGTTGCGAAGACAATTGATAGAACTGGTTCGGCGGAATCTTGCCGATGTGTTCGGGCGCGGTGGAAAGAATGTCCGTATCCGCCTGGCTGCCGGCCACAGCGCCACGCGCCGATGACAGTCCCGAGGCGCCGATTCCCGAACCGACGAGGTATTGCCTGCTGCCCTTGAGCATCAATGCCTTCGGTATGCCAAGCCCATCGATCGTGCCGGCTGCCGCCTGCAGGAGGTTGCCCTCCTTCCCGGAGCTAGCCGCGCCAAAGAGAGCGCCGGCATCATCGCCGGTTTGCTGCAACGCCAGCGCCTTCTCCGCGGCTTCCGCCTCTGGACCCGACAAGCCGAGCAAGCGCGATGCCAGGCCGCCCTCGAAGAGGAAACGCAGGTCGGCGTCCGACAGGATGTCGCTCGCCCCCTGTCCGCCTTCGGCACCCAGGCCGGCCGCCAATGCCTTCAAGCCCTCATCGTTTGCCATCGCGTCGGCAATGCTGGGCAGGGCAAGGAAGGCATGCATCAGCGCTTCTTCCTGGCTTTCGTTCAGGTGATCGAGCTGGCTCAGGCTGAGCGACTCGAGCTGGTCGTGAGACAAGTTGCCGAAGTCTGACGGGGGAACGCCCGCAATCCAGTCATGGGGCAGCGCCTCGATCTGCTGGGGAGTGCAGGCGGACAGCAGCCGCACCGGATTCAGCGCGGCGGACATCAGGGCGGACGCCTGACCGGATTGCAGCTGGCTCAACTGGGAAGCTTGCAGAGCGAGCAGCTGGTCCGGCCGGAAGGCAGCAAGCTGGCGCACGCCGAATTGCGCGAGATCTTGCGCGCTCAGCCCCGCGACGGCATTCGCGTCCAGTCGCTGCACGCCGGCTTCGTCGAGCGCCACGATCGGCACCAGGTTCCTTGCATCGCCATTGACCAGGGCTTGCAAACCATGTTGCCCGGTGCCGTCGACCGGTGGGACGAGCAGGGTTGGCGGACCGGACAATGCGATGTTATGCGTGATCTCGGGTGCCGCACGCTGGATCAGCCGGAACGCCGCGTCGGCGGTCGCAAACTGGTCCAGCTGATCCGCCGGAGCCGTTTTCAGGAGGGCGAGGTCGGCATCCGACAGGTCGCTGATCCAGCTTGCATCCTGCGGCGATTTGCCTTGAAGAAGGTCGGACACGCCCGACACGCCTGCCTCCGGCTGTTGCGCGTTCAGCGTAGGCAGCGCATGCACGAGTTCCTTGGCCCACGCCGGCAGGTTGGCGTTGCCGAGCAGGCTGCCGGCCACCTTGCGGATGCCAGACTGGACGAAGCGTAATGCAGTGCCGTCGATGACGTCCGCCGCTTGACCTGCCGGCGCGTGCGTTTCGTCTTGCCTGACGCGAGGCACTTCCAGGCCAGGCGCGTCAGAATGATCGCCGCTGTCCTGCTGGCTTGCCTTGATGTTCATCTGCACCGGACCGGCAAGGCCAGTCTGGGAAGCTTCTTGGCTAGCCTGTTGCCCGTTATCATGGACACCAGTCAGCTGCCTGTTGAAGGCCAGGCTGAGCGACATCAGTACCGCGACTTCCTGGAATGGCGACAACTCGCGAATCTGCTCCGGCCTGACCGACTCGAGAACCGGGACAGGCAAGGTGCGCAGGACATCCACGTCGAGGTCGGCGAGCCGCACCGCTGACGACCGGGCATTCATTCGTTCCTCGTCGCTGGCCCGGCTATCTTGCTCTTGCGCCAGTCGTTCTTCAGCGTCCCGCCGCGCCGCCTTCTTCTCTTCTTCACGCCGCTTCTTCTGAATGTCTTCCGTCACCGCGGCATTGAGATCGGATCTGAATTTTGCGAGGTCGTTTTTGACGTTCGAGGTCGAGCGCCTTGCATCGGCGAGGCTGGTATAGAAACCGTCGAGCCGCGCGGCGAAGGTGCTCATAGTGCCGAGGCTGATGATGCCTTCGTGGCCGTAAGCGATGGACAGCATGAGTTCGGCCTGCTGCGTGGACTGCCAGGATGAGAGGCGATCGCTGGCGTCGTCGTAGCCGGACCCGTCGGCGAGCGAAGATGGCGGCTGGAGGGTCGTCGAAGCGTCGATGGCGCCGTTGGCCGCGACGATGCGTTTCGCGGTTGCGGAAATGGCGGACAGGTTGACTTGCGCGCTGGCGTCGCTGCCATTCGCCTGGTCGGTGCCGGGCGCATCCGGGCTTGCCTGCCCCGATGTAATGGCCGCTGAACCCGAAAACTCGATACTCATCATGTGCTCCCAATATCTTCGTTCGCAGTCTGGATTGAACGAAGCAAACTTCCCGGGCCGTTGTAAGCCAGGCGATCCGCCAAGCCACGACGACTATCAATGGAAGATTATTGGAGACGGGTGCAGTGGAATGCGAAGAAGATTATTCAAACCTAACAATTCGCCGCATTGCAGCATGGCTTCAGGGAATGCTCCAGGCCTTGTGAGAGTATGAATCAGGTTATCTAGCAAAAAGGACAACTCGCCTCATTTTTGCAAAGCATTAGGCTCGATTAATTATTGATTACACCCACCCAGACGCTGGTGAAAGATTGAATCCATTTGATTTTCAACGCAGCTGCAAGGACCGTAAAGAGTTGTTCTACCTTTACTGTCCGTTGCGCAAAGCCTGGAAATCATCGAACGTCAATTTCATTTGCATGCGGACCATTTAGTATCACCCCAAATTTTATTGGAGTAAGCCATGGCAGGAGAATTCGGATTTATTAACGTGGACTTTACCAACCTGAACTTCGACTTTGGAGGCCTTTCTTCCATTTACGACAACCTCTACAAGGTAGGGAAACACGCTGTCACGGAAGCAGATCTTGCAGAATTTGAACGACAAAAAAATGCAAGCACGACCTCAGAAGAGCTAGTTGCGGCTTACAATTTCATCGATGACAAAGCCAAGCTCGACCGTCCGGTCGACTCACTGGACGCGACCCAGGTTTTCAGCGAAGCAGATCTGGCGAACGTCGATACGCAACTTACCCTTGCTGTTCCAGATGGCAGTATTACAACCGACAACGCAAAATACTTCCTTTACGATTACAACAAAACATCACTGAACCCGCATGAAGTACTGGCCAAGGACAAGAACGGGACCATTTATCACACTGATCTTGAAACCGCGAAAGAACATAACTGGAAGGTCCAGGTCAATGGCGGTACCAACCAGTGGGCCTACTACACTGGCCAGGACGCTGACTACAACAAAAGTCTGGTCACCAATAACAAGTGGAATCGTGTCCACACCATCGGTGGCTCATTCGCCGGCAGCTGGGAACTCGGCTTGTGCATGGCGCTGCTCCATCTCAACACCAATGCCAACCAGATGCTCGCGGGTTCGAACCAGACCTTGAAATTCATTCAGGCGTTATCGACCAAAGCCACGGACGATGCAAAAAAGGCCCGTGAAGACCTTGATGCTGCAATTGCTAAAAGTGATGCCACCGCCAAGCAGAAAGCGCAGGATGCCCTCGACAACGCTCGCGACGAATTGAGCAGGCTATCCGCCCTGTCCAGCAAGGCACAGGGCGAGGCCGGCCAAATCGCCAGCGGTGGAAACAGCATGGTGGAAAGCGCCACGTCTGTCAGCTCCAATTTCTTCAAGAAGGTCGAAAACCTGGTGCAAACCGCCTTCCGCTCCTAATTTGCTCGCGATACCTCGTCATTGCCAGCATCGGCCTGGCGAATCGGATATCGCTCCCTGGCCTGGCCCCCAATGCCGGCTTGACACAATATGTTCACGGAAAATCGCCACGCGATCTTCCGTGACATGCCCGCGCTTCTTCCCTTCACCCGTCTTCGGTCATCGTCGCCTATGGATCAGGCTTCCTCGCGATGCAGCAATGGCATCAATGTTAGCCATAGCTAATAGATAGCGCAGCCCTGAACTTTGCTTGATAAGGTATGACTCGTTGTGGGTGCAGCCTAGCAGGCGTACCCGGCGCAGCCTGGAATCCGAGCCACGAGGGCAGCCTGACACCGCTATCGCTGACGACTCGCCGGCAAAACCATAGACATCTTCAAGCTTGAAAGGGGAATAACATGTTTGGTCAAAATAGGCGTTATGCAAAGCAGGCGGACCCGGTTCCGACCATTGCAACCTCGGGATCCGGAGCCACCACGCAGATCACCGCGGATCTTTATGGCAACCCGCTGGATTACAAACGCCTGCTTGCCGAATCAAGTACGACCAACGATGGAAGCAACACCATCGGCGACTGGCAGATTGCCTTCTCCTCCATGGTGAGCGAACTGAGCACCAATGCGCGGCGCCAGGCAGAGTCGATGCGCCCTGAAATCGAATCAACCATCTTTGCATCGCAATCGTCGTCCAACAAGCAAAAGGCATATTCAGATCTTCTGGATAAAATCGCTTCGGATGGTACAACGGACGCCGAAACCAATACAACGACGATCGCGGGCTACAAGACCGCCTACAACGGCAATGCCGCCCTCCAGTTAAAGGCTTGGCCGAGTCCCGAGCCGACCACTGTCGGAGCGATCAAGACCTTCCTGAACGACGCCCTGACCGCCGAGCGCAGCACCGGCAGCAACTACGTCACCCTCGGCTCCACGCTCAGCCAGAAGCTGTCGGTCATCGTCCAGGCCGACAACAACAACACCCTGATGTCGACCAACATGTTCGCGGCCGTCATGACCCTCAAGAAAGCCCTGGTGGACAACTTCCGAAGCGGCATCTGACGCGGAACGCGAGGAAGCGAGAGACGCGCGGAAGCCGGCGCCAACCGGCTGCAACCAGCGCAGCCGTTCGACTCGAACCCAGCCAGACGTTCAACCAGGGAGAACCATGCTCAACTTGCCGCCAAATGCATCCGGCGAACCGCTCAAGTGGTTTGCCCGCCTGATGCAGAACCAGCCCTTCTTCGCCGCCGGCGTGTACACCGAGGACGAGCAGTCGGTGATGTACGCCATGGCCTACCAACTCTTCGTGGACGGCCGGCTCGACGATGCCGCCGCCGTCTTCCAGGCGCTCTGCGGCCAGCGCAATCCGAAACCGAAATACTTCCACGCCATGGCGGCGTGCGAACAGATGCGGGGCAACTACCAGATAGCCGGCATTTCCTACGGCCTCGCCTTCGGGGCGGACCAGAACGACCTCAAGGCCCTGTTCCACATGGGCGAGTGCCTGCTCGCCTGCAACAAGCTTCACCGCGCCGAATCCGTGCTGAACGACTTCATGAAGCGGTCAGCTGGAAAAGCCGAGATGTACGCCTTGCGCGAGCGTGCATCCCGGTTGCTCGAAGAGAGAATCGCGCCAACCACCACTGGAGTTTAACCATGTCTGAACTCGTCATCACCCCGGGCGTCGGAGGCGCAGGTGCCGCCGATCCGTCCTACGGTGCGGATTACGATGATTCGCCACCGCCGGCGGCTTCAAGTTCCCCTGCCCCGGAACTGAAGTTTGCCCCACCCAAGCCTCCCGCGGAATCCGGCACAACCTTGTCCTCCGCCGGAAAAAGCGGTACCTCAACGGTTTCCGCCTCTCCCTCCGTCCCGGCACCCGACGTCAACCCGCCGGTGCAGACAGCCTGGATCCCCACCGGCCTGAACGCCATGGTGATCTGCGCCATCCTTCATGAATTCGCGACCAAGATCAACCTGACGCGCGCGGGCGAAGCGGTGAAGAACGCCGACGACGCCATGAAGGTCCAGAAGGATGCGATGGCCACCTATCGCGCCGACAAGGCCAAGGCCGAAGCAGAGAACGCACAGCGTTTGCAGGAACAGCAGGAAGCAGAGCAGCACAATAGCTGGATCGATATTCTTACCCGTGTCTTTACCAAGATCGCGAGCGTCGCGACCATTTTCTTTACCGAATCGCCGGCAATGGCTGCAGTCGCAGTCGTTGATCTCGCGCTTGATGTCACCAACGAAATTCTCAAGGCCGCACACGTCGACGTCGATGTGCGGTTGAGCGCACTGCTCACCCAAGCCTCCGAAAAAATTCTGATCGGCTGCGGCATGCCGCAGGAGGAAGCCAAGAAAAACTCGGCGATCCTGGGAACGGCCCTGGTCTTGATGATCACGATGGGGCCGGGCATGGCGAAAGGGGCAGCGAGTGCCTGGTCGTCCACGGGTGCGGTCAGCCTGGCGAAATTCAGCCCGACCGCCATCGCCAGCGGCGCCGCGACGTTCGCCGGCACTGCGGTTGCCGACAGCGCGAAGTACCTTGGTCCGGCGCTGATGCTGACGGCGGACATGTTCGGCCAATGCGCGGAGCAGATCGCCTTGCATGCCGGCATGTCGAAGGAAGACGCATCCTATGTCGGCCTGGCCTTTACGCTCGCCGCCGGCCTGGCTGGCGGCGGCCTGATGGCCCGTGGGCTAGCCAAGGGCGGTTCATCGGCAGCGTCGAGTTCCGGCAAGTTCGCGCAAGTCTTCAACCGGATGAAAGTGGCGATCTCCTCGCGGATTCCCGCATCGGTCTCCGCCAGCGGCGCCGTCAGGGCCGCCGGTGCCGCCGGCAAGGCGTTCGTGAACCATAGCGGAAAGATTGCGGTGATCGCTTCCGGCGCGGCGGGTGCCTGCCAGATCGACAGCAGCGTGCACAGCCTGACTGTTGCCCGGGACGAACGCGACATCAGGCGAAGCGGGATCACCCTCGACCTGGAGGAAGCCGGCTTCGATGGCATGCAATCCCGCATCGACGAGTACATGAACGAGGCACGCCAGGCGTTCCAGGACTTTTCCAGCACGATGAACGTCAGCCGCGACCTGTCGCGGGACATGTTCGATTCGATGAGCAAGGTCTGGCAGCTGACAGCCTGATTCGATTCGGCAATGGCGGTGCGCGTCCACCAAATGGAACGTGCCGCCCGAACCAAACAAACACTGAAAGAGATCTATCATGACTACTACGATCACGACAGATAAACAAACCGCTCCGTCCACCACGCAATCGCCGGCACAGGCCGTTGAGGTGCATGACGACGAACACGCAATGAATGTCGAGGCGAGCAAGTGGGAGCTGATTCGCAGGCTGAGGGAAATGGGCAAGGATCAGGAACTTGAAGCGATTGCGGATACGCAGATGCAGCGAAAGAGCATTCAAAGCCAGTTCGCTGAAGAGAAATCACGCGCTGACAAACGCAGCGAAGCCAATGAAGCCGAGTTCGAGGCGGATAAGGCCCAGGCCGCCGCCGGTTTGGTAGGCGGTATCGCCGGCGTTGGCTTGTCGGTAGCAGGCGGTGCGGCCATGGTCGGCACGAAGGGGATCAAGGGCTTGCTTAACAAGGCGAAGAGTTCGCTCGGCAAGGGCAAGACGGATGGAGTGAATGACCTTCAGCTCAAGGTGAAAGGCGGGAAACGCGTTGCTCCTGCGACTGAGGAAGAGCTCATGGACCTGGAAAAGCCTGTGCACACGCATTTGCAGACCTCGTCGGAACCGGTTGAACATGCGAAGCAAACGGGTAGGCCAAACAAAAAGGTGGATCACGATACCAATGGGAAACACGTTTCTACGCAGACCGAGGATGTGGAAAGCGACGACCAGTATGTTCATCTCAGGTATATGGAATTGGACGACGAGTCAGCTCCGGAACTCGTCCCTACCCAACAACGTCGTAATTCGAGCAATCGTCCCGATCACAGCGCCATGGAGCTTGAACCGGAGGCCCGAATCCGTGTAAAACAGGGAAGCGTGAATCATGGCGACGGCATGGATGTCGATGAACCGGTGAGTTTCCATGTGAAGCAAGAGAGTGGCGCGCCAGATCCTAGCCAGCCAAAGCCGAATGCTGCGGAGGACAGCCACACTGAAGCCCCAGAGGTGGCAATGAAAACCGGCAAGGACGATGGCGCGGACGCGGCCGCACGCAACACCAAGGCACAGTTGTACTCCGCTGCCGGCCAGGGAGCAACGCAGGGTATCTCGGGCATTGGCGGAATCATCAGCGCGATTGACAAGAAAGATGCCAACAATGCCAACAAGGATGCCGACCTTGATTCCGCGGAAGGCAACAAGGCAGGCAGCGAAGGCCAGATCTCCGGCAAGCTGGCGGAAGATCGCCGCAACAGCGGCAGCGGCATGATGAATACCGAGGGCATCGTCGACGCCTTGACAAAGGCCGGGACCATGCCGCGTTAATCTCGTCCGCAGGTCATCAGCAGTCAAGCTGCAGCGTTCCCGGAACGGATGTTTTCCCAGGCAGGAAGCAAGCCTGGAAGACGCCCGTTGCGGGATTTTTCATTCAGCCCGTCACTCTTTTGATCACGGCCCGTCCCGGGAATCGAGGATGCGTTGCGCAGACCAGGCGCTTCCCACACCGGCGACGAGCAACAGGCTTTGCGCGGCTTCGAGGCGCAACATGCTTCCGGCCTTCCAGTTCTTTACCCCGATCCATCCCGCCAGCCGACTCCTCCCCGCCGGCAATTGGAAAAACACTGCGGGCGTGAGGCAAGCCAGGGTAAGCGCCGCGCTGCGCGCGTCGAGATGTGTCGAGGCATCGCCCGCCGATGTGGTCCGTCCATCCCCTTCCATCTCGTGATGGTTCCCTGACTGCCTGAGATAAGCATAAGTCAAGGCGCTGCCGACGATGGCTCCCGGCACCTGCCCGAGCAGGATTCGGGTTCCCGCTTGTACCCAGGCACAGTTCGACCTGACCATCGCCCGTTGCAGCATGTAGAAAGGAATGAAGGGCACTACCGCGATCGCCGATTCCGCCGCGATCCGGGTTAAGGGCAGCGCCTTGCGCGGACGTTCTGCTTCCTGCTTTTTTTGCAATGCGCAGGACATCAAACCCGAGGCATAAATCAGCAAGGGCCGCCTGTTCGGCGGCAGGAGAGGAGACAGCGCCGTCATTGAGGAAAACGCAATGACGGTATTGCCGAGCGCGCGAAGGGTATGCCGGGCGAGGTCACCGGGCGGTTTGGGGCTTGCCGGTTGCGCGCCAGCGTTCGTTCCTGGCTGGGGCTGCGTGGTTGATTGCAATGGCGGCGGCATGACGCTGCGGACGCAGGGATGGATCATGTGGAGGTCTCCGGTGATTTTTTTTGTTCGTGCGCTGGTCTTTGATCGGGACCGGGTGGCCGGTCCGCCGTTCATGTGGTCGAGGGCGGATCCTGACAGGGCGTCAGTGACGGATGAGGTGGGGTCGTCGCGGGAATGTTCGGGTTATTTGGTTTGCCGCAAAAATTTTAAGGATTTTTGTGACCTGTTTCAGCGGCTGGGGATTTCAGTTGGTCAGCTTTCGTGGGCCAGGCTAAGCAAATCTATAGAAGTTTTTTGACATGACCGCATGCTCCCAAACCACCTCCGTCATCCCCGCCTGTGCGCTAAGCGGGAATGACCGGGGGCAGGTCGGAACGCAAGTCGCATAGGGTTCCTCTATCGGTGATTAATCCTGCAGGCTTTACCCCCTTGAGTCATTCGTCCCCATCCAGGCTGTATTTTTTTCTAAGCGCCGCCAACTCCAGCTCCCATGACGTCGGCGTAACCCTTTCCTTTTCTCGAGCGCTTTCCTCTCGTGCGGTCTTCTCGATACGATCAAGTTCGCTTCCCAGCCTCGAGTCGTCCTGCTTGACGAAGCCCTCCCATCCTGCATGCCCGGAAGTACGAGACGGATAGTCGAAATCAATTCCGAGCGATTGCCGGGAAACGCTTCGCTTGCCGGACATCGTCGCATATCGCGCATCGCTCTCGTCGCCGGATACCATGGGTTCCTCATGATCCAGGCTGTTCACCCGGTCACGCTGCAAGGCGACGCTGGGCGACGACATGCTCGATAGCGATGGGCAGCGATCAAGAAGGCTGGGGCTGACGAGAGGCGAGGGGAACGAGATGTCGCCAAGGTCGAAGACCCTCAAGTCGAGCGCGGGTTTCTCTGCCTCGAAAGATGCGGCAGATACCGTCCCAGCCGCATCCGGCAATACCGCGGGCTTGCAACGACCGGCGATCCGTCGCATATGCTCAAGCCTTTCCGGGTTCTTGCAATGCACACGGATCTCCCCACGTTTGCGAATTGCGGCATTCGGCTTCGCTGCCGCTCTGCCAACCCGCGGATGGACTAGCGTTTCGCACAGCCCGACAGACTCCGATTGTTCCGCCGGCACCGCCCGGTCCGCGACTGGCTGCCGCGCGCCGGCATCCGGTCCGACGTGAGAGAAACTCGAACGCCGGCTCGATGCGGCCTCATCGCTACCGGACGAGGGAAGATGCGAATACGAACACCGGTCCTGGAACGGGAGCGATAAGGAAGGCATGGAATCGAGAGAAAGCTCCGAGGGTGTCCGCGTGCGGCTGGGGATATGTATCGCATCGCCCGGACCGTGGGCAGGCGCCGGCTCATCCAGGTAACGCAGGTGCACATACCCAGGCATGAAGCGATCCGACATCAGGCTGCGCAGCAGGTCCTTGGTTCCTTCATGCAGCGCGGCGCTGCGGAAGATGCTGCTCCTTGCTGGCGGCGGCAACGCAGGCCAGTCATGCGCCTGCTCCCGATAAGGAGCGTCGTGTATGTCGTTGAACAGGCCGCAGACCCGCCGCAGGATGATCCAATGGCCCGCAAGCTGCGCCATGCTCGCGCCCTTGAATCCCTGCTGCAGGCTGCGCGCGCAGATCGCGAGCGGAATGCCGAGCAGCCCCTGGTGCAGCTTCAGGCCGCCATCGCGTTCGGCCATGACCTCGAGCTTGACCAGCGCCGCTTCCGCGCGAACGGAGTCGCCATCCCGGCAGCGCGTCCAGAGTTCCTGCCAGAGGTCGCCATACCGGCAATCTTCGCCGGGAAGCTTTCGCATGAATTGCGCCTCGGCCTCGTCGCGTTCGCGGGTGTCGGAAGGGATGAGGTATTCGATTCCCACCTTAAGGTCCTTGAGCGCATCGACCAGCTTGATGACCTGCTCCCGGTTCATGTTGGGAACATCGAACAGCTTGTTTTCCTTGCGCGTCAGCTTGCGTTGCGGCGCGTGGCATAGCTTGCAGGGCGCGGGAGGATTGCCGGTCGGGCGGCGATACGAGGGAAAGAACCAGGCCAGGAAGCGCGTCCAGGCAGAGCGCGCGGGAAGACCGATCTGGTTGTCGTGCCGGTGATGGCGCACGTGGATCGCAACGTCCTGCCCGACACTTGCGGAATGATCGTTGGGAAGCAGTTTCGGGGAGGCGCCTGGCCGGAAGGAGGAAGGATGCATGGAGCACGGAGGAATGAACGTTGCAGGCCCGGGGTGAAAGCCCGGGAATGGAGACCGGCATCCGCCTGGCATGCCTGCCAATGCTGCCAGCATCGGCGCCAGGGACGACACATCATGGCAAGGAATGCACCGCGTCGTCCCGGATTGCTTTCTGCGTGACAAGCCGGCGGCCGGGGTTCCACGCACCCAGGGCCAGCCTGACTAAGGTTTTCTTAAGGATGCGTTTAAGGATGCGTTTCCAGCTTTGGGAACCGCTTGCGCCGGACGTGGCCTGTCAAGAACCGTGGAAGGACGGTAATATCATGCATGCCGGCGACCCCGCCGTTTTCCGCCCCATTTTCCTTGCAGTCCCAGCCAGACAACCGCATGATGCTTTCCCCCAAGATCGGCCACCTGAGCGCCGCACAACTCAACGGTATCCTGAGCATTGCCGACGATGCCATCATCTCGGTCGATTCGAACCAGCACATCCTGCTCTTCAACCAGGGCGCGGAGCGCATCTTCGGCTGGACGGCGGACGAGGTGGTCGGCCAGCACCTGAATACCCTGCTGCCGGCACGCTACCATCGCGACCATGGGAGCCACATGCAGCGCTTCCACGATTCCGGCCAGACCGCCCGCAAGATGGCGGAGCGGCGCGAAATCTATGCGGTGCGCAAGGATGGCAGCGAGTTTCCGGCGGAAGCCTCTATCTCGCGGCTGTTGGTGGACCAGAACCTGATCTACACCGTGATCCTGCGCGACGTCTCGCGCCGCAAGGCCTACGAGCAGGAGTTGCAGGACGCCAAGGAAAAGGCGGAAACCGCGATGCAGGCCAAGAGCATGTTCCTGGCCAACATGAGCCACGAGATCCGCACTCCGCTCAACGCCGTGATCGGCATGACCAGCCTGCTGCTCAATACCCATGTCAACGACGAGCAGCGCGACTACGCGGAAACCATCCGCAGCAGCAGCGAGGTTCTGCTCTCGCTCATCAACGACATCCTCGACTATTCGAAGATCGAGATCGGCCGCCTGGAGATCGAGCGCCAGCCCTTCGACCTGCGGCGTTGCGTCGAGGAATCGCTCGACCTGCTGGCGTCCGCGGCCGGCGAGAAGAACCTCAACCTTGCCTATTTCATCGACGATAGCGTGCCGGCCACGCTGATCAGCGATGCGACCCGCCTGCGCCAGGTGCTGGTCAACCTGCTGTCGAATTCCATCAAGTTCACGCACAGCGGCGAAGTGGTGGTCAGCGTGACCACGACCATGCGCGACAACGATCATTACGAAGTCCAGTTCGCGGTGAAGGATACCGGCATCGGCATTCCCGCCGAGCGCATCCCGGACCTGTTCCAGGCCTTCACCCAGGTCGACGCCTCGACCACGCGCAAGTATGGCGGCACCGGACTGGGCCTGGCGATCAGCAAGCGCCTGACCGAAATCATGGGCGGACGCATGTGGCTGGAAAGCGAGGTCGGCGCAGGCTCGACCTTCTACTTCACCATCGTGGCCGGCGCGTCCGGCAACCAGCGGGCATTGAGCTTCCTGCAGGAACGGTCTTCCGCCCTGGCCGGAAAGCATGTGCTGGTGGTCGACGACAACAGCACCAACCGCCGCATCCTCGTCAAGCAGTCGCTGCTGTGGGGCATGGTGCCGTCGGCTGCCGCTTCCGGCGTGGAGGCGCTCGACCTGATACGCCACGGGCATTCCTTCGACGTCGGCATCCTTGACATGAGCATGCCGGAGATGGACGGCCTGCGCCTGGCCAATGAAATCCGCAAGTACCGCGACAACCTCGCCCTGCCGCTGATCATGCTGACCTCGGTGTCGCACCGTCCGCATGCGCCCGACCTGCAACGCGCGAGCTTCGCGGCCTACCTCAACAAGCCGATCAAGCCGACCGCGCTGTTCGATGCGCTCACCCACGCCATGCGCCTTGGCGCGGTGACCGTGCCCGTCGCCGCGCCGGCACCCGAGGGGCGGCTCGCGGACCGGCTGCCCTTGAAGATCCTCGTTGCCGAGGACAATACCGTCAACCAGAAGGTAGTCCAGCAGCTGCTCGCCCACCTCGGATACCGCGCGGACGTGGTGGCCAACGGCGTGGAGGTGCTCGACGCGCTCGAGCGCCAGAACTACGACGTGGTACTGATGGACGTCCAGATGCCGGAAATGGACGGCCTGGAGGCCACCCGCCGGCTGCGCGAACGTTTCGGCGGCGAAGGCCCGAAGGTGATCGCCATGACGGCCAACGCCATGCCCGGCGACAAGGAAAAGTGCCTGACCGCCGGCATGGATGGCTATGTGTCCAAGCCGGTCGAACTCGCCGACGTGCGCAACGCCCTCACCTTCCTCGCCGCGCCCGCCCCGGACGCGTCGCAGGCCCGGCACGGCTTCCAGCTCGACGAGACGGTCATCGACCGGCGGCGCATCGACCAACTGCTCGAGCTGGAAGATGAAAACAATCCTACCCTGGTGGCGGAGATCGTCGACCTCTTCATCCAGGATTCCCCCAAGCATCTCGGCAACATCGCGAGCGCCATCGCGCAGGACAAGCCCGCCGAACTGCTGACGGCAGCGCACCGCTTCCTGTCAAGCATCGAAAACCTCGGCGCGGTGCGGATGCGGGCGGAATGCATGGAGCTGGAGACCTTGGGCCGCTCGGGGACGACGGCTGGCGCGAAGTTGGCGCTGGAGCGCTTGCGGCTGGAGTTCGACGCCGCGCGGGGACAATTGCAGGGCTTGCTGGGACGGGAGTAAGGACCTGGCCCGGACGGCCGGCGGCTGATTCCTACAACGCCAGCCGGCTCAGCATCTGCCGCGCCAGCAGGATCAGTTCGTCCATCCTCGGATCCGCTTCCTCCACATGGTTCTTGAGATAGGCTACGAGGCCCTTCACCAGCTCGGCCATGTGGGACAGGTCTTCCTCCGTGCAGGGCATGCGCTGCTTGCTCTCGCGGAGCATCAGGATCACGTGCTTCACCGATGCCGGGTCGCAGATCTGGCAGTAGGTTTCCATCCACGCCTCGGGCCGGCAGCTGACTTCGATTGCACGTTCGCAGGCATTTTCCATCAGGGTCAGACTATGCATCGCTCGCCTTTCCGTAAGAGGGACCGGGGGGTGTCAGCCGCGCGTGCGGCGCAGGCGCTCGGATTTATCAAGGACGGGAAGGTAATGTAGTACAAATATTGCCATACGGCAATTTTAATTGACGGTTCCTTGATGTGTTCCGCACAGATTCATGGCATGAAGCGGTGGCCTTGACGCGTGGAACTTTCCCCAAGGCGATTTCACACAGCGAGCACGCATGCCGTCCGGCATGCCAACGTGCCGGTCCTTACCGGCGCCGGCAATCCTGCTTCGTGCTTTCGTGAAATCGGAATATTCTGCAATGTCATCACCCACCCGCCGCCACATCCACCGTATTGACAACGAAACCAACCGCACCCACTGCTGGAAGGTGCAGGTCCAACACCGCAACCGCGTCGTGATCCATCATTTCAGCGACGGCCGCTACGGCGGCAAGCGCAAGGCGCTGACAGCGGCCATCGCCTGCCGCAACGAACTGCTCGAAGACATGCGGGACGAGCGCTATGCGCACTGGCGGCGAAACCGCCGGCGCCGCAACAATACGTCGGGCATCGTGGGCGTCGGCCGCTACGTGGCGCGGGAAGTCGTCGGCGGAAAGGATGTGGAAAGGGCGTCCTGGATCGCCTTCTGGGACGGCGCGGACGGCAAGCGGCACACGCGCAAGTTCGCGGTCAACAAGTACGGCGAAGCCCGCGCCAAGGCGCTGGCCTGCAAGGCGCGACGGGAAGCCATGGCGGCGCTCATCGCCTGACCCCGTTGGCTGTCCCCCATTGCCTGCCCCCATTGCCTGGCCTCGGCGCCTAGAGGGACGCTAACGGAAACGCATTGCCGTCAAACGATCTTGCAAGGCACCCGGATCTGTTCGTCGGTGCTGAACAGCGCGCACAGCCGGTGAAAGCCATCGGCAATGATGAGCGGCGCGCCGCTGTCCTGCCTGACGAGAAGGATGGGAGCCAGCGGCTTTCCGGTATCCAGTTCCTTCTCGTGCTTCGACCAGTCGAACGCCTCGACGTACATGATGGATGTTCCTGAAGCACGCAGGATGTCCTTCGCCGAGAACTCGGTCATTTCTGCCCGCCGCAGACGCTTCGCCGTCAGGCGGGCTTTCTTTTCGTCGACGAGAAGGCGGAGATATTCCTCGGCCGCCTCGTAGTCATGCTCGACCGGTTCGTCGAGCCAGCGGATTTCCGCCTTCTTCTTTCTCATCGTGTCGGTCTCGCGTCAGGAAGCGGCGCCGAGCAGCGCCACGACCTCCTCATCCGTGGTCTGCGTGAAATCATCGTAGAAGTCGCCGACCGACCGGAAATGCTCGGGCATCAGCAGGGAGATGCCGTCGTCCGCCTCCGACAGCAGCCGCGCGGCCACATCCGGAGGCGCCACCGGCACGGCGAACAGCACGCGCGCTGCCTTCTCGGCGCGGCAAGCCCGGAGTGCGGCCTCCATGGTGCTGCCGGTGGCCACGCCATCATCGACCACGACCACGTTGCGTCCGGCAAGGACGGGAGGCGGGCGATCGCCGCAATAGCAGCGCCGGCGGCGGTTGATTTCCTCACGCTGGCGCTGCACTTCTCGTTCGATGTAGTCGTCGGGCACCTGGAGCCGATCAATCAGCCCACGGTTCAGGACGGGCTGGGAGTTCGCGCCACCGACGATGGCACCAATGCCGAGTTCGGCATGCATGGGTGCGGAAAGCTTGCGTACGAGGAGCACGTCGAAGTCGGCCGGCAAGGCGCGCGCGATTTCGGCGGCCACTGGCACGCCGCCGCGCGGAAGGGCGAGCAGGAGGGGGGAGTCCAGGGCAAGCGGGCGCAGCGCGGCGGCAAGGCGGCGGCCGGCGTCATGCCGGTCCCGGAAACGGCCTCCGCCGTCTCCGGAATGTCCGCGCCCGGGAGGGTCAATGACGGGTCGGCGAGGTGTCGCTTCCCTGGGGTTGATCATTGTCGGCGAAGCTGCCCGTTCCCGCGACGCCGCCGCCGGAGGCATAGCTTCCGGTGTTGTCGTCGCTGCCGTAGCCGCTGCTGAAGTTGTCGGTGCCCATGCCGGGCGTCATGTTGCGCAGCCTGTTGGTCGCGGACGTCCGGCGGTGCGCGCCCATGTCCGGATCGGCGAGATACATGCCGATGGCGCCGAGGATGGCGCCGCCGATCATCCACAGCTCGCGGTTGGCGGCCTTCTCGAAATAGCTTTCGCTGCCCAGGCGGATCGAGCTGCGCAGCGGCGCGCTGTCGGTTTCGGCACGCAACTCGCGCGAACGGTCGCTGACGCGGTCGCGCACGTCGTCGGTGCGGGACTTGATGCGTCCGCTTAATTCGTTGGTGGTCGATTTCACGCGGTCGGTAAGCTCGCTGGTGGTATCGCGCAGGCGGTCGCTCAGGTCGCTCGTGGTATCGCGGAAACGGTCGCTCAGGTCGCT
The DNA here is from genome assembly GCF_010974945.1 of Noviherbaspirillum galbum. Taxonomy (GTDB): domain Bacteria; phylum Pseudomonadota; class Gammaproteobacteria; order Burkholderiales; family Burkholderiaceae_D; genus Noviherbaspirillum; species Noviherbaspirillum galbum. The sequence goes on along the minus strand of NZ_JAAIVB010000078.1, from coordinate 366,958 downwards.
GGTCTTGGCGCCGAGGTAATCACGGGTGTCGGTCAGCACGTCGCTAAGTTTTTCGGTGGCCACGGCACGGCGCGCCTGACCGCGCTCGGGATCGGTCAGGAACATTGCCAATGCGCCAAGCGCCGCGCTGCCGAGCAGCCAGCCGAATGTCGATGCGTCGAAATTGTTCCGCTCCATTGCTTGCTCCTTTTCTGGTGATACTGGTTGAACGAATTTCAATAAATGAGTGCTCCGGCGGTCCAAAGGTTCCTGCCCGAGCGCCTCTTGCGCCGCATTGCACCAGGGACAAGCCGGTGCGCCGCGTTATTGCCACAGGACAAGGTCACGCCTCCTGACGAATGCTCAGGCATTGCGTCCGAGCTGCGTGATGTGATGCGTGATGTGATCATCGATGAAGCTGGTGATGAAGAAGTAGCCATGGTCGTACCCCGCATGCCGGCGGAGCGTCAGGGGCTGGCCCGCCTTGGCGCAGGCGCTTTCGAGCAGGTCGGGCTTGAGCTGTTCCTCGAGAAACTGGTCCGCCAGTCCCTGGTCGACCAGGATGCCCGAGGGAAAAGGCGCGGCGTCCTGGCGCGCCATCAGGATGGAGGCGTCATGGTCCTGCCAGCGCGTCTCGTCGCCGCCGAGATAGCCGGAAAATGCCTTCCGCCCCCAGGGGCATTGCGTGGGGGCTGCGATCGGCGCGAATGCGGACAGCGACCGGAACACGCCGGGATGCCGCATGGCCAGCACCAACGCGCCATGCCCGCCCATGGAATGCCCGGTGATGCCGATGCGCTCGCGGTCCACGCGCAGCAGGTCGATGGCCAGCGGCAGCAGTTCATGGATGAGGTAGCTCTCCATGCGGTAATGCCGCGACCAGGGCGGCTCGCTCGCATCGAGATAAAAGCCCGCGCCCGCGCCGAAGTCCCAGCTTGCGGTTTCGCCCTCGATTCCCGCCCCGCGCGGGCTGGTGTCGGGAGCGATGAGCACCAGGCCCTCGCGCGCGGCGAACCGCTGCGCGCCGGCCTTGATCATGAAGGTCTCTTCGGTGCAGGTCAGGCCCGGGAGGCAGAGCAGCGCGGGCGCGGGCTTGCCGCCCAGCGCCTGCGCCGGCACGAAGGCCGAGAATCGCATCGGCAGGCCGATCTCGCGGGAAGCATGCCGGTAGTAGCGCTGCGCGCCGTCGTAGCAGCGGTGCTCGGAGAGCAGTTCGATCGCGCCGTCCATCAGTACATCACCACGGACCGGATGGATTCGCCGCGCTTCATCAGGTCGAAGCCCTCATTGATCTGGTCGAGGCGCAAGGTGTGGGTGATGAGGTCGTCGATGTTGATCTTGCCATCCATGTACCAGTCGACGATGCGGGGCACGTCGGTGCGGCCGCGCGCCCCGCCGAAGGCCGACCCCTTCCATTCGCGCCCGGTGACGAGCTGGAAGGGCCGGGTGCTGATTTCCGCGCCCGCCTCCGCCACACCGATGATGATCGATTGACCCCAGCCTTTGTGGCAGCACTCCAGCGCCTGGCGCATGACCTTGGTGTTGCCGATGCATTCAAAGGAGTAGTCCGCGCCGCCGCCGGTCAGCTGCACGATGTGGTCGACCACGTTGTCGACCTCGGTGGGATTGACGAAATGCGTCATGCCGAACTTGCGCGCCATGGCTTCGCGGCCGGGATTGAGGTCGACGCCGATGATCTTGTCCGCGCCCACCATGCGCGCGCCCTGGATCACGTTCAGGCCGATGCCGCCAAGGCCGAACACCACCACGTTGGCGCCCGCCTCCACCTTGGCGGTGAACACCACGGCGCCGATGCCGGTGGTGACGCCGCAGCCGATGTAGCAGATCTTGTCAAAGGGCGCGTCGCTGCGGACCTTGGCGACGGCGATCTCCGGCACCACGATGTAGTTCGAGAAGGTCGACGTTCCCATGTAATGCAGGAGCGGCTTGCCGCCGATCGAAAAGCGGCTGCTGCCGTCCGGCATCAGCCCCTTGCCCTGCGTGGTCCGGATCGCCTGGCACAGGTTGGTCTTGCGCGACAGGCAGAACTTGCATTGCCGGCACTCCGGCGTGTAGAGCGGGATGACATGGTCGCCCTTCGCCACGCTGGCTACGCCGGGTCCGACGTCTACCACCACGCCCGCACCCTCGTGCCCGAGGATGGCAGGAAACAGTCCTTCCGGATCGGCGCCCGACAGCGTGTAGTAATCGGTGTGGCAGATGCCCGTGGCCTTGACTTCGACCAGCACCTCTCCGGCCCGCGGGCCCTCCAGGTCCACTTCCTCGATGGTCAATGGACTTCCCGCCTTCCAGGCGACTGCCGCCTTGGTCTTCATCGCGTGCTCCCTTCTCGTGTTGTCCGCACGACACCGGCGCCGGTGCAACGTCGGGCCGCAGCCTCATGCGGTGCTTGTTTAGATGTGATCGGACTGATAAGTTTCCAGCCCGACGGCTTGTCATGACTGTGCCATGTGTTGCGATTATGATAATAACCCCATCCTCAGCGGACCGCCTTCCCTGCCATGCCCACACTCTATTGCGTCCGGATGACGCCCGACCGGCCGTTCAACTTTCCGCTGGCCGGCTCGCTTCCCCATCCGGTCCTCGGCAAGGACATGCACCGTCCCATCCTGCGCGACAAGTCCGGCGTAGACCTGCAACTGCAAGACTGCGCCCGGATGCGCCAATCCTCGCGCATGCGCCGGCCGCGAACGGGCATGCCGCAGCGGAACGACATCCTCGCGAGCGCCAACTACATCACCCGCACCGGACAGCTGGCGGCCGCCATGGCCGACTATGGCTTGCACGAACCTGACTACGCATCGGGCCTGCGGCGTACCGGCGACCTGATACCGCCCGAGGTATTCGCCGCGACGGCTGGCCTGCATGCCGGCGGCGGCGTGGTGGAAACGGTCCTGACAGTCAGGAACTTCCTCGATTCAGCGCGCACCCGGTTGGGCGAAGAGGAGGCGCGGCGCCAATCCGAAGAGGCAGGGGCGGACCTTGCCCGCGCGCTGGACACCCGCCGGCATGCCGCCCCACGCGATCCCTGCTTTCTCATGCATACCGGGCCGGAAGCGCGTGAAGACGCCGGCCGGCAAGCCGCCTTGCAGGCGGCGCGCTACTTGCCGCTGGCGGCGCGGTCCATGCGCGCGCCGGCCAGCGAGCGTTTCACGGAGCGAACGATCGACGTCTTCCGTTACGCCGTGCTCGGATGGTGCGCCAGGATCGTTGGCGGCCTGCGCGCCGCGTTGCAGGCTATACCTTGGATTGCCATCGCAAGCGCCGCGCTCGGCATGGCCGGAGCTGCCCTGCAAGCGGTATCCGGGGCGGTGAAATGGCGCACGGCATCGCGCGCCGCGGGACGGGCGCGGCGGGCAGTGTGGCGCTGCGCGCCGCCGCCTGGCATCCGCTGCGGCAAGCTCGAGCACGCCTTGCGCGCGCATGCGCGCAGCGCCTGCGTCCAGTCGCTGCGCGAGGCGAAGTCGCGGCGCTGGCGGGCGCGCGTGGAAACGGCGGCGGGCATCGCCACCCTGCTCTGCCTCGGCCTGAGCCTGGCGTTTCCGCCGGCGATGCTGGTGGCGTGGCAGATCATGCTGATGTATGCACTCTACCGGGTGACGGTGGCTGCGCTCGCCTGGCGCAGGACGCGATGCGAGGAGTCGCGCCGCCGCCTGGAAAGCGAGTCCGAATCGCGGCGACGCGACGTTGCCGCGGCAATCGACGCCGCGGCCCGCCGCGAGGCGCCCTGGCTGAAGGAATTAATGCAGGATTGCGGCGCTCCGCGCATGGAAGCCGATGCCTTGCTGGTATTGGCGCGCGATGGCGGGCGGGACGAACTGCTGCTCGCGCAGAGCATCCTGGAACGGCGGTTGCAGCAAGCGCCGCACGTGTCCAAGCGCCACTGTTTCTGACACCATCGCCCCGCCCGAGGCGGATTGTTATTCGGAATTAATTTTTAGGGTCCGCGGCGGGGAATCGCGCAAGACTGCGTTCACATGTCACCGCGTGACGCGCAGGATCCAGGCAACGCATGCGGCGAAGAGCTGGCGATTTTCCGCGTTCCGGAGCGATCAATGATCCGACCCCTGTTTCTCGTGGCCCTGTGCGTGCTGGCCGGGCATGCCGGCGCGCAAGGCAATGTTTACGTCAGCCGAGGATTCCAGCATGCGGTGCGCCTGCAGCTGCCCGAGCATCTCATGCCTACCTTCGAACAGGCTACCGACCAGGAATACCTGATCGAGCTGGCGCCCTTCGGACAATCCGCGATCCAATGGGACAAGCGCCTCACGCTGCATGGCATCAAGACGCTCGGCCAGAAAATCACGGCACGGGAATTCGCCATGGGGTGGGCCCGGGGCTACCACACCGCCTGCCCTGCCACCTACAGCGCCCTGAACATCGGCGCCCTGAATGTGAACGGACTGGCGGGCCATGCGGTGGTGGTGTCTTGCGGCATGTCCGCTGCCGCGGCGAAGCAGCGCAGCGAGACGACGGTGAATGTCGTGGTGCAGGCCGGCGAGGACCTGTACGAAATCCTGTGGGCGGAACGCGCCGCCGCTTCCGCGACTCCGCTCCTGCTCGACCAGTCCTTGCTGGCCAAGACCCTGCACTGGCTCGCCGCAACGCGTTTCTGTCCCTTGACGAAATCCAGCCTGCCGATGGGGGCTTGTCGCGACAAGGTCGAGGCCATCAAGACCCGCCTCTGATTCACTGATTTCCAGGACCGCCGGAACGGCCGGCACAAAAAAAAGCCGGCCTCTCGACGAGAGCGGCCGGCGCCTGGAACGCGACTTGCGCGTGTCCGTGTCAGACGAGGGTGATCTCTTCCCTGTCGAAAACCTTCACAGGCAGATGTGCCACCCGGTCGACGTGCTTGCTGATTTCGAGGCGGTATTCCGACTTTGCGAGGCGAACCAGGCTGCGCAGCGATTCGCGGCAGACGTGGCGTTGGCGGTCATCGGCATCGGGGCTGCACATGGCGTCGACGAGTTGTTCGATGGCGGCGTCAGTGCTGGCGTAGAGATGAGACATGGCGTTTTGCGTCCTGAAGGAGTCGTTGATCGGTACAGGTGCAAGTATCTATTTCTAATTGATGACAGAGCTTGATTAAACGCAACGGAATGTCGGAAACGTCCTACATGTTGTAGGATTAACAACGCCAAAACCGACCCTATGTTTAATCTTTGGCAACATATTTTTGAAATATATCCAGGAAATCAAGTGCTTGCTTGATATGGAATGAAAAAACCCCTTGTAGGCCTATTCCTACAAGGGGTTTCGGGAGCTTGCTGGCTGGGGTGCCGTTCCCGGCCTGCCTTCGCTTATATCAAGCGGCTTGCTGGGAATTTCCCGCGGCAGCGCCCTTGCCATGATAGGCCGCAAGCAGTTCCGCTTCCTTCGCCTTGGCCGCCTTCAGGTTCCTTTCCTTCACGTGGCCGAAGCCGCGGATGTCTTCCGGAATGGCGGCAATCGCCACCGCCGTGCCGAGGTTTTCCGGCTTGAGGCCAGGAAGCAGGGCAAGGACCGTCTTCTTGTATTGCTCGATGAGGGCGCGCTCGGTCTTGCGTTCCTCGGTATGGCCGAAGACATCGAGGGCCGTGCCGCGCAGGAACTTCAATCCGGCCAGCATGCTGAAGGCCTTCATCATCCACGGCCCGAATTCCTGCTTGACGAGGTGGCCCTGGGCATCGCGCTTGGCGAGCAAGGGCGGCGCAAGGTGGAATTTCAGCTTGTAGTCGCCTTCGAACATGCCCTCGATCTTGGCCTTGAACGCGGCGTCGCTGTGCAGGCGGGCGACTTCGTATTCATCCTTGTAGGCCATGAGCTTGAACAGGGACTTCGCCACCGCTTCCGTCAGGCGCAGGGGACGCTGCTCGGTCGCCTGCTGTTCGGCGGCCATGACCTTGGACACCATCTCGCGGTATTGCGTGGCGTAGGCGGCGTTCTGGTAGGCGGTGAGGAAGTTCACGCGGTGCTCGACGAGCGATTCCAGCGAGGGCGAACGCTTGAACTCGATCACTTGCGCGGCGGTGCTGTTCATCTTCGCCAGGCGTTCCACGGCAGCCCAGTCGTGCGCGGCGTTGCGGCCCCAGACGAAGGCTTGCTTGTTGAAGTCGATCGACACGCCGTTGAGTTCGATGGCCCTGAGCAGCGCGGCCTCGGACAGCGGCACCCAGCCCTTCTGCCAGCAATAGCCGAGCATGAACATGTTGGTGGCGATGCTGTCGCCCATGAGCGCGGTGGCAATCTTGCCGGCATCGAGGAAGTCGACCCGGTCGCCGCCGCACGCGGCGCGGATGGATTCCTGGGCGCTGGCCTGCGGGAATTGCCAGTTCGGGTTTCGCACGAAGGCGGCGGTCGGCGACGAGGTCGAATTGACGGCCGCATGGGTCCGGCCCTCGCCCATGCGGGACAAGGCGTCGCGGCTGGCGGTCACGATTTCGTCGCAGGCGATCACCAGGTCGGCCGCGCCGGTGCCGACGCGCGTGGAATGGATGTCGTCCGGATTGTCGGCGAGACGCACGTGGGACATTACCGGCCCGCCCTTCTGCGCCAGGCCGCTCATGTCGAGCACCGAGCAGCCCTTGCCCTCGACGTGCGCCGCCATGGCCAAAATCTGGCCGATGGTGACCACGCCGGTGCCGCCCACCCCGGTCACGAGGATGCCGAAGGGGTCACGCGTGCCCGGGAGCTGGGGCTGGGGCAGCTTGCTGCCTTCGAGGATGGGATGCTGAACGGTCCGCTTGCCGCCGTCATCCGCGCCGGCGCCGGCCTTCTTCGGCTTCTTGAGCTGGCCGCCCTCGACGGTGACGAAGCTCGGGCAGAAGCCCTTGACGCAGGAAAAATCCTTGTTGCACGACGACTGGTTGATCTGGCGCTTGCGGCCGAGCTCGGTCTCCAGCGGCTCGACGGACAGGCAGTTGGATTGCACGCTGCAGTCGCCGCAGCCTTCGCACACGGCTTCGTTGATCACCGCCCGCTTGGCCGGGTCCGGGTACAGCGGCTTGCCGTCCTTGCCGGTCTTCTTCCGGCGGCGGCGCTTTTCGGAGGCGCAGGTCTGGTCGTAGATGATGGCGGAGACGCCTTTCACCTCGCGCAGTTCGCGCTGGACGGCATCTAGCTCGTCGCGGTGGCGCACCGTGACGCCCGCCGCCCAGTTGTAGCCGGCGGGGTATTTTTCAGGTTCGTCGGTCACGACCACGATGGGCGTGACGCCTTCGGCCGCGATCTGGCGCGAGATCATCGCCGGGTCGAGCGGACCGTCGACGTTCTGGCCGCCGGTCATGGCCACCGCGTCGTTGTAGAGAATCTTGTAGGTCATGTTGACCCTGGCCGAGACCGCGGCGCGGATTGCCAGCAGGCCGGAGTGGAAATAGGTGCCGTCGCCGAGGTTCTGGAACACGTGTCCCTCGTCGGTGAATGGCGCCTGGCCGATCCAGGATGCGCCTTCCGCGCCCATGTGGGTGAAGGTCGCGGTGGAGCGGTCCATCCACAGCACCATGTAGTGGCAGCCGATGCCGGCCAGCGCGCGGCTGCCTTCCGGCACGCGGGTCGAGGTGTTGTGCGGGCAGCCGGAGCAGAAGTGCGGGACGCGGTCCTTGTTGGGATCGGGCTTGGCGGCGCTGACCTTGAGCACGGCTTCCTTGGCCTCGAGGTAGGCGACGCGTTCCTTGATGCGCTGTTCGATCGGATGGCCGGCGAAGTAGCGCGAGATGCGCGCGGCGATGGCGCGGGCGATCTGCGCCGGGTTGAGTTCATAGGTTGCCGGCAGCAGCCAGTTGCCGTGGCCTTCGCGATGGTTGCCGCTCCATTCGCCGGTATCGTCGAACTTGCCGACCACGCGGGGCCGCTGGCCGTCGGGCAGGTTGTAGAGCTCTTCCTTCAGCTGGTACTCGAGGATCTGGCGCTTTTCCTCTACCACCAGGATCTCGTCGAGCCCGCGGGCGAACTGCTGCACGCCGTCGGCTTCGAGCGGCCAGGTCATGCCGATCTTGTAGAGGCGGATGCCGATGTCGCGCGCCACCTGCTCGTCGATGCCAAGGTCGGCCAGCGCCTGGCGGGTATCGAGGTAGGACTTGCCGGCGGTAATGATGCCGATGCGGGCATGCGGGCTGTCCCAGATGATCTGGTTGAGCTTGTTGGCGCGCACGTAGGCCAGCGCGGCATACCACTTGAAGTTGTTCATCCGCGCTTCCTGGTCGAGCACGGGGTCGGGATAGCGGATGTTCAGGCCGCCGGGCGGCAGCTCGAAGTCGGTGGGCAGGAGGATCTTGACGCGCTCCGGATCGAGGTCGACGGAGGCGCCGGACTCGACGATGTCGGTCACGCATTTCATCGCCGTCCACAGGCCGGTGTAGCGCGACAGGGCCCAGCCGTGCAGGCCGTAGTCGAGGTATTCCTGGACCGTCGACGGGTAGAGCACGGGGATGCCGCAGGCCTTGAGGATGTGTTCGCTCTGGTGGGCGGTGGTGGAAGATTTCGCGGCATGGTCGTCGCCGGCGATCACCAGCACGCCGCCATGCTTGTCGGTACCTGCCATGTTGGCATGCTTGAAGACGTCGCCGCAGCGGTCGACGCCGGGGCCCTTGCCGTACCACATGGAAAACACGCCGTCGTAGCGGGATTTCGGGAACAGGTTGACCTGCTGCGTGCCCCAGCATGCGGTGGCCGCGAGGTCTTCGTTCATGCCGGGATGAAACTTGACGTGGTGAGCCTCGAGATGCTTCCGTGCCTTCATCGCCGTCATGTCGACGTTGCCCAGCGGCGAGCCGCGGTAGCCGGTGATGTAGCCGGCGGTGTTGAGTCCGGCGGCAAGGTCGCGCTGGCGCTGCATCATGGGCAGGCGGATCAGGGCTTGGGTACCGGTGAGGAAGGCTCTGCCCCGCTCCAGGGTGTATTTGTCGTCCAGGGTAATGGACTCGAGGCGGGTCGGGTCGATCGGCATGTTCATGGCATGGTCTCCGGATGATTGTCGGCCATAGATAAGGGCACTTTGACAAAGTATAGTCAGCCGTCAAGGTATCGTAAAATCACGAATTATCATTGGCGATATCAGGAAAACGCATGGCGGATAATGTTTCCCTCAGGCAGTTGCGCTACTTTGTCGCAGCCGCGAAGGCAGGCCAGTTTTCCATGGCGGCGCGCGACGAGCACGTCTCGCAATCCACCATCACCAATGCCGTGCTGGCGCTGGAGGAAGAGCTAGGCATCAAGCTGTTCGACCGCCTGGCGCAAGGCGTGGCGCTGACCGCCGAGGGGCAGGATTTTTTCCATAACGCCTGTCACATCCTGGACTCGGTGCGCGATGCGGTGCACAACCCGCGCTTCCGCAAGGGCACGCTGCGCGGGAGCGTCAGCGTGGCGGCGTCATACACTGTGTTGGGTTATTTCCTGCCTGAACTTCTGGCGCGCTTTCGGGCCAGCTATCCGGACGTGGAAATCGACCTGCGCGACACCGACCGGCCCGGCATCGAACAGGCGGTGGCAAAAGCGGAAGTCGACCTGGGCGTGGCCATCATTTCCAACGTGCAGCGCATTGACCGCTTTTCCCATGCGGTATTGGTGCGTTCCCGCCGCCAGCTCTGGGTAGCGCCGACCCACCCGCTGGCGCAGATTCCCGCGCCGTCGCTGGCTGACATTGCCAGGCATCCCTACATACAGGTGACGGCCGACGAGGCCGAAGCATCGACCCTGGCCTACTGGAAGAACCGCAAGTCGAGGCCGCGCATCGTGTTCCGGACGTCCTCCATCGAAGCGGTGCGTGGACTGGTGGCCCACGGGTTCGGCGTGACGGTTCTTTCGGACATGGTGTTCCGTCCCTGGTCCCTGGAGGGCAAGCGCATCGAGGCGCGGCCGATCCTGGATGCGGTGCCGCACATGGAGGTCGGCGTGCTCTGGCATCCGTCCAAACCCCTGAGCCCGCCGGCGGAAGCTTTCCTGCAATTCCTGCTGCACGCGTATGGAAGCTAGAACGGCACGACGCGCTTTAGCGATTGGCGGTGGTCCAGGCCTTTGACTGCTGGCGCACGATGTCGATCAGGTTGCCTTGCGCCAGGTCCACGTCAACCAGGTGCAGGCCCCATTCCTGCAACAGGCGATCGCCGTAGTACAGGTCCCCCGCAATGTCGATACCCTTCGCGGTGTAGGCCGGATCGATGCTGACGCTGAGATAGGAGGCATTGTCGCGCTGGACGCATTCGGCGCTGGCAATGCCCTCCGGGCTGGCAAACGGCGCGTCGGCTCGCTTCGCCATGGCGGCAAAGGCGGTCTTGTCATGGGCCTGGCCGGTGAGGTTGGTCTGGACCGGCAGATAGGAACGCAGCACGCCGCGTCCGCCGCCGAGGGCCGCCGGATTCGTGCATGCCACCTGGCTGCCATCGCCGACCCGCCCGAACAGGCTGTTCGCCGGCGGCGGCAGGCGATCACGGAAAGATACGTAAGTGATTACGCAGCCAGCCTGCGACGCCGACCTGCAAAGCGGCAGCTGGCTGAAAGTGCCGCCGACGTCCTTCCCGGGCGGGACGCTGATGTTGGTGCCGATCAGCAGCGCCGACACCAGCTGCTTCTGCACCGGCTTTCCCTCGACTTCCTGGCGCAGCAACTCGCTCAGGATGCGCGCTCCCTGCGAATGACCGACCAGCACGATGCCGCGTCCCTGGTTGTGATGCTGGAGATAATACCGCCATGCCGCGAGCACGTCGCCATAGGCCACCTGCGGATTGACCGCCATCGGCTGGCCTGTCAGTCGGCTGCGCAGGCCCTGGATGGTCACTTGCCGGTACACCGGCGCGAATAGGCGGCACACGCTGCCGAACCGGGCGAACTGGTGTTCCACCGCGCGCTTTTCCTCAGGTCCCGGATTCATGTCGCTGTTGGGCGTGGGGTCGTTGGAAATGGTGGGATAGACGTAGAAGCAATCGACCGGGGGATTAGACGCAGGCTGGTAGCCTTCATGGCCGGCGGGTTCGCCGCCGCGACGGAAGACGCTGGCATCGAGATTGACACTGCAGGCATCGATGCGGCCATGCAGGCACAACCAGTTGTCGCCGTTGGAATAATCATTTTCCGAAACGGCGGCAGAGGGGGCAGTGGGAGCCTTGACCTGCTCCGGGGCAACGACTGGCTTGCTGCTGCAGCCGGCAAGCAGCGTGGCAGCACATGCAACGGCAAGCGAGGAGAAGCGGACGGCGAAAAACGGGGGCAGGCTGGCGGGTTGTCTCATGGTTCTTGATTGGAGATGGCAGCGGAAAAGCGAGTGTTCTCGACCGGCGTAGCCGCACCTCGCCGCTCCGCCTTAGTTCCACATTGCAGAATATTGTTTCATAAACCACAATAATAGACGCAAGCCAGAGACAGGGCAAACATCGACATGGGGTAGCCTGGATGATTGCGGTCCAGCAATGCCGTTATCGCCTGCTTGTCGAAATCTGCAAGCCACCAACTTCGTTCATCTACCCGCCCTTGCGCCAATGTAATTTACATGGTCCTTCCTGAAAAAGCCTACGGGAAGTTTCAGCATGTGCCCTATCAGCGCTTCACTGCGCGCCGCCTTCGATTGCGTTTGCAGCGCCGCCGCCCACCGCGCGAGAGGGCTGTCTTTTCCGTACCAGACTACTTGGACTTGTGATTTTTCAAATTCCGACCGGCTGAAGTCTCTGGTGCTGTTATGCAGGATCATGATGAGATCGGCCCGGAGCAATTGATGCAGCATGGTGATGCTGTCCGAGTCTTGCATGTCCGCCCAATTCCCGTTGGTCGCCCGGTAGCCGGCGTTTTCCAGGAGCGCCTTGGCAATGCGGATGAGGCTGGCTTCGGCATTACCCGCACGCGCCTCGCCATCCGCTGCCCGGGTGTGGAAATCGGTCAGCCTGCCATCTTTCATGATCATGTCGATTGGGAGTTGCGTTTTTTTGTCCCACTTGGCGATGGCCCCCACCATTCTGGTAATGAGGTCTTCCTCTTCTGCGCTGATCGAGCATTGCGACCGGATCAATTGGATGAGTTTTTGGGCACCGTCCCCGCGTCCGGCGTACTGTTCCAGGATGGACGCCCAACTGAAGCGGGCCCAACATTTGTAGTCGTGCGATGAAAGGATGCTGGGCTTGAACGCGGTAGGTTGATGACTGCCGATCGGTAGGGCCGAATGCAGCAGGTCGTAATCGAGCGAGCTTGAATTCAGGATCGCACATCTTTGATCCCCGATATACAAGGGCGGGTTTTCCTCGAAGGCCGCCATTGCATGGTTACCTGTAAGCGGTGTCGCGCGCTCCATTTCCTGCGGTGCTTCTTGACATGGCTGCATAGGGCGCGACGGGCCGCTCGGTCGTTCAGTCGTCCCAGGATTGAAGGGCTGATGAGAACTTCGCACAAGTGCCCCGCTCTCCGTGGCATGCAAGAGGGCGAGGATAGCTTCATAGTCGGGCATGCATTCCGGGAGCGGCCGGGCAACCGGAGAGCGCGATGCTGGACGAATTGCATCCGGATGGCTGAGGAGTTCCAGCAGCACATGCGTGTTGCGCTCGGCGTCGGCGACATTCATACCACCCTCTCCGCCGGCCCTGCGCTCGACGGCAAGATAAGCACTGACGAGCGCGGCCGTTTTCTTGTACACCTGGCGGGCGGTGACCTGCCATCCGTTGCGTCGAAGAAGACGAACGTGCTGGATGATGGCATCGCGCGCCACTTCCTTGTTCATTCCGTATTGATCGAATGCCATGACGCGATTTGTTCCGGTCGAAAACCTCGGCTGGAGGCCGGACGACGGCTCACCCAGGCCGCGCCCGCCGATGCCCGCGGCGCCGGCCTGGTCGCGTGTTCTTGGTGCCAATGACGACGGGCCTTGGTGCATGCTTACCACTTGCGGGCATTGCAGCTGCTTGGTAGCGGCGTCAGGCATCGCGGCGTTAGGCTGCTTGCATGAAATGCGGATGGAGGGTGTGCTCATGGTAGCCTCAACACAGAATGGAAGTCGCGGGACGTTGGCAGACAAGTTAGTGAAACCACCCTGTCCAGGCGGCAGCTTCGAGCAACGCGGATGCCACTCTGTGTCAATTAGCTCGCATACGTTCATTTCCATTCTGCAACAGACCTGTCGGCACCGAACCGACGCCGGCTCGCCAGTCCGCGCCACATAAGCATGTCCCCCTATATCCCACCGTTCGCCGCCTCCCCTTCGGCTGCCGTGACGATGATGTAAATCCCCTCTGCCCCATGACGTTGCGGAAGAATGGACACCCGGGTCTTGACCATGTTGCCCCGCAAGTCCGGAAAGTCCTGTTCAAAGGAGACGGGATGGCCTTGCAGCCCAAGACGGATCATGCGTTCATGCTTGCGATACAGCTCCACGCCAACGAGGGCGGGCAAGGCGACTCCTTTCGCAGCCATCGGCGCCACGCCGAGCTTGGCGGAGAAAGGCTTGTTCAGGAACTGGGTGACGAGGTTGCGATCCCAGTAACCCATCAGGACGGGCATGTGATCGACGATCTCGCGGGTCTCGGCGGTGATCATGCCGAGCTGGTCGGCGGCCAGGCGCCGGTGCGTGCAATCGCGACCCGCATGGTAGAAGTGCAAGTCCTTTCTGATCACCGTGGTCCACTCGACCCAGCGATAGTCTCCATGCACCGTCAGGCAGCGGCTTTCATAGCGCGCCGGCGCCTCGCCGTGCCTGACCCGTTCATGGGACTGCACCGCCAGTTCGCGGTCATCCGGGTGGATGAGCGCGAGGAGGTGCAAGCCTGCAAGATCATCCATGGCCCAGCCAAGCTGGCCATCCCAGGCAGGGTTGGAACGGACGAAGCGGCCATCGGACGTCGTGACCGCAAGCAGGTCGGGCGAATGAATGAAGAAGGCATTGCCCACCATTTCCGCCTGCTTGCTGACGGAAATGTCGCTTACCTGGGTCACGTAGAAATGCGGCTTTCCATCCTCGCGGCGCACGAGCGCAACGCTCACTTCCACCCAGATGATGCTGCGGTTCTTGTGGTAGTAGCGCTTCTGCGTCCGGTAACTCGGGATGCGGCCCGTCTGTAGCGTGCTCAGGAAAGCGAGGTCGTTATCGAGGTCCTCCGGGTGGGTCAGTTGCTGGAAAGAGGTGCGCAGCAATTCCTCTTCGCCATACCCCACCATGTCGCACAAGGCCTTGTTCACCTTGAGGAACTGGCCTTCCAGTCCGACGAGGGCCTTGCCGATCGGCGCGAATACGAAGGAACTCTCGAAGACCTCCCTGGCGCTGCGGCTATCGATGATGGCCATGAGTGCTGCTTCGATCCTGTCCGTCCCCGGGCGGGAACCGATGACGCCGCCTGATCATTCGACGGTCCTTCGCAGGTTCGCCAATGCCTCGGGACGCATGCCCGCGCCTGACGTGATGAAACGGCATGTGCCGGGGTCGTAATCGCGCGCTGCCATCACATCGTACCGGTGATTGAAAAACAGGCGTCCTTGCCCTTGCATCCGCCACGCAAGCGTAGCAATGTCATTGTTCTGGTCCCCTTCCCTTTTGCATTTCTCGTTATCGTGCGGCCCGGCAGAACCATTGCGACGGAAAAGGTCTGCCAGAACCTGTATCGCAAATGATGCGATTTGCATGCCAGCAATCAAAGGCTTTTCATTTCAATGACTTGTCGCTGGCCGGTTGCGTCAGCGAAGTGGAGTTGTAAGGTTCATCGACACTCAAGGCCGGGCTTGATGCTCACCTCCCATCGTTGCCGCCGCAATCGGTTTGGACGAGAAAACCACCCGTTGGCTATTCGATTCCGCTAAGTGCCTCTCAAAACAAGCCGGTTTTGCATTGAGAAAAGTCAAATCTCCAGCGCCCTTCCTGCTTCTTCTCAAGACTGGCGCTTGCCACGCTCGACAAGAGCTTGCGCTATTCGACATTTGCTCGCGAATCTTAGAAACGCATCAGCGACCCTGCCAACTTGTTGATATTCGTCATTTCGGGACGGTGTGATCCTGCCAATATTTGACCCTGTCGAGACGGCAACTTTTTGCCGATCGAACGAACGGCCCGCCACAGCGCGGCAGCCGAACAAGAACAGAACGCCGGTCAACAGGGAAGGCAGCCATGGAAGAGTTAAGCAACCAGCTGATGAGCGCGATCAAGGGAGTGTGGAAATACCGCTGGTGGGCGGCTGCCATATCCTGGCTCGTCTTTGCCGGCGGCGCAGCCGTCGTATTCTTCATGCCCGACAAGTACGAGGCGACGGCGCGGGTCTACGTCGATACGCAAAGCGTGCTCAAACCGCTGATGTCGGGCATGACCAGCCTGCCCAACATGGAACAGCAGGTGTCCATCATGAGCCGCACGCTCCTGAGCCGTCCCAACCTGGAGCGGCTGATTCGCATGGTGGACCTCGACATCAAGGCCAAGACCAGCAAGGACATGGAGCAGCTTGTCTTCGAACTGTCCAACGACATCAAGTTGACCGGCACCGCCAAGGAAGACATCTACACCATCACCTACCATCACCGCAATCCAAAGCTGGCCAAGGATGTGGTGCAGTCGCTGCTGACCATCTTCGTGGAGGGCAGCTTCGGCGACAAAAAGCAGGATTCGCAAAAGGCGGTCGCCTTCATCGATGAGCAGATCAAGAGCTACGAGCAGAAGCTGCTCGGCGCGGAGAATGCGCTGAAGGACTTCAAGATCCGCCACGCCGAAGTGCTGCCACGCGACGGCGCCACCTATGCCGCGAGAATCGGCGAAGTCACGGACCAGCTCGAACGCGCCAGGCTGGACCTGCGCGAAGCGGAACAGACGCGCAACGTCCTGCGCCGCCAGCTTGCCGGCGAAGACACTTCCCTGCTGGTGGACCAGGGAACGGTAACGACCAGCGAATCCGAATTCGACGGTCGGCTGCAGGAGCTGTACCGCAAGCTCGACGGCTTGCAGATGCAGTACACCGACCGTCATCCTGACATCGTCTCCACCCGCCGCCTGATCGACCAGCTGGAAGCGCGCAAGGAAGAAGAACTGAAGAAGCGGCGCGAGCGCCCGGCCGGACGCGCCAACTATAACCCCATGCTTCAGCAGCTCGGCGCCTCGCTGGCGGAAGCCGAAGCCTCTGTCGCCGCGCTCACCGCGCGCGTGACCGAGTACCAGTCCCGTTATGCACGCCTGAAGGCCATGGTAAACGCCGTGCCGGAGGTGGAATCCCAGCTGGCGCAGCTCAACCGCGACTACGCGGTGAACAAGGAAAATTACGAGAAGCTGATCGGCCGCCGGGAAGCGGCGAAATTGTCCGAGGAACTGGCTTCGACCGGCATGGTGAAATTCAAGATCATCGATCCGCCGGTGATTCCGCAAAAGGCAATCGGCCCGAACCGCCTGCGCCTGCTGTCCATCGTCCTTGCCGCATCGCTCGTGGCGGGCATGGGAAGCGGTTTGCTGATGAGCCAGGCCAGGCCTACCTACATGAGTCAGGCAAGCCTGCGGCAGGCGACCTCGCTGCCGCTGCTGGGCACGGTCTCCATGAACTGGACGGCACCGCAGCGTAGCCGGGAACGACGAAGCGGCTACCTGCTCGGCGTGTCCTTCCTGATGCTGCTGACCATCTACGGCATGGCCATGATGCGCGCGCTGTAGGCCGCGTTTCCCGAATTCCGAATCGATCAACTGACTTACGGTGATCCATGAGCATCATTGAAAACGCCGCAAGGCGGCTTGAACAAGCCCAGCCCGTCCCGAATGCCGCCGGCAACCGGAATGACACGCCGCTCCCGGAGCATGCGGGAATGAAGCCCATCGAACGGTTGCAGGAGCGCATCCAGCGCGACCGTGAGCGAGACCAGGCGCAGACGCTCGCCGCGGAACCATCGTTCGCACCGGTGACCCCGCTTCCCCGCAACCTGCCGGAATCCATTCACCCCCGGCAGTATGCCAAGATCGACCTGGACCGCATGCACGAACTCGGCATGGTGGTGTCGAACGGCGAGCGGACCAGCGTGGGCGAGGAATTCCGCATCATCAAGCGTCCGCTGCTGCGCAACGCCCTGCCCGTCCGCGCGCCGTCCGTCGGCAAGTCGGGCATCCCCAATCCGCCCAACCTGATCATGGTGACCAGCAGCCTTCCAAAGGAGGGCAAGACCTTCTGCGCCATCAACCTGGCGATGAGCATCGCCACCGAAAAGGACTACACGGTGCTGCTGGTTGACGCCGATGTCGCCCGCCCATCCGTGCTGAAGACGCTCGGCATCCAGGCCGATACCGGCCTGCTCGACCTGCTGCGCAATCCCGGCATGGACGTCGCGGAAACCATCATCCACACCAACGTGCCCAGCCTCAGCATCATTCCGGCCGGCCAGCCGAGCCGCCATGCGACCGAACTCCTCGCGAGCCACGACATGGCGCGCCTGCTGCAGGAACTGGCGATGCGGTATCCCGACCGGATCGTGATCTTCGATTCCCCGCCGCTCATGGCGACCACCGAGGCCCAGGTGCTGGCCCAGCACATGGGGCAGGTCGTGGTCGTGGTCGAGGCAGAACGCACCACGCAGAAGCAGCTCAAGGAAGCGCTGACCCTCATCGAAGGTTGCTCGAACGTCAGCCTGGTCTTCAACAAGGCTCGCCTGTTCGCCACCGAAGCCAAGTATGGATCGTACTGAACGTCCCCCACTCCGCTTGCCGCGCCGGCGTGCCCCCTGGCTCGCGGCCGTCTTGCTTGCCCTGGCATGCGACGCGTCGCAGGCGGCGGACTGGACGGTTTCACCCGGAATCGGCTTGCGCCAGAGTTACAGCGACAACATCAACCTGTCGACCGGACCGGCGGCGATGCACGACTGGGTTACCGAACTCATCCCGCGGCTCGACGTCGCGGTGGAAGGCGCGCGCTTCAAGCTGCGCGGCCAGTATGCGCTGCACTACCTGCGTTACCACAACGAATCCAATCCATCGCAGGTGCAGCACACGGCGGTATTCGACGCGCACGGCGACCTGGTGAAGGACTGGCTCTACCTCGACAGCGCGGTCAACGTCTCCCAGCAGCGCCTGTCTTCCTTCGGCCCGCAGTTCATCGACCCGGTCAACCTGACCGCGAACCGTACCGAAGTCCGCACCTACAGCCTGAGTCCCTACCTCCGGCACGAATTCGACAGCACCGCCACCAGTGAACTGCGCTACACCTGGCAGAAGACGGAAAGCAGCGAAACCAGGGCCCTGGATGGGCAGACCGACAGGCTGCTTGCAAGCGTGTCGAGCGGCCCGCGCTTCGGACGCTGGGGATGGACGCTCACCGCCGACCAGGAAAAGATCGACTACGCCAGCGCCGACGACGTCAAGCTGAATCGATACACCGCGCAGGTCAAGTATGCGATCACGCCGCGCGTGGCGCTCAATGCGACCGCGGGCTACGAGAACAACAACTACGTCTATACCGGTTCCAGCCCGAGCGGCCGCCTCTGGTCCGTTGGCGCCTCCTGGACGCCATCCGAACGCTCCTTGCTCAGCGCCAGCCTCGGACACCGTTATTTCGGCAGCACCTATTCCCTGACGGCGCAGCACCGCTCCGCCCACACCGCCTGGAACGTCACCTACAACGAAGACGTATCGACGCAGAATGCAACGCCCCGCGCGGACGCCGTCGAAACCGCGAGCTTCCTCAACCAGTTGTGGGCGGCGAGCATCCCCGATCCGGCGGCAAGGCAGCGGATCGTCAACGCTTTCATCCTCGCCAACAACCTTCCCGCCACCCTGAGCAGCAACATCTTCGGCCTGTCGAACCGGGTTTACCTGCAGCGCACCTGGCTGGCTTCGGTCGCCTTCGAGGGAGCGCGCAATACCGTGCTGCTGCAACTGACGAGCCAGCGCCGCCGGCCGCTGGATGCGGGCACCCCAGCCGGCACCGGCGTGACGGTGCTGTCCGACGACGTACTGCAAACCGGGCTGTCGGGAACCTGGAGCATGCGCCTGTCGCCGCTGACCTCGATCGACGCCACCGCCGGGCTGGCACGCATCAGCTCGTTCTCGAACGATCGCCTGGACCGGATCAAGACCATGCGCCTCGGCTTGTCGCACCAGATCGGAAAGCGCACGACCGGGCTTGTCGAAGTACGGCGCCAGCAACGCTTCTCCAACGTGCCTGACCAGGATTACACGGAAAACGCGCTTGCCTTCTTTGTCTCGATGCAGTTCTGACCCACGGACCATCCATGTACAACAACTTCTACGGCCTGTCCGCCAAACCATTCCAGCTCAATCCCGATCCCGCCTTCTTCTTTGGCAGCAAGGGACACAGCCGGGCCATGTCCTACCTGGAATACGGCCTGTCGCAGGCGGAAGGATTCATCGTGATTACCGGTGAGGTCGGTGCGGGCAAGACGACACTGGTGCGCAACCTCTGCCGCAAGCTGAAGAACCAGAACATCCTGGTGGCGCACATCGTCAACACCGCCCTCGACTCGGGCGACATCCTGCGCATGGTCGTGTCGGCATTCAACCTGCCCTTCGAAAGCATTTCCAAGGCCGCGCTCCTGCTGCGCATCGAGCAATTCATGCTGGAGTGCGGGCGTGCCGGCAAGCGCATCCTGCTGGTGGTGGATGAAGCGCAGAACCTGTCGCGGCAGGCGCTGGAAGAATTGCGGATGCTCTCCAACCTCCAGGCCGGAGACAAATCGCCGCTGCAGACCTTCCTCCTGGGACAGCCCGAATTCCGCGCCACCATGATGAGCCCTGGCATGTCCCAGCTACGGCAGCGTGTCATCGCGACCTACCATCTCGGCCCGCTCGACGCGGCGGAAAGCAAGGCCTATATCGAGCACCGCCTGCGCACCGTCGGCTGGCGAGACGACCCATTGATTGCCGACGACGCCTTCGCCCTGATCCATGATTATGCGGAAGGCATTCCGCGAAAGATCAATACGCTTTGCGACCGGCTTTTCCTCATGGGTTATCTCGAGGAACTCCATGCCTTCGGCGCGCACGAAGTCCAGGCTGTCGTCGCAGACATCCAGGAAGAGTTCGCCTTGCCGCCCGCGTCTTCCCTGTCTGCCGCGATGGCTGATGGCGGCGAACAGTCTCCCGTGGCGGCGCTGCAGGAACTCGAACACATCGAGGAACGCGTATCGCGCGTCGAAACTTCCGTCATTTCGGTGCTGGACGCCATCCGGAAGATGATGGTTGCACCCCTTTTGAAAAGCGCGAACCAAAAAAACCAATGACAACGACAACGACTTCCCAAGCCAATCCGTGCGACCTGCTCTGCGTGGTCGGCGCCCGGCCTAATTTCATGAAGATCGCGCCGATCGCGGCGGCACTGGCCGCACACGCTCCCGGCTTGCGGGTGGGCCTGCTGCACACTGGCCAGCACTACGACGCGGCCATGAATCACCAGTATTTCGAAGCGCTCGGCATTCCGGCGCCGGACATCAACCTGGAAGTCGGTTCCGGCACCCATGCCCAGCAAACGGCGGAGGTCATGCGCCGTTTCGAGCCCGCCCTGGATGCCTGCGGCGCGCGCAGCGTGCTGGTCGTTGGCGACGTCAACTCAACGATCGCCTGCGCCCTGGTCGCAGTGAAGAAGAACATTCCGGTCATCCACGTCGAAGCCGGCCTGCGGAGCTTCGACCGCGGCATGCCCGAGGAAATCAACCGCATCCTTACAGACCAGATCTCCGACCTGCTGTTCACCAGCGAGCAGGGCGCCCGCGCCAACCTGCTGCGCGAAGGCATCCGGGAAGAAGCGATCCGCTTCGCCGGCAACGTCATGATCGACACCTTGCGCGCCAACCTTGACCGCGCGCTGCCGCTTTCCCGCATCGTGCCGCCGGAACTCCGGGAACGGCATGGCTTGACGGGCAAGCAGTATGCCGTCGTCACGCTGCACCGGCCTGCCAACGTCGACGACCCCGCGGTGCTTGCCAGCCTGGTCGATACCCTGGTCGAGACCAGCAAGCGCCTGCCCGTGATCTTCCCGATGCATCCGCGGACCCGAAGCATGCTCGAGCGCGCGTCCCTGCTGGAAGCGCTGGAACGCGGGCGCGTCGCGGTCCTGCCGCCCCAGGGTTACCTGGAGATGCTCGGACTCATGAAGGATGCCACGGTGGTGCTGACCGATTCGGGCGGCATCCAGGAAGAGACGACCGCGCTTGGCGTGCCCTGCATCACGCTGCGCGAGAGCACCGAGCGCCCGGTCACCGTCGACGAGGGCACCAACACCATCGCGGGCACGGAGCCGCGCGTCATTCTCGGACTGGTGGAGGAAGTGCTGTCCACAGGCGGCAAGCGCGGCAAGATCCCCGAAGGCTGGGAGGGCAAGGCATCGGTCCGCATTGCCGTTGCCATCCGCGATTGGATGTCACGCGGATGCAAGGCCTGATGCCATGAACGCGCCCATCGAACGTTTCCAGGAAGCGCCGGCCAGGCCGCTGGCCGCAAGCGAGCGGGCGACGCTGCGCAATGCCATGAGCGTGGATGTCGAGGACTACTTCCAGGTCTCCGCCTTCGCTCCCTATATCGACCGTGCCCACTGGGACGCCATGCCTTGCCGCGTGGAGCGCAACGTGGACCGCATCCTCGGCGTTTTCGAGGGCAAGGGCGTCAAGGCCACCTTCTTCACCCTGGGCTGGATCGCCGAGCGCTATCCAGCCATGGTCAGGCGGATCCATGCCGCGGGTCACGAGATCGCGAGCCACGGCCACGGCCACCAGCGCGTCAGCGAGCAGACCCCGGAGGCATTCTTCGACGACATCCTGCGCGCAAAACTGGTCCTGGAGGACGTTACCGGCGCTGCCGTATCCGGATACCGCGCCCCCAGCTTCTCCATCAATGGCACGACGCCCTGGGCCTGGGACATGCTGCGGCGCGCCGGCTATCGCTACAGCTCCAGCGTGTATCCGGTCAGGCACGACCACTACGGGATGCGCGACGCGCCGCGCTTTCCCTTCTATCCCACGCTGGGCGCGGACCTGCTCGAATTGCCGATCACGACCGCCCGGGTCCTGTCCCGCAACCTGCCTGCGGGCGGCGGCGGCTATTTCCGCCTGCTGCCCTATGCCGTGTCGCGCTGGATGATCGCGCGCGTCAACGCACAGGATGGCCGGCCAGGAATTTTCTATTTCCATCCCTGGGAGATTGATCCAGATCAGCCGCGCCCGGGAAAGCTGGATCCCAAGACGCGCTTCCGCCACTACGTCAACCTCCGCCGCACGCAGCGGCGCATCTCCACCCTCGCACAAGATTTCCGCTGGGACCGCATCGACCGCATTTTTCTGGAGCAGGAATGACCTCGATCAGTGAAGCGTTTCAACAGAACTACCCCTCCGTCTCCGGGAGCGCACCCATCATCCGGTTGCTGACCCCCGCCGACCGCGAGCGTTGGGACGCCTTCGTCATGGGCAGCACGAAAGCCACGTTCTTCCATCGTGCCGGCTGGCAGCAGGTCATCGAACAGGCATTCGGACATCGCACCTGGTTTTACTATGCCGAATCCGGCGGCGAGATCGTCGGCGTGCTTCCGCTGGCCGAGGTCAAGAGCCGGCTGTTCGGACATTCGCTCAGCTCCCTGCCCTTCTGCGTCTATGGCGGCGTGGCCACCGCCTCTCCCGCCGCGCGCCGCGCGCTGGAGGAAGCCGCGCAGGCACTGGCCGTAAAACTGAACGTGGACCACCTCGAATACCGCAACATCGCGGCGCAGCATCCCGATTGGCCGTCCAAGAACCTCTATGTCACCTTCCGCAAGGAGATCCTCGCGCAGGAAGAGGAAAACATGCTGGCGATCCCGAAGAAACAGCGCGCCATGGTGCGCAAGGGCATCAAGGCCGGCCTCGCGAGCCAGCTCGAAGACGACATCGACGGTTTTTTCGCGGCCTACTCGCACAGCGTTCACCGGCTCGGCACGCCGGTATTCTCGCGAAAATATTTTCGCCTGCTGAAGGAGGTCTTCGGCAAGGACTGCGAACTCATGACCGTCCGTCACCAGGGACGCGTCGTCACCGGCCTCATGAGCTTCTACTTCCGGGACGAAGTGCTCCCCTATTACGGCGGCGGCACCGACGAAGCGCGCGCGGTCGCCGGCAATGACTTCATGTACTGGGAACTGATGCGCCGCGCCTGCGAGCGCGGCCTGAAAACCTTTGACTTCGGACGCAGCAAGGCAGGCACCGGCGCGTTCGATTTCAAGAAAAACTGGGGGTTCGCACCGACGCCGCTGCACTATGAATACCAGTTGCACCGTGCCAGGGCGGTTCCGGACCACAACCCCCTGAATCCGAAATACAAGTTCTTCATCGAGACATGGCGCAGGCTGCCCCTGGGCCTCGCCAATGCCATCGGTCCCTACATTGTCCGCAGCCTGGGGTAATCGCCATGGAAGACCTGCTCTATCTGGTGCACCGCATTCCCTTCCCGCCAAACAAGGGCGACAAGATTCGGTCGTTCCACATCCTGAAGCATCTGAGCACGCGCTATCGCGTGCATCTTGGCACCTTCATCGACGACCCCAAGGACTGGGAGTACGTGGACAAGGTCAAGGCCCTCTGCGCCGAGACCTGCATCGTTCCCCTGAATCCTACCGTCGCCAAGTTGCGCAGCCTGTCCGGCTTCCTGCACGGCGAGGCCTTGTCCCTGCCTTACTATGCGAACCGCCGGCTCCAGCTTTGGGTGGACACCATCCTCGGTGCACGTCGCATCGACCGCGCGCTGGTGTTTTCGTCGCCGATGGCGCAGTATCTCGATGGCCACCGCGTGGCGCGGCGCGTGATCGATTTCGTCGACGTGGATTCCGACAAGTGGCGCCAGTATGCCCGCAGCAAGCGCTGGCCGGTCAGCGCCATCTATTCCCGCGAAGCCCGGACGCTGCTCCAATATGAACGCCGGATCGCCGCCGAATTCGACAGTTCCACCTTCGTTTCGCGGGCGGAGTCCACGATGTTCAAGCGACTCGCGCCCGAATCCGCGGCCAAGATCCGCTTCTTCAACAACGGCGTCGACTCCGACTACTTCTCGCCGGAACATGCCTACGAAAATCCCTTCCCCGCCGGCGTGAAGCCCATCGTTTTTACCGGTGCAATGGATTACTGGGCCAATGCCGAAGCGGTGGACTGGTTCGCGCACAAGATTTTTCCGGTCATCCGCGCCCGCAAGCCGGGTGCCGTCTTCTACATCGTCGGTGCCCGCCCGATGCCGCAGGTCAAGTCGCTGGCCGCGATCGACGGCATCACGGTGACCGGCTCCGTCCCGGACGTGCGTCCCTACATTGCCCATGCCGCCGTGTCGGTCGCGCCCCTGCGCATCGCGCGCGGCATCCAGAACAAGGTACTGGAAGCCATGTCCATGGGCAGGACCGTGATCGCGTCGCCGGAAGCGGCGGAAGGCATACAGGCCGTCACAGGCCGGGAGCTGCTCGTGGCGCGCGATGAACGCGAGTACGTCGACATGGTGCTCAAGCAGCTGCAAACGAAGGACAAGGGGCAGATCGGCCGCGCGGCGCGCGAGCGGGTGGTACAGCGCTACAGCTGGCAAAGCGGCATGAAGCAGCTGCAAGACCTGCTCGACGCAAACCCCTCGGCACCGGCGCCCGCGAAGCCTCTTCCCTTTCCCACCGCGGCTTCCAAGGCCAACCTCGTTCTGGACGGTGCTTCATGAGCGCCATTCTTGACCAGGTTGGCACGGCCGACGCCGGCAAGCGCCAGTTGTCCGGCCTCGGACAAGCTGCATCGACCGTATCGACCGCATCAACCACCGCTCCGCCGAGCGGCGCCCGCGCCCTGTTCTGGCTTTGCCTTTCGCTGATCGGTGGAATCCTCCTGGCCTACGCCGGCACCATCGCCGGCATGGCGTCCATCTGGTTCAAGTCGGACACCTTCCTTCATGGCATCCTCATCGCGCCGATCAGCCTGTGGCTGGTATGGTCGCGCAGGCGCGAATTGTCCCGCCTGCAACCCAAACCGCAGCCCCTCGGCCTGGCGGCTCTCTGCTTCCTCGGATTCGCCTGGCTGCTCGCCACGCTGGCCGACGTGCAGGTCGTGCGTCACTTCGCCGTGGTGGCGATGATCCCCGCGGCAATCTGGACCCTGCTCGGAAAGCGGATGACGGCGACCATCGGCTTTCCGCTGGCCTTCCTCCTGCTCGCGGTGCCATTCGGGGATGCCTTCATTCCCACCCTCATCGACATCACCGCCAACGCCACGGTGTGGGCATTGCAGCTGACCGGCATCCCGGTTTTCCGGGAAGGCAATGCATTCTCCATTCCAAGCGGAAACTGGTCGGTGGTCGAGGCATGCAGCGGCGTTCGCTACCTCATCGCCTCGCTCACCCTCGGCAGCCTGTACGCCTACCTCACCTACCGCACCCTGTCGCGGAGGCTGATGTTTATCGCGATCTCCATCCTCCTGCCGATCGCCGCCAACAGCGTGCGCGCCTACATGATCGTGATGATCGGCCATCTCAGCGGAATGACGCTCGCGGTCGGGGTCGATCACCTGATCTACGGCTGGATTTTCTTCGGCGTGGTCATGGCCTTGCTGTTCTGGACGGGCACGATCTGGCGCGAAGACCATGAGACGCCGCAGGCCGCCGGTCCGGCCAATGCTGACGCGGCTCCCGGCACGCAGCCTCTTCCCGCGCCCAGGATCGACCTGAAGCCGGTGGGCCGGATCGCGGCACTTTGCATCGCGGTCCTGCTCATCTGGCCGGCCTGGGCAAAATTCATTGCCAGCCCCTCGCCCGACACACCCGCGACGCTCGACTTCCCCGCATTCCTCAAGCGCTGGCAGCAACCCGGGCAGGCAAGCCCTTGGTCGCCGCAGTACACCGGCAATCCGATGACGGCGAAAGCAAGCTTCCGCTTCAGCGGCAAGGCGGCGAGCATTCATGTCGCGCACTATCCCGTCCAGGCGGATGGCGTCGGCCTGGTCACCTTCGGCAACACCCTCGTCGCGCAGGACGACCCGAACTGGCATGCATCCACCGATACGCGCCGCCTTGCCGTTTCGGGCAACACCGCGATGCGTGTGCGGGAAAGCGTCGTGTTCGGGCCGGGCGTCAAGCTCCTCGTCTGGCGCTGGTATGTGATGGACGGCACCACCTACGCGAATCCTTATGTATTCAAGGCAGCGCTGGCACTCCAGCGCCTGCTGGGACGTTCCACGGCGGCAAGCGAAATCATGCTTTACGCCCCGCTGCAGGAGCGGCGCGAAGATGCCGAGGCCAGTCTTGCCGCCTTCCTTCCCGATGCGGCCCTGCTGATGCGCGAAAGGAGCGGCCATGCCAATCAGCGCTGAGCTCCATGCCGATGACCGGTCTTCGCTCGGACCCGCCACGCCCCCGCTCGTGGCGCATGTCATCCACTCCCTCGGCGTCGGGGGACTGGAAAACGGACTGGTCAACCTGATCAACCACATGCCGCCGCAACGCTACCGGCATGCAATCATTTGCCTGAAGGGGTATTCCGACTTCGCCCAGCGCATCACGCGCAAGGATGTGCAACTGGTCGCGCTCGACAAGAAGGAAGGCAAGGACCCGTCCGCCTACCGGCGCATGTACCAGGCATTGCGCCGCCTGAAGCCGGACCTTGTCCACACCCGCAACCTCGCCACCATGGAAATGCAGGCAGTGGCCGCTCTTGCCGGCGTCAAGGCGCGGGCGCACGGAGAGCATGGCCGCGATATCTATGACCTCGACGGCAAGAACCGCAAATACCTTCTGCTCCGCAAGGCGATGACGCCATTCATCGGCCAATTCACGACCGTCAGCAAGGATCTCGAAAGCTGGCTGACGGATGCCGTCGGCGTGTCGGATGGCCGAGTCACCCAGATCTACAACGGCGTGGACAGCGAACGGTTCCATCCCAGGCAGCCCGGCGCCGACCGCGTGCCCGCCGCATCGCCGCCCGGCTTCCTGACGCCTGGCGCCGTCGTCATCGGCAGTGTCGGCCGCATGGCCGCGGTGAAGGATTACCCCAACCTGGTCGAGGCTTTCCTGATGATGCTCGAGCGCCAGCCCGAATGCCGCCGCACCGCCCGCCTGCTGATCGTCGGCGAGGGCGAGTCGCGCGAAGCCTGCCGGAGCAGGCTGCGGGCCGCCGGCGCCGAACACCTGGCATGGCTGCCCGGAGAGCGCAATGACATCGCCGAATTGATGCGCGTCATGGACGTCTTCGTCCTGCCGTCGCTCGGCGAGGGCATTTCAAACACCATCCTCGAAGCCATGTCGACCGGCCTGCCCGTGGTTGCAACGCGCGTCGGCGGCAACCTCGAACTGATCGACGACTGCAGTACCGGCAAGCTCGTTTCCCCGGCAGACCCGACCGCGCTCGCTGCCGCCCTGTATCACTATTCCAATGACGCGGAACTGCGGCTTCGCCACGGCATGGCGGCGCGCCGGCGCATCGACAGCGGCTTCAGCATGGAGTCGATGTCCCGGGCCTACATGCAGGTCTACGACGGATTGCTGCAAGCCCGCGCCTTGCCGGCCGCGCGCTAGCCATAAATTTAACGCTTCAAATTGCACTGAAAGGGATTCGCATGTGTGGAATTGTCGGGCTGGTGGATACCAAAGCAATGCGCGACGTGGATGGAAAGCTGCTGCATCGCATGAACGAGAGCCAGTTTCATCGCGGACCTGACGAAGGTGGAACGCACCTTGAACCCGGCGTTGGCCTGGGCCACCGCCGCCTCTCCATCATCGACCTTTCCAGCGGCCAGCAACCGCTGTTCAATGAAGACCACAGCGTGGTCGTCGTCTTCAACGGTGAAATCTACAATTTCCAGGCGCTGGCGGAAGAACTGACGCGGCTGGGACATCGCTTCCGTACCCATTCCGACACGGAAGTGATCGTTCATGCCTGGGAACAATGGGGCGAGCGCTGCGTGGAACGCTTCCGGGGCATGTTCGCCTTCGGTCTCTGGGACCGCAACACCTCGACCTTCTTCATGGCGCGCGACCGCCTCGGCATCAAGCCCCTGTACTACGCGGTCCTCGACGATGGCATGCTGATCTTCGGATCCGAGCTCAAGACGCTGCTTGCCCATCCCAGGATGCGCCGCGAGCTTCTGCCGGAGGCCGTGGAGGATTACTTCGCGTATGGATACGTGCCGGAGCCCAAGACCATTTTCCGCCATGCGCTCAAGCTCTCCCCTGGCCACACGCTCACCATCCGCCGAGGCATGCCCATCCCGCAGCCGCGCGAGTACTGGGACGTCGCTTTCAAGCCGCACGCGCCCATGGACGAGCAGGAGGCCGCCACCGCCTTGCGCGAGCGGGTACATGAGGCCGTGAGCAGCCACATGCTGGCGGAGGTGCCGCTGGGTGCATTCCTGTCCGGAGGCGTCGATTCCAGCGCGGTGGTCAGCGCCATGGCCAGCCTGAGCAAGGAGCCCGTCAACACCTGTTCGATTTCCTTCGATGACGCCAAGTTCGACGAATCCCGTTACGCCCAGGAAGTCGCGGAGCGATATGGAACTAGACACCATGTCGAGCAGGTGGCGACCAACGATTTCGCCCTCGTCGACAAGCTTGCCGCCCTTTACGACGAACCGTTCGCCGACAGCTCCGCGATTCCAACCTACCGGGTCTGCGAACTCGCCCGCAAACGCGTCACGGTCGCGCTTTCGGGCGATGGCGGCGACGAAAACCTTGCCGGCTACCGCCGCTACCGCTGGCACATGATGGAAGAACGCCTGCGTTCGCGGCTGCCGCTGTCGGCGCGCAAGCCAATCTTCGGGCTGATGGGGAACCTCTATCCCAAGGCTGACTGGGCGCCGCGCGTGCTGCGCGCGAAATCCACTTTCGAATCGCTGGCCCGGGATTCGGTTGAGGCCTATTTCCATACCGTCTCGCTGCTGGGAGACAAGCTCCGCCGCAAGCTTTTCTCCGCGAACTTCCGGCGCGACCTGCAGGGCTACGAAGCGTGCCAGGTCCTGCGCGACCATGCCGCCAAGGCGCAAACCGATGATGCCCTGTCGATGGTGCAGTACCTTGACATGAAAACCTACCTGCCCGGGGACATCCTCACCAAGGTGGACCGCGCCAGCATGGCCCATGCGCTGGAAGTCAGGGTGCCGCTGCTCGACCATGAACTCGTGGAGTGGATTTCCGGCTTGCCCTCGTCGCTCAAGCTGAAGGGCGCGGAAGGCAAGTACATCTTCAAGAAGTCACTCGAAGGCGACCTGCCGCACGACATTCTCTACCGCGACAAGATGGGGTTCGCCGTACCGATCGGGCAATGGTTCCGCGGGCCCTTGCGTGATGTGCTGCGCCGTACCTTGCTCGGGCCGACGCTGGCGTCGACCGGTATTTTCGACATGGCGTTCGTTGCGGAGATGATCGAGATGCATCAGAGCGGGCGACGGGATTTCACCGCGCCGTTGTGGTCGTTGCTGATGTTTGAATCGTTCTTGCGGCAGACGCTGGCTGGCGCGGGGGATCCGGATGAGGGGTGGTATCGGAGGGTAGCTTGAGTTGAGTCGGGGGCGGCCCCGGTGCCGTTTTGGGTGTTTGCCGGTGTTTTTCTTCGTCGTTGGTTCAACGCTCCGTTATCCCCATGAAGGCGGAGATTCCATTTCTACTGCGGTTGCGCAAGTTTCTCCGGTGACCCGGTTGCGTCTCCCACTTCGTGGGGACTAGCCGGGGCTGGTCCCGGCGGCCCAGGTCCTTTCTTTGTCAGCAGACAAAGAAAGGAACCAAAGAAAGCTGCTGGAAAACCAACTCCCATGTGGGAGTCACTTCGGGCGACCTTGTTCGATGGGTTGAGGGGATGCCGTCATCGACGGTAGTAATCACCTGAACGGCAAATGAGTCGACCTCCTACCGCATCGGCATGGCTCAAGTCTGTCCCGACCACGGGAAGCACCCGGCTACCCCTGTCATTCCCGCGAAGGCGAGAATCCCATTTCGGCCGTCCGGAGAAACGCACAATGCAATTCCCGCCTACCCGAAAACACGTCCGCTTATAACACCCCTCACTTCCTCATCGCTTTCCCACCTTTACCACCGCGTTTCACCGCAACCGTCTTCTCCCCCTCGCCCTGCTCCAGCTTCAGCAAGGTATCCGCATACGACAAAAATCGGTTCAAATACTCAGGCGACATGTCGCGCATCAATGCGAGCGAACGCAACACCAGCATGTGTGAATTGATCGGCCCCGCGTTCTTCGGGGCTTGCTGCAACGCCTGGGTGACTTGCTTGTCGGCGCTGAGCTTGGCCCAGGTATCGCGGAACTGGCTGACCGCCTTCAGTTCCAGCGGCAAATCGGAGGAAGACGGCGCCCAGGAAGGGGTAGCCTGATGATCATGATGCGCCAGGTCGCGCAGTAGGGACGCAAGCGTATCCGTCGGGACCGGCTTGCGGAGTGCGGCGATTGCTTCATGCAAACGCTTGAACTCACCCGCGGCAAACAAGGAGTGCAACTCCGCAGACGCCTCGGGATGCGATTCGGCCGCGGCGGCTAACGCGTCCCGGGCCTCGTCCTGCCCCTGCCTGAAGCAGGCGTCGAGCGCATGCAGGATCTGCGTCAATTTCGCATCGAGCAACTGCCGTACCTTGCCCTCCGAGGCCGCGGCACGCCGGGCGAGCGCTTCCGCATGATGCCAGCGCACGGCATCGAAGCGCGCCGCACCGCTTTGCCTGAGCGCTTCCATGAGGGGCATGCCGTCGGCCTCACTCATGCCGGGGCCGGCTTCTGGTTCGAGGTTTTCGGGACGGGTGCCATCTCGACCCGCCGGTTCTGGGCGCGCGCGGCATCGTCGGTGTTGGGCCGGACCGGCTGTTCGGAGCCGAAGGCGGCGGCGAACACCATCGACGACGGCATGCCTTCGTCGATCAGCGTGCGGGTGACCGTCAAGGCGCGTTGTGCCGACAGTTCCCAGTTATCGGCGAAACGCCCGCCGCGAATGGATTTGTCGTCGGTAAAGCCGCTGACCATCAGCATTTCTTCGCGCGACGACAAGTAGGCTGCCAGCGGTCCGACGAGGCTCTTGAGGAGCTGCCGGCCTTCGGGCTGCAACTGGTCGGAATTCAATGCGAACAGCACCTGTCCGCTGATGCCGATGCGTCCGTTGTTCAAGGTGATGCGTCCGGACGCCAGCGGCACCGCGAGCGCCTTTTCCAGGCTGATGCGGCGCTGTTCCTCAATCTGGCGTTTCCTGACTTCGTCCTGCAGGTTCGAAGTCAGCTCCATCTGAACCGCGGCCACCGCCACCAGCATCAGCACGAACGCGCCGAGCAGGCTGGCCATGAGATCGCCGAAGGCGGGCCAGATCGGGGAGGCGTGGTCGATGCCTGCGTCAAGCTCGTCCATCATCTAGCCTCTTCCGCCACCAGGGCTTGCTTCGACGGCAGGCGGCGCAGTTCTTCGACGACGTCGCGTTGCGACGAGAGGCTCAGGTCGATGATTTCCCGGGCCTGGGCGACGTAATAGGCAAGCTGGTCGTCGCTGCGCGCCATGGATTTGTCAAGCGCCGCTTCGATGCGCTGCAGGTCGGCAACCAGTTTCTCGTTGGCGGCATGGAAGGATTGCACCGCGGCCCCGAGGGTTTCGCCCAGGCTGGCGACGTCGATGGCACTGGTGGATACCTGCGCCGCGATGTCGGACAGCTTGCCGGCTTCCAGGGCAACGCTTTCCGTGAAGGCGCTGGAAGTGGCATTGAGCGCGGTAGCGGACGACGCCACCAGGGAATCGATCGCCGCGCGCTGTTCCCGCGACGCATGGTTGATAGCGTCGAGCAGCGCGTTGAGGGTTTCCATGATGCGGCTGCGCTCTTCGAGCAGGGCGTTGTCGCGCTCCATGCCCTTGGAGACTTCCTGGCGGAGCTGGGAGATCACGTCGGCTGCGGCGCGCGGCGCCTCGGACGCGGTCTCGATGAGGCGGGCAATCGGCGCTTCGAGGGCCGTGCCCAGCGTGCCCAGGTGCACGGTCACGGCATCCTGGAGCGCGGCGAGGCGGTCCACCGCGGCCTGGCCGCGTGCCGCCTCGTCTTCCTTGAGCGCGCCGAGTTCGGAGCGCAGCAGCGCGGCGAGCTGTTCCATGCTGTCATGATGACGTGCGAGCCATGCGGCCTCGGCTTCCATGCGCGACTGCATCAGCGCTTCCGCACTGGCGATGAGCCGGCTCGTTTCGGCCAGTGCCTGGCCGGCGCTGTCCTGCGCCTGTCCCTGGATGGCTTGCACCGACTGGGCGAGCGCATCGCAGATCTGGCGTTGCCGCTCGAGGGTTTCCGCGCCGGCCTGCTGCAGGACCTCCCGCATGGATGCGGCCATGCCATCCAGCGACCCGGTCCATGCCGCGAGGCGCCGGCCGTCCTGCTCGGCCTGGGCCGCGTGCAGCCGGGCATGCGCGTCGGCCACGGTCTCGACCAGCGCTCCGGAACGCCGTTCGAAATTAATGGCGAATTCATCGAGCGTTTTGGCGACGTTGCCGACGAAGTTGGCATTCGACGCTTCCTGGTCCTTGAGCGCGGCGGTCCAGCCCGCCGACACGGCATGGGCCGATTCGCTGAAGCGCGCGGACAGGCCGTCGAGCTGCGCCTGCACGGCGCCGGCCATGCGTTCGTGCATCCGGGCGGCATCGTCGGCGATGCCCTGCATGGTGGCCGTGATCACCGGCTTGATGCTTTCACCCGCCACCTGGGCGCTGTGCTTCATGCTGTCGCGCAGCGACTGGTCGACCGACCCGGCCAGCTCGGTGTAGGCCAGCTTGACATGGCGATGGAATTCTTCCTGGTTGCCGAGCAGGCGCTGGCTGAGATGCTGGGTCATGCCATCCATTTGCGTCATCATGGCCTGCAGCTTGTCGACCACGGCCGGCAAAGCCTGGGATTGCAGCTGCAAGGCCTTGAAGGTTTCCTGGCGCTGGTGCGCGAAGGAAAAGCGGCGCAGCACCGTGGCGACCTTGGTGTCGAGAAGCTGGGAAGCCTGCAGCCGGTCGCGCCGGCTCAGCGCCGCCATCAGGCCCAGCATGGCCGACGCCGCGACGCCGGCGACCGACGTGCCGAAGGCCAGTCCCAGCCCCTTCACCGGCACCGAGAGCGCAGAGCGGATGGCCTGCAGGTCGGTGGTCTTTTCCAGCGCGAACACCGCCCCCTTGAGCGTGACCACCATGCCGAGGAAGGTGCCCAGCATGCCGAGCATGACCAGCAGGCCGACGAGGTAAGGCGTCAGCGCCGGGCCAGGCAACGCGCCGCGCTCGCCCTCGATGCGCAGGCGCACGGGGTTTTGCAGGGACTCTTGCAGGCGCGGCAGCCAGTCGTTCAGGTCGGCCAGCGACGCGGGAATGGCGGCCAGGGCCTCGTTGAGCGTGCGCGTGGCCTGGCGGAAGTGATGCAGCTCGATGGCGCCTGCCACGTATGCCGCGCCGATGATCGCGGTCATGGACATCGCCAGCCAGCTGGAATCGATGAAGCCGACGCCCGCCCAGACGATGGCGATCAGGCCGAGTAGAAAGGCGATTGCAAATAGATGTTTGTTCATGGCGTTTGTCTGTGTCTAGGCCTCGGCGGGCGCTGACGGTGCCTGCAGCATGTGCAGGAGCCCGAGCGTCGGCTGCATGCGCAGATCCAGCTCGGCGAGCAGCACCGTGCGCAGCTCCTCGCGAAAGCGGGCCAGCCAGCCGCCGGGCCGCATCCATGCGGCAGGATCGTCGGCCTGCGGAATGGCATCGAGGCGTTGTTGATGGTTCCTGAACAACTGGGCGAAGCGCTTGCCGAGCAGCGCCGGCACGCGGGCGAGCAGCCTCGTCTCGCGTTCGGCCAGGATTTTTTCCAGGGTCTTGTCCAGCTCGGCGAATTGCCGGTGCTGCGGCGACATGCCGGCCAGCGCCTGCCGCACGTTCGCGCGCAGGGGCGGGATGCTCAGGCTCATGTCGCGCTGGTGCGACTCGTGGAAGCGGCGATACGGGGCAAAGGCGGCCGCGACGTCGAGCGGCAGTTCGAGGTTCGGTTCGGGCAGCCTGATGCCTGACTTTCCCGGCTTGGCAGAATAGCTTCGCGTGATCGAACCGGCAAGAATGGACTGGATTTTCTCCACGTCCCCGGTGATGGCCTGGGCAGCGCCCGCGGCATGACCGGCTTTCGACATGGCTTGCAGGGCGGGGGACGGAGAAGCCGAAGATGGCGCCATGTCCCCGTGCACCGCCGACAGCGTGATCGCATCGGCGAAGTGGATCCACTGGCCCAGCCTTTCCGCGAAGGCCTTCTCCGGCTCGATGCCTTCGACCACGTCCAGGCGGGCGAGACAGCGGATGAGGTCGGAGCTATGGAAGTTCGTGCGCGGAAGAGCTCGCGTCATAGGCTGGCGCAATCAGGATGAAAGCAGGGAACGGGAACCGGAAAAACGGATCAGCGGCGGGTTGTCGTGGCGTGATGTAAAGGCAGCGTGGATGGTTCTGGATGCGTTGGTGTTCAAGTCTTGCAACATGCCTTGCAATTTGCGGGGCATGCCACGCGGCCTGCGAAACCGGCGGCCTTGCTACCGGCTGCGGCCCGCGGGAGCGGCAGATTATATCCCGGGGGAATGGGAAACTCAAACGAGTGGAAATGGCAACGCCGGGAATGGCAAGCCGCTCGCAAGGCATTGATCCGTCAAGGGATTCCGGCAGTCTCGGGGTCGCCGGCGCGGTCCGCATGCCCCGGTCGGGAAAGCCGTCGCCAACCGGTTTCTCCTTTCGCGAAAGGCTTTTCGGCACGAACCGATTTCCCTTACACTTGCGACCACGACAATCACGGCAATCATAACGACAACATCATCATGCCCAAGCGACTCATCTCGGCTGGCGCCATCTCGTCGGCGCTCCTGGTTTCCGGCTGCGCCTCCGTATCGGGCGGTAATGTGCAGTCGATGGTCGTGACGACGGCGGAGAAAGGCGGCCGTGACGTCGCCGGCGCCGAATGCATGCTGAGCAATACCAAGGGTAACTGGCGGTTGAAGACGCCGGGAGAAACCACGGTGGTGCGGTCGAATACGCCAATGACCGTCAAGTGCGAAAAGGAGTCTCTGCCGGCCGGCATGGCCACCGTGGAATCCGCCACGCGCGCGGCCATGTACGGCAACATCCTCGTGGGCGGTTTGATCGGCGCCGCCATCGACCATTCGTCCGGCGCCGCCTACGAATACCCGGTCTCGGTGAAAGTCGTCATGGGCGACGTCGTTTCGATTGCCGCGCCCAAGCCGGCGGAAGGCGCCGCCCCGGGCCGCAATCAATCGAAGGTCCACGACAAGCGATTCGACCTGCCGCCGGCAAGCGGTTTTGCGGATGCGGCCAACGTCAACGCCGTTCCTTCCGAGGCGGCGCGGAAAGCCTATGCGCAATGGCTGGAAAAGCCGGTACCTCGGGCCTTCGTGCTGTCTTCCGACGGCCGCGCTTACTGGTCGTCGGACACCTCGGCCGCGGTGCAGCGCGCCACGGATCGCTGCAACGAACGCGCGAGCGGCTGTCAGCTTTATGCGTACGACGACGTCGTGGTCTGGAAGGCGAGCAACGTCATCGAGCCGAGGCAGAGGCGTGCCATGCCCGAGACAGGCAACGCCTTCGAAAACGCCGCTGGCGCGAAACAGGCCAGCGCCGCCGGCATCCAGACCGTGACGGCGCGGGTGACGCACCGCGATCCGCTGCCGGCGCCGACAAGCTTTGCCGCGCTGGACGACATCAAGGCCTTGCCGAATACTGGTGAAAAAGGACGCGACCTGTATCGGGAATATCTGACCTGGGCGGTGCCCAAGGCGATCGCCATCTCCGATCGTGGCGCCATCGCGCGTGCGCATGGCATCCCCGATGCCATGCAGTCGGCATTGCAGAAGTGCGAAAAATTCGGCGGTCCATGCAGGCTCTACGCCGTCGACGGCAACGTGGTCTTCGTGCCGTTTCCGCCCAGGCAGCACCTGTTTCATCGTCCGTCGGCCAGCAATTTCGCGCCGGCCGATGACGTCGCCGCCATGCCCTTCGTGAGCGAACGCGCACGCGAGGGATACAGCCAATATCTCAACCTATCCGCTCCCAAGGCATTTGCCATCAGCGCCCGCGGCCACTGGAGTCACCTGGGCAACGACTCCCGTTCCATGAAGACCGTCCTGGAACGTTGCGAAGCCCATGGTTCTCCCTGCTGGCTCTATGCAGTCGACAACCAGGTGGTCTGGCGCGCGGAAGCCAACGAGCGCATCGGCTTGCGTCAACTGCAGCCCATGGCGGAGAGCGCGGGCAACTAGGGTTCCGCGCCGGGTTTTTCGTTTCAAGAATGCGAACTTTCATGGAGCATGTATTCGATGACCATCATCAAGGACGAGGCAGCGGCAGCAGGGGATTGGCGAAGCGAGGTGCTGGATAGCGTACGCGCTTTGATCAGGCGCGCGGCGCCGCAGGCGACCGAAGAGTACAAGTGGAAGAAGCCTTCCAATCCGTCCGGCGTCCCAACCTGGTCCTGCGACGGAATCATTTGCACCGGCGAGACGTACAAGGACAAGGTGAAGCTCACCTTCGTCCATGGCGCGGCGCTGGATGATCCGCATGGCCTGTTCAATGCGAGCCTGGATGGCAAGGTTCGCCGTGCCATCGACCTGAAGCAGGGAGACGCCCTCGACGAGCCGGCGTTCCTGGCGCTCGTTCAGGCTGCCGTCGACTTCAACCGGAGGGAAAAGACTGGCTGAGTCTCGGCCAAGGATTGCTCCTTGCTTTCTCCGACGCAATCCCTAGCCACGACTTTCACCGCGCGGAACCTTGCCTGAATGGCACGTCTAACCTGACACCCGCCCATCGTCCAACGCCCCCGCCGGAGTCATGAAAGCCGCCATGCCAGCCAAACATTGGTTCACCATGCTGTCCGCCGCGTGCCTGGCGCTTTCGCTGGCCGGATGCGGCAAGAGCGACAAGCCGCCCGCCGCGCCGGGCAATCCGCCGGCTGCCCAGGCACCCGCCCCGGCGGCACCGCAATCCGCCCCCGCCGCTCCGGCCGCCGCGGCCGGCGGAATCACCCTGCCGAACTTCGCCAGCCTGGTGAAGCAGGAAGGCCCGGCGGTGGTGAACGTCAGCGCGATCAAGCGCGGCACGCCGGCGCCGATGCGCCAGGGCGACCCGCTGTACGAATTCTTTCGCCGCTTCGGCGGCCAGCCCGACATGGGCGAAGCGCCGACCGGCAGCGTGGGGTCGGGCTTCGTGATCAGCAAGGATGGCTTCGTGCTGACCAATGCCCACGTCATCGCCGACATGGACGAAGTTTCTGTCAAGCTGACCGACAAGCGCCAGTTCAAGGCCAGGGTGATCGGCGCGGACGTGTTCACCGACGTCGCCTTGCTGAAGATCGACGCCGACAACGTTCCGGTGGTCAAGATCGGCGATCCGTCCAGGCTCGAACCCGGCGAATGGGTAGCGGCGATCGGTTCGCCCTTCGGCTTCGAGAGCAGCATCACGGTGGGCGTGGTCAGCGCGATCGGCCGCATCCTGCCGGGAGGCAGCTACGTGCCGTTCATCCAGACCGACGTCGCCGTCAATCCGGGCAATTCCGGCGGCCCGCTGTTCAGCACACGCGGCGAGGTGGTGGGCATCAATTCCCAGATCTACAGCCAGACCGGCGGCTACATGGGGATTTCCTTCGCGATCCCGATCAACATCGCGATGGACATCGCGAAGCAGCTCCAGGAAACCGGCAAGGTGACACGCGGACGCATCGGCGTGCAGCTGCAGGAACTCACCCAGGATCTCGCCCAGTCGCTGGGCATGAAGAATGCACATGGCGTGCTGGTGGCCGCGGTGCAGCGCAACGGCCCGGCCGACCGGGCGGGCCTGCGTCCTGGCGACGTGATCGTGTCGGTGAACAAGGAGCAGGTGCAGACCGCGGCGGACATGGCGCGTCTCGTGGGCAGCGCCAAACCGGGATCGACGGTGGACGTGGAAGTGGTGCGGGAAGGCCGGACGGCCGCGGTGCAGGTGAAGGTGGAAGCCATGACGGGCTGAGCAAGACGGGCCGAGGTCCGGGCCGGTATACTGCCGCGACCCAAGCACTTTCCGCCCTCGCCACGTGACCACCCAAGCGCTTCCCGCCAATGCCGGCCAGGCACGGCAATGGATCGCCGAGCTCCAGCACAAGCTGGACCGGCTCGGCATCGTCTTCCGCGATCCGCCGGAAGAACCCACCACCTGCTGCGGACGCGGCTGCAATGGCTGCGTCTGGGAGGGCTATCTCCACGCCGCTGGCTACTGGTGCGAGCAGGCGCGCGACCTCGTTCTCGCCGGCGGGGCGCCCGGCCCGGCCTGAGGCGTTTCCCGAAAATCGTTTATTGCGGCGCGCCGAAGAGCTGCGTCCAGTAAACCACCCGGCTCCCTGCCTGCAAGGCATAGGCCGCGCCCATCTCGGTCAGGCGCGGATCCATCAGGTTCGCGCAATGCGGCGGACTGGACAGCCAGCCGGAGACGGCCTCTTCGGGGGTGAATTGTCCCGAGGCGATGTTTTCGCCGACGCGCCGCCAGCGGTAGCCGGCATCGAGCGCGCGAGAACCGGGGTCGCTGCCATCCGAGCCCTGGTGCTGCAGGCTGCGCCTTGCCGCCATGTCGCGGCTGTGGCGCAGCGCCGCCTCGCCCAGCGTGGAACGCCAGGACAAGGGCGGCGCTGGAGGAAACGCCCGGTCGCCGCAGGTATGCGCCACGGCGCGCGCGGCATTGGTGAGGCGCAGGATGTCCTGGCCCGCCTCCGTCCAGTCCGGCAATTGGGGCACGCGCTGCGGCTGCGCCAGCACGATCAGCCAGTCGTTGCCGGAACGCGCGACGCCGATGCTGCTGTATTGCGTGCTCAGCAGGCTGGCGCAATAGGCATTCCGGATCGCGCCCAGCGCCGACTCCGCATCCTGCGGACCCGAGACGTAGATGCCTTCAGCCCGCTCGACCGGATACCCCAGCCGCTCCAGCGCCTGCGGCAGATAGGTCTTCGGCGTGAGCGGCGTCTTGCTCAAGGCAGGCTGGATGGCGAGAGGCGCGGCTGCCTGCGCGGGCTTGCCCCCGCACGCGCCCGGGGCGGCGCGGAATGCATTGATCAGCGCCGCCAGGCCGGTATTGTCGGCGCTCCCGTCGATGGCATCGGCCGCCGGCAAGGAAGGCGCGATGCAGGCAGCGAGGACGAGGCACGCGGCACGCGCGGCCAGGCGCCGCGGCCTGGAAGTCCTGCCGACGCTTTCCTTGCCCCCGGTCAACGGCTCATTGGTCCTTCGCGGCGGGCTCAGGACAGGCGGCGCAACGCGCGCATCGGAGTCCAGGCCAGCTTGCCTTCGTTGATGGCGCGGCCGATGGCATGGGTGATGTCGTGCGGATCGCAGCCTTCCTTCGCATGCCGCTGTTCGATCTCCTGCTTGATTTCGTGTATGTCGTGCACCGTGCCGCCCAGTGCATCGAAGGCTTTCAAGACGTCTTGCGTGCTCATTTCCATGGTTTCTCCTTTCATGGCTGAATCACTCGGAAGCGATCCCCGCTGGCCGGTCCATCCGCCTTGCATGTGCCTTGCCGGAGGGGTCGCTTGTTAGAACCCGGCGCCGGTATCGCGGTTCTTGGAAATTATCCGTTGATTGAACGCAATGCAGACAAAATCCCAAGGGCAAATAATCAGGGACCGGCCTGCGTGCCATGACCACAGCCGAAAGGTGACCCAGATGGAACCACGTGACTTTTTTGCCGGACAGGCGCTCAATGGCCTGCTTCGCGAGGACGACGACTACAGCAAGGGCAAGAACCTGAGGAAACTGGTGACCCTCGCCTATCGCATCGCCGATGCCATGCTGGAGGAGCGGGAACATCTCTCTCACCCGTCGCTGATCCGCGACAACGATGCATTCGGGCATGACGACGACGGCGGCTTCAAGGGTGCTGCACAAGCCACACAAGCCGGAGAGGCCAAGGAAGGCCGGAAAGGCAAGAAGGCGCGCAAGGCGGAGGCGGAAGCGAAACTGGTGCAGTGACACGCGGCGCGGCCCGCCGTCGCGCACCAGTCGTCATCAGTCCTGGGCATCAATCGAAGCGCATCTCGATCAATTCTTCGTCGAGTTGCGGAATGACGCGGCGGCGCTCCATCAGGCTGGATGCGGGAACCCGCCTGCGTTCCCTCACCCATTGGCTGCCGATGCGCAACAAGATGTCGATCGCGATCTCCGCGCCTTCATCCTCCTGCACCACGCGCGCAGGTATCGGGCTGACCTTGAGCGGCGCATCCTCGCAGCGCCACGTCACCCTGTCGCCTTTCTTCCATATTCGCTGGGTCATATACCCTCCCTAAGCAATGTTTCCCGAGGACCATGGCAAGTGTTTTTACCGGTCCTGATGCGGTGCAGCATAGACGCTGGATCGGGCCTTCCTGTTGATCTGTCGCTAGCTTTGCCGAATTCGAGACACGATAGCAAGAGAAATATTGCTCATCCGCATCCTAAGCAGGGCGTGGCCGTTCCTTGCCGCAACAACACCCGGCCAGGACCAAGCTTCCGCTACACTCCGCATGCCAACCCTCAACCGCAAGGAGCCCAGATGTCACGAACCGTCGCCGAAAAACGCGCTGCCTTCCGCGCATTGCACACGTCCGGCTGCTTCATGCTTCCCAATCCCTGGGACGCCGGCAGCGCACGCTACCTGGAAAGCCTCGGCTTTTCCGCCATCGCCACCACGAGCTCGGGATTTGCCTGGTCGACCGGGCGTGCCGACAATCATGTGACCCGCGACGCCGTGCTCGATCACCTGCGGATGATGGCCGAGGCGACCGACTTGCCCGTCAACGCCGACTTCGAGAACGGTTTCGGCGACGATCCGGCCGGCGTGGCGGACAGCGTGGCGCTCGCCGTCGGCACCGGCATCGCCGGCTTGTCGATCGAGGATTCCACCGGCGATCCGGCCGCGCCCCTGTTTCCGCTCGACGTCGCGGTGCAGCGCCTCAAGGCCGCCCGCCGCGCCATCGACGAATGCGGCGGCGACACGCTGCTGATCGGCCGCGCGGAAAATTTCTTCGTCGGCGCGCCGGATCTCGACGACACGATCAAGCGCCTGCGGGCCTATGCCGATGCCGGCGCGGATTGCCTGTATGCGCCGGGCATCCAGACCCGCGGGCAGATCGAGGCCGTGGTTGCCGCGGTCGCGCCGAAACCGGTGAACGTTCTGGTCGGTGCGGCGTCGGATTTCACCCAGGAGGAACTGGCCGGGCTTGGGGTGCGGCGCATCAGCGTGGGAGGTGCGCTGGCGCGCGCAGCCTGGGGCGGTTTCATGCAGGCGGCGCAGGTGCTCGCGAAGGGCCGCTTCGATGGTTTTGCCGGGGCGGCTTCGGGGAAGGAGCTGAATGCCTTGTTTCTGGGGCGGGCTGGGTGAGGATGGCCCCGTGAGTCGCGCTTAGCAAGCGAAACGGATTCCCGCCTTCGCGGGAATGACGGAGGGTGGTGTGGACGTCAGCGGCGAGCCCTAAAAGCTAGCGAGCTACGCCCCTTCCTCCTTCGCCCTACCCGTTCCGATCACGGTATCCTCCGCTTCAGCCGAAGCCGAAGCACCGGGTTCCACCGCCCCCTCGCTCAACCTCCGCACGAAAGCGGCAAAAAACTCATCCGCCATCTTCCCCGCCGCCGCATCGAGCAAGCGCGACCCGATCTGGGCGAGCTTCCCCCCGATCTGGGCATTCGCGGTATAGGCCAGTAACGTCTCCACGCCCTCGACGGAGAGCGTCACCTGCGCCCTCCCCTTGGCAAACCCCGCCATCCCGCCCTCCCCCTCGAAAACCAGCGTGTAAGACTCCGGCGGATTGGAATCGGCCACAAGCAGCTTGCCATTGAAGCGGGTCCGGATCGATCCGATCTTCGACACCATGGTGATCTGGTAGGCGTTGTCGCCGACCGCCTCGAAACGTTCGCACCCCGCCACGCATTGCTTCAGCGTGTCGGGATCGTTGAGCGCCAGCCAGACGGCTTCGCGCGATGCCGGCACGCGGCGGGCACTCGACATATCCATGCTTCATCCTCGCATCTTGGTTGGCGCAACGGGAACCGCATGGCGACGGTTCGCCTGCAGCGACGACAAGGCGCGTCCTAGCGCTTCCAGGCTGTTCAGGTGATGCACCGGCAGGAACCGGTCGACGTGGGGCAGCATGGCGCGAATGCCCGCCGGCCTGGCCTCGAACCGCTCGTAGCGCAGCAGCGGGTTCAGCCAGATCATCCAGCGGCTGGCCAGCCGCAGCGCCTGCATCTGCTTGCCCAGGTCGTCGGCCTCCTCGCCTTCCAGGCCGTCGCTGATGATCAGCACCACCGCGCCCTGCGCCATGAGCCGCCGCGCCCAGCGCCGGTTGAATTCCTTGAGGCAGGCGCCGATGCGCGTGCCTCCGGCCCAGTCATGCACCTGCCGGGCGACCTTGTCGAGCGCCACGTCCACGTCGCGGTCGCGCAGCGCGCGCGAGATGTTGCTGAGCTGGGTGCCGAACAGGAAGGTGTGCACGCGGTCGCGGTCATTGGTCAGCGCATGCATGAAATGCAGCAGCATGCGGGTATAGGGTTCCATCGAGCGCGAGATGTCGCACAGCACGATCACCGTGGGCGGACGCCGCACCAGGCTCCGAAAACGCAGCGCCGCCATGCCGTCGGGTTCGCGCATCATGGACTTCATGGTGCCGCGCAGGTCGACCCGCGGACCGCGCGGATCGGAGCGGGTGCGCCGTCCCGGCAGGCGCGGCAGGGGCAGGCGCATGCTGGCGATCATGCGGCGGGCTTCGCGCAATTCGTCGGGCGTCATGCTGGCGAAATCCTTGTGCTGCAGGGTTTCGCGGGCCGAGGCGGTATCGCTGGAATCGATGCTGATCTGCGGCGGCTGGGCGGGACTGTCCGCGGCCCGGCCCATGTTCGGAAAGAGGGCTTGCGCGACGCGCTGGGGCGGCGGCGGACGCCGGGCGGGCACCGAGCGCAGGCCGCCGAGCAGGCGCAGCAACTCCTGCAACTGCTGGCCGACGCGCGACGGATCCTGCCAGAACCGCTGGAAGGCTTCGTCGAATACGAACTGCTGCTCATGCCGCTGCACCATCACTGCCGACAGCGCGAAATAAAAGTCTTGCCGGCTTCCCAACCCCACCGCCCTCACCGCGCGCAGCGCATCGATGGCGACGGCGGGGCCGAGCGGCAGGCCGGCGCGCCGAAGCACCCGGGTGAAATGCACGATGTTCCGGGCAAGCATGCCGTCTCCGGCAGGGCTGGCACCGGCGGCACCATCAGAACCATCGGCACCGGCGGGAATACCGCTGCTCATGTCGCCATGTCCCGCCTGACTTCCTCAATCAGCCGTTCCAGGGCCGGGCGGTCGATGCTGGCGATATCGTCCTGGTATTTCAGCAGCAGGCCGAGCGTCTCGCCGACCACTTCCGGATCGATGCGTTCGCGGTCGAGCGCGGACAAGGCATTCGCCCAGTCGATGGTTTCGGCCACCCCGGGCGGCTTGACGAGGTCCATGCCGCGCAGCCGGGCGACGAAACCGGTGACTTCCCGGCTGAGCGCCTCGGCCGCGCCCGGCGCCTTGCGGCGGACGATGGCGAGTTCGCGTTCCTTGTCGGGATAATCCACCCAGTGATAGAAGCAGCGGCGCTTGACCGCGTCGTGGATTTCGCGGGTGCGGTTGGAGGTGATGATGACGATGGGCGGTTCGGCGCAGCGTATCGTGCCGATTTCCGGAATGGTGACCTGGTATTCGGCCAGCACCTCGAGCAGGTAGGCTTCGAAGGGTTCGTCGGTGCGGTCGAGTTCGTCGATGAGCAGGACGGGCGGCTTGCCATCGCTCGGCTCCAGCGCCTGGAGGATGGGGCGCCGGATGAGGAAACGCTCGGAAAAGATGCCAGCCTCGAGGTTGTCCTTGAGGCCGGCTTCCCCGGCCCGGGTGGCTTCCGCGAGACGGATCTCGATCATCTGGCGCGGGTAGTTCCATTCGTAGACCGCGCTGGCGATGTCGAGCCCCTCGTAGCATTGCAGGCGCACCAGCCGGCGGCCGAGGCCGGCGGCGAGCGCCTTGGCGACCTCGGTCTTGCCGACCCCCGCCTCGCCTTCCAGGAACAGCGGCCGGCCCATGCGCAGCGCGAGAAACAGGGTGGTGGCGAGGCGCCGGTCCGGCAGGTAGTCCTGCGATTCCAGCAGCCTCGCCACCGCGTCGATGTTTTCCGTCATCGGCTCGCTCAGGCCAGGGTTTGCGCCACCGCGCGGGCCGCCAGCACCGGGATG
Organism: Noviherbaspirillum galbum; assembly: GCF_010974945.1. Classification (GTDB taxonomy): domain Bacteria; phylum Pseudomonadota; class Gammaproteobacteria; order Burkholderiales; family Burkholderiaceae_D; genus Noviherbaspirillum; species Noviherbaspirillum galbum. Next base: position 322,866 of record NZ_JAAIVB010000078.1, on the reverse strand, counting down.
AGGTGGGCGCGGTATTCCGCGCTCGCATGCAGGTCGGTGTTCAGGCCCTGCGGGGAAAGCGTCACTCCCTTCGCCACCTCCGGGCGATAGTCCCGGCCCAGGGCATCCTCGATGGCGGTGGCGCGGAAGACGCAAGGCCCGCATCCGGTGACGGCGACCCGGACCTGCTTGTCGCCGTCGCGCTGGCTGACGAAGACGCCCGCCAGCGCGAAGTGCGAGGCGGGATTGCGGAATTTTTCATAGGCCGAGCGGCTCGCCACGGGAAAACGGATCTCGGTGATGAGTTCGCCCTCTTCCAGCGCGGTCTGGTACAGGCCGAGGAAGAAGTCGTCGGCCGCGATCTGGCGCCGGTTGGTGCAGACGGTCGCTCCCAGCCCGAGCACCGCGGCGGGATAGCAGGCCGCGGGATCGCTGTTCGCGACCGAGCCGCCGAGGGTGCCGAGGTTGCGCACCTGCGGGTCGCCGATCTGGCCGGCGAGGCTGGCGAGCCCGGGAATGGCCTGCTGCACGAGGTCGGACTTCGCCACCTCCGCGTGGCGGGTGGTCGCGCCGATGACGATCATGTCGCCGTCACGGCGGATGCCGCGCAGCTCCGGGATGCCGCCGAGGTCGACGAGCTGCTCGGCGAAGGCCAGCCGCGTCTTCAGCGTGGCGACCAGGGTCTGGCCGCCGGCCAGGGGTTTGACGTCGCCCTGCCCGAGCAGGGTGACGGCGTCGTTCAGCGTCTTGGGCTGATGCAGTTCGAATGCATACATCGTCGTTTCCTCAAGCTTGGGGGTAGGTGACCGGGATGGAAGAATCGTCCAGTCCCCGGGCGCTGGCGTTGCCGCCCTGGGCGGGGGAGGCGTTGCCCCCGGCCTGCCGGATGGCTTGCCAGACCCGCTGCGGCGACGCCGGCATGTCGATGTGCGTCACGCCCAGCGGCGCCAGCGCGTCGATCACCGCGTTGATGACCGCCGGCGGCGAACCGATCGCGCCCGCCTCGCCGCAGCCCTTCGCGCCGAGCGGATTGTGCGTGCAGGGCGTAATCCGGTGATCCACCTTGAAGGACGGCACGTCGGACGCGCGCGGCATGGCGTAGTCCATGAAGCTGCCGGTCAGCAGTTGTCCGGACTCGCGGTCGTAGACGCAGTTTTCCAGCAGCGCCTGGCCGATGCCCTGGGCCAGGCCGCCATGCACCTGCCCGGCGACGATCATCGGGTTGATGATGTTGCCGAAGTCATCCACCGCAGTCATCGCCACCACTTCCACCTGGCCGGTGTCCGGGTCGACCTCGACTTCGCAGATGTGCGCGCCGCCGGGGTAGGTGAAGTTGGTCGGATCGTAGAACGCGGTTTCGTTCAGGCCGGGCTCCAGCTTTTCCAGCGGATAGTTGTGCGGCACGTAGGCGGTGAAGGCAACCTGTCCGAAAGGCACGCTCTTGTCGGTGCCGGCGACGGTGAACTTGCCGTCCTTGAACTCGATGTCGGTGTCCGCCGCTTCCAGCAGGTGGGCGGCGATCTTCTTGCCCTTGGCTTCGATCTTGTCGAGCGCCTTCATGATGGCGGACCCGCCTACCGAGAGGGAGCGCGAGCCGTAGGTGCCCATGCCGAAGGGTACGCGGCCGGTGTCGCCGTGCACGATGTCGACCTGGTCGATTCCGATGCCGAGCCGGTCGGCGACTACCTGGGCGAAGGTGGTTTCGTGGCCCTGGCCGTGGCTGTGCGAGCCGGTGAACACCGTCACGCTGCCGGTCGGGTTGACGCGGATCTCGCCGACCTCGTACAGGCCTGCACGCGCGCCCAGCGCGCCCGCGATGTTGGACGGCGCCAGCCCGCAGGCCTCGATGTAGGTCGAATAACCGATCCCGCGCAGCTTGCCGCGCTGCTTCGCTTCCTCGCGCCGGGCCGGGAATCCGGCGACGTCTGCCAGGTCCATCGCGCCGTCGAGGCAGGCGTTGAAGTCGCCCACGTCGTATTGCAGGGCCACCGGCGTCTGGTACGGGAAGTTGGTGATGAAGTTGCGGCGCCGGATCTCGGCCTGGTCAATGCCCATCTCGCGCGCCGCCGCCGACACCAGCCGTTCGACCACGTAGGCCGCCTCGGGGCGCCCCGCGCCGCGGTAGGCGTCCACCGGCACGGTGTGGGTGAACACGCCATCCACTTCGGCGTAGATGTGCGGCGTCTTGTACTGGCCGGCGAGCAGCGTGGCATACAGGATTGTCGGCACCGACGAGGCGAAGGTCGAGAGATAGGCGCCGAGGTTGGCGGCGGTATGCACCCGCATCGCGAGGAAGTGTCCGTCCTTGTCCAGCGCGAGTTCGGCGGTGGTGACGTGGTCGCGGCCGTGGGCGTCGGACATGAAGGCTTCCGAGCGCTCCGCCGTCCACTTCACCGGCCGGTTGGTCTTGCGCGCGGCCCAGGTCAGGGCGGCATCCTCGGCGTACAGGAAGATCTTGGAGCCGAATCCGCCGCCGACGTCGGGCGCGATGATGCGCACCTTGTGCTCGGGCAGCGAGAGCACGAACGCGGTCATCAGCAGGCGCTCGACGTGCGGATTCTGGTTGGCGACGTAGACGGTGTAGCTGTCCTCGGCGCGGTTGTAGGAGGCCGAGACGGCGCGCGGCTCGATGGCGTTGGGCACGAGGCGGTTGTTGATCAGGTCGAGCTTCGTCACGTGGGCGGCCTGGGCGAAGGCGGCGTCGACCGCGGCCTTGTCGCCCAGCGACCAGGTGTAGCAGCGGTTGTCGGGAGCGATGTCGTGCACCGCGGGCGCGCCGGACTGGAGGGCGTCGCGCACGTCGGCCACGGCGGGCATGACCTCGTAGTCGACCTCGAGCAGTTCGGCGGCGTCCTTGGCCTGCAGGTAGGACTCGGCGATGACCATGGCCACCGGGTCGCCGACGTGGCGGGCAACACCCTGCGCCAGCACCGGATGGGGCGGTTCCTTCATCGGCTGCCCATGGACGTCGGTGATCAGCCAGCCGCACGGCAGGCCGCCGACCTTGTCGGCGGCGAGGTCGTCGCCGGTATAGATCGCGACCACGCCGGGCGCGGCCAGGGCGGCATCCTTGCCGATGCCCTTGATGCGCGCATGGGCATGCGGCGAACGCAGGAAGCAGGCATAGGTCTGGTGATCCATGCGCACGTCGTCGGTATAGCGGCCGCTGCCGGTCAGGAAGCGGTAGTCTTCCTTGCGCAGCACGGGCGCGCCGATGCCGGTGGCAAGCTTCATGTCGGTGGGTGCGTTCATGTCAGGCTCCCTGCAGTGCGGGCTGGGCTTGCGCCTGGGAGGCGGCCTGCATGCCGGCGGCGCCGGCCTGCACCGCCTTGACGATGTTGTGGTAGCCGGTGCAGCGGCAGATGTTGCCGTCGAGCTGCTCGCGGATGGTCTTCTCGTCAGCATTCGGGCAGCGCTGCACGAGGTCGATGGCATTCATCACCATGCCCGGCGTGCAGAAGCCGCATTGCAGGCCGTGGCAGGAGCGGAAGGCTTCCTGCATCGGGTGCAGCGAGCCATCGGCCGCGCCGATGCCTTCGATGGTCGTGATCTCGGCGCCCTGGAATTGCGCCGCCAGCGCGGAGCAGGCCTTGATCGCCATGCCGTTGGCCAGCACCGTGCAGGCGCCGCACTGGCTGGTGTCGCAGCCGACGTGGGTGCCGGTGAGGCGCAGGTGCTGCCGGATGAAATCGACCAGGAGCAGGCGCGGTTCCACCTCCGCCTGCACCGCCTTGCCGTTGACCTTCAGGGATAACTGGATCGCCAATTTCGTCTCCTTGTGTGGTGTTCTCGGGGGCTGGCGCCGGCATCTGGCGTGCCATGACGCGGCCAGGGCGAAGACGTCGGGGAAGATTTCCGGCAAGCCACATGTCGTACGGACGGAAGCATGCCGCGGTTGACGTTCGCGCATCGCTTATTGGAAATCAACGCCTGCCGCGCCTTCTGCGAAAGATCAAACAAGCGCATCGATGCCGCGAAACATTTTGAAGCCACCGGCAAACCGGCCGGGAACAGGTTAAGCTAAGGGCTTGGACGGCATCAGAAGACGACAAGAAAAGCCGCGCCCGGCCACGCCTGCCGCCCCGTGCGGCATTGAGGAGACATCATGGACACCATCGACCTCGACGTACTGAAGAATTGCGCGCAATGGATTGCCGCCGGCAAGCGCTGCCAGCTGGTGACGGTCATCCGCACCTGGGGTTCCAGCCCCCGCCCGGAAGGCGCGATGCTCGCCATTTCCGAGGATGGCATCGTGGTCGGATCGGTCTCCGGCGGCTGCATCGAGGACGACCTGATCGCCAAGGTGCGCGCCGAGGGCATTACCCGCACCCTTCCGGAACTCGTGACCTACGGCATCACCGCCGACGAGGCCCACCGCTTCGGCCTGCCCTGCGGCGGCACCCTGCAGCTTGCCATTGAACCCCTCGGCCCGGCCAGCGGCATCGCCGAGCTGCTCGAGCGCCTGGGACGCCGCGAACTCGTGGCGCGCCGGCTCGACCTCGGCAGCGGCGCAGTCATCCTCGGCCCCGCCACGAGCGGCATGGCCATGCAGGTTTCGGAATCCGCCCTCACCACCATCCACGGACCGCGCTGGCGCCTGCTCATCATCGGCGCCGGGCAGTTGTCGCGTTTCCTCGCCAGCATCGCCGCCGGCATGGACTATCGCGTGACGGTCTGCGATCCGCGCGAGGAATACCGCGAAGGCTGGAACATCGACGGCGTGGAACTGCTGCATGGAATGCCGGATGACCTGGTGCTCGACATGAAGCTCGACCATCGCAGCGCGGTAGTGGCCCTGACCCATGATCCCAAGCTCGACGACCTGGCGCTGATGGAAGCGCTGAAGACCGACGCCTTCTACGTCGGGGCGATCGGTTCGCGCGTCAACAATGCCAAGCGGCGCGAGCGGCTCAAGCTGTTCGACCTGGATGACGCTCAGCTGGCGCGGTTGCATGGACCGATCGGCTTGTACATCGGCAGCAAGACGCCGTCGGAGATCGCGATTTCGATTCTCGCGGAGATGACGGCCGTGAAGAATGGCGTGGCGGTGCCGCAGGACATGACGGTGCAGGCGGCGAAGGACGCGGCCAAGCTGGGCGCGGGTGGAGAGGCTTGCGGGATTTGAGTTGGGGATGGTCGTTTGTCCTGACCATCGCTATCGGAACTGGCTGTTTTCGTGGTTTGCGCTGATTGTCGGCGTCCGCGAAACTCTCCGTTTTCTGCGCAAACCTCCGGCATCCGCGCGAACCTCTGTCATCCCCGCGTAGACGGGGGTGAAGCAGGGGTTCGCAAGGCACTGCCTTGCGCCTGCGTAACCGATCTGCCTTGCAAGGCAGATCGTGGACTCCCATTTCTGTTTGCGTTCCGATTTCTCTCCGGTGAACCGGTTGGGGTTCCCACTCCGTGGGGCGGTGCCGGGTCTGGCCCCGGCGGGCCAGTTTCTTTCTTTGTCTCGCCCCTAGGCGGGCCCCACGAAAGAAACCAAAGAAAGGCGACCCTGCTGCCGTCGCCCCTGCGGGGTTCCCGAAAGAGAGGACGGCCAAGCGGGAAGCGTGGAAACTCGCCTTCGGCTCAGACAGCCACGCTTCTTTTTCCGCTTGGCCGCCCTCCCTTTCGGCGACGTCAGAAGGGACAACGCAGGCTCGCCTTCGGCATTGCGCTCGGCACCCTTCGGGCACACTGCGTCCCCCAAATCACCGATAATTGTCGCCAATCCAACCCTTACCCGATCGCAATGAAAATGCACGCATCCCCGCGCCGTCCGGCGCTGCTGACCACCCTTGCCCTTGCCTGCCTCGCCAGCGCCCCGCTGCATGCCGAGCCCTTCTTCAGCAGCATCGAGTCCCGCCCGCTGTCGCAGTGGTGGGTCAATCCCGGCTTCTACTCCGCGCACTTCCAGCGCGACAAGGGACTGAACGACAGCAACCCCGGGCTGGGCGTGGAATACCGCATGTCGACCGTCACGTCGCTGACGGCCGGCCGCTTCTACAACAGCGACCGGGCGTATTCCAACTACGCCGGCGTGTACTACCAGCCTTTCACCATCGGCCCGTTCCAGGCGGGCGCCGTGGTCGGGGGCTTCAGCGGCTATCCGAAGATGCGCGACGGCGGCTGGTTCCTGGCGGCGATCCCGGTGCTGACGCTGGAAGGCGAGCGGCTCGGCTTGAACATCGGCATCGTCCCGACCTACAAGGACCGACTCTACGGCGCGATCTCCTTCCAGCTCAAGCTCAAGGTCTGGGAGTGAGCTGATCAGGGATGGACCATGACCGGCAGGGCGTCGCGCATCGCCATGCGGTAGCGCTGTTCCTGCTCGTCGAACGCGGCCTTCTCCGCCGCGGTCATGCGTTTGGCGGTGATGACCACGCGCGGGATGGCATCGGCCGACGCGTCGTCACCGGACGCAACTTCCTCCGGCAAGACCGTGACCGGCAAGGCGGCGGGATAGGTGGCGATGGCGGCGGGCACGGGCAGCGCGGCCTCTGTCTCCGGGGCGGCGGTGCTGCCCAGGCGCGTCACGGCGGCGCCGAAGGCGGCGATGACGAGCGCGATCTGCGCGGTGTGGATCAGGGCGTTTCTGGCGGCAACGTTCATGGTGGTCCTCGCAAGCTCGATGTGATGGAAGAAGGTGAGCATGACGACCTCCTCCGACGCTTCCTTGCCAACTTCGACTTGTCGGAACCTGCCATGCCTTGCTTCATCCATTGCACGGCGCATGCCATGCCTTCGCCACCTTCACCGGAACAAAATTTCCTTTCCCAATCAACGGCTTATAAATTCGTGGCAAAAATTGCCATGGCGCAGGCAGTTGGCCGGCGCCCGACATCCGCCGCCCGAAAAGTCGGGTCCGGCACGACGCCTGGTGCCGACGCCATCAGGCCGGCGCGGGTTTTTACAACAAATTTATGCGCTTTCCACTACGCTGGCGTCATGAATGCTTCCCGCCCGAATTCGCGCCAGCCCAGGTCATGAACACGTCCCGGCCACCCGAACGGATTTCGCCGGGCCGCGCCTATGCGGCGGCGGTGGTCGCGCCGCTCTGCTGCGCGCTGCTCGCCACGCCGCTGACGCACTACCTCGACCTGGTGAACATCATCATGCTGTTCCTGCTGGTCGTGGTGGCATGCGCCGCGCTGCTCGGCCGCGGGCCTGCCGTGGCCGCCACGCTGGTGAGCGTGGGCGCGTTCGACTTTGCCTTCGTGCCGCCGCCGTTCTCGTTCACCGTGGCCGACGGCCAGTACCTGATCACCTTCGTTGTCATGCTGATCACCGGCCTGCTCATCGCTCAGCTCACCAGCCAGCTGCGGGAACAGGCGCGCGCGGCGCTGGGACGCGAGGCCCAGACCCATGCCTTGTATGAATTCGCCAAGGAATTGTCCGGCACGCTGCAGCGCGAGCAGATCGCCGAGCTGACCCGCCACCATGTGCGCGCGATGTTCTTCGCGCCCTCCGCCCTGCTCCTGCCCGACGAGGACAACCGCCTGCGGATGGCGGAGACGCCGGGCGACGGCGCGCCGGCCATGCCGTTCGGCGTGCTCGAGCTGGGCGTGGCGCAATGGGCGTTCGACAACGCCCGTCCGGCCGGCCCGGGCACCGACATGATGCCCGCGTCCCGGTTTCTCTACGTGCCGCTCATCGCGCCGGTGCGGCCGCGCGGCGTGCTGGCGGTGCAGCTCCATGGATCCAGAACCAATGCGCCGCAGCAGCTCGGCATCTTCGGCGCGCTGGTCGCGATCGCCCTGGAGCGCGTGCATTACATCGACGTGGCGCAGCGCGCGATGCTCGACATGGAATCGGAACGCCTGCGCCATTCCCTGCTCGCGGCGCTGTCGCATGACATCCGCACGCCCTTGACCTCGCTGGTCGGTTTGGCGGAGGCGCTGGCCATGAGCGATCCGCCCTTGCAGCCGCAGCAGCGCGAACTGGCCGAGGCCTTGCGTGAAGAAGCGCAGCGCATGAACGGCATGGCCTCGACCCTGCTCGACATGGCCCGGCTGCAGAGCGGCAGCGTGCAACTGAACCTGCAATGGCAATCGCTGGAGGAAGTGGTCGGCAGCGCCCTGCGGGCCTGCGCCGTCCCGCTGCGCGCGCATGTCATCCGCACCTGCGTTCCGGCCGGCCTGCCACTGGCGCGTTTCGATGCGGTGCTCATGGAACGCGTGCTGTGCAACCTGCTAGAGAATGCCGCGAAATACACGCCGCCCGGAACGCCGGTCACCGTGTCGGGATGGCAGCGCGGCAACTGGCTGGAGGTGGAGGTGCGCGATGGCGGGCCCGGCTTGCCGGCGGGCCGGGAAGAACAGCTGTTCGGCAAGTTCGTGCGCGGGGAACGCGAATCGGCCTTGCCCGGCGTGGGGCTCGGGCTGTCGTTGTGCCGCGCCATCCTGCAGGCGCATGGCGGCGACATCCACGGCGCCAACGTCCCGGGAGGCGGCGCGTCCTTCCTGTTCCGCCTGCCGCTGGAGGCGGTTCCCGCGGTGCCGGACGCCGCGGACCTGCCGGAAGCCGGCCGCGAGCCGGCTGCGCCCAGCCATGCCGGCGGGAGGGCATCGGCATGAGCCGTCACCTTCCCGTCGCCGTCATCATCGAGGATGAGCCGCAGATCCGCCGCTTCGTCAGGCTCGCGCTTGCCGGCGAGGGATGGCAGGTGCACGAGGCCGAGACCATGAAGCGCGGGCTCATCGAAGCCGGCAGCCGCAAGCCCGACCTTCTGCTGCTCGATCTCGGCTTGCCGGATGGGGACGGCGTGGACTTCATCCGCCAGGTCCGCACCTGGTCGCCGCTGCCCATCATCGTGCTCTCCGCGCGCAGCACCGAGCAGGAAAAGATCCTTGCGCTGGACGCCGGCGCCGACGACTACCTGACCAAGCCCTTCGGCATCGGCGAGCTGCTGGCGCGGGTGCGCACCGTGCTGCGCCGCCTGCAGCCCGGCGGCAGCATGCCATCGCTCGTCAGCTTCGGCGACGTGACGATCGACCCGCAGGCACGCCTCGTCACCAAGGCCGGCCAGGCGCTGCACCTGACGCCCACCGAATACCGCCTGCTCGGCGCGCTCATCGCGCATGCCGGCAAGGTCATCACCACCCAGCAGCTGCTGAAGACGGTATGGGGGCCGACCCATGCCGACAGCACGCATTACGTACGCATCTACATGGGCCACCTGCGCCAGAAACTGGAAGACGACCCGACGCAGCCGCGCTACCTGCTGACCGAAACCGGTATCGGCTACCGGCTGCAGCTGCCGGACTGACCCCCGCTTCATAGCAGAAGGCTCCCGACCACCCGCTCAATGCAATCACTTTCCGCCATGTCCACCTCCTCCTCATTGCATTCGCCCGCCGACCCCGCGGCCAGCCATGACGCTGGCGCGAGCCATGCCCGCACCGGCATCGCCGCCCTCACACTGGCCGCCATCGGCGTGGTCTACGGCGACATCGGCACCAGTCCGCTGTACACGCTCAAGGAAGTATTTTCGCCGGAGCATGGCCTGATGCTCGACGAAGCCAACCTGCTCGGCGTGCTGTCGCTCATCCTCTGGGGCCTGACGATCATCGTGTCGCTGAAATACGTGTCGCTCATCCTGCGCGCGGACAACCGCGGCGAAGGCGGCATCATGGCGCTGGTGGCGCTGGCCTTGTCGACGGTGGGCACGAAGTCGCGCTGGCATTTCCCGCTGGCCATCGTCGGCCTGATCGGCGCCGCGCTGTTTTTCGGCGACGGGGTCATCACGCCGGCGATCTCGGTGCTTTCCGCCATCGAGGGGCTGGAGGTGGCGACGCCCGCCTTCAAGCCCTACGTCGCGCCGCTGACCGTCGGCGTCCTGGTGGGCCTGTATGCGGTGCAGAGCAAGGGCACGGCCGGCATCGGCAAGTGGTTCGGGCCGGTGATGCTGGTGTGGTTCGCCGCGCTGGCCGCGATGGGACTGGTCAACATCGCCGGCCATCCCGACGTGCTGCGCGCCCTGAATCCGCTGCACGCCGCGCGCTTCCTGCTGGCCAACGGCTGGGTCGCCTTCCTCGCGCTCGGCGCGGTGGTGCTGGCCTTCACCGGCGCGGAAGCCTTGTATGCCGACATGGGACATTTCGGCAAGAAGCCGATACGCGTGGCCTGGTTCGCCATCGTGTTTCCCGGCCTGGCCCTGAGCTACCTCGGGCAGGGCGCCTTGCTGCTGGCCAATCCGCAGGCCGTGTCCAATCCCTTCTACCAGCAGCTCGGCCCATGGAGCGTGTATCCGCTGGTCGCCTTGTCCACGATCGCCACCGTGATCGCCTCGCAGGCCACGATCTCCGGCACGTTTTCCATCGTGCAGCAAGCCATCGCCCTCGGCTACCTGCCGCGCATGCGCATCGTCTACACCTCGGAAAGCGAGATGGGGCAGATCTACGTGCCGTTCGTGAACTGGCTGCAACTGGTGGCGGTGGTGCTGGCGGTGCTCGGCTTCGGCTCGTCGTCGAACCTGGCTTCCGCGTACGGCATCGCCGTGACCGCGACCATGCTCATGACCACCGTGCTGACCTTCTTCGTGGTGCGCCACCGCTGGAAATACCACGCGGCAATCGCCTGGCTGGCAACCGCCTTCTTCCTCGCGATCGACTTCGCGTTCTTTTCCGCGAACACGCTCAAGATCCTGCATGGCGGCTGGTTCCCGCTGGTGCTCGGCGCGGCGGCGATGCTGCTCATGACCACCTGGAAGGAAGGACGGCGCCTGGTGGCCGACAACCTGCGCCGCCACATGGTGCCGCTGCAGGATTTCCTCGACTCTCTGTTCATGGGCGAACCGGCCCGCGTCAGCGGCACGGCGGTATTCTTCCGCGCGGTGGCCGACGGCGTGCCGCATGCCATGCTGCACAACCTGATGCACAACAAGGTTCTGCATGAGCGGACCATCTTCCTCACCATCCGCAACGAAGCGATTCCCCACGTTCCGCCCGACCAGCGCGTAAAGGTCGAGAACCTCGGCCACGACTGCTACCAGGTGGACGTGCATTTCGGCTTCATGGACGAGCAGGACATCCCCGCCGCCCTGGCACAGTGCGGCGGATTCGACCCGGCCCTGGCGCCGATGGAAACCTCCTACTTCATCGCCCGCCAGACCGTCATTCCGCGGGTGGGCAGCGGCATGGCCCTGTGGCGGGAAACCTTGTTCGCGACGCTTTCGCGCAATGCGCGGGACGCGGCGGACTACTACCGCATTCCCGCCAACCGGGTCATCGAGCTGGGGACGCAGGTAGAGATCTAGCGCCGGGGCCCGCCGCAGTGGCTGTGCCATTGCCCGCGTCCGTGCCCAGCAGGTCCTCGCGCGGGAACGACCATTGCGGCACGAAGCGCGGACAATCCGGACGGGGCGATGCCGCCCGGGAAGGGATCTGCATCGCCGTGAAATTCCCGCGCGGCGAATTGGCGTAGCGGGCATCGAAGACATTGTTGCCGTCGATCAGCGGCATGCGCGCGAAGCGCATCCAGGCCTCGAAGCGGCAATCGTCGCGCCGCAGGGCGCGCAAGCGCTCCAGGTCGGCCTGCTCCTGCCAAAGCAGGATCATTCCTCCGGGACCGGGCGCCGCTCCCGCCGCAGTTCCGGCGAGCGCCGGCGGGCAGGCGCCGGCCGGCACCACGGACGGCGCCGCGCTGACCAGGCCATGCCGCAGCAGGTAACGCTGCGTGGCTTCGTTCTTCTCGATGGACACCACGTCCCAGCAGAAGGGATTGCTCGGATAGGCGGTCAGGGCGGCGTCGAGCAAGGCGTTGCCCGGGTCGGCTTCGTGCAGGGCCTGGACGACCGCCTCGCGGGCCCGTCCGGCGGCGGCCTGCTGGATGCCGACGAAGCTTCCGGCGGCCAGCACCGCCAGGCAGAGGCCGGCCAGTCCCGCGCTGCCGGCGCGAAGCTGCAGCCAGGCGCAGGCAATGCCCAGCGTGGCGAGCATGGCGAAGGATGGCCAGGAAAGGTAGCCCTGGGTGGTGAACCAGAGCGGCACGCCGACCAGCAGCGCGCTGAACAAGACCTTCAGCGCCTTGCCCGGCAAGGTCATGGCCATCGGTACCCCGAAAGCGATCCAGAACACCGGCTCCAGGATGAATACCAGATCGCCGTAGAACCAGCGCCCGCTGAACGGGTGGAAGGGATGCACGCCGTAGGAATTCAGGAAGTCCATGCCGATATGCAGCAGCAGGCCCGCGCCCAGCGCCAGCCCCAGGCCGGCGCGCGCCGCGCCGCTGTAGCGCAGCAGCGTGCGCGCCGATGGCCAGAGCAGCCAGACCAGCAACCAGATCAGCCCCGCCTGGGGCAAGGCGGCCAGCAACGTATGGGTATGCCCGCGGTGATGCAGCAGGTAACCCAGGGGCGGGGACATCAGCGGCGACAGCAGCAGGTCGAGATCGGGGAAATTGCTGGCGGCCCAGCCGGCGAACAGCAGCATGCGCCGGCGCGTCCTTTGCTCCAGCGGATCGAGTTCATGCGGCAAACAGCGGTGGATGGCTTCGCCCAGGGCGAGGCCGACGACGGAATGGGTGAGGTTATCCATCCACGAATGCTACCTTGACCGCCGACGGCGTGCAGGCAATGCCGTAGAATGACGGCGTCCTCCTTTCCGGCGCCCGTTTCCGACACCATGCCCTCCTCGCACGACTTTGCCTTCATGCTGCCGGTCCACGGGGAAATGGCCGAACGGATCCGCGCCCACGACTGGTCCTCCTCTCCGGCCGGCGCGCCATCCGGCTGGCCGGCGGCGCTCAAGACCACGCTGAGCATGATGCTGGGCGCCCGCTTTCCGATGTTCCTCGCCTGGGGCGACAGCCACGCCTACTTCTACAACGACGCCTTCATCGACATCCTCGCCGACCGCCATCCCTCGGCGCTGGGCCGCCGGCTCGCCGACATCGCCCCGGAAGCCTGGGAAACGGTATCGTCGCTGATCGGCCGGGCGCTCGCGGGACAAGAGGTGTATCACGAGGACATGCCCTTCAAACTGCGGCGCAAGGGCTACGATGAGCAGGCCTGGTTCACGGTGTCTTATTCCCCCGTGCTCGACGACGCCGGCGCTGCCATCGGGGTGCTGGGCGTCTGCGTGGAGACGACCGGCCGGCTGCACGCCGAGCAGGCGCGGCTGGAAGAAATCGGCAGGCTGCGGGAAGTATTCGAACAGGCGCCGGTGCCGATCGCGGTCCTGATGGGGCCGGAGCATCGCTACGAAATCTCGAATGCCATGAACCAGGTCTTTCTCCAGCATCGCGCAGTCCTTGGATTGCCGGCGGCAAAGGCCCTGCCGGAAGCGACCGAGCAGGGCCTCATCGCCTTGCTCGACCAGGTGTACCAGAGCGGCGAACCCTACCTGGGATGGGAGGTGCCGGTGACCGTCGGCACCGCCAGCGGCACGCCGGCGCTGCATTACGTGAATTTCATCTACCAGCCCATCCGCGACAGCCTGGGCCGCGTCATCGGCATCTTCTCGACCGGTAGCGACATCACCAGCGCCGTCCTTGCCACGCGCGCACTCGAAGCCAGCGAACAGCGCTTCCGCACGATGATCGATGCCGTGCCGCAGATGATCTGGTGCGCGTCGCCGGATGGCGCCAATACCTACTTCAACAAGCAGTGGTACGCCTTCACCGGCATGCCGGCAGGGAACCTCGACGGCTGGATGGCGGTGCATCCGGACGACCGCGCCTGCAACGCCGTCCAGTGGCGCGCCAGCGTGGCGACCGGCATCCCATACGAGGTGAAGAACCGCCTGCGGCATCATTCCGGCGAATACCGTTGGACGCTGGTGCGGGCGCTGCCGGTGCGCGACGCCGCCGGCGAGGTTACCGAATGGATGGGCACCAATACCGACATCGACGAGCAGGAAAGAGCCGTCGAGGCGCTGCAGCAGGCAAGCGCGCGCAAGGATGAGTTCCTCGCCATGCTCGCCCATGAACTGCGCAATCCGCTCGCCCCGATCAGCGCCGCCGCCGAACTGCTGGCCCTGCGGGCCGCGCAGGACGCCGGCGTGCGCCAGGCCGCCGGCATCATCGCCCGGCAGGTCGATCACATCGTGCACCTGGTCGACGACCTGCTCGATGCGTCGCGCGTGACCCGCGGCCTGATCCAGCTCGAAAGAAGCATGCTCGACATGCGCGAGGTGGCGGCCGGCGCGCTGGAACAGGTCCGGCCGCTGCTGGAACGCCATCGCCACCATCTCGCGGCCGACCTGCCGGCCTCGGCGGTGCACGTCCTGGGCGACGGCAACCGGCTGGTGCAGGTGCTGGCGAACCTGCTGAACAATGCCGCCAAGTACACGCCCGAAGGCGGCCATGTCAGCCTTGCCATGAAGGCGGGCGGCGAAACCGTCGAGGTATGCGTGGCCGACGACGGCGCCGGCATGACGCCCGACCAGTTGCGGCAAGCCTTTGAACTGTTTTACCAGGGGGAGCGCACGCTCGACCGCGCCCAGGGCGGACTCGGGATCGGGCTCGCGCTGGCGAAGAGCCTCGCGCAACAGCATGGCGGCAGCATCGCCGCAAGCAGCGACGGCCCAGGCAAGGGCAGCCGGTTCGTGCTGACCTTGCCGCGCGCGGCGGCCGGCGCGCCTTCCGGCCTGTCCGGCGTACCTCTGGCCGCCGCCGGCGCCCAGCGGGCAAGCAGCCGCCGCGTGCTGGTCGTGGACGATAACGTGGATGCTGCCCTGAGCCTCGGCCTGCTCCTGGAAAGCATGGGCCATGTAGTGGTGACGGCGCATGACGCCGCTGCCGCCCTCGCCCGCCACCGCGAGGCGTCCTTCGATGCCTACCTCCTCGACCTGGGCTTGCCGGGCGTCGACGGCTTCGCGCTTGCCCGCCTCCTGCGCGCGGACCCGGCCTCCGCGTCAAGCCTGTTCGTCGCCCTGACCGGCTACGGACAGGAGCAGGACAAGCTGGCTTCAAAGGCGGCCGGATTCGATTGTCATCTCGTCAAGCCTGTTGGAGCCGCACAACTGCATGAAGTCCTCGCATCTTGCGGTGCCGGAATCGACGCGCAAGGAGCGCGCATCGATTCCTCGTCTCAGCCCGCCCCGTGACGCATCGCCGAGCAATCGCTCGCTGCCTGGGCCTTAATGTGCCTCCAAGCCCCCGTTCCGAAAAATGCAATTGCGCAACTAGTATTAGTCTTGTTTAATAACGGAAGCTCTCCCGCTGCCGCCAGGCACTGATTTTTCCAACAACATGATCGGGAGACCGTCGCGCCTGACAGGACGCCCGACGCACTGCGCGCCGCCTCCCGGTACCGCGGGGAACCCACGCAAGCATGCCCACGATGAGCAAGGCTGCCTTGAGGATTGAACAATGATGAAACTTTCGAACTTGAAAATCGGTGTCCGGCTGGGCCTGGGCTTTTCCCTGTTGCTGTTGCTGATCGCCATCATGAGCGCAACCAGCCTCTGGCGTCTCGGCACCATCGATACGGCCAAGGACAGGATGGTGGAAGCCACGCGGGAACAGAACCTGGTCCAGGAATGGCTGCGCGGCATTGCCACGAATTCGGTGCGCACCTTCGCCCTCGCCCGGACCAACGACCCGGCCGACAAGAAAATGCTCGAAGGCGAACTGAGCGCGCAGAGCAAGCGCCTGACCGAACTGCAGAAAGAACTCGAAAGCGTGATGACCTCGCCGCGCGGACGTGAATTGATGGCGAACGTCGCGAGCAAGCGGACCGCCTATACCGATTTCCGCAAGCAGGTGTTCCAGCTCAAGGGCGAAGGCAAGGAAACCGAAGCCCGCCAGCTCGCCGACGAAAAGATGATGCCGGCCATGAAGCTTTACATCGAATCGGTCTCCCAGGTTCTCGCCCATGAGCAGACGACTTTCAAGGAAGCCGACACCTCGATCGAAGCCATGTTCCTTTCCAGCAAGCAGCTGCTTGCCGGCATCACGATCGCCGCGCTCGCCATCGGCGTGCTGCTCGCATGGCGCCTCTCGCGCAGCATCACCGCTCCGCTCGAAAAGGCGGTCCGCGTCGCGCAAATGGTTTCCTCCGGCAACCTGACCGCGCGCATCGATGTCCGTTCCAGCGACGAGACCGGGCAACTGCTGCTGTCGATGCGCAACATGAACGACAGCCTGACCGACATCGTCGGCCAGGTCAGGACGGGCACCGAAGCGATTGCCTCCGCCTCGTCGCAAGTGGCATCGGGCAGCGTCGACCTGGCCGCCCGCACCGAAGCCCAAGCCTCGTCGCTGGAAGAGACGGCCTCGTCGATGGACGAACTGACCTCCACGGTCCGCCAGAACGCGGACAATGCCCGCCAGGCCAGCGAACTCGCCGCCATGGCCTCCGGCGTGGCCAGCGAAGGCAGCAAGGTCATCGGCGAAGTCATCGGCACGATGCAGGACATCAATGGCTCGTCGCGTGAAATGACCGACATCATCAACGTCATCGACAGCATCGCCTTCCAGACCAACATCCTCGCGCTCAACGCGGCGGTGGAAGCCGCCCGCGCCGGCGAACAGGGCCGCGGCTTCGCCGTGGTCGCCACCGAAGTCCGGACCCTCGCGCAGCGCAGCGCCGGCGCCGCGAAGGAGATCAAGCGCCTCATCGAGGAATCGAGCGCCAAGGCAGACAATGGCAGCAAGCTCGTCGGCCAGGCGGGCCAGACCATGCAGCAGATCGTGGAAAGCACCCGCCGGGTGGCGGACATCATGGCCGACATCACCGTCGCCAGCCAGGAGCAGAGCGCCGGCATCCAGCAGATCAACCAGGCGATTTCCCAGATGGATGCCATGACCCAGCAAAACGCATCCCTGGTGGAAGAAGCCACCGCCGCCGCGCAAGCCATGCGCGAACAGGCGGTGTCGCTGGCCGAAGCGGTCAGCGTGTTCCAGGTAGGCGCCGCGGTCACGCACGCCCGTCCGGCGATGACGGTGGTAGCGTCGAGCAGGGACGCATTGCCCGCGCAGGTAGAAACGCCGCGCCGAAGGATTGCTTCGTGATTTGATGGCGTGCCGGGCCTGGATTTGACAGGCAGCGTCAACTCGATGGCAATTGGGACTCAAGTGGCAGGGAGAATCTCAAGTTACGCTGAAGTCACGCTGTCTTGCTCCCCGTGGTCGGGACAGGCTCGAGTCGTTCCGATGCGGCAGGAGGTCGAACCATCATCTGCCTTTCAGGTGATTACTACCGTGGAGAACGGCATCCCCTCAACCCATCGAACAAGGTCGCCCGGAGTGACTCCCACATGGGGGTTGAAGCAGCTTTCTTTGGGTACTTTCGTAGGGTCCGCCTAGGGTCTGCTGATAAAGAAAGTACCTGGGCCGCCGGGACCAGCCCCGGCAAGTCCCTACGGAGTGGGAACCGCAACCGGGTCACCGGAGAGACGTCGGAACTCCAACAGAAATGTGAGTCCACGATCTGCCTTGCAAGGCAGATCGGTTACGCAGGCGCAAGGCAGTGCTTTGCGAAACCCCTGCTTCATCCCCGCCTTCGCAGGAATGACGGCGCGTTGTGGGGATGACGGCGCTAGACGTGGATGACGGAGGTAGGCGTCAACGCCGACGGCACTCTTCTCCTCACTCACTCCTCTCCCAAAAACACCCCTCCGATTCCCCGCTCCGTCTCCTCCAGCAAGCCAACCATCTCAACAAAAATCCCCCGCATCACCCCCCGATCCTGCCTCGCATGCTCCAGCGCAAAGCATGCCTGCTGCAACCGCGTCGCCCCCACCACCCCGCATGACGATTTCAACCGATGCGCTAGCATGCGCACCTGCTGCAGTTCGCTCGCCGCAAACGCGTCTTCGATTTCCCGCAGCGTAATACGCGCAGACTCCACGAAGCGCATGGCGAATCTGCGAAGGATGAGGGGATCATCCCCCACCATCGTCGCGAGGGTCGGCAGATCGAAGGCGCCGTCCGGCGCGTTGGCAGCGCGCACCGGCGTCCCGCGCTGGGTCACGTCGACGCAGGAAACCAGGCTGGCCAGCAGGCGGTAGAGCTGTTCGGGCTCGACCGGCTTGGTGATGAATCCGCTCATGCCCGCCTGCAGGCAGCGGGTCTTTTCCGCGTCGAGCACGTTGGCGGTCATCGCGATGATGGGAAGATCGCGGAACGCGGGCATGGCGCGAATGCGGGCCGCGGCCTCGTAGCCATCCATGACGGGCATCTGAATGTCCATGAGCACGGCGTCATACCGGTTCGCCCGCACCAGGTCCAGCGCGGCGCGGCCATCGACCGCGACGCTGACCCTGGCCTTGACGCGTTCGAGCTGCAGGACGGCGAGCTCCTGGTTGACCTCGTTGTCTTCCACGACCAGGATGCGCGCGCCGCGCAGGAGCGATATCACCTCCGCGAGCGGAGGCGCGCCGACCGCCACGGTGGCAAGCGTCTGGCTGCCGCGTTCTCCGCGGTCCTGCCCGAGCCGGGTCGTGAACCAGAAGCGGCTGCCCCGGCCGGGCTCGCTTGCGACCCCGATGTCACCGCCGAGCAGGCGCACCACCTGGCGGCAGATGCTCAGTCCCAGCCCGGTGCCGCCGTAGCGACGGGTGGTGGACATGTCGGCCTGCTCGAAGGCGTCGAACACGCGCAGCTGCTGTGAGGGCGTCATGCCGATGCCGTTGTCCGACACCGTCCAGCGCAGCACGCATCCGGCCGCGTCGCGCTGCAGGGTTTCGACGCCAACGTTCACCTTGCCGCCGGGCGCGTACTTGATCGCGTTGTCGATCAGGTTGGCCAGAACCTGCTGCAAGCGGTGGGGATCGCCGGCAACGACGGCGGGCACGTCATCCGCGATCTCATGGCCCAGGACCACGGCGCCGCGCTCGGCCGCGGTCGTGAACAGGCGCAGGCAATCCTGCACCAGCGCGGCCGGCTTGATCTCGACATCCTCGAGCTCGACCTTGTGCGCTTCCAGCTTGGAAAAGTCAAGGATCTGGTCCACCACGTGCTTGAGATGTTCACCGGAACGCACGATGGTTGCCAGCCGTCCGGCGAGCAGGGAATGTTGCGCTTCCTCGCAGGCCAGCCGCGCCATGCCGAGCATGCCGTTGAGCGGCGTGCGGATCTCGTGGCTCATGTTGGCCAGGAACTCGCTCTTCGCGCGCGCCGCGGCTTCCGCGACCTTGAGGGCGTCGGCGAGTTCGCGCGTGCGCGCCTTGACCCTTTCCTCGAGCAGCGTGGCGTCGAGCTCCGCCTTCTTCTTGGCCTTGAGCAGCTCGCGCTCGAAATGCCGCCGTTCGCTTGCATTGAAGACCGACAGCACGAACGCCGGCCGGGACGACGGCTTGCGGGGCAGCGCCTTGCCATGCACCAGAACCGGCAGCAGCGAACCGTCCCGCGCCTGCATGTCGAGGGCGATCTCGCCCGCGGCGCCCTGCATCTGGAGCAGCGGCTGGTAATGCGTATCGAAGAAGATGCGTCCGCCGGGCGGCAGCAGGTCGGCGAAGCGCCTGATGCCATCGGGAAGCGGGCCCTTCTCGTCGAGGCCGAGCCAGGAAGCGAGCGTGCGGTTGACGCGGCAGATGCCGCCGTCTGCGTCGAGCAAGGCATAGCCGCAGGGCGCATCGTCGAAGAATGCCGCGCTCCAGTCGTCGACGCGCGACGTGGACGATGTCCAGTCTTCGCCCGGCGCGCCCATCATTGCTCTCCGAGGAAGGCCGCAATAGCCGCGATCGTTTCCTGCGGAGCGCTCAGGTGGGGACAATGGCCGATCGCCTCGAGCCGCACGTAGCGGCTGTCGGGCAAGGCCTGGTGCACGTACTTGCCGACGGCTTCGGGCGCGATCGCATCCTGCGCGCATTGCATCACCAGCGTCGGCACGGGCACCCTGGGCAGGTCGGCGCGGTTGTCGCCGAGGAAGGTCACGCGCGCGAACTGCCTGGCGATCGCCGGATCGGTGCGGCAGAAGCTGTCCGCCAGTTCATCGCTTTGCGCGGAGCCTTCCTGCCGCCCCGTGATGACCGGCGCCATCGTCCTGGCCCAGGCCAGGTAGTTATCGTCGAGGAAGGCGATCAGGTTGTCGATGTCCTGGCGGGTGAAGCCGCCCACGTAGGCGCCGTCGTCGATGTAGCGGGCCGACGGACCGATCATGACCAGCCGGGAGATGAGCTCGGGCGCGGCGATCGCCGCCAGCGCGCCGATCATGCACGACACCGAATGGCCGACGAAGACCGCATCGCGCATGCCGAGCGCGCGCAGCATGCTGCAGACGTCGTCGGCATAGGGTTGCAGGGAATCGTAGCGGGATGGATCGTAGCAGGACATGTCCGAGCCGCCCGCACCGACGTAGTCGAAGAGAACCACGCGGTGGGAGGCATGGAAGGCGGGCGCGATGTGGCGCCACATGACCTGGTTGCAGCCGAAGCCGTGGCCGAAGACCATCGGCGTCGTGCCGGATCCGCCCAGGCTGATGTTGTGCTTGATGGTGATGGACATGGCGGCTTTGCTCCCTGCTTCCCTGCTGCGGCAATAGATGATCGAGAGGAATATCACGGCGGCCGGCCGTTCGCCATCAGAGATTTTCCTAGATCCGGTGAAGGAGCATGGAAATGAGCCTCTCCTGCCACTTGTGCAATTGAAGGGAAGCAGTTAAAACTATGCCTGAAGAGCGCAACGAACCGGACGTCCCGCCGGCCGCATGCCAAGGACGCCGGACCTGCCTCGTTGATTCGAAAACTTGACCTTTTCCCGGGCGGACGTGACGCCTTCCCGGCATGCGCCGATGCGCTGCAGACTGCGTCACGCGATCCGTCCGTTGTCGCTTTGCCACCTTGCCACGCGAGCCTTGCCATGTCGATTGAAACGATGGATCCCTTTGCCGACATCGCGGACCTGCTGCTCGACGCGATCGTCATCGTCGACCTGAGCGGCAAGGTCGTCGCCGCCAACGCCGCATGTCTTGCGGTGTTCGGCTACACCCCCGAGGAACTCACGGGGAAGACGCTGTTCGACCACGTGGTTCCGGAGGACCGCGCCAAGACATGGGAAGAGTCGCTGCTGGTCATGTCGGGCACGCCGCGCATCGGCTTCGAAAACCGCTACATCCGCAAGGATGGCAGCATCGCGCACATCATGTGGTCGGCGCGCTGCGATGCCGAGCGCCAGCTTCGCATCGGCGTGGCGCGGGACATCACCGCGAAGAAGCGCGCCGAAGCGGTGCAGATGGCGCTGTACCAGATCGCCGCGCTGGCGCATGGCAGCGACGGCCTCTCCCAGCTGCTCGATGAAACCCACCGCATCGTATCCCGCCTGGTCTCCGTGGCCGGCATGGCGGTCATCGATGCCCGCGTCAAGCACCGCCTGAATTGCCTCTACCAGTCAGATTCCTCGGGCAAGGGCGCGGGCATGGTCGACGAAGCGGCGCGGCAACTCGTCGACAAGGCCTTGCAGGAACAGCAGCCGGTCGTGTCGGACCTGCCCGGCGCGACGGGCGGCGCCGGCATGTCACTGCTGGCGGCCCCGCTTTCGGGCACGCAAGGTCCGGTCGGCGCCCTGATCCTCAAGAGCCATCCCGGCATGCGTTTTACCGACGACGATACGAAGCTGCTGCATTTCGTGTCGTCGCAGGTCGCGGTCGCGCTGGAACGGCGCTGGCTGCTCGACGAGCTGACCCGCTCCGCCCGCTACGACGACCTCACCGGCCTGCCCAACCGCAGGCTGTTCTACGACAGGCTGGAGACCGCGCTCTCGCAGTCGCGCCGGCGCAATTCCCGGTCGG
Organism: Noviherbaspirillum galbum; assembly: GCF_010974945.1. Classification (GTDB taxonomy): domain Bacteria; phylum Pseudomonadota; class Gammaproteobacteria; order Burkholderiales; family Burkholderiaceae_D; genus Noviherbaspirillum; species Noviherbaspirillum galbum. The sequence goes on along the minus strand of NZ_JAAIVB010000078.1, from coordinate 301,232 downwards.
CGCTGCTCTACCTCGACATCGACGGCTTCAAGCAGATCAACGACACCCTCGGCCACACGGCGGGCGATGAACTGCTGCGCGTGCTGGCGCGCCGCATCAAGAAGACCATGCGGGAGGAAGACACCGTGGCGCGCCTCGGCGGCGATGAGTTCGTGGTCCTGCTTCCGCACGTGAGCACCCTGGAAGCCGCCACCGGCGTGGCCGAAAAGATCCGTACGACCTGCAACGAAATGGTCTGGCTGGACCGCCACCTCGTCGAACCCCGGCTGAGCATCGGCGTGGCCATCTATCCGGACCAGGCCAGCGATGCCACGCAGCTGATGAAGCTCGCCGACCAGTCCATGTACGAAGAGAAGCGCCGCACGAAGCAGTCCTGACGCGCGCCGGCGGCCACGGCCGGGCTCCGACCATACCTTGCGAGCCACGATTTGCATGGCGCCGCGGCGCTTGTTAGTCTGGGCGTCATTCCCCCGCATGACACGGCGGACAATGCTCACCCGGCTGACAAGGACCTCTCACATGAACGCTCTTCCCGGCGCCCGCCTTGCCCTGGCGGCCTTGCTAGGCGCGCTGCTCGCGGCCTGCGGCGGCGGCGCGGGCGGCCCGACGCTCGCGCCGGCCGATTTCGTCGCCATGGCGAAGACCGCCGAATGCAGGGATCTGGGCAATCGCCTGTTCCTCATCGACGACAGCTTCGTGTTCTGGGACGTGAGCGGCAGTTGCCCCGACCTGTCGCCGGTGCGCAAGCTGTTCGGCAAGACCCCCAGCGACCAGCTCTGTTCCCAGACCGGCAAGCCGGTGGGCGTGGTCACGGTCTGCAGCGACGCCAGCGCCATTCCCATGTTCCATGCCATCCTCGATCACCTCGACCTGCCCGACCTGGGCCTGGGACCGTCCCACCGGGTGCAGGCCATCCCCTTCCAGAACCAGCCCTGATCGCGGCAGCGCCGAGGGAAGGATGGCGCCGACAAAAATCAAGCTTGCTTCACGCGGGATGCGGGATGTCGCCGGCCGGCCGACGTTATTTGGTATTTATCAAAGCGACAAAACATTTCCTGCGCAAAATTAAGTCCTTCCGGAACAACGCGGACTCATGCCTCCCATGCGCATTCTGCACATCCTCGATCATTCGATTCCGCTGCACAGCGGCTATACCTTCCGCACGCTTTCCATCCTGAAGCAGCAGCGGGCGCGGGGCTGGGAAACCTTCCACCTCACCAGCCCGAAACAGGGAGCGCTGCAGCAGCGCGAGGAAATGGCGGACGATTGGCATTTCTTCCGCACGCCCCCGGCCGATGGCTTTCCGGCGCGGCTGCCGGTGCTCAACCAGGTGGCGGTCATGAGCGAACTGGGCAAGCGCCTCGCGGAGATCATCCCGGTGATCAAGCCGGACATCCTGCATGCCCATTCGCCCGTGCTCAACGCCCTTCCCGCGATCAGGGCGGGCAGGCGCTTCAACATTCCCGTGCTCTACGAGGTACGCGCATTCTGGGAAGACGCGGCGGTCGACCATGGCACCAGCAGCGAAGGCGGCGCGCGCTATCGCCTGACCCGGGCGCTCGAAACCCACGCCTTGCGCCAGGCCGACGCGGTCACCACCATCTGCGAAGGGCTGCGCCAGGACATCATCGGCCGCGGCATCCCCGCCGACAAGGTCACCGTCATCCCGAATGCCGTGGACATCGCCAGCTTCCAGGGCAGCGGCACGCCCGATATGGCCCTGGCCGCGCGCCTGGGTCTGGACAACAAGCTGGTGCTCGGCTTCATCGGTTCCTTCTATGCCTATGAAGGCCTGCCGCTGCTGATCCGGGCCTTGCCGCGCATCCTGCAGCAGCGGCCCGATGCGCGAGTGCTGCTCGTGGGCGGCGGCCCGCAGGAAGAGGAGCTCAAGGCGATGACCTCGCATCTCGGGCTGGAAAACCACGTCATCTTCACCGGCCGCGTGCCGCATGAGGAAGTGCAGCGCTACTACGACCTGATCGACGTGCTGGTCTATCCGCGCCTGCCGATGCGGCTGACCGAGCTCGTCACGCCGCTCAAGCCGCTCGAGGCCATGGCGCAGGGCCGCCTGCTCGCCGCCTCCGACGTCGGCGGACACCGCGAGCTGATCGAGGACGGACGCACCGGCATCCTTTTCCGCGCCAATGACGTCGCGTCGCTCGCCGGCAAGGTCATCGACCTCATCGGCAACCGCCAGCAATGGACGAGCCTGCGCGACGAGGCCCGCCGCTATGTCGAGACCGAGCGCAACTGGAACAACAGCGTCAGCCGCTACCAGCCGGTGTACAGCCGTCTGTTCCACGGCGCCAGGACGGGTGCCGGGGCGAAGGCCGCATGAAGATCCTGACGTTCAGCACGCTCTATCCGAATCCGGAAAAACCGCAGCATGGCATCTTCGTCGAAACCCGCTTGAAGCACCTCGTGGCGAGCAAGGAAGTCACGGCGCGCGTGGTGGCGCCGGTGCCCTGGTTTCCCTCGCGGCATGCGCGTTTCGGCAGCTATGCCCGCTTCGCCCGCGTGCCGCGCGAGGAAGTGCGCTCCGGGCTGCAGGTGATGCATCCCCGCTATCCCGTCCTGCCCAAGATCGGCATGAACGTCGCACCCTTTCTGCTAGCCCAGGCGGTCAAGCCCTGCATCGGCCGCATGATCGACGAGGGCTTCGACTTCGACCTCATCGACGCCCATTATTTCTACCCCGACGGCGTGGCCGCCTCGATGCTCGGCAAGCACTTCAACAAGCCGGTGGTGATCACCGCGCGCGGCAGCGACATCACGCTCCTGCCGAACCATGCCATCCCCCGCCGGCTGATCCAGCGCGCGGCGCGCGACGCCGCCGGCATCATTACGGTATGCGATGCGCTCCGGCAGGAAATGACCAAGCTGGGGGTCGACGGGTCCCGCATCGTCCCCTTGCGCAACGGCGTGGACCTGCAGCTTTTCCAGCCGGGCGACAGGCAGGCATTGCGCGACGGGCTGGGCCTGCGCGGCTTCACCCTGCTTTCCGTCGGCAATCTCGTTCCCGTAAAAGGCCATGACCTGGTCATCCGCGCCCTCGCCATGCTCCCCGACGCAACCCTGCTCATCGCCGGCGAAGGCCCGGAACGAAGCGCACTGGAAAAACTCGCGGAATCCCTCGGCGTCGCTGCGCGCGTCCGCTTCCTCGGTTCGGTGCCGCAGGCGGGGCTGCGCAACTACTACGGCGCGGCCGACGCACTGGTACTCGCCTCCAGCCGCGAGGGCTGGGCCAACGTGCTGCTTGAATCCATGGCCTGCGGCACGCCCGTCATCGCCAGCAAGGTCTTCGGCACCCCGGAAGTGGTGACCGCGCCCGAGGCCGGGAAACTGCTGCCGGAGCGCAGCCCCGAGGCCATCGCGGCAGCGGCGCGGGCCCTGCGCGACGACTACCCCGACCGCGGCCAGACCCGCCGCTACGCCGAACGGTTCAGCTGGGACGACACCACCGCCGGCCAGCTTGCCCTGTTCGGCACGATATGCCGGCAGCGGCCGGCACGTTCCGCCGCATCGGCCCTGGCCGCCTTGACCACGGAAGGACAGCGATGAGAGACATCCTCATCGTGCTGATCGTCTTCGGCACGCTGCCCATGGTGTTCAAGAGGCCTTACGTCGGCGTCCTGCTCTGGGTATGGATCAGCGTCATGAACCCGCACACGCAGGCCTACGGCTTCGCGGTGACATTTCCCTTCGCGCAGATCATCGCCGGCGTGACGGTGCTGAGCCTCTTCATGACCTCCGCCCCCAAGGCGCTTCCCATGAAGGGGCCGACCATCGCCCTGATCGCCTTCACGCTGTGGATGAACGTCAGCACCGCGTTTTCCTTCTTTCCGGAGTATTCCCTGGAAACCTGGAACACCGTCATGAAGATCATGTTCATGACCTTCGTCACGATGATGATCATCAAGGAAAAGAAACACATCCAGCTCTTCATCGGCATGCTGGTGCTCTCGCTCGGCTTCTACGGCGTCAAGGGCGGCATCTTCACCATCCTCAGCGGCGGCTCCGACATCGTCTGGGGTCCCGGCAACACCTTCATCGGCGGCAACAACGAAATTGCGCTGGCGCTGATCATGACAATCCCGCTGATGCACTACCTCCAGACCCTGAGCACCCGGCGCTGGCAATGGTGGGCCTTGTCCGCGGCGATGGGCTTGTCCGCGCTTGCCGCGATCGGCTCCTATTCACGCGGCGCCCTGCTCGCCATCGTCGCGATGAGCCTGTTCATGACCGCGAAGAGCCGCTACAAGATGCGGGTCGCCATCCTCGTCATGATCTCGCTGCCGCTGATCTTCACCTTCATGCCGGAAAAATGGGCCAACCGCATGGATACCATCCAGACCTACCAGAAGGATGATTCCGCGATGGGCCGGATCAATGCATGGTGGATGGCATTCAATCTCGCCAGCGACCGGCCGCTGACGGGCGGCGGCTTCCAGATCTACGAGCCAGCCATCTTCCAGCGCTACGCCCCTGTGCCGGACGACGTCCACGCGGCGCACAGCATCTATTTTCAGGCGCTGGGCGAACATGGCTTCGTCGGCCTCGGCCTCTACCTGCTGTTCGGCATCCTCACCTGGCGCACGGGAACCTGGATCATCCGGGAAACCCGAAGGCGGGACGACCTGAAGTGGGCCTTCAACCTCGCGACCATGATCCAGGTCAGCATGATCGGCTTCGCGGTGGGCGGCGCCTTCCTCAGCCTGCTGTATTTCGACGTGCCCTACTACCTGATGGTTGCGCTCGTCGCCACGCGGGTCGTGGTCGAAAAGCAGTTGCAGGAAACCCCGGCCGCCAAGGCTGCCAAGACATCGGGCGCAAGGCTGGACCAAGGCGTGCCTGAGCCCCTGTCTGCCATGGAAAGGGGAACCGCATGAAGCAGGCCGGTTTCCGTTTCATCGCCCGCACGCTCTCGCTCTCGCTGGGAGGACCGCGTCTTTCCATCCTCATCTACCACCGGGTGCTCGCCCGCCCCGATCCGCTGTTTCCGGCGGAAGTCGACGCGGCAGCATTCATGGAACAGATGAGCCTCTTGTCGCAGATGTTCAGGATCCTGCCCCTCGACGACGCCATCCAACGCCTGCGTGCGGGCACCTTGCCCCCTGGCGCCGCCGCTGTCACCTTCGACGATGGCTATGCCGACAATGCCGACATTGCCCTGCCCATCCTGAAGATGGCCGGCGTGCCCGCCACCTTCTTCATCGCCACCGGCTTCCTCGACGGCGGCCGCATGTGGAACGACACCATCATCGAATTCGTGCGCCGCGTCCCGCTGCCTGAACTGGATCTTCGCCCCGCCGGGCTGGGCTGCCACCGGACGGGTTCGCTCGCCGAGCGCAAGGCCGCCATCCAGGCACTGATCGGCACGATGAAGTACCTTCCCCCGGACACCAGGCTGGAGCGGATCGAGACCATGCTCCGCTGCGTGCCGGTCGACCTTCCCCATGACCTCATGATGCGTTCGGACCAGGTGCGTGCCTTGTCCCGCGCCGGCATGGGCATTGGCGGCCACACCGTCAACCATCCCATCCTGGCCTCCGTCGACGATGCGTCCGCACTGCAGGAAATGGTGAATGGCAAGCGTCGCCTGGAAGACATCACCAGCGCGCCAGTCACGCTCTTCGCCTACCCGAATGGCAAGCCCGGCAAGGACTACCATCTCCGGCATGCCGAACTCGCAAGGAAGGCCGGTTTCCAAGCCGCGGTATCGACGGCCTGGGGTGCCGCCGGCAAGGAAAGCGATCCTTTCCAGCTTCCGCGATTCACTCCATGGGATCGCCATCCGGATCGCTTCCGGCTGCGCATGGCAATGAATTTGACGCGACGGAACGAAGAGCGCGTGTTTGCGGAAGCGGCTTGATGGGTCGATGTTGCCTGGGCAGTCGGCCGGGAATGCATGATGGATTGGTCGACTTGCGCGGGATGTCTAGTCAGGATTTCACGAGATTTTGCAGACACCAGCGACGGATGCTTTAGTCGTTTTCACGGCAGGTTCGAGGTTCGCCGTCATCAACTCAGAACGACGGAAATGGGATTCCCGCCTGCGCGGGAATGACAGAAGTGCGCGAAGGCAGGAGTCGCTCTTCTTTGGTTCCGTTTCGTGGGGCCCGCTTAGGGTGCGAGACCAAAGACATGAACTGGCCCGCCGGGGCCAGTCCCGGCACCGCCCCACGGAGTGGGAACAGCAACCGGGTCACCGGAGAGACACGCGCAACTGCCGTAGTAATGAGATTCCTGCCTCCACGGGAATAACGGGGCGTTGCAGGGATGGCAGATGTTGACACTGATGTTGAGACAATCCCAATGACAGTGGCAAACAGTGCTGCCAAAACCATCCCTACGCCACACTACCTACCATCTCCCCCACCTCGGCAACAACCTTCACCCCCTTCCCCTGCGGCAACACCTCCTCATACACCCGAAGAATACTCTCCGCAACATGACGCCAGCGATACTGCGTCACCACCTCCTTGCAGGCCAACGGTGCCCGAACCGCAGTGACGGTGTCGATCAACAGCCTCCGCAAGGCATCAACATCATCCGGCCCGCATTCCTTCACCATGGAAGACGGTTTCATTCCCATGGCATGACGATCGGTCATCACAACCGGCGTCCCCGCGGCAAGCGCTTCCATCACAGACAAGGGCATGACCTCGTCATGGCTAGGGAGGGCGAACGCCGTCGCCGCCGCATAGGCAGACGGCAGGATGGGATCCTGGTAGGCGATTCGTCCCCCATAACGCACATGCGGATAGGCCGTCAGCGCCGCGAGATAGTCCTCATGTTCTTTCAGGCACTCGCCGAACAGCATGACGGTGTATCCGGTGCCCGCCGTCGCCTTGACCAGGGCAAGCTGGTTCTTGTGCGGATTGATCGCCGCCACGTTCAGAATGCACGGGCCGTCGATCGCAAATCGCTCCCGGAACAGGTCCGGCGTCGCATCGAAGAAGCGCTGCGGAATGCCATTCGGAATCACGCAGACCTTGTCGGCCGGGATGTCGAAGGCCGCTTGGATGGACTCCTTCTCGGTCACGCCCAGGGCAATGATCTTGTGGGACTCATCGAGCGCAACCTTCAGCTCCTGGTAGATGGTGTGCACATGCCAATTGGTCAGGCGTCCGACCAGGCGTTCGATCATCGCCGAACGCCACCCTGTGAATCGGGTCCAGCTGGGGCGGATCAATGGCGACAGGACGACCTTGCATCCCAGGCTCCTGGCGGTCTCGACGATGCGGTGATTGCCGTTGATGGCCGCGAAGACATGGATGATATCGAACTGTGACAGCGATACGCGGCTGGGATCGACCAGCGTGACGTCCACGCCCAGTTCGCGCAGCCCGGCGATGGATTCGTTGATCTGGATCTGGAGGCCTCCCGTGCGCTGGTACAGCATGGGATAAGAAAGCACGCCGACTCGCATGGTTATCCTTTCCAATTGATAGACAATTCAGGCATCGACGCTGAACGACGCATTTCCGCTATCGACGCGTCAACGGCAACACCGCAATTCATTTCAGGCCATGCTGACCACGCTGGACGGTACCCGTAGCAGCCATGGCGGCCAGCGGGGCACTCGGCTGCCTGAGCGCCGGCATGGCGGCGTCCGCGATGGCGGCGGCCACTTCATCCGCGCCTGCCAGGGAAAGATGGTTGTCGTCGAAATAGAACGCAACGCCATCCTTCGCGCCGAAACAGGTTTGCCTGTCGCAGAACAATGCCGCCGGATCGATGACCTTGACGCCGGGCGGGACCTGGTCCAGCCGAGACATCACATAGTGATTGCGCTTGTCCCACCACGAGCGGCTGACGCCTGCCACGCTCGCCGCCGGGTGCGCCGCCCGCATCACCAGTTGATCGATGCGACGCGGAAGCTCGGGCGCCTGGATGACGAGGACGACCTGCTTGCCGCCGTACTGGAAACGTCTCAGCACCGCGAGAAAGGATGCCCAGCGCCTTTCCCTTTCCTCGCTGCCGATCTCGTCCGGTAGATCGGGATAGATCTTCTCGTGCGTGCCAAAGAGGGCGGCATGGATACGGTAGGACACCACCACGTGGCTGATACGCGGGTCGGAAGCGATGTCTTCCACCGTCCGCGCCGTCCATTCCGCGCAATGCCTCAGGCTGCCGGTCATGACGCGGCCATAGACAGGCGCGCAACCGCTGAAGGAATAGTGGCGGACCGCCGCTCCCGAGTTCTTGAGCCGGTTCCCCAGTGCGTAGGCGAGCTCGACGGTATGGCTGTCGCCGAACACCGCCCACTTCTCGTCGGCGGCAAAGTATTCGCAGGCGTGGCTCGCATCGACGATGTGGGTATCGGTGGAATGGCACTCCGCGCGCCGGGGACTGTACACCGCCGTTCTCAGGACGGCGAGCTGCTCGTCGGTCGTCTTCCAGCGTGCGAATCCATTCGTAGCATGCCCCGACAGGCCGACCGCGAGAAATGCCAGGTTGCCCAGCAAAGCCAGCGCGAATATCGACGACCGCCGGACGCGCTTCCCGTCGCGGAACGGCGTTTCAATGTATTTCCAGGTCAATCCCGCAAGCACCATCGTTACTGCGACGAGCGCGCCATAGGTTTGCCAGCGCGGGAAGTCCGGACTCACGTTGCGCGCGAAGGCGAAAAGCGGCTGGTGCCAGAGGTAGGCGCTGTAGCTGACCAGCCCGATCCCCACCAGCAGCTTGCTGCCGAGGATGCGGTTGGCTGTCGTCCCTTCGCGCGCGCAAAGGATGATCGATGCCGCGCCGAGCGTGGGCACCAGCGTATAGACGCTCGGGTAAGGAAGCTGGCCGTCATAGAAGAAGATGGCCCAGGCAATTGCGGCAAGGCCGGACCAGGCCACCAGCTCGTTGATCCAGCGCTTACCAGGCTGGCTGGAGGCACGCCCGGCGAGTATTGCCGTGCCCGCGCCGATCAGGAGTTCCCATGCCCGCGTCGGAAGGAGATAGAACCCAAGCTCCGGCCGGGAAAGCGCGCTCCATTGGGCCAGCGCGAGGCTGCCCAGGATGGATGCAAGGATGATGGCTGCCAGCCTGCGCCGGCCCTGCTTTCCGGGGCGTAAGACGAGAAGCAGCAAGAGCGGAAACAGGAAGTAATACTGTTCCTCGACTGCCAGGCTCCAGGTATGCAGCAAGGGCTTGAATTCGGCGCTGGCATCGAAATAATCACTCGTCTTCCAGAAGAACAGGTTGGAAGCGAAGAGGGCAACGGCCGCCAGGCTTTGGGTAAAGTTTTTCAGGTCGCCGGGTGACAGCCAGGCCCAGGCGAAGGGCAGGCAGCAGAGCAGGACGGTGAACAGTGCGGGCAGCAGGCGCCGCGCGCGGCGTTCGTAGAAGCTGGCGAGGGAAAAGCTGCCGCTTTCCATTTCCGCCAGCAGCAAGGACGTGATCAGATAACCGCTGATGACAAAGAAAATATCCACCCCGACGAACCCTCCCCTGCACAGGGACAGTCCGGCGTGAAACAAGATGACGGGCATGACCGCGATCGCGCGCAGGCCATTGATTTCGGGGCGATATTTCATCGAATCCGCCTGGTCGAGCGTGAGGTAGGCATAAGGCTGGCGAACGTGGAAAAAGGAAATGCCGGTGTACCAGCCGGCATTTCCGGCGCAGCGTGAATAAGTCGGGCGGTGTCAGGCAGTGGCTTGGTGCGACTTGAACCATTGTTCGAGCATCATCAGCACCCAGACCATGGTGCCGTGATAGCCGGCATGCTCCTTGAGATGCTGGTTCAGCAACTGGTCGATGAACACCGGATTGATGATGCGCCGCGCCTTCAGGTCATGGATGCTGTCCCGCGCCATGGCTTGCATCCTGGGATGCTGCTGAAGCCAGACACCGAAGGGCAACCCGAATCCATGCTTCTTCTTCGTGATGATTTCATCCGGCAGCACGCCACGCAGGGCTTCCTTGAAGAAGTAGCGCAGCTTGGTGCCCTTGAGCTTGAGATCTGGCGCCAGCCGGGCCGAGAAATCGACGACGTCGTCGTTCAGGAAGGGGAACGCAACCTGCATGCCGGCCAACTCGCATGCCTTGACCACCTTGGGCAGGTCATTGTCCGCGAGCGTGATCTTGAGATCGAGCGCAAGCATGCGGTTGATCAGCGTATGCGCATTGCACTGCCGGTAGGCGTCGTTCAGGCAGTCCATGGGAAATCCGGTATCGACCGTTCCCAGGAAGTCCGGAGCGAACACCGATTCAGCGCCGTAGCGCTCGAGCAGATTATAGGTCTCGAGCCTGGCGGGCATCGGGATAGTCGCCTGCTCGATATAGCTGCGCGCCTTGCGCAACAGCGGAATGCGTTGCCCGCCCGGCACCTTGAATGCAATCGGTTCCACGAAAGCCGCGCGCAAGGGAACGGGGATGCGCTGGTAGAGCGAAAAGATATGCTGCTTGGCATAACGCTCGTTGCCGCCGAACAGTTCGTCGCCGCCATCCCCGCCCAGCATGCGGTCGAGGCCATCGGCATGGGCCAGCCGCGCGCAGTAGTAGGCTGGTACGGCGGATGCGTTGCCGAAGGGCTGGTCGAACACCGCGGCGATCCGAGGCACCGCGTCGACCACGTCGTCCGGCGTGACATAGTATTCGTGATGGTCGGTCCCGTAGTGGCGTGCGGCGATGCGCGCGTATTCCATCTCGTCGTAGCCCTGGGCATCGAAGCCGATGGAATAGGTTTTCGCCGGGCCCTGTCCCAGGTTTGACAGCAGGCCGGCAATGGTGGAGCTGTCGGTGCCGCCGCTGAGGAAAGCGCCGGTGCGGCTCGTCGCCGCCTGCTTGACGGACGATCGAAGGACGCCGATGAATTCCTCCTTCAGTTCCGCGAAGTTCACACGCCGGGTTTCCTCGAATTGCATCTTCCAGTATTTCTGGATCTGCAATTCGCCCTTGCGCCACAAGGCGAACTCGCCAGGCTGAAGACGCTGCTGGTTCCGGTAGATGCTGTCGGGTCCCGGCACCATGTGGAAGTACACGTAGTTGAAAAGCGCCTGAGGATCAATGTCGCTGCCCGCATCAGGATGGCGAACGAGACAGGCCGACGAGGTGCCGAAGAGCAGCCCCTTGCCCAGTCGCTGGAAGACGACCGGACGGCTGGCCATGCGGTCGGTCGCCAGCAGGACGGCGTCGTTGCGGTGATCGATGATGCAGAGGGAGAATTCCCCGAAGACCATGGCGCAGAGTCCGCTCCCCTTCGCGAACCAACAGCGCGCCAGCACGGCTGCCGCGCCGTGCTGCTCGGCCTCAGCCTGCAGGTGGGTATCGCGAAAGCGGGGCATGCCGCATGCGATCACCGTCAGGCCAGGTTCGGCGTGGAATTGCTGGGACGTCTCCCTGCCGGCGATGGCGACGCCATGGTTGATTCCCGTGTCGACGCGGATGCTCGTGCCGTTGAATTGCGCCAGCGGCGCCGCCATGCAGTTGGCGATGCGTTGCGCATCCTGGTCTCGCATGCCGATGGACATCCAGCCGCAAAAGCCGGTGGCGGCGTATTCTCCCTTGAACATTGCATTCCTCTTATGATTGATGTTAGGCGGCATGCGAGCAAATCACACAAGCATCTCGGCCGGCGCAGGATGGCTGAGAAATGCCGTCGGGCTGGCTGTCAGCCCATAGGCGCCGGACTGAAACACCACGACAAGGTCGCCCGGTCCTGCCTTGGGCAACTCCATCTGGTCGGCGAGCAGGTCGAGCGGCGTGCACAGCGGCCCCACCACCGACACGGTCTCCTTCACGGCTCCCTGCATGCGGTTGCCGATCGCCACCGGATAATTCTTGCGGATGACCTGGCCGAAATTTCCGGAAGCGGCGAGATGGTGGTGCAGTCCGCCATCCGTGACGAGGAATACCTGACCTCTGGATTCCTTGCGCTCGATCACCCGGCAAACGTAGATCCCTGCCTCGGCGACGAGAAAGCGGCCGAGCTCGATGATCAGGCGGGTGTGCGGCAGGTTCTTTTCCGCAAGGGGAATGAGTTCGTGCAGGCCGGCGCCGACCGTGGCAAGGTCCAATGACTGCTCGCCAGGGAAATAGGGCACGCCGAGGCCGCCGCCGATGTTCAAGGTACGCAGGCCGGTTCCCGCCGAATCCTGCAAGCGGATGGCGAGATGCAGGGTCTTCTCCTGGGCTTCCCTGAGCGCGTCCGCGCGCAGGCTCTGCGAGCCGCTGAAGATATGCAGGCCTTCGAAATCCAGGTCCAGCTTGCGCAGGCGGGCGAGAACCTCGGGCACCTGTTCCGCGTCGATGCCGAACTGCTTGGCACCACCACCCATCCGCATGCCTGATGACTTGAGTTCGAAATCCGGATTCACCCGGATGGCGACGGTCGGCCTGATGGACAGCTTGTCCCCCAGCGCGGCGATCCGTTCCATCTCGTGTGCCGATTCCATGTTGATGACGCAGCCGGATGCCACGGCGGAGGCAAGCTCGGCATCGGACTTTCCCGGCCCGGCGAAGCTGACGCACCTGGCCGGCATGGTCGTATCGAGGGCAACACGCAGTTCGCCGCCCGAGGCGACATCGAATCCATCCACGAGACCGGCAAGGTGCTGCACGACGGCGGGCATCGGGTTGGCCTTGATGGCGTAATGCAATTCGATCTGCCGCGGCAGGTGCTGGCGCAGTTGCGCAACGCGTTCGCTGATCTGGGCGCGGTCGTACACATAGAAAGGCGTCTGGCCGGCGCGCTGCGCGAGGCGCGTCAGCTCGATGCCGCCAACGCACAGGTTGTCGTTGCGCACGGCGAAGCGTGTCTGCGGCGGATGAACGGGACGAGCGCCACTCATGCGACGGCCTCCGCGCGCTGCGCGGTCAATTCCTGCGCCAGCAGCTTTCGATCGATCTTTCCGTTGGGATTGCGCGGCAGGCTGCCGCAGCGGATCTCAACATGCGAAGGCAGCATGTAGGCGGGCAACTTGGCCTTGCAGGCATCGATGAGCGCCCGCCCGTCTCCCGCCTGACCGTCGCGCAAGACGGCGACCACGGTGATGGCCTGGCCAAGGACGGGATGGGGCATGCCGAAGGCGGCCGCCTCGGCCACGAGGCCGGTCGCGTAGAGAACTTCCTCCACTTCCGTCGGACTGACGCGGTAACCCGACGTCTTGATCATTTCGTCCTTACGGCTGATGAAATACAGGTACCCGGCATCGTCCATGCGTACCGTGTCGCCGGACCATACCGCCAGCTCGGGCAGGGGCAAGCCGCTATGCGGCGACAGCACCGGCTTGAAGCGCTCCGCCGTCTTGACCACATCGTTCCAGTAACCCATCGAGACGAGGGCGCCGCGATGCACCAGCTCGCCGGGTTCGCCCGGCGCGCATGGGCTTCCGTCCTCGCGCAGCACCATGACCTCGGCGTTGGGAATGGCCTTGCCGATGGAGTCGGGCCGGAGATCGATCTGGTCGGGCGGCAGGTAGGTGGAACGGAATGCCTCGGTCAGGCCGTACATGAGGAAGACCTTCGTTTCCGGCAGCACGCGGCGGAGCGCGTCGAGCGTGGTGCGCGTCATGGCGCCGCCGGAATTGGTGATGTAGCGCAGCGAGGTGCGCGCGGGCCATTTCTGCTGGCTCAACTGTATCCACAACGGCGGCACGGCGGCGAGGCCGGTGACGCCCTCCTCTTCCACCGCGCGGACGACGTCCTGGGGAAGCAGGTGGTTCAGCAGCACCACCGAGGCACCCACATGGAACGCGGTCGTCAGCTGGCTCAGGCCGTAGTCGAAGCTCAGCGGCAGGACGGCGAGCAGGCGATCGTCGGCGGTGTTCTCGAGGTAGGACGAGACGCTCTTCGCGCCTGCCACCATGTTCCGGTGGGAGAGCACGACGCCCTTGGGCTTGCCGGTGCTTCCCGACGTGTAGAGAATGGCCGCCATGTCGATGTCGATGATGCGCGGCAGCGCCGGCGTGTCACGGCAGGAGGACAGCTTGTCCCACGCGACCAGCTTCGCCCTTCCGACAGAGATGTCCTTGTCCACCGTCCCCACGACCACCACCGTCTCGAGGTCGGGGCATTCCGCGAGGGCCGGCGCGAGAAGGCGCAGCCTGTCGGCGGACGTCACGAGGATGCGCACGTTGCAGTCGGCAAGGATGTAGGCTACCTGTTCCGCCTTGAGCAGCGGATTGACCGGCACGAAGACACCGCCGGCCGCGGCCGCGCCGAACATGGCGACGACCGTTTCGAAGCGTTTCTCCAGATAGACGGCGACGCGTTCCCCGCGACCCAGCCCGATGCCATGATAGGCCGCGGCCACCGCGCGCACCTGCGCCGCGAGTGTCCCGTAGTCCATGGTCTGCGCCAGGTAAGTCAGTGCGCGTGCGCGCGGTTTCGCGGCCGCCGTGCGCAACAGGAGTTCATGCACGAATTCACTCATGTTTAGTTTCCCTCGTTCCCTTTGACGGAGCCATTGTGAAAGTGCAGTTGCCTTACGACATTGAGAAATTGCAAACACTGCGCACTCTGCCTTCGAACGCATCAAGGCGCTGTCAGCCGTGCTTGATATGGGAATGTTCCGAGCGGCCCGCTTTCCAGCCGATGCAAATTCAACAAGCAGTATTTGTCGGCGATCAAGAAGTGCGCTGTGGCACGCCCCTAGAATTCCCTCACTGAAACACTCGACACCGGAAGGACGCGCCGATGCTGCGCCATCTCGCAAGCCGCTGCATGAAGCTATCGAAGGCATACCGCGAAACCGTCGCCCAACTCGGCGCGGGCAACGCCTTCCTTTATGCGATGGACCGCGTCCTGTCAGCGGCGTCGGGCGGCCGGATTCGCATCGTGAAGTACTACGTGGTGGCGCAACCGGTGTCGGGAGACGCGCTGCTTCCTCCCGGACGGGGCCGCAAGCTGACCGTTCGTCCGGTGCTGCCGGGAGACGACCTGGCCCGCGCGTTTCCACGCCCGCCTGCGGTGATCGACAGCCGCTACCGGCAAGGAGCGCATTGCCTCGCCGCCTACAAGGACGGGGAATTCGTCGGCTTCCACTGGCATGTTCACCGCCAGTACGAGGAGGACGAAGTGAGGGCCATATTCGGCATGAAGAGCCCGGCCGCGGTCTGGGACTTCGACGTTCATATCGAGCCCGGTCACAGGCTGGGGATTGCCTTCCTCCGCTTGTGGGAGGAAGCGAACGGCCTGCTCGCGGGCCAGGGCGTGCATTGGTCCTGCAGCCGGATCTCCGCCTACAACGCCGATTCGCTGCGCTCCCATGGACGCTTGTCCGCGACCCGGCTCGGCATGGCCGTGTTCCTGCGAATCGGGCCCTGGCAGGCCATGATGTCCAACATGAGACCGCGCCTGCATGTCTCGCTGCAGGCGGCGTCGCGACCTGTCTTTCAAATCGATACCACCTGGCTCGACGCTTCCCGGCCGGGCCGCAACCCTTCCTTATGGAGAAACCATGCAGCATCTCGATGATGTCAGAAACATGCTGGCCGATGTCCTCGGCCTGGGCGATCGCAAGGCTCACCTTGACGCCGACTCGCCGTTGCTGGGAAGCGTTCCGGAACTCGATTCGATGGCGGTGATCAGCGTCATCGCCGCCATCGAGGACTGGTTCGGCGTCACCGTCGATGACGATGAAATCAATGCCTCCGTATTCCGGACCCTCGGCACCCTGGCCGAATTCGTCGACGCGAAGCTTGCGCTGACCCAGAAGACGGCCTGATGTTCATGCCCGGTCCCCGGCGCCCTGCCCGTCCGTTCTTCCTGCCCGCAGGCGATGGAGAGCGCTATTGCCTGTTCCATCCGCCTCAGGAGGAAAAACAGGCGCGCGGCAGTATCCTTTACGTTCATCCTTTCGCCGAGGAGATGAACAAATCACGCCGCATGGCGGCGCTGCAGGCCAAGCGCTTTTCGCAACTGGGCTACGGCGTGCTGCAGATCGACCTGTTCGGCTGCGGGGACAGCACGGGCGACATGCGCGACGCTTCCTGGGAAACGTGGCAGCAGGACCTCGATCTCGGCGCCTCGTGGCTGCGCCAGTGGATGGACGCGCCCCTGCATGTATGGGGCTTGCGTCTCGGGGCGATGCTGGCGCTCGACTTCGCGCGCCGCCAAACGGCGGAGGTGGAGCGGTTCATCCTCTGGCAACCGGTGATCAGCGGCGAAGCCTTCCTGTCCCAGTTCCTGCGCATGAAGCTGGCGAACGCGATCATTTCCGGCAGCGGCGCGCCAGGGCCAGGCGTACGTGAGCTGCGCGAGACGCTGCGTGCCGGCATGCCTCTCGAAGTCGCCGGCTATGAACTTCCCCCCGCGCTTGCCGGCGCCATCGATGCCTTGCGTCTCGAGGATATACGCTGCGGATCGCCGGTCGACTGGTTCGAGATCGTGCAGGAGCCCGGCCGGCCCCTGCCGCCGGCGTCGCGGCGCGTGCTCGACACCTGGACGGCAAGCGGCATCGATTGCCGCCTGCACCTGGCTGCCGGTCCGTCCTTCTGGATCAGCCAGGAAATCGGCGAATGTCCCGAGCTCATCGACAAGACCTGCAGCACGCTGAGTGAAACATGCCCATGACCATGGCCCATCCTTCCGATTCGCTAGCCGTGGAAGCGTGTGAAGAACGCGCCACCGCCTTCCAGTGCCACGATGCCTGGCTATACGGCATCCTAAGCGTGCCGTCGCAGCCGGCGCAATCGTCGTCGCGCGGCGTGCTGGTCGTGGTGGGCGGGCCGCAATACCGCGCGGGAAGCCATCGGCAATTCAGGCTCCTTGCCCGCGGCCTCGCCGCCCAGGGCATACCGGCGTTCCGGTTCGATTACCGGGGCATGGGCGACAGCGACGGCATGATGCGCACCTTCGAAAGCGTCAACGACGACATCCGCGCAGCGATAGACCACTTTTTTTCGCAGGTTCCCGAACTGGAAGAGGTCGTGTTGTGGGGCTTGTGCGACGGGGCGTCGGCTTCCCTGTTCTATGCGAGCCAGGACGCGCGCGTCGCGGGATTGGCGTTGCTCAATCCCTGGGTACGCACCGAACAGGGCGAAGCGAAAGCCTATCTCAAGCATTATTACGCACGGCGCCTCTTCGCGACCGAACTCTGGAGCAAGATACTCAGCGGCCGGTTCGACTACCGCTCCGCTGCACATTCTTTCTGGAAGATGGCGACGAAAACCCTGCGCGAGACAAGCCCCGAAGCCATCTCGCCCAATCAGGCCGCGAAGGCGTCCGACAGCCCTGCCCAGCCGCTGCCACGGCACGTGCCTTCGCTGCCGGAACGCATGCTTCTCGGCCTGAAGGCGTTTCGGGGACCGGTGCTCCTCGTCCTCAGCGGCAATGATCTCACCGCGCAGGAATTCTCCGATCTGGCGGGCGCCAGCAAACCGTGGCAAGCGGCACTGGCGGATCGCCGCGTGCAGCATCGCAGGCTGGATGAAGCCAACCATACCTTCGCGCAGCGGAACTGGCGCGACCAGGTTCTGCAATGGACCGCAAACTGGGTACGCTCATGGTAAGAAAAGTCTTGATGGTGGCCTACCACTTTCCGCCGCTGCGCGGCAGCAGCGGCATACAACGTACGCTGAAGTTTTCCTCCTACCTGCCCGACTGCGGCTGGGAGCCTATCGTTCTCACCGCCCATCCGCGCGCGTACGAAAGTGTTTCCTCCGACCAGATGGGAGACATCTCGCCCCGGGTCACGGTCAGCCGTGCCTTCGCCTTCGATACCGCGCGGCATCTCGCCGTCTTTCGACGCTACCCGCGTCTCCTGGCCCTGCCGGACCGCTGGGTGTCCTGGCTCGCCGGCGCAATTCCCGCCGGCCTCAGCCTGGTGCGGCGCCATCGTCCGGACGTCATCTGGTCCACCTACCCGATTGCGACCGCCCACCTGATCGGCTGGGCATTGCATCGGCTGACCGGCCTGCCATGGGTCGCGGACATGCGCGATCCGATGACCGACGATGACTATCCGAGTGACCGCCTGACGCGTTCGGTATTTCGCTGGATAGAAAACCTGACCGTCCGATCCGCGGATGCCGTCATTTGCACCACACCCGGCGCGGTCGAGGACTACCGGCGACGCTTTCCCGGGGTCCCGGCAACGCGATTCAGGCTGATCGAAAACGGCTACGACGAAGAGGTGTTCAGCGCCGTCCTACCCAAGCAGGGTACAGCCGCCGAGGACCATCGCACCGACAAGCGCTTCACGCTGTTGCATAGCGGGATCATCTACCCCTCCGAACGCGATCCGAGCGCCTTGTTCGCAGCCCTCGGCAAGCTTCGCGCGGAGGGCATGGTCAATGCGGGAAGTTTTCGCCTCGTGCTTCGTGCTACCGCGCACGATGATCATCTCCGGCCGATGTTGCAGGCGAACGGCATCGCCGATCTCGTCGACCTGGCGCCGCCTTGCCCTTATCGGGAAGCTCTCGGCGAAATGCTGAATGCCGACGGCCTGCTCCTGCTGCAGGCGGCGAACTGCAACCGGCAGGTGCCGGCCAAGCTTTACGAGTACCTGCGCGCACGGCGACCCGTTCTTGCCCTGACCGATCCGGCAGGAGATACCGCTTCCACCCTGCTGCACGCGGGCGCGGGGACGATTGCCCGTCTCGACGATGCCGATGCGATCAGGGTCGCCCTGATCGACTTCATCAAGCATGCGAAGTCCGGAAGCGTCCCGGTATTGTCCGAGGCGTCCGCGCAAGCCTTTTCGCGGCGCGCGCGTACCCGGGAACTCGCGGCTGTGCTGGACGCTTGCCTGCGCCCTAACAAACTAGCTTTGTCAATGGAACTTGGCGATGAAAAACCTTTATCCTGAACGCAAGCCACTGCGGCTGATCGTTGCGCTTGCCGGCATCGTGGCATCGACGCTGGCGCAGGCGCAGTTCGATGGCATAAGCTGCGGCGAACTGAGCAACGGCTTCGGCCCCTACGACTATCGCAGCCCATCGGAACGGCAAAACCTGCCGATCGTGGAAAAGCATCACTTCACATCGCAAGTCGAGGCCTTGACCAAGAGTGTGACCGGCAGCGTTGCCGGCGACATCGACTACACCCTGCGCGCATTCCCCAACCACCTGCGTGCCCTCGATGCCATGGCACGTCTCGCCTTGCGAGAACACACGCCCAAGCCGAAGGGAGCGAATTACACGGTAACCTGCTATTTCGAACGGGCCTTGCGCTTCAAGCCGCATGACGGCCTGGTGTACATGGCATACGGACACTTCCTCGCACAAGCAGGACATACCGAACAAGCCATCGCCATGATGAAGCGGGCTGTCGAACTCGAGCCGTACAATGCCTCTGCCAACTACAACCTCGGCGTGGTCTACCTGAAGGAAAAAGACTACGAGCAGGCGAACAAATACGCTCAGGTCGCCTATTCCCGAGGCTATCCCCTGCCGGCACTGCGCAAGAAGCTGGAAGAACTTGGGAAGTGGCAGGAAGCGTCGGCGGCGAATGCGGTAGAAGAAAAATCGCCGGCCTCGGTGGCTGCTTCGCCTGACGCTGTTCCAGTTCAAGACGGGAAAAGCACTGCGCAATAAACTGGCCGGACGTCCAATGCCGGCGTAGACATGGGATTCCCGCCTTCGCGGGAATGACGTTGAATAACGGGGACGGCGGCGACCTGACACCGGCAGTGTCAGCGCCGCGGTTGAAAGCGCTACACGCAGCAAAGGGGTGAACGGGGTGATTTGGCCGGCAAGTCCGGCCCAGGTTTCATGGCTTGAAAAGGAAAAGCTCAAGCCCCTTTCATCATTCCAAACTTTCTGAGCACATAGCTCTCCGCGCCATCGTCGCTCCGCGCGAAATACCACAACACTAGCAAGCTCAGGCTATAGGCCATGACACCCGATGCAATCTTGAACGCAACTTGCAAGGACAAGGGATAGCCCGACACGTCAGGCAGATGAAGCAGCACCCCCGCCATGACCAGGGAAGCCGTGCAGGGCCGCCAGACGGTCGCGAGCATGTCCATGATGCTCCACGCCGGAAAACTGCGATACACGAAAAACATCATGACGAAGAAGCCGGCGACTGCAACACCCAGCCTCAGCTCGGAAATCTGCAGCGCGCCGGCACCAGGCACGATCAACAGCACCGCTACCAGCAGCAGAAGCACCTGGCTCCATGAATGGATGGCGGAAATCCTCGCCTTGCCCAGGGTCAGGAACAGATAGACCGGGCTGGCATTCAAGGCACCGGCGATATTGATGAAGCCCATGATCTGGATGAATGGGACGACCATGCTCCACTGCTCCCCCAGCAGCAAGGCCACTACCTCCGGGGCGATCAATGCGAGCCCCACGGCGGCGGGCACGCCGATCATCACCTGAATTCCCATCGACAGAAAGAAGGCCCGCTTGAGCTTGACGGGATCATCCTTGACCAGGACCATGAGCGGGAACAGCACCCGGTTCAGCGGTGCGAGCAGCTCGGTGGAAGGAATCGCGGAGATTTCGGCAGACAGGGTATAGGCGCCCATCACCTTGGTGGCCTCGCGATTGCCAACCAGCAGGCGGTGCAGGTTTTCGCTGAGATACCCGCCGATGCTGCGCAGCAGGTTCCAGGTGGAGAAGGACAACATGCCGTGCAGGCGCTGGAAATTCGGTTTCGGCCGCATGTCGTGCATGACATAGCTGCCGATGACGCCGGCGATCTTCGTTGCCAGGGTGCCGATGACCAGCGCCCAGTAACTCTTGAGCAGGAATGCGGCGGCGATGGTGATGGCAAAACCGCATACCCTGCGGATCAGGAAGAACTTGAATTCCTGTCCGAACTCGAAGTTCTTTTGGAAGCTGACGATGCCGATGTTTTCCAGCCCGCCGATGAGCACGGCAGCCGACAGCGCCTGCACGACGAGGGTAACGCGCGGGTCACCGAAATACGCCGCGGCGGGCCAGGACGACCCGAATACGATGGCCGCAACAGCCATCGACTGCAAGAGCCGCAGCGTCCACGCCGCATCGTAGTCCTCCTGGGTCGCCTTGCTGTTCTGGACCAGCGTGATGCCGACTCCGAAATCCAGGAAGACGTCAATCAGGCCGACGACGATCGACGCCATGGCAACAACCCCGAAGTCCTCGGGCAGCAGCAAGCGTGCAAGGATGATTGTGCTCACGAGACCGATCAGG
This sequence comes from Noviherbaspirillum galbum, assembly GCF_010974945.1. Taxonomy (GTDB): domain Bacteria; phylum Pseudomonadota; class Gammaproteobacteria; order Burkholderiales; family Burkholderiaceae_D; genus Noviherbaspirillum; species Noviherbaspirillum galbum. The sequence goes on along the minus strand of NZ_JAAIVB010000078.1, from coordinate 280,164 downwards.
CGATCGACCCAGCGCACGGCCAGCACGAGGATGGCCCCCGCCGTAGTGGAAACGGACTTGTTCATGGCTTGAGTAAAGTGACGACGCTCCCTGCGCGGCGGGTCAGGAGCAAGGCAGTTTTGTCGGAATCTGGAAACTGCTCAATTATCGTCAAAGCAACGGGCTTGGACTTGCGTTTGCACAATGCCTGACATGCCGTTGCGAAAGATTGGGAGGGGAGGACTGGAGGATTGGAGGTTGCAGGAGGAGAGATTGCCATGCTCCTTACTTCCCCAGGCTGTGCCAGACAGGGTCATTTCCATGAAGGGGAAATGACATGGTGCGTTTCTCTAGACGACCGAAATGGGATTCCCGCCTTCGCGGGAATGACAGGAGTAGGCGGGAATGACGGGAGCAGGAAGGTGCTCCCCGTCGTCGGGACAGGTTCGAGTCATGCCGATGCGGCAGGAGGTCAAACCATCATCTGCCTTTCAGGTAATTACTACCGTGGAGAACCGCATCCGCTCAAACAATCGAACAAGGTCGCTCGAAGTGGCTCCCACATGGGGGTGAGAGCAGCTTTCTTTGGGTACTTTCTTTATCTGCTGATAAAGAAAGTACCTGGGCCGCCGGGACCAGCCCCGGCAAGTCCCCCCGGAGTGGGAGCCGCACCCGGGTCACCGGAGAGACACGCCCCCCCTCTCATCTCACATCACCGCGGCACAATCGCAAACTGCGGCCCGTTCTGGTAATCCGGCTTCACCGACCGCTGCATGAACTTCTGCCACGCGCTCGCCGCATTCGCCGTCCCCCCATCCACGCTGTACGCCAGCGCCGGCTGCATGTTCGACGGATACCCCGTGTTCGACGACGAGTACCCCAGCATCTCCCCCACCGACAAGCCCAGCGCCGCGGCCATGTCGCTGCCGCCGCAGGCCAGCGACGTCTGCGTCGACGGAATCGTCGACTGGTACACCTGGCTCATCGTCGTGTAGAACGCCGACGCGCTGCTGTCGCGCATGTTCATGCTGTAGTTCGCGCCGTAGATCCAGCAGAAGCCCGCGTCCAGCATGCGCGCCACCGGGAACTTGCCCTTCCACGCCAGCAGGCTCTGCGCCTTCGTGAAGCCCAGCTCGTTGGCGCGGCCGATGGCCGACGTGAAGAAGTCGTCCTGCCACGGCGCCACGCCGGTGGCGTTGTTGTACGCCAGGGCATAGCCGTTGGTCAGCACCCCCAGCGCATTGGGCGTGCTCGCCGCCGAGCCAACGTAGCTGGCATTGAACCAGTCCAGGTTGTTCGACAGGAAGGTGGTGAACTGCGACTTCAGCGCGTCCTTGTCCGGCGTGATGTAGGCGGCTTCGGCCAGCATGCGCATGGCCCACGCCTGGCCGCGCACCTGGTCGGACTTCACCAGTCCGGCCGAGAAGTTGCGGTAGGCCGGCGTGTACTGGAACACGTCGTACATCGCCCAGAACTGCAGCTCTTCCAGGTGGTAGTAGTCGCCGGTGAGCAGGTAGGGCACATACGAGAAGTCCGGCTGGTGCGACGCGTCCGGCGTGATGGCGGTGGCGCAGTTGCTGCAGGCCGGGAAGGCTTCGCTCTTGCCGGTGGCCGGGTTGACCATGTCGCCGGCATTGGCCAGCAGGCTGGCATACGGGTAGTTGAGGATGCTCAGCGGGCGGTCGGTGTTGCGGTCGCGGTAGTGGATCGGCCAGCTGCCGGCCAGGGTGGCCGTGCCGAAGGCGGCGTCCTTGACGTCCTTGCTGCCCGAGAGCAGGTACATCACCGTCCAGGCCGGTTGCAGGCCGATGTCGGGGCGGCCGCCGGTGTCGGGCATGTAGGGCGCGGCCAGGCCGGGGCCCATGGGTTCGGTCTTGGCGCCGGTCCAGCTGGTCTTGATGTCGGAAATGGCCGTGCCGGAGACGACCACGGACGGGTCATAGTTGGGGATGGCGCGGCTGGCCTTGAGATAGGCGGTGTTGTGCACCAGGTGGGTCTGCGGCGCGGCGCCCCACCATAGTTCCTTGCGCCAGCGGGCATGGTGGTAATGCGTCATGCCGGTCTTGGTGTAGGCGGCGGTGCCGCCGACGAGCAGCTGCACGTCGTAGGTGAGGTTGGAAGGATTGGGTTCGTAGGCCCAGTTGTTCTCGATGGTGACGTCGACGCGGGCGCGGTTCAAGCCGGCGTAGCTGCGGATGGCGAAGCGGGCCATGAGGTGCGGATGGGCGGTGCCGGACGAGGTGGTCAGGGGCACGTTGACGATCCACTCGCTGGCCAGGGGGCCGGAGAGCCAGGTGGTGTAGGCGCCGCTCTTGAGGGCGGCGTCGGCGGAAGCGGAGTACTGGACGCCACCGAGGTTGATGCTGGCGCTGGCGGTGAAGCCGGCGTTGAGCAGGGCGGCCGGGGTAGGCGCGCTGCCGGTGGCGGTGGCGGAGGCGGCCTTGACGAGGTTGAGCGTGAGGGACTGGCCGGCGCTCATGGAGGGCACCACGGCGGAGAGGATGGCATGGCGCACGCTGCCGTCGGGGTGGGTGGCCTTGGTCTCGACCTGGACGGGCACGGTGGTGCCGTTGGACAGGGTGCCGCTGAGGCCGTCGGTGGGCAGCAGGGCGCCGGGGGCGAAGGCCTGGCCGAAGGTGACCGGGACGCTGGACTGCGAGGACGACGCCAGGCTGTCGATGCGGATGTTCGTGATCGTGGAGCCGGATGGCAAGGGCGCGGGTGCCGGCGTGGGGCTAGGTGCCGGGCTCGGCGTGGGGGCCGGCGTCGGGCTCGGGGTGGGGCTCGGGGTGGGAGCCGGCGTCGGGCTGGGCGACGAGACCGTGCCGCTCACGATGTCGCAGTGCTTGGCCACGCCCGGCAGCGGGTCACCGAACACGGTGTTGGTGCAGGCCACCGACGACGATACCGTCTTGGTGACGTAGGTGCCGTTGGCGCCGAAGCGCACCGTCGACGCGGTCGGCACGGCGCACATGTCGTTCTCGTTGGCGCACCAGTTCCAGGTGCCGGTCGGCGCGGGCGTCGGGCTCGACGTGGGACTCGGCGTCGGGCTGGGTGTCGGGCTCGGCGTGGGAGACGGCGCGGGAGCCGGAGCGGGCGTGGGGCTGGTGGTCGAACCGGTCAGGATGTCGCAGTGCTTGGCGATGCCGGGCAACGGGTCGCCGAAAACGGTGTTGGTACAGGCCACCGACGACGATACGCTCCTGGTGACGTAGGTGTCGTTCGCGCCGTAGCGGACCGTGGTCGCGGCAGCAACCTGGCAGGTATCGTTCTCGTTGGCGCACCAGTTCCAGGTGCCGGTTGCCGACGGCGCGGGGGTGGGCGACGGCGTGGGCGACGGGGTCGGGCTGGGCGTGGGACTCGGCGTCGGGCTGGAAGAAATCACGTCGCAGTGCTTGGCGACGCCAGGCAGCGGGTCGCCGAAGACGCGCGTCGTACAGGCGACCGAGCTCGATACCGACTTGGTCACAAAGACGCCATTGGCGCCGAAGCGCACGGTCGCCGGGGTGTTGATCTTGCAGAGATCGTTCTCGTTGGCGCAGAAAGTCCAGCTTGCGGAAACGGTCGCGGTCGCCGCGACGAAGCTCGTGCCACCCGCATCCGTGGCGCCGGACTGCGGCCCGCCATCGGACCCGCCGCCGCAGGCGGACAGCGCGGCGCTGGCAAGCAAGGTGGAGAGTAATTCCATTTTTCGCTGGAATGGCAATCTGTTCATGGGGTTTTCCATTATCGCAACCCTGGTCTCAGGGCGGGTTGATGATCGTCGCCGGAATGAGGGCGTCCGGCGGAATGTCGATGGCGGGGGTGGGGGAGGTCAGCCGGAGGGGTATGGCGCGTGCATGGTGTCCCTCGCTTTCGTTCTTGTCATGGGCATTCCGTCTTGCGTCCCGGATGTCCTCGCCGCCATGGTCGATGGTCGGGGCGGAGCATCCGGGTCGCGCATCAGGATCGCTGAAGCGGCATCAAGGCTTGTAGACGTAGACGTTCTGTGTCGTGCTGTTCACGAGCACGAAGACCTTGCGCGCCGTGCTGTAGCGGAAGCGGCCGTAGGTGCCCCAGGTCTGCTGCGCGGGGGGCACGTCTCCGGAGGGAGACAGCTTGGCCCAAGTCGCGGTTGCCGGGTTGAACGTGTAGACGTCCTGGTTGCCCCCCCAGGCGTAGAACTTGTCCAGCGCGTCGGCATAGGACATGCCGGGACGGTTGCCGAGGTTGGTCGGCGCGGTGCCGGTGGCGGCGACCGTGGAATACGTCTGCGCCGCGTTCAGGCTCGCGGGCGAATTCAGGTCCCAGCGGCGCAGGGAGTGGCTGCCATCGCCATTCGGGTAGAGGGTGTAGAGCTGGTTGCGCTTGCGGTCGATGTCGGTGCCGCCACCGCCGTCGTAGTTGTTGTAGCCGTAGCGGGTCCAGGCATTGGTGCCGGGGTCGTACTCGCCGACATAGCCGGCATCCGCGGCCACGGCCCAGACGTGGCCGTTGGCTGCCACCGCGGTCTGTCCACGAGCGCCGATGCCTTGCGGACGGTCGGCGATGCGCGACCAGCGGGACGTCGCGGGATCGAAGCAAACGCTGACCGGCGAGCCGCTGGCGGAGAGGTAGTAGGTTTCGCCGATGGAGCAATACCGGCCTTGCGGATCGACGAACACGCCGCCATAAGTATGCGAGGAGCGGGGCTGCTGCAGATCGAGCTGGGACAGGACCGGGTCGGTGAAGCATGCGCTGAATGCAATGCGCGTTCCGGTCGAATCCATGACGCTGCTCGGCAGGGACATCGTGCCCTTCGGATAGAAGCCGCAGGCTTCGGCGCGCGTGTCGCGCCAGGAGGCATCGGCCGTGTCGCCCGTCGAAATGCTGCTCATCTCGGAGAGCCGCATCCACTTCATCTGGCCGAGGTCGAAGGCGAACATGTTGTTGTACCAGGAATCGGCATGGCCGCCGCCGTACACCACCATCCGGTCGCGCGCATTGTCATAGGCGCCGCCGCTCCATGCGGACATCACGGCTTCGCATGCGTACGAGTTGTAGGGCTGCGGGCAGACGTCCTTCATCATGGTGTTGGGGAGCATTTTCCACGAATTGGACGGCATCGCCGAGATGATGCTGTCGATGGTTCCGGAACCGACCGGTGCGGGCGCGGGTGTGGGTGCGGGCGCGGGTGTGGGTGCGGGCGTCGGCGATGGCGTGGGCGAAGGTGTCGGCGCGGGAGTCGGGGAAGGCGTGGGCGACGGAGCCGGTGCGGGCGCGGCGCTGATGGTGCCGCCGACGAGCACGTCGCAATGCTTGGCGACGCCGACCAGCGGATCGCCGAAATAGGTATTGGTGCAGGGGACGGACGACGTGACCGTTTTCGTGACATAGGTGTCGTTGGCGCCGAAGCGAACGCTTGCGCTGCCGCTCACGCCGCAGGTCTGGTTTTCATTGGCGCAGAACGTCCAGGTGCCGGCCGGTGCCGGCGTGGGGCTGGGTGTCGGGCTCGGCGTGGGAGACGGCGTCGGGCTCGGGGTGGGGCTGGGCGCGGGGGCCGGCGTCGGGCTCGGCGAGGCAACCGTGCCGCTCACGATGTCGCAGTGCTTGGCCACGCCCGGCAGCGGGTCGCCGAACACGGTGTTGGTGCAGGCCACCGACGACGATACCGTCTTGGTGACGTAGGTGCCGTTGGCGCCGAAGCGCACCGTCGACGCGGTCGGCACGGCGCACAGGTCGTTCTCATTGGCGCACCAGTTCCAGGTGCCGGTCGGCGCGGGCGTCGGGCTCGGCGTGGGAGACGGCGCGGGAGCGGGAGCGGGCGTGGGGCTGGTGGTCGCGCCGGTCAGGATGTCGCAGTGCTTGGCGATGCCGGGCAGCGGGTCGCCGAACACGTTGGTGCTGCAGGAAACCGAGGAAGTCAGCGTCTTGGTGACGTAGGTGTCGTTCGCGCCGAAGCGCACCGTCGAGGGCGCTGTAATCTTGCACAGGTTGTTTTCCTTGGCGCACAGCACCCAGGAAGTCGTGCTGGAGGCTGTCGCGCCTGACGGCACCACGGTCGAGGTGCCGGCAAGCGTGACCGCGCCGGACGTGGACCCGATCGCGTCGGAGGCGCCACTTCCTGCATTACCGTCAACGCCGCCTGAACCGCCGCAGGCGCTCAGGATGCAAGTGACCATGACGGTGGTCAGGAATGGAGTGGCAGTCTGCCGGGTTGATCGTTTTGTGCTCGTCATTAAATTCACCAAGAAATTGAACAAAATCAATAGTTACGTGCTGCAACATTGCCTTAAGGCATGGCGCGCACAGAAAAGTTCCGCAGGACATCTTTCTGTTTGTAACTATTGACGACGATCAACAGCCTGGCAATAGTGAATGAAGAGCTTCCGACCAACGTTGAATTACCAATGGCAAAAGGCCCGCACACGTAAATGTGCGGGCCTTTCGGATTGCATTTTGACTTGCGCCGTTTATCGTTCCGCCTGGGCCGTTCGTCGGTGGCGCCCTGGCGAAATTTACCTGGCAATCGGGATCAACTTTCCTTCATGCGAGCGCCGGCATGATTCTGAAAAACAGGAAAGCGCGGCGTCAGAAGAAACTTTCGGGGATCACGAGCACGTCGCCTGGGCGCATCGGCATATTCGCCGACAAGTCGCCGTCCTTGAGCAGATCACTCAATCGTACAGGTAACTTGACCATTTTCCCGTCGGCCTGGCGCATCACCCGTGCCTGGTTACCGGAGGCATACGGCGTGATCCCGCCGACAGCGATCAGTACGTCCATGAGGGACATGCCGTTCTTGTACGGCAGCGCCTGGGGCTTCACTGCCTGGCCGATGATCTTGATCTGTTCGCCATAAGGCCCGCTGAAGCCGGTCACCGTCACCGTCACAACCGGATCCTTGATGAATTTCGCCAGGGACTTCTCGATTTCCCGCGCGAGTTCGGTCGAGGTCTTGCCGCTGGCCTGCAGGTCTTCGACGAGCGGCGTGGTGATCTTGCCATCCGGGCGAACAGGCGCGGTGACGGACACATCGGGATAGCGCCACACGCTGATCTGCAGGTTGTCTCCCGGACCGATCAGGTAATCATGCTGGAAAGGCGCGTCCTTGCTGGCGCTGACCTGGCCGGCACCTGGAGTCGCGCAACCGCCGAGACCGGCTGCAAGCAAGATGCAGCCGACGGCGCCCATGAACAAGCGAAAATACGAGACTAGACGACTCACACTCACCTCCGAAGCAAAAGAGTACGACGCAAAATTTCCTTTTCGAAACATTATTAGGCTAAAGCAAAAGAAAGCTTCTTTATTTGCGAATAAACAATGAATGGGGACGAGCGATACGCCGTCCCCACTCCGGCCAAGCTCATGCCGCCTTTACAAGCCGTGACGGGTCGACCGCCTGGTTGACGAGGGCCTGCAAGCCCGCACGGATCGGATGCGTGGGCGAATAGCCGAGCAAGGTCCTTGCCTTGGAGATGTCGGCTTGCGAATGGCGGACATCTCCTTCCCTGAAGTCGGCATAGATGGCCTCTTGCCGCAGTGCGTGGGGAAAATGCTCGCCGAGCATTTCCCGCAGCAGCGCATGCAGGCCGTTCAGGGTCGTGCGGTCGCCGAGCGCGATGTTGTATACCTGGTTGGCCGCTTCCGGATGCTTAGCAAGGGCGGCCAGCAGGTTGGCCTGGACGGCGTTTTCGATGTAGCAGAAGTCGCGGCTCGTTTCGCCATCGCCATTGATATAGACCGGCTTTCCCTCTTTCAGCGCATGCAACCACTTGGGTATGACCGAGGCGTAGGCGCCGTTCGGATTCTGACGCGGTCCGAACACGTTAAAGTAACGCAACCCGATCAACTCCATGCCGTAGCGGCGCGCGAAGACATCGGCGTACAGCTCGTTGACATACTTCGTCACCGCATAGGGCGAGAGCGGGTTGCCGATGACCGGCTCGACCTTGGGCAGGGCGGGATGATCGCCATATGTCGAGCTCGAGGCCGCGTAGACGAAACGCTTCACCCTGGCGTCGCGCGCGGACACCAGCATGTTGAGGAAGCCGGTGACGTTGCTGGCGTTGGTCACGATCGGATCCTCGATCGAGCGCTGCACCGAGCCGAGCGCGGCCTGGTGCAGGACGTAGTCGACACGGTCGCACGCCTCCTCGCAGTCGGCGAAATTGCGGATGTCCCCTTCGATGAAGTGGAAATTGCGCCAGGCTTGCGGACCGACGATGTCACGCACCTGATCAAGGTTATGGCGGAAGCCTGTCGAAAAGTTGTCCAGGCCGGTCACGCGCTGCCCGAGCCTCAGCAGCGTTTCCAGGAGATTGGACCCGATGAATCCGGCCACGCCAGTCACCAGCCATTGGTATTGCTGATCGGCGAGCTGGCGCAGCACCCCGGCATACTCCGCCGGCACCTTGACCTGTGCGTCAGTCATTTACAGCCTCCAGGTCTGGTAGCCGGCCTCGCGCAGCGCCGCGAGATCGAACTTGGACTTGACGTCGATGAAGCAGCCCTGCTCCACCAGCTTGGACTGGAAATCCGCCAGCGGACGGCCGAGGACTTCCTTGTGCGCGACGGCGACGATGACCGCCTTCGCCGGGGGCAACTCGTCCCAGGTCTTCAGCTCGATGCCATATTCATGCTGCGCCTCGTCGCGGTCGGCCAGCGGATCGTGGACGTGCACGTCGAGCCCGTACGACTTGAGCTCGCTGATCATGTCGGCGACCTTGGAATTGCGCAGGTCGGGGCAGTTTTCCTTGAAGGTCAGGCCGATCACGTTGACCGTGCTGCCCTTCACCGGGAATCCCGCGCTGATCATTTCCTTCACGGTCTTCTCGGCGACGAACTTCGCCATGCCGTCGTTGATGCGGCGGCCGGCGAGAATGACCTGCGGGTGGTAGCCGACCATCACCGCCTTGTGGGTCAGGTAATAGGGATCGACGCCGATGCAGTGGCCGCCGACGAGGCCAGGCTGGAACTTGAGGAAATTCCACTTGGTACCCGCGGCCTCCAGCACTTCCGAGGTATCGATGCCGAGCATGTCGAAGATGATGGCGAGCTCGTTCATCAATGCGATGTTGAGGTCGCGCTGCGTGTTCTCGATCACCTTGGCGGCCTCGGCGACGCGGATGTTCGACACCGGGAATACGCCCGCCTTGATGATGGAGCCGTAGAGGGCGGTGACCTTCTTCAGGGTGGGTTCGTCATCGCCGGAAACGATCTTGAGAATGGAGGTAAGGGTATGTTCCTTGTCGCCCGGGTTGATGCGCTCGGGAGAGAAGCCGACATGGAAGTCTTTCTTCCACTGCATGCCGGAGAACTTCTCGAGGACGGGGATGCAGACTTCCTCGGTGGCGCCGGGATACACCGTGCTTTCGTACACCACGATGGCGCCGCGCTTCATGTGTTTGCCGACGGCTTCGCTGGCGCTGATCAGGGGCGTGAAGTCCGGGTTGTGCGCGATGTCCACCGGCGTGGGCACGGCCACCACGATGTAGTCGGCTTCGGCGAGCGCGGTCGGATCGCAGGTCGGCGCGAGCCGTGCCGCGGCACGCAGTTCATCGGACGGCACTTCGCCGGTCGGGTCGATGAACTTCTTGTAGTTTTCCACCTTGACCTGGGACAGGTCGAAGCCGATTGTCTTGTGCTGCTTGCCGAAGGCAACGGCAAGCGGCAGTCCGACGTAGCCGAGTCCAACGACGGCAACGACACCCAGATCATCCGATGAATTGCGGCTCAGCTTGTTGATCTTCTCAATCTGCTCCTGGACGGGAGCGATAGGCATGCTTTCATGATTCGCGTACAAGGTAACTCCTTTCGATGATGACTGTCGTGATACGCTGGACTACACCCCGTCAACCTCCCTGCTGGCGGTGCGATGACCTGCGCGCTGAGCGCGGCGTTTTTGATGAACGCTGTCTGGGTGTCAATTATTGAATTTCGGCATGCCCCATTCTTGACGAAACTCAATAAAGCGCATCACCACTTTCACCTACCATCGGGTCTGCGACCACAAGTTCGAGCAAAATCAAGCGGCGTAAGCTTCACGCGCCGAAAACGGCGCCGGCAAACGCGGAAACGCGGCCATCCGATTCATCACGCATCCACAGGGAGTGGCATGAAGAAAAGCAATTTCAACCGTGCGGCGCGCATCGCGCTCACCATGGGCCTGCTGGCCGCAGGCGTATCCGCATGCGGGCAGAAGCAGACGCCGCAAGCGCTGTTGAACGAGGCCGTCAACTATGACCGGCAGGGAGACCGCAAGGCGGCCATCATCCAGTTGAAGAATGCGCTGCAGCTCAGCCCCGACTTCACCGAGGCGCGCCAGATGCTCGCCTCGCTGTATGTCAAATCGGGTGACGGCGCATCGGCAGAAAAGGAAATCCGCAAGGCCATCGATGGCGGCTATGCCGCCGACAAGGCATGGCCGGTGCTCGGCAAGTCGCTGCTCATGCAGGGACAATTCAAGCGCATCCTCGACGAGACTCCCGCCGGCAATGCGCGCGATCCGGAATCGCTGGCCATCCTCGGGTCCGCCCAGGGCGCCACGGGCAAGCTCGATGAGGCCCTGGCCAGCTTCAACACCGCGCTCGAGATCGAGCCGCGCAATGTCTCCGCGCTGCTGGGACGCGCCCGCCTGCATGCCGCGAGGAACAACCTCGCGGCCGCTGCCGACGACGCCGACAAGGCGATCGCCGCGGCGGATGGCCAGCGCGTGGAAGCGCTGCTGTTCCGCGGCAATCTCTATCGCACCCAGATGAAGCCGGAGGATGCGCTGGCTGCCTACGGCCGGGCGATCGAAGCCGAACCCGGCAACGTGGAAGCGCACCTGGCGCGCGGCTATCTTTTGTTGTCGCAGGAAAAGTTCGGTGACGCGCAGCATGACATCGAAGCGGCCCGCAAGGCATCGCCGAACTCACTTGGCGTCTATCATGCGCAGGCCATGAGCGATTATCTGCAGGCTCGTCCGAAGCAGGCCCTGGAAGCGATCCAGATCGTGCTGAGGGCAGCGCCGGAGCATCCGCCGGCCATGCTGCTCGCCGGCCTGATCCAGGCGCAGCTCGGCGCGAACCAGCAGGCGGAGGATTACCTGAGCCGCTATCTCGAAGTCGACCCCGGCAACCTGCAGGCGACGAAGCAGCTTGCGGCCATCTATCTCAAGCAGGGCGACGCTCAGCGCGCCGCCAGCCTCGTCGAGTCCTCGCTCAAGAAACGTCCCGAAGACGTGCAGCTGCTCGCGCTCGCGGGGCAGGCATCGCTGCAGAACAAGAGCTTCATCAAGGCGGCATCGTATTTCGAAAAAGCCTCCACCCTGGCGCCCGATTCGGTCCGCTATCAAACCGCCCTCGGCCTTTCGAAGATGGCGGCGGGAGATACGCTAGGCGCGTCCGAAGTGCTCGAAAAGGCCACGAAGCTGGATGCCAAGTCGCTCGACGCCGCCCTGCTGCTGGTGAACACGAAGATCCAGGCAAAGCAGTACGATGCGGCGCTCGACATGATCAAGAAACTGGAGTCCGCCCACGCCGACAACCCCGTCCTGCCCAATCTCGCCGGCCAGGTGTATCTGCGCAAGAAGGACGCGAAGAACGCGCGTGCCTCGTTCGAGCGTGCCCTTGCCGTCAAGCCGAGCTTCTTCCCGGCGGCGGCCATGCTCGCCCAGCTCGACATGAAGGATGGCAAGCCGGATGCCGCCAAGCGCCACATGACCGAGCTGCTCGACAAGGACAAGAACAACCTTTCGGCGATGCTCGCCTTGTCCGACCTGGAAGCGATGCAGAACAACCAGGCGCAGGCCATCGACTGGCTGGAGAAGGCGAATAAGGCGAATCCGAAAGACGCGAAGACCGCAGCCATGCTCGCCGGACGCTACCAGGCCACGGGCAAGGCCGACAAGGCCCTGAATCTCGCGAAGGCATTCGCGTTGGAGAACGCCGAGAGCGCCGAAGCCCTGGAACTGCTGGGCCAGGTGCAGTTGGCGAACAAGGACCGTGACGGCGCCCTGGACAGCATGGCCAAGGAGGCCAAGCTGAGCCGCACACCGGAAAAGGTCTACCTGCGGCTTGCCTCGCTCCATCTCTCGGCACGGGAAGACGCCAAGGCCCAGGAAGCGGTGGACAAGGCCTTGAATGCAGCGCCCGACCTGCCGCAGGCCCGCTTCATGCAGGGAGAGCTGAAGCTTCGCGCCGGAGACGCCGACGGCACCCTGGCAATGGCGAAGAAGATGCAGCAGGAGCAGCCGAAATCCACGTGGGGCTATCTGCTCGAGGCGGACGCCGCGCAGGCCAAGCGCAACAGCCAGGGTGCCATCGCCGCCATGGAGAATGCCTTCAAGGCAGAGCCGAGCCCCGCGGTCCTGATCAGCATGCATCGCATCATGGATAGTGCGGGACGCTCGGCGGACGCGGACGCGAAGCTGACCGAATGGCTCAAGACGCATCCCGACGACGTGGCCGTCCGGCTGCGGCTGGCCGAAGCACAGCTTCTGCGCAAGCAGTACAAGCCGGCGATCGGCAATTACGAACAGGTCATTCGCACCGATCCGAACAATGTCATGGCGCTCAACAACCTCGCCTCCGCCTACCAGGCGGAAAAAGACCCTCGCGCTTTGGAGACCGCCGAGAAGGCACAAAAGCTGGCAGCGGAACACCCGGCCATCCTTGACACGCTTGGGTGGATTCTCGCCGAACGCGGAGATGGCGCGCGCGGGCTTCCGCTTCTGCGAAAGGCGGCTGCGCTTGCACCCAAATCGACTGAGATTGCGTCGCACCTCGAACAAGCGCAGAAGCGTTATGGCGACTCGGGGAGCAAGGTTGGCGGGGATATCAAGCCGGTTTCGGTGAGTGGGTCGAGCGGGTCTTGAGGTGGTTTGTGGGGTGAGGGGAGTGTGGTCGTCATTTCACCTTGCCCCAGTTGGCATCGCTTGCATCCGTCCTTTCCGCGCGAAGACGGGGTTTAGCAGGCGTTTCGCAAGGCATTGCTTTGCAAGTCAATTCATGGACTCAAATTGCGCGGTTCTCCGGAAGACCGAAATGGGATTCCCGCCTGCGCGGGAATGACAGAGGGTGATGCGGATGACAGCATCTTCCCGAGCAAGCCTAACTAGATCAATAAAGATATAAAGACCCTATATCTACAGGGCTCCTCCCCACCCGGGGAAGGAGCTACCCGTGCTTATACCTGAGATGTCAGGTTGATTGCGCCGATCAGGCGCCGATCACTCGCTTGCGACGACTCAGCGCCAGTCCCGCGCCCGCAATGCCCAGCAAGGCAATCGGCATCGGTTCCGGAATCGACACGGTCGACGCAGAGAAGGTCGTGAAGCCGTTGCCCTGGCTGGTCAGCGTAAAGACACCCGCCGCCGCGTTGTATCCGCTGAGATGGAAGGTACCCGTGCCGGAAATGGTCAGGCTTGCCAGACTGCTTCCGGTGGCGGGAATGCGTGAATCGACGTTCAAGGTGTTGAGATCGAAGGCCAGCGTATTGGCGCCCTCGGTGATCGTGTAGAAGCCGGCAATGGGCCCGAAGGTACCGAAGTCAGCAATGTCCTCGATCGTGCCGCAACCACCCGCCGAAGGCGATGCAGGGCAGCCTGCGGTGTTGAAGAGGGAGAAGGTGCCCGTCGACCCGACGCCGAGAGAGATGGTGCCGCCAGGCGTGCCGGCCGAACCGTTCTTGAAGAAGTCCAGGCCGGTAGCGGAGTCGAGCGAACCCGAACCGCCGATGGAAGACACGTTGCCGAAGATGTTGATGGTGCTGCCTACCAGGATGTCTGCAGACGACGCGGTCGCGGACATTGCTGCCAGCGCCAGGCCGATCACTGCTGCTTTTAATTTCATTGTGGTCTCCAAAAATAAAGGGTACTGCAACCCTCGATTAGCAGAGGCCATGCCAGGCGGAAAACATCTTTCAATTCAAGGCGCTACATGAGATCTCCGCAGGCTCGCGATGCGAATGTAACGTTTGTCGACAGATTTGGACATCAGGAAGCGCCCTGCCGCCGTCGCCGACGGAGGGCGCCAAGCAGCAAGGCAAGGACCGGCGCCTCCAGCCCGCGCAGGGGCAACGAGGCGATTTCGATGCGCGGCGCGGCGAGATGCGCAAGTAGTCTTTGCGCCACCTCCGTCGCGTCGGGGCTGGTGCGCGGCAGGGGCGGAGATGCAGGCGCTTCGTCTTCCGCATGATCCAGTTCATATGCCAGGGTCGTGTTGCCTGTCCTGATCCGAAAACCGGGGCGCGCCGCGTCGCCGTTTGCATCCGTGCGTTCGGCGGCGATCCGTACCGGACCATCATTGATCAAGGGCGGGATGCCGTCGGCATCGGCCGGCTGGATTGCGGCGCGGGCACACGTCATCGCAAGAAGAAGCAAAGGCAGCAGCAGCGCGGGTTTCATCTCGATGTGGACTAAGTAACTGGTTGATAAACGAGAGGAAGCCAAGCATTCAGTGTGCCAATGCTGAAACTCATTAGCGATCAATGACTTGTCTCACGGGCCATGAACCCGCGATTCAAATTCGTAATAACAATCGACTTGCGGCTCCGCAAAGCACCGCTGACCGACTTTCAAATACCTAAAGTAAGAGCGTCATTTGCTTGTTGAAAATCAAACAAGGAGGTTGTCGGCGGTCAATAGCATCCCGGTAACAAAACGTATCTTGATCACTCCAGAACATGGCCTGACAAAGCGGGCAGTCAGATTCGCAGGAACACGGCGGCCATGTAAGAAAAGCCAGCACGACAGGGAGCATCATGATCAAGATCTTCAATCACTTCGTTCCGAGAATCGTCTCGCTGCTGTTCCTGAGCGAACTGCTGATGTTGCTTGCATCTCCCTATCTCGCGGGCGCGGTGCGCTTTGCCGCATCCGATTACCGCTTCGTCGAAGCCATCCCGAACTTCGGCGCCTCGGCGATCGCTTTCGCCCTGATCCTCACGTTCTGCATGGCTGCCTTCGGCATGTACCAGATGCAGTCGCGGGAAAGCGTGCATGCGTCGCTGTACCGCATGTTCCCGGCGTTCGGCGTGGGCGTGCCGCTGGTCGTGCTTGCCTTCTATCTCTTCCCGGAGCTGTTCATCGGCCGCGGCATCCTGTCGATCGCCATCCTGTTCGGCTTCACCTGCATCCTGTTCTCCCGCCTGCTGCTGCTGCGTTATTTCAAGTTCCACTTCCTGAAGAAGCGCATTCTTTTCCTGGGTGACTCGGAACTTGCCAACGAGTGCATCGACCTGACCAACGCGAACAGCTTCTACGAACGCTACGATGTCGTCGGCTTCGTTCCGCTGCTGAACAACGAGCTCACCGGCCACGGCGCGGCGGTACTTCCCGCCGACCAGTCGCTGATGGACATCGCCGCGAAGTACAGCGTCCACGAGATCGTCATCTCGCTCAAGAACTGGCGCGGCGTGAACATCCCCATCCAGCAGCTTCTCGAGTGCAAGGTGCGCGGCGTGGCGGTGACGCAGATCGCGCGCTTCTTCGAGCGGGAGGCGAACCAGATCAAGATCAGCTATCTCCAGCCCAGCTGGCTGGTGTTCGGCGACGGCTTCAATCAGGGCATGGTACGGGCCCTGGGCAAGCGCCTGATCGACCTGCTGGCCAGCCTCGCGTTGCTGACCGTCGCGCTGCCGGTCATGCTCATCACCGCGGTCTGCATCGTCCTCGAGGACGGCGGCCCGGTTCTCTACCGGCAGGAACGCGTCGGCAAGAACGGCAAGACCTTCATGGTCCTCAAGTTCCGCAGCATGCGCACCGACGCCGAAAAGTCCGGCAACCCGCAATGGGCCCAGGTCGGCGATACGCGGGTCACCCGCGTCGGGCGCTTCATCCGCAAGACGCGCATCGACGAGCTGCCGCAGATCCTCAACGTGCTGCGCGGAGAAATGAGCTTCGTCGGCCCGCGGCCGGAACGTCCCTACTTCGTAAAGCAGCTTTGCGAACAGGTGCCCTTCTACGACATGCGCCACAGCATCAAGCCGGGCCTGACCGGATTCGCCCAGGTGCGCTACCAGTACGGCGCCACCGTCGACGATGCGATCGAAAAGCTGCAATACGATCTTTACTACGTCAAGAACAACAGCCTCTTCCTTGACCTGCTGATCATCATCGACACGGTGCAGGTCGTCCTGTTCGCCAAGGGAAGCCGATGATCGCAGTCGCCGCACTCGGTTACGTCCTTGCCAGCGGCCTCTTCCTGATGCTGGCAGGATGGGCCTTGCTTGCCTGGCGCGGAAGGCCGCATGCGGCGATGCTTTGCCTGGCGTCGCTGCTGAGCGCCGCCTTCTTCGGCAATGTCGTGATGAGCATCCTTGCCAAGACGGGCTCCACGCTGCTCATCGAAGGCCTTGAAATTCTTCGCAGCGCGGCATGGTGCCTGCTGGTGATCCGCATCGTCTCGGTGCACCGTAACGGCACGGTATCGGCGGCGCCTTCCGCCCGATTCCACGCATCCATCGCCGTGATGTTCGCCCTCGCTTTCCTGGTCACCGCGGCACTCTCGCTGCCGCTCTTCCAGCAGGATGCCTACACCGCCACGATCCGGGCTGCCGTCCGCGTGGTGATCGCCATCGCCGGCATGGCGCTGGTGGAACAACTCTATCGGCACACGCCCTCCGACGGGCGCTGGGCAGTGAAGTTCGCCTGCTTCGGCATCGGGGCCATGTTCGCCTACGATTTCTACCTGTACAGCAACGCCACCCTTTTCCGGGCCGTCAATGTCGAAGTCTGGGCTGCGCGTGGCTTCGTCAATGCCTTCACCGTTCCGATGGTCGCCCTCTCCTTCTCGCGCAATCCGCGCTGGCTTTCCGGCATCGGCGTATCGCGCCGCATGGCGATGGGCTCGACCACCATCCTCGGCTCCGCCTGCTACATGCTGGTGATGGCGACCGCCGGCTATTACATCCGCGTCGTCGGCGGCGACTGGGGGCCGGTGATCCAGTGGGCCTTCCTTGCCGGCGCCATCATTCTGCTGCTGTCCATCCTCTCGTCCGGCACGGCACGCTCCTGGCTGCGCGTCTTCCTTGCGAAGCATTTCTATCACTACAGCTACGACTACCGCGAAGAGTGGCTGCGCTTCACCCGGTCGCTGTCCCATGACGGCCCGGCCTTGTCCGAGCGCGTGATCAAGGCCATCGCCACGCTGGTGGAAAGCCCCGGCGGCAGCCTCTGGACACAGGCGCCAGAGGGCAATTTCCGGCAGCAGGCTTGCTGGAACGCGCCTACCCTCGCCTGCGAGGAACCGGAAAATTCGGCATTCTGCGAATTGCTGCGCCAGCACCAGTGGATCATCGACCTCGACGATCCGGCGCGCCTTCCCGACGAGCTGCCCGATTTTTCCATGCCGGAATGGCTGACGGGCATGAGCCAGGCAAGGATCGTCGTGCCCCTGCTGCTGCGCGGCGACCTGTTCGGCTTCGTCGTCCTGATGCAGCCGCGCAGCAAGATGAAACTGAACTGGGAAATCTTCGACCTGCTGCGCGTGGCGTCCAGCCAGGCGGCAAGCCATCTCGGCCAGCAGCACGCCGCGGAAGCCCTGCTGGTGGCGCGGCAATTCGAATCCTTCAACCGGATGTCCACCTTCGTGGTGCACGATCTCAAGAACATCATGTCGCAGCTCAGCCTGGTCGCCTCGAACGCGGAGCGGCACCGGCACAATCCCGAGTTCCAGGATGAGCTGCTGGCCACGCTGAAGCACTCGACCCAGAAGATGCGCTTCCTGCTGCAGCGGTTCAGCCAGGGACATGCGCCCGAGTCTCCCGCCCCCGTCTCGCTCGACGCCATCGTGCGCCAGGCGGTCGCGGAAAAGGCCGGGCTGCAGCCGCGTCCTTCCGCCGAGATCGAGGACGGCGACCTGGTGGTGCTGGCCAATTCGACACTGCTGCTGCGCGTGATCGGCCACCTGCTGCAAAATGCCATCGAAGCGACGCCGGGGACCGGCCGCGTCGTGGCGCGCCTGCGCCGGCGCGGGGAAGCCGCCATCCTGGAAATCGAAGACACCGGCCAGGGCATGAGCGACGCCTTCATCCGCGACAAGCTGTTCAAGCCGTTCAGCACCACGAAGTCCTCCGGCATGGGCATCGGCGTGTTCGAAAGCCGCACCTATATTCATGAACTGAGGGGCACCCTCGTTGTTGACAGCCGTCAATTCTGCGGCACCACCTTTAAGATAACTTTGCCCCTCTACGATTGCGAAGGAGTAAGTCTTGGAACCGCTGCTTGACCAGAACAGGAGCAAGGCTGTCAGCAACCGCAAGCTGCTGATCGTGGAAGACGACATCGGCTTGCAGAAGCAGCTGCGCTGGAGCCTGGACCAGTACGACGTGGTGTTCGCCAATGACAGGGAAAGTGCCATCAGCCAGGTTCGCCGCCACGAACCCGCGGTCGTGACCCTGGACCTGGGCCTGCCGCCCGACGCGGACGGCGCCAGCGAAGGCCTTGCCACGCTGCGCCAGATCCTGGAGATGATGCCTGACACGAAGGTCATCATCGTCAGCGGCAACAGCGAGCATGCCAATGCCGTCAAGGCAGTCGGCAGCGGCGCCTACGACCTCCATCCGAAACCCATCGACATCGACATGCTTCGCCTCGTGATCGAGCGCGCCTTCCACCTGCATGCCTTGCAACAGGAAAACCGCAAGCTCATGACCATGCAAGCTGATTCACCGCTCGCCGGCATCATCACGCGCGACGCGGGCATGCTCAAGATGTGCCGCACGGTGGAGAAGGTGGCGTCGTCGTCGGCGACCATGATGATCCTCGGCGAAAGCGGAACGGGCAAGGAACTGATCGCGCGGGCGCTGCACACCTCGAGCCGGCGGCAAAGCCAGAAGTTCGTGGCGATCAACTGCGCCGCGATTCCCGAGACCCTGCTCGAAAGCGAGCTGTTCGGCTATGAACGCGGCGCCTTCACCGGCGCGGCCAAGCAGACCATCGGCAAGATCGAGATGGCGCACAAGGGCACCTTCTTCCTCGACGAAGTCGGCGACCTGCCGCTTTCCCTGCAGGCCAAGCTGTTGCGCTTCCTGCAGCAGCGCACGATCGAGCGGGTGGGAGGACGCGAAGAAATCCCGGTGGACGTACGCATCGTCTGCGCGACCCACCGCAACCTCAAGGAACTGGCGGCCAAGGGTCAGTTCCGCGAAGACCTGTATTACCGCCTGAGCGAAATCGTCCTGACCTTGCCGCCCTTGCGCGAACGGGTAGGCGACGCCGCGCTGCTGGCGCATCATTTCAAGAACAAATTCGTACGCCTGGAAGGCCGCGGCACGCTGTCATTCAGCCAGGAAGCGCTCGACCTGATCGAGAGCTACTCCTGGCCAGGCAATATCCGGGAAATGGAAAACTGCATCAAGCGCGCGGTCATCATGGCGGAAGGGCGCCAGATCACGCCCATGGATCTTGGGCTGATGGAGTGCCCGGCGGAACCGGAAAGCATCAACCTGCGCCAGGTCCGCGACGTGGCGGAATGCAAGGCGGTGCTGCGCGCGCTTGCACGCATGGATGGCAACATCGCCAAGGCGGCCGACCTGCTCGGTGTCAGCCGCCCTACCCTCTACGACATCATGAACCGCCACGGCATCCAGGCAAAGACGGAAAAGCCGGCGCAGGAACTGGAGATGGGCCTGCGTGCCTAACGCCTGTCTCGTCGATGGGTGCAGGAAGGAACGGCATGGCATGGGAAGCGGTCTGGACGGTTGTGCAGGAGGAATTCTCCGACCTTGGCAATGTGGAAGGCGTGGCAAGGGTATGCCTGCGCCTGGTCGTTGCCATGCTGCTCGGCTCCATCCTTGGCTATGAGCGGGAATCGATAGGCGCCGCGGCGGGACTGCGTACCCACATGCTGGTCAGTGTCGGCTCGGCACTGTTCGTCCTAGTCCCCTTGCAGGCGGGAATGCCGGTCAATGATGTGTCGCGCGTGCTGCAAGGCGTCACCGCCGGCATCGGCTTCCTTGGCGCCGGCGCCATCATCAAGATCAAGGAAGATTCCGAGATACGCGGCCTGACCACCGCGGCCAGCATCTGGCTGACTGCCGCGGTTGGCGTCGCCGCCGGCATGGGGCTGGAGGCTACCGCCCTGCTGAGTACCTTGTTCGCCCTTGTCATCCTCACGCTGCTGCGGACCCGCAAGCCTAAGGAATGAGGGCCTGCGCCCGTCACGGACCAAGCAGGGAAAGCGTCCCCGCATCCTTCCTGCCTGAGAAATATTTCGCGAGGCACGCGGCGAACACGGATTCGTCCGCGCCATCCGCAATCGCGAACAGGGTCATCGACGAATGGAATTTCAGGTTATCGGGAGAGCCGAAAATGCTGTCCGCCGTTTCGCCGTCCAGGTCCAGCACCAGTTGCGCGCACTCCCGCAATCGCCCTCCCAGTACCGGATGATCCAGGTAGGCCCGCGCCTCGTCGAGGCTGGCGATCGCATAGGCCCGGGCCATCGCGCTGTGACCGAGTCCCGCGACTTGCGGAAAGATGAACCACATCCAGTGCGAGCGCTTGCGGCCGGCGCGAAGCTCGGCACGCACCTGGTCGATGACGGCATCCTGCGCCGTGAGAAAACGGTCGAGCCGATGGCTTGTCATGATCATGTCCTCCCCGGTCCGGCAATGACGCGGCGAAATTTGAATTGGTTCAAAGGGCAAGTACGAGCCGCTTGCCGCGCGCACGTGAACAGCAGGCCATCATCCTGTCGCCCGCCTCGCGCTCGGCGCGGGTCAGCACCACGTCGCGGTGGTCGATCTCCCCCTCGATGACGGCGACCTCGCAGGATCCGCACAGGCCTTCGCAACAATCGCTCTGCACGTCGATGTTCGCGGCGCGCAGGGTGTCGAGCAGGGTGCTGTCCGCAGGAACGGTCAAGCTGATGCCGGAATCGCGCAGTTCCACGTCGAAGCCATGCTCCTGGCCGGGATCGAGCTTGCCCTGTGCGGCGGCGAAATGCTCGGTGCGAAGGGCATCGTCCGGCCAGCCGGCGCAGCCTGCCTGCAGGGCATCCAGCATCCGCGCCGGTCCGCAGGCATAGATGCGGGCATCCGGTCCCGCGGCCGCGAGCAGGGCAGGGATGTCGAGGCGTCCGCCTTCGTCGCTGGCATGCAGCCGGAGCCGGCCGCCATGCAGGGCGGCGAGCTCGTCGGCGAAGCCCATGGCGTCCCGGGAACGGCCGCAATAGTGCAGGACGTATGGCAGGCCGAGCTCGCGGGCGCGACGGGCCATCGGCATGAGCGGCGTGATGCCGATGCCGCCGCCGATGAAGATCACTTGCCGGACATCGTTCTCGTCGAAACGGAAATGGTTGCGCGGCCCGCGGATCTTGAGGCGCTGTCCCGGCTGCAAGGCCGTGTGGATCCAGCGCGAGCCGCCCCGGCTGGCGGGATCGCGCAGGATGGCGATCTCCAGCCGGCGCGGATCGGCCGGATCGCCGCACAGTGAGTATTGCCGCGAAAGCCCGGTGTCGCCGCATTCGACATCGATGTGGGCGCCCGCCTGCCACCGCGGCACCGGCCGGCCATCCGGCGGAACGAGGCGCAGGCGCACGATGTCGGCCGTGACCGGTTCCACGCTCTCGACCACCACGGGATAGCTCACGGCATGGCGCGAGGTTTCTCCCATGCGTACCGGCGTGCTGCGCTCGAGCAGCGCCGGGTCCGTGCCTTCCGGATTGCGGCTCGGGTCCCATTCCACCCAGAGATGTTCCGGTCCGCGGAAAGAGGTGTTCGGCACGTAGCTGAACGCTTGCTCCCGAAGCCGCATGTGCGGCAGGCGCCTGCTCAGCTCCTCGAGAAAGACCTGCATCTCCATGCGCGCCAGGTTCTTGCCCATGCATTGGTGGGCGCCGTAGCCGAACGTGAGATGATCGCTGGCGTTCTCGCGCAGCAGATCCACCCGGTCGGGATCGTCGAAATGGCGCGGGTCGTGGTTGGCCGACGCCATGACGATGAGCAGCTTGCCCCCGGCGGGAACGTCCACCCCGCCGACGGTGACGTCGCGCGTGGCGATGCGCCGCCACGCCGGCACCGAGCCGTTATGCCGCAGGCACTCCTCGACGGCATTGGGAATCAGTCCCGGATCGTCGCAGACGGCGCGCCATGCCTGGGGGCGCTGCAGCAGGAGCTTGAGGGCATTGGCCGTGGCGTTGGCGGTGGTTTCGTGCGCGGCCACGATCACCGCCATCATCATGGAGTGCAGGTAGGAGTCGGTGATGACGTCAGGGCACTCCGCCTGCATGCGGATGCCGAACTTCATCCAGCCTGGTCCGGACGGGTCCTGGCGCATCTTGTCGAGGATGCGTCCCGCGAGCTGCCAGAAATTGCCGACGGCATGCGCGACCCGGACCTGTTCCTCCGGCTTCGGACGGCCCCAGGTGTTGATGGTATGCGCGATCGAATACTGCCGCAGCATCTGCATGTCTTCCTCGGGCACGCCGAGGAAATGCAGCGCGACGGTCAGCGGCACTTCCCACAGCATCTGGTCGACCAGGTCGGCGCGGCCGTCGTCGATGAAGCGGTCGACATAGGCCCGCGCCAGCTCCCTGACCATGGGCTCGTGTTCCTTGAGCGCCTCCGGCGTGAACGGCGCCATCAGCACGCGCCGGCGCGCCATGTGGGCGGGCTCGTCTTCGTTGACGAGGGTGCGGTTCATCGCATAGCCGTAGGACGCCAGCACCGCGTTGGCTTCCGGACCGGTCGGCGTGATTTTCTCGAGGGCGATCGAGGGGCTGAAGGTGATGTTGTCGCGGAAGATGGCCTTGATGTCCTGGTAGCGCGTCACTACCCAGTAGCCGAGACGGGGGCTGAAGAACACCGGTTCGTCGTCGCGCGACCAGCGCACGTAATCCGGCGGGTCTTGCTGGTAGGCGTCGTCGAAGGGATCGAAGGCGGCGGCGCGCGCACTGATGGGGCAGCCGTTCGGCGCCGCTTTCGCCGCGGCGTCCATGGGGGCCGCGTGGAAGGGGCAGCCGGGCGCGGCCGAGAGATTGCCGGCGTGGTGTTCGCTGGTCATGACTTGTCCTTTCGGGTGGGCGGGAACCGCGACCTGTTTGCGCGCGTCGGCGGGCGAGGTCCCTGTCAACGGCTATCTTGGCATATCCGGTAAGCTTGCGTCATCACCCTGCCGGATCGGTTCGATTCGGATAGGATTGACGGAAAACAAGTGCGCCTTCTTTCCTGCCGCGCAGGGAATCGGGCGCATGGAGAATGAAACCCGAATCCAAGGAGACAACCATGAAGAAGATCATTGCCGCCTGCCTTCTCGCCCTGCCCGCGCTGGCCGCGTCCGGCATCGCCCTCGCCCAGCAGTATCCCAGCAAACCCATCCGCTGGCTGGTGCCGTATCCGGCGGGCGGCGGGTCGGACTTTCTTGCCCGCACCGTCGGACAGGCCATGTCCCAGCAGATGGGCCAGCCGGTCATCATTGAAAACAAGGCCGGCGCCAACACGGCCATCGCTGCCACCGAGACCGCCCGCGCCGCGCCCGATGGCTACACCATCCTGAACGCCGACAACGGCACGATGGTGTTCAACTCGGCGCTGTATTCCAAGCTGTCGTACCAGCCTGAAAAGGACCTGGCCCCGGTCGCGCTCGTCGGCAGGTTCCCGCTGATCCTGGTTGCGGGTCCGGCCGGCGACTTCAAGGACGCCAAGGATTTCATTGCGAAGGCCAAGGCCAGGCCGGGAAGCATTAACTTCGGGTCGGCTGGCGCGGGCAGCCCGCACCACCTCGCCATGGAACTGCTGAAGGTGAATGCCGGCCTGCACATGGTGCATATCGCCTACCGTGGCGCCGCGCCGGCATTGAGCGACCTGGCGGGCGGCCAGATCCCGGTCATGATGGTGGACTACGCCGCCGGCGCCGCCTTCCTGAAGAGCGGCAAGCTGCGCCCCCTCGCCGTGGCGAACGCCAGCCGCCTGCCCCAGTTGCCGGATGTGCCGACCTTCAACGAACTCGGCATCAAGGGCGTGGAAGCGGCGGCGCTGGTGGGCGTCGTCGCGCCTGCCGCGACGCCAGCGGACATCATTGCCACGCTCAACAAGCAGATCGTTGCCGCCGTCAACCAGCCCAATGTCCGGCAGCGGCTGGTGGATTTCGGCGTGGAGCCGGTGGGCAGCACCGCTCAGCAATATGCCGATCTGCTGCGCAGCGAAACCGTCCGCTGGCACAAGGTGATCAAGGACCAGAAGATTTCGTTGGATTGACGGGCTTCGCCTTCCCGCTGGCGAATGTCGGCGGCGCCCATGAAAAAGGCCGAGGATCGCATGATCCTCGGCCTTTGTGTTTGTAAGTCCGGGCGCGAATTACTTTGCGACCTTGACCTTTGCAACCAGTTCCTTCAGTGCGGGAGCGGGCTTGAAGCGGACCGTCTTGCTGGCCTTGATCTTCAGTGCTTCGCCGGTCTGCGGATTGCGGCCGGTACGGGCGGCGCGCTGACCAACGGTGAAGGTTCCCAGGCCCGGGAAGGCGAAGCGGCCTTCCTTCTTGAGGTCAGTACCGACGAAACCGAATACCTGCTCGACGATCGCCTGCGCCTTCACCTTGGAAAGCTCATGCTCGGCCGCGACTTTTTCAATCATCTCTGCTTTATTCATTGATCAAAACTCCTTGTGGAAATGCTCTGCGCGTTGCAGAAAGCGCAGTATATAAAAAGATTGCCTTGTTGTAATTGGCTTTCTTGCGAATCGTTGCTAGCCCGCCATCGCGGCCGTCGTTGCCGGCGCCCCCGCCGGCGCGGGGAAACGGGCCTGCATGCGCGCGACGTAATCGTCCAGCGCGGGGTAGGACTTGCCTTTCCGGCGCAGGGGATTGTCGAAGGCGGGACAAAGGATTCCGGCGGCAAAAGCATAGACGGTGGCGTCCGCGCCGCAGGGATTGCTGCCTCCCAGGTAGTCGTTGCTGCCAAGAAGGGTAACGACGGAATCGATGGCACGCTCCGCCAGTGCAAGCTGCTCTCCGGCGGAATGACGTCCCGCGCCTTGCACCCGCAGGGCCTTGCGGATCTTGCCGCGAGCCAGCGTTTCCACCAGCGGCCTTGCCGGCCAAGGTATCTTGCCGAACAAGAGACCGGAAACCTTGGCGAAATTCGCGTCATCCATCCAGCGCCAGTGGGCGAGTATCCAGTAGAGATGGTCTTCCAGCATCTTCTCGACCGCCCAGGCGCTGGCGCGCTGCGCCGGATCCAGGCCCTCGTCGAAATCGACGCCGTATTTTTCCTCGATGTGCCAGCGGATGAAGGTGGAATCGGCGACGACCTGTCCATGGTCGTCGATGTAGGGCAGCTTGCCTTTGGGCGCCTTCAGGAAACCGGTCGTGTCACAGCGGTAGGGCAGCCCGGCCATGCGGAGCAGCATGTGCGCCTTGGTGACGAAGGGGCTGGGGTCGAGCAGGCCGAATGCCGGGCCGAAGGCGTAAAGCGTGATCATGTCCGGGAAGGGTCCAGGTGAGGATGAATCGCCGCGATGAGATCGATTTCGACGGACGCATTCTTGGGCAGCGTGAAGACGCCGACCGAGGTCCGGCTATGCGCGCCGGCATCGCCAAGCACAGCCCGCAGCAGGTCGGACGCCCCGTCCGCCACCTCGCTTTGCCGGGTGAAGTCCATGCCGGATTGCACGAACACCGTGATGCGCAACACCTGCCGGACGGCATCGAGCGAACCGCAGGCCTGCCTGAGCACCGCCAGCGCACGCATGGCGCACACCTTGGCGGCACGCCTCGCGTCGTCGAGCGTGACGTCGACGCCAACCCGGCCGGTCACCACCACCTCGTCGCCCACGCGCGGGATCTGGCCGCTCACGTAGGCCTCGTCGCCATGAATGATCACCGAAGCATAGTTGCCGCCGATACGGATTTCCCCATCGAAGCCGTAGCCAAGCTCGGCGGCGGCTTGCTGGAATAAAGCCTCTCTGGAAAGCGGCATGGGAGTGCTCCGTTCAGGTACCGGGTCGGAATTGTCTGGCATGCTGCCAGAGGCAGGGAGACGATGTCAATCCGGACGAGTGCCTTGCGGCGGGCGCGGTGACTTGAGGCATCCGGCAACGTCGTTGAAAGCGCCGATCACGCGCATGCCGCCATCCCTGGCCTTGTCTTCGCCATTGACGCACAGGTCGGGGATGCCGTCGGCTGCGCGCTCCCGTGGCCTGGAACGCCAGGACAGGTCGGCCGCTCCCGCATCGGCAAACAGCTGCCGTACGGGATGCAGCCCGGCGTACAGTTGCGGCATATGCGTTTCGATATTGTCGGCGGCGTGGACGATCCCGTCGTCCCGGCTGACGATCGCACCGTCCACCAGGTTGCCGGTCAGGTAGACCGCGCTCTCGGGAAAGCGCACCTGAATGCCGGCCGTATCGAGAAGCGTGTTGTGCTGCAGCCGGATTCCGGCGGCACGATTGACATAGATGCCGGCGTCGGAACACCGCGCGACCAGGTTGGCAGCCATGCTGCTCTGCTCTTGTTCGGTGAGGCAACGGCCGTCGCGGCAATAGGCCGGCGCGGTGCCGCCGCCGCCGAAGGACAGGCCGATCCGCCGCCCGCCCGAGGGCTCGGCGCCGGTTTCGCAAAGGATCAGGTTGCGGTCGATGCGGTTGCGGTCGCCCGCGCCCTTGGCGAAGATGCCGTAGCTGACCATGTCGCCGCCCGCCTTGATGAAATTGGCGATCAGGTTGCCCTGCACACGCCAGTGACTGGCCGCCACGAGGTCGATGGGAGTGACCGCGCCGTCGGTCTGGCGCGGCTGCCGGTTGCGCAGGGTATTCGAATCGATCAATCCATGATCGGGAAAGCGGCCGCCGGCGCCATTGACCTTGACGTGCGCGTTGAAGTCTTCGAGCACCGAATTGGCCAGCATGAAGTGCCGGGCATCGCCGGCCACGTGAAAGGCATGCTCGCATGCGGCCTGGGGTTCGCAGGCGCCCCGCATTTCAAGATTCAGGAAACGCCAGTGCGGCGCGCTGACGAGCACGCCCTCCTCGACGCGCACCTCGAACCGCGCATCGTGCAGCCGTTCGGCGCGCACGGTGATGGGACGTTCCGGCAGCCCGGGACGCGAAGCGTTCAGGCTCGACGCAATGACATAGCTGCCCGGAAGGAGGACGATGTCATCCCCGGGTTGGGCCGTATCCATGGCTTGCCGCAGCTGCTCCGTGCCGGACACTTCCCGCCGCGTGCCGGAAGCAGGCAATTCCTTTCCCTGCTGGGCGCCGAGCGTCCAGTTCTCCGTCGCGAACCCGCCGCCGAGGCGCTCGTCGACGCTTTCCATCATGCGATGCAGGAAGACGCCGACGCGCTCCAGCATCGGATGATGGCCGGACATTCGCTGCTCGAGAACCGGCCCCAGCAAGCGCGGCCCGACCGGCAGCCGGCTGGTGACGAGCACGAAGGCGGCAACGCAGACCAGGACGAGGGCGAGCAGGCCGCCCAGCACGACGGCGACCCGCACGATGCCCCTGCCTGACTTTCGCCTCCGGCCGCGGCGAAGCCTGCCATCTGTTGAAGGAGACGTCTGGAGTGCGCTGTGGCTCATGGCATGGCGGTTGGCTCAAGGAATCGAGCACCTATCATGACTTAGCGCAAACCAGCCAACTTGTGCAAAGTCAATATTATGGCCGTGCCGGACGGCCGCCCGCCCTCATGCCGCGAGCCGGATCCGCCGCTCGATGAGGGGCGGCACCTCGTTCGCCGGCACGGGCCGCGACACATAGTAACCCTGGATCTCGTCGCATCCGAGACGCTTCAGTATCCTGGCCTGCTCCAGGGTTTCCACCCCTTCCGCGACCACGCGCATGCCGAGCGCATGCGCCATGGTGACGATGGCGGTGAACAGGATTTCCCCTTCCTTGGACCGGCCCAGTTCGGAGGTGAAGGCGCGGTCGATCTTCAGGCCATCCATGTCCAGGCGCTGCAATTGCGACAACGAGGAATAGCCGGTGCCGAAGTCGTCGACCAGGAGCTTCACGCCGAGCGTCTGCAGGGCGTCCATTTCCTGGGAAATGTCTTCGGTCTCGCCCATCATCGAATTTTCCGTGACCTCGATTTCCACCATCTCCGGCAGAACGTGATGGCGGTTCAGGGATGCCTCGAGCACCCGCTTGACGCTGCCTTCCTGGAACTGGCGCGGCGAGACGTTGATCGATACCGGCACGCATTTCTGGTTGGCCTCGGCCCAGCTCGCGAGCTGGGCGCACACCTTTTCGATCGCTGTCCGGCCCAGGCTGTGGATGAGGCCGGTCTCTTCCGCGATGTGGATGAAGCGCAGCGGCTCCATCAGGCCTTCTTCCGGATGATTCCAGCGCACCAGCGCTTCCAGGCCGCAGACCCGCCCGGTTTCCACGTCCACGCGCGGCTGGTAGTGGATCACGAACTGGTCGGACTCGACCGCCTCGCGCAGCATGCGCTCGGTGCGCAGGCGGCTGCGCAGGTCGTCGTAGAAGGCCGGATCGTAGAAACGGAACTGCCCCTTGCCGCTCTGCTTGGCCGAGTACATCGCGACGTCGGCATTCTGCAGCAAGGTCTTGGCATCCGCGCCATCCTTGGGAAACAGGCTCACGCCCACCGAGACGCCGACCGCGTGCACGCCCTGGCTGAGCTTGAACTTTTCGCTGAACAACTCGACCACGCGCTGCGCTACCTGGGCGGCCTCGGTGTCGTGCCGCAGCCGCTGCATCATGATGAGGAACTCATCGCCGCCGAGGCGCACCGCCTTGTCCTGCGGACGAATGATGGACTTGAGGCGGGAAGCGGCGATGCGCAGCAATTCATCGCCGGCGGCGTGGCCCATGGTGTCGTTGACTGCCTTGAAACCGTCGATGTCGATGTAGAGCAGCGCCATCATTTCGTCTTGCCTGCCGCTTTCCTCCAGCGCCCGCGGCAGGAAACCATGAAGCCAATGGCGGTTGTGCAGCGCGGTCAGCGCGTCCTCGTGCCCGCGCCGCTCCAGCTCGTCGATATGCTGCTTGGTCTGCGTAATGTCGCGCACCGTGACCGCCAGGCTCCTGCCGGAACGCACCAGACGGCGGTGCGCCCACCGCGCATGGATGACACTGCCTTTCGGCACCTCGTAGTCGTCTTCGTACACGCCGTCCTGCATGGCGCGCAGGAAAGTCACCATCGCCGGCTTGAAATGCCGCGGCGCATACATGGCGGATACCCGCAAACCGAGCAGGTCGGCGCGTTCGCGCCCCACCAGCTGCGCGCCGCGCTCGTTGCAGTCGACGGTCTCGAAATCCACGATGTTGCCGTCGGCATCGTCGATGGCTTCGAGGATGTAGAAGGCGTCGCTCGCGGTTTCGGTGGCAAGGCGGTAGGCGTCGTTCACCGTGCGGGCGTGATGGCGGATGTGGGCAAGCCGGGCCGCGGATACGGTGGCATAGGCGGTGATCACGGCGGCGATCAGGGTGGCCAGCACCGCGAGGCGTATCGACGAGGCACGCGCTTCCTCGTAGGGCAGTAGCTGGTCGTATTCGTCGCGCCCGACCACCGCCAGCATGTCGGGTTGGCCGGGAACGGCATTCCAGCTGACGAACCGGACGCGGTTGTCGGTAAACCAGCTGCCATTGAGCTTGATGCTGCCGGAGTGCGATTTGACGGCGGGCATCTGGCGCAGCACGTGGAACCCCGGCGACTCGACCGCCTTGCCGATGCGCGACACGCGGATCGTTCCTTCCGTGCCGACCGCCGCGAGCATGTCATCGACAGTGAGCGGCCCCGCCTCGAAGGACAAGGCGAAGTATTCCGGGCTGACCGACACCACGACCACGCCGTTGAAGCTGCCGGCGCGGTCCGTGAGCTTGCGGGAAAACTGGATGACGGTCTTTCCGGAGAGGCGCCCGACCACGGGTTCGCTGATGAAAAGGGAATCGTCCTTGCGTTCGAGGTGAGCCTTGAAATGGTCGCGGTCCGCCACGTTCACGCTGCGGTCGATGGGCTGGGTGCTGGTCAGCGGCCGCCCTTCCTTGTCGACGACAGAGACGAGCACCAGTTCCGAGGCGGGGAACAAGCCTTCCTGGCGCATGTTCTCCAGGGACAGCGTGTTGCCGGCGGCATTCCAGGCAAACTTGACGAAGAGGGCGACCTGGTCGATGGCGTCGATGGAACGGGCCAGGTGGTCGGCGTAGGCTTGCGCCAGCGTGGCGCTTTCCTTGAGGGCGAAGCGTTCGATGTCGCGGCGTTCGTCTTCCAGGCGGATGAGCAGCAGCGCCCAGCCCAGCACGGCGAGGACGAGAAAGCCCAATGGCCACGACAGGAGTTCGCGCCAGGTGCCTTCGAGAAAACCGAGGCGTCTTTTCAGCCAGCGGTGCTTGTCCCGCAGCAGCATGCGTGCCGGCGGCAAGGTGAATGCCAATCGTCCCCCCGTTCGTCATCGGCAGGAAAATGGCTTGCCCTGGTGGCCGAGCGTAGACATCGGCTGCATTCCTGCCGCACGTTTGACCGTGCACCCCGCGTTTGGTTTATTGCACGCCTTGCCGGATTGCATGCCGGCGAGGCGTGGGGTACGGCGGCAGGAACGGGGCTCAGGCCTCAGGCCGGCGCGCCGCTGACGATCCGGCGGATGATGCCGGTCAGTTCTTCCGCATTGAACTTGGCGACGTAGCCATTGGCACCGACGCTCTTCACATGCTGTTCGTTGGTCGAACCGGAAAGGGAGGAATGGATGACCACCGGAATGGACTGGAAACGCGGATCGCCCTTGATGTTGCGGGTGAGGGTGAATCCATCCATTTCCGGCATTTCGAGGTCGGACAGGACCATCGCCACCTTGTCGCGCACCGTCCTGCCTTCCTTCGCGGCTTCTTCCGCGATGTCGTGCAGGCGTTCCCAGGCTTCCTTCCCGGACTTGGTCATGACGTATTTCGCGCCGATGGCCTGCAGGCTCTGTTCGATCAGCATCCGCGCCGAAGCGGAGTCGTCGGCGGCGAGGATGAAGCTGTCGTCGCTCAGGCTGACCTGCGGCCCGACCTTTTCGGGGCTCACGTCCTCGTCCTTCGGCGGCAGCACCGAACGCAGGATCTGTTCCACGTCCAGCACCTGGGCGAGACGGGTATTGTGGACGTCGGTATCGAGCTGGGCGATGCTCGTCACCGTGCCGTTGCCCGCGGCGGCGCCGACGGCCGGCCGGACCTGGCTCCATTCAAGGCGCACGATCTCGTCCACCGCTTCCACGGCGAACGCCTGGGTGGTACGCGCGTATTCGGTGATCAGGAGAATGTTGAGGCCGGTGGCCGGCGTGCAGCCGAGCACCGACGGCAGGTCGATGACGGTGATGATCTGGCCGCGGACATTGACCACGCCAAGCACGTGGGGCGGCGAGTTCGCGATGGAATTGATGGTCGGCATGGCGACGATCTCGCGCAGCTTGAAGACGTTGATGCCATAGAGGTCGCTATGGTCGGCGCCCGCCGCCCTGCCAAGGCGGAAAAGCATCAATTCGAACTTGTTGTTCGCCGTTAGGGCGGTCCGTTCGTCGATTTCCTGCTGGACTGACTTCATTGCTCTCTCCCTGGATCTTGGCATGGATGAATGCGCAGATGGCTTTCGGCGCAAGCTGCGGCACAAAGGCGATGTGTCCCGGTGCGGCCTTCGGGAAGGCGCACGAGGACGATGTTGTTGTATTGCCTTTTGTCTGCGAAGAAATATTAGTCGCTGGGGCCGAATAAGGCATCCTGAATTTCAGGATAGTCACGAGAGCTCGTTGCCATTGAACAACAAGCGTTCCCTTGAACCGGGAAACGCTTGCGCATGGGGCGGGCCTGCTGTAGCGCCCGGTGCCTCCGGGGGTTTCCGCAAGCCTACTGCCAGCCTTTCTTCATGCGGAAATCATGGGCAAGGACGAGGCGGGTCCGGGCGATCAATGGATCGAGCCCGAGCACGAGCTGGGTGAGGCGGTCGCCCGGCAGCGTCCAGATGCGGCCGGCGGGCGCCGCGACGCCCGTGGCGGCGGTGAGCAGCGGCGTGACCCAGTCCGCTTCCTCGGTCACGTCAAGCACGACGTTACCCTCCGCATCGGTATGCAGGTAGATGTCGCCGCCGTGCCCTAGGCTGAAGCAAATGCCATAACCCGTCAGCCGCGGATTGACCACGACCCGCCGCAAGTCGCGGTTGTAGCTGTCTATCCATGCCTCGACGTCGTAGGTCGTTCCCAGCGAGATCCATGGCTTCTCGGACAATTCGACGGGTTCTTCGCTGTCATGCTCGTGCATCATTGCATTCCTGGAAAAGCAGATGCCCGACACTCTAGAGCATTTTCAGCATAGGCGTGGCCGGCCATTCAGCCTTCCCGCCGAGGCGGGTGGCCGCGCGCTACTTGCCGGAGCCGGTCAGCTCGTTGTGATAATGCCAGATGCGGCTGATGGCGTAGTCGGCACTCTGCTTGCGGATTTCGTTGCGCTCGCCATCGAACTTCCGGGTTTCGGTGAAGGTTCTCACGTCGGTGTCGCCGATCTGGAACGACCAGCCGAAACATACCGTGCCGACGGGAATGTCGCTGTCGCCGTTCGATGGCCCGGCCAGTCCGGTGTCCGACAAGGCAAGGTTGGCGTGGCTGATACGAAGGGCTCCTTCCGCCATTTCACGCGCGACCTCTTCGCTGGTCAGGTTGCAGCGGTCGATGGTTTCCTTGCTGACGCCGAGCACGCCAACCTTGGCGTCGACAGAATAAGTGACGAAGGCGCATTCCAGGATGGGCCCCACGCCGGGCTGTTCGGCCAGGGTCGACGCGATCAGGCCGGCGGTGCAGGATTCCGCGGTGACGACCTTTAGCCCGTTGTCCCTCAGGTAGCGCAAGACGCTGTCGAGCTGATGATTCATGTCATGGTTCCGATATCGGGCAATGCCGCATTGCATTGCCATCCCGACCACTAGGACAGGCCCGCGCCGGCCAGGTTCTTCGAAACATCTTACTCCGCACGCAACTCGCCGCCGGGACGGGAACGCCCCGCGCGCATCAGCGCGGCCTGCTCTCGCTCGAAGTCGAAGGCACAATCGCTGTCGCAGAATTTCTGCAAGGGGGGCAAAGGTTCGTCGCAGAACCAGCAGGCGCCCTTGGCGGGCATGCTGGGCTGGCGGCGGCATGCCTCGATCGCCGCGAGGCGGTCGAGTTCGATGTTTTCTTCTGCGATGTCTGCGTCGTCGCTCATGGTTTTCTCCTACCGTATGGCCGTTGATGGAACTCACTATAAGCGTGGCTCCGTTGCCGGGGAATCGGAATGTACCCCTTCAACGCGTAGGAAAACCGGAAAAACAAAGCACTCTTAAAGCGAGTCAAAAAATCGGTGCGGCAACTTGCGCAGAAAGAAACCCTCGCGTCAGCCGGGGATCCATCTCAGGGTAAGGATGGTGCAATCCTCGTCCACGAACCAGCGATGGTAAACGCCCTCGCCCCAAGCGGAGAACTGGCCTTGCTTCTCCAGCACGTGCTCGACTACCTGCCCTTCCGGAAAGCCGGGCTCGGGAGAAAACTGCAGGCGGAAACGGCCGGTCTCGCTCACCAGGAAGGAAATCGTCCTGCCCTCGCTGACGGGCTTGCCGCTGCCCAGCGGGTCGCCCTTGACGTGGCGCATCCATTTCACGCACAAGGACCGGGCGCACGCATCCTGCGGCATGTAGCGCAAGGCAGGTCCCGTCGCGGCGTCCTGCAGCCAGGGGCCGAAGCCGACCAGCCAGCCCGTGCCATTTGTCTCGACGTTGCCGGCGTCGTTGAACTCGATGTCCATCTCTAACTCCTCATGTCCATGCGCATGTCCTGACGTGCGCTTTAGCTGCGACAAACAGTACGCCCTAACTTCCACGCGTTTCCTGCTTCGCCTCAAGCGCACGCCAGGACATGCGGCATAGACTTGAGCAACAAGCTGCGCCTGCGCCGGGCGGCGCATGGCAACCGTCCATCATGAAAGGTTCAGATTGAAAAAGAGAATTGGAATCGTTGGCGCCGGATTTTCCGGCGCGGTCATCGCGCACGAACTGGCGCAACGGGATTACCGCATCGATATCTTTGAATCGCGCTCGCATGTCGCCGGCAACTGCCATTCGGAGCGCGACGCCGAAACGGGCGTGATGGTACATGTGTACGGACCGCACATCTTCCACACGAGCAACGAGAGGGTCTGGGAATACGTCCAGCGCTTCGATGAATTCATGCCCTTTGTCAACCGCGTCAAGGCCATCACGAAGGGACGGGTCTTTTCATTGCCCGTCAACCTGCTGACCATCAACCAGTTTTTCGGCAAGACCTTCAACCCGCGCGAAGCCGAGGAATTCATGGCATCGATCGGCGACCAGAGCATCACCGATCCGCAGACCTTCGAGGAGCAGGCGCTGCGCTTCGTCGGGCGCGACCTGTATGAGGCATTCTTCAAGGGCTACACCACCAAGCAGTGGGGCATGCATCCTTCCGAGCTGCCCGCCAGCATCCTGCGCCGGCTGCCGGTGCGCTTCAACTACGATGACAACTACTACCCCAGCAAGTACCAGGGCATGCCGAAGAATGGCTATACCTACATCGTCGAGAAGATGCTGGATCATCCGGCCATCAAGGTTCACCTGAACACCAGCTTCGAGCGCAGCATGGCGGCGGACTATGATCACCTTTTCTACAGCGGCCCGATCGATACCTGGTTCAACCACAGCCAGGGAAGGCTGGGATACCGCACCCTCGATTTCGAGACCGAAAGACACGTCGGCGATTACCAGGGCAATCCGGTGATCAACTATTGCGACGAGGATGTGCCCTGGACGCGCATCTCGGAGCACAAGCACTTCTCGCCATGGGAGACCCACGAAAGGTCATTGATCTACAAGGAGTACAGCCGGTTCTGCGAAGAGACGGACATTCCCTACTATCCGATCCGCCTTGCGAAGGAGAAGACCCAGCTAAAGCAATACGTCGAACTGGCCTCCGCGGAACGCGACACGACATTCATCGGCCGCCTTGGGACATATCGTTACCTCGACATGCATATCACGATCGCCGAGGCGCTGGACGTCGCCGATCGTTTCCTGGCATGCGAGGCGGGTGGGGAAGAGATGCCGGCATTCATGGTCAATCCGCTGGGCTGAGCCCGCGCCGAAGGAACGGGGCCGCCGGCATCCATCCCCTGGCGCCCCATGTCTTCAGCAGCGGCCGTCGATGCCGAGCGGAGAAGTCTGCAGACCGCCTTCCTTGGCGAGGTCGGAGCGATGCAGCGCGGCACGTGTCCGCAAGTCGTAGATCTTTGCGCCGTTGCTTTCGCGCGGCAAATGCATCACGCCGTCGCTGGTCATCGCATTCAGCGCGGGAAGAGTTTCCTCGTTCCTGGCAGGCTTGGTCGCGGGGCGCAGAACGAAGATTTGGCAGGTATCCATCACGGGTCTCTTTAACTATGGAAATTTCAGTATAGGAGCCAAGGCAAGGAATTGCTGTGACATTTTGTACGTTCTTGTGTCTATCCCTTTAGCAGGACGGATGGAAAGGTTCGCGCAATCCGATTCCTGCCTTGCCATCAAACGCATCATTGCCGCGGCCGGCTGACGGCCCCGAAGGCAGACCTGCCATGCGGCGCAACGCCGCGTGGGACAAGGCTGAAGTCAGAAAGCAGAAAGCGTCCCGTCGCGGGCAATGACCCGAAGCAAGACGAAATTCATGCGAACGCGCATTTCCCCCGCGCCTTCGAGACCATAGGAGAACCGGCAAACCATGCAAGCACAACCCTCCGCGGGCAAGGCATCCTCGCAGGACGCGCCAGCCACCATGAAGGTGGAGATTTCCATTGCCAGCATGATATGGATGGTGCTGGTGCTGGTAGGCGTGTGGACGCTCGTCAAGCTGGTGCCGGTGATCCTTGTCCTCGTGACCGCGCTGTTCCTGGTGGGAACATTCAGTCCGGTGGTGGAAGCGCTGGAGCAGAAGGGATTGAAGCGGTTCGGCGCCATTGCGGTCGTCTTTACCTTGCTGTTCGTCAGCATCCTGCTGCTGTCGTTCCTGACGGTTCCCGCCTTCATGGCCCAGGTCAAGAGCCTGGTGGCGCACGAGCCTGCCTTGCGCAACCACCTTGCCGACATGCTTGCGGGAGTCCCACTGGCCTCGGCGCTGTCCGACACCTTGCGCAACGTGCGCTACGATTCCCTGATCAGCTCGTCGGCGGCGACGGTGGTGGCGGTGTCGACGCGCGTGCTTCAATTCGTGGCCTACGCCGCGGGCGCCATCTTCCTGGCGCTGTACATCATGATCGACCGCGACCGCCTGCGGGGCGCGATGTTCGCCGTCGTGCCGCGCGCCCACCATATCCGCCTGTCCCGCATCATCCTGAACCTGCAGACCATCGTCGGCGGCTACATCCGGGGACAGCTCATCACGACGTTCATGATGACGGTGTTCCTATTCTTCGTGCTGAAGTTCGCCGGGGTCCCCAACGCCCTGGCCCTGGCGGTGTTCGGCGGCCTGGCCGACATGCTGCCCTTCATCGGCGCCTTCCTCACGATGGGTCCCGCGGTCGCGGCGGCCTTCACCGTCAGCCCGATGACCGCATTCGTCGTGTTCGTAATCCTTCTCTCCTACGAAGAATTCGAAAGCCGCATCATCATCCCGCTGGTGTATGGCAGGGCCCTGCGTCTGCCTTCATCGGTCATCCTGTTCGCCCTCATCACAGGCGGCACGCTCATGGGCATCGTCGGCGCCCTGCTCGCGCTGCCGGTGGCGGCTGCCGCGTTGATGCTGATCGATGAATTGCAGGTCGACCTTCCCGGCGAAGCGGAGATGGAAGAGGACCGCCACATCAGGCGCAGCGAACGCGAGTACGAGCGGAGGACCGAGGGAGTGCCGGCGGAAGAAGCGGCGGCGCTGGCCTTGAAGATCGCGAACATCCAGAAGCGGCGCGAGGCGGAACAGGAAAAGCGCGATCAGGAAAAGCGTGAGCAGGAAAGCGCCCCGGACACCAGGAACGACAAGGAAGACAAGGCCTGAGCCGGGACTAAGTCCGCGCTATAGCTTGGGAATGCGCAGCGTCTTGCTGATCATGAGCGTGCCGGACAAGCCAAACAGCAGGACCAGCGGATGCAGTGCCATGCCGCCCGCCATCCATGCGCCTCCCCATAGTTGTTCGCCCACCCTGCCCTGCCATGCGGCCAGGGCGAGTACCGCGGTCAGCAGCACGCTCGTGGGGATCGGCGTGCCTTCGAAATACGCCACCTTGCCGCTGTCGCCCGACAGGCTTTCCGCCGTCACGTTGTAACGGGCCAGCCGGCTGACGCCGCAGCAGACGAAATAGATCAGCACCGCCCAGTCGAGCGGGGCGCGCAAGCCGGCGGCATAGCCCAGCACGGCGGGCGAGACGCCGAAGGAAATTACGTCGGCAAGCGAGTCGAGTTCACGACCTAGCGGAGAATGCTGGTTGCGCCAGCGCGCGATCCGGCCGTCGAACACGTCGAACAAGAGGGCTAGCGGCGCCATGGCGGCGGCCGTGAGGAAGCTGCCGACCGATCCCGATGCCATGTAATTCATGGCAAGGAAGATGGAAAGGATGCCGCACGCGGCGTTGCCGAGGGTGAAAAAATCCGCAAGGTGAAAACTGCGGATCATCGAGAAATGCTTGGGTCGATCGGGCGGATTAGCCATGTTCTTCGTCCATAGGAAACGGACCAACGCGGAGATGCCGCCGTTGGCCTATTGAACTATAGACAAGACTGAA
This sequence comes from Noviherbaspirillum galbum, assembly GCF_010974945.1. Classification (GTDB taxonomy): domain Bacteria; phylum Pseudomonadota; class Gammaproteobacteria; order Burkholderiales; family Burkholderiaceae_D; genus Noviherbaspirillum; species Noviherbaspirillum galbum. Next base: position 242,595 of record NZ_JAAIVB010000078.1, on the reverse strand, counting down.
CCGGAAAGTGCCTTGACTTGAGCCAAGGCATGATCATGACCAAATACGGAGCCAGGCGCTTTTTCAGAAGCCAAGATCGGCAAGCAGGTCGTCGACGTCGCCCTGTTCGAGCGCGACGCTGCCCGGCGCGCCCGGCCCGGCCATCAACTCTTCCTTCTTGACCTCCGAGATCGTGCCCGGCGGCGCGGCGTCGATCAGCAGACGGAGCAGGTCTTGCTCGGTGCGTTCCAGGACGGTCACCACTTTCTTGATGAGCTGGCCTGTCAGGTCCTGGAAGTCTTGCGCCATCATCATGTCCGATAGCTTGGCGCGCGTGATCACGCACGACTGTTCCACCTCTGCCAGGAAGCCGGTGGTTTCCTCGGCGGACGGCGGGGCGTCACGCAAGGCTTGCGCCCGGGCGATCAGCCTGTCCTGCACCGGCAGGCATTCCTCGACCCGGGTAAGGACGGTATTGGCGGCGCGTTCGGTCAGCTGGCCAATATGCAGCAGGCGTTCGCGGGCGGAGGGAAATTCGACGGCGGCCTCGGAGAGCACGGCATCCGCACCCATTTCCCGCAGGGTATCGTGGAGTGAACGGACGAGGTGCCCAAGACGGTCGAAGACGACCTCCTTGCTGTCCGAAGCGGCCTGGTCGCTCATGCCAATCCTTTCTTGCTCATGATCTTGTCGAGCTTCTCTTTCAGCGTGGCGGCATTGAAAGGCTTGACCACGTAGCCGTCCGCGCCAGCCTGGGCCGCCGCGATGATGTTTTCCTTCTTTGCTTCCGCAGTCACCATCAGCACCGGCAGGTCCTTGGCCGGACCGCCGCGGATGTTCTGCAGGAGGGTCAGGCCATCCATCACCGGCATGTTCCAGTCGGTAACGACAAAGTTGATGGGATGCACCGCGTCAGTCGATTGCAGAAGCTTCAGGGCCTTCTCGCCATCTTCGGCTTCGCTGATCTTGGTGTAACCCAGTTCCTTCAGGAGGTTGGAAACGATTCTTCTCATCGTCGAGAAATCATCGACGACGAGGAAATGCAATGCGGTGGTCATGATTCAAAAGTCGAAGCTGGAGCCCTGGCAAGACGATCCCGCCGGGCAATCCTGCTGAATGGTAGACGCATTTCGCGGACGTTGCATCTGCGCGGAAACAACAGGTGCAGGATTGCGACACTCTTGAGCGGTAGGCGGCGCAAGGTAATGACGAACTAAATGGCGCCGAGCCGGGAAGACAAGGATACAAGCGCGGCGAGGCCGCGGGACACTATTTGTCGAGCTCGACGATGTCAGCTTCGCCGCGCTCGAGCAGGTCCGCGAGGAAGCGGTAGACGTCGGCGTCGAAAGCTTCGCGGCCCTTCGACGCAAGGACAAGCGCGCCATCCATGTCGGGCGCCGATCCCTGGAATGCCCAGCCGCTGATCACGTGCAGCCGTTCGCCTTCGCGAATGGCGATCGCGCTCGGATAGGGCCACTCGCGCAGGCGCAAGGGCGCGAGCGCGGCGCGCAAGCGCGCATCATGCTCCTGCTGCGTCTCACGCCCATCGCAGGCCATGCAGGCCTTGCCGGAGTCGTTTGATTTTCCGGCAAGGCACGAGGCGCCTGCCGTTCCCTTCTCCAACCCTAGCCGTACCCGGCAAAGCCCGTGTTCGTCGCAAAGCCGGCGCAAGGCGTCGCGCGCCTGGCGGACGCTGTCGAACAGGCCGAACAATCCTGCGTCGTAGCCAAAGAACATGTCGTTGCTGTCGACGAGCATCGGCAGCAGGCTGCCTTTGCGGGAGGCGAGGCGCCAGGCGTGGTGCGGGGCGACCGGCCTTTTACCCGCGTCTTCCCGGGGCGCCGCAAGCAGCGATCGGTGCAGCGCAAGACGGTGCAATTCCGCGCCGACGTTCCCGCCGGTTTCGGTCCATGTCACGCGCTTTACCTGTTCGATGAGGCGGGCCTGCCGGGCGGGCATACGCGCGCCGCCTGCCTGCGCGATCACGACCGCGCGAAGGTTCGACGCCTTGCCGACGTAGAGCGGAACATCATCTTCTCCGTGCAGGACGTAAGCGCCGGGACGCGCGGGCAGGCTCTCGACCTGCAGGGCAGCAAGGCGGTGGGGAAGGCGCGGACGCCACGTCAGCGAGCCGACGGCGGACTCGATCGCCTGCGCGGGCACTAGCGCGTGCAGGTGCTCCCAGAACTGGCGGATCAGCTGGGCATCGCCCAGCGCCCGATGGCGTTCGGTGACGGTCAATTGGAAGCGCGCGACGAGCGCATCGAGTCCGTGCCGCTCCGCATCGGGAAAGAGCCGGCGCGAGAGGCGGACGCTGCACAGCACCGGAGGCCGGAAGAGATGACCTGCACGTCGGAACTCATGCTCGAGGAAACCGAAGTCGAAGCGCGCGTTATGCGCGATGAAGAGGCGGTTTTCCAGTAGCGCCGCCACCTCCCCGGCGACGTCGGCGAACGAGGGGGCGTCCTTCACCATCGCGTCGGTGATGCCGGTCAGGTGCTGGATGAAGAGCGGAATCGCTTCGCCGGGATTGACCAGGGTGCTCCATTCCCTGACGCCATCCAGGTCCACCTGCACGATGCCGATTTCCGTGATTCTGTCCTGGGATGCCGAACCTCCGCTCGTTTCCAGGTCGACAAAGGCAAGGCGTGGATAGGCATGGCTGATCATGCGCCTAACTATACTATGCCGCCCTGCAAGACGCCGGCGCGGAACGTGGCGAAACTTTCAACTTGTTTGGTCATCGAACGATTGGGGAACGAGACCTTTCAGGGAGTCAACTTTTCTGAACCTGGAGTTCACCGTGTTGACCGAATCGAAAAAGAAGAACACTGTTCGAATCATGCTGTTAAGCGCCGCCCTCTTCAGCCTGCCGGTTCTTGCCGACAGCGATGGCAAGAGCGCCGCCGGCCCGGCTTCCGCCGAGGCGGGAAAGACCGACAGCAGCAAACCCGCAGGCAAGAAGCTGGACCGCTCGGGCAAGGCGCGCAAGGGCAAGGCGTCTTATTATGCGAACAGTTTTGCAGGCAAGAAAATGGCGGATGGCACGCCGATGAATCCGAATGAAAACATCGCTGCCAGCAGGACGCTGCCGCTTGGCACGAAGGCGGAAGTCACCAACCTGGAAAATGGCAAGAGCGAGGTCGTGGAAGTGCGGGACCGCGGCCCTTACGTTGGCGGCCGCATCGTCGACGTTTCGCCCAAGGTGGCGGAGAAGCTCGACATGAAGGAAGACGGCGTCGCGCCGGTCGTGGTGAAGCCTATCGAACTGCCTTCCGGCCAGCCCGGGGAGACCAGTTCGGGCCAATGATCCCGCGCATTCGACGCGTCCGTCTTCATCCAAAGAACCAGTAGCACACGCCGATCGACGCCAGCACGCCGGCGAGATCGGCCAGCAGGGCGCAGGCGACCGCATGGCGGGCGCGCTGTATCCCGACCGCGCCGAAGTAAACCGCCAGCACGTAGAACGTCGTCTCGGTGCTGCCTTGCACCGTGGCCGCAATCAGGGCCGGAAAGCTGTCGACCCCATGGGACTTCATGGTGTCGATCAGCAGCGCGCGCGCCGCGCTTCCGGAAAAGGGCTTGACCAGTGCGGTCGGCAAGGCATCCACGAAGCGCGGATCCCAACCGAGCACGTCGATCGCATGCCGCAGCAGGTCGAGCACGGCGTCAAGCGCGCCGGATGCACGCAGCACGCCCACCGCGCACAGCATGGCCACGAGATAGGGCAGCAGGTTCCTGGCAACGTCGAAACCTTCCTTCGCGCCTTCGACGAACGCCTCGTACACCGGCACGCGCCGCCAGGCGCCGACGAGGATGAAGGCAAGGATGAGGCTGAACAGCACCAGGTTGCCCAGCAGGGAAGAGAAAGCATTGAGGGCGGCATGCGACAGGCTGGCAAGCAGGAAGATGAATGCGCCCAGCGCGAGTCCGGCTCCGCCCAGCCACGCCAGCACGACCGGATCCCAAAGCCGGATGCGTTGCGCCACCGCGACGGAAATGAACCCCGCGAGCGTGGAGCATGTGGTGGCCAGCAGCACCGGCAGGAAGATCAAGGTCGGGTCGACCGCGCCCTGCTGCGCGCGGTACATGAATATGCTCACGGGCAGCAGGGTAAGCGACGAGGCATTCATCACCAGGAATAATATCTGGGCGTTGCTGGCCGTGCGCGGATCGGAGTTGATGTCCTGAAGCGCCCGCATCGCCTTCAGTCCGATCGGCGTGGCGGCGTTATCCAGGCCCAGCGCGTTCGCGGTAAAGTTCAGCGTGATCAGGCCCAGGGCAGGGTGGCCGGCGGGCACCTCGGGCATCAGGCGCCGGAACAGCGGCCCGAGTCCGCGTGCCAGCAACTCGACCATTCCCGCTCGCTCGGCGATGCGCAATATGCCCAGCCACAGTGTCAGGGTGCCAAACAGCAGAACCATCACTTCCACCGACAGCTTGGCCATGCCGAACAGGCTGTCGACCATGGCGCCGAACACTGCCGCATCCCTGAGCGCGAGCCAGCGCCAGAATCCACTGATGCCGGCGACGACGAAGAATCCAAGCCACAAGCTATTGAGCATCGCCTGCTCGCGTGACGATGGACATTGCAGCCTGCATCGGCCGCGCAGGCGCATTTAGCATGGCGAAAATCGGGAAGCTGGCGTACATGACGATGCGGGCTCGAGGGGGAGAACGCATTCTACTTGAGAATGCCGGGCCGCCAGAAGCCGGTGTGGCATGCTGAATGTCCTTCCATGCCGCCGTGTTGATTCAGGACTGCACAGCAGCGCTTTCCCGACGCCGGGAATGATATGCGATATGGCAAGGCAAGCCGCCGCGCGGAAGAGCGGCTATCGGCGTCTTAGATGGAATTGGCTGGACCGGGAAGGCGAACCCGATTATGCTGCGAGGCGTCAACCTCACTCCAATTCCAACGTGCTTTCCCACCGACTCAGCTTTGCGGAAGTCTTGTTTCTTGAGAATGGCATCGTTGAAACCATCGTCGACAATGGCATCGAGATCAGCCGGCAGATGCTTGATGAATGGGCGCAGTTCCTGAAGAAGTATCATCCGCACCCTCCCCTCGTGCTGGTGCACAAGTTGCATTCCTATTCGTATTCTTTCGCCGCGCAGCTGCGCGTGGGCGAACTCGATTTCGTGCGCGCGGTCGCAGTCGTGAACGCGTCCAAGTTCAGCAACATTACCAGCCAGAGCGTCCTGTCGATGCTGCCGTTCGGGCCGCCCTGGCCCGTCCGCTTCTTCCAGGGGCGCGCCGAGGCACTGGACTGGCTCGGCAAATATTCGGAGTAATCACCGGAGAAACGGCCATCAGTTCTGGGTGTCCTTGATGCCGCCGCTGATCTGCATCACGATGACCATCATCTGGCGCGTGGAATCCCCCGCCCGCGACACGCCAAGCAGGCTCTGGGAATTGCTCGATTGGTCGCGGCTCTGGTCGAAGCCGAACAGCACGATGGCCTGGCCGTCCCTGACGAAGGCCTGCTGCTGCAGGGATTGCGAAGCGATCTGCGGGGTCTGGATGATCTGGCCTCCCGACTGGATCGAGGTCAGCGCGACCAGCTGGGAAATCTGCATCTGGTATTGCAGCAGGATGCGGTTGTCGCCCAGGATCAAAGGCAGGAAATTGGCGGTAAAGCCGACGATCTTGGTGCCGGGCGTGGCGGCCGTCGTGGCTCCGGCATTCGGGGAGACCGTGGTCGATACCGAGGCGATGTAATTGATTTCATTAGCAACCTGCATCGGCGCCGGCTGGCCGTTGATGGCGATGACCTGGCCTTGGGTATGCAATGCGACCTTGCCGAACTGGGACAGCGCCTCGGCGACCACGGTGGACGAGTTCCAGCTCGGATCCTTCGAACTCAGGGTGATGACGCCGGGTGTGCCGCTGGATGGCGCGAGCGTCGGCGCGCTGACGATCGATGCGCCGAGGCCGTTGAGGCGCTGGTAGAGCAGATTCGTGCTGAAGCCGAGCGTTGACTGCCCGTCGACCGAAACGCTGTAGACCTTGACGTCCACCATCACGTTCTGGGCGAACCGGGGTCGCCATCTTTCAGCTGCGCCTCAAGCTTGAAATCCTGACCCGCTGCCAGACCAGCCTCGTCAGCGTGTACAAGCAGGGTTACTGCCTGCGCCACAAGAATCCGGGCATGGTGCGCGACGCAGCCATCGAAGGCGTCGCTGCCTGAACGCCAAGGCGGGCACGCCATGCAGGCGCGGCAGCACCGGGAATATTCCTTGACCGAGTGGCAGGCTTGATGGCGGCAAATGTTTGATGCGTTTCCTGGCGAGCGCACTTGCGCGCCGGATGATGGTCCATCTCTACATTCAAGCCCGCCCCCGGAGCAAGGATGGACCGTTTCCTCGTCTTGATGAGTTCGGCGTTCCAGCACGACCCGCTTCTCTTTCATATCGGCAAGACCGAAGTCACGCTGAGCACCATGCTCACCCTGGTCGTCGGCATGACCCTGCTGGTAATCGTCTCCGGCTGGCTGCGGGGCCTGATCGCCGACCGCCTGCTGGCATACGGCCATGTCGACGTCAGCACCCGCTACACGATCGGTTCGCTGGTGCGCTACCTCGTGCTGGTGGTCGGCACTATGATCCTGATGCAGACCGCCGGCATCAACCTGACCGCGCTGAGCGTCCTCGCGGGCGCGGTCGGCGTGGGTGTGGGCTTCGGCCTGCAGAATATCGTCAGCAATTTCATCAGCGGCCTGATCGTCATGTTCGAGCGTCCGGTCAAAATTGGCGACCGGGTGGAGCTTGGCGGCGTCGAAGGCGACGTGATCGAAATCGGTGCGCGCGCCACCCGCCTGATGACGGCCGAGGGCAGCGTGATCATCATGCCGAACCAGAAGTTCATCACCGATCCGGTCAAGAACTGGGCGGACGGCCATGACCGGTCGCCCCTCGTGCTCAACCTGGCCGTCGGCCGCGGCAGCGACATGCGCGAAGTGGCGGCGCTGCTGCACCAGGCGGTCGACAAGCATTATTCCGTAGAGAAACGCCCCGCGCCCCAAGTGCTGCTGACCAGCGTGACGGGCGCGGCGACCTTCAGGATCATCGTCTGGGTCAATGGCAGCAGCCAGGTCCGCAACCAAGTCATGCACGAACTTTACCTTTCCATCCTGGAAGCGCTGGCAGCGGCGGGAATCGCGCTCGGTTAGCGAACCTCTGCCTCAAGATGAATCTAAGTGACACGGATAATTCATGTCACCGGAAGCATGTCGGGCACCTGCCCTGAAATACGTGTCTTGTAATACGTCAATCCGCCCCCATCTCCCGCGTGACGCATTTCATTCTTGAGGAAAAAAGGTGGCAACTCAAACGAGCGAAAAGGTCGATATTTCGCGAATTCTCATCCATCCGGTCAATGGATCAGCGTCCAAGGCGCGCGTAACCTCCCTGGAAGCAGCCAACAATGTCTTGCAAAGCTGGGCGGACCAGGCGCCTTCGGCTGCTGGCGAAGAGTGTGAAGTCGAGATCATCTTCGAGGACGGACTTCGCTACGTCGGGCATTACCCGCTGAAGAAGCAGGAAAAGAAGGTGTCGCTCGGCCGCCATGTGCGCCGTCGCCTGCTGGCGATGGCAAAGACGCAATGCGTGAAGCGCAACCAGGCGCCGGCCAACGACAGCGTCGTGAGCCCGGATGACCGCGACAGCATGCAATGCGCCCAAGCCGTGCTCGAGCATTACAACATCTGACCCAAGGGGCGCCCGCAAGCCCTCTGCGGCTCCCCTAATATTTCGCACATGTTCCGAACCGCCCCGGACGACCGGCCACGAAACCGTGCGTCCTGTGCGGGAAGACAAATGAAGAGGCTGATCGGTTTGACAGCCCACAAATGATTTCTCCGCCTTGCACGTTATAACTATGGCAACGGTATTCAGGAGCAAATCATGAGCATGGACAAACCGCTTCCCGATTTCGACGCGCTGGTCGCGTTGCATCAGTTCGATCCCGAGGGTTTTGAAGATTTCCGGCGCCACGTCCTGCGCGAAGCCGTCGAATGCGCCCCGATCCGGCACCGCGCCAGGCTGGAAGCGCTGGTCGCCCAGCTCGACAAGGCGCGCAGCGAGGCGGAGACGCCCTACGACGCGGCGCGCGTCGCCTCCGAAATGATGCAAGAATCCGCCCGCCGGCTGTGCGATGCCTGGGACGAGGCGCACGAGGCGGTGGCGGGCATGCAGGCCCGCATTGTCATCGACCGCATCAAGGAACATCGCTTCTGCTGAACGGCGCGTAGCGCCCCTCCATGAAAGCCGGCTCCGCAGCCGGCTTTTCCATCATTCTTCCGGTTTTTCCCTCCCCCCTGCCTTGCGCCGCCCGCTGAAACCGCGGGACATGCCCGGGCACTGTCGCTTTTTTGCGCAGGGCGCGCATATTTTCAGCTTCTCAAGTAAGATTCCCAACAGCTTTCTCAAAAGAAAGTAAACGCCATTGCGCGTTCGAAGCAGGCGTGAGAGACCTGCTTGTCACGATGACAACGATGAGAGGAGACGGTCTGAAACCATCCGACGCCGAATTGACTTTCGCGGAAGGCGCGCAGGCGACCACGTCTGACGTCAGTCCGGCGGGCCCGCACGTCCGTGGCGACGCATCGCCGGTCTCGCTGACCTGGCGCCAGCACGTGGCCGTCATGCTGTGGCCGCTGCTGTGCTTCATCGCGATCCTGACGATCTGGGGAGTGACCCAGTCCAAGATCAGCGATGAAGAACAGGCATTGACGGAACGCGTGCACGCCGAAGCCCAGGCCAGGGCGAAGGCCTATGCCAATCATGTGTCGCGCTCCATCGAGCAGGCGGACCAGGTTTCCCGGGCGATCCGTTACGCCTGGAGTTTTTCGGGAAGAGACCTGCAGCTGGCGGAGCAGACCCAGCGGGGACTGGTGCCGAACACCGACCGGCTGCACGCCGCCGTGTTCGACCGCAAGGGCGACATGGTCACCTCGACGGTCGGCAAGCCGATGGGAATCAACGTCTCCGGGCAGGAATGGTTCCAGGCGCAGCAGCGCCAGGCAGACGACCGGCTGACGATCGGCGGCCCCGTGCTTTCCCCACTGGTCAACAAGCGCGTGGTGGTATTCAGCCGCCGGGTCGAAGGGCCGGAGCATGAATTCGACGGCGTCGTCGCCGTGGCGCTCGACGTATCTTCATTCGCCTCGCTGGACGACGAAGGCATCGTGTCGGGCAACGCCTTCGTTTCGGTCCTGAGGAAGGACGGCACGACCCTGGCAATCAACGACGGCTCGAATTCGCAGAACATGTATTCCGCATTCGTGGTGCCGCCGGAATTTTCCTCCGTCGACGGCGTGCAGCGCATGCCGGCAAGCGACTTCATCGACCAGACCGAACGCATCGTCGCCTGGCACAGGGTCGCCGACCAATCCCTGATTTCCGTGGCGGGGCTGTCGGTCAAGTCCAGCCTGGTTTCCCATGAAGCGATCGCACGCGATTACTTCGGCTTCGCCGTCGCCGGCAGCCTCGGCTGCATGCTGGCCGCGGTCTGCGGCACCCTCTACTTCTACCGCGCCACGCACCGGCGCCGGGTGGAGGACGAAGTCACCTCGGCTTTCCGCCTCGCCACCGACAACGCGCACGAGGGCCTGTATATCGTCCAGGCGCTCTACAACCACGAAGGCACGGTGATCGACTTTACCTATGTGGACTGCAATGAAAGCGGCGCCGCCCTGTACGGGCAGACCAAGGACACCTTCATCGGGACCCGTCTGTCCAAGCTGTACGGCGGCGATTATTTCAAGACGGCGATGGATCTGTTCCAGCGCACGCTGGAGCATGGCTTCCACGAAGACCAGGTGCGCGTCTCGCCGGACAGCGCGGTGCGCGCGACCTGGATCAATCGGCGCCTGGTGCGCTATGGCGAAGGCCTGGCCATCACCTTGCGCGACATTTCCCATGCCAAGCAGCAGGAGCAGGACCTTTCCTGGCTGGCCAACTCGGACGCCCTGACCACCCTGCCGAACCGGCATTGGCTCATGCATTACCTGCCTGAGGCGCTGGAGCGGGCGCGCCAGTCGGGCAGGAACCTCGCCCTGCTGTTCGTCGACCTCGATGATTTCAAGAACATCAACGATACGCTCGGACACGCCGCGGGCGACAAGCTGTTGCAGGCCAGCGCCTTGCGGCTGAAGTCCATCATGCGGCCGCACGACAACGTCGTGCGCCTGGGCGGCGACGAGTTCACCGTGATCCTCGAAGACCTCGATTCGGAACGGATGGTTTCGCGCGTTGCCGACCGCCTGATCCAGGCCTTGATGGAACCCTTCGACCTGTCCGACGGCAGCACGCACTCCATCCGCGCCTCGGTCGGCATCAGCCTGTTTCCGCAGGATGGCGACAGCGTCGAAACCCTGCTCAAGCATGCCGACGTGGCGATGTATGCCGCGAAGGCGGCAGGCAAGGGCCGCTACGAGTATTACCAGCCCAGGCTGTCCGCCAACCTGATGGATCGCCTCTCGCGCGAACAGGCCTTGCGCCGGGCCATCGACAAGGACGAGTTCCTGCTGCATTACCAGCCCCGGGTGGATACCTTCAGCGGGGAAATCCGCAGCATGGAAGCCCTGGTGCGGTGGATGAATCCGGAAAAGGGCATGATCCCGCCGAACGATTTCATTCCGCTGGCGGAAGAGACCGGCCTCATCCTGAAGCTTGGCCAACTGGTCATCGACAAGGTCTGCGCGCAGCTCGCCGAATGGCAGGCGCAGGGGCTGCCCGTGGTGCCGGTCTCGATCAACGTTTCGCCTCGCCAGTTCAGCGAAAGCTCGGTCGACCGGCAGCTCGCCGATGCGGTCAACCGCCATCAGCTCGATCATTCCCTCATCGAGGTGGAGCTGACCGAGTCATGCATGATGGGAGAAGAGGTGTCAGTGAATGCCCAGCTGGCCGCGATCGAGGCCCTGGGAATCAAGCTGCTGGTGGACGATTTCGGAACGGGTTATTCCTGCCTCTCGCAGCTGCAGCGGCTGGAAGTCGACGCCCTCAAGGTCGACCGGGCATTCACGGCGCGCCTGTGCGCAAGCCGGGAAGGCGAAGCGCTGTTCATGGCGATCCTGTCCATGGCGCATGTCCTCGGTCTGAGCGTCGTGGCGGAAGGCGTCGAAACGGTGGAAGAATTGCGGGTGCTGCAGGCCTTGTCCTGCAACGAGGTGCAAGGTTATTTCATCTCGAGGCCGGTGCCGGCGGCGAATGTTCCTGCGCTGCTGGAAAAACGCTTCCTCTTTCCGACCCTGTAATTCAAAAAGCGCTGTCGCCGCATCGAATCTGCGCCCGCCCGGCCTTGCGCGAAACGCAAAAAAAACCGGCCGGGAAAACCCGGCCGGAAACATCAGCGGATCGAGCACGCATCCGCGAAGAGATCAGATCAACGGCCTGCCTTGGCGGCCTGGATGGCTTCGCGGCGGACTTCGTCGCGGGTGCGCACCGAAGCGAAATGGGTGTTGTCGGTGAACTCGGGATTGCGTGCCACCTGGAACTCATGCTCGCCGCCCAGTTCGGCGCGCACTTCGGCACGGCTCTTCTCGGTGGCCACGCGGGTGTAGTCGGTGAATTCGGTCGAACCGGGCAGCGCGGCTGCATTGTCAGCCTTCACGGTCGCGGCGACGGCGGCGCGGCTGGTCGACGAGGCGTAGCCGGTGTGCTCGACGAAGGGATAGGTCTGCTCGGCAAAGGCGGAACCGGCGGCGATCAGGGCAACGGCAGCGATCAGGGTCTTGGCATTCATGTTGTTCTCCAAAAGGGTAAGTGATTGACTCCGGGCTCGGCAGGCCGGCGCAAGCGGCGCCAGCCGTCGGGTCCTGCCTCGTTGAGTCGCACTGTGTGTGCTCATCGATGAAGCACAGTGTAGCCATCCTCCCCTTTCCGAAAAACATTACCGGACACAACAAACTATTCCAGTTTGAGCAATAATCGACCGGTCACTCGGTTCGCAATCATCCAAAGCGGCAAATGCCTTCCACGGCTTTGTAAAGGAACTGCATGCCCCGACGGCGAACCGGATGTGGTTTTCCATGCAGAATGCGTCAGGAGTTTCCAATAGGAAGCGACGTTGCCGTGCAAAGCCGCTACTATTGTTCATGTCGGTCCTGATTAAGGTTTTCGCGTGCAGTCCCTCACCGCTGGCATCGCTCTCGTCCTGGTACAGTTCTCCGTCGCCTTGGTCATGGCGGGTATCTTCACGGCGGTACCCTCCGAGAAATGCACGCGCTACTGGGCCTGGTCGGGCGCCTTGAGCGCGCTTGGGGTGATGACCGTGGTGCTCAATGCAGGCAGGCCGAATTATTTTTTCCTCGTCGTCGGCAACTTCCTGCTGATCGGCGGCGTCATGCTGCAATGGTGGGGCGTGCAAAACTTCTACGGGAAACGCCCTTCCCCGGTCGGTTGGTGCACCGCGCTGGCCTTCTGCGTGGTCTACGTCGCGCTGCTCGCGATGGATGCGCCGGTCTACTCCCGCGCCGCCCTGGCCTCCGTGACCTGCGCCGTCCTGTACTTCGGCATCGCCTGCAGCCTCATGCGCAACGGAAGCCGCAAGCGCACCTTCGGCAACCTGCTGGGCCTGCTCGGCAGCCTGCTCATCGTCGTCTCCTGCGTCTACCGCTCCTTCGTCAGCTACCAGGGCAGCATGTTCTTCCTTCCGACGACGGACAACTCAATCGGCGTCTCCGTCGTCTTCCTGGTGCCGCTGGTTGGCACGCAGGTCCTGGCAATGGCGCTGCTGCTGCTTTATTTCGAACGCATGGTTAAGCGCAAGGATTACCTTGCCGCCCACGACGACCTGACCGGACTCATGAACCGCCGCGCCGTCATTGCGGCCGGCGAACGGGAAATCGATATCGCGATCCGCACCGGCATTCCCCTGTCGGTGGCCTACATCGACATCGATCACTTCAAGTCGATCAACGACCGGTTCGGCCACGAGACGGGCGACAAGGTGCTGGCGGACATCGCCCGCATCCTGCAGAAGACCTGCCGCCGCATCGACCTGGGCGGGCGCTACGGCGGCGAGGAGTTCTGCGTCATTTTCCCGGGCATCAATGCCGCACAGGCGGTCGTGGCGGGCACGCGCCTGCTGGACGCCATCCGGTCCGCGTGCTTCGCCGAGGTCGGACGGGTCACCATGAGCATCGGTATCGCCGAGCTGTCCGCAACTCCGGAAAGCCGCGAATGGAATGCCCTGATGAAGTCGGCCGACGACGCGCTCTACCAGGCAAAGGCGCAGGGACGCAACCGGCTATGCCTCGCCGGCGCGCCTGATGACCGCACGCCGGCGCCCGCCGACGCGGCGGAACAGTGACGCCAGACCGCCTGAACGGTCACGCCACGCCACGACGCGTGGCTTCCGCATCGCCGCGCGCCGCACGCCATAACAAGGCGCGTCCGGCGGCATATTCGAGGAGGGTTGCGGCCGCCAGCAGGCCTGCGCCTGCCGCCAGCAGATGCGCCGCGGACAAGTGGGACAGCAGGTTCCAGAACAGCACGAGCGACGTCATCCTGAACATCCAGAGCACCACTTCCCTGGCAACGATACGGTCCTGCAAGGCTCCCTGGATATCGAGGGTACGCTGGTTGAGCACCTGCTCGCTGGCGCTCAGGAACGGTCCGCCGGCCGCCTTGAGAACCGCATACAGCACATAGAACACCGGCGACCACGCGCTCATCCCGAGCATCACGAAGGCCGCGGCAACGACCGCGCAGGACCGCCCGAGCCAGGCCACGCGGTTGCCCGCGTCCCGCCAGCGCCTGGTAAGGAAGAGCGCAATGGCGCCCGCCATGCCGGCCAGCGTTGCCACCCAGCCAAACGTGCTCGCCGAACCCAGCGCCTGGAATGCGCCGGCCGAACCGACCGCCTGCCCGACGCCGAACAGGCCAGACTCCAGGAAGAACAGCGGCATCGACGCAAGGAATTGCGGCTGCTTCAATACGGCCAGCGGATTGACGAGCGCGCGCATGCGGTCCCCGGGAATGCGCTTGCCCAGCATGAGTCCGCCCAGGATGCCGATCGCTCCGGCGCCGCGGAATGCCATGCCCGTGCCTGCGCCGGTACCCGCCAGCAGGAGCGTGACGAGGATAGTCGCGGCGATGCCGCAGGCGACGCCGAGCGCGCCCGAGCGCGATGCATAGGCATCGCGTTCGCGGTCACGGAACATCGACATTTCCAGCAGATGCCGGGCGCCCCAGGTCATGCCGATGAAGGCGCCATAGCCTGCCGCGAGCACGTCCGGCGAACCATCCCCGAACAGCAGGATGCAGCCGGGCAGGACGAATCCTGCTCTCAGCATGACGGCGCTGCTGGCGCGGCAGAGGGGACCGACGAGGTAACCGGCAACAGTACCCGCAATGGCGGACGTCAGCATGCAAAGGGTATAACGGAAGATGGCATTCGCGTCGCCGGACGCCATCACGTGAAAGCCGATGAAGCCGCCGAACGCCGTCAGCCCGCCTTGTAATCCGATCAATGGCAACAATGCGCGTTCGCTCTTGGAAACCGCCATGACAACTCACTTTCATTGCACAAAGGAATGAAGTGAGATGTGTCTCCAAGGACATAGTTCAATCGGGAAAGCTTGTTGGCGGTAAATTGAAAACTTGCCGGGAGTGAAATTCTGGCGAGCGGTTCCTTAGTAAGCCATTGATAAATCGCAATTCATGTTTACAGGACACTTGCAGCATACATTTTTTTACGAATGAATTTTATTTTTATAAGGTGCCGCTTGCGTCACATTAAGGCAGCCGTGCGCTTTCAATAACAAACTAGTCGCTGTTTCGGTATTCGTCTTCATTCCAACAGTGACCATGAAAAAACTTTCTCATCGCGCACTTGCTCTCATCCTTCCCGTCTCGCTTGCATCATGCGGCGGTGGAGGTGGATCAAGCGATACGATTGCCACGGCAACGCCAACCACCCCGACATCCACCGTCCCTTCCACCGGCACGACACCTGTACAGACAACGCCAAGCACGCCTGACACCACGACGCCGGCGACCACGCCGCCTTCCACTCCGGTGCAGGAGCCTCCGCCGGTTACGCCGGTCGGCCAGGATGCCAGCCAGTACACGCTTACCTTCGCGGAGGAATTCAACAGCGGCTCCACGATCGACGCTACGCGCTGGTCGACAGATATCTGGTACAAGAACAACAACGCGACACGCAACTACGATGTCGCCGACGGCAACCTGCGCATCTGGCCCCAGCAGGATGCGACCGGCCAGTTCTTCGACCGCACCATCGTCGGCGACGGCAAGTTCTCTCAGCAGTACGGCTACTTTGAAGTGGAAGCCAAGCTGCCGGTCGGCGCCGGCTTGCATCCGGTGATTTCCCTCATTGCGACCGATGGCCCGGAAATCGGCATCATGCACAGCTACACCGGCGCGCCGGATGGCGGTTGGTCCTCTCCCACGCTCACCGCCACGGACTATGTCGTTACCGCCGTCAATGACGCGAACGGCTACGACGAGGAATTCCGGGCGCATGAATACATCGACGTTCCCGACCTGTCCGCCGGGTTCCACAAGTTCGGCGTGCGCTGGGATGCGACATCCATCCGCTATTACATCGATGGCGTCCAGATGGGCAGGACGATCAACAATACCCAGGTGCGGGCGCCGATGTATTTCTATATCGGCTTGTGGATGGTCAACGAGGGCACGTCGCCGCGCATCGGCAGCGGCACGCTGGGAATCAACAATGCCTATACGCCCGTTGGCTCCAGCAATGCCATGCAAGTCAACTACGTGAGGGCCTGGCAGTTCAAGTAAGAGGCCTGCCTCGCCTGCCCTGAATACGCCTGCCTTCGCGCAGGCGTTTTTTATTTTTAGTATGGAGCCGCACGACGCGGCTTCTTGCGTATGGCGGGCGGCACGCGCGCCTGCCTTCCAAAGAAGAACGGCGGCAGGTATCTGCCGCCGTTCTTTGACATGTCAACCTGCCGGACGCGGGCTTCGCGCGCCCGGCAGGATCAACTTACTGCTTGCGTCCCACGAAGCCTGCAAGCACCGATGCCCCCGACGCTGCATCGGTAACCGTGAACGTGAACCCGATCTCCGCCGGGCCTGCGCCGCTGCCGCCCTGCACCACCGGTCCGAAGAATCGTCCGCCAAGGCCGCCCTTCAAGGCGCCAACCGTGACCGGGCCCGTCATGTAGTTGGCGACATTGCTGCCCGCGGCGCCGGCGCCGACGGTAGCCTTGAATGCCAGCGGGACCGTCGTTCCCGCGCTGTCTTCCAGCAGGGAATTGGCGACATCGACCGCGACTTCGCGGGTCGCGAAGTTGACCGTGACGGTGACATCCGCGCGGATCAGCGCCGGTTCATTTGCCGGATTCGTGCCGTACCAGCCGTGGAGCGTTCCGCTGTAGACCGCGGTGCCTGCGGAAGGCACGGCCGCCGGGTTGGTGACATCGCCGAACGCCACCATGCCGCGCCGGTTCTGGTTATGCTCGTTGCCGGGCGCGGGCGTAGTCCACTCGACGATCTCGACGGTATCCTGGGTGAACCAGGCGCCGAGGTTGGCATACTGGAGCGTCCAGTTGTTGAGCGTGCGGTAGCCTTTCGCGCCGGGGTAGGGAATGCCTGCGCCGGTCGCATCCGGGAGTGGCCCCCCGCTCGAACTGTTGCCGGCGTGGACGTCGCCATCTTCGTGCAGGCGCTCGGATTCGGTCAGGTCGGGCGTGGTGCCGCCGGTGCGCCAGTCGCCACGGCTGAGGACTGCCAGGCCGGCCGTCTCCGTCGAAGGACAGGTGGCCGTGCCGGCAGGGCAACGGCTGGGCGTGGCGCGAGGGAAATAGCGGTTGTTCGCGTAGTTCGCCTGCGTCGCGGACGTTCCCTTGGTCGCATAGTCATAGAAAGACAAGTCGCTTGAATCAGGCAAGGCCCCGAGGGCGATGGCTCCGCTCGCGGCCAGCGCGGTCCGTCCCAGGGTCGGCTTGAATGCCTCGATGATGACCGGACGCTCCGCCTTGCCATCCCAGCTGATGCCGAGGTTGCTGAGCACCATGGTCGAATCGGTTGCCACGCCGCTCGCGTCCTTCGTGACGCGGATGTCGGCGACGCCGATGCCGGAAACCGGTGCGAATCCTTTCGCGGTCGCCGTGTCCGGATTCGGCGTGCGCAGGTCGCTGGTCGAACGCGCATACGCTTGCACGCCGGAACTGGTCAGGGTCACGCCATTGTCGACGCGCAACGGGCTCGATCCGGCGCACTGGACAGCCGCGCCGTCGGGACATGACATGGTCACGATCGCCGAAGCAGGCAAGGCGGCCGGCGACGTCACGGTAGATGGCGTGGTAGGAGTGGTAGGAGTGGTAGGAGTAGTTGGCGTCGTCGGCGTGGTGGGTGTCGTCGGCGTCGTGGGAGTGGTTGGCGTCGTTGGCGTGGCAGGGGTGTCGCCGGTAGGCGACGTTGGCACCGTGGTGCCGGACGATCCGCCTCCACCGCCGCCGCAGGCGGAAAGCATGCTGGCCGCGAGCAACGCGGCGGCAATGGGGTTAAGGCTCAGTCGGGACAACATCATGCGCTCACCTTTAGGATGCGATTAACTGGAAGAATTACGCCGGCCGCATTACCGTTCTGTGCAGCGGCAAGCAGCTTGTTGACGCTTGCGTCTCGGATGCTTGTGGTCGGCACGGGCGTGCCGGAAAAGACCCGGATTGACTTCGAATAATCCCCGCTTTTGCAACCATCAGGTTTGATACCTATTAAGCGACACCCCCATCCAACAATGCGTTAAGCCAAGGCGGGGCGATCAAGCAACCAAGCCATGCTTTCTCTGTCCAAACCTGATTCTCCAAGGAACAATAACAAGCAAACCCGGCCAGCCTTGAAGCAGGTGAACGAATCAACGCCATCCGATTGCATTAGGTCAAGAAAGAGATTCGTTCCACACCCCACCATGAGTGACTTAAACATTCCATCCGAATGGCCGCGAAACGCTGATCCTTGCAGCCTGGCTGCGGATTCTCCAAGTGTTCCGGGACCTCCTCTTACATGATCGCGAAAGAAAGGCAAATCCAGGCGGCAACAAAGCTGTTCCAGGCGCGGGAACTTCTGACCGCCCTGACCTTGATCATTTCTCTTTTCATTACCTACCGCATCTGGGACAACTCTTCGCGCAATGCCGAGCAGGCGATGGCTTCCGCCTTCAAGTCGCGCGCGATGGAAATGCGCGACCGCATCCAGCAGCGCCTCACGGTGTACGAGCAGGTATTGCGCGCCAGCGTCGCCACCTTCAACGTGGCACCGAACCTGAGCCGCGCCGAATTCCAAGACTACGTTACCGAACTGAAGGTGGAGCAGAACTACCCCGGGATCCAGGCGCTCGGACTGGCAAAGCGCGTATTCCCCGAGGAACTGGAAAAGCATGAGCAGGCGGTGCGCGCGGAGGGTTATCCGAACTACAGCGTGCAGCCGGCCGGCAAGCGGGACGTGTACGGGCCCATCCTGCTCATCGAACCGTTTTCCGGCCGCAACCTGCGCGCCTTCGGATTCGACATGTACTCCGAGCCGGCGAGGCGCGCCGCGATGGAGACCGCCCAGGACAGCGGCGAGATCACGCCGACAAACCGGGTCCAGCTGATCCAGGAAAACGGCGTCAACGAACAAGCCGGCTTTCTCATGTATGCGCCCGTGTACCACCGTGAAAAGCCGCATACGACGATGCTGGAGCGCAGGGCGAACCTGATCGGCTGGGTGTACGCGGCGTTTCGCGCGGAAGATTTCATTCGCGGCATCCAGCTCGACACCACGAGCGATTTCGACAAGCTCGACATCGAAATCTATACCGGCACCGAACTGAAGCCGGACATGCGACTGGTGGACACGATCGCTGATTCGCCCCCCGGACATCACGCGTGGTACAGCCGGCTGGACACGCTCACCGTCGGCAGCCAGAAATGGACATTGCTGATCTCGGCCATGCCCCAACTCGACAGCGGCGCGCAGGCCGAGCATCCGATCCTCGTGCTGCAGGCGGGGATCAGCATCAGCCTGCTGGTCGCGCTGCTCGTGTGGCTGTTCCTCGATGACCGGGCACGCGCACTGCAGGCGGCGCACCAGGCGATGGAACTTGCGCTCTACGACGCGCTGACCGGCCTCCCCAACCGCAAGCTGCTGGACGAGCGCCTGAACCAGGCGATCGCTTCCGCCAAGCGGACCGGCCACCGCCTCGCCTTGCTCTTCATCGACCTCGACAAGTTCAAGCCGGTCAATGACAACTATGGCCATGCGTACGGGGATCTGCTGCTGAAGGAAGTCGGGCGGCGCCTCTATGCGTGCATGCGCGAATCCGACACCGCGGCGCGCCTCGGCGGCGATGAGTTCGTCGCCTTGCTGGTCGACGTGGAGGACGAGCGCGCGGTGGCGCTGGTGGGGGAAAAGATTCTCGCCCAGCTCAACCTTCCCTATGAACTCGCCGGGCATGTCTTCCACATCTCGGCGTCGATCGGCGGCGCCTTGTATCCCGCGCATGGCGCGGACGTCAAGTCCCTGATGAAGGCGGCGGACCTTGCCATGTACGCCGCGAAGAACGCCGGCCGCTCCAATGTCAAGCTGGCGCATGGCGCCGAAGTGACCTAACGCCATCAGGCAGAACATTTCCATCCTGGGCCTAAGCGTGTGCTTGAAGGTCCTTTGAATTAACTTAAACACCATTGATCGTGCTCTGTCATCCCCGCGCAGGCGGGGATGACAGAGGTTGTTTGGGAGCATGCGGTCATGTCAAAAAACTTCTATGGATCTGCTTAGTTGCCTGCTTTCCTAATTGCATGGTCAGCCGCCCGCCGGTTTCCGATTACAATTTTCGATTTGATATTCAACGGAAGACATGTCGTCACTTTCCAAGGAACGCTGGAAAACGGTACGCGCCGAGATGCGCGCGTTGTGGGTGCTGGCCTGGCCGGTACTGATCGGCCAGCTGGCAAACGTCGGCATGGGCGTGGCGGATGTCGCCATGACCGGCCATGTCGGCGCCGAGGATTTGGCGGCTGTCTCCCTTGGCGCTTCCGTCTGGACGATGACGCTCGTGAGCGTGATCGGCATCATGATGGCCGTCAATGCGGTCATTGCCCATGAAATGGGCGGCGGAAGGACGGCGCGCGTGCCGCATGTCGTGCGGCAGGCAGCCTGGCTCGGGCTGCTCACCGCGATCGTCGCCTGCGCCGCGCTGAACCTGTCCACCCTGGTCTTCGATCACTTGTCGCTCGATGCGGCGGTGCAGCGCAAGGCGGAGATGTTCGTGCACGTGATTAGCGTCGGCATGCCGCCGTTCGCCGCATATCGCGCCCTGTACGGATACAGCGCGAGCCTCCACCATACGAAGCCGCTCATGTTCATCTCGCTCGGCGGACTGGGATTCAACGTCTTCGTGAACTGGCTGCTGGTCTATGGAAACGCGGGATTTCCCCGTTTGGGCGCGGTCGGCTGCGCGGTGTCGACCGGCCTGTGCATGTGGCTGATGCTGGGCGCCATGGTCGCCTGGATCGCGCGCTCCGGCAATTACCGGTCCACCTATCCTTTCACCCACTGGGAGAAGCCGAACTGGAAGGAAATCTCCTCTACCCTGCGCATGGGCCTGCCGATCGGCATCACCTACTTCGCAGAGGTCAGCGCCTTCGCTTCGGTGGCGCTGCTCGTGGCAAGGTTCGGCGTGGTGACGGTGTCGGCGCACCAGATCGCATTGAACTTCGCCTCCCTGGTGTTCATGGTGCCGATGAGCGTGGGCATCGCGCTGATCACGCGCGTCGGCCACGCCCTGGGAGAAGGCGATGCGGTACGCGGGCGCCTGGTCGCCTGGGTCGGGGTCGGCATGGCGGTGGCCTTTGCGGTGCTGTCCGCGAGTGCGATTGCCCTGTTTCCGGACCTCATCGCCGCCGCCTATACGTCCGACCGCGCCGTGCAGGAGATGACCGTGCACCTGCTGCTGCTCGCGGCGCTGTTCCAGCTGTCCGATGCGACCCAGGTGTCAGCCTCTTCCGCGATCCGCGGCTACAAGGTGACGCGTCCCCCGATGTTCATCCATCTTGCCTCGTTCTGGGGAATCGCCATTCCCCTGGGCTGCATCCTCGGACTTGCGCCGTCGTGGCTGCCGTTCTCGCCGGCGGAGCCGCTTTCGGCCACGGGATTCTGGATCGGCCTCGTGATCGGCCTGACGGTGGCCGCGGTGCTGCTGGTCTGGTTCCTGCAAAAGCTGTCGACCGAGTTCATCCGCCGGTCGGCAGCCTGACATGATGCATGGCGTGGCACGGCGCGAAAGACGTGCTACATTTCCGGGCTGCAGTCACGCGGCTTGCCCGCCCCGGCGGAAAGCCGTCGTCGCGATGATGGATACCCATTACCCCCAGGTTGGCCGTCACAAGCGGCCTCGACAAAAGGAGACAACATGATTCGCTTTACAGCAGGCGCCATGGCGGTCTGCATGGCATTCAGCCTTTCTGCCATCAATGCGGCCGTTGCCGCCGATGCGCCCGCGAAATCCGCGTCCGGCATCGAGCTGCAGAACGTCAATGCCAAGGTGCGGCCGCAGGACGATTTCTACGAATACGTCAACGGCAAGTGGATGGAAACCACGCAGATTCCCAAGGACAAGGCTTCATGGGGAGCGTTCGCCAAGTTGCGCGACGAAGTCCTGCCGCAGCTGCGCGCCCTCATCGAGGAGGCCGCCGCCAACAAGGAGGCAACGACCGGCTCGGAGGCACGCAAGCTCGGCGACCTGTATGCCAGCTTCATGGACGAAAAGCGCCTGGAAACCCTCGGCATGTCGCCGCTGCAGCCGGTGCTGGCGCGCGTCGGCGCCCTGCAATCCAAGGATGACATTCCCGCCTTGATCGGCCAGCTGAACCGCATTCAGGTCAACACGCCCTACCATTTCGACGTGCACCAGGACGCGCGGGATGCCACCCGCTACGTGGTGGACTTCGCGCAGGCCGGACTCGGCATGCCGGACCGGGATTACTACCTGAAGGCGGACGACGCCAAGCTCTCCGCGACGAAGGCGAAGTACCGGGAGCACATTGCCAAGATGCTCGGCCTCGCAGGCATCCCGGACGCCGCGGCCAAGGCGGACCGCATCGTCGCGCTGGAAACCGAACTGGCTCGCGTGCAGTGGACGAAGGTGGAGAACCGCGATCCGGTCAAGACCTACAACAAGATGACGCTGGCCCAGCTCGCCGAGCTGACCCCGGGCCACGACTGGAAGAAGCAGATGGACGCGGCGGGCATGTCCGGCAAGATCGATTCCGTCATCGTCAGCCAGCCGAGCTACCTCAAGGGTTTCTCCGGCGTGCTGGCGAACACGCCCCTGGATACCTGGAAGGATTACTTCACCCTGCGCGTGATCGACAGCTTCGCGGCCTATCTGTCCAAGCCCTTCGTCGACGAGAATTTCGCCTTCTACGGCACGACGCTGAACGGCACCCCCGAGCTCGAGCCGCGCTGGAAGCGCGGCGTGGGCGCGACGGAACGCAGCATGGGCGAAGCGCTCGGCAAGCTCTACGTGGACCGCCATTTCCCGCCCGCCTACAAGGCGCGCATGGAAAAGCTGGTGGGCAATCTCCTGGCCGCCTACCGCCAGAGCATCGATGGGCTCGACTGGATGAGCCCAGAGACCAAGAAGGAAGCCCAGGCGAAGCTCGCAAAATTCACGCCCAAGATCGGCTACCCGAGCAAATGGCGTGACTACGGCAGCCTCAAGGTGGCGCGTGACGACCTTGCTGGCAACATCATGCGCGCGCGCGAATTCGCGACCCAATATGACCTCGACAAGCTGGGCAAGCCGATCGACCGGGAAGAATGGTTCATGACGCCACAGACCATCAACGCCTACTACAACCCCGAGCTGAACGAGATCGTGTTCCCGGCGGCGATCCTGCGTCCGCCCTTCTTCGACCCCGATGCAGACGACGCCGCCAACTACGGCGCGATCGGCAGCATTATCGGCCACGAGATCAGCCATGGCTTCGACGACCAGGGATCGCAGTACGATGGCGACGGCAACCTGCGGGACTGGTGGACCAAGGAAGACCATACGAAATTCGATGCCAAGACGAAGTCCCTGGTCGAACAATACAACCGCTACTCCCCGATCGAGGGCTATCACGTGAACGGCGCGCTCACGCTGGGCGAAAACATCGCCGACAACTCCGGCCTCGCCATCGCGCACAAGGCTTACCTGCTGTCGCTTGGCGGCAAGCCGGCTCCGGTCATCGACGGCCTCAATGGCGAACAGCGATTCTTCATGGGCTTCGGGCAGGCGTGGCGGGCGAAGCTGCGCGACGAACTGGCGCTGGTCCTTCTGAAATCGGATCCGCACTCGCCCAACCGCTTCCGCGCGAACGGTTCGGTGGTCAACCAGGATGCTTTCTACGAGGTGTTCGGCGTGAAGCCGGGCGACAAGCTTTACCTGCCGCCCAACCAGCGCGTCCGCATCTGGTAAGGTGCTGGCTCGGACGGGAGCTGAGCGGCGGCATCGCCGCCCAGCCCGTCCAGCACTTCCAGCAGCGCCGCGGTCTCCGCGTCGGGCATGCCGTCGTAACGCGCCGGACGGTAACGCATCTGGAACGCTGTCAGCGCCTGCCTTGCCGCCGCGTCCCAATCCCCTTCTTCCCCTTTTCCGGCAAAGACGTAGCCATGGCGACGCAATTTTTGCCGGAACCATGCCGCATCCGGCAATCTTTCCTCGAACGCGATGCGCCACGCGGCAACCCGCTCGGGTTCGGGCCAGCGGACGAGGCCGGCTTGCGCCAGGACTTGCCAGGGAAATCGCGGGCCGGGGTCTGACTTTCGCCGGGGCGCGATTTCATTGTGCCCGAGGATGTTTTCCGGCCTGACCTGGTGGCGCTCCACGATCCGGCGCAGCAATGCCACCAGCAAGTCGATCTGTGCACGCGGGTAGTCGAAATAGACGCGTCCCGCCTCGGTGTCACGGTAGCCGGGGTTCACGATCTCGATGCCGATCGAGCTGAAATTCAACTGTGTGTCGGCTTTCCAGGCGCTGTCGCCGGCATGCCAGGCGCGGCGGTCTTCGTCGACCAGCTGGTAAATCTTTGCCGGGTAATCCGAAATGAGGTAGTGGCTGCTGACCTGCCCGTTGGTCAGCACGTCCAGGGCACGCGGGAAATCGCCCTCCGTGTAATGAATGATGATGTAGCGCACCCTGCTGTCCTGCGAGGCCGCCGGATGGCTGCGGTCGATCGCCGGGCCGGCGGCGCAGCCGGCGAGGAGCAGGATCGCTGCGGTCATCAGGAATTTCATGTGGCGCTTCTATCGTGGGGGAGTGGTGATTCTAACGCCTTGGTGGCGGGCAGTCGGTGCGGGTTGGGTTGGATTCCGGAGAAACGCGCGACGGCAATCTTGCCCGCCCTCCAAGCCCAATTGCCGGTTCATCATAAAATGGCGGATTCCCGGAGATCCAGAACTCATGCCCCAGTCATCATCGAACGTGTCGCGCGCCTTGGCTGCCATCATTCTTGTCGTCCCCGCCATCGCCAGGGCGGGCGGCGTGCAGGGAGGCGATGCCAGCCTGGAGACCATCGTCGTCGAAGGCAGCCGCACAAGCCAGATCGGCGTCGCGGACTCCGCGACGCAAGGCACGATCACGGGCAAGCAACTGGAAACCCGGCCGATTTCCAGGACGGCCGAGGTGCTTGAGGCCGTGCCGGGCGTGATCGTTACCCAGCATTCAGGCGACGGCAAGGCGAACCAGTATTTCCTGCGCGGCTTCAACCTCGACCATGGCACCGACTTTCGCACGTCGGTCCTCGGCATGCCGGTCAACATGCCCACGCATGCGCATGGACAAGGTTATTCAGACCTGAACTTCCTGATCCCGGAACTGATCCGCACCATCAAGTACAAGAAGGGCACCTACTACGCGGAGGAAGGCGATTTTTCGGCGGCGGGCGCGGCGGAAATCGATTACGTCCGCTCCCTGCCGGCCGGCATGGCTCTGGTCGAGGCGGGCCAGCACAGGTACATGAGAACCTTGCTGGCAAATTCGGTCGAGGCGGGACCGGGCACCCTGCTCTTCGGCTTGGAAACCGTGCGCAATGACGGTCCCTGGGACCTTCCCGAAAATTTTCGCAAGCTTAATGGCGTGCTCTCCTACAGCATCAAGGATGGCCGCGACGACTTGCGCCTCGCCGCCATGGCGATGCAGTCGTCATGGACGGCGACCGACCAGATTCCGCAGCGCGCCATCGACGCGGGCCAGCTCAGCCGCTATGGATACATCGACCCAAGCGACGGCGGCGCGACGCGGCGGGCCAGCCTGTCGGGGGACTGGTCGCGGCGCATGGATGACGGTGTGCTGCGCGTGAATGCCTACGCCATCCGCTCCGCGCTGGACCTTTACAGCAACTTTACCTACTTCCTCGACCGTCCTGCCGAAGGGGACCAGTTCAGCCAGTCGGAACGCCGCACCGTCTTCGGACTGGATGCGTCCCGCAGCTGGACGCACCAGTTGTTCGGAAGGGAATCCGATACCGTCGTCGGCGTGCAGTCGAGGAGCGATCGCCTCGATCCGGTCGGCCTTTACACGTCGGTCGCGCGGGCGCGCAGCGGCGTCACGCGCGAAGACAGGATCAGGGAGACCTCCGCCAGCTTGTACCTGTCGAACGCGATCCGGTGGACCGAGCAGTTCCGCACCGTCGCCGGCCTGCGCGCCGATCATTACCAGTTCGACGTGACGAGCAGCAATGCCGCCAATTCGGGAAAGGTGAACGACCGCATCGTGAGCCCGAAGGTGTCGGCGGTCTTCACGCCAGGAAAAGATATCGAACTCTATGCCAACTGGGGACGCGGCTTCCACAGCAACGACGCACGCGGAATCACCCAGAACGTGGACCCGGCGACCGGCGCCCGGGTCGATGCCGACGGCAATGCAATTTCACCCGCGACGCCATTGGTCAAGGCGATAGGACGGGAAGCGGGGATCCGCATCTCCGGGCTTGTTCCGGGATTGCAGACATCGGTCTCCTTGTGGGAACTGAAGCTCGCATCCGAGCTGCTGTTCGTCGGCGACGCCGGAACGACCGAGGCGAGCCGGCCGAGCCGCCGCACCGGCATCGAGATCGCAAATTACTACGTGCCCGCGCCGGGCTGGATCATCGATGCCGACCTGGCCTGGTCGCGTCCGCGGTTCACCGACGACGATCCCGCCGGACCATTCATCCCCGGCGCGATCGAACGCACGATGTCGGTCGGGATCTCGCGGCAGAAAGGCCCATGGTCGGCGGGCCTGCGGATGCGTTACTTCGGCAGCCGCCCGTTAAATGAAAGCAATGGCGTGCGCGCCGGGTCGTCCACCCTGAGCAGCATCAAGCTGGGATATGCCGTGACCAGCAAGCTCAAGCTTGGCGCCGAAGTGCTCAATCTGTTCGACAGCAAGGTCAGCGACATCGATTACTACTACGCGTCGCGCCTGCGCAGCGAAGCCGCTGCCATCGAGGATATCCACACCCATCCCGCCGAACCGCGGAATATTCGCATCAGCCTGAGCTACGCGTTCTGAGGCGTCGAATCAGTCGGACCGAGATGCCGCAGACAGGTGGTGGCCATGGCGGCTGGATAGCGGATGAGGATAGGAGTCGGGCGAACCCTGGGATGGTTCGCTCGTCCGCCGGCGACATCATCGCCAGCGGACGGAGGAGGGAGGGAACGATTTACTTCTTGGCGTCGGCGGTGCACTTCTTCATGTACGAAGTCTTGGCTGCGCCGGCGAGCGGCTTGCCGTTCTTGTCCATGGCCTTTTGTTCGCAGGCCGCAGCGGCGGATTCCTTGCTGGCGCCGGCTTCGCATTTCTTCATGAACGACGTCTTGGCCGCGCCGGCGAGCGGTTTGCCATTCTTGTCGACGGCCTTCTGGTCGCAGCTCGAGGCCGAAGCGCTGGCAGCTGGGGCGGCGTCGGCGGAAGCCTTCGGGCTAGCGGATTGAGCGAATGCGACGCCGCTCAACAAGGTTGCAAGAGTCACGGCGGTGAAAAGGTTTTTCAGCATAGTCATTCTCCAGGGGTTGAGGGCATCTGCCTGAGGTAGCAACGACCTTGGCTTACCACGGGTTGACTATTGTTTACATCAATAGTTGTGCCGAAATGTAAAAATTGAAGGAGAATAATGATCTTGGTCAATTAACGGCGGCGGATTGCCATAGAAGGAATCGTTGCCGTGGACGCCTTGCGAAAATGTGCCGGCGTCCTGATTGCATGCTGGGCCAAGGCCGCTAAGATGAAGTGGACATGCCAGGCTTTCTGAATCGCGTCCCTGACAAACCGGAGACTCTCATGCGTTTTCCCGCCGTCGCAGTTGTTCTCATGTCCCTGGCGAGCCAGGCTTCGTGGGCCGCAATGGAAAAGACCGCCGATGCGGCGGAACAGAAAGCCGTTCGACCGGACGCTGCGATCAAGGCCGCCAGCCCGGCCGCCAATGGCCAGGCAACCCAGATGACCCAGGCGGTATCAGGCAATGACGCGGCCGAAGCCTCGGACCGTCCGGCCGTGAACATCACCTTGCGTGTGAGAAGCCGTTGGGCGCACTTCTCGGTGAGGATCAACCTGGGCTGATCCGGGCCAGGGTCAATTGGTCGCTGCGGCGGAACGCGCGACGCTGATCTCGGGAACGTTCACCCAGACGACCTCGATGCCATGTTGCCTGGCGACATGCTCGACGGCGGCGACTTTTTCCGCATCGATCTGGCTTACCGTGCCGGAAGCCGACCCCATCGGACCGTGGGCGCAACCGCTCAGGACGATCATCGCGAAAGCGATGGAAACCCAAATGACGTTACGCATGGCGCCTCCGTATCAGGGGATGATGAATGGAGTATATGCACGGCCGGTCAAATGACAAGCCAATGACAAGCGCCGCTCATTGCTGACGTCCCTTGCGCAGCTTGGCGACGTCCCGGTGAAAAGCTTCGAGCTGGCGCAGCACCACTTCCTGCCCATTGTCGATGACGAAGTCCTGGAAGGCGGCGGCCACCTTGGGAATGGGCTTGTCGACCAGGTGCATCACGTACCAGTCCGCCTCGACCGGGTTCTCCGGCACGGGCAGCATGCGGACCAGGCCGGTCTCGAATTCCAGCGTGCACGCATGCACTGACAGGAACGCCACGCCGAGTCCGGCGACCACCATGCGCTTGATCGCCTCGTTGCTCGATAATTCCGAGCCGATGCGCAGCGGATATCCCGCTTCCTTGTACAGGCGCTCGACCGTGGTGCGCGTGCCCGAGCCGCGTTCCCGCACCAGCAGGTTGGCATCCATGATCTCGGCGAGCGTGACCCGGCGCTTCTTCATCAAGGGATGCGTGGGGCTGGCGATGAACGCCATGGGATGCCGCGCGAACCGCGCGGCGTTGGTACGCAGTTCGCGCGGTGGCGTCCCCATGATGGCAAGGTCGATCTCATGCTTGCCCAGCATGGTGACGATGTCGTTGCGGTTGCCCACCTGAAGCTTGAGCCGCACATCGGGCCGCTCGGTCGTGAAGCGCACCAGCATGGGCGGGAGCAGGTATTCGGCCGTCGTGATGGCGCCGATGCGCAAGGTACCGCTGATGACGCCCTTGAGGGCAGCGACTTCGTCGGTCGCCTCCTCCCACAAGCGCAATATCCTGTCGGCAAATCCCACCATCACCTCGCCTGCGGCAGTGAGCTGGATGCCGCGTCCCACCTTGCGCGTCAATGGCGTGCCGGCCGCCTCCTCGAGCATCTTGATCTGCAGCGACACCGCCGGCTGGGTGACGTGCAGCGCTTCCGCCGCGCGCGACACGCTCTCGTGGCGCGCGACGAGAAGCAGGGCTTCGAGCTGCCGGAAGCTGGCGGGATTCATAAGCTTATCCTTATCAATATCGGAAAAAAATTGATTTTTCTTTTATATGAGAGCTGCGTATATTAACAACAAACGAACATAAACGAGGAAATGACATGGGAATCGAACTGCTGGCTTTCGGCCTTGATGGTGTCGTGTTCGACACTGAATCCGCCCACCTGCATGCATGCCGCGCCGCCTTCGGCGAAGCCGGCCTGGAACTGGACTGGGATACGCGCCAGTTCCGCGAAGCGGCGCGCGTCCGGGGCGCCGCCCATGCCCTGAACACCGCCATCGACGCGCTGCCCAGCGAAGGCATGGCGAACAAGTCGGCACGGCAACTCGTGTCGTCGCTGACGGAAGCCCGCACCCGCCATTTCCTGGCAACGATCCGCGCCGAGGCACCGGTGGTGCAGCCCGGCTTTTCCCGTCTGATGGAGGACGCGCTCTCTTCCGGCTGCAAGCTGGCGATCGTCACCGATCTCCCGGCGCAGGCAGTCACCACGCTGCTCGAACGCGGATTCGGCAACGCCTTCGACCAGCTCTTTTCCGTCATCGTCAGCGGCGCGGACTTCGAGGCGGGCGGCGGCCGCAGCCCTCATGACCTGGCGCTGCGCACCACTGGCGTCGAAGCCCATCGCGGCGTCGCCATCCACAATGCCGCGCCTGCCCTGCGCGCTGCCCAGCTCGCCGGAATCTGGACGGTCGCGGTGACGCCCTACGACAAGGAAGTCGCCTGCATTTCCGGCGCGAACCTCTGGTGCCCCCAACTGCAGGAGCTGCAGGAACTGCGCGAGCTGGCGGATCCGCGCCGCGCATTGCGCGAATCCGCCAGCCCGCGCCGCTTCGTGGACTTTGGCACGCTCAGCGCGCTGCGCCGCTCCCGCGTCGCGCACAAGCCGGGCCAGGGAACCATCGCCTGACAGGCAGCGAAGGCGCAGGACATGAATCGCATTCAAATCAGACTGGAGCATCATCATGCAAACCATCGTGATCATCGGCGGAGGTGCGGGAGGACTTGAACTGGCAACCCGCCTGGGCGACAGCCTGGGCAAGCGGAACAAGGCGAGGATCGTCCTGGTCGATCGCCATCCGACTCACTTCTGGAAGCCGCTGCTGCATACCGTCGCCTCCGGCAAGCTCGATCCGCAGGCGCACCAGATCGCCTACTCCGCGCAGGCGGCCGAGCACGGCTTCCAGTTCATCTGCGGCGAGGCGACCCGGATCGACCGGACCAAGCGCTGCATCCACCTTGCGGCCCTGCGCGGCGACGATGGCGGCGAAATTGTGCCGGCCCGAACGCTTCCCTACGACAGGCTGGTGCTCGCATTCGGCGCCGTCACCAACTTCTACGGTGTCCCCGGAGCCGCCCGTCACTGCCTGACCCTCGACAGCGTCGAAGATGCGGAAACCTTCCGCCGCCGCTTCCTCCTGAGCTGCATGCAGGCCAGCGCCCGCGCGGCGGATGGCAGCGGCGATGGCAGGGTGGACCTGGTGATCGTCGGCGGCGGCGCGACCGGAGTGGAACTGGCCGCCGAACTTAACCACACGGTGCGCACGCTGGCGCGATACAACGTGCATAGCCTCGATCCGGCGAAGGGCGTCCGCATCCGGTTGCTCGAACGCGGCGAACGGTTGTTGCCTCACCTGAATCCCGCGCTGTCGCGCCGGGCGACGCGCCACCTGCAGCGCATGGGCATCGAGGTGTGCACCGGCACGGCGGTGGCAAGCGTGGAGCACGACGCCGTCATCGACGGCAGCGGCGTGCGCCATCCGGCAGACATGAGCTTGTGGGCAGCCGGCGTGGAAGCGCCCGCGCTCTGTACCACACTGGGCCTGCCGTTGAACCGGATCAAGCAGATCATCGTCACGCCCAGCCTGCAGACGGTGGACGACCCGAACGTGTTCGCGATCGGCGACTGCGCGAGTCATGTCTCGCCGGCGAGCGGCATCGCCGTGCCGCCGCGCGCGCAGGTCGCGCACCAGCAAGCGATGTTCCTGGCCGAAGTGCTGGCGCGGCCGTCCGGCGATGCCCTGCCGCATTTCCGCTACCGCGATTATGGTTCGCTGGTGTCCCTCGGCCCCTTCGCGGCCGTCGGGGTTTTGATCGGCGGACTGAGCGGCCGCGAGATGCTGGTCGGCGGCACGATGGCGCGGCTGATGTACGGCATGCTGTACCACAAGCATGTCTTGTCCCTGCGCGGCTTTGCCAGGACCGTGGCGCAAGGCGTGGCGCACTGGATCAGGACCAAGATCACGCCGCCCGTCAGGCTGCACTAATGCATTGCCACCTGCCTGCGCGCCGTCAGCGGCAGGTGCGGAAGCCGATGAAGATATCGTTCCTGCCGGGCTCGTAGAAGTTGCGGAACCGCGCGCTGCGGAAATGCGGCGGCGTCGCGAAGGAGGCTCCCTTGACGACCTGGTGCGTGCCGAACCAGGGCGCGGAATATTCGCGGTAAGCGTCCGGGGCGAATCCGGGGAAAGGTTGGAAGGTCGAGGCGGTCCATTCCCACACCTGGCCCCATTCGAACCGGTCGCATGCCAACTGCCATTCCGCTTCCGTCGGCAGGCGGCGCCCCGCCCAGGTGCAATACGCCTGGGCTTCGTGCAGGCTGACATGACGCACCGGTTCGTCGTCCGGCAGGTCGATCCATTCGTCGAAGCGCTGGCATAGCCAGCGCCCGCCTTCCCGCTTCCACCCTCGCGGCGCCTCGCGCTGCTGGCGCCAGGCACTGCCCTCCGCGGTCCACAGGTCCGGCCTGGCATAGCCGCCGTCTTCCACGAAGCGGCGGAATTCGCCGCAGGATACGGGCCGGCGATCGATCTGGAATGCGGACACCGGCGCGCCGTGGGCCCATTTTTCGTTGTCGAACACGAAGCCGGCGCCTGCCGGCGAGCCGAGGCAAGCGTCGGCGGACGCGATGTCCAGTGTGCCGCCTTTTCCGCCGGCCGCGGGCGCCAGGGGCAGCGAGGGCTGGACGCCCAAGGTCTGCAGGGTATAAGCGAGCGCCTCGACGTGCATGTCCTCGTGCGCAAGGACCAGTCGGAATGGATAGAGCGCGGCGTCATCGTCTTCCGCGCGCGCCAGTCGTTCCAGGATGCCCGCAAGGCAATCCTTGCCGTAGTCGAGGATGGTTTCCGCGGATGGACAGGGCAGGTTCCAGCGCCTGTCATGCGCAATCGCATTCGAATCGAACAACGTGTCGGCACCGTGCAGCCGGGACGGATGGCGGGCGGCGCCCGGGGCGCTGCTGCCGGCCTCGCGCAGCACATACCATTCGGCGAACCAGAACGCATGGCCCGCTTCCCACAAGGGCGGGTTGATGATGGAAAGAAGTGGTACTCTTTCCGCTGCGGCATAGCCGGCGGAAGCCAGCGCGGCGAAATGACTCAGCAGGCGCTCGCGCGTGTCCGCCAGCATGCGGGCGAGCAGGCCGGGAGACGCCGTCCTGAAAGGGGTTGTCGTTTTGTCCAAGGTATCCAAGGCTTTCGCATCCATGGTGTCCGGAAAATCACATCTTGTCATGATCAGCCCGGCGACGGCCAGTGCCAACAACGGCAACTGGCAGACCGTAAGCCGCTGGGCCCGGTTCCTGTCGCCCCGCTATGACGTCAGCATCATGCAGGCGTGGGACGGCTGCCGTGCGGACGCGATGATCGCGCTGCACGCGCGGCGCTCCGCCGGGTCGCTGCAAGCCTTCGCGATGTCATGCCCCAACCGGCCCGCGGTATTGGTGCTGACCGGCACCGACCTGTACCGCGACATCCATGCCGACGCCAGCGCAAGGGACTCGATCGTTGCCGCGACGGCGCTGGTCGTGCTCCAGGAAAGCGGCCTGGGCGAACTTCCACCGGCGCTGCGTGCCAAGGCCAAGGTGATCTTTCAGTCCGCGCCCGCCCTTCCGGCCTTGCCCGCCCGGGACGGGCAGTTCGACGTCATCATGGTAGGCCACCTGCGCGCGGAAAAGGATCCGGCCACCTACATGGCCGCCGCGCGCCTGGTGAGCGACCCGCGCGTGCGGATGCTGCACGTCGGCGGCGCGCTCGACGCCTCGCTCGACAGCCTGGCGCGCGACACGATGCGCGACACGCCGCGCTACCAGTGGCTCGGCAACCTGCCGCATGATGAAACGCGCCGGCGCGTGCAGGCATGCCGGCTGATGGTGCTGACCTCGCGCATGGAAGGCGGGGCGAACGTCATCATCGAAGCGGTCACCAGCGGCGTCCCCGTGCTGGCCAGTGACATTTCCGGCAACTGCGGCATGCTCGGCGAGGCCTACGCCGGTTATTTCCCGGTCGGCGACGGCGCGGCGCTGGCGCGCATGATCGACCGCGCCGCGCGCGACGCCGCATGGCTGGAGGAGCTGGCCGCCCAATGCCGCGAGCGGGCCCGGCTGTTCACGCCGGAGGCGGAACGAGCGGCTGTATTGCAGTTGATGGATAATCTCGGCTGCCGCGCGTCCTAGCGCTCACCTCCTCTCTTACCACATGGCTTCTTCTTCCGACATCAAGCTCACTTCGTTTTCCCACGGCGGCGGTTGCGGCTGCAAGATCGCGCCGGGCGTGCTGGCCGACATCCTGAAAGGCGCAAAGGGCTTCCCCGTGCCCGATGAATTGCTGGTCGGCATCGAAACGGCGGACGATGCCGCGGTGTACAAGCTGAATGACGAACAGGCGCTGATCGCGACCACCGATTTCTTCATGCCCATCGTCGACGACCCGTTCGACTTCGGGCGCATCGCCGCCACCAACGCGATCTCCGACGTCTATGCCATGGGCGGCACGCCGATTATGGCGCTCGCGCTGGTCGGCATGCCGATCAACAAGCTGCCGGTCGAGGTCATCGGGCAAGTGCTGCGCGGCGGCGAATCGATCTGCGCGGAAGCAGGCATTCCGATCGCGGGCGGACATACCATCGATTCCGTCGAGCCGATCTACGGCCTGGTGGTGATGGGACTGGTCCATCCCTCGAAGGTCAAGCGGAATGCGGACGCGCGCGCCGGCGACAAATTAATTCTCGGCAAGCCCCTGGGCGTCGGCGTGCTGTCCGCGGCGCTCAAGAAAGGCGCGCTCGATGCAGCGGGCTACGAGGCGATGATCGCCAACACCACCAAGCTCAACAAGCCGGGCAAGGCGCTGTCCGACCTGCCTGGCGTGCATGCGCTGACGGACGTGACCGGTTTCGGCCTGCTCGGGCACACCCTCGAACTCGCGCGCGGCGCCGGCCTGACGGCACGCATCGACGTGCACGCGGTTCCCCTGCTGCCCGGCGTGGAAGACCTCGCCGGCAACGGTCATGTCACTGGCGCGTCCGGCCGCAACTGGGCGGGCTATGGCCACGAGGTCGTGTTGGGCGATGCGGTCACGCCGGTGCAGCAGATGCTGCTCACCGATCCGCAGACCTCGGGCGGACTGCTGGTGTCCTGCGAGGTGAACGCCGTGGATGCGGTGCTCGAAACCTTCCGTTCCCACGGTTTCGGCGATGCGGCCGTGATCGGCGAGATGCACGCCGGTCCGGCGCGCGTGGAAGTGATGGCCTGAGGTAACGGACAGTAGTAAGCCCGGGCAACCCGTCGTTGCTCGTTTTGTTATCATTGGCACGCTTTCGGAGTTAGGGGCCGCCTCATGCAACGCCAGGCCCCCTCCACCCTATTCCAATCCGTCAATGAAGAGGTTTTATGTACCTGCTTTCACCGTCCAGGCGCGCCTTTGGCACGCGCCTCCTCTGCGCAACCGTGGCCGCCGTCGCGGGCCTTTCCGCATTCTCGCCCGCTTACGCGCAATCGACGCCATCAACCCAGTCCGTGCTGCGCGTCTCCGCGATTCCCGATGAATCGCCGACCGAACTGCAGCGCAAGTTCAAGCCGCTGGGAAGCTATCTCGAACAAAAGACCGGCATGAAGGTTGAATTCATCCCGGTCACCGACTATGCCGCCTCGGTCGAGGGCTTGCTGAACAACAAGCTCGACATGGTGTGGTTCGGCGGATTCACCTTCGTCCAGGCCAAGGTGCGCAGCCAGGGCAAGGTCATTCCTATCGTGCAGCGCGAGGAAGACGAGCATTTCAAGTCCGTTTTCATCACCACGGACAAGTCCATCAACAAGCTGGAAGACCTCAAGGGCAAGACCTTCGCCTTCGGTTCGGAGTCATCGACGTCCGGCCACCTCATGCCGCGCTATTACCTGCTGGCGGCCAAGATCAACCCGGATGCCGACATGAAGCGCGTGGCCTTCTCCGGCGCGCATGACGCGACCGTGGCCGCGGTCGCGGGCGGCAAGGTGGATGCCGGCGTGCTCAACATCTCGGTCTGGGAAAAGCTCGTCTCGCAGAACAAGGTGGACCGCAACGCGGTGCGCGTCTTCTACACCACGCCGGGATATTTCGACTACAACTGGACCGTGCGCTCGGACATGGCGCCGGCGCTGCGCAAGAAGATCACCGATGCCTTCCTGGCCCTGAACCGCAACGATCCCCAAGGCAAGGAGATCCTGGACCTGCAGCGCGCCACGCGCTTCATTCCGGCGAAGACGGAAAACTATGACGCGATCGAGAAAGCGGCGCAGCAGGCCGGCTTGCTGCGTTAAGCGCTTCCGCCACGATTCGCCATGAGTTTCGCCCTTTCCGAGGTATCCGTCCGCTACGCCGCGTCGGCGCAGCGCGCCTCGCTGTCCGGCATCAGCCTGGCTGCGCAGCCGGGCGAGCAGATCGCGCTCATCGGCCCGTCCGGCGCGGGCAAGACCACGTTGCTGCAGGTGCTTGCCTGCGGCATCGCACCGACGGAAGGCAAGCTCGAGCTGTTCGGGCAGCAACCCTGGAGCATGCCCGATGCCGGGCGCCATGCCATGCGGCGCCGGCTCTTCCTCGCGCCGCAGACCCCGCCGTTGCCGCCGCGCCAGCGGGTGGTGACGGCAGTGCTGGCCGGGATGCTGCCGCAATGGAGCATCGGCCGGGCCTTGCGATCGCTGTTCGCCCCGGTGGCGGCGGAACGCGCGTTCGAGGCCCTGTCGCGCTTCGATCTCGGCGACAAGCTTTACCTTCGCGTGGATCGCTTGTCCGGCGGCGAACGCCAGCGCTGCAGCCTGGCGCGCCTGCTGGTGTCCGAGGCCGGGCTGCTGCTGGTGGATGAACCCCTTTCGGCGCTGGACCCCGTGCTGGCCGAACGCACCCTCGCGGTGCTGCAGCAGGAAGCCCGGGACCGCCGGGCGACGCTGGCCTGCAGCCTGCACCAGGTCGATCTCGCGCTCGCCAGGTTCCCGCGCATCGTCGGCCTGCGCGACGGCCGCATCATGTTCGATCTTCCCCGCGAGGCGGTCACCGACGACATGATCGCGAAGCTGTACCGCGACGCCGGCGCACCCGGCGGACAAGCGGACATGGACGCGCCGGCCGAACCCGGCCAGCCGGCGCGCCAGCCGCTTGCCGCGCGCTGCTTCTGAGCCATGGCGATGCTTCCGGCGACAGCCCCGATTCCTGCCGATCCGGCTTGGCGGTCG
This sequence comes from Noviherbaspirillum galbum, assembly GCF_010974945.1. Taxonomy (GTDB): domain Bacteria; phylum Pseudomonadota; class Gammaproteobacteria; order Burkholderiales; family Burkholderiaceae_D; genus Noviherbaspirillum; species Noviherbaspirillum galbum. The sequence goes on along the minus strand of NZ_JAAIVB010000078.1, from coordinate 206,315 downwards.
CGCCTGTCGATGTTCGCTGTCTTCCTCATCGTGCTGTGGCCGCTGCTGGCCTGGAGCGAGTTCCGGCCATGGGCGCTGCTCGACGCGCGCAGCCTGGCGGCGCTGGGACATTTCCTCGCGGGCTTCTTCCCGCCCGAGCATTCCGCCGACTTCCTGCGCCTGGCCGCCGAGGCGGCATGGCAGACGGTCGCCATCGCCACGTCCGGCATGGCGCTCGCCATGGCCGCCGCCATCCCCCTGACCCTGCTTTCGACGGAACGGCTGTCCATCTCACGCATGGCCGGCGGCCGTCCGCGGCTCGCCGGCACGCTGATCCGCCAAGCCGCGCGCTGGCTGCTGGTGACGCTGCGCAGCGTGCCCGAACTGGTATGGGCCTTGCTGCTGGTACGCATCGTGGGACTGGGACCGACCGCGGGCGTGCTTGCCATCGCCCTTACCTATTGCGGCATGCTGGGCAAGGTGTATGCCGAGATCCTCGAATCCGCGGATCCGCATGCCGCGCAAGCCTTGCTGCGCAACGGCTCGGGCCGGCTGAACGCCCTGCTCTACGCCGCCCTGCCGGAATCGGCATCGGAACTGGTGTCGTACACCGTGTACCGCTGGGAATGCGCGATACGCGGATCGGTGGTGATGGGGTTCGTCGGCGCGGGCGGGCTGGGACAGCGGATGGACGAGTCGATGAAGATGCTCGCGGGCGGCGAGGTATCGACCATGCTGATCATTTTCGTCGCGCTGGTGGCATGCGCCGACGGCATCAGCAGGATGTTGCGCAGGAGGCTCGCATGACATCCGCCACGACGCCGACGACGGTAAGGACGCCCATGCCGGCAAGGCCCGCCATTTCCTGGAGCACCGTGGCCCTGCTGCTCGGCCTCGTGCTGCTGGCGGCGGCAAGTTTCATCAGCCTGCCGCTGAACTGGAAGGCGCTTGCCTCGCTGGAGGCCATTCGCACTACGAAGGAATTCCTTCTCGGCTTCGCCCGGCTCGACACGTCCGCCGGGTTCCTGCGCAAGCTGGCAACCGGCACCGCCGAAACCCTGGCGATGTCCGCCCTCGGCACGCTGCTCGCCGCCTTGGCGGGACTGCTGCTGGCGCTGCCGGCCAGCGGCCGCGCCGGCCCGGCGGCGCGCCTGCCGGTGCGGATGGTGTTGAACGTCTTTCGTTCCATTCCCGAACTCGTCTGGGCATCGATGCTGCTCATCGCCGCCGGACTGGGGCCGTTCGCCGGCACGCTGGCGCTGGCGCTGCATACCGCCGGCGTGCTCGGCAGGCTCTTCGCCGACGCCATGGAAAACACGCCCGCGCTTCCCGAGACCTCCTTGCGCCTGAACGGCGCCTCCTCTCTGGCCGCCTTCCTCTACGCCGTCCTGCCGCAGGCAGCGCCGCAAATGTTGTCATACACCCTGTACCGCTGGGAGAACAACATCCGCGCGGCGGCGGTTCTGGGTGTGGTGGGGGCCGGGGGACTGGGACAGATGCTGAAGTATCATCTGTCGCTGTTTCAGATGCCGCAGGCGGCGAGCGTTATCGTTGCCATGCTGCTGATGGTTGCGGCGGTGGATGGAGTTAGTTTCTGGATGCGGCGGGGGATGATGAGGTAGGGTGGAGGTTCTGCCTACTGCTGTCGTCCGCGCCCAACTTCCGTCGTTCCCGCCACCTTCCGTCATTCCCGCGAAGGCGGGAATCCCGTTTCGCTCGTGCAGCGTGACTCACGTTGGAATCCCCCGCCAAAGGAGCGAAGTCAGTGCTCCCCAGCACACCCAACGCCAATCAGAACCGATTGACCTGCAGCAGATTGATGCCGCGGCCATCCTTGCTGGACGTGCCCGTCGGCAGCGCATTGGTCCGGATCGCGTACTCCGTCTGGGCCGGCGATGCCGAGGGATTGCGCGACAGGTACAGCGCGGCCGCGCCCGCCACGTGCGGGCTCGCCATCGAGGTGCCGGACATGCTGGCCATGCCGTTGCCGGTATAGGTCGACACGATGCCGACGCCGGGCGCCCAGACGCTCACGCACTTGCCATAGTTCGACCAGGAAGGTTCCGCGTTCGCGGAATCGATCGCCGCCGTGGTGACGATGCCATTGTCCAGACCGTTGCCGGCGAGACCGGCGCGCGCCGGCGAGACGGTGCAGGCGTCCACGCCGCTGTTGCCCGCCGCCACCGCGTACACGATGTTGGCGCTGACCGAGCGGCGCACGGCGTCGTCGAGGGTCTGGCTGGCGCTGCCGCCGAGGCTCATGTTGACCACGGCCGGCCGCGCGGCGTTCGCTGTCACCCAGTCGATCGCCTTGAGGATGCCCGAGCTGGTGCCGTTGCCGGAGCAGTCGAGCACCTTCAGCGCGGTCAGGGGAACGCCGGGCGCGACGCCGACCACGTCCACGGTATTGTCCATGGCGCCGATCGTTCCCGCGACGTGGGTGCCGTGGCCGTTGCAGTCGGTGTTGTTGGTGTCGATGAAGTCGAGGTGGCGAACGAGGTTCAGGTCGCGGTGGGCGGCGATGCCGGTGTCGATGACATACACGTTGACGTTGCCGACGGCGCCGCTGCCATTGCCGGCAAGGGTAAAGCTGCGGTCGGCTTCCACGCGGTCTACGCCCCAGGGAAGGCTTTGCGCGTCGATCTTCACCGGCAGGTCGGGCTCGATGGTGGCCACGGTAGGCTCGGCCCTGAGCGCGTCGATCTGCTGCTGGGTCAGTTCCACGGCAAAGCCCTTGGCGGCATGGCTGAACACATGCCTTGCCTTGAAGTGATGCAGGCTTTCGAGGCGCTGCACCGTGCCGAGCACGCCGGCATCGAGGTAATTCCACGCATCCGGCGCGGCGGCGGCGCGCTCGTCGGCGTGCGCGTTGCGCAGGTTTTGGTGGAAGGGGGTCTGGTCCTGGAACACCACGATGACCGGGAATGTGAGATCGGCAACATCGGGCATGGCGATCGGCGCCGCGGAGACTGCAGGTACGGAAAGGGCGGAGAAGGCGGTCGAGGCGGCCAGCGTCATGCCGAGCAGGACGCGTTTCGGTTGGAAGGTCATGGAAGCTCCCGTGATCAGGACAGGATGAAATGGCGATGATTGCCATGCCGGCATGCGCCGGATGCAACCCCTTTGGGACGACCCGGGCGATGATAACAACGAGGTTTTCCCGTCCTCGAAATCGGGAGAAAACTTAAACTTGTTACATATTCCTTACACCTTCCGTCCGGAATCAGCGAGCCTCATCATCTTCGGGATAGAAAGCGCACAGTCGTGGTCGATAAAGCAATTCCCTGTCGAATGCGCAAACACGTCACCGTTAATCCAATGAAACTACCCGGCCTGCGCGGTCTAGGAAGCTGGACCTTGCTGAAAACGTCCATCAAGGAGTTCATTGATGACGACATGCCGACCTATGCGTCGGCGCTTGCCTACCAGATTCTCTTTTCCATCTTTCCCTTCGCCATCTTCCTCGTTGCCCTGATCAGCACGCTGCACCTGCCAGACTTCATGTTGTGGCTGCGCCAGCAAGCGGCTGTCTTCCTGCCGGCACAGGCATTCACCCAGGTCAACACCGTCCTCGACCAATTGCAGCAACCGCAGGGCGGCCTGCTTTCGCTGGGCGCGGTCATCGCCTTGTGGACGGCGTCGGCGGCGGTGCGTGCGATCATGAACGCCTTCAATGCCGCCTACGGCGTGAAGGAGGAACGACCCTGGTGGGTGATCTATCCCTTGTCGCTGCTTTACACCGTCCTGATGGCAGTCCTGCTGATGGCCGCCGCGGCGCTCCTGTTGATCGGCCCAAAGGCGATGAACTGGCTCGCCGGGCAGATCGGGATCGAAAAGATCGTGGTTGCCATCTGGGCCTGGCTGCGATGGCCGGTCGCCGTGCTCCTGCTGAGCATGACGGCCGCGATCGTGTATTACGCCGCGCCGGCGAAGCAGCCCAACTTCCGCTTCATCACGCCCGGCGCGGTGCTCTCCGTGCTGATCTGGATCGTCGCATCGCTGGGCTTCAGCGCGTACGTCGGCAACTTCGGCAACTACAACGCCATGTATGGCAGCATCGGTTCCATCATCGTGCTGCTCCTGTATTTCTTCATCTCTTCGGCGGTCTTGCTCTTTGGGGCGGAGATGAACGCGGTGATCGAGCGTCATTCCCCGGACGGCTTCATTCACGAACCCAAGCCCAATGATCCGGTTCGTGCGTGAGACCCGTTGATGCAGCGAAAGACCATGAACCATTCGCCCGGTGCGGCTGTCTTTCCCTCAGTGAATGAGAGGGAGGCGGGATGCGCTTGGAAAACCCCTTTGGGACATTGGAAACGCGGCCGGCGCGCGGTTACCTGGTTTCCATTCTTGTCTTTGCGGGTTTCCTGCTGATCCAGTTTACCCTGCAGCCCATGCTCGACGGCAACGCGCCGATGAGCATGCTGCTCATCGCCGTCATCTTCGCTTCCATCTACGCAGGCGGCCGCGCGGCCCTGCTGGTGACGCTGCTGTCGTTGGCCGTCACGCCGCTGGTCTTGCTGGGCCCGGGAAGCGCCTTCGCCGCGTCGACTCCGCGCGGCCATGCCATGCTGATCGCCTTCGCGGTGCTAGGCCTGTGCATCAGCTTCCTCGGCGGCCTGTTCCACGACGCGCGCATCAAGGCGCACGAGCTGATGATCACGCTCGACGACCGCGAGCATACGATGCGCGCTTTGCTCGAGTCGACGACGCAGGCGGTGCTCGGCATCGGCACCGATGGAAGGATCAGCATTGCCAACAAGGCAGTCTTTAACGTCTTCGGCTATCGCCCCGAGGAACTGATCGGGCAATCCAGCGCCATCCTCGTTTCCAATGACGAAGAACCGCCGGCCGACGCGCGCGGCGATCCGTTCACCCAGCATTGCATCACGGCCTCGATGATGGGACGCGAACTCATGGGCAAGCGCCGCAACGGCGAGGAATTTCCCATGGAAGCCAGTTTCAGCATGGCAGAGACGCGCGCCGGCGCGATGATGGTGAGCTACGTCGCGGACATCACCGAGCGCAAGCTGGCGGCGGAAAGGCTGCGGCTCGCCGCCCAGCACGACCACCTCACCGGCCTGCCGAACCGCGCGCTGGTCTACGAGATGGGCGACCAGCTCCTTTCCGCAACCCGCCGCTCCAGGAACTTCGCGGCGGTCATGTTCTTCGACCTCGACCGTTTCAAGCCGATCAACGATACCTACGGCCACGAGGCGGGCGACAAGATGCTCCAGGAAGTGGCGGCACGCCTGCAATCGACGGTGCGCGGCAGCGACCTGGTCGGCCGCATCGGCGGCGACGAGTTCGTTGCCATCCTGCCGAACATTCCCAACCAAGACGACGTGCTGCACGCGGCGACCCACCTCTTGAAGCGGCTCGGCGAACCGTATCGCATCGATCACCTCGAGCTGCGCACCTCGCCGAGCATCGGCATCAGCATCTTCCCCACCGACGGCGGCAACCTGGACACCCTGATCCGCAACGCGGACGCGGCGATGTACCACGCGAAGCACCGCGGTCGCAATACCTTCCAGTTCTTCACGGCGGAAATCAACCGGCAGGCGGAACACACCCTGGCGATCGAGCAACGCATGCGCCAGAGCATCGAGGACAAGGACTTCGAACTGTGGTACCAGCCGATCTTCAACACGACCAGCATGGACGTGGTGGGCGCGGAAGCCCTGCTTCGCTGGAAGCAGGCGGATTCGGAGCCGCTGCCGCCGGGCGAGTTCATCGCGGTCGCCGAAGCCAGCGGGCTGATCAACCAGCTCGGCGACTGGGTGCTCAAGGAGGCATGCATGCAGCTCAAGCGCTGGCGCGCGCAGGGGCTGCCGTCCCTTTTCATCTCGGTGAACGTTTCGCCCATGCAGTTTCGCGCCACCGATTTCCAGAGCCGCGTGCGCAACCTGCTGGCGCATGCCGACGTCGACCCCTCGCAGCTGGAGCTCGAAGTGACGGAGAGCACCGTCATGAAGCAGGTGGAGGAAGCGTCGCGGACCCTGGCGGGTCTCAAGAAAATGGGCCTGCGCATCGCGCTCGATGACTTCGGCACCGGTTATTCGAGCCTGAGCTACCTGTCGAGCCTGCCCATCGACAAGCTGAAGGTGGACCAGTCATTCATCCGGCATATCGACACCGACGCCCGCTCCCTGGCGATTGCGGAAACCGTGATCACCCTCGGCAAGAAGCTGCACGTCGAAGTGGTGGCGGAAGGCATCGAGTCCAAGAAGGCCCTGCAGTTGCTGAGGGAGCGCGGCTGCGACCTGGGCCAGGGTTACCTGATCAGCAAGCCGCTGCGCGAAGACCACTTCATGCACTGGTTCCAGCAATCAGGCAACCAGCAATATCTGCATTGAAGGCGGTTATGGATGTCGGTCAGTGGCGGGCGGCCGCCATGAGCGCGGCGAAACCCACGAAGGCGCCGCCCGTCAGGCGATTGAAGGTTTTCAGGATCGCCGGGCGGCGGAGATAGGCGGCGAGACGGTGGCCGCTGCCTGCGTAGACCATGTACCACGACACCTCGATCACGGCGAAGGTCAGCAGGAGAATGCCGAACTGCGGCAGCGCCGGCGCGTCCTGGTGGATGAACTGCGGCAGGAAGGCCGCCGCGAACAGGATGGCCTTGGGATTGCTGGCGGCGACCAGGAAGCCCTGGCGGAACAGGGCCGCCCCGTGCGGCGCCGGTTCGCGTGATGCCGCGGCGGCGCTTTCCTCGCGCACCGGCGAGCGCCAGCTCTTGATGCCCAGCCATGCAAGGTAGGCCGCGCCCGTCCAGCGCAGGGTGTCGAACACCATCGGAAACGCCTGCAGCAGGGCGCCGAGCCCGGCGGCGGAAATGCTCATCATTGCCAGCAAGGCGGTCATGCACCCGAGCATCGTGCCGATCGCCGGCCGGAATCCGTAGCGCGCGCTATGGCTCATGACCAGCAGCATGTTGGGTCCCGGCGTGGCGGAAACGACGAAGGTCATGGCAACGAAAAGCCACCAGGTTTGCAGGCTCATTGAGGGTTTACTCCTTCTTGGATCAGCCTTCCAGCATACCAGAGCGCTACGCCACTGTCGCCTTGCCGGCGGGGACGCAAGACGGTAATGTCGACCCTGTCCCGTTCCGCGCCGTCCCGAGACGGACCGCCTTCCATGCTAGACACGACCCGACACCTGGCGCCGACCCTCGCGCACGCCGCCCTCGCCCATGCCGACTTGCTGCTCTACCTTCTGCCCTCGGCGCTGCTCGCGGCGCTGCTTCACGCGCTGTCGCGCCGCCATGCCTTTTTCCTGGCCTGGCTGCTGCCGGGAACGTTCATGCATGAAATGGCGCACCTCCTGGCGGCAGCCGTGACGAACGCCAGGCCGGTGTCCTTTTCCATCTTGCCGCGCAGGCAAGGCAATGCTTGGATACTCGGCACGGTCGGCTGCGCCAACATCCGCTGGTACAACGGCCTGTTCGTGGGTCTCGCGCCGATGCTGGTGCTGGCATTGCCCGTCGGCGTGGCGGTGTGGCGCACGCGTCATGGCGTGGCATGGGAGTGGGATGATGCCTGGATCGCCGCCTTGCTGGCGCCGCAGCTCGTTTCCTGGCTGCCGTCCTCGGCGGACTGGCGCCTGGCGCTGCATTCATGGCCGATCAGCTTGGCGGCAGCAATCTTGCTCGGGATGTTCTTCTGGATGGGGGGACATGCCTGACGCGCCGGGAACGAGAGGCTGTCGGGCGGTCAGGCGGAAGGAATGGATCAGGCGTAGACGTCGATGCCGCCCTGGCGGCGCTGGGCTTCGTAGCTGCGCTGTTCGGCAGCCTCGGTCTTCAGCTCTTCGGAACGCTGCCGGTTCATCGACCGCTGCTCCGCGATTGCCTGCTGGACCTTGCCGTCGGCTTCCTGCGCCACCTTCTGCGCACCCTGGTAGATCCACTGGGCCGTTGTCACCGTATCAATCTTCACCGTCATGATGCCCCCGCCATTTTCAATTTCCCAAGAGTAATTTTATAAGTTGCCGGCGCTTGTGTCACCTGAAATCCCCGGCGTCTGGTTCGCGGCAAGGATCGCCTCTATGGCAGGAGGGCCAGCATGCCGTCGCGGCCGAGCCGGTAGGTTTGCAAATCGTCGGCCAGGAAAAGCTTGCCTTGATAGCAGGCCCTCGCTTCGGCTTCCAGTTCGGCCAGCGCATTCCCGTCTCCCGCGGTGCCATGGTACCGGGGGCTGAAATGCGTCAGAACGAGATTGGGCACGCCGACGTCCCGGGCGAAGGCGGCCACTCGCCCGGCGGAGCTGTGCTGCGGCGCCGGGCCGACTTTCGCCAGGGCCGCCTCGGTGTAGGTGGCTTCGTGGACGAGCACCTGGGCCTGCCTTGCTTCCCCGGCCAGCAGGTCCGGCGCGTCGTTGTCGCCGGCAATGATGACCTTGCGGGGCGGGCGCGGCGGCAACTGGTAATCGGCGCCGCGTATCCGTCTTCCATCGGGCAGCACCACCTCCTCGCCGCGCTGCAGGCGGCCGCGCAAAGGCCCGGAAGGAATGCCGTCGCCGTCGAGGCGGGCGGCATCGAGCCGCGGGACCGGCGTTCTTTCGGTAAAGCTGTAGGCGAAGGACGGCACCCGGTGCGACAGGGTGGTGGCGTGCACTCCGACTTCATCCAGGAAATCGATGTCCGGGTTGCTCTCGACGTCGACGAAGCAGAGGGCATAAGGCAGCCGGAGTTCGGTGGAATCGAGCACGCCTTGCACGAATCGCCGCACCGCGCCGGGACCGGCAATCAGCAGTTCGGCCGTCCGGTTCAGCATGCCGGCGCTCGCCAGCAGGCCGGGAAGGCCGTAGCAATGGTCGCCATGGATGTGGGTGATGAAGATGGCCCGCAAGCTGACGAGGGAAAAGCTGGTGTGCAGGATGCGGTGCTGCGTGCCTTCGCCGCAGTCGACCAGCATCCAGCCGCGCTCGTCCTGCATGCGCAGCGCCGTTCCCGCCACGTTGCGCGTGGTGCTCGGCGTTCCCGACGAGGTTCCCAGAAACTGGATATCCATTGCCGCCCCTGCCTTCGTTGCCGCCAGCCGCCGGGCTGGCCTGCGGCTTGGACCTGCCTCGCTTCCCATCGTTGCCGGAACACCGGTCCGAACGAAAAAAGGCCCGGAGCGATCCGGGCCAATCCTTGAAGAACAGGGTAAGCGCAGGCTGCCGGTCAGCGGCCCATCTCGCGCAGGTAGGCTGCCCGCGCGGCAATGGCGATGTCGGCGGCATCGGAAAACACGCCGTCGACGCCGAGGCGGAAATGCTGCAGGTATTCGCTCAGCGGATCGTTCCTGGCGTCGAAAGTCGTGTTGTAGTCCGACTTGCCGCGTTTGAAGGTGTACTCGTGCACGAACAGTCCGGCCTTGTGCGCATCCGCGACCAGGCTGGTCGGGGCCTGCGGCTCGGCATCGGGGTAGCCATCAAAGGTGCCGTTGCCGTCGAGATCCTTGCAGTCCCCCTTGGCGTCAAGCTGGCACTTCACCGGAATCACCATCGGCTTCCACGCGCCGATGCCATCCGCGTATTGCTTGATGTCGGCCAGCCCCTGGGGCGTCAGCATCACGTCGAACAGCTCCTTCCTGCCGGCGAGCTTCCAGTCGGTCGGCTGGCTGTAGACCAGGTTGCCGGGCGCGGTGCCGTAGATGAGCTTGCCGGCCTTGTAGTCAACGTCATAGGCGTCGATCAGCTGCATCTGCTTCACCTGCGAGCCGATGGTACGCATGTACTGCAGGCTGCCCGGCTCGAAGCTTTGCACGTAGATCGGCGCCGTCTTGGAGTTGAGGCCATTGTCCTTGATCATTTTCACGAGCACGTCTTCCAGACGCGCGGGCAACGCGCCGGATTTCCACAGGTTGTAGTGATAGGACGGGTTCTTGGTCTCGGGGTAGACGGCGATGGTGCGTCCGGTGTCGGCCGCCTTGGCCTTGATCAGGTCCAGCACCTCCTGGAAGGTGATCACCTGGAACAGGCCGTTGTATACCTTGGCGAGCTCATAGGAGGGCGACTTGGCGCGCAGGGTCTTGATCTCGGCAAGCGTGAAGTCCGCGGTGAACCAGTCCGCGGCCACCGCCTCGCCATCGCCGTTCTCGCCCGCCCGCTTGCGCGAAGCGAACTCGGGATGGGAAGCCACGTCGGTGGACGTGGCCAGCGTGACGTCGTGCCTGGCGATGAGCACGCCGTCCTTGGTCATGACGAGGTCGGGCTCGATGACATCGGCCCCCATGGAAATCGCGAGCGTGTAGGCTTCCTTGGTTTCTTCCGGGTAGTAGGCGGAAGCGCCGCGGTGGGCAATCACGATGGGCTGGTTGCCGTCCAGCGTCAGGAACGCCGGAAGATTGCTGCCTCCGCCGCAAGCCGCCAATGCGCCTATCGTTGCCACGCATGCCGCGCTCAGCTTGAAGGAAGAAGGAACCAACCGCGAGAAGAAGTTGCCGCTCATTTGACCTCCGATGGTCTTGTGTGGAAAACGAAGTGGGCCATGCCGAACCCGACGCCATGGATGTTGCCCGGGCAATGTGACCGCGCGTTGAACTGGCGGAACGCCGCTTTCCTGGCCTCGTTGAAATTGATTGTAGGACACGTTATTGCGGGGAAATCCGGGTTTTCGGGAGTATTTGTGCCCGCTAACAATTGTCGATTTCGGTTTTTCGATGAGGCATGGCGCAAGCCGCGACGGCCGCCGTTTCGTCGAAGATTGCATCATCGGTGAAACAAACGGCCCGCGGCGGCGTCTATCGCGATGCCATGCCTGCCATTGAACCCATCACTACCGTACGCCTGAGCGACATCGACACCCTGGTATTTGCCGGCGGCGGCAACCGCTGCTGGTGGCAGGCCGGCGTCATGGATCATCTGTTGAAGGGTGGTGCCGTCCTGCCGGCGCAACTCGTGGGAACGAGCGCCGGTGCAGCCGTGGCGGCGGCCTGCCTGACGATCGGGCCGCGCGAAGCCATGCAGCGCTGCGCCCGGCTGTTCGCAGGAAACCGCCGCCTGCTGGAATGGAACCGGACGCGGTCGGGGTTTCCCCGTTTCGTGCATGACCGGCTCTATCCGCTATGGATCGGTTCCTGGATGCATGACCACTCGCTGGACATGGTGCGCCAGGCGGGACAACGCCTCTTCGTGGCGCTCAGCCATCCCTCCAGCGCGCTGGGAACGGGCTGGTCGCTGCTGCTCGCTTCTCTGGCGAACCTGGTGGAGTCGCTTGGCGACCGCCTGCATCCCATCCTGCCGCGCTATCTCGGCTTGCGCCAGTCCTTCGTCGGCCTGCATGACTGCGCGACCGCAGCGGAAGCGCGCACGCTACTCGTCGCCGCGGCAAGCGCCGCGCCGATGCTGCGTCCGCGCCGGATCGACGATCTGGTCGCGTTCGACGGCGGCTACCTCGACCATGCCGGCGTCTTCGAGCAGGACCCCGCGCAGCGTCGCCGGACGCTGGTGCTGATGACGCGTCACCACCCGGGATTGCCGCCGCTGTTTCGCTGGAACGATCGGCTTTATTGGCAGCCGAGCGCGAAGGTGCCGGTGTCGGTCTGGGACTGCCGGCAGCGCACCACCGTGCGCGCTGCCTTTGCCCATGGCTGGGAGGACGCGCGGCGCGCCCTCGAGGACGGCCGCGTTCTGTGCGGATGAAACCGGAGTTGCCCGCCGGTGGAATGTGAAGATGGCGCGGGTGCCGCGCCGGCTTGCGGCATCAGGGCTGCTGCACCGTATCGCCGCTGTAGACCGGTACCGCCGGGATGACGTGGTTTTCCAGCACCGGGGCTGGCGGCAGTCCTGTGACCTGCAGGATTTCCTTCTCGTCGAGGGTTTCGCGTTCCAGCAGGGCGGCGACGAGCGCATCGAGTTCGGCGCGGTGCTGCCGCAGCAGGCGCGTCGCGTCGGCATGGCTTTCATGGATGATGCGCTGCACTTCCTCGTCGATCATGCGGCTGGTTTCTTCGCTGAACGGGTTGTCGCCGCCGTAGCTGTTGCCGAGGAAGGCGTTCTGCCGCGGCGCAAGCTGCACCATGCCCAGCTTGTCGCTCATGCCCCAGCGCGTGACCATGGCGCGGGCCAGGCCGGTCGCCTGCTCGATGTCGTTTTCCGCCCCGGTGGTGCGGGTGCCATAGACCACTTCTTCCGCCACGCGGCCACCGAGCATGCCGACGATGCGTGCGCGCAGGTAAGCCTCAGGGTAGTTGTAACGATCGGTTTGCGGGCGCTGGTAGGTCACGCCGAGCGCCTGTCCGCGAGGGACGATGGTGACGCGGTGCACCGGGTCCGCGCCCGCGACCACCAGCCCGAGGATCGCATGGCCGCTCTCATGGTAGGCAATGCGTTCGCGGTCGGCCTGGCTGAGCAGGATGGGACGCTCCGGTCCGAGAACGATCTTTTCCAGGGCGTCGAGGAAATCCTTGTGCCGCACCTCGGTCTGGTTGCGCCGCGCCGCCAGCAGGGCCGCTTCGTTGACCAGGTTCCTTAGGTCGGCGCCGGACAGTCCCGGCGTGGATGACGCGAGTTCGGCGAGATTGACGTCGCCTGCCAGCGGCACCTTGCGCGTGTGCACGCGCAGGATGGCGTCGCGACCGTTCTTGTCCGGCAGGTTGACCACCACGCGCCGGTCGAAGCGTCCCGGCCGCAGCAAGGCCTTGTCCAGAACGTCGGGCTGGTTGGTTGCCGCCAGCACGATGATGCCTTCGCGGCTGGAAAAGCCATCCATTTCGGTCAGGATCTGGTTGAGGGTCTGTTCCTGCTCGCTCGAACCGCCGATCGCCACCTGGCCGCGAGCGCGCCCGATCGAATCGAGTTCGTCGATGAAGATGATGGCGGGCGCCTGTTCCCGCGCCTGCCGGAACAAATCGCGCACGCGGGCCGCGCCCACGCCGACGATCATCTCGACGAATTCCGATGCGCTCATCGAGAAAAAGGGAACGCCCGCCTCGCCGGCAACCGCGCGCGCGAGCAGGGTCTTGCCGGTGCCGGGCGCGCCGACCAGCAGCACGCCTTTCGGCGCCGCGCCGCCGAGCCGGGAATACTTTTCCGGGTCCTTCAGAAAATCCACCACCTCCACGAGTTCGTTTTCCGCCTCGTCGATTCCTGCCACATCGTTGAAGGTTACCCGGGCATCCTGCTCCTGGTCGTAGCGGCGGGCCTTGCTCTTGCCGATGCCGAAGATGCCCCCGCCGACGCCGCCGCCCTGCTGCGCGGCGCGGCGGTACAGCCAGACGTAAAAGGCGATGATCAGGATCGCCGGGCCGAAGCCGTAGAGAAAGGTGCCCCAGGCGCTGCCGCTCTGGATGGGCACGGCGCTGATCTCGACCTTGTTGCCGATCAGGAACTGCTCCAGCGACGGATCGACGAAGGCGGGCAGCGTGGTGGTGAAGGTGTCGGCCGAGCGGCTCGGCGAATCGCGCAGCGGCCCCGGCGGCGGCTGCTTGTCGTTGGGCGGCGGCCAGGTCACCGCCTTGGCGAAGCGTCCTTCGATGCTCGCGCCCTTGCTGTAGATGGATTTGACGTTGCCCTTGGCGACTTCCTGCTTGAACACGGTGTAGGGCACGGTGACGGGCGCATCCGCATCGGGGAAGAATGTCTTCGCGAGCAGGTAGTTGGCGAACAGGATGGCGATGAAGATGAGCCAGGAGCGGCGCGGCGGCATCTGCTTCTGCCCTTGTCCGCCGGGCGGCGTTGGCGTCTTTCCCGGCGAACCGCCGGAACGGGAGAACAGGGGGACGTTGTCGCGCTTCATACTTGATTCGGCGTGCGGGCGCGGCATTAGTTTCGGAGGCTGGCCAAAAAGAACTTGTTGCATCTCAAATTTTCGACGGCCCCGGCGTTTCGGCTGCCATTCCCGCGTTTGACAAGCGTGTGCCGCGCATCGATACTTTCGCGGTCGACGCCATCAAGAATTTCCTGTCCGCTCTTCATGCTGCCCGCCATCCCTTTTCCGATCCGCAAGGAATGCCCGCCGGGCGCCTGCGAGTGCCGCCGCGAGCTGCTGCTGGAAGACCCGCAGGCGGACCTGCGGGTGCTGCGCCTGACGCGCGAGGAAGAAAAGAAGCTGGTCGAGCGCATAGAGCGCATCGCCAGCTATGCGGAGCTGCAGCAGATCATTGCCCGGATGCAGGCGCAGCTCGGCGTGGTGCTGCGCATCGCGCCGGGAACGCGCGAGGTGCGCACCGTGCGCGGCCTGCAGATCGAGCTCGCGAACCAGCCCGGGCTATGCCGCAAGGTCCGCCAGTCGGTGCCGGCGGCGGTGCGGCGCTGCCTGGATGCGAATCCGGACATCGTGTACGCGATCCTGGATGCGCATGATCTCTTGGGTCGCGCTGACTAACTCCCTCTCCTTGAAGCGGAGGGGACATGACGGAGTTGCTTTGGAGGGGACTAATCACGGCAACTCCGCCGCCCTCGCGCGCAGCGATTCCAGCGTCTTCGGCAAGCTTTCCTTGCTCAGGATGTCGACGATCCAGCGAAAGCCGAACGGCACGTAGCCCGGATCGGCATACACGAAATAATCCACCACGGTGCGCGCGGGATTCGCGGGATGCGGCACGAGATGCCAGTAGCCGGACGTGTCCGCGATGGTGTCGTCGGCCTTGAGGTCTTCCCAGGGCACCTGCTTCCATGACAGGTGGCAGGTTTGCGGCGTGTTCCTCGGTTCGAGCCGCAGGCGGTACTTCTTGATCTTGCCGAGGGGCAGCTTGAGCGTCATGTTGACGATGGCGAAATCGTCCGCGGCCTGGATCACGCTCGCATTGTCGGTGTTGGGCATGAACGCGGGGTACTCGGGATAGTCCAGCAGGATGCCGCACAGCTTCTGCACCGGCGCATTGATCACGGTTCGGGCGGCGAAGGTGCGGCCCGGGCTCGATGGCTTGCTGAAATCGGTGATGGCGATGTCGCTGTCGCTGCCGGTGGACTGGGGTTCTGGCTGGGCGCGGGCCGCCACACTATGCAGCAGGAAAGGAAGGCACAGGACGGCGAATGTGATCAGGGCAGGCTGTCGCATGGATGTTTTCCGCATGGAGATTTCTCGTCTTGCGTCATGCGGGCAGCATGAGGCGGGCCAGGGGATAGGCAATGCTGGCGCCGAGCAGGACTCCGGCCAGCACGTCGCTGGGATAATGGTGGGCGGCCGCGATGCGGCACCAGGAAAGCACGGCGAGCGCGCATGCCGCCGCCGGCCAGCAGGCGGGCGCGGACACCACGATGGGCGTGAGCACGGCGGTCAGCGTCATGCAATGCCCGCTGGGGAAGGAATAACGGTCGAGCACGCGGGAAATGGGCGCCAGGCCGGTGTTGCGTTCGAACGGCCGCAGGCGGCGCACCCGGCGTTTCAGGCGGCCATACAGGAGGTGGGCGATGGCCGTGGCAAGCAGCGCCGTTCCCAGCACCCACCATGCATGCGCCAGCGAGGAAACCATCAGCGCAATGGCAATCGGCAGGTAGATCCAGCCGTTCCCGAGCAGGTTGACGCCCGCGGTCAGCTGGCGTACGACGCCGCCGTCCGCGGCCGCCCGCCAACGCTCCACGGTACGCATCTCGCGCGCGTCCAGCCGGCGCATGGCGTCGCGCCAGCGGCTCCGCTCGCCGGACGCAGGCGCAAGCGGCAGGTCAGGCAGGCCGTCCGGCTGCTCGCCGCTGGCGGCGCCGGGGCTGATGGTGTTCTGAGAGACGGTGATCGGCGGCATGGTGCGCTCCTGGTAACGGGTCGGACGGGCGAACGATGGCGGGCCGTCAGCGCGCCAGGCGCTCGGTCATGTCCGGCGACCGCAGCTGGGTTCCCGTGGGCCTGCCGACATGCTGGAGCTGTTTCGGCGAGAGACCGAACCAGCGCTTGCAGGCGCGGCAAAAGGCGCTGGGATCGGAAAACCCGAGCTGGAAACTCAGCCGCTTGAGAGACAGCTGCCCGCTGCCGAGGTGGCGCTGGGCAAGCGCGCGCCGGGTATCGTCCACCAGGCGGGTGAAGTTGGTGCCTTCCTCGAACAGGCGCCGCTGCAAGGTCCGTTCGCTGGTCATGAGGCGCCGCGCCACGTCCTCGCGCAAGGGTTCGCCATCGGGCAGCATGTCTTCCAGCAGGCGCTGCACGCGCGCGCTGAAGGTGGCGCTGTGATGCTGCGACTTTTCTATCCGCGCCAGCATGCGCACCGTCCAGTCGCGCTGCGACTGCGCCAGGTCCGCAAGCATGCGCAGCGCCCAGTCGGCCGCCGAGGGATTCGCAGACGGAATGGGCAGGTCCAGGGAGGCTTCGTCGATCTCCATGCTGTTGCTGGCAGCATTGAACTGCACCTCGCAGCCGAATGCCTGCGCGTAGGCGGAGGGCTCGGCCGGCGGCGGAAACGCGTAGGTGACCAGCGTCGGCCAGACGTCGTCCCGGCCGGCGGCGGACTGCAGCGTGCGAAGCACCAGGCACCACACGAAGTCGTAGTGCTGCTGCGGCACCTTCCTCTGTCCGCCGGGCAGCTGCAGCGTCACGCGCACCCGAGAGGGCAGGTGTTCGATGGTGCTGTTGACGCTGGGCGAGACGAGCGGCGTGTAACGCACCAGGTTCTCTATCGCGGTGCGCACGTCGGGCGAAGCGCGCATGATGTGGCCCATCAGGCCGGAGCGGTCGAGCGGCTGGGGGAGCGCGATCCGCAGGCCGATCTGCGCGTCTCCGGTCAGCTGCGTCGCGAGCTCCCACATGTGGCTTAGCTTGTCCGACAGGGTGAAGGCATCATCGTCCAGGCATTCGCTTTCGCGCAGGCCGGTCCGGGCAAAGAGGCCGTCGACATCGAGACCGCTGATGGCCAGCCTCGACTTGATGCCGCGTACGAGATCAATTGCTGACGAATAGGTCATGTTGTCCTCACGTTCAAAATGGTGTTGCGGGCAGGCGCGGATTCGCCGTCAAGCCGCCAGAGTTCAGGGCATTACCGCCGTGCGCAGCCGCACGCCGATGCGCTGGGTCAGGTCCTTCAGCTTGGGATCGATGGCTTCCCGCGTGTCGGCGGCGACCTTTTCGCCGAGCGACTTGCGCATCTCCGGCACCAGCGCCTCGAACTTGGTCTTTACCGGCGATTCGAGGATGGCGATGATCTGACGCAGCTCATCCTCGGAGAAGCGCTCGGCCAGCAGCGGCGACAGCGTCGCGGGCCCGAGCTTCTCGGTGCTCTTGGTGACAATGGGCGTGGTCTCCTGGAGAAAGCGCTTCGCGTCCTCGGCAATGTCGCGCATGGCGGCATCGCGGCGGTCGGCGGGTGCGCGTCCCTGCAGGACCGCCCTCGCCTGCTGCACCGCTTCGGCGACCGGCTCCTGCAGCATGGCCTGCCCGACGGCATCCATGCGCCAGAGTTCCATGACGCGGTTGACGAGGTCCTGCTTGGATTGCGGGGCGTCCGCCAGCGCGGCGCCGGCAACGGTCAGTGCAATGGCAGCAATCACGGGTCTGAGCATGACTTTCTCCTTGTTAGTCGAAGTGCTTGGTGTAGCTCATGCCGAGGTAGCGGACGCGGATCCCGCCCGAAACGTCCAGCCCGGCATAAGGGTTGTAGATGATGTTGAGAAGGTTGTCGCAATTGATGTTGCAGCTGCCGCGCGCGGGCACGCTGAAGTCGCCCTTCATGTAGCTGGCGCCGACGTTAAGTTCGGTGTCGCGGCTGATCTTGTAGTTGAAGCCGACGCTGTAGACCTTGGCGTCCGGCAGCGGCGCGACCAGATCGATCTTGTCGCCGGGGACGGAACTCTTGCGCGGCTCGTAACCCATGCGCAGCGTCAGCTTGTTGCTGACCTGCGCCTGCATGCCGAATCCCCAGTGCAGCACGCTGCGGTAGCCGCGCGGGATCTTGAGCTGCGTGGAATCGGGGATGCCGAACATGCGCGCCATTTCAAGAAGCTTCACGCTCTGGTCGAACTTGAAGGTCAGCGCATCCCAGCTTCCCCAGTCGGTGTAGTTGGCATCGACATTGAATTGCAGCCGCTTGGTCGGCTTGATCTTGACGCCGACCTGCCAGTGCGAGGGGAAGGGAATGGTGGCCGTCATGTTGCCCGCCTGGTAGGCGGGAATGCCCTGCGGCAGGCCGAGCGTGCCGGCGATCATGGGACCTTGCAGGCTGCTGTAGAGGCCTTCGATGAAACGCCGCACCATCGGATCGGTATTGATCTCGAAGCGCCCGCTGTAGGTGGTCTTGGAGCCGCTCTGGTAGGTCACGCCGAGCCCGAAGCTTTCATTGGGTTCCCAGAGCACGCCGAGGTTGATGGTGGGGTCCACCGGCGCGGTCATGTCGATGTTGAGGTTGGCGACCTTCTTGAAGGGATCGAGCCTGCCTTCCTTGCCGCCGCCGCACAGGCCCGGGCCCAGCGTGTCGAGCACGTTGCCGCCGTCGTCCGGACACCAGCCCTTCTGCACCTGCCCTGTGATGCCGATCAGGGTATTGGGCAGGCGCATGTCGGTGTTGAACACGAACGAGGCATGCGCGATCGGCACCGACATGCCGACCGACAGCGTGTCCGAGACCTTGTAGCCGATCGCCGGCGAGAGGTACACCAGGCGCTGCAGGTGCACCAGCCTGCCGTCGAAGCGGGCGGGATCGTTCGGATCCTTGGCATGGTCGGTGCTCATGGCCTGCGTCAGGTAGGACATGGTGCCGAAGGTGAAGGGCGAGCCAGGCTGGTTGAAGGAGATGCCCAGTCCGGGAACGACGGCCAGCGGCAGGCGGAAATGC
Organism: Noviherbaspirillum galbum; assembly: GCF_010974945.1. Lineage (GTDB taxonomy): Bacteria > Pseudomonadota > Gammaproteobacteria > Burkholderiales > Burkholderiaceae_D > Noviherbaspirillum > Noviherbaspirillum galbum. The sequence continues at coordinate 187,654 of NZ_JAAIVB010000078.1, read as the reverse complement.
GGCATGCCGATGCCAGGGATGTAAATTCCCTGCCGGGTCGGCCCGGTATGCGTGCCGTTGAGCGGATCGTCCTTCCAGCCGCCGATGTCGAAGTCGGCGGGCTGGTGGAAGTTGGCGCTGGTGCGGATCGAGGCGCCGAAGTTGGTCAGCGTGACCTGCTCGCCCTTGAGCCTAGCCAGGCCGGCGGGGTTGAAATGAATCGATTCCACGCCGGGCGGATCGGCGGTCACCGCATTGCCGAGCGACATGGCGGTGGCGCTGGTGGCGAGGTTTTCCGTCAGCGCGGCATGCGCGGACGGTGCGGCGGCCCCGGCCACGGCAACAACGAAGTCAATGGCGACGGCAACAGCGGGCCATCCGCGCCCGCGTGGGCGCGTTGTCGATCGGTGGGTCATGGCGTTGGTCGCTTAGAAGTTCAAGGGCATGCTGATGCCGAGCGTGAAATTGGGCACGTCGTCGGTCAGGCCGATGCCGGCGGTGATGTTGATGGTGGTCTTGGGCGAGATGCGGTAACCCAGGCCGAAATTCAGCACGCCCGCGGTCTGCACCCGCGTCCTGGAAGTGCTGCCGTCGGCGAAGTACAGCTTGGAGCCGGCGGAGATCGTTTCCTGGAGCGAGAACGAGGTCGAGATGTTGTACGACAGGGCATAGGCGAATCCGAAACCGAAGCCGAGGCTGGCGCCCGGATCGACGCGGGTCAGGGTGCGGCCATTGCGAATTTGCGACAGGTGCCTGGCGGGCAGACTGTAGCCGAGGTTGATGGAGCCGAAGAGCGCGACCGGGTCGACGATGTGATTGAAATTCACGCCGCCGTTCAAGGTCGTGACGCCCGATCCGGTGGCAAGGCCACGGTTCGCATCCACCTTGAAGGGACTGCGCCCGGTTGGCAGGCGCATGCCGCCGCTCAGGTTGAACGAGGGCCTGCCGCGCTGGGTTTCGATGGGCTGCCAGCGCGCGCTCAGGCCGATGTCGCCGAGCGAATGCGAGAGGCCGTCGAAATTGTCGTTCTGCGAATAGCGGCTGATGACGGGAATGCTGACGCTGCCGGTGAGGTTGTCCTGCAGGCCGTAGTCCACCGACAAGGTATTGACGATGGTGTGCGAGCTGTCGTTCTCGATGTTGAACAGCGTGAGCTGACCGGAGGAGATGTCGGCATTGATCTTTTCCTGGCCGATGTAGCTGTAGCTCAGGTCGTAGGTGGCCGCCACCTTGCCGCGGCGGATCATCGAGTACTGTTTGTCGACCGCGGTGAGCGTCTGCTTGAGCAGCGTGGTCTGGTCGGTGTCGCCGGCCTGCTGCTTCAAGGCGTCGCGCGCGGCGGCGGTGCTGCTGCTGCCCTCTCCCGTCGCCGATGGATTGGCTTGTTGTGCGAATGCCGGCGCAAGCAGAACGAGCGCGGCCAGTCCAAGCAATGGACGAACGATCATGACATCTCCCTTGTCGATGTTGAAATGGGGCGGCGCTGGCAGGACGGGCCCGCCCGGCGCCTAAGTAAGAGGAAACTGAATCCGGCCGGCCGTGTTATTGCCGGTGCAGGTACGTCCCGGTAACGCCGGAGTTCATGGCGCGTTCCAGCATGTAGGCCGTACCCATGGGCTGGAAGTTGGCCCGGTCCTTGACCCGGTCCATGTCGAACACGCCCAGTTCCTGGTCGGTCAGGGCGAGGTGCGCCAGCGCGGGCTGGTCTTTGCGTGGATACAGGAGGAACAGCGTGTTGCGGTCCCAGAGCGAAGTGAACTCCCTCAGCGAAAAGACGATGTTGCCGGCAGAGGGATCGGCGATGTAGACGAGGTCGTCGCGGATGCCGCGCAACACCACGAAGTGCTTGAAGCCGGCATAGTCGATCGGCACGATGGCGGGATGCTTGAGCGAGAGGAGGTCCTTGACCTCCGCGCGGAAGCCGCCGCTTTCGACGTTGACCGAAGCGAGATAGCGCTTCATGTCGAGCAGCGAGAAGCCGCGGCGCTCGATGATCTTTTCCTTTTCGCCGCGTTCCAGCATGCCTTCCATCGCCTGCTGCTCGGTGACCGGCAGGCCGATGTAGTGGTTGAGGATCGTGACCAGCGCCGCTGAACCGCAGCTGTAGTCGAATGCCTGGCGCACGATGTTCTTGTACTTCAGTTCGGAGAAGGGCTCCATCGTCACCGCCTGCGTGCCGTAGCCCGCGCCGGTCAGCGTCTGCGGGATCTGGAACTGGCCCTTGGGCTGGTCGGCGGGCTCATGTATCGAGACCGCGGCCGAGCCGGATATGGCGGCGGCCACGACGCCAAGTAGAATCATGACCATAGGATCTTCCCCTTCATGTTTCGTCTCCATTCATCGTCGTTGCGCGTTGCGTCTCGCCGTTTCCGGCACCCTGCGCCGCGCTATTGATGTTCTTTTATTTTTAACTGCTGCGTACGTTTAATGTAATGGTCAAATTGCCATTGGGGACTCATCCGATCGGAGGATGAGCGCTTGCGACGAATCAAAGAGAAATGAATTGATTGCCAAGCGGTTGCATGACGAGGGGAATTTCCATTCCGTGTGGAATGAAAACAGGATGTTTAGGTGCCTGTCGGAAAGCTTATCGACCAATAAAAACTAATTTGGCAAAGGGCGTGGCCACAGGAAGATCATCCGGATGTGTCCGACAGATTGCTTGTGACTTGCAAGCTATAGGCAAGGATCGCACGCGCGGCATTGCCGCCTTCCAACATGGCGCGGCGACTGGCACGATCCGGTAGACGAGCAGAGATTTGGGAAGAATTACCAACAGGCAGCTTCAAGCCAAAAGCGGACAAGTCCAGCCTAGCATTAATCCGATAAAGTAGCTCGATGATTTCGTGCCACGCAAAGCTAAAAAACTCAAAATTGATATTTGCAAAACAAGACTTGTGTTACTTTACGGAAATGGCTGCTCGATACTTAGGCACCATATTCCAATAATTCCTATGGGGGGTAAGGTACATGAATAAGATTCTTTTTGTCATCGCTTCGCTGTTTGTGATTGGTTCTATTCAATCAGCATCGGCTGCTGGTGACTACAACGACGTTCCTCCGAACGACCCGCAATTCAAGCAGTGCCTCGCTTACTCGAAGAAGAACTATGAGGGCGGAGATGAAAAAAGTCCGATCCCCGGCCAATCCAAGGCAGTGGCATTCTGCGAATGCATGTGGAATGAGACGCCGGATGACTTCAAGGGCAATCTAGCGAAGTTTTCTGAATCCGCCGCAGGCAAGAAAACCAACAAGACTTGCGAAAAGTATTCGAACTGGGGCGAATAAGTAAAAGCCGCACTAAGTAAAAGCCGCGCAGATGCGCGGCTTTTTATTTTTGCTCTCGCCTGTTTTTGCAGAAAATCCTGCTAGGCCTGCCTGGTGTCCAGATGACTTGCACTCTCAAACCACTGAAACTCCATCGCTGATGGAAGGACATGCCAAACTTGGGCGTTCTATCTCCGACTTTCCGTATCCTCCCTCAGTCCAGTCTCCGGATTTTCGCACACCGAAGTGCGTCATCAGATCACGTCTCTTATTGGAATCGCGCCTGACGGGGACCGTCGACTGGCATGCCGATTGCATTAGCCGCTCGTGCAAAGCGGTCAACGATCGAACAATAAGGAGGGAGACAAAATGCAATTCAAAATTCTTGCGGCTGTGCTTGGCGCTGCCGGTGTGGTATTCACTTCGACCGCGCTGGCAGAACTTGCCTCTGGCGAAGACAAAATTATCATCGGCCAAACCGCCGGATTTACCGGACAGGTGCAAGGCCCCGTTACGGAAATGACCAATGGCGCGCGGGCATATTTCGCGATGGTCAACCAGCAGGGGGGAGTCCACGGCCGCAGAATCGAATTGCGTTCGCTCGACGACAGGTTCGATCCTAAGGCGGCTGCCTTGAACACCGAAATTCTGATCACGCGGGACAAAGTGCTTGCAATGTTTCTGACGCGAGGAACGCCGCAGACAAATGCAGTGCTTCCGTTAATCGAACAACACCAGGTACCGCTGATCGCACCAAGCACAGGCGCAGCGACGCTGGCCGATACGTTTAATCAGTTTGTCTTCAACGTGCGCGCCAAGTATCAGAAGGAAGTCGAAATGGGCGTGGAACAATTTGCGACCGTGGGCTTAAGCCGCATCAGCCTGTTGCATGTCGATGATGCCTTCGGCTCGGACGCTTTGGAAGGCTATGTTCGCGAAATGAAGCGACGCAAGCTGGACGTCTTGCAGTCGGTTCGCTTCAACCGCGAAGCGCCAAACATCGAAGAGACGATTGCAGCGCTGCGATCGCGCCCTCCGCAAGCGGTCATCATCGCTGCGGCCGCGCCAACGGCGGCGGCGTTCATCAAGCAGTTTCGTCTGCGCGGCATGGCGATGCAAGTGATGGTGCTGTCGAATAATTCCTCGCAAGCGTTTCTAGATCTCGTCGGGGCTGATGGCGCAGGTGTGATCGTCTCCCAGGTCACGCCGCCCCCTTCGCTCCTTGTAAGCAAACTGGGGAAAGAGTTCTCGATCGCGTCCAAGGCACATAATCTGACGCAATCGTATGCGGCGATGGAAGGCTTCGTCGCAGCCAAAGTGCTGGTCGAAGGGCTGCGGCGTGCCGGGAGCAATCCGACGCGCAAGTCCCTCATTCGTGGGCTGGAATCGATGCGCAATGTTGATATGGGCGGCATGACAGTCGACTACGGTGAGGCGCGGCATTTCGGTAGCAACTATGTCGAGCTCACAATCCTGAACAAAGAAAGAAAATTCATTCACTGACTCATTACTCGATGTCGCAAACGAGCAACTGCAGAGAAATTAATTAAATCAAATGAATTATGATGAACAAGAGGATTATGTTTTCTGCACGTTGCGGAAGCAAGTCCTTGTTCTTATAAGACCTAAAGGAGGAGAGATGAAGGTACTGCAAAAGTTGATACTCACCGCTGCAATTCTTGGTTTATCAACCATCGCCAACGCGGCTGACCGGGCGACGCCGGACCAGGCGGTGGAACTGGTTCACAAGGTAATTGAGTACATGAAGGCGAACGGCAAGGAAAAGACTATCGCTGAAGTCAATAATGTGAACGGCCAGTTCAGAAAAGGAGACCTCTATGTCACGATTAATGACATGCATGCAAATACGCTGGCACATGGGGCAAACGCGAAGATGCAAGGAAAAAACCTCTATGACCTTCGAGATCCGGACGGCAAATACTTTATGCGCGAGCGGCTTGACATGGTGAAGAAACAGAAAAGCGGCTGGCAGGATTACAAATTCGTCAACCCGAGCGATGGGAAGATGGAGAAAAAGGCAATGTACTTTGAGCGCGCCGGCGACTTAATTGTCAATTGTGGCGTGTACAAGGATTGACGATTGCGACTAATGAATGTGGCGGGAGTTTCCCGGTGCATTCATTTTTCAATGAAACCTTATTTGACGCCCTGCGGCACGCAGCGTCAACGCACCTTGACCGAGAACACTTCCAGCCACTCCGCGAAGTTGATGATGCGCCAAGGCGCGAAATTGAAGGGCCGTTTCCCGCTGACCACGTCCTCGAGCAGGCGCATGCCATCCGCGCTGAAGATGCCGGCGCTGGCCTGGATGGCTTGGCGCATTTTCCGGCGGAAAGTATCGGGGGCTTTCTTGCGGATCCAGATTTCCTCCGGCGTTTCGAAGCCCATCTTGTCGGGGCGGTCGCGGACGGCGTCCGGCAGGAAACCACTCATGCCTGAGCGCAACACCCGCTTGGTCACGCCGTCCGACAGCTTGAATTCATCCGGCAGACCGAGCGAAAATTCCACCAGCCGGTGGTCGAGGAAGGGAACGCGCGACTCGATCGAATGCGCCATCGAGTTGCGGTCTTCCCAGTGCAGCAAGCGCTGCAGGTTGTTATGGGTGAGCTGGGCGCGCGACAGCGAACCGACGCTGCGCATGTCATGGCCGAATCGCCGTCCCGGGTCGGAGGTCTCGGCTTCCAGCACGCGAAAGTCCAGCCAGGACGGCTTGATGGAATCGCGGCCGGTGATGGCGCGCAGCGGTTGCCGCAGCACGTCGGGAAGCAGGACGTTCGCCATCTGCATCGATGCTTCCAGCTCGGAGTAGCCATGGGCGGACTTGGTCTGCCTGACTTCCTTCCACAATTCGCGCAGCTTGCCTGCGCGCAACAGGGAAGCGAAGCGCGCGCCGAAGAACGCGTGGTAGCCGGCCAGCATTTCGTCGGCGCCCTGCCCGTCCAGCATGACCTTGACATGGTGTCGGGCCGCGAGCTGGAACACCATCCACTGCGCATAGACGCTGGTTGAACCGAAGGGTTCGTCCTGCTGCCACGTCAGCAGGGGCAGCTCGAAGAACAGCTTGTCGAACATCGGAAACACGAGATGGGACTGCACGCCGGTATGCCTTACCACTTCGGCGATCCATTTCCGCTCGTCATAGCGGCCTTCCTCGGCGCAGGCGGAGAAGCTTTGCTGCATGGCTCCCGCCGGCTCTTCCGCCAGCAGCCGGTTCATGACGCAGACGATGGAAGACGAGTCCAGTCCGCCCGACAGGCAGGAACCGACGGGCACGTCGGCCCGCAGGTGCAGCCGCACCGCATCGATGAAATGCTCGCGGAAGGCCACGGCGGCATCCGCGCGGCTGCCGCTGAAAGGCCGGCCCTCGAGCTTGTACCAGCCGACGGTGGGCAACCGTTCCTGCGCCCTGGCCAGACCGGCCTTGTTCAGGCGCATGTAATGCCCGGCTTCCAGTTGCTTCACCTTGGCGAACATGGTGGCTTCCGCCTGGTCGTTGAGTCCCCAGGCGAGATAATCGTAGGCCGCCTGGTGGTCGAGCGAAGCGCTCCAGCCGGGAAAGGCGGTGAATGCCTTGATTTCCGATGCGAAGCAGAAGGTGCCGCAAGGCGAGACCCAGTAGTACAAGGGCTTGATGCCGAAGCGGTCCCGGGCGAGGAACAGTTCCTGGTCGACGACGTCGTAGATGGCGAACGCCCACATGCCGTCGAAGCGGGAAAGGCATTGCGGCCCCCATTCCGCATAGGCCGCCAGGATGACTTCCGTGTCGGAGTGGGAGAAGAAGCGGTGTCCGCAGGCTTCAAGCTCGCGGCGCAGCTCGATGTGGTTGTAGATCTCGCCGTTGTGCACGATCCAATAGCGCTGGTCCGGCGTGCACATGGGCTGGTGTCCCATCGCGCTCAGGTCGACGATGGCCAGCCGCCGATGGCCGAGCGCCAGGGAAACCGGGATGCCGGTGCAATCGTCCAGGCGATGCCTTGGCGCATAGGGCAGGCCGGCATCGCCGATCGCCTGGGGCAAGGTATCGGCGCCTGAGCAGACCAGCAGCGGCTTGTCGCGGCTGCCGAAGAGAACATAACCTTCGTCGTCGGGTCCGCGGTGCCTGAGCAGGCTGGTCATCGCCTGCACGGACGCTGGCGACATGGGATCGCGGGAAAAGATGCCGGCTATGCCGCACATGTCCCCACCACCCTTTTCCCCGGACTCGCGCCGGGATTCCTGCCGCGTTTTTTCATAGGGAAGCAACCACCGCATCCACGATGCGTGACACCGTGTCGTCATACATGTAGGGTCCCATCGGCAGGCTCAGCACGCGCCGGGAAAGCCGGGAAGACACCGGAAAATCTTCCGGCAGGTAACCGTCGGCATAGGCTGGCTGGAGCGGGATGGGCGTCGGATAATGCACCGCGGTGGGTATCTGCAGGTTCGCCAGGGCCAGCGCGACCTTGTCGCGCTGCTCGACCATGATGGTGTACTGCGCATGCACGCTGGAGCGGTCCGGCCGCACCGCCACCGTTTCGATGTGACCCTTGAACAAGGCGCCGTATCTCGCGCCTATCCGCACGCGCTGCTCGACCTCCCATTCGAAATGCTCCAGCTTGGCCAGCACGATGGCGCACTGCAGGGTATCCATGCGGCCGCCGACGCCGACGCGGGTATGCACGTAGCGCCTCGACTGCCCGTGCACCCGGATTTCGCGCATCGCGGCAGCGAGCGCGTCGTCGCTGGTGAAGATGGCGCCGCCATCGCCGTAGCAGCCGAGCGGCTTGCTGGGGAAGAAGCTGGTGCAGCCGACGTGCGACAGGTTGCAGCTGCGCCGCCCCTTGTAGGACGCGCCGAAGCTTTGCGCGGCATCCTCGATCACCACCAGGCCATGGCGCTCGGCGATCGCGTTGATTTCGTCCATGTCCGACGGCTGGCCATAGAGCGAGACCGGGATGATGGCGCGCGTCTTCGACGTCACCTTGGCTTCGATGCGGGAAACGTCGATGTTGCAAGTATCGATTTCCACGTCGGCATAGACCGGCTTGGCGCCCAGCAGGACGATGACCTCGGCGGTCGCGATGAAGGAAAACGGCGTGGTGATCACCTCGTCGCCCGCCCGGATGCCGGCGGCCATCAGGGAGATCAGCAGCGCCTCGGTGCCCGACGCGACCGTGATGCAGTGGCGGGCGCCGGTGTACGCCGCCAACCGTCCCTCCAGCTCCTCCACCTCGGGACCGAGTATGTATGCGCCGTGGTCCAGTACCGCGTGGATCCGGCGGTCGATCTCTGCCTTCATCAGGCGGTACTGCATCTTCAGGTCGGTGAACTCGATCTTGCCCCGGCTTTCCGACGAAGCGGAACGGTCGCCGAAAGTGCCCTGCAAGCTGCAGTCAATCTGCTGGACGTAGAACACAGGATTTTCCTTTCAGGACATAAACGTCGCCGGTATGCGGGCACACCACCTTGCCCTCCCCTTGCAACGGCAGTTCGAGCTGCTCCCCGTAGCGGCTCATCCAGCCCACCTGGCGCGCCGGCACGCCGACCATCAGCGCGAAGTCGGGCACGTCATGGTTGACCACCGCGCCCGCGCCCACGAATGCGTACTCGCCGATCGTGATGCCGCAGACCACGGTGGCATTCGCGCCCAGCGTGGCGCCGCGCCGAACCAGGGTCTTGCGGTATTCGCCCTTGCGCAGGACCGCCGAGCGCGGGTTGTAGACGTTGGTGAATACCATGCTCGGACCGCAGAAGACGTCATCCTCGAGGGTCACGGCGTCGTACACCGAGACATTGTTCTGGATCTTCACGTTGCTGCCGATGACCACGTCGTTGCCGACGAAGACGTTCTGTCCCAGCGAACAGCCCGCCCCGACGCGCGCCCCGCCGCACACGTGGCTGAAGTGCCAGACGCGGGTGCCTTCGCCGAGCACCGCGCCGTCATCGACGATCGCGCTGGCATGCACCGCTGCCGCCATGTCCCTGTTCATGTCAGTACTCCAGCGGCAGCGCCACGCGGCGGCCGTCGCGGGCAGAGAGATAGGTCGCGATGAGGACCTCGAGGGTCTTGAGTCCTTCCCGGCCGTCCGTTTCAGGGAAGGCTTCTCCTTGCAGCACCTTGATCACGTTGTCGTAATACTGGGCGTGCCCGAAGCCATAGACCGAGGAAGTCGGATAGCTAGCGGCCATCACCTTCTCGTCGTCCTCGCTGGGCTCGGCGAATTCCCAGTGCTGGACTTCGTTCAGGGCCACGCCGCCGATGCGTACCGTGCCGTTCTCGCCCAGGACCGTGATGCTGCCTTCGAGGTTCTTCGGATAGGTCAGCATCGTCACGTTCACCGACCCGAGCGCGCCATTGCGCCAGCGCAGGCACATCACGCCGGTGTCCTCGACCTCGATGTTGCGTTCGAGCGTCGCGGTGTAGGCGTGCAGGCTTTCCACGGGGCCGATCAGCCATTCGATGAGATCGACGTAGTGGCTCGCCTGGTTCATGAAGGCGCCGCCGTCGTATTCCCAGGTGCCGCGCCAGTCGGCGCTGTCGTAGTACTCCTGGGGCCGGGTCCAGAAGACGTTGAGGTTCACCATGTGGATGCGCCCGAAGCGATGCTCCTCCACCGCCTTCTTCAGCAGCTTGAGGGTGGCATTGCGTCGGTTCTGCTTGACCACGAACAATTGCACGCCGGCGTCGTCGCAGGCCGCGACCATGCGCTTGCCGTCTTCCCAGCGGGTCGCCATGGGTTTCTCGGTGACGACATGCTTCCCGGCCTGCGCCACCCTGATCGCTTGGCTGGAATGGAGTCCGGAGGGCGTGGTCAGGATGACCGCGTCGGCGTCGCAGTCCGCCAGCAGATGTTCCATGCTCCGGTACGGCCGGGCCCGCGTGATCTCCGCCGCCATCTCGAGCGCCCGGCCGTCGATGTCGCATACGCCGACCAGTTCGCACTCGCCGGCATGCTGCTTGAGCGCGCTGAAGTGGTTGGCGGAGATGCGCCCGCATCCCACCAGCGCGAAACGGATCGGCCGGGAAATCGGCTTGATGGCGGCGGTATGGGAAAAATGTTTCATGCTATGCCTGCCTCATGACTTGATGACGTTGGGATGGGGAGTCAGGTAGACGCCGCGGGTATCGACGATGATGCTGGCGTGCTTCTGCACGAAGTCATAGTCGACGTCGCTGTGGTTGGTCGCCAGCAGGACCAGGTCCGTCGCCTCCAGGACTTCGCGCGTGAGCGGCGTGCTTTCCATCTCGAAGTGGTGATCCCGCATCTTGGGGAACACCGGGACGTGCGGGTCGGAATAGGACAGGATGGCGCCGCGGTCGCGCATTAGTTCCATCAGCCGCACCGACGGCGACTCGCGCATGTCGTCGACATCCTTCTTGTAGGTGATGCCCAGCACCAGGATGCGACTGTGCTTGATGGACCGTCCGCGGTCGTTGAGCGCGCTCGCGACCTTGTTGACCACCCAGTAAGGCATGTCGTTGTTGATTTCCCCCGCCAGCTCGATGAAGCGGGTATGCAGGCCGTACTGGCGCGCCTTCCACGTGAGGTAGAACGGATCGATCGGAATGCAATGCCCGCCCAGGCCGGGGCCGGGATAATACGGCGTGAATCCGAAGGGCTTGGTCGCGGCCGCGTTGATGACTTCATGGATGTCGATGCCCATGCGGTCGGCGATGATCTTCATCTCGTTGACCAGTCCGATGTTCACCGCGCGGTAGATGTTTTCCAGGAGCTTGGTCAGCTCGGCCGCGCGCGTCGACGTCACCGGCACGACGCGGTCGATCGCCGCGCCGTAGAGGGCGATGCCGGCCCGCTGGCAGTGCGGCGTGACGCCGCCGACGACCTTCGGGATGGAGCGCGTCTTGAACTTGGGATTGCCCGGGTCTTCGCGCTCCGGCGAGAACACCAGGAACACGTCGCTGCCGACCTCCAGGCCCTGCGCGCGGATGCGCGGCAGCAGTTCCTCCTCGGTCGTGCCGGGATAGGTCGTGCTTTCCAGCGACACCAACTGGCCCGGACGCAGGTGCGGCGCGAGCGCATCGACGGTATTGAGGATGAAGCTCAGGTCCGGCTCGCGGTAGGCGTTCAGCGGCGTCGGCACGCAGATGATCAGCGCATCGGCCTCGCTGGCCCGGCGGAAGTCGGTGGTCGCCTCGGAGCCGCGACCAATTATCTCGCCCACCGAAAGCGCGGAGATATGTTCGATGTAGGTTTCCCCGCGATTGATCTTGTCGACCTTCCCGTCGTCGATGTCGAAGCCGATGACATGGAAGCCGGCGTAGGCATACCGCAGCATCAGCGGCAGGCCGACGTAGCCCAGGCCGACGATGCCGATGACGGCGGTGCGGTTTTCCAGTTTGTCGAGCAGCGCCGCCAGGGCGCGCGGCTCCGACTGCACCGCTTCAATGACGATGGGTGCCGATTCGATGGGATCTAGGGTTTGCATGAGCCATCCGTGTCGTTGGTTGATGATCGGAAGCCGGGCTTCCATGGTTTTCTCTTGCCTTGCCGACGCGTCTTGCGCGTCTCGTCTCCTTCATCCCGCCGGCCGGTTCGACGCTCAGGCGTTGGCCAGCTTCCTTCTCCGTTCCGGTCCGAGGCGCGGCAGCGGCACGACGTTCTCCGGTTCTGCCCGCGCGGCCGGTTGATACTCTTCCACCAGCCGCTTCACCAGGAAGCGGATCATGGTCATGTCATTGTTGGCGCAAGCCACGTGCAGGTAGGCGAGCTGCTGCGCCAGCAGCGGCGGCTCGACCACGTATTCGCTGGTCGTCATGATGCGGGGGTGGCGGCTGGGAATGGCGTCCTTGCCTGCAAACAATTCCTCGTACAGCTTTTCCCCGGGACGCAGGCCGACGAAGCGGATCTCGATGTCGCCTTCCGGGTTGGAAGCATTCTTTTCCTTCAAGCCGCACATGGCGATCATGGTGCGTGCGAGGTCGCAGATCTTGACCTGGTCGCCCATGTCCATCACGAACACGTCGCCGCCGGTTGCCATGGCGCCGGCCTGCATGACCAGCTGGGCTGCCTCGGGGATCGACATGAAATAGCGGACGACTTCGGGATGGGTGATGGTGATCGGCCCGCCGCGCTCGATCTGGCTCTTGAACAGCGGCACGACCGATCCCGACGATCCCAGCACGTTGCCGAAGCGGACCATGCAGTAGCGCGTGCTGCCGCCATGGGTCATGTTCGCGGCCTGGAAGATCAGCTCGGCGATGCGCTTGCTCGCGCCCATGATGCTGGTCGGCCGCACCGCCTTGTCGGTGGAGATCAGCACGCAGGTCTTGACCTTGTATTTGCCCGCGGTGTTCGCCACCACCTCCGCGCTGACGATGTTGTTGCGGATGCCTTCGGCGATGTTGTCTTCCACCAGCGGCACGTGCTTGTAGGCCGCCGCGTGGTAGACGGTGTCGATGGAAAAGTCGCGCATGATGCGTTCGACCAGCCCGGCGTCGCAGGCGCTGCCGAGGTGGGCCCGCACCGGTATCCCGCCGGCGGCGGCAAGCAATTCCTGGTGGATGTTGTAGAGGGCGAACTCGCAGTGGTCGAGCACGTGCAGCTCGGCCGGCGACTGCGTCATGATCTGCCGGCACAGTTCGCTGCCGATCGAGCCGCCGCCGCCGGTCACCAGCACGCGTTGCGCCCGGACGCAGCGGGAAAACAGCTCCTGGTGCGGGCGGATCGGTTCCCTGCCGAGCAGGTCGTCGATCTTCAGCTCCCGGATCGAGCGTGTAGAAATCTGCTCGTCGGCCAGTTCCAGCAGGTTGCACAGGATCTTCACCTTGACCCCGGCCGTGTTCGCGGTGTGCATGACCTGGCGCCTTTCCGACACGGTGGCGGACGGGATGGCGATGATGATCATCGACAGATGCAGCATGCCCGTCACGTCGGCGATGCGGCTGGAATGGAACACCTTCAGGCCGGCGACATTGCGCTGGTCCAGTCCCGGATGGTCGTCGAAGAAGCAGAGCGCGCGGTACTTGTCGCTGCCGCGCATGGCCAGGGCGAGCTTCGATCCGGCCTCGCCGGCGCCGTAGATGCCCACCGCGCAGGATGGCAGCCCGTGTGCTCCGCCGCTGCCGATGCGCAATACCACGCGCGCGCTCAGGCGGGAAGCGACCACGTAGGAAAAGGCGATGAACCAGTAGATCACGAGGGCGCTCAGGGGCAATTCGGTGAAGTCGAACAGCACCAGCAGGGCATAGGTGGATGCGATGACGGCGGCCAGTCCGGCGCCGGTCGCCAGCAGGAGGCGGTAATCGATGTAGCGGATCACGGCGGAATACAGCCCGGTGCTCAGGAATGCCGGCACGGTGATGACCGCGATCACCAGGTAGGGGTAGATGCCGTAGCGCAGGGTGGCTTCCACGCTGCCGAGCCTGAGGATCATGGCGACGGCGAGGCACAGGGGCAGCGACACGAGGTCGATGGCGATCGTCACCGCGATCTTGGTGGAACGACGCATGCCCTGGACGGCGCGCGCAAAGCGGATGATGGCGGGGAAGCGTTCAGCGAGCATGCTGTTGTCCGGGAATGCGTGGATGGTTCGTTGCGGTTCGGGTTGTCTAACTTTATGCGGGAAGGCCGGGAAGATTAAGTATGAAAATTCAATGCTTGCCGGGCCTGCGGCCGATGGTCCATTTGTTTTACTGAACGGTTGCCGGCGCCCGGGCTTCACGGCCGCCGGGTTCTATTGGCTAATGCGCCTTCTGCGCCACCGCCGGCATCGTGCGGCCCATCGCCATCCAGCGCGGCCGCACGAACAGGTATCGCAATGGCGTCGGTCGCACCGCCAGGTAAAGCAGCACCGCGCCCGCCACGCACAGCAGGGTGACCGCAAGCGTGGTCGTGCCCGTTCCCGCCACGGCCGACACCCGCGCGACGAAAGGACGCATCAGGGCGAGCGGTACCACGAATCCGAGGTAGACCACGATGGAATGCTTGCCGAGACGGCTCAGCCAGCGCATCCACTCGAGGTCCGCCAGCAGCGAGGCGGCGAGCAATACCGCGAAGGCGCCGGCGAATCCGGTCAGCAGGGAGATGCCGGGCAGCAGCGCGAGATCGAAGCGCACGAGCAGCGCATTGGTGATGAACCAGGTCCAGAGCAGGCCGAGGGCGGCGCGCTTGTGGAGGCGGGCCCAGTCCGCGAACTCGAATACCAGGTCCGCGAGGCGGTATCCGGCATAGAAGAAGATGAAGTAATGCGCGAACTTGTCCAGCAGGACGGCGCCGGTGTCGAGGTCGAGCATCTGGAGCGCGGCGCCGATCGCGACCGCCAGCTGGGGCGGCCAGCGCCGGATGAGGCGCACGGCGATGAAGAACAGCGACAGGATGTAGATGAACCAGAGCGGTCCTGTTGGCGGCTGGATGAACAGGAAGAGGTAGTCGGGAATCAGGCTCGCGGCATGCGGACCGAAGACCGCGGTTCCGTGCATGAAGAAGAACTTGATGGTGACCCAGATCGCGTAGAAATAGGCAAAATGCAGCACCTTGGTGTCAAGGTAGGACTTCCACGGACGGTCCAGCACCCGGGCGGCGAACAGGCCCGAAAGCAGGAAGAAGTCGGGCATGCGGAACGGCTTCGCGAAATCGACCACGTGCTGCATCCAGCCGATGTCCTGGGTGATTTCCTGGACGTGGTGGGCGGCGTACAACATCACGACGGCAACGATGCAGATGCCCTTGGCATGGTCGACCCAGTCGATCCGCCTTTCGGCGGGCTTGCCATGTGGTTGTTGCCGAGCGCCAGTCACCATGATCTACCCGCTTGTTGGTAACAGAGCTTTCAGGATAGGCAGCATCGCCGCAAAAAATTAGTATGAAAGTTGCATCCAAGGTGGGGCTTAGGCGCGCTTTCCATCCAGTTTATCGATGACGGCCGGTGCCGCGCGGACGGCGGGAAAATGAAAAAGGGCCGGCATCCTGCGATGCCGGCCCCCGGGTGGCCGTCCTGGCCGATGCATGGCGTGCAAGAGAAACGCACGCCATGCACGCCTTGGCGGACGTCCTTACTGGATGCCCACGCCTACCAGTGACGGGAGGAACATGAACATCGAGATCGCCTTGTTGTCGGCGCCCGATGCGCTGCTCAGGCGCGGATACATCGTCGTCATGAAGCTGGATCCGGCGCTGGTCGAGTTGCTCATCAGGTCATAGATGGTCGCGCCAAGCTGGCCGATGACCGGATAATGCTTCGCCCAGGTGACGTAGCCGCCGGTGGGGAAGGAGTCCGCCATCGAGTAAGGCTTCATGCCTTCGTCGCAGTAGCTGATCGACGAGCTGTAGTAGGCGCCGAACCAGCCGTTCGCGCCGCTCCAGTAGTTATTGAAGCCCGGTTGCGCGGTATCGCCGTTCCACACGTTGTTGAGCAGCGCTGCCGCGAATGCCTTGGGCAGCGTGGTGGGCGGCAATTGCGAATCGGTCAGGGCATAGCTGGAAAGCATCGCGGCGCGGTTGCGCTCCAGGCCATCCATCGCCTGCACGAGCCGGCGGGCATGGCTGAAGTCCCAGCCGGTATCGTTACGCTTGGTGAACGAACTCGTCGACACATTGGTGTAGGTCGACGGCGAGCACACCACCGGCTTGGTGCTGCCGGAATACGAGGCATAGGTATTGGCCAGCATGTTGCCCCAGAAGCCACGATCCACGTCGGCCATCGCTGCGCCGGGCACCTTGGCGGTGGTGGACGCGGTGATCAGCGACGTACGCTTGTTGAAGATCGCCAGCAAGGCGTTCATGTGCGACTGCAGGCGGGTGTCGTTGCTCTTGTCGACCGCGATGCCCTGGCTTGCCTGCCACTTGCGCAGACCGGCCATTTCCGCATAGATCGTCAGGTGCCAGAGGTCAATGTCCGAGAACAGCAGGAAGGAATCGTTCCATGCCGGGCTGGAGGTGGTGGCGCTCATCATGGTCTGCAGGCGTTCGATCTGGTAATCGTTGGCCCAGCGCACCAGGTGCTCGTTGGTGATGGCGATGGTGTTGTTGATGAAGGCCTTGTCGCTGCTGCTCAGCGCCGCCCCGGAATTGGCCAGCGCGTTGGCGACGAAGGTGGCGGCCCCGAGGAACTGGAAGCTCACCAGCTTCACCTCGGTGTTGGCGAGGCCGCTGTCATAGCAGACCGTGCCGGCGCCGCCGGTACAGACCCAGGCGCGTCCGTAGCCGCCGTTCGGCGCGGCCTGGAGCTTGGAATAGGTGCTGTTGATCAGTGCCGCGGCTTCCTGCAGCCGGTTGGTGCGGCCGCATCGCTGCGCCATGTTCCACATGTTTTCCGATTCGATCTGGAAATCGTACAGGCCGTAGACGTCGCCCTGCTGGGTCACGCGGTTGATGTCGCCCTGGATCCAGTTGTGCATGAAGGTGCTGCCGTCCCACGAGGCCCAGACCTGGGATTCGACGCTGTCTCCGCAGGAGAAGCGGGAAGACACGGGGGCAGGTGCAGGAGCCGGCGCGGGTGCGGGAGCCGGTGCAGGTGCAGGTGCAGGTGCAGGTGCAGGTGCAGGTGCAGGCGCGGGTGCCGGTGCGGGCGCGGGAGCCGGCGCAGGTGCGGGAGCCGGTGCGGGTGCCGGTGCCGGTGCGGGCGCGGGAGCCGGTGCGGGTGCCGGTGCAGGTGCCGGAGCCGGTGCAGGTGCAGGAGCCGGCGCAGGTGCGGGAGCCGGTGCGGTCGTGGGGTTACGCCACCAGCGGCGCGCATACAGCGCCGTTTGTCCGGAATCGACATTGGTCGTGGCGGCGGCGTCGGCGGCCGCGATCTGCACGGACGCTTCGTTCGCGGTGGAAGCTACGGCCGCATTGTCGGCGCTGGTGCTGCTGGTGGGTGCGGCGCTGGTCTGTCCGCCATCTGTGCTGCCGCTGCCGCCGCAGGCTGCCAGGATCATGGATGTACAGGCGCAAGCGATTGCGGTCCGGATGAAAACAACCTGCTTAAGTGATTTAGACAACTTAATCCCCTCTAGGAAAACGAAAAAGGCGCTCGTCTACTGCCAAGCTTTTGCACTGAATGCCTGTTTACGAGATTGCCTCGACGAAATTAGTTCCTGAGGGAATGTATCTTTTCATGAGCAAACGTAACGGCCAAACAGACTCGGAAAGTGTTGGGCCGCGCGCGACTGTCTGACGTCATGCGACAGTGCGGGCAATCAGCCCGCACGAGGGATGCGGATGCGAGGGGAGTTCGGGAGATGCCGCGCCGGCATGCCGGGTGCGCCGGATGCCGTCGGGCCGGGAGGGAAGGTCAGGAGTAAACGTTGATGCGGCGGCCGAGCGCAGTCTCCACCATTTCCTGCACGCGCTTCAGCAGGCGATAGCGAACGTCCCAGTTCGGAAAGTCCGAATAGTGGTGGGACGGCACGGACAGCAGCGCATCGAATTCCGTGCGCGAGATGCAAAGCTTCTTGCAGAAATAATTGATGTCGATTTCCAGTTCGTCCGGATCGTAGAGCGGCTGGGCCAGTTCCGCCAGGGCCTCGTCGCGCGTCATCTGCCCTGAAACGATCAGGCTGCTCAGGTGCGGACGGCGCTTGTCGAAGCCGAACTTCACCGGCAGGTAATGATTCTGGAAGAAGCGCGTGAAGAGCGACTCGCCATGCTTGCGGCCATACGAACGCCAGCCGACGACGCGCTCGAGCTCGGCGATGGCGCTCGCCTTGTTGTAGGGCATGTAGTTGAGCGGCCTGACCGTGCGCATGCGCCGCACGAAGGGATACCAGATATAGCACTCGAAGAAGCTGATGGTGCTGAAGGTTTTCAGGGGGTGTTCGCCGAAGCGGCGGTGGATGGCCTTGAGGTTGATCGAATCCATGGCCGCGCCCTCCCAGGCATCGGGAAAGATGGATTCGGTCGCGATGTTGCCGCCGCTGAGGACGGTGCGGATGCCGTTGCTCGTGGCGAAATGGTAGAGGCTGGCGAAGAAGACGTGGTCTTGCGGCACGTCCTGGTTGGCCACGCCGGAACGCAGGTAGGCCAGTTGCAGGTCGCGCATCTCTTCCCAGTCCACGACATGGGTATGCAGGTCGAAGTTGCAGTACTTGACGATTCTCTCGATGTTCTGCACCGCCAGTTCGCTGTTCCAGCCCGCGTCGACATGCACGACCAGCGGCCGCAGTCCCCAGTCGCGGCACTTGTAGGCGAGGAAGGAACTGTCCGCGCCGCCGCTGAGGCCGAGGATGCAGTCGTATTCCTTGTTCCTGCCTTCTTCCCGTATCTGCTCCGCCATGGCTTTCCAGCGCGCCGCGCCTTCCTCGTTGGGATACCACTTGCGGCGCATCTCGCTGTCGAAGCGGCGGCAATGGTCGCACACGCCCTCTTCGTCGAAATGGATCCTCGGATCGCTGGTGTCCATGACGCACCGGGCGCAGATGCGGTATCGGGTCTGGTTCATGATGGGTTTCCCGTTCTTTTTACGCGTTCTTCGTTCGCCGTCACCCGCGAGCCCTGGCTGAAGCGCCATGACAAGGCCAGGTACACGAGGTACAACAGGCTGTAGCCGGCGGAATACATCCGGATCGCCATCGGGTAGCTCGGTGCCAGCAGATAGGCGGACAAGGTCATTCCCAGCACGCCAAGCTGCCAGGCGAGATCGACATGCTGCTTGTCGGCGACGTAGAACACGAAGCTCAGCGGGCTGGCGACGAAGCTCAGCGCGAACATCGGCATCAGCCAGGCGGCGATGCGTCCGGCCTCGCGCCATTTTTCGCCGAAGGCCAGCACGAACAAGGGTTCGGAAAACGCCACGATGACGATCGACACCGCCGCCGCACCGGCGGACAAGACCTTGAACGTGCGCAAATAGTCGTCGCGGCAATGCCCGCGCTCGCGGAAGCTCTCGCCGGACGTCCGCCAGAACACGTCGAGCACCGCCGTGCCCAGCAGGCTGATCGGCGCGCCGAGCACGCGGATCGCCAGCGCCAGCAAGCCGCTCACTTCCGCGCCGAAGCGGTTCGCCAGGAGAATGAGCGGCAGCATGGCGGCGCAGGCGCTGATGGCGTCCGCCGGCAGGGCCAGCAGCGGAAAGCGGTAGTTCGCCCTCCAGTAGGCGCGCACCGCGTGCCGGAAATCGCGAATGCCGTCGAACTCGCGCAGCGGCAGCGGCATGAGCCGGGAGGACATGAGCACGCTGGCGGCAACGCCGAACAAGAAGCTGCCCGCCATGCCGAGGGCGCTTGGCAGGAACCAGCCGACGATGATCTGGGTGGCGGTGATGACGGCCGCCTGGCAGATCCGCATGGTGGACAGCACGCGCAGCTGCCCCGACGCGGCGGCCCAGGATTGCCAGGTCTTGGACGCGGCAAAGCCGAGGGCGGCCGGTATCGTCAGCAGGGCGAGCGGTATCGTGAGCGGACGCATGAGGCCGGGCGCCAGCCACACCAGCGGCAGGCCGGCCGCCGCGAGCGCGAGCGCGCCGAGCACGCAGGTTGATAGGGTGCCGCATACCGCGACCGCCCGGGGCCGCCCGGTGGCAACGATGGCGAGCGTCATGTCGAAGCGGCCGGTCAGGATGACGCTCAGCATGGTGACGACCCCGAGCCACGTGGCGTAAAGGCCGAAGTCCGCCGGCGCATAGAGCCGCGCGATCGCCAGCGAACCCAGCAGGGGTATGGCTTGCGCCAGGACCACGCCGCTGAGGGCGGTGCCCACGTTGGTCCAGAAACGTCCGGCGTTGGCGCGTTGCGTCGATTGCTCGGGCTGGCTCATGGCGCTCTCGTGCCGGTCGCCGAGCCCTGCCCCTGCCGCCAGGGAAGTTCTCCGGGCCGGATGTGAGGAACGGGACGCCACGACCGGCGCGGGGTGTCGTCCGCTTCCGCCTTCGCCAGCACGACAGCGAGCGCCCGGCAGGCCTCGTCCAGCTCCGCCTGGGTCAAGGTCGGATGCACCAGCATCGCCAGGCTGGTTTCGCCAAGCTCCCTTGCCACCGGCAGCCTCGCCCGCGGACGCAGGCCGGTGCCATCGAAAGCCCGTTCGAGGTACACCTCGGAGCAGGTGCCCTGGAAGCATGGCACGCCCCGGGCGTTGATCTCATCCACGATGCGGTCGCGGGACCAGCCGCCCGCCAGCCGGCGCGGCTCGACGAAGGCGTAGAACCGGTAGCAGGCATGTTCCACGTCCGGGGGAGGAACCGGCACGCGCAGCACCTTGAACGGACGGCAGGCGGCGGCCAGCCGCGCGGCGTTCGCCCGGCGCGCCGCCGACATCGCCGGCAGCCGGGCAAGCTGCATGCGTCCGAGCGCGGCCTGGATTTCAAGCATGCGCCAGTTGGTGCCGAAGGAATCGTGCAGCCAGCGGAACCCCGGGGGATGGGCACGTTCGTAGACCGCTTCCCAGGACTTGCCGTGATCCTTGTAGGACCACATCCGGCGCCACAATGCCTCGTCGTTCGTCGTGACCATGCCGCCTTCGCCGCCGGTGCTGATGATCTTGTCCTGGCAGAACGACCAGGCGCCGACGTCGCCGATGCCGCCGACCTTGCGGCCCTTGTACACCGCGCCATGCGCCTGGGCGCAGTCCTCGATGACGTACAGGCCACGCTGCCTCGCCAGCGCCATGATCGGGTCCATGTCGCAGGGCCAGCCGGCAAGATGCACGCAGACGATGGCGCGGGTTCGCGGACCGAGCACCGCGCCGATGGTGCGCGCGGTGATGTTCTGCGAGTCGCGGTCGACGTCGGCGAACACCGGCGTCGCGCCGGCGTTCACGATGCTGCTGACCGAGGCGAGGAAGGTGCGCGGCGTCACGATCACTTCGTCCCCCGCGCCGATGCCGAGCGCCTTGAACGCGAGGTCGAGCGCCACCGTGCCGTTCGCCACCGCGACCGCGTGGCGCGTGCCGGCCCAGCCGGCGAACTCCTGTTCGAAATGGCAGCATTCCTCGCCCGTCCAGTAGTTCACCTTGTTGGACAGCAGCACCTCGCCGATGCGGCGCGCTTCCTCGGGCGTGAAGCTGGGCCAGGGTGAAAACGGCGTGTTGAGCATGGGATCCTCTTCTTGTTATTCAAGGATGACCGGCGCGGCCGCAAGGGCCGCTCAGGCGAGATAGTCCGGGAAGAAACCGGGCCGGGGCTGCCAGTCCGGCCGTCCACGTTCCGCTTCCGCCATGCGTCGGATGGACACCAGCCGCTCGCAGGCCGCCGCGTCATGGATGACGTGCCTGGTGCGGAAAGGAACCAGGCCGCCGGCGTCGAATGCCAGCTTGAAGCGATAGATGCCGTCGCTCGGACTGACGCCGCCGCCCAGGACGTAGTGCCGGTAGCCGTGCGCATGACCCCACATGATGCTTTCGTGCCGCATCAAGTCGTTCGGACGTTTCTGGAAGGCAGACGCGCGCGAGGCGCTGAGGAAGGCGTACAGCGCGTCCCCGCAGATCAGCAGCAGGTCCGATGCCACCACCGTGTCGCCGTCGTGGACGTAGACATAGGCCACGTTCCCGAGCGGACAGAGCGCGGCCGTCAATGCCTCGAACCGTTCCGCGGGAATGAAGAAGAAATCCGACGCGTCGCGCCGCCGCATCGTTTCGTAGTACACGTCCAGGAAGCCGCCCAGCCCGCTGCCGCGGTGGTCGAAGGATACGCGCAGGCCGGCGCGCTGTGCCTGGCGGATATTGCGGCGCGCGGTATTCTTGTAGCCGTTCCAGATCGATTCCGGGTCGCGCCGCAGGCGGACCACCACGTTCGGCTGGTGATCGACCAGCTCTCCGTCGGTGCGATCTGCCAGCCGCCCGGAAAACAGGTCCTCGCGCACGAACTCGGTCACGCAGCCGCGCCTGCGCAATTCCGCGTTGAGCGCGGCTTCGAAGTCCCGCGACACGGCAGCCTTGCGCGCGGGATCGCCTTCATGCAGCGGCCCGCCATAGCCATAGGGCGACACGATGTGCCGCATGCCGGCCGGTGCCCCCGCGAATCCCGGCAGGTCGCGCACCTCGCACTCGAAGAAGGGATACAGCACGGTTCCGCCCGGATGGGTGTAGTGCACCGCCACCTGGCGGTAATGACGCGGCTGGACCAGGTCGAGGTACTCGGGAGCATCCTGCGGCCGCCTGGCCGCGCTGGCTTTCCACAATGCGGCGTAGCGCCTGCGGTCGTCGGGATCATCCAGGGAAAGCCATGCCAGCCGGGGCTGGGCGAGCGGGCGGACGGCGTCGGCCGCCCGCTCCTGCGCCGGATCGGCAAGGCAGCCCTGGCGCGCCATGTTTTCCATGGCATCGCGCACTCCCTGGTCCTGTCTTGAATATGCTGTCTGTTCCATCACGCTGTTCTCCATGCCGGCAGTCTAGAAATGCTGCATGCGGCGCCCCGGCAGGCGGCGCTCATGCCCATCGCCCCACATTTGCCCCCTCACTTGTCCCCTCACTTGAGGGCCAGGCTGGCCATTGCCGGGGGATCCTGCGCCAACGGCGCCCGCGCTTCTTCGGCTAGCGCATTTCCGAGCGCATCTGCCACGCGTTCCATGTCAGCTTCCCCATAGCGGTTGTCGCAGTGGATGGAAAGCATCGTCTTGCCGAGCCGCCGGTGACGGGCCGGCACTCCCGGCAGCACTGGCGTGTCCAGCGGCCACAGCACCGCCGTGTAGATGCGTTCCCGGTTCAGGCGCTCCCGGATGGCGTCGCGCAGCGACGGGGTGTCGAACACCAGCTGGCAGCCGAGCGGGCATGCCTGCGCATCGTCCGGACGCAGCACGCGCACCGCGGGCGTGTCCGCGGCCCCGGCCATGGATTCCACCGCGGCGGCCAGCCGGTCCCAGTTCCTGCGGCGCCATGGCCGCATCGACGCGACCGGCATGACCCGGTTCAGCGCCTGCGCCCACGCCGTCATGGCCGACGTGCCGGCCTCGTCCAGCGCCTGTTCCGCTTCCAGGTAAAGCTGGCGGAACACCGCCTTCTCCACCACGGCGCCGTCGAGATACATCGCCTTGAGCAGCATCGCGGCGAGCCGGCGCTGGGAGCCGGCGTCGCGCTGCGGCGACGACACCGGCGCCGCGGGCAGGGCATGCCCGCCCGGCGACCAGAGCATGCCGCCATCCGGCAGGGGCAGGGTCTTGCGCAGGGAAGCGACGCACCAGTCGGCGGTGCTGGCCGCCGCCCAGGGCGACCAAGGATCATGGGTGTGGTCTTCGATGAGCTCCAGGCGCGACTGCAAGGACGGCGGCAGCGCGAGGGCTGCGCGCAGGCCGAAGAAATTCACTGCGAGCAGCACATCCCCTTCGCGCAGGGAATCTTCGTCCAGTTCGGGCGCCGCCATGTCAGGCCCATCCGTGTAGACCGCAAGGGATATGCCGGTTTGCACCAGGCTGGCCACCACCCGCTGGCAGTAATAGCTCGGCACCCAGAGGCGGCGCCAGCCGCGCGTTTGCATGCCATGGCCGATCAGCGCATGGAAGGCATCCCGGCCGGAGGCATAGGCATGTGCCCTGCTTCGCCAGGGCGGCGTGGCCGGCGCGCGCAGCAAATCCGCATGCGCCTCGTGCCAGATGGCCGGAAGATGGAAATCCGACCCTTGTTCCCAGCGGTCAGCCTGCATGATCGTCGCCTCCGTCGAACTCGTCGCGCAGCAGCGACATCACGATCACGTCGAGACGCCGCCCGCCCTTGTAGCATGCCTGCCGCAGCACACCGTCCTCGCGGAAGCCGACGCTGGCGTAGAGCGCCCTGGCGCGCTCGTTGGTGGCCAGCAGCGTCAGCTCGATCCGATGCATGTTGAGTTCATCGAATGCGTAGCGCACCGCGAACCGGGTCGCCAGGCGTCCGATGCCCTTGCCCCAGTAAGCGCGGTCGCCGATCATGATGCCGAACTCGCAGGTCTGGTTGCGGTAATCGATCTTGTACAGGCCGACATGGCCGATGCACAGCCTGCTCTCGCGGTCGCGGATGGCGAGCAGCAGTTCATCGCTGCGGCCGCTGTGCGACTGCAGCCAGTTGCGCAGGCCGGCGCGCGAGTAGCCGAAGCCGAAGCCGCCGAGCAGCGCGGCCACCTCCGGATCGTTCTTCTGCGCGTGCAGCCGGTCGAGGTCGTCTTCCTCCAGCAGCGTCAGTAGGCAGTCGCCGAGCAGGTAATTCATGCGTTCCTCCCCGTGGCCGGTTTCGCCCGCGGCGCGCTGAGCCCGAGATCGTCGACATCTTCGACGTCCTGCCCGGAAATCACGCCGCTGCCGGACGACACGCGGCTGAAGGTCATGAGAAGGATCTTGAGGTCGAGCAGGAAGCTCCAGTGGTCGACATACCAGACATCATGCTCAAGGCGCTTGCTGAACTTCAGCGTCTGTCTGCCGTTCACCTGCGCCCAGCCGGTGATGCCCGGCCGCATGTCATGCCGCCGGAATTGCTCCGGCGTATAGCGAGGCAGGTAAGCCATCAGCAGGGGACGCGGGCCGACCAGGCTCATCTTGCCGCGCAGGACGTCGAACAATTCCGGCAGCTCGTCGAGGCTGGTCTTGCGCAGGAAGCGCCCGAAGCGCGTGAGTCGTTCGCTGTCGGGCAGCAATTCGCCGGAGGCATCGCGGCGGTCATTCATGGTGCGGAACTTGCAAATGGAGAACGGCACGCCGTGCCAACCCGGCCGCTGCTGCCGGAACAGCACCGGCGACCCAAGCAGCAGGCGCACCATGAGGGCGATCAGCAGGAGCAGCGGACCGAGCACGAGAAGTCCGGCGGCCGACGCGCACACGTCGAAGGCACGCTTGCCGGCGAGGCCGGCGCGCCGCCGCCAGCCGTCCCGTTCGATGTCGGCGAGGTTCGCGCTCATGATGCCAACGCCCTTGGGGAACGACCGCGGTCGTAGCGTTCGCCGTAGCCGTAATGGGTGAAGCGCGTGGCGGAATCGTTGAGGACGACCCCGGTGACGGAACGCCCCGCCTTGTTGAGATGCTTGACCGATTCCTCGATTTCATTGACCGTGCTCACCCCGCTGCGCACCACGTTCAGGATAACCCCGGCGATCGGCGCCACGGCCAGGGCATCGGCCACCGCCAGAACCGGCGAGGTGTCGATCAGCACGTAGTCGTAGCGCGCGGCGCATTCCTGCAGCAGCCGCATCAGCTGCGGACTGGCAAGCAGTTCGGCCGGCGTGGGCGACAAGGGGCCGGCGGCCAGGAAATCGAGGTTGCGGGCAACGTCATGCTGGATCAGCTGGTCGAGCCGGGCGCGGTCGGCCGCCGGCTCGCCGAGCGCGTCGCTCATGCCGCGGTTGTGATCGGCATTGAAGTACCGGTGCAGGTCGCCGGCCCGCAGGTCGGCGTCGATCAGCAGGACTCGCTTGCCGATCGAGGCAAGCACTGACGACAGATTGGCGGAAACGAAGGACTTGCCGACGCCCTGGGTCGGTCCGGTGATCATCACGATGTTGTTGACCGCGTCGTTCATCGTGAATTGCAGGGCGGCGCGCAGGCTGCGCAAGCCCTCGATCGCGCCGTCGGGCGCATCGTGGGGCAGCACCGCAGGCTTGCCGCCGCCGCGCAGCGCCAGGCGATACAGGCGTTCCTGGTTCTCGCTGTAGGGGATCGCCGCGCTGACCGGCAGGCCGAGCGCCATTTCGAGTTCGACGGGATCGCCCACCTTCCCGACGAGCATCTTGCGCACCACCGCCGCCAGGACGCCGAGCACCAGGCCGGCGAGCGCCGACAAGGCAACCACCAGCACGCGGTGCGGCTTGACCGGCTTCGAGGGGACTACCGCCGGATCGAGAATCCGCGCGTTGCCGACCTCGCTGGAAGCTACCAGGCGCAATTGCTGGGCCGTGCCGAGAAGGCTGGTGTACAGCTCGGTATTCACCTTCACGTCCCGGCTCAGGCGCAGCATTTCCTGCTCGATGCCCGGCAGCTGCTTGATGCGGTTGTTGAGGACGGCGATGCGGCCGTTCAGCTCGCGTTCCTGGCCGGCGATGATCTGCAGGTAGGGGTGGGCGGGCTCGAACCGTGTCAGCAGCTCGATCTTCTTCTGGCTCAGCTCGGTCAGTCGCATCTGCAGGGACGTCGTCTGCTGCAGCAATACCTTGCCTTCCTCGCCGATGTCCACCGCGCCGAAGCGGTGGCGCATCTCCTTGTAGCGGGTTTCCGCGTCTTCCAGTTCCGTCTTGAGCGCGGGCAACCGCCGGTCCAGCCACTTCAGCGATTTCTTGGCCTTTTCGGATTTGCGCTCGATGTTTTGCTGGAAATACTCTTGCCCGATGTCGTTCAGGATGGCTGCGGTCCGTTTCGGATCGGGGCCGTCCAGCAGCAGGCCGATGATGCCGGACTGCTTGCCGTACTCGGCGATCCTCAGGCCGGACTGCAGGCGCTTGACGGTCTCCATCACGTTCCTGCGGGTGAGGAGGAATTCAGCGCCGGGACGCGCCGCGATGCGGTCGACCTGCAGCACGATCTGGCCGTTGCCGGCCGGTCCGGCGAGGACCTGTCCGACCCGGCCCTGCATGTCGATTCCCTGTTCCTCGTCCAGGAGCCGATAGGTGTTGCCATCTCCTACCCGCAGGACGAACTGCCTGCCTTCCATCTCGGGCGGCACGTCGAAGCGCGAGACGGCGGCATCTTCCCTGCCCCATACGTAGCCGCCATGTCCCGCGATGCCGGGCGTCGACAGCTTCTTGTTGTAGCGCGCCACGGCGGCGCCGATCACCGGGAAATAGTGCGGCTCCAGGTCGATGTACAGCTTCAGGTTTTCCACCGCCTGCCTGACCACGGCGCGCGAGCGCAGGATCTCGATTTCCGATGCGGTCGCCGTGCGGATGTCGAATGCGCCGGACAGGTCGCCCTGGATGTTCTTCGGCGCGCTGGAGCTGCCCGTGCCGCTCGCGCCGGACATGTCTTCGACCTGCACCAGCAGGTTCGCCTCGTACAGCGGGGTCGCGGCCAGCGCATACAGCAATCCGCCCAGCGTGCAGAGGATGGTGATGAAGACGACCAGCCAGCGGCTGTCGGACAGGGTCATGAACAGGCGCGAAAGGACGGAGACCTCCCGCAATTCCTGGTTGATTTCGGTGGGACGCGACGGTGCGGGTAACAGAAGCTGGTTCATCGCGGGTTCTCTCGCAAGACTGGAATGGCAGGGCGCCTGCGGCAAGGCTCGGTCCGGACGGCGAACCGCGCCGGCTTCAGCGCGGGTACAGGTGGTGTTTCCTTAGCTGGTTGACGGACTTGCGCAGGAAGCTCACCTCGGCGAACTGGTTGCGGTAATCGCTGAAGGACTTCGGCGCCGCGCGCATCATCGCGTCGAACTGCTCTCCGGTGAGCCCGAGCTTCTTCAGCACGTAGCGCAGGTCCTGTTCCTGGAGGTCCTCCGCGTAGGGCGGCTTGCGCAATTCTTCCAGGGCCTGCTCCCGCTTGATCTGGCCGGAATTGATCAGGTCGGAATAATGGCCGTAGCGCTTGTCGATTCCAAATTTGCGCGGCAGCACGTAGCCCTGGTAAAAACGGGTATAGATGGATTCATGATGCTTGCCGCCATAGTCCTTCCAGCCGAGATCGTCGCGCAGCACGGCCTTGGCTTCTTCCTTGTCGTAATCGAGGTAGTTCAGGATGGACACGATGCGGATGCCGCGCACGATGTTGACGTAGAAGAGATACGGCAGGTTGAAGCGCGGATAGGTACGCAGGCTCACCGCGCCGAAGCGGCGGTGCACGTCGTTGATGTAGCGCCAGTCGGAATGGCCGTAGGACCACGCCGGAACGCTCATCGATTCCGTCGCGAAATTCATGCCCGAGATGATGTACTTCACGCCGCGCCGGTCGGCTTCGCGCCACAGCAGGGCATTGATCGCATGGTCGGTGGGAATCTCGCCGTCGGGCGTCGAGGCCTTCAGGAACGAAATCTGCAGGTCGCGGAATTCTTCCCAGTCGACGACATAGGTATAGAGCTCGATGTCGAGGTTGCGCAGCACGCGTTCGATGTTGCTGACCGCGAGTTCGGAATCCCAGCCGTTGTCGAAATGAACGGCGAGCGGCCGCAGCCCGTACTGCTTTACCACGTAGGCGACGTAGGTGCTGTCCACCCCGCCGCTGACGCCGATGATGCAGTCGTAGTCCGCATGGCGTCCCGCCGCCTTGATCTTCGCGGCGAGCGCCTTCATCGCTTCCCGTCCGCGTTCGCCGTGCAGCACGCGTGAACTCACGAGTTCATCGTAGCGGCGGCAATGATGGCAGACGCCGCTGTCGTCGAAGCGGATGGCGTCGTCGACCACGTTGTCCATGATGCAGCGCACGCAAGCCTGGTAAGCGGGAAACTCGTTCATTGCAATCGCCGTCATTTGAAGATCGCCTCCAGCTGGTAATAATCGGGATAGGTGATGAGGACGGCGCGATGCTTGCCATGGAACACGAACATGCTGCCGGCGGCCGCGGCCGATGCCCCGGCGTCGACCGCCTGCCGCAGGTGCGAGCAGCTTCCCGCGCCGCCGGCGGCGACCACGGGAATCGACACCGCCTGCGCGACGCGGCGAACGAGTTCGAGGTCGTATCCCTCCATCATGCCGTCGCGGTCGATGGCGTTGAGCAGGATCTCCCCGGCGCCGCGCTTCTCCATCTCTTGCGCATGCTCGACCGGGTCGAGCTTGGCGTCGTGCCGGCCGGACCGGGTATGCACCGAATAGCGGCCGCGCCAGTTGCGGCGCACGTCGATCGAGACCACGACCCCCGAGATTCCGGCAAGCGAGGCGGCTTCCGTCACCAGGCCGGGCTGCTCGACCGCAGCGCTGTTTATGATGACCTTTTCGACGCCCAGCGCGTAGAGCCGCTTCACCTGGTCGATGGTTCGCACGCCGCCGCCATAGCCGAACGGCATGAAGGCTTCGCTTGCGATGTCGGCCAGCAGCTCGAAATTCGGGCCGGTCTCGGCCGCGCGGGCGCTGATGTCGAGGAAGACCAGCTCGTCGACTTCCTTCTCGTTGAAGATGCGCACGGCATTGATGGGATCGCCGACGTAGCGCGGCTCGTCGAAGCGCACCGTCTTCACCAGGCCGCCGTTGCGCAGGAGCAGGCAGGGGATCACGCGGGCGTGCAGCATCGCATCTCCACGAAGTTGCGCAGCAGCGCCATGCCGAAGCGGTGGCTTTTCTCGGGATGGAACTGCGCTCCCATCACGTTGCCGCGCTGGACCAGGGCCACGAAGTCACGTCCGTAATTGGCCCGGGCCACGACATCGGCGTCGTCTTCGCAGACGAGGTGATATGAGTGGACGAAGTAGAAGCGCGCCCGCTCGTCGAGTTCATGCAGGAGCCATGCGTCGTTTCCATTGACGGCGAGCCTGCTCCAGCCCATGTGCGGCACCTTCAGCTTTTCGCCTTCGGCGAAACGGAAGCGACGGCAGTAGGCGTCGATCATGCCGAGGC
The DNA here is from genome assembly GCF_010974945.1 of Noviherbaspirillum galbum. Taxonomy (GTDB): domain Bacteria; phylum Pseudomonadota; class Gammaproteobacteria; order Burkholderiales; family Burkholderiaceae_D; genus Noviherbaspirillum; species Noviherbaspirillum galbum. Next base: position 158,107 of record NZ_JAAIVB010000078.1, on the reverse strand, counting down.
CGGCGCGATTGCCTTCCTCGCTGCCCCGCCCCAGCATCTGCATGCCGAGGCACACGCCGAGCAGCGGCACGCCGTCGTTCAGCACCCGTTCGCGCAGCGCCTGCACCAGTCCCCTGTCCTCCAGCGCCTGCATGCCGTGGTCGAAGGCGCCGACGCCGGGAAGGATGATCTTGTCGGCTTTCATGATGGCTTCGGGCGTGGAGGCCAGGACGGGTTTCGCGCCGACCCGGTGCAACATGTTCAGCATCGATCCGCGATTGGCCACACCATAATCGACGATTGCAATCAAGTCGCTTCCCCTTCCATGGGCGCCAGGCTGCGAACCGGCGCATCGAATCCCAGCCATTGCCGGTAAACGGACTCCAGGGCCTTTTCCTGCCGGTCCCAGTTGAACAGCTGGCGCGCGCGGGCAAGCTCGGCCTGGTAGTGTCCGGGAGGCCGGGAAAGCAGCGTCATGACCGCCGACCGCAAGGCGTCCGCCGTCAGTTCGCTGGCCACTTCCCCGACGCGGAAGCGACGCAGGAAGGACCGCTGTTCCGTGGTCGGCGACACGATGAGAGGCTTGCCCGCCATGATGTATTCGAACAGCTTGTTGGGCATGCAGTACTCATAGCTCAAGGATGTCGGTTCGATCACCGACAGGCCGACGTCGGCCGCCGCAGTGTAGGACAGGAGTTCGCCGGGCGGCACCGCTGGATGATGGAAGACGTTGTCGCAGGCATCGGCCTGCTCCCGAACCCAGCCGGACAAGGGGCCATAGCCGAGGATGACCAGCGCCGCGCGCCCGCGCAGCCCGGCGAACGCCTCCACCAGCAGGCGCAGGCCGCGGCCCTCGCCGATCAATCCCTGGTAGAGGAAGATGGGCATGTCGGCCGGAATGCCGAAGCGTTCCCTGAACACGTCGCTCGGCTGCAATTCGCGGTAAGGGGGGCAGTTGTAGAGAACCGTCGTATTCGTGATGCCGTATGCTTCGCGATACCAGTTATCGATGGCATCGCCGACGAAGATGCAGTGGTCCGCCTGGCCGATCAGCGCGCGCTCGGTCAACTTGGTCAACCGCTTGCGCAAGCCGTGCAATCCATTCGTTTCGGTTTCGAGTTCATGCGCGTCGTAGACCAGGCGGGCGCCGGTCGTGCGCTTGAAGCGCACGCCGAGCGGCAAGGTCGCGATGCTGTGGCAATTGACGCAGCCGATCCGCTCGCCGCGATAACTGCGGAACACCGCCGCGCTCCACGTCATCGTCGCCTGCGTCTTCTCCAGGAAGGAAAGCGATTCATCGCGCAGGCCGATCCGGCGGATGTGGATGCGGTCGCTCACCGCTTCCGTCACGGCCAGGTCGCTGCGCCCCGTCCCTACCAGGTCGATGCGCTCGAACAGTCCCAGCTTCTCCAGCAGGCGCGCCTCGCGCAGGATGCGGCTCTCGTTCAGGAAAGGCGAGGGATAGAGGTGGATGTTAATCATGAACCAAGTATAGAAACCGGTACCGCCGCGGATAAGTACCAAATTTAGATTCCCGGACCAGTCTATGCAGCGCTTCCATCCAGTTTTTCGATGCTGGTTTTTCCCTGCCGCATGCGATTCACCGTTCGCCTTGGCGACGCAGACCCGCCCAGCACCAGCTCGCGATAGCGTCCGAAGACCCCGATGGCGGCCGGCACGCCGAGGTAGGTGAAGTCCTTGACCGTGGCCAGGAGAAACAGGGTGACGCCGAGCAGGCAGAATGCGTTGAGGCATTCGCCTAGCAGGCCGGCATGCCGGCGCCGGGCCATGTCCGCCGCCAGCATGCCCAGCGGCACCAGCATCAGCGCAAGGATGAATAGAAAGCCGAACAGTCCCAGGTCCACCCAGGCAGAGATGAGGTTATGGGCATACGATCCCACGCCGCCGACGTTGATGTAGCTGCCATAGTCTCCCAGCAGCGGATGTTCGCCGACGGTTCGCAAGGCAACCTCGAACATTTCGTTGCGCGAACCCCAGGAAGAGGACGTCGACAGATCGAGCAGTTCCAGGATGCGATTCCCGGGCAGCATCTTCGCCAGGTAGGACACATGCGGACCGAAGGCGAGCATGGCCAACGACGCGATGCCGCCCGCCACCCACAAGCGCCGCCTGGCCAGCACGGTCTCGACCAGCGCGACGGCCAGCAGCGCGCCCACGAGTTCGCTGCGCGCACCATTGAAATACAGCGCTGCAAGCGACACTCCATGCAGGACGAGGCGCAATGGCAATGACTTGATGAATGGCACCGCGACGAGGTAGGTCATGAGGAAGGACCGCGCGAATCCCTGGTAGGTAATGATGGTCGCGGAGTCGTGCCCGGTGATCCGTTCGGAAAGATCGAAAAAACCGTTGGACGACAGATCGAAGATCATTGCTGCCATGCCGCCCAGCGCGGCTACGGAGGCCAGGAGCACGCCGCGGGAATGGAAATCGGCCATGCGGAAGATGATGTAGACCGGCACGAACTGGAGCAGCGCGACGGCGTGCTCCTCGTTTGGATGCGGCGCATCGCTGGTGGCCCACTGGAAAGCCACCATGAAGAAATAGTAGAGCTGGAACAACAGGAAGGCCACGTCGGTTCCACCGAGGAAGCGCGGATTGCGTACGGCTTCCATGCAGTAGTAGAACAGCAGCAGCGGCAGCAGCATCAAGGCCACGGGCGAGAAAAAGCCGGCAAGCACGGGGCCGAGCTTTCCGGTTCCGATCGCCGCGTGGTAGAAGAAGAAGCCCGGGAACAGCAGGAGATATCCGGCATGCACGAGCATCGCGCCGGCCCGGCTGGGTGCCCTCCCGCGTGGTTTCGCAGCGGCGCGCGGATAGGTCCGGATGAGAGTGGCAGCCATGGCGAGGAATTCCGACGGAGCAAATGCTTAATCTATCGTCCGCAGGCAAAATGATAAATACAGGTTTTCGATGGAAAACCCGGCATGCGCGACGCATCCAGCGCATTTCTCGATGACACGCGGTGAACTCAGCGTTTCCAGGCGATCGGCGACGTCCTGCCTGAAAGATGCAGCGCGGCTTTTTCTATCCAGGTCTTGCCATGGCCGTGCGCGAGCCAGCCGGATGCCAGGAAGATCACGGTGCATGCCGCGGCGATCCAGCGCAGCGAGGCAACCGGAATAGATGGGTCGGATGATGCGTGCGGTGCAGGCGGCAGGCGCCGGATGACCTGGAGACTGGCGATGCAACCCAGCAGCCATCCGCCCAACGCTTCCGACAAGGTATGGAAGCCGAAATGCACCAGGAAGGCCAGCATCGCCACGCTGAGCCCGAGGCCGGGCAAGGCTGCGGCGCCGGCCGGATGCGCAATCATCCTGCCCAGCATCGTGCGCGACAGCACGGGAAAGACGGCCGCCGCCAGCATGGCATGGCCGCTCAGCGCGTTGTAATCGATCTCCGGCAGCGCAACGCCCCAGCCCATGTAGGCCGCCTTCGATGCGGCCACCAGCAGGCAGGCGACGGCAAAGCGCAGCATCCAGCGCCATGCCAGGCCGGCAGCCCCGGATAACGCAAGCCAGGCCGCGATGCCGCATGCCAGCGGAATCATCACGCTTGCATTGCCGAGATAGGCAACAAGTTTTACCAGTTTTTCCAATGATGGCCGAAATGAAAGGGAATGTCCGCCATGTGGGCCTGGATCCATCGAAAACCTCGATCGTTCCGGCCGCGCTCCATCGAATCGCCTGATGCATTTGTCCGCCGATGCGACAGGCATCTCATCGATCCGTTGTAGTTTGAATTAGGTCAAGCACACCGCTATTGGACTTAGTCAAACTGCAACCGCATGGCGTGATCGAGCCCTTCCGCGAGGCGCGGGAAGGGCAATCCTTGCCCGCCTGCCAAGCCAAGCCAAGCCAAGCAACGTGAGCGGACACCATGTCCTTACCCCCGAACCGGACGCACGCATGATTACCCGCCTGCATTCCTTGTTTGTCATCGCGCTGCTGTTCGCGCTGCAGGTTCCGCTGGCCGCCGGCGCGCAGGCAAGCAGCGCGGACGCTGATTTCCTCTGTGGCGGCCGCGTCGAAGCGGACACGTGGCAGTTGTGGGACCAGCAAGTCCGTGCGCCGTTCGAGCAGGAAATGCTGCCGGAGCGCCTGCTCGGCCAGGGCGATACCTATGCGCTCTACGACATGCAGCTTTATAGCCAGAGCCTGTGGTCGATGGCCCAGCAATGCGGGCGCATCGACCGGTTGCGCGAGGCGGCCGGCCTGGTCGCCGCCACCTATCCTTCGCTCGAGCCCGCGCCTGCGCCGGCAACGGGCCGCGCATGGATCTGCCGCGGCGGCGCCATCTGCGCCGACAACGGCTTGCTTGGCCGCGAAGTCAAGCTCGTCAGCTTCCAGTTCCTCGGACTCGCCTCGTTCGTTGCAAATGCGCTCGCAACTTCGGATGCACCGCTGTCGGGCAAGGAGAAAGACTTCATCAACGACACCGTTGCCATCGTGACCGAACACATGCTGCGCTGGTCGGGCGACTATGAAATCAATCGCCTGATGCAGGTGCGCAAGGCCGGTCTTCAGGATGTGCGCGCCGATGATTCCTTCCTGCTCTTTTCCGACCAGGACCTGTGGCCGCTGACCATCTACGCGGAACTGGCCGGCCTGCGCCAGTGGCAAGTGAAGCAGGGGCTCGGGGCCACGACCGCCGCCGATGGCAAGCTCAAGCAGCATCTGAATGCGCTGCTGCAGGCATTCAGCGCGCGCGTGTCCATCCTGAACAGTCCCGCGCTGCGGCTTGCGAACACGGACTCCGCCGACCTCGACCGGGGATACTGGAAGCGGATGGCGGCCAATGCCTACGCCGCCTACGAGGGCGCCGACAGCCCGGTGTCCTGTCCGGCCGGCGTGCCGCGCGTGGACACCGCTGCGATACCCCAGCGCGCCGACATCGGCTGGGACCTGAGCCATGCGCGGCGGCTGGTGCAGGCGGTCGATGCCTTCGAGCGCAACCGCGCGGCGCTGAAATCGGTGTTCGCGGTGAGCGAGGCCCGCCTGCCGCTGCCAACGCTGCCGCAGGCGTTTGCCGCCATGCTGCTCAATGGCCCATGGAACGGCGATACGCTGCGGCCGCTGTTCGCGAATTACTGGAGCGGCGCCAATGGCTGGTTCGGCGTGGTTGCCGCACCCGGCTGCACGGCCGGCACCGCACCCTATGGCATGACGGATTCCTTTCCCACCGGCGGCTATGTCACCTGGGCCCGTTACCTGCCCATGATCGGCCTGCTGGGACGCCGGCTGTATGACATCGCCTACAGCAGCGCGCCCGATGACCGGGCTTTCATCGAACGCTTCTATCCCAACCTGGGCCAGGGCGTGCCGGTGCGTTACCGCTCACTCTACATGAGCATGTTCCTGGCCTCGCTGGTTCATCCCTGAGGCAGGCCTGTGCCCCTTGCCTGGCAAGGGGCGTCCCGGAAAGGAGCGAGCATGAAGCAAGTATGGATACTCAACCATTATGCGGTGGAGCCGGGAGCGCCCGGCGGCACGCGGCACTACAGCTTGTCCGAGCACCTGCCCCGTTTCGGCTGGAAAGCCACCATCATCGCGGCCAGCGCCGAGCATAACGGCGACGGCCAGCGATTGCAGGCGAACGAGGCTTTCCGCCACGAAGTGTGCGGCAAGGTCCCTTTTCTCTGGCTGCGCACGCCGCGCTATCGCGGCAATGGCGGCGGCCGCATGGTGAACATGCTCGCCTACACCATGCGCGCCCTGCTGCCCGCGTCTACCGCCGCCCTGCCCCGTCCGGACGCCATCATCGGCTCGAGCGTCCATCCCTTCGCGGCGCTGGCGGGCGCCCTGCTTGCCCGCCGCCATGGGGTGCCTTTCCTGTTCGAGGTGCGGGACCTGTGGCCGCAGACGCTGATCGACCTGGGACGGCTGACTGAACGCCATCCGATGACCTGGATGCTGCGCCGCCTGGAGCGCGCCTTGTATCGGTCCGCCGAAAACATCGTCACCGTGCTTCCGAACGCGGCCGACTACATCGCGCCGCTGGGCATCCCCCGCAGCAAGGTCACGTGGATACCGAATGGCGTGGAAACCGATGCCTTTCCCCTGGCGGCGAAGCCTCAGCCCGCTCCGGGCGCGCCCTTCGTGCTGATGTACCTTGGTTCGCATGGCACCGCCAACGGGCTCGATCATGTGCTGCATGCCTTGCTGCATGCCTCGCGCCAATTGCCGCCGGGAGCGTTGCAGCTGCGCATGGTGGGCGACGGTCCGCTCAAGCCCGAGCTGCGCGAGCTGGCGCGGCGCCTCGGGCTCGACAACGTCAGCTTCGAGCCGCCGGTCGCAAAGACGGCCATTCCCGCGCTCGCGGCGCAGGCGGATGCCTTCGTCATTTCCGTGCTGGATCGGCCGCAACTCTATCGCTATGGCATCAGCATGAACAAGCTGTTCGATTACCTTGCCGCCGCGCGTCCCATCCTCATCGCCTCCGCCGCCGCGAACAACCCGGTGGCCGACGCGAACGCCGGCATCGCCGTGCCGCCCGCCGATCCGGCCGCGCTTGGCGACGCCATCGTCAAGCTATGGAATCTGGGCGACGCCGAACGCCGCAGGATGGGATTGGCCGGCCGGCATTATGTCGAGACGCATCATCGCTTCCAGATGCTTTCGCGGCGGCTTGCGGAAACCCTTGACCGCTGCGTGGATCCGGTCGCGCAGCCGCGCCCCGAGCTGGCCCCCTTGACCAAAGGCTGAGACACCGCGGCTTGTCCGATGACCTTTGCTGTTTTTCCCGGTATTCGTAACGCCCGCATGATGAGCGCAACAGAAAGAGGAACCCCAGGGTAACTGGCTTGAGCTAGATTAAAACTAGCAGTCACAAAAAAGATGGTTGATCCACGCGATGTTAGGGTTTTCAGTCCGACTCAAGTTCAGCTGGTCGACACGGTTCAGTGGTAGATGTTTGAATGGAAAAGCGATGAAGCCAAACAACAATACACCCTCATGCCTCCTTGGTTTGCAGCTGAATGAAACTGGCGCACTGCGAGGCAGGCGCCTCTACGATGCGAGAAGCCTGCATGTCAGCCTGCGTCAATTGCGAATGCTCCACGCGGTGGTCGACTGCAATGGTTTCACCGGCGCCGCCAACCACCTTCACCTCAGCCAGTCCGCCATCAGCTATTCGATTGCCAAGCTGCAAGAGCAGCTCGGCGTCTGCCTGCTGAAGGTCGAAGGCAGGAAGGCCTATGTCACCGAAGAGGGCCGCACCTTGCTCGAACGTTCGCGCAACCTGATGCACGAAGCGCTCGAACTGGAAGTGCTCGCGGAAAAGCTGCGGGACGGCCTGGGCAGCGAAGTGCGCCTGGTCGTGGACGGCAACTTCCCGAACAAGCTCCTGATGTGGGCCCTCAGGCAATTCGACAAGGAGGCCGGGCACACGCAGGTTGCGCTCAAGGAAGCGGGTCCCGCCGAAGCGGAAAACCTGCTGCGCGACCATGGCGCCCACCTGGCGATCAGCAGCAACGTGCCGCGCGGTTTCGCCGCCGATCCGCTGATCTTCATCGAGATGATCGCGGTCGCGCATCCCATGCATCCCTTGTTCCAGCTGCATCGCGCGCTGACGGTCCAGGATCTCGAAAACCAGGTCGAGGTCGTCGTCTCCGGCAGCGTGACGCCGCCGCTTGCGAGCAGGCGGAACAGCGCGAGGCGGGTGCCGCCGTGGCATGTGAGCGGCATCGACCGGGCGATCAATGCCCTCTCCGAGGGATTCGGCTATGCGTGGCTGCCCCGCCATCACCTGGAGCCCTTGCTGCAGAAGCACAGCCTTCGCATGTTGCCGCTGGAAGGCATCGCGGCGCAGACCAGCATGCTTCACCTGGTGTATTGCAACCCGATACGCCTGCACGCGGGCGCGCGCAAGCTGGCCGAGATCCTGCAGGACATTTCCGGCGAGTCGTCGCACGGCCAGGTTGGCGCGGCATCGAACGGCGACCAGGGAACCGCCTCCCTGCCTTGACCGCAATGCGGTGCGGGAAGACGCCTTCCTCGCGGAAGGCGCTTCTGCATGGCGTCAGTGCGTCAGTGCGGAAGGTCGAACAGCAGCACTTCCGCATCATCGGCCTGGTTCAAGGTCACAAGGGCCTCGTCGCTCAGCTTCAGCGCATCCCCGCCGGCGAGGCTCACGCCATTGACGCTGACGTTGCCGCGGATGACGTGCACGTAGGCAAGGCGCCCGGACTGCAGTTCATGCCGCACCTCGTGGCCCTGCCCGAGGATGGATGCGTAGACGCGCGCATCCTGGTGCACCGATACCGAGCCGTCCTTTCCATCCGGCGACACGATGAGGCGCAACTGCCCGATCTTCGACGCCTGGTCGAAATGCTTTTCCTCGTAGCCCGGCGTCACGTTCTGCACGCCGGGTTCGATCCAGATCTGCAGGAAATGCACCTGCTCGCTGTCGGACGGGTTGTACTCGCTGTGCCGTACCCCCGTTCCGGCGCTCATGCGCTGCACGTCGCCGTAACGCAGCACGGAACCGTTGCCCATGCTGTCCTTGTGCTCGAGCGCGCCGCTCAGCACATAGGAAACGATTTCCATGTTGCGGTGCCCGTGTGTGTCGAAGCCCGCGCCCGGCTCGACCCGGTCTTCGTTGATCACGCGCAGCGGCCCGAAGCCGTTGTGGCGCGGATCATAGTAATGGCCGAACGAAAAGCTGTGGTTCGAATCCAGCCAGCCGAAGTTGGCGGTGCCACGTTCATTGCCTTTGCGGACTTGCAGCATGATGCATCCTTTCCAGTTTGGTTCGAAAATTTTGAATGCCCTTGTCGCTGACGTTCAGGCCGTTCCATCCGGCCTTTCTCAACGCATCTCTCTCGACATGGTTGTATTATGGTGACGCCGGCCCGGAAATCAAAACGGAAAGTTTACCGTCCAATGATCGAAATTTTCGAATGCCCATCCCATGCTGAAGCTTAGCCTCGACGCCCTGCAGATCATCGACGCCATCGATCGCCGCGGTTCCTTCGCGCGCGCCGCCAAGGAGCTGTTCCGCGTGCCGTCGACCATCTCGTATACCGTCGGCAAGCTGGAAGAAGACCTCGGAGTGCAGATTTTCGAGCGCTCCGGCCCGCGGGTGGAACTGACGGCGGCCGGGCGGGAACTGCTGCGCGAAGGACGCTACCTGCTCAAGGCGGCGGGCGACCTGGAATGCCGGGTGCGCCGCGTCGCCTCGGGCTGGGAAACCGAATTCATCATCGGCATGGACTCGCTGTTCTCGCCGTTCGGACTTCGCGATGACGTCGCCGACTTCTATGCGTGCACGGACCAGACCCGCCTGCGCATCGTCCAGGAATCCATGTCTGGCACCTGGGAAGCGCTGCTCGACGGACGCGTCGACCTGCTGGTCGGAGCGGCAGGCGAGGGGCCGTCCGGCGGCGGCTATACCACCTTGCCGCTGGGACAGATTCCTTTCATCTTCACTGTCGCGCCGGGTCATCCCCTGGCCGCGGTAAAACGCCCCCTGGCCAAGGACGACCTGCAGACCTGGCGCGCCGTTTCGGTTGCGGACTCCGCGCGCAGGCTTCCCGCGCGCACCGTCGGCCTGCTGTTCGGCCAGGACGTGCTGACAGTGCCGGACATGGAGACGAAGCTTGCCTTCCTGGCAGCCGGCCTCGGCGTCGGCTTCCTGCCCGAGGCATGGGCAAGGCAGGCGATCGCATCCGGCCTGCTGGTGGAAAAGGAGGTGGAGGAACCGAGGGCGCCGGAATCCTTCCACCTCGCCTGGCGCAGCGGCGAGGAAGGACAGGCAATGACGTGGTGGATGGCACGCATGCAGGAAAACCCGCCGCTGGCGCGCTTGCTGGCGATGCCGGCGCCCGCGTCCTAGCGACTGCCCCGAGATTGCCGCCATGCATCGGAGGGCGCCGCCGGAATGACAGAACGGCAGGCGTCTTCGCCGCTCCAAGCTCTCATGCATGCCGGCCCGCATGACCCATCGCGCCGCGCAACGTCCAACCCCGCCATCCAGACAGGCAATCGTTTCCATGCACTACGCCCTTTCGCCACGCACCTTCTTCTTCAGCCATTACTTCTATACCGGCCTGCGCATCGCCACCGGCGTGGTAGGGATCGCCCTGCTGGCAACCCTTGCCTTCGGCGAACGCATCGGCGTCGCGGTTGCCTTCGGGGCTCTGTGCAACAGCCTGATGGACCTGCCCAGTCCCTTGAAGCACAAATTCAATGAGATGCTGACCAGCGTGCTGCTCTGCTCGGCAATCGCCCTGGTGAGCAGCCTGTGCGCGCCGCACCCCTGGCTGCTGGTCCCGCTGGCCGGCCTGGTCGGCTTCATCACCAGCATGCTGGTCGTCTTCGGACGCAAGGCTATGCCGCTGCAGTTCGCCGCGCTCTTCACCATGATGCAGACCGGCAGCAATCCGACCGGCGGCGAGCATGCCGTGGCCACCAGCCTGCTGTTCTTTGCCGGCGGCTTTTCCTACATGCTGTATTCGCTGGCCGTGTCGTGGTGGCTGCGCGAACGCATCAAGCAGCAGGTGCTGGCCGAGTCGCTCTACGCGCTCGCCGCGTATCTCCGCATCAAGGCGGGCTTCTACGATGCGCGGCGCGACCTTGGCACGCAATTCACGCGCCTCGTGCGCCAGCAGACCACGCTGGCGGAACGGCAGCAGGCTTCGCGCGACCTCATCCTGCGGGTGGCGCCGGCGCAGCGCGACACCTTGCTGGTGCGCGCGCATTACGCCATGCTGGATGTCTACGAGCTGGCGCTCGCCATGCACCCCGACTATGCCTTGCTGCGCAAGCATGTCTCCGACGGCGACCTGCTGATGGCGTTCGGCCGCCTCGCCGGCCTGCTTGCCGACGATCTCGAAAACGTTGCCTTCGCCATGGCGCAGAACCGCCTGCCCGCCCCGCCGCCGGACCGCGGCCCCGAACTCGACCGCATCGAAGCCCAGGCCCGGCAGGCGACCGACGCCGGCCGCTCCACGCCGGCCGCCGACTATGCGCTGCGCGTCACCATCGTCAAGCTGCGGGAACTGTTGCGGGCCGTCGAACGCCTGCACCGGCCCGGCAGCGGCGCAAGCATCCCCGAGCCGCCGGCGATACAGGATGCCTGGGCGCCCTTTCTCAGCCGGCAACGCTACGAGTGGCGCATCCTGGTGTCCGAGATCCGGCTCGGCTCGCCCACCTTCCGCTATGCAATCCGGGTCGCGGTCGGCATTTCCTTCGCGCTCGCGCTGTCGCGCGTCCTTCCCTATGCCACGCACGGCTACTGGATCGCCCTCACCGTGGCGGTGATCCTGAAACCGAACTACAGCATGACCCGGCGCCGGCGCAACGACCGCGTCATTGGCACGCTCGTCGGCTCGGTGCTCACGGCGCTGATCCTGAAGGTGGTGCATGCGCCGCTCGCGCTGCTGGGCATGCTGTTCATCGCCACGGCCGCCGCCCCTGCCTTCCTCAACATCCGCTACCTTTACACCGCGATCGCCGCCAGCGCCCAGGTCCTGCTGCTCATCGGCCTGACCACGCCGGAAGCCTCGCACGCCATGCTGGAGCGCCTGCTCGATACCGGCGTGGGCGTGCTGATCGCCGGCGTCTTCACCTACGTCCTGCCGTCATGGGAGTACGAGGACATTCCGCGCCAGGCCGACCGGGTGCTGGCGGCGAACCGCGGCTACATCGCCGCCTGGCGCAAGCTGCTGCTCGACGAGGATGCCGACGACTTCGCCTACCGCGTCGCGCGCAAGCGCTTCATGGATAGCATCGCCGGCCTTGGCAACGCATTGCAGCGCATGCAGGACGAGCCGGAGAACAAGCGCTATGCCTTGATGGAACTGGACCGCTTCGTGGTGCAGAACTATCTCGTGGTGGCCCACTGCGCCGCCATCCGGCTGATCATGCACCGCCATCCGGCCCCGCCGGAAAACGGCCTGCCGGCGGCGATGATAGAACGCATCGCGCGCGGCCTGGCCGGCCAGCTGGGCACGGCGCAGGAGGCGCTGCGCGCGCCCGAGGCGCGCCTGCGGGCGGCGGACGCGTCCGCCGCCCGGGAGGACGGGACCGAGGAGACGTCCGATGCGGCGCGGGCGTGGACGGGTTACCGGCTCCTGCAGCAACGCGCGCGTCAGCTTGCAAGCGACGCCGACGTGATCACCGGTGTCAGCGCGGCCATCGGCTCGGTCTTCCGGCAAGCCGGCGTGGCGGTGGGCGCGGCGCGGGACAGCCGGCCGGGCTGAGCGATGTTCCCTAAGCGGATGCTAGTCGATGATGCAGCGCGAGCGCGCCAGCGAGATGGCTTCGGTGCGGTTGTGCGCGCCGAGCTTGGCATTGATGTTGCGGAGATGGGTCTTCACGGTGGTGATGGAAACGAACAGCTTTTCGGCGATCGCCTGGTTGCCGTGACCCTTCGCCAGCAGCACCAGCACGTCGAGTTCGCGCGAGGTCAGGTCGCTCTGCTGGACGGGTGCGCGCGCCAGCGCGGAAGGCGGCGGCGTCGTCAGGCCAGTGGTCGACGGCTCGCCCCGCATCCTCTGCATGAAGGCCAGCAGGCCCGCGCGATCGCGTTCCTCGCGCTCCCCCGGCTCGCCGCTGCCGTCGAGCAGTTCGCGCAGCAGGCCGAGCAGCAGCGGACCTTCCTCCTTGAACGGCCGGACGATCCCTTCCGGCATGGCATCCTCCAGCACTTCCTTGATGGTGCGCAGGGCGAGGTTGCGCTGGCCGGCCAGGTGCAGCGCCAGCGCATGCAGGATCTTCACCCGGATGGCATAGCGGATACGTCCGCGCGCCTGGGCATCGTGCAGATGATCCTTGAGGCCGGGAAGGATGGCATGCGGGTTGCCGAAGCGGACATGCCAGCGGTAATGCGCGAGCGCCGGCGTCTCGATGTCGTTGGCCACCATCTGCACATGGCGGCACAGCCATGACGGCTGTTCGCCGACGAGCGCCAGCAGGTCGCGCGCCACGACCTGGTTGCCGTCGAGGGTCGCCTGGCGCGCGCGCTCCAGCCTTGCCATGTCGATGATGCGCAGCAGCCCGCGCTGCATGCCCAGCTGTTCGAGGTCGAGCAGGACATGCATGGCGTCGCCGCCCTGGCCCTGCTCGTGGAGGATGCGCGCATGCAGGACGTGGCTGGCGATGAGCTGGTCGGGAATGCCGGCGTCCTTCACGAGCGGCAGGTAGAGCTTGAGCAGGCGCTTCGCTTCATCGAGCGCGTCCGCCTCGTAGAGCGCCTCGGCGAGATACAGGCTGGCGAACCCGGTATCCGCGCCCTGGCGGGCGCAGCCGGCGTCCGCGCCGGCCTGCCTCGGCGCGTACGGCGCGGGATGGCCGATGAGGGCCTGCAGGCGCGCCGTCGCCGCGCGCAGGCGGCCTTGCATCAGGTCCAGCATGGCGTGCACGTAGCCGCCCACGGTGATGCTGAACAGCGGTCCGATGGCGGATCGCTCGCGGGTGGCGTGGTCGAGCATCACACGCGCCTCCTGGAAGCGGCTGGTGGTCGCCTGGTAATACGCGCAGCCGATCAGCAGCATGCTGCGCAGCAAGGGTTCCTTTTCCGCCGTCCCGAGGATGTGCGGGTCTTCCCACATGGCGGCGGTCTGCTCGGAGCGGTCGAGCATGAAGAGGCTCAAGGTTTTCAGCACCAGGTAGATCGGATGCGGCAGCACGCTGCCCGCGCCAGCGGTGGCGCTATGTTCGAGCAGGGCGAGCGCCTCCTCGCTGCGGTTGATGTGGATCAGCGACCAGGCATACACCGTCACCAGCGCAGGCCGCTCCAGCAGCGCCTCGTGCGGCACGCCGTCGAGCCAGCGCGCCAGCAGCCGCACCCGTCCGCGCAGCAGCAGCGACTCGGCATGCTTTTCCAGAAGTTCGAGGGTCAGTTCCTGGTCGCCGCATGCGAGCGCATGGTCGATCGCCGGGACCGGACGCTGCTGGGCGACATGCCACAGGGCGGCCCGCCGGTGCAGCACGGCCGCCAGGCCCGGCGATTGCCGTTCGAGCTGGCCGCGCAGGAAGCCGGCAAAGAGCGGATGGTAGGCATACCAGGCATGCTGGTCATCGAGTACGGTGACGAACATGCTGGAACGCTCGAGGTCCTCGAGTAGGCGGCGGCTGTCGCTGCGCCCTGTCACCGCGTTGCAGCTGTCGGCGCAGAAGGTCTGGAGGATGCTGGTCTGCAGGATGAAGTCCTGGACTTCCTTCGGCTTGTGCGACAGCACGTCCTCCGCCAGGTAAGAGGTGACGACGCTGTTGCTGCCGGTGAAATGGCTGATGAAGCGCTTCGGATCGTCGTTGTCCTGCAGCGCCATGGAGGAGAGCCACAAGGCGGCAGGCCAGCCGTCCGTCAGCTGGTGCAGCCGCTCGATGTCCTGGCCGTCGAGCGGCAGGCCGCGCTTCTCCCGCAGCAGGTGGCTGGTCTCCTGCACGCTGAAGCGCAATTGAAATGCATCGATCTCGAGCAGCTGCTGCTTCACCCGCAGCCGGCCGACGCTCATCAATGGCTGCTCGCGCGAGCCGATGACGATGCGCTGGCGCGGCCCGAGCATGTCGATCATCTGCTCGATGACCGAGAGCACGGCGGGATTATGGACATGCTCGAACTCGTCGATGATCAGCATGAAGGCGCTTTGCTGGCGCTCGAGCGCGGAACCGAGTTCGAAGTTAGATGGCCATTGCGCACCGGCGGCGTCATCGCCGTTCGCCAGGGCGAAGGCTTGGCCGAGGCACACCATGAAGCGGTCGAGGTCGTTGTCGCCCTGGTCCGCCGTGAGCCAGGCGACCTTCCAGCCCTCTTCGGCGCAGGTGTCGAAGACATGGCGCAGGAACGTGGTCTTGCCGAATCCGGCCGGCGCCTGGACGAAGGTCAGGCGCGCCGGATGCTCGCGCAGGCGTTCCAGCAGCCGCGGGCGGGCCACGAAGGGAAACCCCATCGCCGGCGGGCGAAGCTTGGAAGGCGCCGGCCGGAGCACGGGCGGCAGTTCACGCAACTGGTCTGGCATCGGAATGGCTGGTCACTTCGTTGTGACGAGGGGCAACAACGATGACATGAACTTGTCATCGAAACAATAGAGCGCGGCCTCTAGTTTATCTGCGGTAACAGTTTTGTCACGTCGCGGCGCAGCGAGGAATGACCCGGGAAGCCTGGAAGTTTCTTTGCGGACGCGGTGCGGCGGGCGTGGCTCTTTCAGCCAGATGTTTGGCTTGCGCGGTAAGGGGCGCGGCCACCGGATTTTGTTGCCATTGTCCTAACATGAAGGCTCTTAATATTGCTTTTATATTAAGACCAAAGCGGTGCCGGATTCTTGCAGGGAAGCGCCGGGCGATATCCCGGTTTCCAGTTCAGGGGTGTTCCAAAAGGGCACGGGGGCAGGAAGGCGGCAACCGCAACATGCTACGACAACTTACCGCATTCGCACATCTACTAGGAGACTTTCCATGAAACTGTTGAAGAAAACCGCCATCGCCGCTGCTCTCGCCTTCGTCGCCGTCAGCGCTTCCGCCATGACCGAGATGCAGGACGAATCCCTGAGCGCAGTGAGCGGCCAGGACGGCGTTTCCATCGCCGCCAACCTGAACGTGAACATCGGCGAATTCAAGTACACCGACACCGATGTGGGCACCGGCGGCTCGGTAAGCTTCTACAACATGAAGACGCAGGGCCTGATCGGCGCCACCATCGACGTCATCAACAAGAACGTGTTCAACGCGATCCTGGGCGCGAACGGCGTCACCCTGACGGCCGCCGCCGGCCCCTCGCCCGCCATGTGGAACGGCACCTCCGACGTGGTCCAGATCGCGATCCCGGCATCCATGCAGATCGACGATGCCAACAAGAACAAGATCCTGAGCATGTCCGTCGATGCGATCCGCATGGGCAGCGGCTACGATGGCTCCGCAGCAAGCGCCAACCTGGGCACCATCGCGGCCAACGCCAATCCGTCCTTCGGCTCGTTCCAGATGAACCAGGTCGACCTGCGCGGCACCACCGCCTGGATCTGGGCTCACTGATCCAAGCCATTTACAGCAACGTGATCCAAGGGTGAGGCAGCGCTTTCCGGCTTCGGCCGGGAAGCGCCTCTTTTTCCCGCCGAATCACGATACGTCACGGTTCTTCACCTTCCCTCCGCTTCCGACCCAGACCGCCATGCGCCTCATCATTGCCCTTTCCGGACTCGCCGCGGCAAGCTGCCTGCTGGCGCCGCCGACCGCATGCGCCCAGATGCAGGCGCTCGATGACAGCGAGCTGGCGCTCACCAGCGGCCAGGGCCTGCTCGAACTCACCAACAGCAGCGCCAACGGCTTCGACTTTTCACGCATCTCGCTCGGCGCGGACGTTGCGCTGAACGCCAATTTCCGCAACATGCGCTGGGGAGAATACAGCTATCCCGCGCGCAACGGCAGCGGCGCGGACATCGACATCGCGGCCCTGCAGTTCGGCCGCAGCGACGGCACGGCCGCCCAACGGGTGGTGCAGATCACCAATCCCTATTTCGAAGTCGTCTACAGGAACGGCGGCAATGCCGCCACGCGCGAGATCGTCGGCATGCGCTTCGGCTTCGACAGCATCGCCGGCGACATCGGACTGAAACTGAACACCCTGAGCGGCTCGATGCTCATCGATGGCGGCGCGGCGGGCACGCTCGACTCGCGCGGCGATCCCGGCGGCGGCAAGCGCTGGGACGGCGCCTGCACCGGCACCTGCCTGAATTTCAACCAGGTCGGCGCGATCCGGGCAGGCGATGCCAACGGACCCAGCCGCGACTTCTGGATGGCGGTGCTGAAGACGCCGGTGCAGTTCGCCGCGCCCAACCCGGCCATGCCATTGCCCGACGTGGCCCAGGCCGGATTCTGGATGAACTGGCGCGACCGCCTGACGGCGCTCAATGCCACCGGCGCCCTCCCGCCCAATCTGCTGGCCGGCGTGGCGGCCGCGAAATGAAGGCCATGTTCGCCATCCGCTCCGGCCGGCGTCCGCTGGCAACGGTATGCCTGCTGGCAGCCCTGCTGCCCTCCGCGCATGCCATGGAAGCATTGAACGACCAGGCGCTCTCCTCGGTGCAAGGCCGCGACGGCATGAGCTTCGACCTGTCGAACTTCGCGCTGACGAGCAATGCGCGCATCACCTACTACACTCCCGGCCCTTCGCCATCCAGCCTCACGCTGTCGAACCTGTCGGCGAGCCGCTCCGACGACCCGACGCTGCCCTTCGCCGATCCGTTCCGCCTCGACATCCGGCGCAGCGAAGCCGGCCTGGCGGATTTCCTCGAACTCGCCTTTCCCATAAACGCCAGCGGCAACGTGCGCTGGCAAGCTGCCCTCGACTGGAACGTCAACGCCAATGGCATCAGCCAGGACGGCGGCAGCGTGGTGCTGAAAGATGCCGCGCTGCTAGGCGGCGGCATCCAGCTCACCACGCCGCGCAGCGGCGACGGCTTCGCCTGGGGACTTGCGCTGGGCGCGGAGATCGGCAACCTCATCTTCCGGCCGCGTGGACGCGACGACGTCACCCAGGCCGACCCCGCCGGCGTCGCCGAACAAATGAACATGCGCGGCATCCGCATCGGCGCGGTCGACGCCAACGGCAACCTGACCCGTTCGCCCTGGCGCATCGCCGACGTGTCGACGCAGCCCGGCATCCTGCGCGCGGAAGCCGATGCTTCCGGAACGCCACGCCTGCGGCTGGGCATCGACTGGCCCGGCAGCGCAGGCGCGCCGGCGGGCGGCATGAGCATCGACAACATCTCCTTCAAGAGCGACATGACCGGCAACCTCGACCTCGGCTCCAGCCGCATCGGCAGCATGCAGATCCAGTACCTCGACATCCGGTTCCGCCCATGAAGCGCGCCCTATTCTCCTTCCACGCCTTGCTGCTTGCGGCTGCCCTCTCGGCGCTGCTCCTGCCGTGCGCCCGCGCCGACAGCGCGCTGGAGGAACTGCAGGGCTTGCAGCCCCTGCCTGATTCAGAACTCGAAGGCATCGCCGGCGGCGACGGCATCGGCATCGCGGCGCACATCGCGCTCAACGACCCGACCTTGAACAATCCGGTCACCGACAGCCGCATCGCCATCGGCCATACCGTCAATGGCGCGACCAACTACATCGTCATCAAGAACCTGCGCGGCAACGTCGACATCTCCGGCATGCTGCTGCAAGTGCAGAAGAAGCCGGACGGTTCGAGCTATCTCGAGCTGACCCTGCCCGAGCATATCAGGCTGGGCAACGTCGGCTTCGAATCGCTCAGCGTGCAGTCGGATCCGGCGGCGCCCGTCACGGGCAACCTCGGGCGCGTCTCGATCGACGGCACCATCAACCTGCAGGGCCAGCTCCGCGTCTGGGCCCACTAGACCCACCGGACCATGGCGCCAGCATGCGCGCGAACCCGGCAATGCCGCCCTCTTCCTTCAGGCGCCGCCGCAAAGATTGCGCCTGGCGGCGCAGCCTCGCCTTGAGGTCTCCCGCGGCCACCAGCGGGTGCCGCGCCATCTCCAGGCGGGAACGATAGATCGTCAGGTGGCACAGCCGGCGCTCCACGCCGAGCAGCCGGAACTTGTAATCGTGCGGCCCCCACAGGAAATGATATTCGCGGGCGCCGCGCCTTATGCATTCGCAGATCGTCAGGTAGCAGCAAAGCGTGCCCACCCGGTAGTCGTTCCACTCCGGATCATGGGCGATGGTCTCCAGGAAGACGTTGCTTCCCGCCTGGAAGTTGATCGTTCCTGCGATGATGCGTCCGTCGATGCGAAACACGCTCAGGATGCCGCATTCCTTGGCGAGCGCGACGATGCGCCGCGTCTCAACTTCGTCGATGCCGGCGACCTTGCCCTTCTGCTCCATGCGCAACTTGTTGAGCGCGATCAGGTCGAGGATGTCCTTTTCCCGTATATCCGCTCTGGACGCGATCTCATGACTGAGCGTGGGAAAGGTTTTCTTCAGCTTGTTCAGGTAACGCTTGATGTAGCTTCGCGTGGCGCCGCCGAGGCGGCTGAAATACGCTTCCTCCGTCGGAGGCAGGTCGAGCACGATGTCCTCCAGGCATTCATAGGCGAATGACGGATATGCCGCGACCGGATCGGCCTGAACCGCATGCAAGACAACCACGTCGGCATTGCCTTGGGAAAACATCTGGGCAGAAAAGCGCTCGAGAAGTGCTGCCGGGAAGCAATGTCCTTCGTTGAGCACGCGCACCCGGCGCCCATCACGCGTGAAGACGATGATTGCCGTCAATTCGTTGCCGCAGGATTCAACGTAGGAGCCGATATTTCCTGCCAGCATGCCAGTCAGCTTCCACTGCGCAGGCAGCGCATATACATTTCCATACAGCCGCGCCATCTGCGCCTCGGCATCGGCGGGCAGCCCGTCAAACACGAGTCCCTGCAATTCGGCGCAGGTTTCTCTTGAAGGTGAAAGATCCATCCGCATATCGTCCTGCAACGCCTGCTTCGCATGCATGTCTTGCTTTCTCCAGGGTAAGGTGGACGGCTCGCTCGCCGGTCCTGCAAATTGGATGACGCCACCTGCCCAAGTTCATCCGGCATGCAGCACGCGCGCATGCCTCTTGCGGCCACACAAGCCGCCCTTCCCCAAAGCATTTTATTGTTCACGGTAATGGTTGCCTTGACGAATCTCGATATGACCGGGAACAAATCCACCCTTGCTCCTTCTAAATGTGTTTCCGCTGAGACGCTACAGGGAAAGCGGAATTTCGTTGCCGCGTATCAATGTTTTTTTGAGAGGCTCACCTCATGTCATTGAACGACGGCAACACGGGAATGCCCCCAAGAAAACGCCACAATGAAGAGAGCTCCCAATTGCAGAAGCCAAAAGTCCTCGTGGTCAATGACCACGCCGCAAGCCTGTTCGCACTCCAGACCATCCTTCTTAATTCACCCCAGTCCCACGAATATGAAGTACTGACCGCCACCTCCGGCACGGAGGCGCTGCGGCAAGTTCTTGCCCACAAGTTCGCCGTCATCCTGCTCGACGTCAGCATGCCCGGCATGGACGGTTTCGAAACCGCCGAACTGATTCACTCCCACCCGATGTCGGCCACCGTGCCCATCATCTTCATCACCGCCTATTACGCGGATGAAATGAATCGCATGAAGGGCTTCTCGCACGGTGCGGCGGATTACCTGATCACGCCGGTCATCCCGGAAGTGCTGCATGCCAAGGTCTCTGTGTTCATCGAACTCGAGCGCAAGAACATGCTGCTTGAAAAGCAGAAGGGCGAGCTGGCGGTGCTGAACAAGAACCTGCAGGTGCAGCAGATGGAAAAGCTCAAGCGCGTCAACGCCGCGCTTGAAGCGGAGATCGCCGAGCGCCGTCAGGCCGAGGAGCGCGCCCAGGCGCTCGCGACGCGCGATTCGCTCACCGGCCTGCTCAACCGCCGCTCGCTCACCGAACAGCTCGAGCATGCGGCCGTGCGCGCGGCGCGCCAGCAAGAGCATCTCGCGCTGCTGTTCCTCGACATGGACAAGTTCAAGAGCATCAACGATACCTATGGCCACGACGCAGGCGACGATCTTCTGGTGCAGATGGCAACCCGGCTGCGTTCCGCGGTGCGGGAA
Organism: Noviherbaspirillum galbum; assembly: GCF_010974945.1. Lineage (GTDB taxonomy): Bacteria > Pseudomonadota > Gammaproteobacteria > Burkholderiales > Burkholderiaceae_D > Noviherbaspirillum > Noviherbaspirillum galbum. The sequence goes on along the minus strand of NZ_JAAIVB010000078.1, from coordinate 137,577 downwards.
GCCGACATCGTCGCCCGCCTCGGCGGCGACGAATTCGTGATCCTCATGGAAGGACTGCCTTCCTATGCCGCCGCGGCCCAGGTTGCCAAGAAGATCCTCGCTGCGACCGCCAAGCCGTTCAACGTGCAGTCGCAGCAGGTGCGCACCTCGGTCAGCGTGGGCATCGCCATGTTCCCCGACGACGGCCAGACCGTCCAGGACCTGATGCGCAGCGCCGACCTCGCGATGTACCACGCCAAGCAGGAGCGGCGCGGCAGCATTCAATTCTTTCATCCCGAACTCAACGCGCGCCTCATCGAGCGCCGCCAGCTCGAACACGAACTGGAGCAGGCGCTCGAGAACGAAGAGTTCGAGCTGTACTACCAGCCCAAGGTGGATGTCCGCTCCGGACGGGTTGCCGGGGTCGAGGCGCTGCTGCGCTGGCACCATCCCCGCCTCGGCGTGCTCAGCGGCGGGCAGTTCATGCCGGCCGCCGTCGAAACCGGCCAGGTGGTGCCGATCGGCGAATGGGTGATCGCCCAGGCGTGCGCGCAGGCGCGCGCGTGGCAGGATGCGGGCGCGCACTTCCCGCACCTGCCGATCGCCGTCAATATCGCGATTCCGCAGCTCTACGCCAACCTGCCTGAAGTGATCTATCGCGCCTTGCGCAAGTACCAGATCGCGCCTTCCTGGCTGCAGCTGGAAATCACGGAATCGCTGGTCATCCGCGATGTGGAAAAGGCAACGAGCGTCTTGCAGGAAATCAGCGAGAGCGGCATCACGATCGCGATCGACGATTTCGGCACCGGCTATTCCTCGCTGTCGGTGCTCAAGTCCCTGCCCATCGACATCCTCAAGATCGACCAGTCCTTCGTGAGGGACCTGGGCAAGGGCGCGGGCGACAACGCCATCGTCGCCGCAGTCGTCAACATGGCGCGCGCGCTGGCATTGCGCGTCGTCGCCGAAGGCGTCGAGACCGAGGAACAGCTCGCCATCCTGCGCGACCTCGGCTGCGACGAACACCAGGGTTACCTCTTCAGCAAGCCCTTGCCCGCCGCCGCGCTCGGCGAACACGTCATGCAGGCCATCCGGGCCTGACGCAGCGAGCTTGCCCGGCCATTCAGGCCAGCCCCGGGGCGCCGTCCGGCGCCCCGAAGCACACAAGGAACATCACATGAATCCAAGCATCGACCAGGTGGACGACCTCGACGTAAAAACCTTGCTGGCCACCTTGCGGGCCCTCAAGCGAGGCGACCTGTCGGTGCGCATGCCCTCGGACTGGACCGGACTTGCCGGCAAGGTCGCCGACACCCTCAACGACATCATCGACACCAGCGAGCAGACCGTGTCGGAACTCATGACCGTCAGCCGCGTGGTTGGCAGGGACGGCCAGCTCGACCGGCGCGCGACCGTGCCGGGGCTGACCGGCGGTTGGGGAAGCATCGTCAGGTCGGTAAATACCCTGATCGACGATCTGGTGCATCCGACCAACGAGATGGCGCGCGTCATCGGCGCGGTGGCGAAAGGCGATCTTTCCCAGAACGTCGCGCTGGAAGTCGACGGGCGTCCGCTCAAGGGACAGTTCCTGCGATCGGCGTCGACCGCCAACACCATGGTCGAGCGCCTCAATTCCTTCGCCTCGGAAGTGACGCGCGTGGCACGGGAGGTGGGCACCGAAGGCAAGCTCGGCGGCCAGGCTAGCGTTCCCGGCGTGGCGGGCACCTGGAAGGACTTGACCGACTCGGTGAACTCCATGGCAGGCAACCTGACCTCGCAGGTGCGTAACATCGCCGACGTGACCACCGCAGTGGCGAACGGCGACCTCTCCAAGAAGATCACCGTGGACGTCAAGGGCGAGATCCTGGAGCTCAAGAACACCATCAACACCATGGTCGACCAGCTTCGTTCGTTCGCGTCGGAAGTGACGCGGGTGGCGCGCGAAGTGGGCACCGAGGGCAAACTCGGCGGCCAGGCTTATGTGCCGGGCGTGGGCGGCACCTGGAAGGACCTCACCGACAACGTGAACTTCATGGCGGGCAACCTGACGGCCCAGGTGCGAAACATCGCCGACGTGACCACCGCCGTGGCGCGAGGCGACCTCTCCAAGAAGATCACCGTGGACGTCAAGGGCGAGATCCTGGAGTTGAAGAACACCATCAACGTGATGGTGGACCAGCTTAATTCGTTCGCCTCGGAAGTGACGCGGGTGGCGCGCGAAGTGGGCACCGAAGGCAAGCTCGGCGGCCAGGCGCAGGTCGAAGGCGTTGGCGGCACGTGGAAGGACCTGACGGAAAACGTGAACTTCATGGCGGCCAACCTCACCGCACAGGTGCGCGGCATCGCCGGCGTGGTGACCGCCGTGGCGAACGGCGACCTGAAGAAGAAGCTGACCGTGGTGGCGCGGGGCGAGATCGCTACCCTCGCCGATACCATCAATGAAATGATCGACACGCTGGCGCTGTTCGCGGACCAGGCCACGACGGTGGCGCGCGAGGTGGGCGTGGAGGGCAAGCTCGGCGGCCAGGCGCGCGTGCCGGGCGCCGCGGGCACGTGGAAGGACCTGACGGAGAACGTCAACCAGCTCGCGGCCAACCTCACCACCCAGGTGCGGGCAATCGCGGAAGTGGCGACGGCGGTGACGCGCGGCGACCTGTCGCGCTCCATCCAGGTGGAAGCACGGGGCGAGGTGGCGGACCTCAAGGACAACATCAACGAGATGATCCGCAACCTGAAGGAGACCACGCAGAAGAATGCGCAGCAGGACTGGCTCAAGACCAACCTCGCGCGCTTCACCCGGCAGCTCCAGGGCCAGCGCGACCTGCAGGCGGTGTCATCGATGATACTGTCCGAACTCGCGCCGCTGGTGTCGGCGCATCATGGCGTGTTCTACCTGATGGACGCGGCGGAAGACGATCCGCGCCTCCATCTCGTGGCAACCTACGGCTATCGGGCACGGCCGCATCTGCCGCCGTCGTTCCGGCCGGGCGAGGGCTTGGTGGGGCAATGCGCCAGCGACAAGCGCCTTGTCTGGCTGACCAACGTGCCGCGCGACTACATCCAGGTGTCGTCCGGCCTCGGCGCCGCGCCGCCCGTGAACATCGTGGTGCTGCCCATCCTGTTCGAGCAGCATGTCAAGGCGGTGATCGAGATCGCTTCCCTCGACCGCTTCACCGAGACGCACGTGTCCTTCCTGAGCCAGCTCACCGAATCGATCGGCGTAGTGCTCAATACCATCGAGGCCAACAGCCGCACCGAATCGTTGCTGACACAGTCGCAGTCTCTGGCGCAGGAACTGCAGCAGACCAACCTGGAACTGGCGGAGAAGGCGCGCCTGCTCTCCGACCAGAACATCGAGGTGGAACGCAAGAACCGCGAAGTGGAACAGGCCAAGATGGCGCTGGAAGAAAAGGCCACGCAGCTTGCCCTGTCCTCGAAATACAAGTCCGAGTTCCTGGCCAACATGTCGCACGAACTGCGCACGCCGCTCAACTCGTTGCTCATCCTGGCCCAGCAGCTCGCAGCCAATCCGGACGGCAACCTGACCTCGAACCAGGTGGAGTTCGCGCGCACCATCCACGGCTCCGGCAGCGACCTGCTGACCCTGATCAACGACATCCTCGACCTGTCCAAGATCGAGTCTGGCACCGTCACCCTGCAGCTCGGCGAATACGGCTTCCATGCCCTGCGCAACTTCGTCGAGAGAACCTTCGGCCATATGGCGGACGCGCGCAAGATCGGCTTCAAGGTCGACATGTCGTCGCGCCTGCCTTCCACCTTCATCACCGACAAGACGCGCCTGCAGCAGATCCTGAAGAACCTGTTGTCGAATGCCTTCAAGTTCACGAGCAACGGCGAGGTGTCCCTGCACATGGACGTCGCGGGCGGCGGCTGGAGTCCGGAAAACCGCGGCCTGTCGGCCGCGCCCGCGGTACTGGCATTCTCGGTGCAGGACACAGGCATCGGCATCCCGGCGGACAAGCTGCAGCTGATCTTCGAAGCATTCCAGCAGGCCGACGGCAGCACCGCCCGCAAATATGGCGGGACCGGCCTGGGCCTGTCGATCAGCCGCGAGCTGGCACGCCTGCTCAACGGCGAAATCCGCGTCGAGAGTACGGTGGGCGCGGGCAGCATCTTCACGCTCTACCTGCCGCTGTGCGAACCCGCCGGCACCGGACTCCACCATCTTCCCGCCGTATGGGAACGGCAGCTCGAAACCGCGCGCCAGCGGGCGGAACGCGCCGGCGCCGCGGAACGCTCGACCGTCGCCGATGCCGGGGACGACCGGGAATTCCTCGGCGAGGGAGAAGAATGCGTGCTGATCGTCGAGAAGGATGAGGCGCTCGCCTCGGTGCTGGCGGAGCAGGCACGGGCCCATGGTTTCAAGATCGTGGTGGCCGACCAGCCGAACGCCGCGCTCGCGCTGGCGCGCGACTACCAGCCCCTGGCCGTGATGATCGATCTCGACCATGAGCGCGAGGCAGGCCTGCTCACCATTGAGCGGCTGCAACGCGACCCGGTCACGTCGAACGTGCCGGTCGTCGTGCTGTGCGCCGATGCCGCGGACGATGCGCCGCCGCTGCAGTTGCCCGAAAGCGTTCGCGGCCGCCTGCGCAAGCCGCTTGCGGTGGATGCGCTGGATGCCGAGTTGCGCCGCATCGCCAGCGGACCCGCCGGAGATGCGCGCAACGTCCTGGTCGTGGAACCGGAAGAACGACAGCGCCGCGCCCTGCTCGAGCTGATCGGCGGCGGCGACGTGCGGGTCGAGTCCGTCGGCAGCGGCGAAGAAGCCCTGCGGGCGCTGGAATCGAGCCGCATCGACTGCGTCGTCCTGAGTCCCGATGCGACCGATGCGCACGGCGTCGATCTGCTTGCAGCGGTGGACCGCCACCCCGCGCTGGCGAGCGTCCCGATCGTGGTGCATTCCGAAAAGACCCTGACCCAGGAAGACCTGCGCAAGGTCGACCATGCCAGCCAGTCCGCCCTGATCCGGATGACGACCTCGATCCAGGAGCTCCAGGCCGAAACGGCGTCGCTGCTGCAGCTTCCGCAGGGCGACGGGCCGCATGCCGCGGCGGGCGCACCGGGGGATGGCGGGGACGGCCTGCTCGATCTCGCCGGCCGCAAGGTGCTGGTGGTCGACGATGACGTGCGCAACATCTTCGCCCTCAGTTCGGCGCTGGTGCGCGAGGGAATGAAGGTGCTGTACGCGGAAAACGGCCGCGACGGCATTGATGTCCTGCAGGCCAATCCCGACATCGACATCGTGCTGATGGACATCATGATGCCGGAGATGGATGGCTACGACACCATGCAAGCCATCCGCGCGCAGCCGGCGCTCAAGGACCTGCCCATCATCACCCTGACGGCAAAGGCGATGAAGGGCGACCGCGACAAATGCATCGCGGCGGGCGCCTCGGACTACATCACCAAGCCCGTCGACCTGGCGCGCCTGCTGACACTGATCCGGGTCTGGCTGCACCGCTGATTACCAAGGGCCATCGACGCCTTTGATATCAATCAAAAAGTGTTTTTGATGACGGAGTTTTGCAGTTGCGCAACTGAACTGCCGGGGCCGGGCGTTTTACAATAGCACGATGCGACGTGCTCCGCAGCGCCGCCCCGCCCGGCCATGCGCCGGCGGTGGTCGCGGCATGCCTGCCAACCGCCTGTATTGATTCGCCATGCCCAACCCCGATCTCTCCCAGGACCGACTCCGTGACAAGCTCAAGGTATACCGCCGCGCGGTAGAACTGCTTGCCTCCTCCCTGGAATTCGACGAAACGCTCGCGCACACCATTTCCGCCTGCCTTCCTGCGCTGGGCGATTTCGGATTCTTCGACGTCGTGGTGGATGACGGCGTGCGCCGCACCGCCCGCGCCCACCTCGATGACGAAGTCGATGCCATCCTGCGTCCGACGGAATGGATACGCCAGGAGCGCCCGGACATGAACCTCTGCGCGCTCTCGACCGGGCAGGCGGCTTTCCATCCGGACATCGACGACGGCTGGTACCGGGCCGTCGCGGTGGACGAAGGCCATCTCGCGATCCTGCGCAGGCTGGCCTTCCGCTCCATGATTTCCGTACCCATGTGGTACCGGGGCGAACTCGTGGGCGCGCTGACCTTGTTCATGGGCCGGTCCGGCCGGCGGCATACCGAGGACGACCTGGAGCTGGCAATGGAACTCGCCATGCTCGCCGCGCCGACGGTGGTCAACGTCCGGCTGCTGGAAAAGCAGCGCCGCGCCGAAGCCGCGCTGCGCGCCAGCGAAGAGCGGCTTCGCATCGCCCTGGACGCGGGCGGCATCGGCATCTGGGACTGGAACATCCTAAGGGACGAGATAAGCTGGTCGGACCGGGTCCATGCCTTGTATGGCCTGCCGCCGGGAAGCTTCCAGGGAGGCATCGCGGATTTCGCCGCGCTCGTCCATCCCGAGGACCTGCCCGACGTGCAGGCCCGCATCGAGCAGGCCCTGGCCGTTGGCAGCGGCTACACGGCGGAATTCCGGGCGCTGCTGCCGGGCGGCCGCATCCGCTGGCTTTCGACGCAGGCCCACCTCGACCGCGACGCCGCCGGCACGCCCGTGCGCATGGTCGGCGCCACCACCGACATCACCAAACGCATGGAACTGCTGGCCGCCGAGCGTGCGGCCAAGGCCGAAGCCCTCGCCGCCAGCCGGGCCAAGGATGAATTCCTCGCCATCCTCGGCCACGAACTGCGCAATCCACTTGCTCCCATCGTCACCGCGCTGCAGCTCATGGAATTACGCGGCGAGCGCACCACGCAGTATGAGCAGGGCGTGATCCGCCGGCAGGTCGACCACCTGTCGCGACTGGTCGACGACCTGCTCGACATCGCCCGCATCTCGCAGGGCAAGGTCGAATTGCGGCTGGAACGCATCGACCTGGCGGCGGTTCTCGACAAGGCCATCGAAGTGGTGGCGCCGGTGCTCGAAAAGAATGGCATCCGCTTCGACGCCAGGCTGCCCGAGCAGCCGGTCTACGTCCTCGGCGACCCGGTGCGGCTGGCCCAGGTGCTGGCCAACCTGCTCGGCAATGCCGCGAAGTTCACGCCGCCGGGCGGCCATGTAACGGCGGAGCTTACCGTCGCCGACGCGGGAGCATGCCTGCGCGTCACGGATTCGGGAATCGGCATTCCGCCGGACCTGCTGCCGCATGTATTCGACATGTTCGTGCAGGGACCCCAGCGCATCGACCGCGAGGCGGGCGGACTGGGGCTGGGCCTGACCATCGCCAGGACGCTGGTGCGGATGCACGGCGGCAGCATAAGCGCGGTCAGTGCGGGCAAGGACCAGGGCAGCCTGTTCGAGATCCTTCTGCCGATCGCCGCGTCCGCCTTGCATGATGACCGGTCGTCGGTTCGACGCGAACATGATGTCGCCGGCGCGCGGGTGCTGGTGGTGGACGACAACGTGGATGCCGGCGAAACGATCTCGGAGTTGCTGCGTTCCGAAGGCTGCGAGGTGAGGTATGCGCCGGACGGCGCCACGGCGCTTGCCATCGCAGCGGACTTCGTTCCTGGCGTCGCCATTCTCGACATCGGCCTGCCCGACATGGACGGCTACGAACTCGGCAGGCTGCTGAGCGCCATGCCCGCGCTCGCGCGCACGCGTTTCGTGGCCTTGTCCGGCTACGGCGCCCGGCCGGGCGACGAAAAGCGGTTCGAGTTCAGTGCGCGGCTGGTCAAACCGGTTCGATCGCGTGACCTGCTGGCTGCCTTGGCGCCCGCGCGCGAACGCGAGGCCGAGGCTGGCCCGCCGTCCGTCCCGCCGCCTCTTGCTCCTGCTGCCGGAGCAACGCCGTGAGGCAATCGGCGTCCATCGGCCGTCCGAAGAAATAGCCTTGCGCGAGCGCGCAGGCGTGCGTCGACAGGAATTCCACCTGCTCCGCCGTTTCCACGCCCTCGGCGATGACTTGCAGGTGCAGGTGCCGCGCCATGGCGATGATGGTATCGGTAATCGCCATGTCGCTCGCGTCGGTGGCAATGCCGGCGACGAAGCTGCGGTCGATCTTCAGCGCCGAGATCGGAAAGCGCTTGAGATAGGACAAGCTGGAATAACCCGTACCGAAGTCATCGACGGACAGGCGCACTCCCATGGCGGACAGGCAGCGAAGCGTAGCGATGTTTTCCTCGCTCGGCTCCATGAGCACGCTTTCGGTAATCTCCAGATCGAGCGCCTCCGGCGGCAGTCCATGTTCCTCGAGGATGGCGGCCACCACGTCGCTGAAGCCCGGCTGCATGGCCTGGCGCGCGGAGAGGTTGACCGCGATGCTCATGCCGGCGTGGCCATCGTCGCGCCATACGCGTAACTGGCGGCAGGCTTCGCGCAGCACCCACTCCCCGATCTTGAGGATCAGGCCGGACTCTTCGGCGACCGGAATGAAGTCCAGGGGCTGGATCATGCCGCGCGCGGGTTGCAGCCAGCGCAGCAGCGCCTCGGCCGACATGATGCGGCCGCTGCGCAGGTCGACCTGCGGCTGGTAGTGCAGCAGGAGTTCGCCGTGCGGCAGGGCATTCCTGAGCTGGCTTTCGATCGCGAGCCGCTGCTGCACGGCGGTGTTGAGCGAAGCCGTGAAGAACTGGTAGTTGCCCTTGCCCTTGGCCTTGGCGTGGTACATCGCCGTGTCGGCGGCCTGCATCAGGGCGTCAACGGTTTCGCCGTCCCCCGGGTACATGCCGATGCCCATGCTGGCTCCGGCGTGCAGGGATTGTCCGCGGACGATGAACGGCTCTTCGAGCGTGTCGAGGATCTTTTGCGCAAGCTGACCGACCTGGGTAGTGCTCCGGAGCTTGGGCAGGCAGATGACGAACTCGTCTCCCCCGAGGCGCGCCAGCGTATCGCTTTTGCGGATGCAGCGCCGGATGCGGGAGGCGAACTCGCACAGCAGCTCGTCGCCGGCCAGATGGCCGAGCGAGTCATTGACGTGCTTGAAGTTGTCGAGGTCGATGAACAGCAGGGCGATGGCGTGCCGTTCGCGGTCGGCGTGCATGATGGCGTGGTTGACCCGGTCGTGCAGCAGCACCCGGTTGGGCAGCCCGGTCAGGCTGTCATGCAGCGCCATGTAGCGGATGCGCTTCTCGGTTTCCTGAAGCCGCTGGTGCGCCTGCTCCAGCCGATAGTTCGACTTGAGCAATTCGCCGTTGGCTTCCCGCAGCGCGCTGGTGCGCAGGGACACCAGAACCTCGAGGTGTTCGCGGTATTGCTGCAGCTCGACGGTGTCGTGCATGCGTTCGGTGACATCGCGGATCAGGGCGATCAGCACCTCTTCGCCGTCGATGTCCGTGATGGTCGCGGAGATTTCCACGTTGCGCAGTTCGCCATCCCGGGATCGCAGGCGGGCGGCGAAATCGTTGACCTGCCGGAGGCGCCGCACGGCGTCGACCAACCGCTGGCGCTCTTCCGGCTCCGGCCACACGCCGAGCTCCGTCGCCGTGCGCCCGATGATGCGCTCGCGGGTCATGCCGACGAAGCGCTCGTAGCTGGCGTTGACGTCGATGTAGAGACCGTCCTTCAGACGGCTGATGGAGATGTAGTCGGGAGAACGATAGAAGACGCGCCGATAGGCGTCGCCATCGTCGACTTGCGCGGTCTTCCTGATCGCGTTACCAGCCATCGGCGGGGTTCTCCTTGCTCCCGAAGGGCACACCGTTGTGCCGAAAGCCGATCATGCCATGTTGCCATGTGTCATGGCTTTGCGCAAAAGCAATGGTTTGCTCTTAATAAGGCGCATACTTGGCGGGAATGAAGACGTTGCCTGCCAACCCGCAGGAGCGTTTTTTGACAAAACACAGTGTTTATCGAGCCCTCCGACAACCGATTTTACTATCTAAGCTATACTTCCCGGACAGGCTTCCATGGACTGAAAACTCCAGCCCTGCCTGGCTTGTCAAACCACGATGTAGCGATTGCCGGAATCATTCCGGAAAACCATGCCCGAAACCAAGTCAACAGAGCAACAGTCTGCCGCGGCAGAAACCCGCCGGCCCCATGTGCTGGTGGTCGAGGACAATCGCGATCTGGCGAAGCTTTTCTGCGACCTCCTGGAGATCGTGGGCTGTTCCACCGATATCGCGACCACGGTCAGCGCCGGCCTTGAGCAGGCGAAACGCCGCACTCCGGAACTGGTGTTCTGCGATCTCGCGCTCCCGGGCGACAAGAGCGGCTTCGAGTTTCCCACCGAATTCCGCAAGCTTGGCATGCCAAGCCAGATCCGCCTGATCGCGGTGACCGGCTACAGCAGCCCCGAAGACCACGCCCGCGCCATGGAAGCAGGATTCGAACGGGTGATGACCAAGCCCGTCAAGTTCGCCGAAATGCAGACGGTGGTCCGCAGCATCCGCCTCGTCGCCTGACGCCTTTCCCCGACATTCCATTGCAGTTCCGCTGTGCCGGACGCGTCGCGGCGCATGCAAGATTTTTCATGGCAGGACTTCCAATGTTCAGGGCGGCTGGTGTAACATTCCGTCGCTTACAAAAAAAATCCTGCCAAGGAGCGAGAGAGACAAGAGCCCGTCCGGCCTGCCGCGACGGGCTTCTTTTTTGATATGTCCTGCATGAATGTCTGTCATCACGACAATAAATTGGCTGCATGCAAGGACGTTCGCTAAGATGCGAACTGTCTCCTCCAACTCTCCTTGAATTGGATTTACCCGCCCACCGCAAGGTCGGCGGGTTTTTTTTCGCCTGCCAACAATTGCCTCAGAGCGGCATGCCGGTTGCGTCGAACAGCCCTTCGAACAACGCGGAGCTCAGGTAGCGCTCGCCGGAGTCGGGCAGCACGACGACGATGGTCTTGCCGGCCATCTCGGGAAGCTTGCCCAGGCGCACGGCCACCGCGGCGGCCGCGCCGCAGGAAATGCCGGCGAGGATCCCCTCCTCCTTCGCCAGCCGACGCGCATAATGCATCGCCTCTTCATTGGTGACCTGTTCGATCCGGTCCACGAGCGACATGTCCAGCACCTCCGGCACGAAACCCGCGCCGATGCCCTGGATCTTGTGCGGCGCCGGCTTGAGCGGTTCCCCCGCGCGGGTCTGGGTCAGGACCGGGCTGGCGACCGGTTCGACGGCGACGGAAACCAGGGAATGGCCCCGGGTCTTCTTGAAATAACGCGACACGCCGGTGATGGTGCCGCCCGTGCCCACGCCAGAGACGAAGACATCCACCTTGCCATCGGTGTCTTCCCAGATCTCCGGTCCCGTCGTGGCCTCGTGCACCGCCGGATTGGCCGGATTCTTGAATTGCTGCAGCAAGACATATTTGCCGGGGTCCGAGGCGACGATCTGCTCCGCCCTGGCGATCGCGCCATTCATGCCCTTCGGGCCTTCGGTCAGGACAAGCTTCGCGCCATAGGCCAGCAGCAGCTTGCGACGCTCGATGCTCATCGTCTCGGGCATGGTCAGCGTCAAGGGAATGCCGCGTGCGGCCGCGACGAATGCGAGGGCGATGCCGGTGTTTCCGCTCGTCGGCTCGACCAGTTCCTTGCCCGGGCCGAGCAGCCCGCGCTTTTCCGCGTCCCAGATCATGGCCGCGCCGATGCGGCACTTCACCGAGTAACCCGGGTTGCGCCCTTCTATCTTTGCCAGGACGGTCGCGCCGGCGCCATCGGTGATGCGGTTCAGGCGCACGAGCGGGGTTCGTCCGATCGACAACGAGTTGTCTTCAAACCAGTGGGACATGTCAGCTCCTTGTTGCGGTGAAATGAGAACGGGATGGCATTGTTTCATTGCGCCGTGAGGCGGGCAAGCCATCCATGTCAAGAATCCTGCCGGGACCCGGGCGCGTCAAGGCGCGCTTTTGTTGTTTCGATGCATCAGCGGCGACATAAGTGTGCGCTGTGTCACGTTCATGCCAAAAGCACATTTCTATAATGGACTACAGCAACATTCTTTAACGGAATCCTTTCTGAGAGAGAACCATCATGGGTAAGACGCTTCATGAGCGTGTGCCGCTCAAGTCCAAGCCTGCGGTTAACGTGCAGCAGACGCTGCTGTTTGCCGCCCTGCTCGCCTCGGCCCTGGTTTTTGCGCTCTTTCAGCTGAACTGACGCGTCATTTGCCTATCAATGGCATGCATGGCTGGCATGTCCGGCGCGCGGGCGTTCGCCCGCGCTGTAAAAAGCTTGCGCCGGAATAACAAGCCGCATGGCCGGGCGACCGGTTAATGCTAGAATCCGTGCTCTTTCCATTGGAGGTTGCATGAACAAAACCGAACTCATCGACGCCGTCGCCGCAGAATGCGACTTGTCCAAAGCCTCGGCCCAGCGCGCTGTCGAGTCCGTCCTGAACCAGATCGTCAATGCCGTAACCGCTGGTGACAGCGTCCAGCTCGTCGGCTTCGGCACGTTTGCCAATGGCTCGCGTGCGGAACGCACCGGCCGCAATCCGCGCACCGGAGAAGAAATCAAGATCGCCGCGGCCAAGACCGTGAAGTTCTCCGCCGGCAAGGCGTTCAAGGACGCGGTCAACAAGTAATACGGACTCTGCAGGCTTCAGGACGCGGACGGCAACGTTCTTCCCGCCTCCTGCGCCTGCCAGGGCGGTCCCTTCAGTTCCACCACGTTTCCCTCCGGGTCGGTGACATAGATCGACGGCCCCTCCCCTTCCGCGCCGTAGCGCGATTCCACCTGTCCTGCCGCGATCCCCTTCTCCTCGAGATGGCGCCTGATGTCCTGGGCATCGAATGGCTCGACGCGCAGGCAAAAATGATCGAGGTTCCGACCTTCGCGGCCGGGCGCCACGCCACCGGCACGGCCGAGCTTGCCGTCCACCGGCACCAGGTCGATGAGGCAGGTTCCCGCGCGAACCTGGTAGAGCCCGATTTCTTCCTGCGCCTTTTCCAGGCTGCATCCGAGAACCCCGAGATAGAAATCCAGCATGGGGGGCAGGTCGGAGACCCGCAGGACCAAGTGATCGATATGCTTGATGGTCAGCATGACGGTAGTTTTCCAGGTTGATGGCAAAAATGATGCGGTCCAGCGGCGTGCGGCAGCGGCCTGCGCTCGCACAGTCCGTCGCGCCAGGATGCATTTTGCACCAGGAATTGTGCAATCTGTCGCAATCCGCTGGAGCGTGGGCGGCCGCGGGCATACAGTGGCATCACACCGCGCAACCAACCACAGGAAAGAACATGAAAAACGTCATCGCCATCGCCCTGCTCGTCAAGGTCTTCGCCATCGTCGCCATCATTGCTTTCTCGGGCCGCTTCGCCGCCACTACGCCGGTCCAGCCGCAAGCCGCCTCCGACATTCCGCGTATTACAATCGTGGCGAAGCGCCTGACCCCGGCGCAGAAAGCCGCGATGCTGGAACAGGATGCGGAGCAGACCGCCGGCACGCGCAATGCCGCAGAAGCGGCCTGATTTCAGGAGAAGAAGCGCCATGAGAACCCGAGTGTCCGCCGTCGCGCTGGCCATTTGCGCCGTCCTTGCCAGCGTTGCCGCCATCGAGGCCCATGCCCAGGGAACGACGCCGCAGGAAAGCAACTCCGGAACCGCCGTCTCGGAAAACCGTAGCGTGCCGGCGTCGGTCACGATGGTGGAAGTGCGCGGCAATATCGACCTGCGCATGCGCCAGGCCGCCGCGCCCGCGATGGTCATGCGTTACCAGCCGAGGCTGAAACCGAAGGTGACCTTGAGCCAGGATGGCACGCGCCTCCTCATCGAGACCGAAAAGGAAAGCTGGACGCTCGGCCGCGCCGCGACGCCGGTGGTCGAGCTCAACCTGCCGGCATTGCGTGAACTCGGCATCTCCGGAAGCGGCGACGCCGATGTACGCGGATTCAAGGGCGAGTCGCTGCAGCTGTCGCTGGCCGGCTCGGGCAACGCGAAGTTCGAGGGACAGTACCGCGAGGTGACGGTATCGGTTTCGGGAAGCGGCAACCTCAAGATGGATGCCGGCGCGAGCGACAACCTGGAGTTTTCCCTGGCCGGCTCCGGCGAAGCCACGGTCACGGGTTCCGGCAAGTCGCTGGCATTGAATATCGCCGGTTCGGGCGCCTTCAACGGCAAGCAGCTGAAGGTGGCGAGCGCGCGCATCACGTCCGCCGGATCCGGCAGCGCCTCGGTCAATGCGGCCAGCGCCATCGCCGTATCCTCCGTCGGCAGCGGCGACGTTTCGGTCTATGGCAACCCGGCCCAGCGCAGCGTGAGCAGGGTTGGATCGGGCAGCGTCCGCTGGCAGTGAGCCGGCGGACCGCCGCACGGCATCACATCATTCAAAGCATCACTCCTTGCGGCCGCGCCAGGCATGATCTGCCCGGGTGCGGCTCTTTTTCGCCGGTTCGCGCTCCATGCCTGCCGGCGTCATCCCCGCCTTAGCGCCAATCGTTCCCCGTCGCGGACTTTCCTTTCGAATTCCGCCGGCGGCAGCGCCGGACTGAAGAGATAGCCTTGCAGCTGGTCGCATCCGAGGTCGCGCAGGAAGGACATCTGCTCGCGGGTTTCCACGCCTTCGGCGACGATTTCCTGGCGCAGCTGCTGCGCCATGGTGACGATGGCGCGGGCGATCGCGCAGTCATTCTCCTCGTGCGGCAGGCCGATCACGAAGGACCGGTCGATCTTCAGCGTGCTGATGGGGAATTTCTTGAGGTAGGCCAGGCTGGAGTAGCCGGTGCCGAAGTCATCCAGCGCCAGGGCAAGTCCCATGGCGACGAGCTGGTTCATGATGGGAATGACGTTTTCCGCGCCCCGCACCAGCAGGCTCTCCGTAATTTCGAGCTTGAGCAGGTTGGGCGGGAGCTGGTGCTTGTCGAGCACGGCGTGCACGCGCTCCGGCAAGGCCGCGTCGAACTGGCGCGAGGAGATGTTGATCGCGATCGGCGGCACTTCGAGGCCGGCGTCCTTCCATTGCCGGATCTGGCGGCAAGCCTCCTCCAGCACCCAGTCGCCCAGGCTGAGGATGAGCCCGGTCTCTTCGGCCACCGGAACGAAGATGCCCGGAGACACCATGCCGCGTTCCGGATGCTTCCAGCGCAGCAGGGCTTCCGCGCCGACGATGCGGCCGCTGCGCAGGCTGACCTTGGGCTGGTAGTGCAGCTGAAGCTGGCTTTCCGCGAGGGCGCGCCGGAGCTCGCTCTCGAACCACAGGTGTTCCTTGGCGCGCTGGTTCATCTCGGCGCTGAAGAACATGTATCCCACTTCTCCGCTCTGGTGAACCCGCGTGCGCGCGGAATCGGCGAAGCGCAGCAAGGTATCGGTTTCCATGCCGTCCTCCGGGTAGACCGCGATGCCGATGCTCGCGCCGATGCGCAGGTTATGGCCGTCGATCAGGAAAGGCGCGTCCAGCGAGCTCAGCAGCTTCTGGGCGACGATTCCGGCGTGCTCGCGCTTCTGGATGTCGAGCAGCGCGACCGCGAACCGGTCGCCGTCGAGCCGGCACAGCACGTCTTCGTCGCGCAGCGTGGCGCGGAAGCGCTGGCTGATGTCGCGCAGCAGCGTGTCTCGCACTTCATGGCCGAGCGTGTCGTAGATGGACGTGAACCGGTAGAGGGCAAGGACCAGCATCGCCCCGTGCCCGTGCTGGCGACGCGCAACGGTCAGCGCCTGGTCGGTCAGTTGGGTCAGGAGCGAACGGTTGGGCAGGCCGGTCAGCGAGTCGTAGTTGGCGAGGTGCTGGATCCGCGCCTCCGCTTCCTTATAAACGCTGATGTCGGAAAAGATGGAAAACGCGTGGGTGATGTCGTTCGTGTCGTTGCGCACCACGCTGATCGAGACGGACTGCGGAAAGTGTTCGCCGTTCTTGCGCTTGCCGATGATTTCGCCATGCCATGGTCCGGCGCCGCGCATGGCCGAGCGCACCTGGGCGCGGAAGTCGGCGTTGTGCTTGCCGGAACGCAGGATGTCCGGCGTCTTGCCGATGGCTTCGGCAGCGGTGTAGCCGGTGATGCGTGTGAAGGCGGTGTTGACGGAAACGATGCGCTCTTCGCTGTCGGTGATCAGGATGCCCTGGTCGCTGTCCTCGATGATGCGTGCGTGCAGCCGCAGCTTGTCTTCGTCCGACAGCCCGTCGCCGATTTCCGACATGCGCGCCACGAAGCCCGCCGGCTGGCCGGCCTCGTCGCGTTCCGCGGTCAGGGACAGGCTCGCCCAGAAGATGTCGCCCGACTTTTTCCGGCGGCGCACTTCCATCACGGCGCTGCCGTCGTCGAGGAACATCTCCGCGATTTCCTCGCTGCTGTCGGCATAAAGGAAGAGCACGTTCTGGCCGAGGGCCTCCTCGGCTGTGTATCCGAACAGATGCTCCGCGCCCGCGTTCCAGCCGGTGATGTAACCCAGCAGGTCCATCCGGATTTCAGGCTGGGGAAGAGCGGCGCGGCCTTGCGGCGACGCCGTTGGCGACAGGCGCATCTCGTTCAGGGCGGATTCCAGCTCGCTGAGGGTTTGCAGGAGGGCAGCGCCGTCCAGCTCGCGCGCCCTGCGGCAAAGCGCGATGCACGCCTCGAGCCTGGCGTCAGGCATGTTTGCCCCCGTTGGGTTCCTGGATGACCTCGCTCATCCAGAGGTAGGACTCCACCAGCAAGCCATGGAAATCGTGGGCCGACAGGTGCAACTGGTCCAACCGGTCCTGGCCGGGCATCCACTGCTCCGCCCATGTCGCCGTGTCGAGCAGGCAGCCGATGTCGCCGCCATGCTCCAGAACCGCCTGGCGGATGGCGTCGCTGATCTTGAGCGGCTTGAGAACCTCCGCCAGCGGCATGCCGAACAGCACGCCGAGAAGGGAAAACATGCCGGCCATGAATGCGGCTTCCTGGGTTGCCTTGTCCATGCCGCTCGCCTTGGCAAGCAACTCCATGGTCCGGGCACGGACGGCAACGCGGGCCAGGAGCATGGCGGAACGCTCATCCCCCTGGCGCGAGGAAAAGAGCATGAGGTTCAGCCAGCGACGAAGCTGGGCACGTCCCATGATGAGGATCGCCTGTGAAAAGCTGGTGATCTGCCGGCTCATTCCCATGCCGAGGGAGTTGACCACCCTCAGCAGCTGGTATGACATCGTCGGATCGCGCCGGAGCACCGCCTCGATCTCGTGGGTATCCGCGTCGTCATTGACCAGTTGCACCAACTGGAGCGCAAGTGTGCGCGATGCGGATTGCGCGGCATTCGGCTTGGCGGGCGGGGCAGTCCACCAGTCTCCGGCCAGCCATGCCGCCGTGGCCGGAACCGCAGCGGGCGCGTCCTTGGAGAGAACATGAAGCGCCGCAACGGGGACGGTCTTGCAGCCTTGCCGTGCCAGTTCCTCCACGAGCGCCGCGTCCGCAGCGACGGGTTCGACGAGCAAGCAGGAAAAGCGCTTCGCCAGGGCGGAGAAAGCGTCGCTGGACACGATCTCGGCCGCCATGGCGGGGTCGAGTATTTCCGGGCGCAGTCGGATGGTGCTGGGTGCCCTGGTCTTGTCAGCCAGCAGCTCGATCAGTGCCGGAACCGGAGAGGAAGAGCGAGTCATGGAATGCGGATCTGTTAGGCAATACGGCAATACTACCTTGATTCCCGACGCTTTATTGATCCTCGGCAATGCACGGGCCGGCTTTGTCGCATTCGCGCATGCCGGCAGCGGTTCGTTGCGCCCAGGCTCGGGCGTTTCCACCTATGCTGCCTGGCCGTGTCGCTTCCTGGCAGCGTTCTACGCGTGGCAGTTGACGCCGCGTCCGCGAGGATATACTGTATATAAAACCAGTACATTGCAGGAGTGACCATGAACCACCAGACCTTTGGCCGTGAAGCGGCCGGATCCATCGTTTTCGCTTCCGAGTCCGCGCGCGAACGCACGCCGTTGCGGCGCAGGGACGGAGATGGAATCCGGACGCGGTTCGGCGAACTGGTCGACGTTCGCCATCGCGGCGCACTGCGGCTGGCGCGGCTGACCGGCTTGCAGGTGCCTCAGACCGACATGCCGGCGGTCGTGCGCCTGTGGAACGGCGACATATGCAAGGAAATGTCGATACATGAAGCACGCGCCCTGGCAGCCCAGCTGCTCGAGGCGGCAGCCTGCGCGGAAGGACAGAATCGCCGGTAATCCGGGCGGAAGGCGGACGAGATGCGAGTGATTTTCCTGGACGTGGATGGCGTATTGCATCCGGCGAGCGCGGCGATCCGCTTTTCGCTGGCGGGATCGCCGCGTGCGAATGCGCAAGCCTTGTGGCTGTTTCGCTGGGCATGGATACTCGACGAATTGCTGGCCCCCTACCCTGACGTTGGCATCATCGTCCATTCGGACTGGCGGCTTTTCCTGTCGTCCGGCGAGCTCCAATCCCTGCTTGGTCCGTTGGGAAGGCGCTTCATCGGCGTGACGCCGCGGGGACCGCGGCCGGAAAGCGTCGCCGCCGTGCTGGAGACCGCGGACGTGGAGGATCATCTCGTTCTCGAGGCCGGCATCGACAACGCGGTGCAGTCGTCCTGCCAGGTACGATGCGACCCGATGGCGGGCTTGCAGGACTTTCGCGTGCAGGCGCGGATACGGGCATGGCTGGCGACCGGCGACGCGCGGCTGGCGCAAGCGTCGGGCGCAGGCGAGGCGCCGCAACGAGGGGCCCTTCCTTTTTGACGTCTCCCCTTCCTGATGTTCCAACTTCTCCGGAAGTAGCCCCCGGCACTACCTATTTCACGGCGACTGGTGCGATGAGTAGGCGCTTGTATCGATTCATTCCGGTGACATCGAGCAGACCGAGCCAGCGGGCGATGTCGGCTTCGGCGTGGCCGGCGGCGAGCTGCCGCATGGCGAAGGTATGCCTGAGCCGAAAGAGACCGCCGCCACCCTCCCCGATTTCCGCCGCCTGGATGACTGCCTTGGACGACTCGAAGCAGCGGGTATGCGACCACTGCTTGCCGCTGCTGGTCGATGGTAAGACATAGTCGCCCAGGAATCCCTGGCGTTCACGTTCGCGCATCCATTCTGCAAGCATCTCGCCTGCCCATTCCGCAAGAGGCGTTTCCCTTCCCGGCGCATTGCCGTTGCCAGGAACCGAAAGCTTCCAGGGCAATCCCTCCCCGTTGGTCAATACTCCCGCGGTTCGAAGATGGCGCACGTCGCCCGGCGCCAATCCGGCACCTAGCATCAAGGCCACTGCGGTCAAGTCGCGTAGTTCCTTCCAGTACAAGGCTTTCTGCCGGTTTTCCTCGAAACGATGCTTGAGGAAGGTGATGAGCTGCTCGACGAGTTCATCACCCAGGTAATCAGGCAAGGGATCGCGTTCCGCCGCCTCGGCGTGCTTGAAGTGCGGCTGTTGCAAAAGCTCGAATGCGGCAAGGTTGGGCTGCTGGTTCCGGGTCGCGGCGGCATGGCGCAGCACGCGATCGATCAGGGTCAGGAAGCGACGCGCATAGCGCATGTTCAAGGCGCGTCCTGCGCCTGGCGCCGGGGCGCGGCTGCGCTCGCGGTGAAGGAAAAACTCGGTGAGATCCTGCGGACGCAGCTTGCCTGGGTCAATGCCTTTTTCGAGACAGAAGGTACTGAAGGCAGCCCACATTTCCCGATAGATGTCGGCCGTTTCCGGGCCTAGCGGCCGGTCCGCCACGTCGCCCTTGGCACGGCTGGACATCCATTCTTCGTACAACTGCAGCAAAGCCTGATGCCTGTCCTGCGCTCGGGGAGACGGGAAGAAGCTTGGATTCATGATTCGACGGTCAGCTTGCGCGCCTCGGGGGTAAAGTCAGCTTTTTTGCCGATAGTTCCGTAAATGTCTCCCAGATTCTATTTTCGTTTGCCTGTGATGTCCATGGTCTCAATTGATGACTTTCGCAGGCAAGGCAGGGTATAGACTTGCCTATTCCTTCAAAGGTTATAATCAATAGTGATGTTTTCCTGGAGAAATTGATGCATGGTTTCTACTGGATCATTCTTTTTACATCAAAAACAAAGGGTTAGCACCAATTGAAAAGAAGCTGGATGAACAATGGGACGGTGCTGATCCGCTTGGGACCAAACCACTTCGCCTTCATGCGCGGATATCTGGAGGGTTTGCCCCTTGAAACCCTTGCTGAGCGCTACCTTGACGCGGCAACGGACGGGCAATCAGGTTCCAGGATCGCGAAGGCAAGCCTGAAGTGGATACGGGAGCAACTGAATGTCGCGGCGCGGCGTGTTGGAGCACATAGCGCGGCGCGCGTAATTTTCATTGATCGTGATCGCTTTCGGCTTCCGCCGAGAAAAGAAGCGCTGACATTGGAGGAGTTCCGGGAAATTCGGGACCCGCACGAGTTGTTCAGTGAAGCTGAACTGATTGACCTGTTCCACGAAGAGCATGGCGGCCATGTCCAGGTCGATAGAAGGATCGCCAGGAACGACAGGCTTCGCCGCAAGCAGATGGAAATTCTCCAGCTGCTGGAACGCGCACTGGTTTCGCCACCAGCCATGAATGATGCGGTAGAGGGCTGGCTGGACCCTGCCCTTTCAAGGCGACTTCAGACGGCCGGCATTCATTCGATCAAGGATCTCGTCGACCTCATCAATATCCGGGGTGCCCGGTGGTGGACCAAGGTCCCCAGGTTTGGTGCAAAGGCGGCAGCGCAGGTGGTCACTTGGCTGAAAACGGACACGGTCGGCTCGGCACTCGGAATCCATGGGGTCCAGGCCCAAGCATTGATGAAGCCAACCCAATTGCGTCTGACAGACAAGGCCATGCTGCGCCAACGTGAATTTGGCATGGTTGGCCTGGAATATCTCCGCATACCAGCATCGCTCGACGGACGTGACCGCCGCAACCGGGGCCAAGAGTGCGCGCTCGGTGAGGTCTCCGACCTGCGTGCCGTCGAACTCTGGCTTCTCGACAAAGCGCCGGACGGCAACACTTGGCGGTCGTATCGGCGGGAGGCGGAGCGCTTTCTGCTCTGGATGCTGCTGGAACGTGGACGCAGCTTGTCAGACGCGACATGGGAAGACGTCAATGAATACAACGAATTTCTACGACAGGTCGGACGTGATGGCGAGATCCTGAAGGGATTCCGGATCGCTGGGCAGGCGTGGTGTGCCCCGCGTGGGACTCGGCGCTGGAGCGCTTCCTGGCGTCCATTCGAGGGAGCGCTTTCCGAAAGCAGTCGCCGCCAGGCAATGGTCATTCTCGGAGTGTTGGGAGACTGGCTGGTTCTCAAGGGATACTGGGCTCAGAATGTGTTTCGGGCGGGCGCAATGGTGGCGCTAGCTCAACAGCCAAATCCGAGCGGCCTGTCGACTGAACACATTGCGCTGGTGCTTCTTTATGTCGAAGCCAATTTGGTTGGCACCCAACAAGTACGTGCACGATGGCTGCTTCTGCTCGGTCTGTTGGGATTGAAGGCCGGGGACATTGCCTTGGGGGAGATCGTCGCTCGCGAAGATTCCATTGCCGAGGGAGCCTTTCGTCTGGTAGTCGCGATGCCAGATCAGGGGAGTAAAGTCGTGTTACTACCCAGGCACGCCATCCCCATGCTGGACGATTATGCTCTGGCGGTGCACGGTGAATTTGGCAAGGCATTGACGACCCGGATGCCTCTTATGTTCCGACTCCAGGCTAGCACGAGTCTTCCTGAGACTTCTCGCCAGAAGATATCTTTGGCAGGCGTGTCTTATCTGATCAAGTCACTGTTTGAAGATACAGCTGAATGGCTCGAGGTTTCCGTGCGAAGCAGAATTGAGCCAATTAAATTCGACAGCACGCGCGGTGAAGAGTTTTGCCGCCATTTGCGCTCAGCCAATCTCCATTCTTTCTCACGCTGGAGGAAATCTGTCGGGTCAAGTGAGAAGATTTGGGAAGCCATTGAAGCCCTATATGGGGCAGGGGGCCAGAATGGGTTTTAGGTGAGAGGTTTTGGGAAGTCTGGGTCGAGCCTAGCTCGGTTGTACGGTACAACTCCGAATCGGGTGCTCGCGAGAGGTAGCATTGGAATGAGTGTATGTTTCGCACTTGCTAAGTATCGTGCGCCTGCTTAAACCGGCATAATTCGATATAAGGAGTGGCGGGTGCATGACTCTAAACCGTTAAGCGTAACGCGGACATGCTCTCCAGTAAGAAAATCGTCGGCTCGCAATCACCAGTCACAAACAGAACTCACTACGGGTGCTTCCCAGCTACCGAGCTGCCGGGCGTATATTTAAGACGATTCACCACATACCAATCAGGTCACTTTGCGCTTCGGGGTCGGGGCACCCAACCAAACATCTCAGCAACCGCGACCCGCCACTAGGCTGAAGACAAGCAAGTTTCGCCGTTCAAATCTGTTAGGTGAGAAGATTTGGGAGGCTAACAGAAAGCGTTAGGCGAAAAAAAGAGGTTGTACCGTACAACCTCTTTTGCATCATATGAACCAGGTCTAGCTGCCAAGCCATTCGTTCAGGATCTCACGCAATTCTTCGAAACGCCGGTCATTCAACGTCCCCTTCTCGAAACGAATCATCACCTCATCCTTGCCTCGAGAAAGCCGCCCCTTTACCACCCCATCAACCGCCAACAACACATCATCCCGCTGCTTCGGTTCGGCTCCAATCAGGTATTCATAAACATCCTTTGGCGCCAAGGTTCCAACACCATTCTTCCTCAACTCATCAGCCCTCGACGCAACAAGTGCACTATCGCGCTGAGAGGCTTCAAGCAACGGTTTCGCCCAGCGGTATTGCAAATCCAGGGGTGACTTGAATGCCTCCACGATTACCTTGTCCAGTGCGGCCAATTTGAGCGCCTTGCTCACATTTCCGGCATCGACACCAAGCTCGCGCGCTAGTTGCTCCTGCGAAGAGAACAACTTTTCATCGAGCGCCCGGCGATACATCATTCCCTGCTCCCAAGGCGAGAGATCAAGCCGGCTGCGGTTCTCCCGGTCCATCTCCTTGAACAACTCGGTGTCCGACACTTCCTCGACCATTGCCAGCACCGGCTTGCCAAGCTCAAGGCAAGCGCGATGCCGTCGGTGGCCGAAGACAATTTCATACTTTCCAGCCTGATCTTTCAGTGGCCTTACCTTGATCGGCTGGACATTTCCGTCTCCAGAAGCGATCTCTTCCCTAAGCGCGGCGAACTCGGGTGTATCAAAACCCTGGGCATCCCGATTTGCCCAACGCGACGGAACGACATCATTGGCATCGATCAGCCGAACCGGAAGCGTGCCTTCAAAGTCCTTGAGTTGCGCCTCCAGCTTGGCCAGCTTTTCATTGCTTTCCTTCATCAACGAATTCACCATGAGCATTTGCCCCGGGCTGGTTCGCAACGGCGTCGGAGCCGCCGCGGCATCCGACTTGTTAGGTACGACCAGGCCCTCCGTCTTGCGGCTCAGACGATCTTTGATTGACACATCAGACTCCTTCGCTCAGTTGGTTCAGCCAGGAATTTCGGATTGACGCTTCCACCAGATCGATGACGCGGTCGTACGCATCACGCGCACGGGCATACGTCTTCGCACTTCCTTCATAACGATTGATGTCATATACCGTCCCGAATTCCGCCGAGCTCGATGACGTTACAGCGGTCTTCGGTATCTCGACGGGAAGCACCTTCTCGGCATAGGTCGCCGCAATCCAGGAGCGTACGACGTCGCTGGCCACGTCAGCCGAGTCAACCCGCGCGAGCAAGACATGGATGAAATCGAAGGTCTTGCTGATCCCCGCGTTCTCGACCAGGTTCGACGCCAAGTCGCTGAAGAGACTCCAGAATTGCGCCGAGCTTGCGAAATCGAGCGCATTGGGCGGCAAGGGCACGATCAAGGCGTCCGCAGCCATGAAGGCATTGATCGTGACGTAGGACAAGGAAGGCGGGGTATCGATGATGATCACGTCGTACTCGTCGCGCACATCCTCCAACCCCAGGTTGATGACATCCCAGAACTGGAACTCCGGGTCCTTCATCTGCCGCGACGGCAGGACGAACTCCGCAGAAAACAGGGTGGACGAGGCGGCGACGAGGTCAACCCCGTCCCAGTACGTTGGCTGGATGGACGAGCGAATGGACGTCGTGTCGCCATAAACCAGCGGGGCGATGGTTTGCTGCTCGGTGACTTCGGTGTCCGGCATGATGCCGAACAGTGTCGTCAGGGATCCCTGGGGATCCGCATCGATAGCCAGGACGCGATGTCCGCGAAGGCTCAATCCTTGCGCGAGCACCATTGCCGTCGTCGTCTTGCTCACGCCTCCCTTGAAGTTGCCGATGGCGATGGTGATTGCCCTTCCACCATCCGGCCGGAGATGTTCCGAGCGATAATTCCTTACCCATGTTCTCGTCTCGGCCAATGTAAATTCGCGCCGGGATCCTTTATCATTGAGTTGTCCTGTCGGCAAGTCTCCCTTGCTTACCCGGTAGGACACCTGTCCCTTGTCTATCCCGCAAAGCGTGGCAAGCTGGGTGAGGGTAAAGACTGGAGAGTTTTTTTCCGTATTCGGTGCCAGCATCCTCGACCTGATCTGGTTCACCATCTGCGCCGCGCGCTCCGCCTGATCCACGATATCGCTGATATGGATCTTCTGTGTTGCCTTCATGTTGTGGATCATGCGTTCCCCATAGGTTCTACAAAATGAATGTATTTTACGTCTTATTGCTTACACATGAAATCAGGAAATTCTTCGGAAAATAAAAATTCCTCAAATTTCTGTCAAATACTTTGCAGTGAGCTTAGGTATTCAACAGAATTAGCCACGCCCCGGCTAAAAAAGTAAACCTTCTAGAAGCCCTAAAAAGACTATAGGAATGAAAAACCTATTTAACTTCAGAGACTTACGAGCGTAATGGTGAGAACAAATGGGAAGTCAGGTGAGAGCTTTTGGGGACAAAAGTGAGAGGGTTTGGGAAGTTCGGTGAAAGGAATTGGGGCTTGAAGTGAGTGGATATGGGCAGGGTCTTCCACGCTCGTCCTTCGCCTTCAGATCGATGCACCCCCGATCTAAGGTGAGTACTTTTGGGAGTGTTCGAATGCGCGACCATGCATTCTCACCCTGCCGGAATTTGAAAAGCGAAGGTGAGATTGCAGGAAAAACTGCCTCACTGTAGACTGTTGGCAAGTCATCCACCTTCTTGCTTCAACGGCACATGAGAAAGAAACCTGCTTCCAGCGAGTCCGACGGGCAACCCGCCCGCCCGCAGGATTACCCGCTTCGCAAGCCGGTTAATACGCTGGCAATCGTGCCGAAGTCCGAGAAGATCACCGTCACCGCCCGGAAGATCTACAACGTCATGCTGCACTACGCGCAGCGGCAGGGCGTGGGAAAGGATCGCTACCAGGTCAGGCTCGCGGACATCGCCACCGGCATCGATTTCAACTCGAACAACACCGAACTCATCAAGCAGTATTTTCGCCAGATGGCGACGACCGGGGTGGAGTGGCAATCGCCCACCATCGGAGAGGGCGCGCGCTGGAGCGTCTCGGCGCTCATCGCCCATGCGGACCTCATCCAGCGCGAGGGCGAGCTGATCCTGGAGTGGAGCTATGCGCCCAACATCAAGCAGGAACTGCTCGATCCCCAACGCTTTGCGAAGATGTCGCTGCAGGTGCAGGCGTCGCTCAATACCATGGCTTCGCTGGTGCTTTACGAAATCTGCTGCCGTTATGCCGACAATCCGGGCGGCCTCACCGCCCGGCAACCCTGGGCATGGTGGCGCCCCGTGCTGACAGGTGCGCCGGACAGTCCGACCAGCGCCTACCAGGAATACAAGATCTTCAACCGCGATGTCCTGAAGAAGGCGATCAAGAAGGTCAACGAAGTATCGGACCTCGAAATCGAACTCGTCGAGCACCGGACCGGACGCGCGATCCAGGACCTTCAGTTCCGGGTGCGGCGCAAGACACCGATGATTGCGCCTTCCGAAAAATCGATCGAGCCGGTCGACCTCAAGACGATAGGCGCCGCCATCAAGGCAGGCATTCCCCAGGAGCGGGCAGAGAAGCATCTCCTCAAGTACGGAGCCAAGGCCATGGATGAGGCGCTCCGCATCATGGGAGAACGCACCAGCCGGTCCAACATGGAGCCGGTGCGCAGTCCGGACAAGTATCTCGCCACGCTGCTGCAGTCCGGCCAGTTCGGCGAGCAGAAGGCGCCGGCCGCCGCGCCGCGCAAGGTATTCGATACCAAGGCGGAAAGGCTCAAGCTGATCGAGCATTACATGGCATTGAAGCGCGCCGAGCTGAACGACATGTTCCAGGAAATGCCGGACGCCGACCAGCGGCAATGGATCGGCCGTTTCGAAGCGGAAGGATTGCCGACAAGCGAAGTGGTGCGCAAGGCATTTCGGACGAAGGGCATCGCCAGCCCGATCGTGCGTCCGGCCTTCCTGAAATTCCTCGGCAATTCGGTATGGGAAGAAGGGTGGGAAAAACCGAGCGACTCCGATCTGGTCGATGTCGCCATCCAGCTCAAGGAAGAGGCCGGTCCCGCGCGCAAGCGCTGACGCGAGATTGCCGCCGGGGCGCGCGCCGCAACGGCCGCAATGGACACTTCGGCAAAAACCGCATAAACAAGCGCGCAGAAATTCGTTCCCGGCTCCAGGCAACTTCCCTAAAGTGGGCTTCGCCGCGACGGTATCCGCAGGAAACACATCCTGCGCGCCGTCTTCCACCACACCGCAGGAGAAGCCATGAACCCGATTTCCCCAACCCGCCTGGCCGCCATCCTGGCCATCGGCACGGCGCTCGCTTCGAGCGCCACCCGGGCCGCCGACGTCCAGTTGCTCAACGTGTCCTACGATCCGACGAGGGAACTGTACTCGGAATATAACAAGGTCTTTGCCAAGTACTGGCAGGACAAGACCGGCGACAAGGTAACCGTCAAGCAATCGCACGGCGGCTCGGGGAAGCAGGCGCGCTCCGTCATCGACGGTCTCGAAGCCGACGTCGTGACGCTCGGACTTGCCTACGACATCGACGCCATCGCGGAGCAGGCGAAGCTGTTGCCGCAAAACTGGCAGGCGCGCCTGCCGAACAACAGCACGCCGTACACCTCGACCGTGGTATTCCTCGTGCGCAAGGGAAATCCGAAGCAGGTCAAGAATTGGAGCGATCTGGTCAAGCCCGGCGTGTCGGTCATCGCGTCCAACCCCAAGACATCGGCCGGCGGACGCTGGGCCTACCTCGGTGCCTACGGGTATGCCTTCAAGACGTTTCAGGGTGATGAAAACAGGGCGAAGGACTTCATTGCCCGGTTCTACAAGAACGTGCCGGTGCTGGATTCCGGGGCACGGGGGTCGACGACCACTTTTGTCGAACGCGGCATCGGCGATGCGCTGATTTCCTGGGAGGACGAGGCGCTTCTTGCGGTGAAGCAGGATCCGTCGAAGTTCGACATCGTCGTTCCGCCGCTCAGCATTCAGGCGGAGCCGCCGGTGTCGGTGGTCGACAAGGTGGTCGACAAGAAGGGCACGCGCAAGGTCGCCGAAGCCTACCTGCAATACCTGTACACGCCGGAAGCGCAGGAAATCGCGGCAAGGCACTTCTACCGTCCGACGGACAAGACGGTCTATGCGCGTCATGCCCGGCAGTTCGCCAAGCTCGACCTCTTCACCGTCAAGGAAGTGTTCGGCGACTGGCACCAGATCCAGAAGAAGCACCTCGCCGATGGCGCGCTGTTCGACCAGATCTACCTGAAGTAGACCGTCACTTCCGCCGCTTCAACCACGTTTCCGGTGCTTGGCGACCGGAAACGATCGGCCCCCGTGATTATTTCCCGGGGGGTCTTTTTTCGTTCAGGGAAGCTTGCATGGATCGTGCGCCCGGCGACGCATCGTCGGCGTCGCGCAGCTGGTAAACCTGCGCCCAGATATTGATGCAGTCTGATACCTGCTGGCGCGTCAGTTTCGCCGCCTCGAGCTTTCGCTTGCGGGAAACGAGCGAAGAAATGGCGCGACGGGGATGAATGGTAGGTTGCGTCTTGCCTACCTGCCCTGCTTGAAAACGTTCCATGGCGGCCTCGTTGTACTGCGAACATCGCACCCGCCCGGGCACCTGCAGCGTGACACTATTCCCGGTGGGGCATCGAAGATGAAGACAACGGGCGAACGCGAACGTTCGCCTCGCCGAGGCGCTTAGAAATTTTTCTCGATTGGTGAAACTTTTTCAGTAAATCTTAGTATGCGCGTACCAGCGCGGGTGTCTTGGACGCCGTATTCACCGCCGCATTCGCGGCTTTCCCTCCCTCCGATCTTGCGCTGCGGCTACCCAGCCTGGTCGCGTATTCATGCGTGAACAAGGAACCGTAAAAGAATATCTGCGCCGAGTAATAGATCCACGTGATCAGGATGACGACCGAACCCGCCGCGCCATAGGACGAGCTGATGTCTGCCTTGGACACATACAAGCCAATCGCCAGCTTGCCCACGGAAAACAGGATGGCCGTCAGGACCGCGCCGACGATCACGTCCCGCCAGTTAAGCTTGACCGCAGGCAGGTATTTGAAAATGGCGGCGAACAAGCCGGAGAGGATCGCGAAGGCAACCACGTTCGAGATGATCTGCGATACGACCTTGAAGGCCCCGCCTCCCCATACATTGCCCATGGCGGCAAGCGCCGTGCTCACCGCGAGCGAAGACAAGGCCATCAGCGCCAGCACCATGACGAGGCCGAGGGAGAGGAAGCGCTCGCGCAGCAGCGACCAGATGCCGGAGGTTTCCTTCTTCCGGACTTCCCATAATTCGTCCAGGCTTTCCTTGAGTTCCGCAAAGGCCGTGGTCGCGCTGACCAGCACCAGTGCCGCGGACACCAGCCCGGCGATTGCGCTGCTGTCCTCGTGCTTTGCGCCGGCAAGGATCGTCTTGATGGCATCGGCGCCCTGGGTTCCCATCAGGTTGGACATCTGGACCAGCAGTTGCTGCCGGACGGTATCCTCTCCGAAGAAGAAGCCGGCGATCGTGACGACCAGCACCAGCATCGGCGCCAGCGAAAACAAGGTATAAAGCGCGAGCGCCGCTCCCTTGCTGGCCGCGCGATGGTCGGACCATTCCTTCGCCGCGTCGATCAGGATGCGCAGCAGGGCCTTGGGATAAGGCAGTTTCCTCAGGTCCTGTTTCTTCTGGTCCGCCGCCTTCTCCTCATTGCCTGGCGCGGCACGCGTCTCCCGGGCCTGCTCCGGCTGCTTTTCCGCCGCGGTCTGCCTTGCATGCAGCGAGGGCAGGGCGATTGCGCGCGCGGCCGGTCCCGCCGGCCGATTATGCCGCTGCCATGCGGTCAGGCTGACCGCAACGAGGCGCGCGACCGCCACGAACAATCTTTTCTTGTCACCTTGCCGCGCGATGCGCGGCTGATGAGAAGAGGGATGCGTTATCGCCATGGGTTTTCCTCCTTCGCTTTTCTTGTGTCCGGCTCGTCCGCGAGTCGGCTTTCCTCGCTGTAATCAAGGCCTGATGAAGAGAAATTTTGTTCCATTCGCTTTGCACCGCCAGACGGGAACAGGCATCAAGCCTCGCACCGGCGATGACGAAATTGAAAATTTGCGCATCTATGCGAAAAATATGCACACTCGCCGCAACCAAAGCGAGGCTGCCCTGTCCTATCACTTCTCGGCAGCAATGATCCCGCAGGCGTGCGGGAGGCATTTTGCTGCGTTGACATCAAACTGAGAACAGGATCCATACAGTGTCAGGTAATTCCAACGTCTCCCCGCCAGCAAAAAATGTCTATGCCAGCGTTCTGCTGATCTTCATTGCCACCATGGCCATCGTTGCCGCCCTGGTGTACCGGCCCATATCGCTTCATGTCTCGCCACCCGTGGTGCAATCGCAGGACATCGCGGAAATCACCAAGATCGTTCCGAACAAGGACAGGCTCGAATACTTGCTCCTGGCCAAGCCGCTTTCCGAGTTTCCCCGCTACGTCTTCAAGTACAAGGATGCCGCCACCATCCACGTGGTGAAGGTCCCCAGCACATCCCATGCCAACATCGAAAGGGAAGTTCTGCTGAAGAACGCCATTCCCTACGCCATCGCCGGCGACGACTACCTGTCGAAGAACAAGCAGGTGCTGCAGGACGAGCAGGCGCAGAGCGGCATGCTGGCCGAGGCCGGCGCATTTCTCGCCCGCAATGCCATCGGCCTCATCCTGATCGGCTTCGTGCTGGTCGGCATGCGCAAGGGCATTCCCGGCATGACTCACAGCGCCTCGGTCATCAAGCCTGACAGCTTGAAGGGCAGCATGGACGACCTGATTGGCATGGAAGACATCAAGAAGGAAGTGGCTCACCTCGAAGAGATGATCCGCAACCGCGACCTGTACAAGTCGCACAACATCGACAAGCCCTTCAATGTCATGCTGACCGGCCCGGCCGGCACGGGCAAGACCAAGCTCGCCGGCTACCTTGCCAAGAAGCTGAACATTCCCCTGATCCAGGCGTCGGGATCCGGCTTGGAGTCGGGCTTCGTCGGCGGCGGTTCCAAGGCCCTGAACGCGATGTACAAGAAAGCCTGCGCCCAAGGCCGCTGCATCATCTTCCTCGACGAGGCGCAGAGCCTGTTCATGCCCCGCGGCCGCGGCGACAAGAAATGGGACGACGACACCGCCAACACGTTGCTCAGCCTGCTCGACGGCGTGAAGAGCGAAGAGGGCGCCGGCGTGATCTGGGTGGTCGCTTCGAACTTCGACGATGCGCGCATGGAAATGGACGAAGCCATGCTGCGGCGCTTCGCGGTGAAGATCAACTTCCGCCTGCCGAACAAGTCCGAACGCCGCGAACTGCTGCATGTGTTCCTCTCCCGCAAGGACGAGCGCTGCGTCGACTGGACCAATCTCAACCTGAACTACGTCGCCGACATCACCGCCAACCTCAGCCCCGCGCTGCTGGAAACGGTCGTCGATCGCGCCAGCATGATTGCCATCGATGAAAACTGCTTGATCGATACTGACGTGCTCTTCCGCGCGTTCGAGCGTTCCACCATCGGCCTGACCGACCGTGCCACCACCGCCGAACTGCACAAGCAGCGCGAACGCGTGGCGCTCCACGAGCTCGGCCACTTCTTCATGCAGATCGATCCTTACCTGCGCCAGGGCCTCGCTATCGAAGCGGTGAAGGAGAAGTCGCACCTGCTGAAGATCAGCACCGAGTCGGTCTCCAAGATCGGCGCGCTCGGCTACGTCCTGTCGTCTGGCGAAGATGTCAACCTCCAGACCCTCGAGGAGATGGAGCAAGACATCAAGCAGCTTTACGGCGGCGTGGCCGCGGAAGAACTGTTCTATGGCGCGCGCGGCATTTCCGTGGGCAGCCAGAACGACATCCAGAAGGTCACCGCCAAGCTCGATCTCATGGTGAACCGCCTTTCGATGTATTCGCGTTCGAAGATCGACTACAAGCAGCTGAAGGGCGATGCCTCCAATGACGAAGCGGTCCGCCAGGTGGAAGCCAAGGCAGACGAGCTGTACACCAGCACGCTCGATGCCATCCGCGGCTACCGCTACCCGATCGAAGCGCTGAAGGAAACCTTGCTGGAACGTTATGTCCTGTCGAAGGACGAGGTGTTCGATCTGCTCAAGGACATGGGCGGCACGGACGCCCTGCTGCAGGCGGCGTGACCTTCGCGCCACGCCTCGCAAGTCGAACCGCGGGGCATCGAAAATGAAAACAGGCCGGTAATACCGGCCTGTTTTTTTATGCGTCCCCGGGCCGGCGCTTGCCGAGCATGCCCTGGTGCAGGCATCCGGCCACTTCGTCGAAGCGGCGCAGGACCACCTCCAGCCAGCGCGCATCATCCGGCCTGAAGGCGCGCCGCATCGCCCGGCGGGCCGGCGTACGCCACGCGCCTGCAGCCTCGCCCGCGTAAGCCGCCACCCAGTGGTCGAGCCGAAGCGCATTCAATACCGGCAGCGCCGGACGCGTGCCGAACTCCAGTCCGATCGCATGGCTTTCCCCTACCGCGAGGCGGTCGAAGCCTTCGGTCAGGGTGCCGGCCACCGCCGCGCTCACCGCCTTGTCCTCCGCGATCGAACGCAATTCGCCGTGGAGCCAGCGGTTCATCTCGATGAATCGCGGATCGTCCGCCGGGAGATAACTCAGCAATTCGCCGTGTCCCGGCTTGCCGAGGCCGGTATGGATGTCAAGCAGCACCACCGGGGCGTCGCCATAGCGGTAGGTGCGGATGATGGTTTCCCAGATCCGCCGGCTCTCCGTCGCTGCCTTGCCGCCATAGAACAGGCCGTCGGGATGGGTATGCTGGCCGCGGGTGATGGCCGCCTGCATCCGCAGCCGTTTCGCTCGCGTCAGCGCCCCCGACATCAGGCGCAACTCGTTCCGCCATCCTGCCGGCAAGGGACGAAACCGTTCCACCAGCATCGCGTGGAAAGCGGCGTAGTCCGATGCGGGCAAGCCGGCCTCGAAGTCGATGAAGTTGCGGTTGAGATCGACGCCTTCCACGGTGACGCGCCGGTCCTGGTCGAAACCCCACGGATTGACAGCGTGGATGAGCACGAAGCCGAGGCCGGCCCCGGCGAAGCGCTCGGCGTGGCGTTCCATGAAGCGGAACTGGCAGGCAGCCCCGGCATAGGCCTCGATGCCATGGGTGCCGCTCGAAAGGTAGATCACGGGCTTCCCAGGTTGCGGCGCATGGCAGGCGACGTCGGTCGAAAGATGGCTTCCGCCCGCCTCCGCATGGGGAAAGCTCGCCGTATGGAAGCCGGCCCGCCGGGCCAGTTCGAGGAAGCGTTCGCGCGATGCGCGGAAATTCTCGGGCAACATGTCGATCACGAGGTGGGCAGGAGATTGCGGCTTTTTGTCTGAGACCGCCGCGCCGCCAACGTTCCACGGCTGACCGAGGCCACGCTGTTGCCATCCTGCCAAGCGCCGGAATCAGCTCCCAATACCGCAACAATAATTAGTTTTTTGCCGGGACGCTTAATGATAGGAAACAAATAAGTCGCCGTTGGGCACACTGGCATCATCCGTAACCTTGTGGACGGCAAAAGATGCGAAGCATCTACCTTCGGCTCAACCTGCTGTATGTCATCATCGTGACGACCGTGCTCGCGATTTCGGGCGCGTCCTCCTATTATGGCTTGCGCTACGACCTCGAGCGCCGGCATGACGAATTGCGCAGCGGCCTGCTCACGCGGCTCCAGTCCAGCGCGCCCCTGGCGCTGTGGGACTTCGATACCGACAAGATCAATGGCTTGCTGGATGGCGAGATGCTTCCCTCGGAGGTGCTCGCGATATGCGTCTTCGATACGTCCGGCAACCTGTTCGCAGGCAAGATGCGGGCAGACGACGGCGGCGTCACCACCGCGGCACTCACCAAGCTTCCCGCTGGCGAAACGGTGGACGCGCCGCTGCTCTTCCAGCGGCGCGACACGAATGGCGCAAGCTCGAACCAGATCAAGGTCGGGCGGGTCAGCATCGTGTTCAGCCGGGCCGCCATCGCCCGCACCCTGCAAGAAGCGGTGGCGCGCAAGGCCCTAGAAATCCTGGTGCTCGACGTGCTGCTCGTGGTGGCCCTGTCGCTGGGCCTGCGCATGGTCTTCGCGCCCTTGCGCCAGTTGAAAAGCGGATTGTTCACGCTGGCGAGCGACAGCAGCCATGACGTCGACGAACTTCCCGAGGATCGCCAGGACGAAATCGGCGACCTGGTGAGGGCATTCAACCGCATACTTCGCCGGCTCAAGGAAATCATCAACCAGACCCGCAAGGCGGAGGAGTCCGCCCGCCTGGCTTCCGCGGAAACCGCCAAGGCCTACGATGACCTCAGGATGGCGCAGGCCTCGCTGCTCGAAGCCGAACGGCTTGCTTCGCTCGGCGGCCTGGTCGCCGGCGTCGCGCACGAAATCAACACGCCGGTCGGCATCACCCTCACAAGCGCCTCGGTGTTGCGTGAAGCCACCGGCGCGATCCAGGAGCGCATGCGCGAAGGCGGCATGAAGAAATCCGACCTCGCGGGATATGTCGAGACCGCGGATGAGAGTACGCGCCTCATCCTGGCCAATGCGGAGCGCGCCGCGCAGCTCATCCAGAGCTTCAAGCAGATCGCGGTAGACCAGACCAACGAGGCGAGACGTTCCTTCACCCTGCACGCCTATCTCAACGAAGTCACGACCAGCCTCAATCCCCGCATCAAGAAATCCCGGGTGCGGGTGCTCGTCGACTGCCCGGAGGACATCGCGATCGACAGCTATCCCGGCGCCCTGGCGCAGATCGTTACCAACCTCATCATGAACGCCCTGGTGCACGCCTTCGGCCCGGAGCAGCCGGGAACGATCACCATCAGGGCGCGCCAGAGCGCCGGCCAGGTGGAATTGCTGTTCGCCGACGATGGCAAGGGCATCGCGCCGGAAAATATCAGCAAGATCTTCGAGCCCTTCTTCACCACCCAGCGCGGCCATGGCGGCACCGGCCTCGGATTGAACATCGTCTATAACCTGGTCGCCAAGCAGTTTGGCGGCACCGTGAAGGTCGACAGCCGGCTGGGCCACGGCACGCGCTTCACGATCAGCTTTCCGGCAACCGCACCGCAGGAGGAGTTTGCATGAACACCAGAGACATCATGGCTGCCGAGAGAGAAAGCGACGACGACTGGCTGCTGGAGGACCAACCCGCGCACGCCGGCGACGATCCGGGCATCCAGGTGCGTCCCTTCCGCATCCTGATCGTCGATGACGAGGCCGACGTCCATTCCGTGACGCGGCTGGCGCTGCGCGGCGTCACCTTCAAGGGCAAGCCGCTGGAACTGCTGAGCGCCTACTCGGGCGCGGAAGCCTTCGCCTTGCTGCAGCGGGAACGCGATATCGCGCTGTGCCTGCTGGACGTTGTCATGGAAACCGATGACGCCGGGCTGCGCCTGGTGGAACGCATCCGCAGCGAACTCGACAATCAGCTCCTGCGCATCGTGCTGCGCACCGGCCAGCCCGGACAGGCGCCGGAGCAGCGCGTCATCGTCGATTACGACATCAACGACTACAAGGCCAAGACCGAACTGACGACGCAGAAGCTGTTCACCATGGTAATCGCGTCGCTGCGTGCCTACGAGAGCCTCGTTACCATCGAGAGCAGCCGCATCGGCCTCGCGAAGATCCTGGAAGGGGCAAGCAACCTTTACCAGGTACAGTCGCTGCGGGAATTTGCTTCCGGCGTCCTGAAGCAGATCAGCGCCATCCTGGACGTCGGCGCGGAAGGCGTGCTCTGCGT
Organism: Noviherbaspirillum galbum; assembly: GCF_010974945.1. Taxonomy (GTDB): domain Bacteria; phylum Pseudomonadota; class Gammaproteobacteria; order Burkholderiales; family Burkholderiaceae_D; genus Noviherbaspirillum; species Noviherbaspirillum galbum. Next base: position 102,554 of record NZ_JAAIVB010000078.1, on the reverse strand, counting down.
GCTGGGCAAGGGAACGGTTCCGGGAATGAATGGCCCCACGGTGATCGCGGGCACCGGCAACTATGCCAGCCTGGTCGAGGTGGAATCCTTGCCGGACAATCACTGCCTGACGAACGGCATCCTGTCCGCCTTCCGCGAGAAGCAGAGCCGGCACGGCCATCCGGTCGACGTGTTGTTCGTGCACACTGAGCAGGGGCATGAATTCGCGATCGCCATCACCCCGGCCTGGCCGCTGGCGGACATGCAGCGCAACCTGCTGGAGGTGTTCTGCCAGCGCATCGGCGCCGCCTTCGACAACCTCTATCTGTTCGGCCAGCTGCGCAAGGCGCAGGAGGCCACCGTCGCCGCTCTCGCCGATCTTGCGGAATTCCGCGACGAGGACACCGGCGGACACGTGCGCCGCGTGCAGCTGCTCACCGACATGATCACCCGCCGCCTGCATGATCGGCAGGCCTGTGCCGACGAGCTGACCCCGCACCTGATGGACCTGATCGGCATGGCAAGCATCCTGCACGACGTCGGCAAGGTATCCACGCCGGACAACATCCTGCTCAAGCCCGGCATCCATACGCCGGAGGAGCGCACCATCATGCAAAGGCATGCCAGCGTCGGCGAGCAGATCCTGAGGCGGGCCGCCGAGATGGTCGACGGCGAAACCTACCTGACCTTCGGCGCGCAGATTGCGGGCGGGCACCATGAGCACTTCGATGGCCGCGGTTATCCGCGCGGCTTGAAGGGAAAGGACATCCCGCTCTCGGCCCGCATCGTCGCCGTGGTGGATGTGTTCGATGCCCTGCTGCACCGCCGGCCCTACAAGGAACCTTGGACCATGGAAGCCACGCTCGCCTTCCTGCGCGAGCGGCGCGGCACGCAGTTCGATCCCGAGGTCATCGACGCCCTCATTTCCCTGATGGACGAGTCCATCCCGGAGTGGCTCACGGCTTCCGACTAAACGACGCTTCATGCGGTTCAGGGTTGCCCGCCAACCTTTCATTACCTCCCGGGTAATGGCGCGTCTGCGCTTCCGGCTGACATCATGCAGAATATGAGCGCCACCGCCTTTTCCGGCGCCAACCAGCCCCTCATTCCCTGGAGGACCGCGCATGATCCCGCAAGACGATGTACGCACCGCCCACCGCATCTGCCCGCTCTGCGAAGCCTGCTGCGGACTGGAATTGAAAATCCGCGATAACCGCGTCATTTCGATCCGCGGCCACGAGGAAGACGTCTTCAGCCGAGGTTACATCTGTCCGAAGGGCGCCTCCCTGAAGGATTTGCATGAAGACCCCGACCGCCTGCGCGTGCCTCTGGTGAAGCGCAATGGCCGCTTCGAAGAGGCGAGCTGGGAGGAGGCTTTCGCTGAAATCGAACGGCGGCTTCCGCCGCTCATGGCCGAGCATGGCAAAGACGCGGTGGCGCTGACCATCGGCAACCCCTCGGCGCACAAGATCGGCCTGCTGCTGTACTTCTCGCGCCTGGCGAAGGCGCTCGGATCGCGCAACGTGTTTTCGGCGTCGACCCTGGACCAGATGCCCAAGCAGCTCTCGGTCGGCCTGATGTTCGGGCACTGGCTCTCCTTCCCGGTGCCGGACATCGTCCGCAGCGACTACCTGCTGATCATCGGCGGCAATCCGATGGTCTCCAACGGCAGCCTATGGACGGTCCCCGACTACCGGGGCAAGGCCAAGGCGATGCGCGCCAGGGGCGGACGCATCGTCGTGATCGATCCGCGCCGCACCGAGACCGCGGAAGCCGCCGACAAACATCATTTCATCCGGCCCGGCGGCGACGTGTTCTTCCTGCTCGGATTGGTGCATGCCCTGTTCGACGAAGGGCTGGTTCGTCCCGGCCGGCTGGCCGAACACCTGAACGGCATGGAAGCGGTCAGGGAGGCGGTGCTGCCTTACGCACCGGAACGCATCGCCGCGCGCTGCGCGATGTCCGCGAGCGACATCCGCGGCATTGCCCGCGAAATCGCGGGCGCGGAGCGCGCCGCGGTGTACGGCCGCATCGGCACCTGCACCCAGGAATTCGGCACGCTCTGCAGCTGGCTGATCGATGTCATCAACGTGTTGACCGGCAACCTCGACCGCGAGGGCGGCGCCATGTTTTCCAGGGCGCCGGCCTTCGCCGCCAATACCCTGGGCAAGCCAGGGAGCGGCAAGGGCGTGTCGGTCGGCCGCAGAAAGAGCCGTGTCGCCGGAGCGCCGGAAGTCATGGGGGAATTCCCGATGGCTTGCCTGGCGGAGGAAATCGAGACGCCGGGGGAGGGGCAGGTGCGCGCGCTGCTCACGCTTGCCAGCAATCCCGTCCTTTCCGCGCCGAACGGCGCGCGCATCGCCGCCGCACTGGACCGGCTCGATTTCATGGTGAGCGTGGATATCTATCTCAACGAAACCACCCGCCATGCGGACGTCATCCTGCCTGGCTCGTCGCCGCTCGAAGACCTGCATTACGACGTGGCGTTTCCGCAGTTCGCGTGGCGCAATGCGGCGCGCATGAGCGAAGCGGTGCTGCCGCGCGACCCGTCGCATCCGCCTGAATGGCAGATCCTGCTGCGGCTGGCGGCGATCGCCGAAGGGAAGGGCGCGGACGCCGACGTGTTGCGCATGGAAGACGAAAATTTTGCCGGCGAAGTGCGCCGTGCCGTCGGCGAGCATGCCGACGCGGTGCTCGCCGCTTCGGCCGGGCTGGACGGCCCGAAACGGCAAATCGATTTCGCCTTGCGCATGGGTCCCTACGGCGACCAGTATGGCAGGCGCCCGGATGGAATCAGCCTCGCCAAGGTGATGGATGCTCCGGGCGGCATCGACCTGGGGCCTTTGCAGCCCCGGATTCCGGAACTGCTGCGCACCCCGAGCGGCAAGATCGAGCTCGCGCCCGAGATGCTGCTGGCCGACCTGGCGCGCGTCGACGCCGCGCTCGAGGCGCCCGCGCCGGAGCTGGTGATCATCGGCCGGCGACAGGTGAGGTCCTGCAACAGCTGGATGCATAACCTGCCGACGCTGGCGAAAGGCGCTTTCCGCTGCACCGCGCTGGTTCATCCGTCCGATGCCGCGCGGCTCGGACTGACCGATGGCGGCATGGCACGCGTCGATGGCGCGGGCGCGCGCATCGACGTGGTGGTGCAGGTCAGCGAAGAAATGATGCCAGGCGTCGTCAGCCTTCCGCATGGATGGGGGCATGACCTGCCAGGCGCGCGCCTGTCGCTCGCGGCCGAGCGGCCCGGCGCCAACATCAACGCGGTGCTCGATGATGGCGGCAGGGATCCGCTGTCGGGCAATTCGGTTCTCAGCGGCGGCGCGATCGCCATGCACGCCTTATAGGAGCGGCGGCGTCATCGGGAAATGGCGCGCCGCGCCCGAGTCACTCCATTCCGGTAAAATTTCCGGTTTTTGGAACCGGCATCCGGGGCCGGCCCTATCCGGGCCTGCCGCGCCGCATGCGCCGACCGGCGCGGAGTGAATGTCCATGCGTTTTTCCCGACTGATTGCCGATTTCGTCCGGCGGCACTGGATGCACTATGCGTCCGCCGCCGCCATGCTGGCAACCATCGCCATGTTGTCCGTGTGGGTTCCGCGCAAGGTTGGGGCCGTGGTGGATGGACTGGTGGCGCAGCGCCTCGCCGGCCGCGCCTTGCTGCTCGACCTCGGCGAACTGCTCGCGGCCGGGATCGCGATCTACTTCCTGCGCGTGGGCTGGCGGCTGCAGCTGTTCTCGGCGGCCTATGAATTCGGCGTGGAAATCCGGACCCGCCTTTACGCCCGTCTTTCCCTGCAAGGGCCGAGTTTCTATCAGCGCCAGCGCACCGGCGACCTGATGGCGCTGGCGACCAATGACGCCGACGCCGTCGAGATGGCAGCGGGCGAGGCCATGCTGGCCGGTTTCGATGGCACGCTGACGCTGGCAATGGTCCTGGCGATGATGTTCCTTGCCGTCGACTGGCGGCTGACACTCGCTGCGTTGCTCCCCTTTCCCTTCATGGCCTTCGCCTTCTGGCGCATTTCCGGCCGCCTGCATCATGCCTCGGGCCAGGCGCTTAACCGATTCGGCAACCTCAACGACCACGTGCAGGAAACCCTGGCCGGCGTGCGCACTTTGCGTGCGCTAGGCCTGGAGCAACGCAGCGCCCGCCAGTTCGCCGCGCTTGCCGAGCAGGCCGCGGCGGCAAACGCCGATGCGCAGCGCTGGGAGGCCTCATACGAGCCGGCGGTAGGCATCTCGCTCACCATGGCGGGCACCATCGCGCTGGCGGCGGGTGGCTACCTGGTATGGCAAGACAGCCTCACGATAGGCGCACTGACGACCTTCAGCATGTACCTGGGACAACTGATCTGGCCGATGTTCGCTTCCGGCTGGGTGCTAGCGCTCATCGAGCGCGCGCGCGCCGCATGGGGCAGGCTGGCGCCGGTACTCGAGGAACCGCTCAGCGTCGACGACCATGGCACGATCGGTACGCTGCGGCCGGGAACGATCGAAGCCGAGGCATTGTCGCTCGCCTATCCCGGACAGGCCCAGCGGGCGCTCGACCAGGTTTCGTTCAGCCTCGCGCCAGGGCAGACCCTGGGGCTGGTCGGGCCGACCGGGGCCGGCAAGTCGAGCTTGCTGCGCCTGCTGCTGCGGCAATACCTGCCCGCGGAAGGCAGCTTGCGCTGGTCCGGCCATGCGCTGGAAAGCTATACCCTCGAGGCATTGCGTTCCGCCATCAGCTGGGTTCCCCAGGAACCCTTCCTGTTTTCCGCATCGATTGCCGACAACATCTCCCTGGGCCGGCCCGGGGCAAGTCCGGAAAACATCGAGCGCGCCGCGCGGCTCGCCGCCGTGCACGACGACATCATGCGCTTTCCGTCGGGCTATGCCACGCCGGTCGGCGAACGCGGCATCACCTTGTCCGGCGGGCAGCGGCAGCGCATCGCGATTGCGCGGGCCTTGCTTTCGGACAGCGCGCTGCTGTTGCTCGACGACGCCTTGTCCGCCGTGGACACGGGCACCGAGGCGCAGATCCTGGCGCACCTGCGCGAGGCGCGCGCCGGGCGTACCGTCGTCATCGCCGGCCATCGGCTGAGCGCGGTGGCCGATGCCGACCACATCATCGTGCTGCGCCATGGCCGCATCGCCGAGCAGGGCACGCATGCCGGCCTGCTCGCGCGGGATGGATGGTATGCCCACCAATGGCGTTACCAGCAACTGGAGGCCAGCCTTGATGCGCTCTGAACACCGCGAAGCCTTGTCGCTGCTGCGCGATGCCTTGCGGCCCGAACGCGGACAGCTTTTGCGGGGCGTGGCGTGGCTGCTGGCGGCCGCCGGCCTGGAAGTGCTCGGCCCCATCCTCGGCAAGCTGCTGATCGACGACTACCTGCTGCCGCGCCGGTTCGACCCTCAGTGGATGACCGCCTTGCTGGCAGGCAGCCTGCTGACCGGCGTGCTGGCCAGCGCCCTGCGGTATTTCCAGCTCGTGCGGCTGTCGGAACTCGCGATGCGCTCGGTGCGCCGGCTGCGCGAAGCGGTGTACGAACACGTGCTGCGGCTGCCGATGTCCTTCTTCGACAAGGCCATCACCGGGCAGCTGGTCAGCCGCGTCACGAATGACACCGAAGCGGTCAAGATGCTCTACATCCAGGTGCTGTTCGTCATCCTCAACAACGGCATCCTGCTGCTGGGAACGATGATCGCCATGGCATGGCTGGACTGGCGCCTGATGCTGATCGTGGCCGCGCTGGTGCCCGCGGTCGCCGTCATCGTCTGGCTCTACCAGCGCTGGAGCGCGCCGGCGGTGACGCATGCGCGGGCGCTGCGCAGCGACATCAATGCGCAGATGGCCGAATCCATCAATGGCATGGCGGTGCTGCAGGCGACGAATGCGGCGGGCCGCTTCGGCGCGCGCTTCGTCGGCACCAACCGCTCCTATTACACCGCGCGCCTGGCGGAGGTGCGGGCCAATGCCTGGCTGCTGCGGCCGGCGCTCGACTTCCTGAACATCCTGCTGCTTGTGGCCGTCATCTTCAGCTTCAGCCGGCGCGAGCTTGGCGGCATCGAGATCGGCATCCTCTATGCCTTCGTCGGCTACATCGCGCGCGTGGTCGAGCCGCTGATCCAGATCACCCTGCAGTTCAGCCAGCTTCAACAATCCATGGTCGCCGCGTCACGCGTCAATGCGCTGCTGCGGGAAACGCCGGCCATGCGCAAGTCGGGCGATGCGCGCGTGGCCGAAGGCCGCCTTCGCCTGCGTGGCATCGAATTCGGCTATGACCCGGCCCAGCCGGTCCTCCATCATCTCGATCTCGACATCCCGGCCGGCGATTTCGTGGGCATCGTCGGCCATACCGGCAGCGGCAAGTCGACCTTGCTCAGCCTGATGCTACGCTTCTATCGCCCCCAACAGGGCAGCATCACGATCGATGACATCGCCATCGAGCAGATCGGCGACGACGCTTTCCGTGCCGACGTCGGCCTCGTGCCCCAGGAACCCTTCCTGCTGGCGGCGAGCGCCCGCGAGAACATCGACATGGGACGCGGCCTGCACGACGACGACATTCGCGAGGCCGCCCGGAAGGCGAGGGCGCATGAATTCATCGAAGCGCTCGAACGCGGCTACGACACGCCGCTGGGCGAGGGCGGCGCGCGCCTGTCGACCGGACAGAAGCAGCTCGTCGCCATCGCCCGCGCGCTCGCCGGCAAGCCGCGCATCCTTTTCCTGGACGAGGCCACGTCGCACATCGATAGCGAGACCGAGCAGGTGGTGCAGCGCGCCCTCAATGACCTGCGCGGACAGGTAACGATCGTAGCCATTGCGCACCGCCTGTCGACGATCCGCCATGCCCACCGGATCATCGTGCTCAATCATGGACGCATCGCGGAGGCGGGCGCCCATGACCAGTTGATGAACATCGATGGCGGCATCTACCAGCGGCTTTACCAGATGCAGCAGCTGGAAGAATGAGCGCCGTGATCAGGCGTGGCGCGGGGTTGAACGCTTCATGAAGTAGGTGCCGGCGATCAGCGCGCCGGCCGCGAGCAGCATGGAGCTGGCGGGCAGGGTGCGGGCGGTGTTCATCGCAATCTCGCCCGCGCGCGGCGCGGACAATTCCAGCCGGCGCTTGGTCATTGCCGCGCCAAGTTCCCCGAGCCTGTCATGCAGCACCCGTTCCGCCATGGGCAGCAGGCGGGTTTCTTCGTCGGCGACGTGATGCAGCACGTCGCGCATCAATTCCATGAAGGTGTCGTCGTAGGCCGAGTCTGTCGGCTTCATCCGGCGCAGCGTGTCGATCAGCGTGCGCATGGTGTCGTGCTCGGGCACGCTCTTGTCCTCGACGAAGTCTTCGGCGCCGGCCCGCGCCATTGCAGGATAGAAAATTTCTTCTTCCAGCTGGGCGTGGATTTCCAGGGCCAGGCAAGCGGCGCTGACGAGCGCCTGTTTGGTCTTGGGCTTTGTATCTATTTCATATTGATGAAAAGTTGCCAGGACCGCGGTGTGATCCATGCGGATCATGTTGGTGATGGAGGGACTGAGCTTGTCGACCAGCGTATTCATGGACCATTCTCCGGATTCGGGTTGAGGGAACGGAGGAAGCGTGCAAAGACCATGCCGAACAGGCGATAATCCCGGGTTTGCCTGGTATTGCCGCCCTAAACCGCGTTTGCGGGAGCAATTCCCGGGCACCGACCTTTCAACGCAAGCAAGGAATTTCCATGGCCAACAAACCCGCGCGCACGCTGACCTTCAAGTGCAAGTCCTGCGCGAAGCCCGTCACCCTTTACCTGCAGAAGGTTTCCGCCTGCTCCCACATCCAGCCTTACCAGGGCATCTGCAAATGCGGAGAAATCCTGCGCCACGCGACGGGAGACAAGGAAGCGGTGGAATCCTTCCTCGCCTCCGGCGATGCCGGCTGGACGCACCACCATCACCACCACCATTGAGCCGGGAGGCTCCCGTAGCTTACAGGCCCGGCTTGTAGCGCGCGAGAATGCGGGTGATGCCGCCGTTCTGCCTGAGGCGGGCGACCTCGGCGGAGATCAGGCGCTTGTCGTTCTCGGAAAATTCCGGCGAGCCGCCGAGGTAGACCGCCATCGGGTCGCCGATGCGGGGGCCAAGCACGAGTTCGGACGGATCGCCGCCGGCGCGCTTGTAATTGTTCATGACCACCAGGTCGGCCACCACCCAGGCGTCGATCACGCGGGTCTTGAGCTGCTTGGCGACGATTTCCTCGGTATTGCCGGGGATGACGCGGGTGAACCCCAGCTGCGGCAATAAGGCTTCCATCGGATTGCCCCGCAACACCCCTACCGCCATGTGCTTCGCCTCGTCGATCGTCTTGGGGGCGGGCGTTCCGGCGCGGGTGACGAGGATGAACTGGTATTCGAACAGCGGCGCGATCCATTGGTACTGTTTCTCGCGTTCCGGCGTGCGGGACAAGGGGATGACGCCCTGGTTCTTCGACGCCATGGTTTCCAGCTGCGCCCGCTTCCAGGGCAGGAAGCGGAAGCTGAAATCGATGCCGGTGCCTTTTCCCACTTCCTGCAGGATGTCGACGGCGATCCCGCTCTGGCGGCCGTCCGCTTCGTAGCAGAATGGGATGATGTCACCGGCGTTTACGACCAGATCCGCGGCCTGGACCGTCAGGGCAATGTGGCACGACAGGGCGGCGATACACATTCGCAGGAACATGCGGTCCCTCCGGGGCTGGGGATGTTTCCTGCAGTATATGCGAACGTTGCCGGCATTCCTATCCGGCGGGACGCCGCCGGTCCCCCTGCATGTAAAATTTTGCTGGAATCCGACATTGGCGGGCATGCGGCAGGGCATCAGTCTGTCCGACAAGGTAATATTGCGACTTGCGCAAAAACGCGGGCTGCTCCGCGCGGCATGAACCATCACCATTTTGCATTCGCCATGACCACATCTCTCTTTTCGGCACGTACGCTGGCAACCCTCATGCTGTCATCCGCCCTGGCGGCCTGCGGCGGCTCCTCCCACGATGCCGGCATCAGCGGAACGATCAGCGGCCTGACCACCGGCCCCCTGATTCTCTACAACGGCTTCAACTCCATCAATCTGGGCGAGGGCTCGACCGGATTCGCCTTCGGAACGCGTCTCCCGCTCGGAACGGTCTATAACGTTTCCATCACCTCCGTCCCCTCCACCCTGAGCTGCGCCGTGAACAACGCGAGCGGCGTGGCGACCGGCGACGTCAACAACGTCCAGGTCGTCTGCGTGCCGAACAACAACCTGGGCGGCACCGTGACCGGCCTGAGGACGAGCGGACTCGCGCTGACCAACGGCAGCGATACGGTGAGCGTGCCGGCCAATGCCACCAGCTTCGTCTTCTCCCGCCGCGTCGGGCAGGGCTACCCCTACGGCGTGACCATCCTCACCCAGCCGACGGGCCAGACCTGCTCACTGGCCAATGCCGTGGGCACCATGGGCGTGGCCGACATCAACAGCGTGCAGGTCACCTGCTCCTGACGCGCGGCAAGAATCCTTCGTCATTTTGGAGAATTTCATGAAGTCATTCGGATCAACCCTGGCCGTTGCGGCCGGGATTGCCCTCGTCGCCGGGCTGGCCGCCTGCGGCGGGTATTCGTCCATCGACCTGGGCGGCTCGGTCGTGGGACTGACCACCGACGGGCTGGTGCTGGCCAACAATGGCACCAGCACGGTGTCCATTCCGGCGAACGCCACTTCCTACAAGTTTCCGGGGGCGATCGGCAATTACGACGCCTACAACGTGACGGTGCAGCAGCAGCCGCCGCGCCTGACCTGTGCCGTGACCGGCAGCGCGGGAACCGCGACGGGCATCTCGGTGACCTGGGCGAACGTGGCCTGCGTACAGAATACCTACACCCTCGGCGGCACCGTCTCGGGGCTGACCACCGACGGCCTCGTCCTGGTCAACGGCGGGACGACCGCCAGCGTGCCTGCAAACAGCACCAGCTTCACCTTCAACGTGCCGGTCGCGGACGGCGCCGCCTACGGCGTGGCGGTCCTGACGCAGCCCGCGGGCCAGACCTGCCAGGTGAGCAATGGCACCGCCATCATGGGCAGCGCAAACGTGACCAGCGTGGTCGTCACCTGCTCCTGATCTGGTTGACAACCTTGATTGCGCCCGGGCGCTGCCCGGCGCAATCAAGGCGGCGTCATCTGGAAGACGCCGCCTTTGGCATCAATGATTCGGGACCGGCAGGAACTGTCCCGGATCTTCAAAAGCGATAATGCGTCCATCGGCCAGCGCCTCGGCCAGCGTCTCGCCAATCAGTTCCGCCGGAATTTCCGGCATCATGCTGGTCAGTTCGTTGATCTCCATGGGATTGCTGCGGTCCTGATCCCACTGCTGATAGGCTTGCGTGATCTGTTTCCAGACCCGGCCCTGGGACTCATTCATCGGCATGTTCGCTCCTGTAAAAGTGACGATCGTTCGTCATGCAAACAGGACAAGAGTTCGACACGCGAAGGTGAGCCAGATCATCCCTTGCTGCTTGACATGTCCTGGGCTGCGCCGCCTATCTGCCGCTGCCGTGGTTTGTCTGCGCAGGCGCAAGGCGAGGTCATGGCCGCCACCCGGGCCGGATGAGGCCTCGGCTACACTGCGAAGATGCTTCCTTCTCTTTTCCGGGGTTGCCGCAGCGCGCTCCTCCTGCTCAGCCTTGCCTGCGGGCTGGCAGCCGCCATAGAGCCAGTCATTCCCGACGTGCAGAGTTCGGCACCGGTGGCCGGGCGGGCGCTTTCCGATGCTGCTCTCGGGGATGCGTTGCGCAAGGGCGGCTATGTCATTTATTTCAGGCACACCCAGACGGACTTTTCCAAGACTGATGCCGGAATGCAAAATTACGGCGACTGTGCCAACCAGCGCCTCTTGTCCGTGCAGGGAAAGGAAACGGCCCGCCGCATCGGCAACGCGATCAGGAAGCTTCGACTGCCAGTCCAGGAAGTGCTGAGCAGCCCGTATTGCCGGACCATGGACACCGCCCGCCTGATATTCGGCGAGGAAAAGGTCAAGTCCCGCAACGAGATCCGGGAAGAGCAGGGCGCCAACTACCCCGGCCTGAAAATCCTCCTTGCCACCCCGGTCGCCAGCGGGAGCCTGCGCTGGATCATCGGACATGGCACGCCTTTCCGCAGCATCGCCGGTCCGCCCCATCTCGCGGAAGGCGAAGCCGCGGTGCTCGAGCCGACCGGCAGCGGCTGGGCGGTCGTCGCGCGCATCCAGCCAGACCAGTGGAACCTGTTGCGCTGATGCCGGGTCCGGTACTTTCACCACCAATCGTCTGGCCAATCTGACAATTTTGCTTTTCCAAATGAAACAATTTGTAAGTGACACGGGTTGGTTGTAATCCTAGCCTTTTGACGCCGCGTTGTTCGGTCATGTTTTTAGTGCTGTCAGGGAGACACCAATGAAAAAGCGTCGCGTCGTCGTCATTCTCGAAAACAATGCCGTATCCGAAGTTCTGAAAGACGACCAGAACGTCGAAGTCGTCGTCATCGATCGCGATACCTATGCCAGCGATTACCGCACCCGATTGCGGGGTGTCTGCGGCGATGATGCATCGCTCGATGCCATGGCCCACGGCCTCGCAATCCACAATCCCGCCAAGGTGGCAGACGCATTCCAGCAAGTCTACGAAGCCTTGCAGAAGAAGGGTGACAATGCCCTCGCCGAGCGCGTCGCCGCCGCGCTGTTCAGCCAGCCCGCCGCAGCACCCAAGCCGACCGCATCCCCGGCGTTCAAAAGCCAGTACGAAGAAGCCGCCCTCGGTTGAGGCGGCGCCGATCCAGGCGGCGGCCGCGCCGCCCGCCTGATCCGCCCGCGAGTCCTCGAGCCTCCCCGGCTCGATGCGGGCAACGGCGCATCACCCGCTTCCCCTCGCCACTTTTCCCATTCCCCATTCCTTTCGAGATGACGGCGCTCATCATCCGCTGAGCATCGGCGGCGTTCTTCCAATGTTCTTACTTCCCGGGTTCAGCAGCCGCCCGGCGTCCGGTCGTGGAATTGGTTATGCTTTGCACATCATTCATGTTCCGCGTCTCATCCTTTCATCGAACCAAAGGAGTTGCAATGGACTACGTAAATTTTGGCCGCACCGGGCTGGAAGTGTCCCGTCTCTGCTTGGGATGCATGAGTTATGGCGTGCCCGGCCGCGGCACGCATCCGTGGACGCTCGAAGAAGCGCAAAGCCGGCCTTTCATCCGCCAGGCCCTCGACCTGGGGATCAACTTCTTCGACACGGCGAACGTGTATTCGGACGGCACCAGCGAGGAAATTGTGGGCCGCGCGCTCACCGATTTCACGAGGCGCGAAGAGGTGGTGATCGCCACCAAGGTTCACGGCCGGATGCGGCCCGGGCCGAATGGACAGGGCCTGTCGCGCAAGGCGATCTTCGCGGAGATCGATGCCAGCCTGCGCCGTCTCGGCACCGACTACGTCGATCTCTACCAGATCCATCGGTGGGACTACGGCACGCCGATCGAGGAAACGATGGAAGCCTTGCATGACGTCGTCAAGGCCGGGAAGGCGCGTTACATCGGCGCCTCGTCGATGCATGCCTGGCAGTTTGCCAAAGCGCTGCACGTTGCCGAGCGCAACGGATGGACGCGTTTCGTCAGCATGCAGAATTACGTGAACTTGCTTTACCGCGAAGAAGAGCGCGAGATGCTGCCGCTGTGCCGCGACGAAGGCATCGCGGTCATTCCCTGGAGCCCGCTGGCGCGCGGGCGCCTGACGCGCGACTGGGATGAAAGCAGCGCGCGTGCCGAGACGGACGAGGTGGCGCACAAGCTCTACAAGAATACCGGCGACGCGGATCGTCTCGTGGTCGAGCGCGTCGCGCAGATTGCCAAGGAGCGGAACGTTCCCCGCGCCCAGGTGGCGTTGGCATGGGTGCTGCAGAAACCCGGAATCACCGCGCCCATCGTCGGCGCCACCAAGCTGGCGCATCTCGAGGACGCGGTCGCGGCAATGTCACTGAAGCTGGACGAAAACGAGATCCGGCGCCTCGAAGAGCCCTACGTGCCGCATGCAGTGGCCGGCTTCAATTGACCGGCGGCGCGTCCTTCCAGGGGTTGATCAGGAATTTCTCGCCGGTGCTGCGCTTGAGGTAGGCCGCAATCACGTCAGGCCGCAGCGCTTCCTGCAAGGAGATTACATTGGTGTAGTGGCTGGCGAACGTCGTTTTCAATTCGTTCGCGACGCGCTGCTTGAGCTGGGCGACGCGTTCCGGTCCGACCTTTTGCAGGAAGGGAAACAGAAGCCAGCCGCCCATGCTCCAGGTCATGCCGAAATCGCGAATGATTTCCGTCGGCCGCATGTCGAGTCCGCCATAAATGTACACCTGCTTCAAGGTCGTCGATCCATAGCGGCTGTACTCCTTGGCGCTGCGGCCGATCGCGGCCTCCATGGCGCTCAGGATCTGCCCCGCGAGCCGGCCGCCGCCGATTGCATCGAAGCCTATCGTTGCTCCCGTCGCGGCGATGGCATCGGTCAACTCCTGCATGAAGTTTTCCGAGGCGGAGTTGCAGACGTGCGTGGCGCCGATTTCCTTCAAGAGACGAACCTGTTCTTCCGAGCGCACCACATTCACCAGCCCGATTCCTTCGGCGAGGCAGATCCGGTTGAGCATCTGCCCGAGGTTGGACGCGGCCGCGGTATGCACCAGCGCCTTGTGACCTTCACGCCGCATGGTTTCCACCATGCCGAGCGCGGTCAGGGGATTCACGAAGGACGAAGCACCTTCCGCCGGCGATGCGCCAGCCGGCAGCTCCAGGCATTGCTCCACCGGAACGCAGCGGTAGTGGGCGTACATCGCTCCGCCGAGCACGGCGACCGTCTTGCCGAGCAGGCGCTGCGCCGCCTCTGAGCGGCCCGCGCCGACCACGGTGCCGGCGCCCTCGTTCCCGACCGGCATCGGCATGTTCACCCGCGCCATCATGCCCTTCATTGCCTTCTCGGGGACGCGCGCGGTGATGACCGGGCCGCCGGGCGTATCGGCATGCGTCGCGGTACTCATGTCCGCCGCGCCAAACAACAGGCCGATGTCCGATGGATTGATCGGCGTCGCCTCGACCCGCACCAGCACCTCGTTATCCGCAGGCACCGGCACCGGCACGCTGGCGAGCGACAATTCGAGTTCACCGTTGTCCTTGACGACGGAACGAAGCTGCATTGACATGTTTGTCGCGCTCAATTGCGTTCTCCTTGGCTGTAAGTAGCGGCACCGCGCCGCAAATCCGGTCATCATACCAATCCGCCGGCAAACGCGAAGCCGGGCCGGGAACGACCGGCTTGAGGGCGGCCACGTGCCGGCATCGAAGAAACGCGTCATGGTGTATCGTCTCGCTGAGCATCCATGACGCCCGGCTTCCACCATTCCACGAGGAAAAAGCGATGACCTACGAGACCATACTCTACGACGTTTCCGAGAACATCCTGACCATCACATTGAATCGCCCCGACAAGCTGAATGCCTTCACCGGGACGATGATGAACGAACTCATCGATGCCTTCGACCGCGCCGACGCCGACGACGCGGTGCGCGCCATCATCGTAACCGGCGCCGGACGCGCCTATTGCGCCGGCGCCGATCTCTCGTCGGGTGCGAAGACCTTCGACTTCGCCGCGCGCGAAGACAGGCCGGACAAGCAGGGCACGCCGCGCATGGCCGGCGGCGACATCGACTGGAGCCACGAATCGGTGCGCGATGGCGGAGGACGGGTATCGCTCAGGATCTTCGCCTGCCTGAAGCCGGTCATCTCGGCGGTCAACGGCGCGGCGGTCGGCGTCGGGGCAACGATGCAGCTGCCCATGGACATCCGCATCGCCTCCGAGGATGCACGCTTCGGCTTCGTCTTCAACCGGCGCGGCATCACTCCCGAAGCCTGTTCGAGCTGGTTCCTGCCGCGGCTCGTGGGCATCAGCAAGGCGCTGGAGTGGACATACACCGGAAGGATATTTTCGGCGCAGGAAGCCCTCGAAGGCGGCCTGGTGCAGAAGGTCTGCAAGCCCGGCGAACTGCTCCCCGCCGCGCGCGAGCTGGCACGGGAAATGGTGGACAACTGCGCGCCGGTGTCGCTGGCCCTGACGCGCCAGATGATGTGGCGCATGCTCGGCGCGGAACATCCCATGGATGCGCACCGCATCGACAGCCGCGCGATCTACGCGCGGGGGGCGTCCGCGGATGCGAAGGAAGGCGTGATGTCCTTCCTGGAAAAACGCCCGGCAAATTTCACCAACAAAGTGTCGTCGGACATGCCGTCGTTCTTCCCCTGGTGGGAAGAAAAGCCTTATCGCTAGGCCGGCATTGGCAGCCGACGCCGCGCCGGCCGCCGGCAACGATCAGGTCACAGGCGCGGGATTGAACAGGGTCAGGTCGTTGTGCAGCTTCCAGCGTTCGGCCCATGTCTTGCGGCCGCTGGCCACGTCGAGCATGAGGTGGAATATTTCCCAACCCAGCGCCTCGATGTCGATCTCGCCGTCGGCGACGCGGCCGGCGTTCACGTCCATCAGGTCGTGCCAGCGACGCGCAAGGTCGGTGCGCGTCGCCACCTTGATGACCGGGCACTCCGCGAGACCATACGGCGTGCCGCGCCCGGTGGTGAAGATGTGCAGGTTCATGCCGGCCGCAAGCTGCAGCGTGCCGCAGATGAAGTCGCTGGCCGGCGTCGCGGCAAACACCAGGCCGGGAGGCAGCTTCTTTTCGCGCACGTTTTCGCCGGGCGCCAGCACGCCGACGATGGGCGACGATCCTGACTTCACGATCGAGCCCATCGCCTTTTCCACGATGTTCGATAATCCGCCCTTCTTGTTTCCGGGCGTGGTGTTTGCGCTGCGGTCCACGCTGCCCATCCGCAGGTAATCGTCGTACCAGGCGAGCTCGCGGATGATGTCTTCGGCGACGGCCGGCGTTGCCGCGCGCGATGTCAGCTGGTCCACGCCGTCGCGCACTTCGGTGTTCTCGGAAAACATCACCGTCGCGCCGGCCCGCACCAGCAGGTCCGCCGCATGGCCGAGCGCCGGATTGGCAGTGATGCCGGAAAAGGCATCGCTGCCGCCGCACTGCATGCCGACCACGAGCGCAGAGGCGGGGCAGGGCTCGCGGCGCCGTGCATTCAATCGTTGCAGGTGGCGTTCGGCGGTGCGCATGATGGAATCGATCATGCTCATGAAGCCCACGTGTTCGTCATCCTGCAGGCAAACCACGTCGGCCTGCTCGGCGCCGCGCATCGGGATAGCACCGGGCGGCAGCAGGCGAGCGGGTTGCATCTTTTCGCAGCCCAGGCTGACCACCATGACCTCGTTGCCGAAGTTCGGATTGCGGCTGATGTTACGCACCGTCCTGATCGGGATGGGTGCCGCAGGCGCGTCGATCGCCACCCCGCAGCCGTAGGCATGATTCAGCGCGACGACATCGTCCACGTTGGGATAGCGCGGCAGCAGTTCTTCCTTGATGCGCCTGACCGCGAAATCGACCACGCCGGACACGCATTGCACGGTGGTGGTGATGGCAAGTATGTTGCGCGTGCCGACCGAGCCGTCATCATTGCGATAGCCATCGAACTGGTAGCCTTCCAGCGGGAGCTGCGGTTCCTGCGGGCGCGTGGAAAGGGGCAGGCCGCTAAGCTCGCGCGCGCCGGGCATGGCGATGCGGTGCTCGTTGACCCAGCCGCCGGCAGCGATCTCCTGCAAGGCATGGCCGATGACGACGTTGTAGCGCCTCACCTCGGCGCCTTCCGGCAACGTGGCGAGGGCGACCTTGTGTCCCTGCGGAATGGCTTCCCGCAGCACCAGTCCGGGACGAACTTCGGTTCCGGCCGGCAGGCCGCCGGTGCGCACCACGACCGCGACGTTGTCGTTCTCGTGCATGGAGATGATGAGCGGCGCCTGTGCGGCGGATTGCAGGGTCTCCACGTGGATCTCCGTTTCGTTAGTCCAGCACCAGCACGGCGCGGAAGTCGTTGACGTTGGTCAGGGTCGGCCCGGTGACGACGGCGTCGCCGAGCGCGCCGAAGAAGCCGTGGCCGTCATTGTTCTGCAAGGCGTCCATGGGTCGGATGCCGCTCTGCCAGGCCCGCTCCAGCGTATCGGGTGTGAGCAGGGCGCCGGCGATCTCTTCCTGGCCGTCCACGCCGTCGGTGTCCCCGGCAATGGCGTGCACGCCCGCGAGTCCCTGCAGCGCAAGGCCAAGCGACAACAGGAATTCGACATTGCGCCCGCCGCGCCCCTGGCCACGCACCGTCACCGTGGTCTCGCCGCCGGACAGCAGCACGCAAGGCGGAAGGAAGGGCTGCCGGTATTCGGCGACCTGGCGCGCGATGCCGGCGATGACCTTGCCGACGTCGCGGGCCTCGCCTTCGATGCCATTGCCGAGGATGTACGGGGTGATGCCGGCGGCGCGGGCGACGGAGGCCGCCGCTTCCAGCGCCATCTGCGGCGTCGCGATCATGCGCGTGACGCAATCTGCGAGGCGCGGATCGTCCGGCTTCACCGATTCGCCGCGCCCGGATTCCAGGACCTCCCGCACCGCGCCGGGCAGGGCGATGCCATAGCGGCGAACGATCGCCAGCGCGTCGTCGCAAGTACTCGGGTCGCCGACCGTGGGGCCGGAAGCGATGTCGCAGGGATTGTCGCCGGGCACGTCGGAAATGAGCAGGGTGATCATCTTCGCGGGATGGCATGCCGCTGCGAGACGCCCGCCCTTGATGGCCGAGAGATGGCGCCGCACGCAGTTCATTTCGCTGATCGTCGCGCCCGAGGCGAGCAGGGCGCGGTTCACGGCCTGCTTGTCTTCGAGCGTGATGCCGTCGAGCGGCAGGGCGAGGAGGGCGGAACCGCCGCCCGAAATCAGGCAGAGCACGGTGTCATCCGCAGTCAACTCTTGCGCGAGCGCCATGATGCGCCGCGCCGCCGTCATGCCGGCTTCGTCCGGCACCGGATGCGCCGCCTCCACGATCTCGATGCGCTCGCAAGGGACGGCGTAGCCATAGCGGGTCACCACCAGGCCGGAGAGCGGCCCCTGCCAGTGGCGCTCGACGGCGCGCGCCATGGCGGCGGATGCCTTCCCCGCGCCGATGACCACGAGGCGTCCCGTCCGGGGCTCCGGCAGGTGCGGCGGTATGCAATGGTCGGGCTGCGCCGCCTCGATGGCGGCGCGGAACATCTCTTGCAGCAATTCACGAGGATTCATCGCGGGCTTCCTGGCAAAACGAAGATCAGTCGTGCTGACCGATCTCGAAATTGGCCAGCTTCTCGAGCGCACGGACCATGGCGGAATGGTCCCAGGCGCCGCCGCCATGCGCGGCGCAGGCATTGAACAATTCCTGCGCAGTGGCGGTGTTCGGCAATGATACGCCGATGGCGCGCGCGCTCGACAGCGCGAGGTTCAGGTCCTTTTGATGCAGCTCGATGCGGAATCCCGGATTGAAGGTGCGGTTGACCATGCGCTCGCCATGCACTTCCAGGATGCGCGATGCCGCGAAGCCGCCCATCAGCGCCTGCCTGACCTTCGCCGGATCCGCGCCCATCTTGGAGGCGAAGAGCAGCGCTTCGCCGACAGCCTCGATGTTGAGCGCAACGATGATCTGGTTGGCAACCTTGCAGGTTTGTCCGGCGCCGTTGGCGCCGACCAGCGTGATGTTCTTTCCCATCAGC
Source organism: Noviherbaspirillum galbum (assembly GCF_010974945.1). GTDB lineage: Bacteria > Pseudomonadota > Gammaproteobacteria > Burkholderiales > Burkholderiaceae_D > Noviherbaspirillum > Noviherbaspirillum galbum. The sequence continues at coordinate 83,919 of NZ_JAAIVB010000078.1, read as the reverse complement.
TCGAACAGGGGCTTCACCTTGTCGAAGGCGGCTTCGCTGCCGCCGACCATGATGGTCAGGCTCGCCGCCTTGGCGCCGACCTCGCCGCCGGACACGGGAGCGTCCACGTACTCGCAGCCCAGCGCATTGATGCGTTCGGCGAACGCCTTCGTCTCCACGGGGGAAATCGAACTCATGTCGACCACGACCTTGCCGGCGGACAGGCCCGCGGCAACGCCGTCCGCATCGAACAGCACCGCCGCCACGTGCGGCGTGTCGGGCACCATCATGATGATGACATCGGCGCGCTCCGCGACTTCCTTGCTGGAATCGCATGCCTTGCCGCCGCTTTCGATCAGCTCGCCCGGCACGCCCGAGCGACTGTGAAGGTAGACCTCGTGTCCGGCCTTGATCAGATGGCCGGCCATGGGACTGCCCATGATGCCCAGGCCGATGAAACCGACTTTGCTCATTGATCTCTCCTGAATTTATTTAAGATTGCGAATACTTGTCCCGCAGGGCTTGCGTCGCAGCGCGGAACGCGCCCTGGTCGCTGCCGACGGCAACCATGGTGACGCCCATGTCCATGTAGCGGCGCGCGTCCGCTTCGTTGGGAGCGAGGATGCCGATCGGCATCCCGGCCGCCTTGGCCGACGCGATGATCCGCTCCATCGCCTGCTGCACTTCGGGATGGGAAGGATTGCCGAGGTGGCCGTAGCCGGCCGCGAGGTCGGATGGGCCGATGAAGACCGCATCCACGCCATCGACGTCGCAGATGCGCTCGATGTTGTCGACCGCCTTGCGGCTCTCGATCTGCACCGTCACCACGATGTTGTCGTCGATGATCGACTGGTAATCCTTCACGGTGCCGAAGCGGTTGCTGCGCATGGCGACGGACACGCCCCGGATGCCTCGCGGCGGATAGCGCGTGGCAGCGATCGCCTGCATGGCATCTTCCGCCGATTCGACGAAGGGAATGAGGAAATTGTAGAAGCCGGCGTCGAGCAGCCGCTTCATCTGGACCGGATCATTGGATTGCGGGCGCACCATCGGTGCGCTCACGCTGTCCTTCAACGCCATCAGCTGCAGGATGAAGCTGTTCAGGTCGTTGGGGGAATGCTCGCCGTCCAGCAGCAGCCAGTCGAAGCCGGCCAGTCCGAGGATCTCGGTCGTGATCGGGTTGGCCAGCGAAGACCAGCAGCCGATCAGGCGCCTTCCCTCGCGCAGGTCGTGCTTGAAGCGGTTGGGAAAGGCGGTGTAGGGAGTCGAGTAAGTCATGTCAGGCTCTATGGCGGTAAGCGGCTTCGAGGGTCACGAGGATTTGTTCACCAGCGACTTCGACAGCGTCACGCGCTTGATGTCGCCGACGATGAACAGGTAGCTGGCGATGGCGAGCGCGGCGTTGGCGCCGACGAACACCAGCGCGCCGGAGAACGAACCCGTGCCTTGCACGATGTAGCCGATCACGATGGGCGTGGTGATGCCGGCGGTATTGCCGAAGGTGTTGAACAGGCCGCCGGAAAGGCCGCCGGCTTCCTTGGGCGACGTATCCGCCACCACCGCCCAGCCTAGCGCGCCTACGCCTTTGCCGAAGAAGGCCAGCGACATCACGGCAACGACCAGCATGTCGGCTTGAATGTAGTTGCAGGCGATCATGCTCATGGACATCAGCATGCCGATCACGATCGGCACCTTGCGCGACACCGACAGCGAGTAGCCGGCCCTGGCGAGGCGGTCGGAGAGCCAGCCGCCGACGATGCCGCCGAGGAATCCCGCGATCGCCGGCAGGGAGGCGACGAAACCTGCCTTCAGGATAGTCATGTGCCTTTCCTGGACCAGGTAGACGGGAAACCACGTCAGGAAGAAGTACGTCAGCGTGGTGATGCAGTACTGGCCGATATACACGCCCAGGAGCATGCGGTTGCCAAGCAGTTCGCCGATGCAGGCCATCGTGTTGACTTCGCTTTTCTTCGCCACGCCCTTGTTGCCGTCCAGGTCGACCAGCGCGCCGCCCTCCTGGATGTACTTCAATTCGCTGGCGCTCAGGCTGGGATGCTGCTTGGGACCATAGATGGTCTTGAGCCACACCAGGGAAACGATGATGCCGAGCGTGCCCATCACGTAGAACACGCTCTGCCAGCCGTAGGTGTGCACCAGCCAGCCCATGATCGGCGCGAACAGCACGGTGGCAAAGTACTGCGCCGAATTGAAGATGGCCGCCGCCAGCCCGCGCTCGTTGGTCGGGAACCAGGCCGAGGTGATGCGGCTGTTGCCCGGAAACGAAGGAGCTTCCGCGACGCCGACGAGAAGACGGAGCAGGAAGAGTACCGCGACCGCCGCGCCGCCCGTCAGGAATCCGATCGTGCCCTGGAACAGGGTGAACAGCGACCAGAGGAAAATGCTGAAGAAATAGGTGACCTTGGATCCGAACCGGTCGAGCAGCCAGCCGCCCGGAAGCTGGGCCAGGACGTAGGACCAGGCGAAAGCGGAAAAGATGTATCCCATCTCCACCGGCGACAGGCCGAGCGCCTTTTTCAATTCCGGACCGGCGATGGAAATCGTCGCGCGGTCGGCATAGTTGATCGTGGTAACGATGAAGAGAATGGCGAGGACGAACCAGCGGGTGCGCGACTGGACCTTGCTGGCGGCAGAAGTGTTGAGGGCTTGTGCGTGTTCCACACGTGTCTCCATGGATTGGGTTGATCGTGCCAGCGATGCTGGCTGCCACTATTGTTTTTGTATGGCTTGATCTTATGCCCGGATCAATGCCGCATCAAACCAATCTGTATCGCCATCGATCCAGAAAGTGAATTGATCGGCTTGCCGTCTTCAGCCGGCGCGGAAGCCGTCCAATACCTGTTTCCGGAAGATGTCGAGAATGGGATTGTCATTGTCGCGGCGATAGGAACACACCATTTCGACCGGCTCCGCCGGGTCGGTCGTCATGGGCCGCAACACGATGCCGCTGAACTGCAGGCGCGCGGCGGCGGCCGGAATCAAGGCCGCGCCAATGCCGGAGTTCACCAGGGCGAGCATCGTGTGGATCTGGCCGACGTACTCGACGACGTCGGGCTGCACGCCGGCACGGTCGAGGACGCTTTGCAGCAACTGGTAGAAGTAGCGCGCTTCGTAGGGGGAATACATCAGGAAGGGTTTCTGGTGCAGGCAATCCAGCCCCGGCTTTTGGGGCCAGCGCGCCGCCTCGCGCTCGGGAATGGCAAGCATGAGCGCTTCATGCGCGAGGGTGATGGTCTCGATTTCACCGTGTTCCGGGTGAGGGCGCATCAATCCCAGGTCGAGTTTTCCCGAGTCCAGCGCCTCCAGCTGGGCGGTGGTAACGAGTTCCTTGAGGGTGAGCGAAATGCCCGGAACGCGTTCGCGCAAGCGCCGAACGACATCCGGAAGCAAGCCATAACCGAAAGCGGCGGTGAACCCGATCGACAGGGACCCTTGTTCTCCCTTGGCCACCCGCCGCGCGGTCGATGCCGCTTCCTCCGCCATGCGCAAGATCCGGGCGGCTTCGGGAAAGAATGACTTGCCGGCGGCGGTCAGCCGCACCGACCTGCTGGTGCGGTCGAGCAATTGCGCGCCGACGTGATGTTCGAGCAGCCTGATCTGCCGGCTGAGCGGCGGCTGGGTCATGTTGAGCCGCTCCGCCGCCCGGCTGAAATGCAATTCTTCCGCTACAGCGACGAAGCAGCGTATCTGGCTGATTTCGAACATCGATTCACTCCTTGCATCAATCCGTTCTTAACGCATTGTGAAGGGGTATCGCCGATGCTGCAACGGACCTCAGCCGGGAAGTCCGATGCCTTGCTGGTCGCCGCGGCCGCGCAAGCCTTCTCCCAGGCTTGCCTGGTGCAGGACGTCGACCATCTTCTGGTTGAACGCGGGAATGTCGGCCGGCTTGCGGCTGCTGACCCAGTTGCCGTCCACGACCACTTCCTGGTCGACCCAGGTGCCGCCGGCATTCCGGATGTCGTCCTGAAGGGTGGGCCAGCTCGTCATGGTGCGGCCATCCACCAGGCCCGCAGAGACCAGCACCCAGCCGCCGTGGCAGATCACGAACACCGGCTTGCCGGCATCGTCGATCTCCCGCACGAAGCGCTGGGCCTCCGGGATCACGCGCAGCTGGTCGCCGTTAATCACGCCGCCGGGCAGCAGCACGCCATCAAACTCATCCGCCACTGCCTGATCGAAGGTCAGGTTGACGTCGAACTGGTCGCCCTTGTCATGGTGGTTGAAGCCCTGCACCTTGCCGGGCTTGGATGAAACCACCTGCGTCACGATGCCTTGCTGCTCCAGCGCTTTCCTTGGTTCCGTGAATTCCGCCTGCTCGAATCCTTCCGTGACGAGGATGGCAATGCGCTTTCCATTCAAATCGCTTGTGTTGTCAGCCATGTGCTTCTTCCTTTCCTTTATCTGCTGGGGTGGGCCGCCGCGCTCACGTGCCAACAAGGGCGTCGTTGCCCCGGGCCATGATGCGGCGGAAGGCGCCTTTCAGCACCAATCCTTGTCGGGGCGCTTCTGCAAGCGCCGCGCCGCTTCGATGACGTCGTTCAATTCCACCGGATCGCTGTAGGGATCTTCATCGAGCCGGGTGACGCGGTTGAGTTCCTTTTGCCAGCGCCTGAGTTCGGCCACATAGTCTTGGTCCTGCACGCGGAGCAAGTCGCTGTCCTGCTCGACCATGTCGCAGATGCCGTTATGCAGCCACTTGCCGGTATGCCAGTCGGGCATGTCGACCGCCGGAAACAGGCAGATGGCCTGCAGGTCCATGCCTTGGTTGACCGCGGCGAGCGCTTCCTCGGTAACGTCCTTCATCCAGGCGGCGCGGCCCTTGCCCATGCCGCTCGTTTCGCTGATGATCATCGGCCGCCGATACCGTTCCCATACGGTCTTGAGCAATTCGCACAAGGGCTGTATGCGATCATCGTCCGGCGGCAAGGCGGCGTGCGGCCCATGCTCCCGGTATTCCATCTGGCCGAAGGAATAATTGTTGGCGCCCACGATGTCGAGGATGTCCGGCGCGCCGCCCAGCTCGGGATGCTCCTTGCCGTAGATCACGTCCCAGGCCAGGAAGGTGTCGACATAGGTTTCATGCCACGCCGCCTGCGCCTGGTCCGGCCTGTCGCGCGGGGCAACCACTTGGACCAGCGGGTCGACGTGGATCATGCGCGCCTCGGGAATGACTTCCCGTATGGCTTTCACGCCTTCGATGGCCGCATGGCACAGGGCCAGGCGAAAGCGCATGCGCTCTTCCTTGCTGTGGCCGTAGGGAGCGACCCAGCCCCATTCGGCGCCGCAGAAGGAAAAGAAGGTGATTTCGTTGATGGGTGTGAAGTAATAAGGCCCGGGCAAATTCTTGCGGATGTGGGTGGCGGCCGCGCGGCAGTATGCGCCGAAGCGCTCGCGGAACGCGGGTTGATAGGGATCGAGATCGTCGGGATAGCCGTAATGGCATAGATCCCAGATAGCCGTTATCTTGTACTCCTTCATCGCTTCGATGAAGGGAGTGATCGACGAGAAGTCGTACTTGCCTTGCCGGTCGGCCATGGGCCAGGGAATGCCTTCGCGCGCGACCGCGATGCCGAGTTCATGCAAGAGGCGATAATCTTCCCAGGCGTGCTCGCGGTGCCGCGTTTCCGCAACCAGGTCCCGACGACCCTGGTCTTTCCAGAGGAAGCAGGAACACTCGAAGCCCGAGAGAAAAAATGTGGGAAATATGCCTGGACGCTGCGCCATGGCCTTGCCTCTTTCACATTGGCGGAATAGAAAGAGACAAGCGGAGGGCCGCAGAGTTGCGGCCAGAAATGCAGGATTGATGAAGTGGCGTGCGTCCGGTTGCCGGAGCGCAAGGCATTCCGGGCGACGGCATCGCGTCCATCGCCCGCAAGGGAAAGACTTACCGGACGACTTCGCGGAACGATACCTCTTCGGCATCCGCGGATTTGCCGGCATGGCGGAATTGCCGGGCCGCAGCGGCGGGCATGGCGCCGGGCGCATAGATGCGTTCGAAGGAGCCGCGCCACTTGCGATGGGCACGGACATACTTCATCGTGAGAAAGGCAAGCACCGACCAGATGGCCAAAAATGCAGGCTGCCCGTCAGCCACCATGAGCAGCGCAACCAGCAGGGAAGAGAAAAATGCCGTCAATGCAATCGCTGCCGTCACGAAGGGCATGTCGCGGTTGGAGGCATGGAAAAGGGAACGAAATGACAACATGAAGGGATTCGCCTCTGGAACGAAAGGAGGGAAGGCGGATTATGCCTTACCTGCGGTCAATTTTCACTGAGGAATTGTTGACGCTCGGCTTCATTGCCGTATTGTAATCAGGATCTGGCACGACGCTGCATGAAGCGATCTAGCAGACCCGGGGGTGTTCCACGGTAGAATCTCGGCAATGCCTCCCAATATCGCATCCAACGTTACGTGAAAAACCTTGTCCTCCAGCGCTTCGAAGAGTTGGCCCCGCGGCTGAACGGCTTCGACGCCATCATCGACGTCCGCAGTCCTTCCGAATATGCCGACGACCATATTCCCGGAGCGATCAATTGCCCCGTGCTTTCGGATGCGGAGCGCGTGCACGTGGGTACTCTCTACAAGCAGGATGCGTTCGAGGCGAAGAAGGTAGGCGCCGCGATCGCCGCGCGCAACATCGCCGGCTACATCGACACCCTGTTTCATGACAAGCCGCGCGAATGGACCCCGCTGGTGTACTGCTGGCGTGGCGGCAACCGCAGCGGCTCGATGGCGCACATCTTTGCCAAGATCGGCTGGCAGGTGACCCAGCTCGATGGCGGCTACAAATCGTATCGCCACTTCGTGCTTCACGACCTGGAAAAGCAACCCGCCGGATTGCGCCTGTTTTCCGTTTGCGGCGCCACGGGCACCGGCAAGAGCCGGCTGCTGCGCGCGCTCGAAGCCAGCGGCAGCCAGGCGCTCGACTTGGAAGCGATCGCCTGCCACAAGGGTTCGGTGCTGGGCGAAATGGACAGCGTGCCGCAACCGCCGCAAAAGCTCTTCGAGAGCAACCTGTGGGCAAAGCTGCGCAGCCTCGACCGCAGCCGTCCGGTGTACGTCGAATCGGAGAGCAAGAAGATCGGCAACCTGCGCGTTCCCGAGATCCTGATGCTGGCAATGCGGCAGGCGCCCTGCATCGAACTCAGGCTGGCCCGTGAAGACCGCATCCGGCTCCTGCTGGACGAATATGATTTCTTCCTGCACGACCCCGAACGGCTCAAGGCCAACCTTCGGCGCCTGATCAAGGTGCATGGCAATGCGGTGATCTCGGAATGGGAGGCGCTCGTCGACGGCGGCAACTGGGACGAACTGGTGGCCACCCTGCTCGACAAGCATTACGATCCGGCTTATGCCACGTCCATCCGGCGCAATTACCTCCGGTTCGGCGATGCGCGCAAGCTCGCGATCAAGGGCTGGTCCGAAGAGTTCTTCCTGGAGGCCGCACGTGCGTTGCGGGCGGAAGAGAAAGCCGGCGAGCCCGCTTCGTCATCGATCTAGCGGCGGCGCCGTCCATCATCAGAACATCCAGGTTTCATGCACATCCACGCCATCCGTGAACAATTGCGCGCTCTCGGCGCCAAGCCGGAACACGAGCAGCGCATCCTGCGCGACTGGCTGCAGGTCCGTTCAAGGAGCAGCGGCCGCCGCAAAGCCGAAGATTACCTGCCGCTGAGCCTGCGGGAGGGCCTCGGCGAATTCGATGCCGGCCTGCGCAATCTCGTGCGCCTGGTATCCAGCCACGCCACGCCGGATGGGTCGGCGCGCCTGCTGGTCGGCCTGGCCGACGGACAGACCGTGGAAAGCGTCCTCCTGCCGCGCGATGGGCTGTGCGTGTCGAGCCAGGTGGGCTGCGCCGTCGGCTGCCAGTTCTGCATGACTGGCCGCGACGGCCTGCTGCGCCAGCTTACCAGCGGGGAGATCGTCGGGCAGGTCGCGCTGGCACGCTCCATCCGTACGGTCAAGAAGGTCGTCTTCATGGGCATGGGCGAGCCATCGCACAACCTGCAGAATGTCATGGAAGCGATCGACTTGCTGGGCACCGAAGGCAATCTCGGGCACAAGAACCTGGTCTTTTCCACGGTCGGCGACCCCCGCGTCTTCGAGCAACTGCCGCTCGGGACCGTCAAGCCCGCGCTCGCGCTTTCCCTGCATACCACGCGGCAGGACCTGCGCGAACGTCTCCTGCCGCGCGCGCCGCGCATCGCCATCGAAGACCTGGTCGAGCTGGCGGAGGAATACGCCCGCAAGACCATGTATCCGGTGCAGTACCAATGGACGCTGCTGGACGGCATCAACGACGGTGAAGAAGAACTCGATGGCATCGTCCGCCTGCTCAAGGGACGCCATGCCATCATGAACATCATTCCCTACAACGCGGTCGATGGCTTGCCGTTCTCCCGGCCGCCGGACGAGCATGCCCGCGAAATGATCCGCATCCTGCACCGACGCGGCATCCTGGCGAAGCTGCGCGATTCGGCAGCCCAGGAAGTCGACGGCGGCTGCGGGCAACTGAGGGCACGCGCCCTTGGCCCGGCTGCGCCGCGGCCCATCGCCATCCACCGGGCCTGAGCGCCTGCCAAACTTCGTTCGCATGGTCTTTCACTTCACTTCATTGCTCGCATGAACGGCGGCCCGACCGTTGCCGCGGCGATCGCCGCCGTCATGACCCTCATTGCCACCACCCTGGCGCGCGTCTTCGGCGGGCCGGGCTGGCTCTACCTGCTGACGCTGGCCGCGATGGCGCTGCTGATTACGTCGGGGTTCGGCAACGTCAACCGCAAGCTGCGCAATACGGCTGCCGTCCTGCTGCTGGCGGGCGCCGCCGTGTTCCCGTTTGCCAAGGACCCGGTTGCCGCGCTCCAGCGCGGCGTGTTCATTGCCGGGATGCTCGTGTCATTGACGTCGAGCGTGCTCCTGATCGCGCGCTGCGCGGTGCAAAGCCGGCGCATCCAGATGATAGGCGCGGCCTTGCGCGAACGGCAGGGCAAGGCGCGCCTGACGGCCTTCGCGGCGGCGAGCCAGTTCTTTTCCGGCATCCTCGGGCTGGCCGGCGCCAACCTGATGTTCGTGATGGCCGCGCCGCCCGACGAGGAAAGCAGCGGCATGCGGACGGCGTCGGTGGTGTCCATCATGCGCGGCTTCGCGGCGGCGAGCTGCTGGAGCCCGGTGTTCGGCAACATGGCGATCCTGCTGGCGCTGTATCCATCGCTGCATTGGATCGAGGTGTTCCCGGCGGGCCTCGCGGTGGGCCAGCTGACGCTGATCGTCGGGCTGCTGATGACGCCGCTTCCGCCGCAGGAAGGCTCAGCAAACGGGGCGGACGAACGGCCCACGACCACCAGCGGCAAGGAATTGTTTTTCCTGGCCGTGCCGGTGATGGGCGTGCTGCTCGGATTCCTTGGCGTGGTGCTGCTGGTCAGCCGTACCTTGCATGTCATCATTTCCGCCGCGATCATCATCATGGGGCCATGCGTGTCCATGGCCTTCCATGCGCTGTCGGGGTCGCCGGGCAGCCGCCTGCGGGCCGGCATGCGCGGCACGGCGGACAGCATGCGCCTGTATCCGGCGCTCGCCAGCGAGGCCATGCTGTTCCTCTCGGCCGGCGTGGCGGGCAGCCTCATGGCCGATTCGTTTCCCGCCTCCTGGACCGGCGCGATCGCCGCGCTGCTCGGCGGCCATCCCTTCTGGGGCCTTGCCTTCCTTGTTTTCGCGATCATGCTGGCAGCGCTCGCCGGCATTCATCCCATGCTGTCGGCGGTGTTCCTCGCCTCTACCCTCACGCCGGATGTGCTCGGCTTGCCGCCGATCGCGCACATGGCGGCCATCCTCGCGGGCTGGGGACTGTCGGCGAGCGTCACGCCGTTTTCGGTGGTGTCGCTGACGGCGAGCCGTTATGCCCGCGTCGGGCTGTACGACATCAGCCTGCGCAAGAACTCGGGCTATGCCCTGTGCAGCGCCTTGCTGCTGTGCGCGGTGCTGGCCGCATGGATCGGCCTCACCGCCTGAAAGGAAAGCGTTACCATGAACCACCGATTGCCCGTTCCCCTGGCCAAGGCCTACCGGTTGCTCAATCACGGGCCAACCGTGCTCGTCACCTGCGCGCATGGTGGCGTATCGAACGTCATGGCGGCAGCCTGGTCGATGCCGCTGGATTTCATGCCGCCCAAGGTCGCGGTGGTGATCGACAAGAACACCCACACCCGCAAGCTGGTCGAGGCTTCTGGCGAATTTTCCCTGAACGTGCCTTCGCGCCGGCAGGCGGCGGAGACGCTTGCGTCCGGTTCGACCTCAGGCAGGGACGGCGACAAGATCGACCAGCTGGGATGGCAAGTCTTTCCCGGCACTCTGACCGGCGCGCCCTTGCTCGAGGGTTGCCTCGGCTGGCTCGAGTGCCGCGTCATTGATGAACCACACATCCAGCAAAGCTACGATCTTTTCCTTGGCGAGGTGGTGGCTGCCCATGCCGATTCCCGCGCATTCCGCGACGGGCACTGGGTGTTCGAGGCAGGCAGTCCGCGCAGCATCCATTACGTCGCGGGCGGCAACTTCTTTGAGACGGGTGAAGGATTCGAGGCGCGCAAGCCCGGGGAATGATGATGCCTGGCGGCGGAATGCGGGCGCTGAAAACTTAGTGCAGGTGACCGACGCGCACCATCACCGGAAACGTTTCCTGCCCGTCGCCGACCGGCGGCTTCAGGTAAGTCAGCGAACCGAACCCCTTTGCGAAGCAGCGCGCGCTGGCATGCTCCGGCTTGGCAAGGATGTTTTGCGCATGGCCATGCGCATCGATGTCCGCCACCAGCGCGAAGGGTTTCACGTTGGGCGCGGACGCGCCGCAGCGGCGTATCAGGCGGGCGATCTGCGGGCCGGCTTGCTTGAGCATGCTGGCAGGGTAGGGATGGTAGCGCTCATCGCCCTCCGCCGAGCGGGCATGCACGGCGCGTTCGTCGAACGACGGTAACGATGTTCCTGATGGCGCGGCGGACGGGGATGTCGGGGAAGCCGGGTATGCCGCCGGCTGGGTGCTGGCCCACGCGGATGCGCAGGCAAGGCAGGCGATCAGGAAAGAGGCGTTTTTCATGACAAGCGTTGATCAAATGGTCATCAGCCTCTCTACCTTAGGGCGGGATCGGCGGCTTGTCTGTAAGCGATGGTAACGACCCCGGCGCCTGTCGTGACGGGACCGCATCTAGGCGATCTGGGCCACCGTGTCGGCTTTGCGGGCATCCTTGAATGCGGCCAGGTCGGCGAGCACGATCTGGTTGCGGCCCCCGGCCTTTGCGGCATACAGCGCCTTGTCGGCGCGCGACAAGATCTGATCAAGGTTTTCCTGTTGCCGGTGCTGGGCGATGCCGACCGAGATCGTGACCGTGTTCCCGCCAAGCTCCGTCAGGTGAAGCGTCGAGACCGACTGGCGGATGCGCTCCACGAATTCGGCGCCGCCGGTCAGGTCGGTATCCGTCAGGATCAGCAGGAATTCTTCTCCGCCGTAGCGGCCGAAACAGTCGGTCGCCCGTATGTCTTCCTTGATCTTGCCGGCAATCCGCCGAAGCACTTCGTCGCCCACCGGATGGCCGTGCATGTCGTTGATGCGCTTGAAGTGGTCGACGTCGATCAGGCAGAGGCAGAACGGGGTGGCGCTGCGGGTGGATCGCATCATTTCCTGGGCGGCGAAGCGCAATACCTCGCGCCGGTTCACGATGCCGGTCAGTTCGTCGTGGATGGCGAGCGTGCGGATCAGTCCGAGCGCATGGTCCAGCTTGCGGATGGCGGAAGAATTGATGCGCTCGTAGATCACCAGGAAAACCGCCACCAGCAAGGTGAAGCTCATGATGGAGATGAAATTGAGAGCGCGCATGTCGCGCACGACTGGCTGGGGGAAGACGCCGGCGAGGTCGGCTGCGTAGATCAGGGGAACGACCACCAGCGAGGTCGCGGTCCACCGCCACCCCGCCTTCGCCCCGCCGGCGGCCGAGCCGATGATGGAGCAAACGCCGAGCCAGAGCACCGCGGGAGAAACGATGCCGCCCGTCCGGTAGATGATGCCCACGAGGAGAACGAAGATGCCGCCCACGAAGCACTCGCGCACCACGCTCAGGTTCGCCGTCGCCCGCAACAGGGCCGCGCAGATGGCGACGCAGAAGGCGCCGAAATAGCATATGCGGGCGGTGGCGTGGTCCGTCAGGAAAGCATAGACTGCGCCGTAGAAAGGCAGGACCGCGAGGGCAAGCAGCATGGCGGTGACCATGTTTTCGGCGCGCGTCATGTCCGACGGACGCTCGAGGAGCGCCTGCGGCAGCAGGAGACGAATCAATGGAAATCGCCGCTGGTACACCAGGGACTGACGTAATCCCATCGCCTTGTCTCCCCAAGCCAAGGTACGCTCTGTGGTCGATGCCGGGCACCCTGACTTGCCCGATCAACGTGAATTCGAAGTTTTTTCTATTTCTTGTTGCATGCTTTCCGGCGAACGGAACGATGGCCTCGAGGGCGCCGCCGCCGATCCCTGCGTTCGGCGTTGGCGGGCGCAAGGCAAAATCGGCGCTCTGGCAAAGATTCTACTGCACGGGTAAAAACTTTACGTTTGGAAACAACACATCTCGGACAAAGCTTGATGTTGATCAGGTGGCGTTAGCAATTTGATCACGTCTTTCGCCCGCCTTAGGCACCCATGCTTGCCTGGCGACGCCGCGCCTCAGAGACGAGAGACCAGATCGACCAGCTGGTCCGTCGCCTTGCCCCAGCCTTCGTGGAATCCCATCTGTTCATGCTGCTTGCGGTCTTCCTCCGACCAGTGGCCGACGCGCGCGCGATAACGGGTCTTGCCGCCTTCTTCGTCGAAGGTGATCGTCGCTGTCATGAACGGCTTCGCCGAGGGCACCCAGGCCGAAACGAAGGCGTCGGTAAAGACCAGTTTGCGGTTCGGCACCACTTCGAGATAAACGCCCCGGTTGGGAAATTCCTGGCCTTCGGGGCCGCGCATGACGATGAGGTTCGACCCGCCGGGGCGGACGTCCAGCGTGGCCACGGACACCGTCCATGGGCGCGGCGTGAACCATTCCTTCAGCAGGTCCGGTTCGGTCCAGGCACGATAGAGTTTTTCGGGAGAAGCATCGATGAGGCGCTCGAGCATTAACTCGAACGGCGTGCCGGAACTATCCATGTCTGGCCTTTCGCAAAGGATGGGCGGGGAAGCGGTTGGTCAGGCACGATCATACAGGCTTTCGATTTCCTCGCGCCGCGGCGAGGCGCTGACGTGGAAGAGATAGGTGAGCGGCAATTCGATGACGGGATGGCGCGCGCGGTGCTTCGCGTACCAGAATACCTCCTCGAGCTCGTCGTCCGGATGGGAGGTGGCGACGATGGCTTGCTCGCCTTCAAGCGCGTCGTGATCGACGAGTTCAAGGTGCGCCTCCTCGAAGCCTTCCCGCCATGACTCGGCCTCCGTCCCCCAGGTCATCAGGCAGCGGCATCCAGCCGCGGCGAGCCAGCGGCATGCGTCCCACATCCAGAGTTCATCGGCGACCGCATCCGCGATCAGCACCGCCTTGAAGGTGGGTTCGGGCGAGAGCGCCGGCAGGTGATGGCCGGGCAGCAGGGGAAAGTAACGTCGCGAAGGTCCGGGCATGGGAAACGATCAGCGTAAAGGTTGGCAAACCAGGAGGTGCGAGCCGGTCCAAGTGGCACCGGGCGCAAGCTCGAGGGGGGTAATGCATGCGGGTTCGATGCAGACGAAGCGGCGATGCTCCTCGTCCGCCATGTCGGACAATCCCGCGGCGGGCCCGGGATTCCAGACGACCGTGTCCGTGAACCCGGTCTGGTGCATGATGATCTCCCTGGCATCGTCCCGCATCGCGAGCCGGTCCGGCGTCGCAGGATAGATCCGGTCCTGCGTGCCGCGCAAGGCCAGCAAGGCCTCATGCTGGGTCTTCTCGCGGCCGCCATCGGTCTGGTCGAGGAAAGTGCAGCCGCCCAGCCCGTCGACGCGGACGCCGTCGATGTCCGTCACGCCGTGATAGGTATGCAGCGCCGCCGAGAAGCGGAAGACGCTGTCGCCGGCGTTGCGGACCTGCAGGCTGAGTTCTAGCCGGTCAGCGCCGACGCCGACGCGAAAGCGCAAGGAAAAGCGATGCGGCCAAGGCGCGCCAAGGGGATCGCCGTGCTCCAGGCCGAACTCGGCGATGCCGCTTCCCGGCGGAAGCGCCGAAGGCATTGCGTCGCGGCCGGATACATCGCCATGCAGCCGCCGCCAGTGGCTGAGTCGGGCGAAACCGTGCCGCGTGCCTGGCCCGCGGTCGCTGAATTGCGGGAAGATCAGCGGGATGCCGCCGCGTATCGCCTTGCTGCCATCCAAGGCGGAGCGTTTGCTGAGGAAGAGTTGGTCCTTTCCGCCGGCCGGGATCCAGGAAAGCACCTGCGCGCCGAACAGGCTGACGGTGGCTTGGGCACCGTCCCTGGCACGCAAGCGAACCGCTGGAAGGGAGCCGATATGGATGTGGTCTGTCGTTGTCATTCGATCGTCGGTTGGCGAGGCAAGGCGTCTGGCATGGGTCTGCGCGGGATTCTAGCAAACTCCGCTCAGGTCACCGGAAGGAGCCAGCGGCCCAGCATCGGCTGGATTTCAGCGGCCGGCAACGGCCGGGAAATGAGGAAGCCCTGGACCTCGTCGCAATGGAGCGCGCGCAAGGTGGCGACCTGCTCGAGCGATTCCACGCCCTCCGCCACGACGCGGATCCCGAGGGCATGCGCCATGGTAATGATTGCCGTGATGAGCGCCGTTCCTTCACGCGAGTTGTCGAGTTCCGCGGTGAAGGCGCGGTCCACCTTGATCACGTCGAAGTCCAGGCGCTGCAGTTGCGACAGGGATGAATAGCCGGTGCCGAAGTCATCCACCAGCAGCTTCACGCCCATCTTCTGGATGTGTTGCAGCGTTTCCACGACATTGCTCTTGTCGTCGAGCATCGAGGATTCGGTGAGTTCGATTTCGATGAGGGAAGGGTCGATGGCATGGCGCTGCAGGCAATCCTGCACGATCGCGGCGACGTCCGACTCCTGGAACTGCCGTGCCGAGACGTTGACGGAGACCGGCACCGTCTGCCGCCCCTGCGCGGACCAGAAGGCAACCTGGCTACAGACCTTCTCCATCACCTGCCAGCCCAGCTTGACGATCAATCCGGTTTCCTCCGCCAGCGGGATGAATTCGTTCGGCTCGATAAGCCCGCGCGTGGGATGCATCCAGCGCACCAGGGCTTCCATGCTGGACGTCGTTCCCCCCGCCATCTCCACCCGCGGCTGGTAGAAGACCACGAACTGGTCCTGTTCCAGAGCGTGGCGCAATTCCGCTTCGAGACGATGGCGCGCAAGCACGTTCTCCGAGTACTCCGAATCGAAGAAGCGGTAGCTGCCCTTGCTCGAAGTCTTGACGGAATACATCGCGATGTCGGCATTGTTGAGCAGGGTGTTGGCGTCGCCGCCATTGATCGGATAGAGGCTGATGCCGATCGAGGCGCCAATCGAGCGTACACCTTGCTCGATGCGGAATGCGGTGCCGAAGGCGTCGATGATGCGCTCGGCGACATGCGCGGCATCGAAGGCACTGCCAATGCGTTCGAGGATCACCAGGAATTCGTCGCCGCCGATGCGCACCACGTGGTCCTGCGGCCGGGTCGCATCCTTCAGGCGGTGCGCCGCGTTGCGCAGGATCTCGTCGCCGGCCTTGTGCCCCAGCGTGTCGTTGACCGCCTTGAAGCCGTCCAGGTCGATGAACAGCAGCCCGAGCATGCGGTTGGCGCCCGCGGCGCGCTCGACTGCCTGCGGCAGGTAGGCATTGAGCCAATGGCGGTTGGGCAGTCCGGTCAGCGCATCCTCGTTGCCGCGGCGTTCCAGTTCGGCGACGTGGGACTTGATCTCGGTGATGTCCCGCAGCGTGATCGCCAGGTCGTTGTCCGGGCGGGAGATGCGAATGTGCAGCCATTTCGGGCCGCCTTCGAGGCCGATTTCGGCAAGCTCGGTTTCGCCCTCGTAGAAGCCTACCTTCATCGCCTTGCAAAGCATGCGCATGGTGCGCACGCCTGCTTCTCCCTGGTAGAGCGCGGACACCTTCTGTCCGACGAGGTCTTGCCGCCGGTACCGGAGCAAGCCCGCCGCGCGTTCGTTGCAATCCACGACGGTGAAGTCCACCGTCTTGCCGTTCTGGTCCGAGATGGGCTGGGCAATGAGATAGCCGTCCTCGCCTACCTCTGTCGCGGTCCGGTAGGTCATCTGCATGGATTGCACCTGGTAGCGGCGCCAGACGATGTGCAGCGACACCAGCATGGCCGTCAGCGTCAGCACGGCAAGGATGGCGGTGGCCCATATGCCTTGCCGTATCATGTTGTCGCGCTGGCTGAAGAATTCTTCCAGCGCTTCTTCCTGGTCCAGGCCGGCCAGCGTCACCATCCCGTAGTTGGGCGTGCTCTGCCAGCCGAGGTACCGCGACCTGTCATCCGCGAACCAGCTCCTGCCACTCAGCAGCTGGTTCCCTTCCGCGCTCGGCAGCCAGAGCGAGCGCTTCAGGACGGCATCGCTGCGATCGGGAAGAAATACCTTCCTGTCGATGCGCGCCAGGCGCAGCTTGTGGTCGGCGCTCATGATCCCCAGGAAGGCGCGCTTCTTCAGCGCGGCTTCATCGAAGCTGGAGATGAAATATTCAGGAATGACCGAGACAAGCACGATGCCATCGAAACGTCCCTGCCTGTCGTTCAGGGCACGCGAGAAAGGCACGACCGGCGTGCCGGAAAACAGGCCGATGCGCGCGACGCCGATGTAGAGCTGCTCGGGGTCGGCACGCGAATGCATGAAGAAGTCCTGTTGGGAAACGTTCGTCTTGCGGGCGTCGGGGATGTTGCTCGTGACGATGTCGCCCGAGGCATTGACGATGGTGACGAAGAACCCGGTGTTGCTTGCGATCGGTACGACCTTGGCCATCTGGTCGAGCCGGAAATTGCCGCCTGTCAGCTCCCATCCATTCTTGACGTACAGGGAGATCTGGTCGACCGCTTCGAGCGCGTGGTCAACGTGGCGGGCGAAGGTCCGGCTGATGGCTTCCGCTTCCTGCAGCGCTTCGGCTTCCGCAAGGCGATGCTTGTCTTCAAGGTGGGCGAAGAGCAGGTTCCAGCCGATGGCGGCGAGGATCAATGACTTGACGGGCCAGAACAGCAGCAGGGCCCATTGCCTTTTCATGAAACGCCTGCCGCCGAATATCGACGCCAGGCGCTCCAGCGGACGATTCAGAACCCGGGGCGCATCCATGACAAGACCTTGCTGGTTTCAATGCTCATCGTTGCTCCACGCCACCATTGCCCATGTTCCCGGCACCGCATGTAATTCAGGATAACCACAGTATAGGCTCGCCACGCCTTGCCACGGTCATTCCGACGGGCGCCCCCACTTTGTCATGCCGGCAAGGGAGTGCGGCGGCATATCCAATGCAAGCTTGAGTCAGGTCATGAGAGCTGTGTCTTCTCGGCGCGGCGGATGGTGGTCGGGAGGGCATGGCGGCAACCGGAAGACGCGAGCGGCATCGTCCGTCAATGCAACACCTGGTGCGTCAGCAAGGCATCGAGCTGATGGCTCTGCACGGGATGGGAAAAGTAGAATCCCTGCGCGTAGTCACAGCCGGCCTCGGTCAGGAAATCCCTCTGTTCCTGCGTTTCGACGCCTTCCGCAATCACCTTCAAGCCAAGCTTGTGCGCCATGACGATGATCGTTTCCGCGATGGTTCGGTTGTCATGGTTGGTGGCGAGGTCCTGGACGAACGAAGGATCGATCTTGAGATAGTCGACATGGAATTTCTGCAGGACGCTCATCGACGAATAGCCGGTGCCGAAGTCGTCGATCGCGACCTGCATGCCGGCATGATGATAGGTCTCCAGGGCATCGATGACCTTGCTGGCGGGCTGCAGCAGCTGGCTTTCGCTGATTTCGATGATGATGTTGTTGCCGGACAGGCCGAGACGCTCCAGGTATTCCAGCCATTGCGCGCCCGGGTCGGGCGCCATGAACTGCACCGGCGACTTGTTGATGCCGATCTGGAACGGCTCGCCGATCCGTTCGCTCCAGTGTTTCGCGCAAGCGCCGACTTCCTGGAAGACCCAGTTGCCGATCTGGCCCATGAGCCCCGACTCTTCCGCCAGCGGGATGAACGTTCCCGGGTCGATGACGCCGAGGCGGGGATGGCGCCAGCGCAGCAGCGCCTCGGCCTTGACGATGCGCTTCTCCGCGAGGGCGACGACCGGCTGGTAGCAAAGGAAGAGCTGGTCTTCCGCCAATGCCTTCCTGAGGTCGTTGCACAGGCGAAGGCGTTCGCGCGCGCGGGTGTCCATCTCGGCGGTGAAGTAGCTGAACTGGTTCTTGCCATTCGCCTTGGCGGCGTACATCGCCTTGTCGGCCATGCGCAGCATGTCCTCTGGCGTGCTTGCATCCATGGGGCTGAGCGCGATCCCGATGCTTCCGGTCACGTAGGAAACGTCGTTGCCGATGGTGAACGGCTTGCCGATGCTGTCGAGGATCTTGCGGCACACCGGTTCGATGTGGCTCTCCGTATCCAGCGCGGTGATCAGCACGGTGAATTCATCGCCGCCGAGCCGCGCCACGATATCGGTGGCGCGCACGCATCGCTTGATCCGCCGCGCCGCTTCTACCAGCAGCAGGTCGCCCGCATCATGTCCGTGGAGGTCGTTGACCTGCTTGAAACCATCGAGATCGAGGAAAAGCAGGGCGATCTTGCGGCGATGCCGCGCGGCCATGCGTACCTCGGCGTCGAGCTGTTCGCGGAAATAGCGCCGGTTGGGCAGGCCGGTCAAGGCGTCGAGGTTGGCGTGACGCCAGATGAGTTCGTCCGATTCCTTCTTCGCCGTGATGTCGAGGATCATGCCAGTGACGAGTCGCGGCACAAGCTGCTCGTCGCGTGACACCACGACTCCGCGCGACAGCACCCATTTCCACCTGCCATCCCGGGACCGCAGGCGGTATTCGCATTGATACACCGGCGCATCGCCGCGCAGGCAGGCTTGCATGGCTTCGGCAACACGCTCCTGGTCGTCGGGGTGGGTGACGGCGCGCCAGTCAAACGCCGCGCCCATGACCTCGTCTTCTTCGTAGCCGAGGATTTTCTTCAGCTCCCCCGACAGGGTATGGCTGCCGGTGCTCGGGTCCCAGTCCCAGATGCCCTCGCCGGTTCCTTCGATCGCCAGCTTGAGGCGCTCGCTCATCAGGTGCAGGTTCTGCGCGGCGAGACGGTCCGCGGTGACGTCCCTCACCACCATCTCCAGCGCGGGCTTGTCGGCCCACCGGGTCTTCGCCGACACCGCCTGCACGTGCACCTGGGTGCCATCCTTGCGGTGCACGGTCCAGGTGGCGGGAAGGTTGCCGCGCTTTTCCTGGTGCGCGCGCGAAAGGCGTTCGTTGACTTCCCGCAGGCTCCTGGCATCGATGAACTCTTCCGGAAGCCGGCCGACCAGGTTGGCGGGCGCGGCAACGCCGAACAGGCGGGCCGCCTCGCGGTTGGCGTACACGTAGCGTCCCTCCGAGATGACCAGGATCGCATCCGGACACAATTCGGCCAGCAAGCGAAAGCGCTCGTGCTCCGCCTCGATGGCAACCGCCTCGATTTTCCGGCTGGTGATATCGATCGATACGCCGGCAATGTGCACCGGCTCGCCCTGATCATCCCTGATCATCATGCCCCGCACGAGCAGCCACACTTCCTTGCCTCCCTGCAGAATGACGCGGCTTTCGTAGCTGAAGGGTTCTCCGGATCCGGCATGCTGGCGAAGGTGCTTTTCGACGATATCGAGTTCTTCGGGGCGGTAGAAGCCTTGCCACTCCGCTCGGGTGAAGACGTGATACGCCGGTTCCATCTGGAGCATCGTTGCCATGACGGGGCAGATGGTGACGGTGTCATCGCTGAGGTTGCGCTGCCACGTGCCGATCCGCGCCGCTTCCGCCGCAAGTTGATAGAAGAGCGATCCCTGGTTGCCGGCCGTCAGCGAATCCGCGCGGAAAAACGGCGCAGTCTCATCCAGCGGCGCGGATGTTTCCGAGTCGGAGTCAGGATCGCAATCTGACGATGCGTCGCTCATTCTTCAAATGGCAAGGGGCTTTGCGCCTCGGGGAGGTCATGCCTAGGAGTTCGACCCTGGGCACATTTGCCTTTGAGAGATTGCGTTCCTGCCGGCGCGGCGGTGCGCCATCTCTCGCCGGGAGACGTCTTTGGTTTCTGTAACTTCGAGTATTTGGAAAATTGTCAAGTTCCGCCGCCGCGACGAATTTGCATTGCTGCCGGTTAGCGCATGGCGTCGCGGACCTGGCCAGATGCGGGCGGAACACGACGCGGGCCGAACGGGAAAGGCCCTGTCCGGTATCCGGGAACGACGGAATTGCGGGAAACGGCGATGCTAGAGGCGGGCGTCCTTCTTGACCTGCGCCACTGCCTGCACCAGAGCGACGAAGGCCTTGGCGGCGGGCGTTCCGCCAGCAAGCATTGTTTTGGCTTGTTCGTATTCGCCAAGATTGATCTGGCGCACGACTTTCTCGAGCTCGGCGTGGAATGCCGAATGCGCCTCGACGCAAGGCTTGAAGCTTTTGACGAATGGATATTTGCGTTCGCCTTCGCCATGGAGCCAGTTGCCAAGCATGCACACATCCAGCTTGGAGATGGATTTGCCATCCAGGTGATGTTGGGCGGCGATGGCGGCAAGCAGCTTGCCGCGCAGTTCCCCTTCCTTGACGACAGCCTCATCGATGTTCATCGGACTCTCCCTGATTGGATGACTTGCAGGATTGTTTCCATTGGATAATAGCAGGCGAAGCCGCGGGAGATAAGTCCGGTTCCGCAAGTTTGTTGCGGGCCCGTGCCTTGCAGACGCTGATCGTGGCGGCGATGTGACAGGCGCCGCAAGTCAGGCGGCCATCCTGGCGGGACATTTCGCGCCACCAAGCCCATCATTTCCGGGGCAGGCCGCGGCCGCTGGTTTTCATACGTCGCTTGCCGGAAAAGGATACGATACGGTGCCCGAATTACCCCCGGCGTTGTCCCTACTCGATATCCTGATGATGGTTCCGATTCCGGGCGGCCCTCCAGCCGCCGACAAGCCAGATGCCGTGAAAGCGGACGCCGACAAGCCGGACGCCGACAGCCGCTTCCGCACGCTTTTCGAGCAGGCGCCGTTCAGCGTCCAGCTCCTCGCGCTGAATGGCCGTACCTTGCAGGTCAACCGCGCATGGGAACGGATGTGGGGCAACCAGCAAGTCCCGTCCATCAAGGACTACGTGCTCCACGGCGACTACAACATGCTGGCCGACCCCCAGCTGGAAGCAAAGGGCATACTGCCCATCCTCAGGCGCGCGTTCGCCGGCGAGTCGGTGACGCTGCCGACCATCGTGTACGATCCCGCCGAGCTAGGCATGCCCGGCCCTCCCAGGTGGGTAAGGGCGACGGCCCATCCCATCAAGGACACGTCGGGCGAGGTGCAGGAAGTGATGCTGGTGCATGACGACGTGACGGAACAGGTGATGGCGGAGCAGGCGATGCTCGCGTCCGAAAGCCGGTTGAAGCAGCTTGCGAACACCATTCCCCAGCTAGCGTGGATGGCCGATTCCACCGGCTGGATCCATTGGTACAACGATCGCTGGTACGCATACACCGGTACTACGCCCGACCAGATGGAGGGATG
Source organism: Noviherbaspirillum galbum (assembly GCF_010974945.1). Taxonomy (GTDB): domain Bacteria; phylum Pseudomonadota; class Gammaproteobacteria; order Burkholderiales; family Burkholderiaceae_D; genus Noviherbaspirillum; species Noviherbaspirillum galbum. Next base: position 62,202 of record NZ_JAAIVB010000078.1, on the reverse strand, counting down.
GGGCTGGCAGCAGGTGCATGATCCCGCGGCATTGCCGCGGATCCTGGACAAATGGAAGCAGCACCTGGCGTCCGGCGCGCCATTCGAAATGACGTTCCCGCTGCGCGGTCACGATGGCCTGTATCGGCCTTTCTACACCCTCGTCGCGCCGCTGAAGGATGAGCGCGGCCAGGTGACGCAATGGTTCGGCACGAATACCGACGTGTCCTCCCTGCAGGCGGCGGAACGCGCGTTGCGCCTGTCCGAGGAAAAGCTGCTCGAGGGCCTCGATGCAGGGCGCATGGTAGTCTGGGAATGGGACCTGCGCAGCGACGATATCGATTACTCTCCCAATGCCGCCAGCATCCTTGGCTACACGGCCGGCAATTTCCACGAGCAGAGCAGGCACTTTCATCCAGAAGATGCGCCCTTGCTGCTGGATGCCATCCATCAGGCGCGGGAAACGCGGGGGCAGTTTCGCATCCTCAACCGCCGCATCCGTCCAGACAACGGGGCGCTCATCTGGCTGGAAACCCTGGGCAAGGTCATCTGCGACGAACAGGGCCAGCCCGTGGCGATACGCGGATTGAACATCGACGTCACCGAGCGCGTGAAGGCGGAAAGCGAGATCAAGGAAGCGAGCCGCCGCAAGGATGAATTCCTGGCGATGCTCGCGCATGAACTGCGCAATCCGCTGGCGCCCATCGCCATGGCCACGCAGCTGATGCGGATGCAGCAGCTCGATGGAGCGCGCAAGGAGCAGGCGGTGGACATCATCGACCGCCAGGTCAAGCACATGACGGAACTGGTGGACGACCTGCTGGATGTGTCGCGCGTCACGCGCGGGCTCGTCGAACTCGACCGTGACACCGTCGACCTCAAGGCCGTGGTGGCGCATGCGGTCGAACAGGTAAGGCCCCTGATCGATTCGCGCCACCATGCGCTCACGGTGCGCATGCTCGGAGAAAACGTTCACGTGCATGGCGATCACACACGCCTGGTCCAGGTCATCGTGAACCTGTTGTCGAATGCGGCGAAGTACACGCCCCAGCATGGCGAGATCAACCTGCAGGTCGACGTATCGGAAAGCCAGGCGCGAATCCGCGTCACCGACAACGGCTGCGGCATCGACGCCGCGCTCATGCCTTATCTTTTCGATCTCTTCACGCAGGCGGAGCGCACGCCAGATCGTTCCCAGGGCGGCCTCGGCATCGGGCTCGCCCTCGTCAAAAGCATGGTGCAGCTGCATGGCGGCCAGGTGAAGGCCGAAAGCGCCGGGCGCAACCGGGGCAGCACCTTCATCGTGCTCCTGCCTCTGATACCGGTGGAGCCTCCCGCGGACAGGAATGACCTACCCATGACGCCCGACGCCGGCGAGCGTCTTCGCATCCTGATCGTGGATGACAACCGGGATGCGGGTGAATCACTGGGAACGCTGTTGTCCGCGCTCGGGCATGACGTCAAGGTTTGCGAAGATGGCGCCAGCGCGCTCGCGCTGGCCGGCAGCCACAGGCCGCGGCTCTGCATCCTGGACATCGGCCTGCCGGACATGACGGGGTACGAACTCGCAAGCAGGCTAAGGAAGAATGCCGCGCTGCCCGGGATGGAATGCGTGGCGCTCACCGGATACGGGCAATCGCATGACCGCGCGCTGACCAAGGCCGCGGGTTTCCGGCACCATTTCGTGAAGCCGGTGGACGTGCAGCAGCTGATGAAGGTGATACTCGACATCGCTTCTTCGGAGAGCACGGACGCGGACTAAGACCCTGCCGGCGATGAAGCCGCGCGACATCCAGAAGTGCCTTTAGACCGCATTCCTGCGGCTTTGCAAGTTTTTGCAAGTTCCCTACACCCCTTAACGCGGGCCGCCGGGATACTTCATCCATTGCGCCGCCATCGCGGCGCGTGATGACTGGATGATTGAACGACTGGAGGTCGCATGCGAGGAAAACAGTATTCCGCGGAATTCCGCGCCGTCGCCGTGAAGAGAATGCTGCATGGCCAGAAGAACTGCCGTGACCTTGCGCATGAGCTCGGGGTCACCACCTGCAAGCTGAACCAGTGGTTCAGGAAGCACCTCGCCGAGCACGAAGGAAGGCTGCGGCACGAAGGGAAGATCCGGTAGGACGGACGCGGGAATGCGCCATCGTTGCGCAAGCCTGTGTCATTTTCGGACAAACACCCACCATCATCCGATGAGGCGGATTTCAATTTCGCGCCATGCCATTTTCGGGAACGACTAATTCGTTGGCAAGGCGTCGCTGAAGCTCGAATATTTCCATCAGTTCAGGTATGATTTCTGCGCCGCAACAATTTGCGGCGGCAAGTCAACCTATGGCGCGGCTATGAGAATCGCACTGATGGATGTAAAGATGACACCGCTGGCTCAGCTTCCCCACGAGCTCAGGCGGTATCCGAGAAAAGAATTCGAGCAGTCCGCCAAGATTTTGGTACAGGGGAGCGCTCCAATGGAATGCCGCACCATGGACATCTCCGCCGGCGGCATCGCCGCCGTCGTCCGGCAGCCCATCCCCGTGGGAAACAGCTGCGTCCTGGCGATGGAAACCCACGTCGACTTCCGCAACCGCCGCATCAACGTCTGGGGCAAGGTGGTTTATTGTTGCCCCGTGCCGGACGGCTTCCGCATCGGCATCGAACACCGCGACTACGATTCCATGAGCCGCATGTGCCTGCAGCAGCTCTGCGCGGCCTGAGGCTTTCCCGATCCCGGGACCCGCGCCGGGCCATGTCTTTAGCCGTATCTTTAACGGTGTATTGAGGCGTGTCCTGGGCCGCGGGAAACCCGGCGGCGCCCACGTTGTCAGAACTTGACCAGCATCGAGAAGGATTAGCCATGCACGTCAAGGACCTGGAGTCGCTCTCATCCCGCCTGCATCAACTGCTCAACGACCTGCGCCGTTCTGGAACGGGAAACGATGCGCCCCTCGGCGTCGACGATCCGCTCGTTGCGGCGGCGCGCGATTGCGAGTTCATGCTGCCCTCGCCCTTGAACGCGCGCACCCTGAGCGAAACGGTGGAGCGCAAGATCGAAAACGTCAACGTGCTGCTCGAACGCGCGCGACGGCATGAAAGTCTCCCCGAGGAAGCGCAGATCGCCGCAGACCAGGAATACCTCGCCACCGAGGAAGACCTGAACATGGAACGCACGGGCCGGGCCGATGGCGCGCCGGATCAGCCGGCCGCCGGCCGGCGCAATCAGTGATAGCTCATCCCGGCACGCACCTTGCCGCGGAATACCCAGTAGGACCAGAACACATAGAGCAGGATCACGGGCAACAGGAACATCGTTCCCACCATCAGGAACTGCTGCGACATCGGCGCGGTTGCCGCGTCCCACAAGGTGATGGCAGGCGGCGCGACATAAGGCCAGAGCGAAATGATGAGGCCGGTATAAGACAAAAAGAACAGGCCCATCGCGCAGAGAAACGGCCTTACCTCGCGGCCCTGGTTCAGGGATCGCCACAGCAGGAAGGCCAGCGCGGCCGTCAGGATGGGAACGGGGGAAAAGATCAGCAGGTTGGGAAAGCTGAACCAGCGCGCCGCGATCCGCGCTTCCCTGATCGGGGTCCATACGCTGACCATCAAGATGAAGGCAAGCAGGCCGAGCAGCAGCCACCGCGACATGCCGCGCGCCCATTGCTGCAAGTCTCCCTCGGTCTTCATCACCAGCCAGGTTGCGCCAAGCAGGCTGTAGCCGACGATCAGGCCCAGGCCGGTCAGCAGCGGGAATGGAGAAAACCAATCCCAGCTCGTGCCCGCATAGACCCGGCCATTCACCGGGAAGCCATGGATGAAGTTGCCGAGCACCACGCCTTGTGCGAACGTGGCGACCAGTGAGCCATAGGCGAAGGCCCCGTTCCACAAGTGCTTGCGCGCGGCGGGCGCGTCGCGGAATTCGAAGGCGACGCCGCGGAACAGCAAGCCGAGCAGCATCAGCAGCACCGGAAAGTAAACCGCGGGCATGACGATCGAAAACGCCAGCGGAAACACGGCCAGCAAGCCTCCGCTGCCGAGGATGAGCCAGGTTTCATTGAAGTCCCAGATGGGTGCGACCGAGGCCACCATCAGGTCGCGGTCTTCGTCGTGACGCCGCAGGAAAAACAGGATGCCGACGCCAAGGTCGAAGCCATCCAGCAGGACGTACATCAGGACGGCGAGCGACAGGATGCAGGCCCAGAGCGGCACGAGATCAAGCGTCATGGCGTTCTCCCAGTCCGCGAGCGATAGGAACGTTCACATTCTCGTCATGATCGGTGACGGCGGACAAGGGGCGCTTGGCGTGCGCGGGCGCTTCATGCGCCTCGTCCTCGCTGCCGGTCGGCGGCCCGATCCGCACCAGGCGGCGCAGCAGGATGAAGCCGCCGCCGAAGATGACGAGATAGCTCAGCATGTAGGCCGCCAGCGAGATGCCCACGTCTAGCGTCGTCAGCGACGGCGTGACGCCGTCGCGAGTGCGCATGAGGCCATAGATGACCCAGGGCTGGCGGCCGACTTCCGTGGTCGTCCAGCCGGCCAGCACGGCGATGAAGCCGATCGGCGACACCAGCATGCACAGCTTGAGGTACCAGCGGCTCTCAAACAGCTTGCCGGTCTTCCACAAGACCAGCCCGGTCCCGACCGTTGCCAGCATCAGCAGGCCGATGCCGACCATGATGCGAAAGGCAAAGTACACGATTGCCACCGGCGGCCTGTCTTCGCGCGGAAACGCCTTCAGCCCCTTGACCTCGCCATTGATGTCATGCGTCAGGTAGATGCTGGCGAGCTTGGGAATCGCGATTTCGAAATGGTTGGTCTCCGCCGCTTCGTCGGGAATCGCGAAAATGGATGCAGGCACGCCGCGCTGCGTTTCCCACAATCCCTCCATGGCGGCGACCTTCGCCGGCTGATGTTCCAGCGTATTGAGGCCATGCATGTCGCCGGCCGCAATCTGGAATGGCACCATGAATGCGAGGAAGGCGAGCGACATGCGCACCATGATCTTGCTCTCGTCGGGAAACTTTCCCTGCCTCAGGTAATGCGCGCCGACGCCGAGGATGACGAACGCGGTCGTGATCAGGAAGGCGCTGACCGTATGCGTCAGCCGGTAAGGAAACGAGGGCGTGAAGATGACGTCCATCATGCTGACCGGGAAATAGCGGCCATCGACCACTTCGTAGCCGCGCGGCGTATGCATCCAGCTGTTCACCGCCAAAATCCAGAACGATGACATCAGCGTGCCGAGCGCGACCAGCACGGCCGACAAGGCGTGCGCCCATTGCGGCACGAGCTTGCGTCCGAACAGCAGCACGCCGAGGAAAGCCGCTTCCAGGAAAAAGGCAGTGATGACCTCGTAGGCGAGAAGCGAGCCGATCACGGTCGAGGCGCCATCCGAGAATCGGCTCCAGTTGGTGCCGAACTGGAATGGCATGACGATACCGGAGACGACGCCCATGCCGAAGGAAATCGCGAAGATCTTGATCCAGAAGGCGGAAAGCCGGCGTACCCGGTCGTCCTTGGTGATCCACCAGCGTACCTCGAGCGTTGCCACATAGCAGGCAAGCCCGACCGTGAAGGCTGGAAGCAGGATGTGAAAGGCGATCACCCAGGCAAACTGGATTCTCGAGAGCAGCAATGCATCCATGTTGCGCCTTTCTTCTTGTTGCGCAAGGACGGCTGCTCATGAGGAAAGGAAATGCCTGCCGCCGCGCCGATGTTGGGAACTCGCATGTATGAGTTTGCCAGCCGAGCTCAGGTTCAAGCGCTGGCCCGCGGGAAGCTTAATTCATCTCAATCTTCCTGGTCAGCCACAGGGCGGCGAATTAACTGCATGGCAGCGAACTTTGGTTTGGATTGATGATCCGACATCGATCGCCCCTCCGGGCAACTCTATTGAGCGAATGCAAGAAAGGAGTTCACATGAATCCACAAGAAGTACAGACCGCCGCGAATCGCTTCATTGAAGAATTGCACCGGCTCGAGGATGGCGACGAGGCAAGCGCAGACCGTCTTGCCGCCATGTTCGCGCCGGATGCCGAACTGACGAATCCCATCCTCCAGCAGGATGGCGGCAGCCGCAAGGGACACGATGCCATCGCCGATTTCTGGCACCAGTATTCCGCCACCTTCGGAGATATCCACTCCGATTTCTTCGACGTCGTGGCAGGGGATCATACGGCAGGACTGTTCTGGCGATCCAGCGGCACCACGGCCACCGGGCAACCCCTGCAATACGACGGCGTCAGCCATCTCGAGCTGAACGACGAGGGAAAGATCGCGCGCTTTCAAGGATTCTTTGATACGCGGCAGATGACCTTCAAGACCGGCGCACACTGAAGGGTGCCGGCTGTCCGACTGTTTGCCTATCGGAGAACCCGGACAAATCCCGGACAATGAATTTAACACCAGGAAAGGAAACGCTATGCTAGGACGTCTCGTCACTGCCGCTGCCATCGCTGCCGGCGGCTATATTCTCTCCAAGCAATTGATGAAGTCCCGCGGATCCGACATGGAGTCGACCGTGGAAGAATCCATCGAGGTCAATGTGCCGATCAGCACCGCCTACAACCAATGGACGCAATTCGAGGACCTGCCTAAGTTCATGGACAGCGTGCATGAGGTGCGCCAGATCGACGACAAGCATCTGCACTGGAAGGCCAGCATCGCCGGCAAGGACAAGGAATGGGATGCGGAGATCACCGAGCAGATTCCCGAAGAGCGCATCGCGTGGCGCAGCACCGGCGGCGTGCACAATGCCGGCGTCGTCACCTTCCACAAGATCTCGGAAAACAAGACACGGGTCATGCTGCAAATGGACTATGACCCGGAATCCGTCGATGAAAAGGTCGGCGATGCCCTCGGATTCGTCAAGCTGCAGGCCAAGGCGAACCTGAAGCGCTACAAGGAACTGGTTGAGAGCCGCGGCTCGGAAACCGGCGCCTGGCGTGGAACGATTCCCCGGCAATAAGGCATCGCCGAGGCATCGATGAAAAAGGGGGCGCGTCGCGCCCCCTCTTCATTTCGTCCCTATGATGACGGCAAAGGCGGCCTAGTCGTCGTTGATCGCGGCCTGGCTTCCGGCGCGCGGCGCCGCGGCAAGGCCGGTTCGCGGCGATGCCTCCATCGAGCGCGAGGCGGCGACACGGTGCGAAGCGCTCGCGGCATTCGCCGCATTCGATACGCTGGCCGCCGCCAGGTTTTCCACCATGTCGGCACGCTCCTCCAGCAGCGCATCGAGCAGGGTTCGCATGCTTTCGGCAGTGGCGTCCCATGATGTGCGCGACAGCTTCTCGCGCATGGCGCGGATGCGGGCGCGGATGGCTTCGCTCGACATGCTCAGCACCCGCTCGCAGGCAGCGATGAATTCCTCCGGCGTGGCGGCGATCTCGACAACATCGCTATGCAGGTCCACCACGTCGGTCACTGGCGTGCTGACGATGGGCAGTTCGGCCGCCATGTATTCCAGCGACTTGGTCGGACTGATGAACCGCGTGGACTCGTTCATGGCGAACGGCATCAGGCAGACATCCCAGGCTGCCAGGAACTTGGGCAGGTCCGCATAGGACTGCTGTCCGAGGTAATGGATGTTGGGCCGCTGCGGCAGCGTGTCGGCGTCTATCTTCTGCGCGACCGGTCCGACGAGGACGATTTGCCACTCCGGGCGCGCGTCCGCGACGCGCGCAACCAGATCGGTGTCGAGCCGCTCGTCGATCACGCCATAGAAGCCAAGCCGCGGATGCGGCAACGATTCTTGTGAAGGATGGGCGATGTTCCTGTCGAGCGCTTGGCGGAAATGGCTGGCGTCGACGCTGCTCGGAAAGCAGTGAACGTCGGGATGCCTGTCCTTCTTGGCGCGGTACAGGCTGGGGCCGCCGGTGAACACGATGTCCGCGCGCTTGAGCAGCGCGTCTTCGCGTTCCAGCAGTCCGGCCGGCGGATTCTTGAACAGGCTGAGCTCGTCCATGCAGTCGTACACAACGCGGTCGGGATCGACTCCCTCGAGCAGCGGCAGCGCCATGGGTGTATAGAACCACACAAGGGAAATCGCGTTCTTGTCGGTGATCTGCTTCAGCAGGGATTTCAGGTAAGGCATCTGGGCATCGGCATATCCCGGATCCTTCGACGGCGTGAGCGGTCTGTAGACCGTCAGGTTAGGCATGGGCCTGGAAACTTGCAGGGTACTCGGACCTTCGTGGAATTCTGGCTCTTCGAAAAAGAGCACGCGGTAATGCTTGGCTAGCCGGGAGAGAAGATGCTGTGGACGTTGATAGACAAAGTCCCAGCGTAGATGGGAAAAGACAAGAATGGAATCCATGCAGCCTCTGGTTCTGGTAATCGATGGAAAGGAGCATCCTATTCGATGCCATACTTGTCAATTTGTTCAATTGCACCGCGCGACCCGGCATGCGCAGGCGCATGGCGCAATGAATTAGCGCCGTGAAGCGGCGCGATGTTCCGCGAAGGCAAGCGCCGTCGACGCGGACCTTGCGAACCGTCCGCGTCGACGGCCTTGCGAAAGACGATCAGGCCGCGCGGAGCGAAGCCATGTCGATGACGAAGCGATATTTCACGTCGCTCTTGAGCATGCGTTCGTAAGCATCGTTGATGTCCTGGATGCGGATCATCTCGATGTCCGACACGATGTCGCGCTCGCCGCAGAAGTCCAGCATTTCCTGCGTCTCGGCGATCCCGCCGATGAGCGAGCCTGCAAGACGCTTGCGTCCGAAGATCAGGTTGAATACCTGAGGCGATGGATGCGGAGTGGCAGGCGCGCCTACCAGGGTCATCGTTCCGTCCCGCTTGAGCAGTTCGATGAAGGGGTCGAGCGGATGAGGCGCGGCCACCGTGTTGAGGATGAAGTCGAATGAGTTGCGGTGCGCGCGCATTTCCTGAGCATCGCGGGATATCACCACGTCATCCGCGCCCAGCCGCTTTGCGTCTTCGCGCTTTCCCGGGGACGTGGTGAACAGCACGACATGCGCGCCCATGGCATGTGCGAGCTTGATGCCCATGTGCCCGAGACCGCCGAGGCCGACGATGCCGACTTTCTGTCCGGGCCCGACTTTCCATTGACGCAGCGGGGAATAGGTCGTGATGCCGGCGCACAACAGCGGCGCGGCGCCGGCCGGGTCAAGCTTGTCGGGGATGCGCAGCACGAACTTGTCGCGCACGATGATGTTGTTCGAATAGCCGCCATAGGTCATGCCGCCGCTATGGCCTTCTTCGCCGTTATAGGTGCCGACGAAGCCGTTCTCGCAATATTGTTCCAGACCCTCGCTGCAGGCGCTGCAGTGCTGGCAGGAATCGACCATGCAGCCAACGCCGGCGAGATCGCCTTCCTTGAAGCGGGTAACCTGGTTTCCCACGCGCGTGATGCGGCCGATGATTTCGTGTCCGGGAACGACGGGATAAATGGTGTTGCCCCATTCGTTCCGCGCCGTGTGGAGGTCGGAATGGCAGACGCCGCAGAAAAGGATATCGATCTGGACGTCGTCAGGCCGAAGGTCGCGGCGCTGGAAATCCAGCTTGCTTAGTGGTTCGTTCGCGCTCGTCGCGCCAAATCCGGTGGATGCCAGCATGATCCAGGCTCCTTGAATAAAGATCAATGGAGTTGGATGGACTGGAAGCGCGCTGGCCAGTTCCTTTTTGCCAAGCCGCGAAGGAGAGATTCCTGTCTGGGCGTGAACCCGAGGGTGCCCGGGCCCGCGCCTGTCCAGGGTGTCAGCGCTTGTAGTAGCCGCTGGAGAAGATCATGTCATCCGTCTTCTCGAAGTAGACGGTCTTCGGCTGCAATTCCTTGGTCACCGGGTTCGGCCACACGTAGTCCGCATGTCCCTTGCCGCCGGTCTTTGCCTGTCCGATGATGTCCTTGATGAATTCCTTGCCGTTCGCATCCTTCAATGCCGACACGTCCTTGCCGATCAGTTTGGGATTGGTGCCATGGGCCAGAACGTTTCCTTGCATGTCATAAACGGAAATGTAAAGGTCACGGTCGACGAATTGGCCCTTGTTGTTAGACACTTCGGCCAGGGTCTTGTCTTTGCCATTGGCCTTCAGGTAGGCCACCGCTTTTTTAACCATCGCCGTGGCTTCGTCCGCCGTGCCACTTTCCGCCGCGACACACAGGCTGCTTGCCGTGAATGCCAGCGCCGTCACGAACAATTTGATGGATCGGGTCATCATGCTTTTGTCCCCCTCTGTATTTATTAGTTAATGAAAGCTAACCTAGAGTAAATATATCATTTCCCTAGAGCAATACAAGGGGTGGTTGCGTGGATCTGACAAATGGCGTTGTCTGTTGCAGTGCACGACAAGTCCATGCGGGCATGTCCGTCAAGCCGGAGCGGCGACGCGCGTGCAAATCATTGAGGTAATTAAACGAAACGCCGGCTTTTTGGACGGGCCTCACCCAAGATCGCGCGAAGCGGCTAAAGTAAATCCCTGAGCAAGAGCACCAGGGTTTCCGGACACGATGAAGTATCCGGCAGCTGCTCCGTTTTCCGCGCGGAGCCGCATTCAAGACTGGAGCGCTCGAGTGGCAACCGGAGACCGCCCCATGAAGGAAACATTCCGCCTGTTTCGTGACCTCATGCTCGCGCCATTGATGCTGCTGTTGCTTCTCGGCGCTTATGTCTTCCCAGAACGAGAAGGAAGAGGCGATCCTTACGGCAGCACCGACAGTCGCGACTAGGGTAGCGTTCCCGCCCGCTTGCCGCGCAAGCATGAACACACAATCCCGCAAGAGAATATGATGGTGGCCGGCGCGCCCGCGTGCGGACGCGCCGGAAATTCATCACATCACATTCGACAAGAGGGGGAACATGCACGCCTATCGCAAGCCGTTTTTCATCCACGCCGTCAGCGCACTGGCCTTGTGCTGGAGCGCCGCCGCTGCCGCCGCGCCGGATACCGCCGTCCTGGCGCAGGTGCAGAAGCAGAAGGATCCGTTGCTCGCCACGCTGAAGGACCTCGTGTCCATCGAGTCCGGAAGCAAGGACAGGGAAGGCCTGGACCGCATCTCGCAACTCGTGCATGACCGCCTGAAGGCGCTCGGCGGGCAGGTAGAATTCATCGAGCCCGGGCAGGACGCCTATCGCATGCATGACACGCCGGAAAAGATCGGCCGCATGGTGCGCGCCACCTTCAAGGGCAATGGCAGCAAGAAGATCCTGCTGATCGCGCACATGGACACGGTCTACCTGAAGGGAATGCTTGCCAAGCAGCCCTTCCGCATCGATGGCAACCGCGCCTACGGCCTGGGGATCGGCGATGACAAGGCGGGCGTGGCAGTGATCCTGCATACCCTGGCGACGCTGAAGTCGCTCGATGCGCGCGACTTCGGCACCCTTACCGTGCTGATCAACGGCGACGAGGAAATCAGCTCGCCTGCGTCGCGCGCATTGTTCACCAAGCTGGGCGCGGAACATGACCTGACGATGTCGTTCGAAGGCTCTCCCGTCAGCAAGGACCACTTGTCCCTGGCGACAGCGGGAATCGCGGCGGTGACGATGAAGGTGACCGGCAAGGCCTCGCATGCGGGCGCCGCTCCCGAGCTCGGGAGAAATGCCATCTACGAACTCGTGCACCAGATCCAGCAGACCAAGGACTTCTCCGATCCGGCACGCGGATTGAAGATGAACTGGACGATGATTTCCGGCGGCACCAACAGGAATGTCATTCCCGCCGAGGCGCAGGCCGCCGCTGATGCCCGCGCCATCCGCGTCTCCGATTTCGATGCCCTCGAGACTCGCCTGCGCGACACGGTGAGGAAGCAGAGCATTCCCGATGCCAAGGTCGATATGCAGTTCGAACGCCGACGCCCGCCCCTCGAATTGCGGCCGGCCGCAGTGAAGGCAGGCGAGATCGCCAAGCGGGTCTATGCCGAACTCGACAAGAACCTCATCATCGACGACTCTGTGCAAGGCGGCGGCACCGACGCGGCATTCGCCGGATTGAACAACCAGAACGCGGTGCTGGAAAGGTTTGGCTTGCTGGCATTCGGCGCGCATTCCAACGACAACGAATACATCCTCATCGACTCGATCGAGCCGCGGCTGTATCTTGCCACCCGCCTGATCATGGAGTTCTCCCGCCAATCGCCCTGATGTCTGGATGAATCAGGCATCGCCAGCTTGACCCTCACGTTACGTCAGACTGTATGCTGTCGGCAGTTGGATAGACGGGATGACTGACATGCTGCTGAAAGTTGGCGAGCTCGCAAGGCGCACCGGATTGACGGTGCGCACCTTGCATCACTATGACGAGATCGGACTGCTCCGGCCATCCGCACGGTCGGGGGCAGGGTATCGTCTCTATGACCTCGATGACATCGAGCGGCTGCATCGCATCCAGGCATTGCGGCAGCTCGACATTCCGCTGGCCGAGATCGCCGCGCTGCTGCAGTCCGATTCGGCGGATCTCGGCACGGTCATCGACCGGCAGATCGCCGCGCTGGAGCAGCAGGCGGAGCGCGCGCTGCTGCTGCGCGACCGGCTTGCCAGCCTGCGCCGGCTGGTTCATCTCAAGGATGAAGCCAACGTCGGCGACTGGCTGGATACCTTGGCCATGATGGCAGTCTATGACCGGTATTTCACGCCGGAAGAACTGCAGCGCTTGCGTGCGCGCGAAAACACGCATACGGCCATCCTCGAACGCCTCGTCGGCCAGGTGCGCGACCTGATGCAGCGCGGCGTTTCCCCGGCCAGCCCCGAGGCCCTGGCGCTGGCCGGGCCGTGGCTGGTGCACTCCCTCGAACACATGGCCGGAGATTCGCGGCTCATCCACAAGCTCGATGCCCTGCATCGCGAGCAAAGCGAAATCCAGCGCCTGACCGGCGTCGACCGGGCCATGCTCGACTACATGACCGAGGCGACCGCCGAATACCGTCTCGGCCTGTACGCGAAGCACCTGGATCCCGCCACGATCGCCGAAATCCGGCCGCGTTATTTCGCGCATTACCGCGCGTGGCCTTCGCTGATCGCACGGGCGCACGACCTGCAGGAGCAGGGCGTTTCCCCGGCTTCTCCCGAGGCGCAGATGCTGGCCGCAAGCTGGGTCAAGGTATTCCAGGACACCTGGGGCGCCGATCCAGTCATGCGCGAAAAAGTGCGCGCGATCCATGTCCGCGAACCGGACATCATGGCAGGCAGCGGCTTCGCCGCGCAGACCATGGAGTTCGTCACGCTGGCCATCTCGCATTGGCAGGGAAAGGAGAAAAAATGAAAGCGACACAGGAAAAACAGGGGCCAAGCCTCTTTGCAAGCGCGAGTTTCCGCTGGCTGTTCGGCGGCGCGCTGATCTCCCAGCTCGGCGACCAGTTCACCATGATCGCCCTGCCGTGGCTGGTGCTGACGCTGACCGGCGACACGCTTGCGCTGGGAACGGTGATGGCCTTGATGGCAGTACCGCGTGCGCTGTTTATCCTCGTGGGCGGCGCGCTGGTGGATCGGTTTTCGCCTAAAAGCGTGCTGTTGCTGACGAAGCATGTGAATACCGCCCTGCTCGGCGCGCTGGCGCTTGTCGTGTTCTTCGATTGCCGGTCCCTCTGGCTGATCGATGGGCTGGCCCTCGCCATCGGCCTTGCCACCGCATTCAGCCTACCGGCGGCGACGTCGATCATGCCGCACGTCGTGCCGCGCGAATGGCTCGGCAAGGCAAACGGCATCATGATGGGCGCGCGCCAGCTTTCGATGTTCCTCGGGCCGCTGTTCGCCGGCGTGCTGATCGCCGTGTTCGGCCAGGGCGCGAAGGCTGCGGATGCCATGCCGGATTCGGCGGGCGTTGCCGCGGCATTCGCGGTCGATGCCTTGAGCTTCATCGTTTCCGCATGGACCTTGTCGAAGGTCGTTACCCGTGATCCCGTCGGGCCCGTTGCGGCGGTAAAGGAAAAGGTATGGAGTGCCGTGAGCAGCGGCCTGGCGTACGTGTGGCGCGATGCGAGCCTGCGCACATGCTTCTGCTACTGGGCGGCCGTGGCCTTGTTCATCAGCGGACCGATCCAGGTAGCGATCCCCGTGCTGGCGCATGAGGTGGGCAGCAGCGCATCCGCGCTCGGCATGCTCGCCGGCGCGTATGGAGCAGGAAGCCTGGCCGGCATGGTGGCCTCGATCGCACGACCCGGCCTGCGCATCATCGGCTTCGGCGCCACGATCCTGCTGCTCGACGGCGTGATCGGCTTGCTGTTCGTGCCGCTGGGACTGATCCGGGCGACATGGCAGGGACTTCCGCTCCTCCTGGCGATCGGGCTTCTTGGCGGCTACCTTCAGGTCATGGTGTTCAGCTGGCTGCAGCGCCGGATCAAGCCGTCGATGATGGGCCGCACCATGGCGCTGTTCATGTTCATCATGATGGGAGTGGCGCCGATGTCCTCGTCCGTGACGGGATGGCTGTTGCGCAGCATCAGCCTGCGCGCGCTCTTTGCGTACAGCGGATGCCTCCTTGTGCTGATCGTGCTTGCCACGGCTGTCCTGTCAGGCATGCGGTCCGTGACGGACGCGGCGGCGGAATCACCCTGATCGGGAAATGAACCCATTGCGGGCATCACGGTGCCCGCAAGGGATCGCGGTTGCATTATCAAGCTTCAAACTTAAACCTCAAGGCCTGAGCCTTAATGCTCAAGCCGGCGCTTAATGACCTTCCTTTCCCCGGCCCGTCTTGCGCTGCAATTCGTCGATGCGTTGCGCCGCCTGTGCCTTGGTCATGTTGCCGTCGACCTCCTCGTGCGCTTCTTCCGCCAGGGTCTGCAGATAGGAACGCTGGGCGCCCGTCATCGGCTCATCTCCCGTGGTCCAATCCTTCGGATCCTTGATCATGTTGCTTTCCTGCGCGTTTTCCTGCGTTCGCTTGTCCATCTTCAACTCCAGAAACAAATGATGTTCGTTTAAGACTACTGTATAAAAAGCCAGTTCCCTGAAGTTGATGGATGTCGGTTAGCTGTGCAGGCATCGATGCGATCGGGCCAGTACACTTGCCGGCAAGCGAGCAATACAGTACCGGCAGGGAAACGTCAAACTGGCACTGTGGCCATCGCGCGCCGGCGACTACACTTTCACTTCCCATCGTGGCCGCCATGCAAGAGCACGGACACGACCAACCGACACCGCAGGAAGGAAAGAATCATCATGGCAAGAGTGCCGTTCAAGACCGTGGACGTCTTCACGACGACGCCGTTCCAGGGCAACCCCGTTGCCGTGGTCATGGATGCAAGCGGTCTTTCCCCGGAGCAGATGCAGCAGATCGCGCGCTGGACCAACCTTTCGGAAACGACATTCGTCATTCCCGTCACAGCGCAGGGAGCGGATTACCATGTGCGGATCTTTACGCCGGGCGCTGAATTGCCCTTCGCCGGCCATCCGACGATAGGCACGGCGCATGCGCTTCTCGAAGCGGGCAAGGTGGAGGCCAGGAACGGTATCCTTGTCCAGCAATGCAAGGCGGGACTCATCCGGTTGAACGTGGAGCAGGCCAGCGACGGCAATCGCTGGATACACTTCGACCTGCCCGAGCCGCGCATTGCCGCGCTGGACGGGGATCAGGCCCGGGAACTCGAAGCCATCATCGGCTCGCCGCTGGAGCCGGGCAGGGCGCCTCTCCTGGTGGATGTCGGCGCGCGCTGGATCATCGCGCAGCTTCCCGCCGCACAGGCAGTCCTTGCCGTCCGGCCAGACCTGCAGCGCATGAAACGCCAGGACATCGCGGGCCGCCATACCGGGGTCGTCGTCTTCGGCGAGCATGCACCGGGCACGCATGCGGGCATCGAGGTCCGCGCGTTCGCGCCCGCTCATGGTATCGATGAAGATCCGGTATGCGGCAGCGGAAACGGTTGTGTTGCCGCCTACATACGCCACACCGGGCAAGTGTCCAGATTCGGAAGTGAATTTCTCGCCACGCAGGGCGCGGCGGTTGGACGTGCCGGAACGCTCCGGCTTGCCATTTCCGGCGAGAGGATACGCGTCGGCGGCAATGCTGTGACTTGCGTCGACGGCACGCTGGGCCTGTAGCCTGCCGACAGCGCACCCCACTTCTTCGCCATACTCAAGGAGGTTGCCGGCGCGGCTTGGTCCCCGCCAGCAACCCGATCATTGCTGGCCCATTCAGGCAGCGCCGGATTTTGCGGCCATCGCCTTTCCGACTTCCATCTGTCCCTGCTGCATGCCGGAGCGGGGCACGATCTCGCCCTCGCGGTCCGCGAGCCGCTCCTCCTGCGCGGCGAGCCGCTCGGGCGAACTAGCGCCTGAACCGACGTGGACGCCGTCCGTAAGCGTGATGTTGGAACGGGAAAAGGTCCCGGCGCCCGCGCACAACACGGTCTTGGTCGGGCCGTTGGGCGACACGAGATAAATGAGGCCCGGCGTGACGGCTTCCGGCGCCAGCATGGCGAGGATTTCCGGTGTCATGATGCCTTCGGTCATGCGGGTGGCCGCCGTCGGCGCGAGGCAATTGACGCGGACATTGTATTTTTCCCCTTCGAGCGCGAGGGTCTGCATCAGTCCGACCAAGGCCATCTTTGCCGCTCCATAATTCGCTTGCCCGAAATTGCCGAAGAGGCCGGAGGAGGAAGTGGTCATGACGATGCGGCCGTAATTCTGCTGCTTCATGATTTCCCACACGGCCTTCGTGCAATACACCGCACCCATCAGGTGGACGTCCACGATGGTGCGGAAGTCGTCGAGGGTCATCTTGGAAAAGGTCTTGTCGCGCAAGAAGCCGGCATTGTTGACCAGGATATCGACCCGTCCCCATTGCCGCATGGCCTGGTCGACCATTTCCTGCACGGCGGCGGGATCGGTGACCGATGATGCGTTCGCGATCGCCTCGCCGCCCGCGGCGCGGATCTCTTCGACCACGCGTTCGGCAGCCGAGAGCGCGCTGCCGCTGCCGTCGCGCGCGACACCCAGGTCGTTCACCACGACCTTTGCGCCGCGTGCCGCGAGCTGCATGGCATGGGAGCGCCCCAAGCCTCCGCCGGCGCCCGTCACGATTGCAACCTGACCATCGAAGCGGATGGATGAAGAGTCGTTGGATGTTGTCATAACCCTGGGAAAGAAGTTGGTTTTTGGAACGGCCATCTTACCCAATGCCAGCCCGATTTGCTCGGAATCAAAACCGGGCGGCGGTCCGATTCACACATGCTTACAAAACTCGGATTGCCATCACGGAATAAAATTGCGATATTGCAACCCAAATCGGATCGGGGTCTTGTAAATTACGGAACCTTGAAGCGCACGCCGAACGAGTCGTGCCGACCATGCTAAGGCCCAAAGCAGACGAGAGGAAATCATGCTGAACAAATTTATTGCCATTGCTTCCATCATTGCCGTTCCCGCGCTGGCCAGCGCAACCTCCTACCAGATAGTCGAACAACCGCGCCAGGAATGCTGGAATGAACAGGTCCCCGTGCAGACTTCCTCCCAGGGAATCGGCGGGGCGATCGTCGGCGGCGTCGCGGGTGGCATCCTCGGCAATCAGGTTGGCGGCGGAAGCGGCAAGACGGTGGCAACCGCGGTGGGCGCCGCCACAGGGGCAGTCGTCGGCGACCGCATGGCCGCGCAAGGCAGTGCCCGCGGTACGTCCTACCAGACGGTTCAACGTTGCCGTACCGTCGTCGAACAGGTCAAGGTCCCGGTGCAGGAACAGCGCGGACATTTCTGCCCGCCCGGCCAGGCCAAGAAGGGCAATTGCTGACCTTCCCGTCCTGTGACGGCGACCGGCGCGCCTGAACTTCCCGGCCCGGCATCCAGCCATGCCGATGGCGGCATTTCGTTGCCAGAACCATCACCGATCCAGCATGTCATAGCGGAAAACCTCTTTCCGCCATGGCAAGCTCATCCATACTCACCGACGAATCGGCCCGGCTCGAAAACCTGTATAGCCACGGCTTGCTGGACACGCCTTTCGAAGTCGTCTTCGACGAAATAGCCTCGCTGGCCGCCAAGATCTGCGGCGTGCCCTATGGCATGGTGACCGTGCTTGACGGCAAGCGCCAGTGGATCAAGGCGGCGCGCGGCCTCGACGTCCAGGAAATTTCGCGCGACATCAGCTTCTGCAGCTACACCATCCAGCAGGACGACGTCTTCTACGTTCCGGACATGCTGGCCGACGAGCGCTTTGCCAGCAATCCCTTCGTTACCGGACCGCTGGCGATCCGCGTGTACGCCGGCGCTCCCGTCGTCAGCGACGAGGGGTACAAGCTGGGAACGGTGTGCGTCCTGTCCGACCGGCCGCAAGCTTTGGATAACTGGCAGCTGGACGCCCTCAGGCAACTTTCGCAAGTCGTGCGCACCCTCTTCAGCGCCCGGCGCAAGGAATCGGAACTGGAACGCGAAAGAATCCGGCTGCAGGAAGCACTCGAGCGCCGGCATCACGAGCTGGACCTGACTTACCGCCGGCTCAGCGAAGAAATGGAGCTTGCGCGCGAGCTCCAGCACCGCTTCCTTCCTGCCTACAAGCGCGTCTTCAATGTCACCTTCGACTGGTTGTTCCGCGCCTCGAGCTATCTCAGCGGCGACCTGTTCGATTACTTCCCCCTTGACCAGCGCTATCTCTGCTTCCATGTCTGCGATGTGGCGGGCCACGGCGTTGCATCCGCCCTCCTGGCGTTCGGCATGCAGCGCCAGCTGTCCGCCGCAAGGTTCGACATGGCGGCATACCTGCAACGAATGAACGGCGATTTGCGACGCGCGATCAGGATGATCGCCGGCGAGTGCAACAGGCGCTTCCTATCCCTGAATGAAAGCGGCCTCTACGCAACCATGGTCATCGGCGTGATCGATGCCGAGACCGGCGAAGGCGCACTGGTGCAGGCGGGCCATCCTCATCCCCTGATGATCGCGCCCGGTTCGGGGCAGGTCAGCGCCATCGGCGAAGGCGGCCTTCCCATCGGCATGTTCCCGGATGCCGAGTACGACGCATGCGGCTTTCATCTGCAGACGGGTTCCCGCCTCTTCCTGTATTCGGATGGCATCCTGGACTGTGAAAATCCGGACCAGGCCCCCTTCGGCCGGCAACGATTCGA
Source organism: Noviherbaspirillum galbum (assembly GCF_010974945.1). Classification (GTDB taxonomy): domain Bacteria; phylum Pseudomonadota; class Gammaproteobacteria; order Burkholderiales; family Burkholderiaceae_D; genus Noviherbaspirillum; species Noviherbaspirillum galbum. The sequence continues at coordinate 43,214 of NZ_JAAIVB010000078.1, read as the reverse complement.
ACGCATCCTTTCGGATTTCGCCGACGCCCCGCTCGACCAGGCGAAGAAGCGCCTGGAGCAGGCCCTGCTGGAATGGCATGGAAGGAACAGGGGATTTTCGGACGACATCACTTTTCTCGCCCTGGAGTACCGCGGACGCCTGACCGGCCAAGTCAATACGCCCTCATGATGCAGGAAACGATCTGCAATATGGCTGTAATGGCAGTAATGGCCGCATCGTTCTCGCTTGCCTGTTCCGCTGCAATGGCGCAGGTCCGGGAATGGAACGATCCCTTCGTGCCGCGGCCCAAGCCGCCGGACGGGGAAGAGCAGGCGCCGACGCTGAAGCTGCGGCTGGCATTCGACCTGCCGCTGAAGACGGGAGAACGCAATCCGACGGGCAAGTCGACCCAAGGCTCGCCGCCGGTCTCACCGACGATGCAGGCTGAGTTGCGCTGGCAGTCGGCCGACTACTGGTTCGCCGGCATGACGTTCTACCGCTATGTGCTTTCCGGCCGGCAGCCATGGAACCCAGAATTCACCTACACCTTTGGATACGACGACTGGCATCCGAACACCTTCAGCCTCGTCTATGGCAATTACTCCGGCAACCGCATTCATCCAGCCCAAGGCCATCCGTTTTCCCTGTTCCGCCAGGGGAACATCTCTCTCGGCTACAAGTTCAAGCTGCCGGAAGAACTGGACCCGATATTCAAGGCGGATGAAACGCATGATGTGAATTGCAGCGTCAATGCCAACGCGACGCCGCGCTATCTCGACCTGAAAACGCTTGCCACGCAACGATACAAGCGCACGTTTTCAGTGGGTTGCCGTTATTCGCTGCCGAGCAACCTTTATGCGAACGCTACCTTCTTCTATTTTCCCGACAAGAACCAGCAGCAGCCCTGGGATCCTGATTTCACCTATGGCTTCGGCTATTTCGACTGGCATCCCGGGACCGTGACCGTGCAATACAACAACTATGCAGGGAACCGCCTGCCATGGAACGACCGCGCCGGCGACGGCAATTTTCGCCGCGGCAGCATTTCCATTTCATGGTCGATGAACTGGTAATTGCCTCCTTGGCAAACTTCTTTGCAGATGCAATGTCAATCTGGACAAGAACGGACCGAGCCCGGTAGAAACCGGCAGCATGGCGAACCAAGCGGAGAGAACGATGGCGGCGGAACAGGAACTGATCGATATCAGCAAAAACAACGAGGTAACCATCATCCGTCCCCGCATCAAGCGGCTCGATGCGACGGTAGCGCTGGCGTTCAAGGAGGCCGTCCTCAAGGTCATCGCGACGGGCGAGCAGGTCCTGGTCCTGAATCTCGATGCCGTGCAGTTCATGGATTCAAGCGGACTGGGCGCCGTCGTGTCCGTGCTCAAGGCGCTGGGATCGAGGGGAAAGCTTGCCGTCTGCAATGCGAATGGCGCCTTGCTGAGCCTGTTCAAGCTCACGCGCATGGACAAGGTCTTTACCATTTCAGGAAGCATGGAAGAAGCCATGCAGCAACTCGGCACCTGATCCTGTCGGGAGGACGGATGACAACGAATTCTCCGAGCGACGATGAGCTTGATGGCGATGAGCCGGTCAGGGACCTGCTTATTGATCCGCCAGGCGATGCCATCTTGCCTTCCGGCGGCATGCGCGGTCTCGCCCACCGCCGTGTGCGCTTCCATGTGCCCGCCGCGCTGGAAGACATTTCCGCCGTGGCGGTATCGGTCAGGGCATTCATCGCGGGCAACGTGGCGGAAGAACTCTGCAATGCCATCGAGCTCGGCGTGACCGAGGCGCTGACCAACGTCGTGACTCATGGCTATGCGGGCGTGGCCCACGCGGCCGTCGAGGTGACCGTGGAAGAGTCGCCCGCCGCCGTGGTGGTCCAGGTGATCGACAGCGGCAGGCCGATCCCGGAAGAAGCGTTTCGCCGCGCCGGCCAGGATGTGTTCGACTTCGATCCCGATGACATCGACCGCCTGCCGGTGGGCGGAATGGGTCTCTCTCTCATCAAGGAATTGTTCGATGCGGTGAGATACGAATCGCAGGATGGCATCAACCGCCTTACCCTGGCGAAACGCATCGGGGCGACGCCGTCGGCAACCACCGAATCCGACTTTTAGGGCAACGACAAGAAGCAGGAGAAAGGCTTGGATTTTTACTTCAGACAATTCGAACATCGAAAACCGCCGCCGCCACTGCCCCATTCGCCCGCCATCGAAGCCATCTGGCAGTTCCTCATCGTCATCGCCCTGATCCTTGGCGCCAACTACATCCGCTGGCGCTGGATGCACTCATTGAACATGGATGCGCTCTGGTTCGCCATTCCGCTCGGCGTGGCGGAAACCTTCGCCTATGTTGGCCTGGTGCTGTTCGCCTTCAACCTCTGGCGTACCGGCGACTACCCGATGCGGCCGCCGCCGGCAACGATAGGCGATTGCGCAGACAACCCGGGCGAAGAACATCGCCGCATCGTCATCGACATCTTCATCACCACATATAACGAAGAAGAAGAACTGGTGCGCCTGTCGATCCAGGACGCCAAGGCGGTACGCTATCCGCATCCCATCGACGTCCGCATCCATGTGCTGGACGACGGACGGCGGCAGCTGATGCGGGAAGTCGCGGAGCAGGAGGGCGTGAACTACATCACCCGGGCCAGCAACATCGGTTTCAAGGCCGGCAACCTGCGCAACGCGATGGAGCATACCTCGGGCGATTTCATCGTCATCTGCGATGCCGACACCCGGCTGTTTCCGACCTACCTCGAACATACGCTGGGATACTTCCGCGACCACGACGTCGCCTGGGTGCAGACGCCGCAATGGTTCTATGACATCCCCGATGGAGAAACCCTGGACCATTACCTTCAACGCAAGGCCGGCGGGGCGGGGCGATGGGCCGGCATCGCGGTGCAGAAGCTGGTCGGCCCGGTACGCGTCGGGGACGATCCGTTCGTCAGCGACCCGCAGATGTTCTACGACGTGCTCATGCGGCGCCGCAATCCTGCCAACGCCTCGTTCTGCTGCGGCGCCGGGTCCATCCACCGGCGCGAAGCGGTGATGCAGGCCGCGCTGCGCGCATTTGCCAATACCGTGGGCCGCCATGTCGAGAAGCACACGGCCGACGTGGCGGATCCGGAACTGCAGCGCGATCTCGGCGACGCCATGCGCACGCAGATGGTCCTCGAAACCGAGTTCACGCCCTACAAGTTCCACGTTTCCGAAGACATCTATACTTCCATCGTCCTGCATAACGATGAAGCGAGGCGCTGGAAATCGGTGCTGCATCCGCAGGTCGAGTCCCGCATGCTTTCTCCCCAGGACTTGCTGTCGTGGGCGATCCAGCGCTTCAAGTATGCCGGCGGCACGCTCGACATCTTCTTCCGCGACAATCCCCTGTTCAGGGGGCGCATGACCTGGGCGCAGCGGACCATGTACCTGTCGACCTTCTGGTCCTATTTCGGTTGCCTCTGGAACATCGTTTTCATCGCCGCGCCCATCATCTACCTCTTTACCGGCGTGGCGCCGCTCGCGGCCTACAGCACCGCGTTCTACCTGCATTCGCTTCCCTTCCTGATCGCTACCGAGCTGGCCTTCATGTTCGGCATGTGGGGCGTGAAGGCATGGGAAGGGAAGGCGTCCTACCTGTCCTTCTTTTCGATCAACTTCAGGGCGCTGTGGACGGTGCTCAAGGGCGAAAAGATCAAGTTTCCGGTCACGCCCAAGGAAAGGCAGGAGGGCAACTTCCTCGAGTTGGTGATCCCGCAGATCATCGTGGTTGCCCTGACCGCCGCAGGCGTGCTGTATGGCTGCTTCCGGGTGTTCGGCCTGGGCGAGTCCGACCAGCTGCAAAGCCTGATCGTGAACGCCGCATGGGGACTCAACAACATCCTGGTGATGCTGCCCATGATACGCGCCGCGACATGGAGGCCGTCCGACGATGGGGAAGGAGAAGCGCAAGGGCAGTTACAGGGGGCGGCATGAACAAGGAAAATCTCATCAGGGCGCGCAGCAACATCATCTTCATCCTCGCGCTCATCATCGGCTTTGCGCTGGTCATGATGATCGAGCGCAACAGCGTCGAACCCGCCGCCGCGAGGAGCAAGGCGCCGGCCGCGTCCCAGGCGGCTCCGCCTGTTGCCGCGAGCCGCGACCTGCCGCAGCCGCCGGAGCTGCGCGGGCTGAATCCGTCCGAACAGGCGTGGGCCCGCATCGCATGGCATTACTTCGAACGCAACGTCGATCCCGCCACCGGCCTCGCGCACTCCGTGGACAATTACCAGGCCACGACGATGTGGGACTCGGCTTCCTACCTGCTGGCCTTGATGTCTGCCGAACGCATCGGCCTGGTGGGCCGCAAGGAATTCGACCAGAGGATGGACAAGGCCCTGGCGTCGCTCGCCAGCCTGCCTCTGCAGGACGGCGCGCTGCCCAACAAGTCGTACAGCACCTCTTCGCTCGCCATGGTCGATTATACCGGCAAGCCTGCGCCCGACGGCATAGGCTGGTCGGCGCTGGACATCGCGCGCCTGCTCGTTCCGCTCGGCGCCATCGCCTGGAATTATCCCGAGCACGCGGCCGGCGCGTCGAAGCTCGTCGGCCGCTGGCAATTGCAGCGCATGGTGCGCGACGGCGCGCTGGCCGGCATGCACCGTACCGAGGATGGCAAGCTCCAGCTCCTCCAGGAAGGCCGGCTGGGTTATGAACAGTATGGCGCGCGAGCCCTGGCGCTGACCGGCATGTCCGCGCCCGCCGCGCTGGACTACGATCGCCAGCTGGCATACGTCGACATCTATGGCATCGCGGTGCCGCGCGATCTCAGGGAAGCCGCGACGGGCGGCGCCCATAACTACGTGCTCAGCGAACCTTATGTTCTCGACGGCCTCGAGCTGGGGTGGGACCAGGTCTCGCGCGAACTGGCATGGCGGGTATACCGGGCGCAGGAAGAGCGGTTCAGGCGCACCGGGCAACTGACGGCGGTGTCGGAAGACCACCTCGACCGGGCGCCTTACTTTGCCTACAACACGATCTATGCCGACGGCAAGCCGTGGTTCACGCTGACCGATACCGGCAAGGATGTGTCCGCGCTGCGCAGCATCAGCGTCAAGGCAGCCTTCGGCTGGTACGCGCTGTTCCGCACGCCCTATGCGACGCAGCTGGTGGAGGCCATCGCGCCCATGAACGACCCGGAGCGAGGCTGGTATGCCGGCATGTATGAAGCCGACAAGTCGGCCAACAAGGCATTGACGGCGAATACGAACGCGGTCGTCCTCGAAAGCCTGAGCTACATCGCGCGGGGACGCCTGCTCGGACCGTCCGCCGACCTGCCGAAGGAGAAACCATGAAGCGCATCGGAATGCGCGTTGCCGCATTGACCGTGTTGCTGGCGTTGGGCGCCTGCGGCACGATTGCCGCGACCCGCTACGAGCAGGTGCCGGCGGCTCGCTACGAGCAGCGGACGGGCGCGCTGAGCGACGTTGAAATGAACATGGCACGGACGGCCTGGAAGTATTTCGAGAACAACACCCAACCCGAGACCGGGCTCGTGAATGCGGTCGATGGTTATCCTTCGACGACCATGTGGGACACAGCGTCCTACATCGGCGCGCTGGTCGCGGCCCGCGAGCTGGGCATTATCACGCCGAAGCAGGCATACGACCGCTTCTCGGCATTGATCCGCTCGCTCAACGAGCTGAAGCTGTTCCGCAATGAATTGCCCAACAAGGTCTACCACACCAAGACACGGGAGATGACCGACTACGGCAACAAGCCGGGAGAGATCGGCTTTTCGGCGCTCGACCTCGGGCGCCTGCTGGTTTGGCTGAAGATCGTGAAGGAACGCTATCCGGAGCACGCCGAGGACATCGACCGCTTCGTGCTGCGCTGGAACTTCGAGCATGTGGTCGACCGCAGCGGGACCATGTACGGTGCCAACCTCGACAAGGAAAAGAAGGTGCAGTACGTGCAGGAGGGGCGGCTCGGCTACGAGGAATATTCGGCGAAGGGATTCCAGCTGTGGGGCATTTCGACGGAGATGGCTTCCAGGCCGGAGCCTTATGAGACCGTGACGACGCACGGCGTGTCGGTTCCCTTCGATTCCCGAGATTCCCGCGAAACCTCGCAGCATAACTATGTGGTGTCGGAAAGCTATGTGCTGGACGGGATCGAGTTCAACTGGGACCTCGCCCTCGACCGCGGCACCGACATCAAGCGGCATAGCCATGACTGGATGGAGAACTTCGCGCACCGCGTCTACCAGGCGCAGGAGAACCGCTACCGGGACACCGGCATCCTGACCGCCCGCTCCGAACACCAGCTCGACCAGGAACCCTACTTCGCCTACGACACGGTGTACACCGACGGCTTCACCTGGAACACGATCACCGACACCGGCAAGCATGTGCCGCAGTTTGCCGCGGTGTCGCTCAAGGCCGCGCTTGGCATGTGGGTGCTATGGAAATCCGATTACACCGACGTGCTGTTCAGGTCCATCGTCAATACCTATGATCCGCAGAAGGGCTATTACGAAGCCATCCTGGAAAACGGAAAGGGCCCCATCAAGGCGTTCACTGCCAACAATAACGGCATCCTGCTGGAGGCCTTGCTCTACAAGGCGCAGGGCAAGCTGTTGAAGTGGGGAGGGCGGGGCAAGGGCATGTGGGAAAAGACCCTTGACCAAGCCTATGGGACCGATGCCGCGACGCGATACAGCTTCCGCCGGGTCGGCGCCGAGGCTTGTCCCGCCGCGTCATGCTGATGCGCGCACGCATTCCGTCATGTTGGCGCCGCATTGCCGGCATGATTTGCTGGACCATCATTGCAGGCAACCTGGCATCTTGCGGAGTCGTGGCGCGACAGGGCGAAAAGCTGGCCGACCTGCAGAAGCATGAAGGATCGGTCGGCCGCTTCGGACGTCCGACCGAGACCGAGATGCTATGGGCCAAAGCCGCCTGGCGCTACGTCGAGAACAATACCAATCCGGAGAACGGACTCGTCAACGGCTTAGACCGTTACCCGGTCTTTTCCATGTCGCAGGTTGCGGATTACCTGGCTGCCCTGGCGGCGGCCCGCAGCTTCCAGTTGATCGACGCGCGCGAATTCGACCAGCGCATGTCACGCCTTCTCAAGTTCCTCAACACGATGGAATTGTCGGAGAACAGCGTTCCGGCCAGGCTTTACAACGCCATGACGGGCAAGATGGTGAACCAGGAAAACCAGCCTGGGGACATCGGCTGGTCCGCGATCGAGGTCGGCCGCTTGCTGACATGGATGAAGATCATTGGCCTGCGCTTCCCCCAATACCGCGAATACCTCGACAAGGCAGTGCTGCGATGGAATTTCTGCCAGGTAGTCGATGATTGCGGTGTCATGCATGCCGTCTCGCGCGGAAAGGACGGGCGCAAGCGTTACCAGGAAGGGCGCCTCGGTTATGAGCAGAGCGCCGCCGCCGGCTTTGCCGCATGGGGATTCGATGCGCGCCGCGTCTGGTCTTCGATGCGTACGGAAACCGTCTCCATCCTTGGCATCCCGCTCGAATATGATGCGCGCGATCCGCGCACCACGGGCGCCCAGGCGCCGGTGGTCACCGTGCCTTATGTCTTGCTGGGCATGGAATATGGCTGGCGCTATCCCGGGACGGAGCAGCGCCTCGATCTGCATCGTTATGCCGACCGGGTTTACCGTGTCCAGGAAGCCCGCCATGCCGAACAGGGAATCCTTACCGCCCGCACGGATTACGCGATCAGAAAAGAACCCTTCCATGTGATCGATGCGATTTATGCGGCGGGTTTTCCGTGGAATACCGTCGACGAGTCCGGCAAGCGCCACGAGGAGATGGCGCTGGTCTCGACCAGGGCGGCGTTCGGCATGTGGGCGCTGTGGCCGACGCCCTATGCAGATAGGCTGATGCGGTCGGTGCGCCAGTTATACAACCCGGAGCGCGGATGGTATGAGGGACGTTTTGAGAAAACGGGAGAAGTGCTGGAATCGCTCAGCCTGGAAACCAACGCCATGGTGCTGGAAACCTTGCTTTTCAAGGCTTACGGCCAGCTTCATCCGGAGAACGCGGCGCCGGGGTACTTCGATCGCCGCACGTCCGATCCTTTCCTGCCTACAAAGCAGTGTTTGCCGCCGGAACGAAAGATGTGCGCGGCACCGTGAACTGCATGCGAATGGCGGCGCAGTGGGGCGGCTACTGGCCTATCCATACCGAGTTGTAGTCCGCCTTGCCGGGCGTCCCGTCGTAGTAGCCGGGGAAGACGAGCGCGCTGTCCATGTTGTCGCCGTACCAGGCATTCATCATCAGTTTCATCGGCGTCGACTGCGCCGCCGCGACGCGGCGCAATTCGACCCACTGCCCGGCGTCGTTCATCACGAACCAGGAAATCGAGTCAGGCTGCCACACGATGCTGTATTTTCGCGATGACTTGAAAGGATCGATGCCGTAGGCGCCGAGGTCGATGTCCAGTTGGTCGGGTTGTCCGGCGATCCAGTAATTCGTGTGCAGCAGCGGTTTGCCGCCGATGAATTCGATGTCGATCTCTGCATGGCTGCTGGTGCCGGCCACGCCGTCGTACAGGAAGAATGAACTGACTGTGCCCTTCACGTTGGCAGGCTTCATGTCGACGATATAGGTACCGTACTGCCAATACTGGTTCGTTCTGACCTCGGCGCATTTTCCGGAGCTGCCGCTGAAGCTGAGCGAGAGCAGGCCCTTGTTCTTGGAAACGTCCTGGCTGGAGAAAGTGCAGCCGAAGGGGTGTCCGTTCACCCAGGACGAAATCTGCCAGGCGCTGCCAAGTCCACCCTTCGTGTTGAAGTCATCGAAGAATACCTGGGTCGCCTGCGCGTGCGCGCCGCCCGTCATGAGAGAGCCGGCAAGGCACAAAGCCGCCGCCATGAGTTTTTTTGCTTCCACGTTAATCGCCGCCTGATGTTGCCCGTATTGACCGCGGCCGCGCCTTCAAGGAGAACGTTGCCGTGGAGTAACATTAGCATAAGCGACTTAGCCTGCGTAGACATAAATGAAAGCAGTTGTAAAAAGACAGGTTGCCAAGGCCAGCGGCTGGAGCGGGATGCATCAGCGAGGGATCCAGCGAAAAAGGAAGCGATTTTTGACCATGACCCAGCAAATCAGCAGGGCCAGGGCATGGATCAGGGTGTTCACCCACGGATCGTGCATGCCTGGAAGAGGAGAATTGGAAACAATCAGCAAAAGATAAACATGCACGAAAAAGACGTACATCGATTCCTGGCCGAGAGGGATGAAAAGCCATCCGAGCGCCTTGTCGATGGGCCGCCATGCCAAGGTCAGCAGGCACATCAGGCTAACCATGAGCACGGCGGTGTTCAATACGCGCCCGGGGCCCAGCTTGTACTTGAGGAAGTAATCCTGATACAGCGACTGGAAGGTTTCTGGGGCGATAAGGTGCATGGTGGCCCAGTCCGGCAGCTCGGGCAAGGGATGATTCAAGGAGAAAAGCATCAGCAGCAGGGACGCGGCGATGCATGCCGCAACGACCATGTGGCCGGCGGGCGTGCGAAAGAAGGCATCGATGGTGCGGCGGTGATAGCCGGCGGCGACGCCGTGCACGAACAACAGCTGCCACGCCAGGATGGGAAAGCCATATTCGAACTGGCAGACCGTGAGGCGGATTGCGGCCGTGCCTGGAATCGATTCCGGCGTGACGTAGTTGACGAAGTAGAGCAGCCAGCTGGCGGCCAGCAGCCAGCCAGTCTTGCCATGGTATAAGGCCCGGAACAACAAGGGCGTGAACAGGAACAGCGCCACGTACAAGCCGACGATCTGGAACTGGTGGGGCGCCGCCGCAAGCACGAGCACGTGCAGCAGGGTAACGAAAAGGCCCGCCTCGACCGGCGGGTAAAGCGAATAAGTCTGCCCGCTGACGGGGTCGGTGAAATGCGTGAGGACGGAAGCATCGATTCCGGGAACGAGCCGCAGCAGGGCGACCGAGCCGGCGACGATGACGGCGATCTTGTATAGCGTCCAGCACCGCTTGAACAGTTTGATGGTGCAGGCGGGAAGGCCCTCCGTCCTCAGCTTCTTGCCATACACCGCGCCGGTCACCACGCCTGCCAGCAAGATGAACACTTCCGCCGAGGACATGACGCCGATGCGCTCCCAGGCGATGAGAGCGAACCAGGAGAAGTAATTGAAGTGAGCCGTGAACAACAGCAGGAAAACCATGCCTCGCAGGAAGTCGATGCGCAGGTCCCGCGTCGAGCTGCCCTGAATGTAGCGCATGGAAGGCCGCGCATTCACATGGCCCTCGGTTTGCCGCTCGGAAGAGAGTGTTGGAGAGATGGGCATGGCTCCGCGCTGATTCGTCCTGATGCTCCGACTATGCATGTTGGACAACGTTCTCTGTGCTTCACACCGGCATTAAGGTAGGCCAAGGAAATGACCGCATTGCTGGCAGGCCAGGCCAGGTATGGGCCGTCTTACCTTCCCCGGGATTGATTTCAATCAAATACCGGCCCGTGCTTGTTGCGTGGTAGAAACTTCTTGTCTAAGATATGCCTATAAGAAAATATAAATAAACGGAGACGTCATGCGGACCGGCCAAGCCGGCTGCATCGGCAGTACAACCATCCTGCCAGTCATGCCGGCCCCGCGCCGGCGCCGGCCTGCGCAGCGCTCACGCGCCGACATCGCGCGCCTGTCGCGCTGATGCTGTTCGCCCCATCTTTTGCGGGCAAAGACTCGTCCTTAGTCGTTTGATTCCACGGGCTTGCGAAAGAGATATCATGAATATTCGGTCACTGAAAATCGGAGCGCGTCTCCAACTCGGCTTCGGCGTGCTCCTCGCGTGGGTAGTCTGCGTCCTGATCGCGGGAATTCTCGTCAGCGGCAACGCGCGGCGCTCCCACAATTCCGCTACCCAGGTGGCGAACAGCAAGGTCCAGCTTGCCAACACCATGCGCAGCGCCGTGCTGGAAGGCGGCATCGCCATGCGCAACGTCGGGCTGCAGTACAGCATGCCTGAAATGCAGAAGGAAGAGAGCAAGCTGGCGGTGCAGCGCAAGCGGTTCCAGGAAGCGAAGGACAAGCTCGTGTCCACCGGGCTCGACGACGACGAAAACAAGATCCTCGTAGCCATCGAGGGTCTCGACAAGCAGACGGAAGGCCCGTTCAAGGAAGCGATCGAGCTGGTGAAAGGCTACAGCAACGAGGGTGCCGGCAAGCTGATCTCTTCCAAGATCGACCCGCTTAACCAGCAGGCCGTGCAGCAGATCGACAAGCTGGTCCAGCTGCAGCAGGTGCACATCGACCGGCTGATGGAAGCCTCCGAGTCCACCGGCCAGAAGATCACCATGGTGCTCATCATTACCGGCATCGCGACGGTGTTGATGGGCGGCGCGGTGTCGTTCTTCACCACCCGCAGCATCACCGGACCCCTGGGCGAAGCGCTCGATGTCGCCAAGCGCGTCGCCGCCGGCAAGCTGGGCACGCCGATCGAGGTGACGGGCAAGGATGAAATGGGCGAGCTGCTGGGCGCGCTCAAGGAAATGGACGAAAGCCTGTCGCGCATCGTCAGCCAGGTCCGCGACAACACCGAGCAGATCCGCGCCAATTCGGACGAACTGTCCGATGGCAATGCCAACCTGTCTTCTCGTACCGATGCCCAGGCAGATGCCATCCAGCAGACCGTGGAATCGATGAGCCAGCTGACCTCGCGGGTGAATGAGAACGCCGCCAATGCGCAGCAGGCGAACCAGCTCGTTCAATCGGCTTCCGCTTCCGCGCTCAAGGGCGGCGAGGTCGTCAGCCGGGTGGTCGGCACGATGACCTCCATCAAGGACAGCTCGCGCAAGATCGTCGACATCATCAGCGTGATCGATGGCATCGCCTTCCAGACAAACATCCTTGCACTGAACGCCGCGGTCGAGGCGGCGCGCGCCGGGGAGCAGGGTCGGGGCTTCGCCGTGGTCGCATCCGAAGTGCGCAACCTGGCCCAGCGTTCGGCCGCCGCGGCAAAGGAAATCAAGGAACTGATCAACGATTCAGTCAGCAAGGTGGAGAGCGGCAATGCGCTCGTCGGCCAGGCAGGCACCCAGATGGAAGAGATCGTCACCGCCGTCAAGCATGTCGTTGCCATCATGGATGAGATCAGCGGCGCCAGCCAGGAGCAGAGCGCCGGCATCGAGGAAGTGAATCAGGCCGTCTCCACGATGGACGAGATGACGCGCCAGAACGGCGCCCTGGTGCAACAGGCCGCCGTTGCAGCCGCCGCCATGCAGCAGCGGGCCGCCGTGCTTGCCCAGGCTGTGTCGGCGTTTCACGTCACTGGCCATGCAGGGAATGTGATCCAAGCCAGCTTTCCGGGCGTCAGTCCTGATGTCGAGGAAGAAACCGATCAGCCCAGCCTGAGCAACGTCCGGCTGAAGCTGATCGGCTAATTGGCTGAGTGCACCGCCGGTCAGACGCCCGGAGGCTGGGGAGCTTCCAGGCGCTCCGGCGAGCGCTTGATGCTTTCATGCTGGTGGTCCTGCACCTTTCCCTTGTATTTCAGGACCTGCCGGTCCAGCTTGTCCACCGCACAGTCCACCGCCGCATACAGGTCTTCGGCAAAGTGTTCGACGTGAATCACGTTGCCCTTGAGCCGCATATTGATTTCCGCGCGCTGCCGCTTCTCCTTTTCGGACGGCTTTTCCACACCTAGAACGACGGCAATGTCGATGATCTGGTCAAAATGCCGGGTAATTCGTTCCAGTTTTTTTTCGACGTATTCACGCAATGCCGGGCTGACGTCGACGTGTTGTCCTGTAAGCAGTAGATTCATGGAAGTTCCATTCCGCAAGTTAAGGAAATCCTGATCCGAAGATCAAGTGCTCTTGTGTCCTTATGACGGTGGACAATCATGCAGGTTCATCATCGGACCAGGAACGTTGACATTGCGGGCGCGCAAGATTGCATCATCCCAATCGTCACCGGCAGCGTTTCTGCGGCAACGATGGACGAACAAGAGCCTGTTCGGAAAAGCCGCCTTCCGAATCGGCGGCATTTTCGAACAGGCTCTTGCAGCATGAGGATCGCAGCGGCACCTCGTGCTGAGAGGTCGGCATCGCTCATTGTTGATCAGCGGATCAGATGAACGAGATTTTCCTGCGCCTGATAGGCGGAGTCGCCACGATAGGTCATCGGTACGGCATACTCCGATCCGCTGCGCGTGCGGTACCAGAGTTCGCCATCCCGGAAACCCTGGAGGGTTTCGCTTTTCTGGTCCATCTGTTTCATGATTTCTTCGAGGCTCATTTTCATTTCCTTTGGTAGGTGGTCTTTAATGGCATGCCGTGCAACTGCGACTGCGCCATCCCGCACGGCGAGGGTGGTGCGTTGAAGAGGTGCGGCGCAATCGGGTAATGCGCGCCGCGTCGAACGGATGTGGAAAGCGAAGGGTGAGCGAGATCCTGGCAATGCCATGCGCTTTCAAAAAGCGCGAGGGGAGTGCAGGACACGATTGCCTTGCAGGCGTTCCCCGGCCAGGCAGGCACGGCTGAGAGCCATGTCTGCTTGAACGGGTGAAGCCTCCTTCCGTGCGTTTCAAAGATCGACGTCTTGTCCGGTTCTCCGGGGACGGCCTCCTAAGAGGACTTCACTGCCGGCCGCTAGACGCGGCATTACGCGCAAGGACGATGAAAACAAAAAGCCCGGATGTCCTTGGGATCATCCGGGCTGGTCGCCTTGCCTGACTGTCAGGCTGGTCGAAGGTGGTGCTGCTATCCTCCTTCGTCCAGGAGGACATTCCTCCGGATGATGCTGTATTGCGTCGAATGATTCAGGCCGTTGGATCGGTTGCGGCCATTGGTGAGATGCATGCTGCGGGAGCCATTCATGCCGTCGTTGCTGCGGACGCCATTGCGGGATCCGGCGCGGGATGCGGACGGAACGACGAACGTGGAGCAGCGGAAGGCCATGACGGACGTCGGGCGTTGCTGCAACGTGGTCTGCTGTAGCATGCAAGCTTTCATATCGCCCTCCGTCTAAGTTGAATGACACTGGTGGAAGTCAGGGCAGCCGCTTCAAACGAGCGCGCTGCGCGTGGACCGGATGCCTGTCGATGAAATCTCTCGGACTCATCAGCGGCCTGAGGCCTGGGCCAAGACACCGGAAGAATTCATTCTGCCATGTCAAAAAAATAAAAACAATCGGGACAGGGGTGTTTTTTTCAGACGCGGGAATATCCCGTCACGCACGCGCGGCTTGTCGCTGTCCCGTGACTGTCTTGTCACTGGCCCGCAAGGCAATTACCATTGCCACCTCGCAGAGCGGCATGGCTCGGTCGCCGCGCCGCATCGCGAACCGATCGAATCGGGCATTGATATTTCCCATCCCCGGCCATTGCGCGTGGTCGATAATCGTGCCCAACACTTGATCGTTGCCATGTTCAACGGACTTCCGGAATTACTGTCATGCCGCGTGCAAGACCTGAACTGACAAGCGTCACTCTCCGCAGGATGATGTCCGTGGCCACGGCATGCCTGCTCGTCGCGGCTTCGCTCGCGACGACCGCACGCGCTGCTGATGCCGACGACCTGCCTGCCGGGAAGCGCGTCCTGTTCATCGGCAACAGCTATACCTACTACCATGCCATGCCGAGGCTGGTGTCCGAGCTTGCCGAACTGAACGGCGCGCCCCATCCCGTCGTCAAGACCGTCACCGTCGGCGGCGCGCGGCTGGGAGACCATTGGTTAAATGGCGATGCCCAGCAAGCCATCGATTCCGCGAAATGGGACGTCGTGGTGCTGCAGGAGGCCAGCCAGCAACCCTTCATCGACGATCGCTCGACGCGGCGATACGTGGCCTCATTCGCGGACCGTATACGCCGCGCCGGCGCCCAGCCTGCGATCTATCTCACCTGGGCGCGCGCCTACGCGCCCGAACGGCAACTCTCGCTGAACAGCTTTTACCGGGCGCTTGGCTTGGCGAACAACGCGATGGTCGTTCCCGTGGGGCCTGCCTGGCAAATCGCCATGCGCATGCAGGCCGGACTGCGGCTGCACGACCCCGACGACAGCCATCCCAGCCTGGCGGGATCATGCATCGCCGCCTATGCGTTTCACGCCGCCATCTGGCAGCGTCCGGCAGAGACGCCACATCCGGCGTGCGCCGAGTGGCACGCCATCGCGGTCGCGGCCGTGGCCGAAGCGATCGATCAGGAACGCCTGCAGGCGCAAGCCTTGCGCCGCTGAGGCATGCCAGGATCCGCAAGCACGCACGCTCGCTCTGTCCATCCAAGGACCGTTTACTTCGGGGCCTTCGACCGCCACAATCTTGGCGATCTTCTCTTTCCCCATGTCTTCCATGCCATGCGCACCAAGGACGCCGAAGAGCCTCTCTTTGCCGGACTGGCAGATCGGGACTTGCGACCTCTTGGCGGGCATGACGTCCATTCCATCACGCAGATCCTTGCCGATGCGCGCGGGCCGCTGAGGATCATCCATGTCGGCGGCGAGATACTTACCTGCGACGCATGGGAAGCGGCCGTCATGCTGGCAGCGAACGACGAGGCGGCGCGCATCGTTCGTGCTCTCGATAGGCATCCGGAAGAGCGGATGACGTGGGCGCGCAAGCGTCTTCACAGGCCGGACCTGGCGCCCTACGTGCTGCCGCCTTCTGGCCTGCATGACCTTCCCGCTGGAACCTCCGTGCATTTTCACGCGGCGGGCGGCGTGACGCTTGGCCGGCGCGACCCGGCGTTCCAGCATGAAGTCCTGGGCAAGCTTCGGCGCGCCAACAGCCTGACTGTACGCGACAACATCACCGTTTCGCAGCTGGCACGTGCGGGGATTCGCGCAAGCGTGATACCCGACGCCGTCGTCATGGTGGCTGACGCATGCGCGACGGAGATCGCGGCGCGGATGCCGGCGGGATCGAAAGAGGGAGAGGCGGCCGACGTGGCGCGGCGCTGTGCCAAAGGATACATCGCGGTCCAGTGCAACGCCGAGTTCGGGGACGATGCCACGGTGCGCGCGCTGGCCGGGCAACTGCGGGCCTTATGCGTGGCGGCCTCGCTGCCCTGCGTCCTGTTTCGTGCCGGTGCAGCGCCGTGGCACGATGACCTAGAGGTTCTTCGACGCATCGCGCAAGCGATGCGACCCGCTCCAGCTCTGCTCTTCGAATCCCAGCACGTATGGGAAGCATGCGCCTTGATCGCCATGGCGCGCCTGGTATGCGCGAGCAGTCTCCATGCGGTCATCGTCGCCATGTCGCACGCCATCCCTTGCGTCACGATCGGCAAGCCGGGGAATGATGCCGTTGATGGCAAGCATGCCGCCTTTGCGGCGACGTGGGGCTTGCCGGGTTTTCCGGCGGCCGCGCCGGCAGACGCCCTCGTAGAAGCTGCCTTGTCCGCGCTGGCAACGGACCCGGCGCTGCGGCGCCGCCATGCCGGCGCATTGATGGATGCGCATGAACACGCCATGGCGAACTTCGACGGGGAGAAGCGGTGAACGGCCTGCTGGAATGGAAGGATGCCGCCCTGCAGCGTGAGGAGGCTGGCGGAAAAGGCTGGCAGCTCGGATTGCTGGCGCGGTATGGCGTGCCGGTGCCTGACGGATTCGTGGTTCCCGCAAGTGCCTGCCGCCAGGTCATGGAAGAGACGGGCTTGATGGCGGAGATCGAGGCGGCTGAGCACGGCGGCGATGCCAGCGCAAGCGCCGCAATTGCCGCCGCCTGCCATGCGGCGCTGCTGGCTTGCAGCATTCCGCCCGGCCTGACCGCCGATCTGGCTGCGGCGATGGACGCTCGGGACTGGGCAGCGCAGCCGCTTGCCGTGCGGTCTTCCGGCACGTCGGAGGATTCGGAAAAGGCCTCCTTCGCCGGCATCCACTTGTCGCGGCTGAACGTGCGCGGCATGCCGGACCTGCTGCAAGCGATCCGCGAGGTGTGGGCGTCGCTGTGGACGCCGCAAGCGGTCGCCTATCGGGAACGCCTCGGCATCTCGCACGCGCAGGCATCGATGGCGGTCGTGATCATGCGCCTGCTGCCGGCGCAGGCGGCCGGCATCGCCTTCAGCTGCGATCCGCGCACCGGGCGGGACGACAGGATCGTGATTCACGCGCATTGGGGCCTGGCGGAATCGCTGGTGTCGGGCGAGGCGGCCGGGGACGAATATCTCTTGCAGGAAGACGTTCATGGCGGCGCGCTGATGCTGGCCGAGTGGCGGGTCGGCAGCAAGCTGCGGCAGACCGGCCTGCGAGAAGACGGCGGGACGGCGCTGCGCGACACCGATCCAGCCGCCGCGCGCCGCCGCGTGCTCGACGATGGGCAGGCGCTGGCATTGGGGCAGCTTGTGCGCTCCACCGCGTTCGCGCTGGACATGGGCCGGCCCTGCCATGACATCGAATGGGTGTGGGATGGCGAACGCTTCTGGCTGGTGCAAGCGAGGCCGGTGACCGCCATGGCAACGAATACCTATGCGGAAATCGCGAGCCAGCCCGTGATCTGGACCAACGGCAATACGCGCGACGTCGTGCCCTTTCCTCTCTCCGCGCTGGACTGGTGGTCGGTGCGGCGGATGGTCAACGTCATCCTCGAGCAAGGCTTGCGGATGGCGGCCTATCCCGTCCTTCCGGGAGCGCAAAGGACGGCACTGCACCAGGGCAGGCTGTATCTGAACCTGTCGCTGGTCATGTGGGAAGGCTATGACGCATTCGGCGTCTCGCCCGGACGGATCAACGAACTCGCCGGCGGCCACCAGCCTGAGATCGCGGTGCCGCCCCAACGCTGGAAGGATCGGCTGCGGCGCCTGCCGCGCATCGCGCGCTACCTTGCCGGCTCGATCGGCGTGCGCCGCAGGGCACATGCCATCGCGGCCCGCGCCGAACGGCTGGCGGCGCAATGGCGCGCCATGCCCTTGCCGCGGGATGCGCTTGCCTGCCACCAGGCGCTGCTCGAACGCATCGCCCAGGTCCAGGGGCAGCGTGAACTGGCATTCCTGCAAGGGTCGGGCGGCGCCAGCCTTGCCATCCTGGTCGACAGGCTGGAGCGTTGGCTGCCCGGACAAGCCTACCGGCTCGCGTCGGCGCTGCTCGCGGGCGGCGAGCCGAGCGTCACGGCGCAACAGGGTTACGCCATGATGGACCTGGCGCGCGCCGCTGCGGCGGACCCGCCATTGCGCCGATGGATCACCGGCGCGGAACGCGACGACCAGGCATGGCAGCGGTTGCCGCCATCGCATCCTTTCCGCCAGGGATTCGAGGACTTCCTGCGCCGCTACGGCCATCGCGGCATCTATGAAAGCTACTGGCGCCAGCCTCGCTGGCACGAGGATCCTGGCTATGTTCTCGACAGCATTGCCGGCCTGCTGGACGTGTCCCGCGAGGCGGTGCAAGCGAGGCAGCGCAGGGCAGTCGACGACGCCTGGGAAGTCGTGCGCGCCGGCGTGCCATGGTATCGCCGGCCAGGCCTCAAGGCCCTGGTCCGCCAGGCCAATGCGGAAAGCAGCCAGCGCGAACTGGCGCGCAGCAGCTTCATGCGGCTGTCCGATGCCTGCAGGCCGTTGCTGCTGCATATCGGCGGGCTCCTGGCGACCCGGCAGGCGCTCGCCGCGCCCCCGGAAGTGTTCGAGTTGACGGCGGAGGAAATCGGGATGGCATTGACCGGACGGCTCCCGCCGGCAGGCGCGGCGGCCCGCGTGCGGGACCGCCTCGCGCAGCGCGCGCATTGGGAGCGGCAGCCTGGCCCCGATGTCGTGATGGAAGGCGGCCAGGCCGCGGTTTCCGGCAAGCCCGAGGTCCGGGGCATGGCGGGCGACGTGCGGCTCGGCGTCGCGACCGGGGCGGGCATCGCGCGCGGCGTGGCGCGCATCGTACGCGCCCCCGGGGATGGCGCGCGGCTGGGTCCAGGCGAGATCCTGGTGGCGCCCTCCACCGACCCCGCATGGACGCCGCTGTTCCTGAAAGCGGGAGGACTGGTGATGGAAACCGGCGGTTATCTTTCGCACGGGGCCATCGTCGCGCGCGAATTCGCGGTGCCGGCGGTGGTAAACGTGAAGGGCGTGCTCGACTGGATACGCGACGGCGATCTCGTCGAGGTCAACGGCGCGACCGGCGAAGTGCGCCGCCTGGCGCCAGGCACGGCGTGAGCTGGATGGAAGCGGATGGATTGGCCACGCAGGGACGTGCGAAATCCGGCCTTGAAGCGCCGCGCAAGGCTTATACTTCAAGCTCGGCATCGACGTCGTTGTTGACTGGAAAAACGGATACTGAAAAGCCGCGCGACAACAGCCATGGGAGCGGAAAACAACGTGCAACACGCATCAACAGCGAAAGACAAGACCATTCTCGTCGCCGTGCGTCCGCGAGACGTGCCGCAGGTCACTGACGTGCTGGGTAGCGAATTCAGCCTGGTCATCACCCATTCCATGGAAGACGCCGTCGCGGAGCTCGACGAGCGGATCGGCTTCGTGGCTTGCGGCGTGCACTTCGACAGCGGCCGGATGTTCGACCTGCTCCGGCACGTCAAGAGCCATGCCCCGTTCAATGCCCTTCCTTTTTACATCCTGCTTGGCTCTGGGCGGTATTCGCCGCAGATCATGCATGGCATCCGCAGCGCCGCGAAGCTCATGGGGGCGTCGGGCTTCACCGACCTGTCCGTGCTGCGCGAAACGTACGGCGACCAGGCGTACGCGCGGATGCGCCAGGTCGTGCGCGAGGCGCTCTCCGGCCCCGGAAACGATGTGCTTGCCGGCAGGCCGGTCTCCGAGGGAAGCGGCCAGGCGCATGACCGCTGATCCCGTTTTTCTCCCTTGCAGGAGCGCATGATCATGGCGATGAAACGCATAGCGATCAATACCGGAGGCGGGGACGCCCCAGGCCTGAATGCCGTGATCCGCGCGGTGGTCAGCGCCGCGACGAACCGCGGCTGGGAATGCATCGGCATCCGCGACGGTTTCGATGGCATCCTTCAACCCGAACGTTACCCGTCGGGCGGCTTCGTCCGTCTCACTCCTGATACGGTGCGCGGCATCTCCCACCTCGGAGGCACGATCCTCGGCACCACCAATCGCGGCAATCCGCTTTCCTACCCGACCCGCACGCCTGCGGGCGAGACGGTGCTTGCCGACCGGTCCGACGACATCCTCGCCTTCTTTGCCAGCAAGGACATCGATGCCCTGGTGGCGGTGGGCGGCGACGGCTCGCTGACCATCGCCGAGGCGCTCGGCCGCAAGGGCTTGAAAGTCATAGGCGTTCCCAAGACCATCGACAACGACCTCGACAAGACGGTCACCACCTTCGGCTTCGACACCGCGGTCACCTTCGCGACCGAATGCCTGGACCGCCTGCACAGCACGGCGGAAAGCCACCAGCGCATCATGGTCGTCGAGGTCATGGGACGCTACGCCGGATGGATCGCCCTGCATGCGGGCATTGCCGGCGGCGCGCATGGCATCCTGATTCCCGAGATTCCCTACGAGATCGACCGGGTGGCGGACAAGGTCAAGGCGCGCGACCAGCTCGGGCGCATGTATTCCATCATCGTGGTCGCCGAGGGCGCGCATGCCAGGGGAGGCGCGATGGCGGTTGCGGCGCCCGCCGCGGACGGCCACGTGGAGCGGCTGGGCGGCATCGGCGAACGGGTCGCGCACCAACTGCAGGAGCGCACCGGCAAGGAGGCGCGCGTCGTGGTGCTCGGCCACCTGCTGCGCGGCGGCAGCCCGACGGCGTTCGACCGGCTCGCGGCCCTGCGTTTCGGCGCGGCAGCGGTGCGCGCGCTGGACGAGGGCAAGCACGGCATCATGGTGGCGCTGGCGTTCCCGAACGTGCAGTACGTGCCGCTTGCCGAACTCATCGGCCGCATGAAGAGCGTACCGCTCGAAGGCGATACCGTGGCGACCGGCCGCGACCTCGGCATCAGCTTCGGCGATTAAGGAAAGGCGGATCGGATACGCTCATGCAGGCCGAAGACCTGAAGCTTCTCGTCACATGGCGAATGCCGTACGGAAAGTACAAGGACAGGCTGCTCGCCGACCTGCCCGGGCATTACCTGGGCTGGATGTCCCGGGAAGGATTTCCTCCAGGGCGGCTGGGCGAACTGCTGGCGATCATGTTCGAGCTGGACCACAACGCCTTGCGCCACCTGCTCGATCCCTTGCGCCGTCAGTGACAGGCGCAACGGATCGGCCTTCCAGACGCGCTCCTTACATGCTTTCGTAGACCGATTCGCGCCGCTCGAACAGCGGACGCTGGCCGGAACGATCGATCGCCCGCCGCATCGGGTTCCTGCCGGCCAGGAAGAAATGCATGGGATTGCGGCGCTCCATGCCGCGGTCGGAAGCGCGGCGCGACCGCAGCTGCCTGCGTCCCGATGCGACCCAGGTGACGGCGGCGGCGGTGCCGACCAGGCCGATGATGACTGCCCTGCCAAGCATTGACATCCCTTGGCGTTCTGTTTGCTCCTGACGGTATTTCATATTCATTCCACGTGCCCCGAGGCGTTCATTGAACATCAGCTCTACTATGACCGGAGGGGCGCAGGCTTGTTCTTGGCAATCATCAGCTTCATTGCAGATTTTCGGTCTTTCGGCGCGCCGGCTGCGTTTGTTCAACAGCGCGCCGGCCGCCCGGCGCCAGCCGGAGGATCGATGCCGGATGCGATAATGGCGGGAACGCGGCCGGTCCGGGCCGCACCCGTCCAACCAATTCAGACAACATGGAAAACGATCCCCGTCCCGTCCCGCCGGAGGAGCCGGCCTTGGAAGACTGCTGCCAGAGCGGCTGCGATCCCTGCATCTTCGACCGCTACACCGACGACCTGCAGCGCTACCGGCAGGCGCTGCGCGAATGGGAGGCCCGGCATGCGCCGGCCGGCCCGGTCACAGGAAGTTGACCTTCGGGAATTTCGCCCGGAATTCCTCGGGCATGGGCGCCACGCGCTTGGCCGTGTAATTGAAGAAGACAAAGCCCGATTTCGCCATGGCGATCAGCATCCCGTCGCGCGGACGCGAGATGCGGAAGATGATGTCGCCGCCATAGGCATTGAAATCCATGACGCCGACGTCGAACAGCAGCTGGTCCCGTGCATACGCTTCGCTCTTGTAGGTGGTCGCCAGGTCGGTGACGATGATGCCCACGTCGTCCGCCTGCCTCTCGCGGATGCCGAATTCCCACAGGAAGCGGGCGCGCGCTTCGGAAATCATGGAAATCATCGAGTCGTTGCCAAGATGGTTTGCCGCATTGATATCGGTGACGCGGACCGTCAGCGTGGTGGAATAATGGAATTGGTCTTCTGGAAATTCGAGGGTGAGGCGGGCCATGGCGAAGCGATCTTGCAAAGGAGACGCCATTGTACCCGTCATTCCCTGCGGATACGCCGCCTGGCTTGCGCGCGGGAAATCGTGCCGCCCTTGCCCTTGCGCATATCGTTTCCGCCTCACAGCCTTTTCAAGCTTTAATGCGGAGTGCTCTGACCAGCCTCAATATCACGGGTTGCATGCGCGGACAGTTCCATGGGCACAATGTATAGTGTTTTGCATCGACGTTCCTGCCAAAGCCGCTCCGGCAGCGCGTGCATCACCGTACCCCATAATGTGTCATGGCGCCGCCATTGCCGGTCAGCCATGCGAATGTGCGGACACCGTGCCCTTGCGCGGTCCGTACGCCTACCCTTCCGCCGTCACGAGAAAGGATGCCCCATGGCCTCACGTGAAAACAATCCACGCCTGACCGAGCACGGCGTTGTCTTCCAGGTCAGCATTGGCGGGTCGGAACACCAGTGCGTCATTTCACGCGAGGCACTGGAGTCGCTTTCCGACATGAAGGATGTCGACGTGTCGGACGCCGACTCGCTCGACGTGTTCCACGCCTTCGAAACCACGATCCGTTCCACCGCCAAGACCCTGGCGGATGCCGAGCCGGCGCAACCCATCCTGGAAATCAAGCCTTCCATCTTCCGCCTGCATCCCGAAGGACGCCCCGCAGCTCCCTGATCCCCGGGCCCGCTGCGCGGGGCATCACTGGAAGGCAACCTCGGCGAAGCTGCGCAGCTTGCGGCTGTGAAGCTTGTCCACTCCCTGCTTGCGCAGCAGCTCCACTGCACGGATGCCGATGCGCAAATGCTGGTCGACCCGTTCCCGGTAAAAATGATTCGCCATTCCCGGCAGCTTGATCTCGCCATGCAGCGGTTTGTCGCTAACGCATAGCAGGGTGCCATAGGGTACGCGGAAACGGAAACCGTTCGCCGCGATCGTCGCGCTCTCCATGTCCAGGGCAATGGCGCGGCTTTGCGAGAAGCGGCGCTCCGGCGTGCGGTGCGGCAGCAGTTCCCAGTTGCGGTTGTCGGTGCTGGCCACGGTGCCGGTGCGCATCACGCGCTTGAGTTCATAACCCGTCAGCTGCGTTACTTCCGCAACCGCGGCCTCGAGGGCGAGCTGGACTTCCGCGAGCGGCGGGATCGGCACCCAGAGCGGCAGGTCTTCGTCCAGGACGTGATCTTCGCGGACGTAACCGTGGGCGAGCACGTAGTCGCCGAGCTGCTGGGTATTGCGCAGCCCTGCGCAGTGGCCGAGCATCAGCCAGGCATGCGGACGCAGCACCGCCACATGGTCGGTAATGGTCTTCGCATTGGCGGGACCGACGCCGATGTTGATCATGGTGATGCCGCAGCCGTCTTCGCGCACGAGGTGGTAGGCCGGCATCTGCGGCATGCGCGGCGGCGGCGCCCCGAGCGCATCGCCCGGCTGCGGCGCTTCGCCGATGCGGCGCGTGACGACGTTGCCCGGCTCGACGAAGGCAACGTAGCCGTGCTGGTCTTCCGATGCATCCGGCCGGGCGCGCGCCATGATTTCATGGCCGAGCTTGAGGAATTCGTCGATGTAAAACTGGTAGTTGGTGAACAGCACGAAATTCTGGAAGTGCTCTGCGGCCGTGCCCGTGTAGTGCCGCAGGCGCTGCAATGAATAATCGACCCGGGGCGCGGTAAACAAGGCCAGCGGCTGGGGCTCGCCCGCGGGAATGTCGTTGGTGCCGTTGGCGATGCCGTCGTCCATTGCGGCAAGGTCGGGCAGGTCGAACAGGTCGCGCATGGCGAGGCGCCGCTCGGGCGGCATCGTGCCCTCGATGTGATCATGCTCCGCGAAGGAGAAATGCACCGGGATGGGCTGCGCGCTGACCCCGATCTCCAGCCGCACCTGGTGGTTGTAGCCGTGGTTCTTCAGGAGAAGCCGGAATTGTTCGGGGTAATAATTGGCGAACAGATCCGGACGGGTAAGGGTGGTCTCGTAGGTGCCGGGGCCGGCGACGAAGCCGTACGACCGGCGGGAATCCGCGCGCGCCACGGTATCGGTATGCACCCGCACATAGGGGTAGCACGCCCGGACGCGGCTCGGAAAATTCTCACCCTCCACGAAACGGCGCAGGCAGTCGCGCAGATGCTGGATGCCGGAATGATAGATGAGGCGGACCTGTTCGAGCGCGGCGGCGGGATCATCGTAGAGCGCGGGTGCGACATAGGGCGGAGTGAGCAACAGGGACTCCCTGGTGATGGACTTGGCCTATTGTAGAACAAGCGCCCGCCGGTGATGGCGGACATGAAGGGAAGGAAGGCAAAAACCCATACGTATGGGATGGCGGAAGTCCATGCCGCGGGTAACATTCTCCACCGTAAGCACGCCCTGCGTGTCCGATTGCATGTTCATTCGATGGAGGCTTTTCCGATGTATCCGTCCGCGACCGATATTGTCTTTCACTTCTGGCGTTTGATGGCGGGCAATGACTTCGGGGCGGTGGGCGCCGTGCTGGCGCATGACTTTACGCTGGAGCGGCCGCAATCCGAGGATCGCGTCACTGGCGCCGACGGGTTCGCAAGCATGAACGGCCAGTTCGCCGACGGCGCTCCCTGGCGCTTCACCGTCCATCGCGTCGTCGGCGGCAGCGACGAAGCGGTTTCCGATGTCAGCATGAGCGACGGAATGCGCGAGATGCGCGTCATTTCTTTTTTCGAGATCAGCGGCGGCAAGATTTCGCAGATCACCGAATACTGGCAGGATTGCTGTCCGCTGCCGCTCCTGATGCAGCGCGGCGCCGGGGACCTGCGCAATCCTGCCTGACCATCAATCCGATGGTTCACCGCTCAGGACAGCAGCCGGCCCATCTTTTCCGAGACCAGGTCAGCCAGCTTTTCCATCGGCGTCAGGCGCTTGGCGGTGATGACGACGCGGGGCAGGGAGGCGTCGACGGCCGCCGTGGCGCAATCCGCCGGTGCGGCCTGGGGATGGATCGCGCTGACCGCGGCGGCGGCTGTGAGGGCGGCAACGGCGGCGACGATGGCGATGTGCAGGGAGCGTGCGGTTTTCATGGCGTATCCTTTCCGGTGCGTGTTGTTCGAGGTGTTGTCGCGATGTGATGGTGTCACTGTAGCCATGCCTTGCCGGGGACGCGACCGGAATGCGACGAACTGCGGAAATGCGGGATCGAACTGCAAAAAGCCACGCTGAAGCGGACGGGGAAGCGGACGTGGACGATGCGGCGCCCTGCCGGGAAATGTGGCATTCTTGCGCCTTGCCGCCATTCCCTGCTTTCCGGAGATTCCCCATGCTGACCATCCGTCCCGCCGCCGCCGGCGACCTGCCCTCCATCCGCGCGCTGCTGGATGCCAATGCCCTCCCTTCGGACGACATCACGGCCGGCCACCTGGCGCATTTCATCGTCCTCAGCCAGACCTCGCGCGTGCTTGGCGCGGTGGGCCTCGAAGCCGATGGCAGCAAGGGAACGATCCTGTCGCTGGCGGTGGAGCCGTCCATGCACAGCCGAGGCCTCGGCAGCCGGCTGCTGGAACTGATCGAGAGCCATGCGCGGGAAGCCGGCATCGATGATCTTTATCTGCTGCCCGGCACGGCCGGCGGCTTCTTCAGGATGTACGGTTACGAACCGGCCGAGCGCGACGCGGTGCCGGCGGGATTGCAGTCAGGTTCTGGCGCTTCGCTTTCCGAACCGGCTGCGGCCATGTTCAAGCGCCTGGACTAAAGCCTGGACTAAGTGCGGCCGCGGCGCAGGCTGCCCGCCGCCCAGCATGCTACGGCCGCCGCGATGGCGAGGTGATAGAGGTCGAGGCGCGCGAACCCATGCCATTCCCCCTTCGTGCCGATCAGCAGTCCCGCCAGGGCAAACAGGACGGCCCCCGCCAGCGAACTCCACAAGGCATGCCGGCGGCCGCCCCAGACGATGCCGGCCAGGGCGACGATGTTGACTGCCAGCGAGACGAACGGCGGCAGAAAGGGGAATGCCGCCAGCGCCAGCGCCGCGAGCAGCCAGGACCCGGGGACGCGCAAGGCATCCAGCGCCACCAGGAACAGGCTGATCTTTCCGGACAGCCTGCTCGCGAAGCGATGCGGCTCCCCGAGTCCGGCCAGTCCCGCATACTCCAGCGCGCCAAGCGCCGAGGCGATGCCGATCAGGGCGAAACCGATGGCCGCCAGTGCATCTCTCCTCTTCCAGCAAACCAGGCTGGCCGCGAGGCAGGCTGAGAGAAGAACGATTTCACAGGCGACGTGGATGAACATGGAACGACAGGCATGCTGGCAATGACGGGATGGGGAATCCTGCCGCCACGCAACATGCTTGTCAAGGTGGAACTCAGGCCCTCATGCCTTCGCGGATGGCGTGCGCGGCGTTCCACCCAAGACGCTTCATCAGCAAGTCTTCCGTGATGCAGTGCAGGGCCGCCGCGTCGGCGCGCAGGGTGATGAAGGGAGGGCCCTCCGCTTCCCCGGACAGGGGCGCGGGAACCCGCGCCAGGCGAGGCGCGTGGAAGCCCAGCGAGCGGGCGAGGGCGATCGCGCGGTGGTTGGCTTCACGGGTCTGGACGTTGGCGACGACCGGCCGGGGCCGTTCCCGATAGAGCAGCTCGAAGGCGAAGGCGGTCGCCAGCCGCGCCACGCCGCGGCCTTCGAGTTCGGGGTGCACCGCGAAAGACAGGTTGCACCCAAGTTCATCGTTGCCAAGGATGATGCGCCGCGCCCAGGCGACGCCGGCGATACGCCCGCCATGCATCGCGCTGACGCAGACCGGCATGCCATCGGCCTCCCGCCACCCCGCGGCTTGCATGACGGCATGGCCGGGACCGAGCAGGTCGGCATAGCGCCGGCTATTCCCCCAGATCATTGCCTGGACGAGGCGGGGAAACAGGCGCCGCCCCTCCAGGTTGAAGACGAATCCGCGATACGCGCCAAGGGGCAGGGGCGACGTATCCGGCACGATCCACCGAATCGGCATCGAGCCACCCTTCGATGCGTCAGTCCGACCTGCGGCCGGCGCCCAGCACGCGCATCAGCGTTTCCTTGCCATGGGTGGCGATCTGTCTTTCCACCTGGGCGAGGGCAGTATGTTCCGTGCCTTGTGGGCCGCTGGCGATCCGCTTGCCGGAAGACCTTTCCGTGACGGCCCAGCCTCCGTGCCGGTCATACAGCCAGGCATGCAGGATGAACTGTATTTCTTCGCAGCCCGGCACGACGACTTCCTCGCCGCTCAGTTCCTGCGCCTGTCCAAACTCGTTGCAGATCAAGAATTTTTCCATCGTGAGTATCCGTGTAGCATCTCGGCGCAAGCTAGGGGCCGGTCCATGATATATACAATTACGGGATTGGATTGCAAGACGGCGGGGGAGTGCCATCACCGGCTCGTCATTCCTCAGGCGCGGCCCGGGGAACCCGCCCGCGATTTAAGCTTTCCAACGAGAACAGGCGAATCAAACCAAGGAAAGAAAAGATGTCAATGACGACCCAGTATGCCGACGTGGAACCGTCGCGCGAACAGGTGGATGCCATCAACGGCCCGGTCGTGCTCGAATTCGGAGCCCCGTGGTGCAGCATCTGCATGGGAACGCAGGATGCGATCGGCGCGGCAATGAACGACCATCCGGCAGTGCGGCACATCAAGATCGAGGACGGCAGGGGCCGGCCGCTGGGCAGGAGCTTTCGCGTGAAGCTTTGGCCCACGCTGGTGTTCATGCGCGACGGCGCGGAAGTGGGCCGGTTGGTGCGGCCCGGTTCCGCCGGCCAGATCCGCGAGGCGCTTGCGCAATTGCAGTCGCCCCCAGGCGCGGTCTAAGCCGCGGGAAAGGCGCGCTGCAGGATCTGCTGCTGCGCCGCCGCGTCCGCACGCAACGTGCCGTAGACCCTGCCGCCGGCCGCGCCGGAACGGCTGTCGATGAAGGCATCCGCCATCCACGCCGGCGCGTGCGCCAGCATCAGGCTGCCTTGCAGCGCCAGGACCAGTTGCTGGACGAAGCGGCGTCCCAGCATTTCGCGCTGCTCCGGCGGCGCGGCCAGGTTTTCCTTCAATGATTGCAGCAGGGCCGCCATGCCGGCATGCGATGCGCCGGCCCGGGACAGTTCCTGCATCAGCAGCGACGCGCCTTCGGGTTCGCGTTCGATGGCACGCATCACGTCCAGGCACATCACGTTGCCCGATCCTTCCCAGATCGAATTCACCGGCGCTTCCCGGTAATGACGGGCCATCGGGCCGGTCTCGACGTAGCCGTTGCCGCCCCAGACTTCCATGCACTCGCCGGCGAACTCGATGGCTCGCTTGCAGACCCAGAACTTGGCCGCCGGCGTGACGATGCGCCGCCACGCGCGCTCCAGCGGATCGGACGGCGCTTCGAAGGATCGCGCCAGCCTCAGCATGAGCAGGGTGGCGGCCTCGGATTCGAGCGCGAGATCGGCCAGGACGTTGCGCATCAGCGGCTGATCGGCGAGATGGCGGCCGAACGCGCTGCGGTGCCGCGCATGGTGGATGGCCTGTACCAGGGCCTGGCGCATGAGGGCGGCGCTGCCGATGACGCAGTCAAGGCGGGTATGGTTGGCCATCTCGATGATGGTGGGAACGCCGCGTCCTTCATCGCCTACCATGATGCCGCTGGCTTCCTGGAACTCGACTTCGCTGCTGGAGTTGGAACGGTTGCCGAGCTTGTCCTTCAGGCGCTGCACCAGCACGCTGTTCTTGCCGCCGTCGGCACGCCAGCGCGGCACGAAGAAGCAGGACACGCCATTCTCCGTCCGTGCCAGCACGAGGTGGGCGTCGCACATCGGCGCCGAGAAAAACCACTTGTGGCCGGTCAGCGCATATTCCGCGCCGCGGCCCTCGCCATTCAGCGGACGCGCCATGGTGCTGTTGGTGCGCACGTCGGAGCCGCCCTGCTTCTCGGTCATGCCCATGCCGATCATGATGGATTTCTTTTGCGCGATCGGCAGGTCGCGCGGATCGTGCTCCCTGGAAAACAGCTTGTCGCGCAGGCCGGCGAACAGGGAGGGTTCGTTCTGCAGCACCGGGATGGACGCGAAGGTCATGGTGGTCGGGCAGAGCGATCCGGCTTCCACCTGGGCTTGCAGGAAATAACCGGCGGCGCGCGCGACGTGCGCTCCCGGGCGCGGATCGGACCAGGGCATGGCATGCAGGCCTTCGCGCCGCAGCAGCGCCAGCAGGGCATGCCAGCTCGGGTGGAAATCGACCTTGTCTACCCGGTTGCCGAAGCGGTCATGGGTGGAAAGTTCCGGCAGGAACCGGTTGGCTTGTTCGCCGAGTTCCAGCGTTTCCTTCCGCCCGAGCTCTTCGCCGAAGCGCGCGAGGTTTTCCCGGTACCAGTCAGCGCCTTCGCGGCGGGCGTTTTCCTGCAAGGCAGGATCGGTCAGGAAGAGGTTGTAGTCCTGCAGTTCGGGCACCTGGTTGGTGACCTCATGGGTAGGCCATGGCATGCTTGTCTCCGTCGCACTCTCGATGCGACATCTTACAGCGCGCCGGACGCGGGCAGGGCGGCGCGCTGTAAGGCACGCAATGTTTAGAGTAAAGATTCAAGCCGCAAGACGCCTTCCCCGCAGGCCAGGTCGGCATGCCTCAATGCAGCAGGGGATGCAGCACCAGGCCGAGCACGGCAGCGATGACGATGATGGCGGGCTCCTGCAGCTTCCTGAACTTCAACAGCAGCAGCACCGTCCCGATGGCGATGCAGGCGGTCGGCAGGTCGACGATGGAACGCCGCGCGATCACGATCACCGAGCCGGCGATGGCGCCGACCGCCGCGGCGGTGATGCCGTCCACGAAGGCCACCACGCCGGGCAGCCTGCCGTAGCGCTTGAAGTATGGCGCCGGGATGATGGTGAACAGGTAGCAAGGCACGAAGGTGGCGAACGCGGCCACGCTCGCGCCGGACAGCCCGGCGATCAGGTAGCCGATGAAGCCGACGGTGATCACCACCGGCCCGGGAGTGATCATCGCAACGGCGACGGCATCGACGAATTGCTTGTCGTTGAGCCAGTGGTGTTCGGTCACCACGCCGCCGTACAGGAAAGGCACGATCGCGAGGCCGGAACCGAAGACGAAGGCGCCGGCCTTCGCGAAGAAGATGCCGACCTGCGCCAGCACCGAGCCATCGACCGAGCCGAGGAGGCTGCCGGCGAGCGGCATCTGGGTCAGGGCGGCCGCCTGCAGCTTGCCCGGCCAGCGCGGCGGTGCGCGTAGCAGCCAGACCAGGATGCCCGCCGCGATGAACAGCCAGGCGATCTCGGACTCGGTGACTACGGTGACCACGGCAAGGACAAGATAGATGGCCCAGAGCAGCTTGTCCTTGCCGACGCTCTTTTCCGTCAGCTTCCTGGCGCTCATCGCGATGATGCCGATCACGGCCGCGCCGACGCCGTAGAACACCGCCTGCATCCATGGCAGGCCGCCGAAACGGACGTAGGCCCATCCCAGCGCGACCACCATGAGGAAAGAGGGGAGCACGAAGGCGAGGCCGGCGAGGGTGGCGCCGCGGATGCGGTAATGCACATAGCCGAGGTAGATGCCAAGCTGCGCCGCCAGCGGTCCGGGCGCGAGCTGGGCGAGCGCCAGGCCTTCCTTGTAATCCGCCTCGGATATCCAGCGCCGGTCCTCCACGAGGTCGCGGTGCATGTAGCCGACGAGGGCGACCGGTCCGCCGAATCCGAGGCTGCCGAGACGCAGCATGTAGCGGACGAGCTGCCAGAGCGTGTACGACGGTTTCGCGGCCGCCGGGCCATCCTCGTGGTGCATGGCATTCTCCTCGTTCTCTTCTCCAGGAGAGTACATGATATCAATCCGCCATGTCGTCCTCGTACATTCTGGTTATCTGCTTATGACTCCACGGCCTCATTCAGGACAGCAGGCGACGTCCGGCATGAAGGGCGCGGATCTGCACGGCAACCGCATACAGCAGCAGCGCCGCGCTCGCGTAGCGCACGCTACGCACGATGCCGAAGAAGAGCAGCCTTTCCAGCGACACCGGACCGAGTCCCGCGGTGCCGGCAACCCAGCCCAGCACGGCGGCGGCGGCCAGCCCGGCCAGCACCAGGACGCGGGCGCCCGGCCGCAAGCCGGCATGCGGCGCGTCGCTTGCCGGCGTCCGGATCCACCAGCGTGCGATCCACAACGCGAGCACCGCGAGTCCGAGCGCTGTGCTGGCATGCTGCAGCAGGTTGTAGAGCGGCAGGAACACGCCATCGGCGAGGGCAAGCGGTTGGTGCAGCCAGGTCCAGTAACGCGTCGGCAGCGTATTGCCATGCGTGAAGCTGTCCCATGCGAGATGCGTCGCCGCGCCCGCCGCGAACGAGGCCAGCAGCACGAGCAGGTCGCGCGCCGTGCGCGGCACCCAGGCCGCGGGGTCGCCGTTCAGCCTGCGCCCCAGGGATGCGGGCATCAGCGCAAGCAGCGGCCCTTTCAGCAACAGGTAGTACAGGACGTAAGCCACCAGCCCCGCCGGAACGCAGAAGAAGGCGATGCCGGCCAGGCTGTGGCTGAACCATCCCGGTACGCCCAGCTTGAAGAAGTAGGCGAAGTCGGGACTCATGCTGCCGATCGCGAGAGCCTGCGCGTTGGCCGCCGGCCAGAAGCGGCGCACGGGGAGAATGGCGGCCGGATGGGCGAAAGTGAAGGGCATGGAGGACGGCGAACGGGGCGGGTAGGACACCGGGCATTCTACCGCGGACAAGCCTGTTGCAGGACGTGACAGCGGTGTTCCAAATTGCAGCAGCATGGCGCGCATCCCGGCCGCAAAAGACTGCGCGGGAAGGAAAAATCCAGTGGCACAGGACTTGCCTATTCGTGGGAAACCCGCATCCACCAACAAGGAGAGACCATGAAAACCCTGCTCACCCACGCCCTCGCCGCCGCGATCGTCGCCGGCACCGCCTTCTACACCGCCACCGCGGCAGCCCACGGCGACGTCACGCCGCAGGCCGTCGACACCAAGGGACTGCCGCAGCTCGGCGATCAGTGGCGTGAAGAGAATCCGTTCTCCGGCAACAAGGACGCCATCCGCATCGGCAGTTCCGCCTATAACCAGAACTGCGCGCGCTGCCACGGCATCGAAGCGATTTCCGGCGGCATCGCGCCCGACCTGCGCATGCTCGACCGCGACTGCGTCAAGCTCGCCAACGAAAGCAAGAAAAAGGCTTGCTACAAGGACGTCGACAAGTACTTCCTCAGCTCGGTCCGCAACGGCAAGGTGCGCAACGGCGCGGTCTACATGCCGAAGTTCGAGGGCATCCTGTCGCAGGAAGCCTTCTGGTCCGTCAAGTCTTATCTCGAGACCCGCCGCGAAGTCAAATAAGGCGGTGCCCGGCGCGCGGGCCTGAAGCCTTTTTCACATAACAACGACAATGGAGACAAGCATGAAACAAGCAAGCACGCGCGTCGCGCGCATCCTGTTGCTGGCCGCCTGCGCCCTGGCGGCCGCGATGCCGGCCTGGGCCGATCTCGCCGAGGCGAAGAAGACCGGCGTCCTGAAGGTGGCGGTCTACAAGGGCATGCCGCCGTTTTCCGACAACGGCGCCGGCATCGACGTCGACATCGCCAACGCCCTCGCGGGCAAGCTGGGCCTCAAGATGAGCCTGCTGCCCTTCGACGCCGGCGAGGAAGTCAACGACGACTTGCGCAACATGGTCTGGAAAGGTCATTACCTCGGATACGGCCCCGCCGACGTGATGATGCACGTTCCCGTCGACCGCCGGCTGATGGAAGACAACAAGCGGGTCGAGATCTTCGCGCCCTATTACCGCGACCGGGTGCGCCTCGTGCGCGACGTCCGCAAGGTACCGCAGTGCGACGGCATCGACTGCATCGCCGGCAAGCCCGTCGGCGTGGAAAAGGTATCCATCGCCGCCATGCTGCTGCTGGGCGAAGGGGAAGGCCGCTACCGCAACGACGTGCGCATTTTCGAACATGCCACCGATGCCATGGAAAAACTGCGCGCGGGAGAACTCGCCGCGGTGCTCGCCACGCAGTCCGAGATCGAGTCCGGCATGAAGGGCGATGCCAATCTCGCGATGTCGGACGTGCGCTTCGCCCGCTTGCCGGGACAGGGCTGGGTCGCCGGGCTGGCGGTAAAGAAGGAAAACCTCGAACTAGCGAAGGCGCTGCAGGCGGCCATGAATGACCTGGTGGAATCGGGCGAGCTTGCCGCCATCTTCCGCAAATACGGCGTCAATCCGGTCAAGCCCTGAGCCCTGATCCCTCCTCATGCTGGCCCTATCCGCAACGCGCCGCCATGCCGTGTTCCGCATGGCCATGGAGTTCATCGTTACCTTCCTGCTGCTGTCCGGCCTGAGCCTGCTGATGGCGGGCCGCGAGGCGCGTGCCGGCGTCATGACGCGCGACGCCATGGCGCGCGCCTTCCCCTCGCCCTATCTGCTCGGCGAGCGCGACCCGGCCTTGCCGGTCTGGCCGGTGTTCAAGCAAAACGCTACCAGCAACGATCTCGTCGGCTATGCCTTCGAGTCGATCGACTTCGTTGCCATTCCGGGATTCGCGGGCGTTCCGGTCAACATGCTGGTGCTGCTCGGCCCGTCCGGCGAGTTCGTGGACGTGCGCGTGATCTCGCATCATGAGCCGGTGTTCCTCGACGGCCTGGGCGAAGCGCCGCTGCACCGCTTTGCCGCGCAGTACCGCGGCCTCTCGCTGCGCCAGAACATTGCCATCGACGCCGCGCCGCGCAACCGCGCCGGCAACGACGCCGGCAACGTTCATATCGATGGCGTGGCGAAAGCCACCGCCTCCGTGCGCATCATCAACCAGAGCGTGATCGCCGCCGCCTTGAAGGTGGCGCGCGCGCGGCTCGGCTTTTCCGGCGGCAGCGATCCGGACCGGATCGCCCGCGTCCGGCAAAACTATCTGGAACGCCTGCGCCCTGAAGAGCTGCAAGCCGCGGGACTGCTATCCCGCCTGCAGCTCGATAATGCCGCCGTCGAACGTGCCTTCGCCGGCAGCGAAGCGGAAGGTATCGACCAGGAGGCCGTGTCGCAGCCGTCGTCGAGCTTCATTGACCTCGCGGTGACGCCCTTGTCCGTGCCGTCCGCCGCCCAGAGCCTGTTGACGCCGCGCGACCAGGAGCGCCTGAAGGGCCGGCTCGAGCCCGGCGACCATGCCTTGCTCGTTTCCTGGCGCGGCCGCTACGGCATCGTGTCGGACAGCTTCGTGCCCGGCACGGTATCCGACCGCCTCGTCCTCAGCCAGGGCGGCCTGCCGATGGAGATGCGCGACCTGAACTTCGACCTGAAGCCGCCAGCGGACTCGCCGCTGCAGGGCAGGCAGTTCAAGATTTTCCGCGTCATCGCGCAGAGCGGTCTCGACCCCGCGCTGCCCATGCAGTTCGCCTTCAAGGTACAGCGCTTCAAGGGCCAGATCTACCCCGAGAAATTCACCCGCGATTTTTCTTTTTCGCTGGCTTTGCCGGCACGATTCGTCGTCAAGCCGGAGCCCGACAACAAGGGCTGGCTGCCGATCTGGAAGCAGCGCTGGATGGAAATCGCGCTGGCCGTCGCGGCGCTGGCGCTGCTGTTCGCCGCCCTGCTGCGCTGGCGCGGACTGGTGGCGGACGGCCGCCGCTTCGGGCGCATCCGCACGGGCTTTCTCGGCTTCACCCTTGTTTTCATCGGCTGGTTCGCGCAAGGGCAGTTATCCATCGTCAACCTCACCGGGCTGGTCCAGGCGCTCCATGAAAAGCGCGACCTGTCGTATCTCATGTACGACCCGATGTCGATCGTGTTATGGGGAGGGGTGCTGGTCAGCCTGTTCATTTGGGGACGGGGCACATTCTGCGGCTGGCTCTGTCCCTTCGGCGCCATGCAGGAATTCGTTGCCAAAGCCGCGCGGCTGCTGCGCGTGCCGCAATGGCGCGTGGGCAGGCGGACGGACCAGGCATTGCGCGGCCTGAAATACATCGCGCTGGCGGGGATCCTGGCTTGCGCCTGGTGGTCGCCGGCCTGGACCGACAGGCTCGTCGAGCTCGAACCCTTCAAGACGGCCATCACTCTCAACTTCGTCCGCGCCTGGCCTTACGTGCTGTATGCCGCCGGACTGCTGGCCCTCAATGCGCTCGTCTACAAGGCGTTCTGCCGTTATCTGTGTCCGTTCGGCGCCGGCCTGGCGGTGCTGGGGCGGGTGCGCCTGTGGAACTGGCTGCCGCGCCGGAAGGAATGCGGCACGCCCTGCCAGACCTGCCGCCATCGATGCGACTATGGCGCGATCCGCAAGGACGGCGCCATCCGCTACGACGAATGCTTCCAGTGCATGGATTGCGTCGTCATCCACCAGAGCGACGACCTGTGCGCGCCGCTCCTGCTGGAAAAGAAGCGGCGGGTGATTCCGGTGCGCGCGGCCTGACATCTACTTGTATCTTCGGGGGACATGATGCGACGACGACAATTTCTCGCGGCCGGCATGGGCATCGTTGCCGCTGCCTGCGGCTGGGAAAGGATGCTTCCGGAAGGCCAGCGCGTCTATCGCGGCGCCAGCCTCGCTTTCGGCACCACGGTATCGATGCAGGTGGTGCATCACGACGAAGGCGCCGCCATGGAGGCCATCTCTGCCGCCTTCGCCGCCGCCGCGGAGGTTGACCGGCTGATGAGCCTGTACCGCCCCGATAGCCAGGTGCGCATCCTCAACGACGAAGGCCGTCTCGGACATCCGCATCCTCACCTGCTGCGCGTGCTGGAGACGGCGCAATACCTGTCGATGCGCACCCAAGGCGCATTCGACGTCACGGTGCAGCCGCTCTGGGAGCCGAGTGTCGACGGCCGTGACCGGTCGCAGGCCTTGCAGAAGGTGGGATGGCGCGATCTTGCGTTCAGCGCGCATGAAGTCCGCCTCAAGCGGCCGGGCATGGCCGTCACGCTCAACGGCATCGCCCAAGGCTACGCCACCGACGTCGCCCTCGCCACGCTGCGCCGGCGTGGCATCGAACACGCCTTGGTGGATATCGGCGAGTTGCGCAGTGCCGGCAGGCGCGACCAGGCGCACCCATGGCAGATCGGACTGGCCGATCCGCGGCGGGAAGCGGCGATGATTGCCGCCGCCGCCATGGATGGGCGCGGAGTAGCAACTTCCGGCGACTATGCGACGCGCTTCGCCGACGGCTACGCCGACCATCACATCTGGAACCCGCTGACCGGGCGATCTCCCGAGGAACTGTCCAGCGTCACCGTCTTCGCGCCCGATGCCATGATGGCCGACGGGTTGTCGACCGCCCTGATGGTGCTCGGCAGGGAAGAAGGGATGCGGCTCGTCAGCGACATGAAGGGCGTCGACGTCTTCATGGTCGACAAGGCAGGCCGCATTTTCCGCACGGCGAATGTCCCGCTCATCTGACGTCCAACTGATAAAAAAATGAACGCCCGCCGGAGCAGTTGCTGCAAAACCGGACATGCGCCGTTCCCGCCCCAGCGGCGGAACATCCCCGCGAGACCGGCCGGCGATCATCTGGCGGCCCTCGCCGCGCCGCGCGAATTCCCTTGAAATACAAGGACTAAGGCCATGCCTCATGCCGGCTCCGGCATGAGGCGCCAAAGACATTCTCATTACCGGCACAGCTCTTGCCATGTTGCCCCCAAGCCATGTCCATGGTGATTTCAACATTAAATTTGGGAGAGAACATGAAGAAGAGTTTGTTGGCGGGCGCGTGCGCCCTGATGGGCTGTCATGCGGCGCAGGCCGTCGAGATGCAGGCGGGAGAATGGAACGTCTCGGTTGGCGGCATCGTCAATGCCTACTACACCGCCGTCGGTTGCTCGGGCGCCGACGTGGCCGGCATCGCCCTCGCGGGCAAGGCTCTCGGCTGCGGCGGAGAAGATCACCGCACCACCATCGGCAACGGCCTGCTGCCGAATGCGCTCATCGTCGGCGCGAAGAGCAAGCAGGGCGGCTACGACGTCGGCGGAACGATCGGCATCATGGCGCACACCGCGACCGACAGCGCCATCGCGGCGAACAATGGCGTCGACGTGCGCCAGGCATTCATCACCGTCGGCAACGGCGAGCTCGGCACCTTCAAGCTCGGCCGCGATTATGGCATCTTCGGCTCGAATGCCATCCTGAGCGACATGACGCTGCTCGGCGCGGGCGCGCCGGTGCAGGCCACCCAGCGCGGCCGGGTGACGCTGGGTCATATCGGCGCGGGCTATACCTACCTTGGCACCTACGGCCAGATCGCCTACAGCGCACCGAAGGCCGGCGGGCTCGGGTTCGACGTGGCGCTGGTCAGTCCCGTCGGCAACGGCGGCATCTTCAACGCCAAGTCGATGCCGCAGCTGCAGGGACAAGTCTCCGTCGGCGGGCAAGGATTCAAGGCATGGGCCGGCGCCAAGACGCAGAAGTTCTATTCCACCACCGCCGCGCCTGACTTCAACATGAACGCCTTCGAGATCGGCGCGTCCTGGACCGCGGGCGACCTGGCGCTGCTCGGCAACGCGCAGACCGGCAAGGGTCTCGGCATCCTCTCCGATGGCGACCAGGGCGACATCCGCTCGAACAACGTCTTCCTTCAGGCGACCTACAAGACGTCCGACAAGCTCAAGCTCGGCATCGGCTACGGGATGAGCCGCAACCAGGATGACACCGCCGGCCTGCGTTCGAACCGCAACCTGACGATCGGCTCCTATTACGCGCTGACGAAGAGCGTGACGCTGGTGGGCGAGGTCGGGCAAACCCGATCGCGCGACGTCGCCGGCCGCGATGCGCGCCTGAACGGCATTTCGCTTGGCGGCATCCTGTTCTTCTAAACCTGCATTTCCGCCGGAAACGAACGCCCGCATGGCAGCGCGCCGTGCGGGCGTCGACGTTTTCGGCGCGTACCGGGAGCTTGCGTCGCAGAGGTGTTGCAAGGCTGTTCAGAGACGAGTGTTGCAGCTTGTGACACCCGCGCTCCGGTTGCTCAAATTCCGCACAACCCGCCGCCCAGGCATGGCCTGAAACCGCCTGAATTCCCGGTTTCGACGCTGGCACAGGTATTGCCAATAAGGGATCGTGCTACCGCACTCGAACCCATCACCCCATACGCCAACTCGGAGGAAGACATGAATCTGGCAGACATCACCAAACTGGGCATCGCCACCCCGTTCAAGCAGCGCTACGACAACTTCATCGGTGGCAAGTTCGTTCCCCCGACCAAGGGCGAATACTTCGAGAACATCAGCCCGGTGATCGGCCGCGCCTTCTGCGAAGTGGCACGTTCAAGCGCCGACGACATCGAGCTGGCGCTCGATGCCGCGCACGCCGCCAAGAAAGGCTGGGCCAAGACGTCCCCGACCGACCGCGCGAACATCCTCAACAAGATCGCCGACCGCATGGAAGCCAACCTGCAGCTCCTGGCGACCGCGGAAACGATCGACAACGGCAAGCCCATCCGCGAGACCATGGCGGCCGACATTCCCCTGGCCATCGACCATTTCCGTTACTTCGCCGCCTGCATCCGCTCGCAGGAAGGCAGCATCGGCGAAATCGATTCCGAAACCTACGCCTATCATTTCCATGAGCCGCTCGGCGTCGTCGGCCAGATCATTCCCTGGAACTTCCCGATCCTGATGGCCGCATGGAAGGTGGCGCCCGCGCTGGCGGCCGGCAACTGCGTGGTGCTCAAGCCTGCCGAGCAGACGCCCGCGTCCATCATGGTCCTGGTGGAACTGATCGCCGACCTTCTGCCGCCCGGCGTGCTCAACGTCGTCAATGGCTTCGGCCTGGAAGCCGGCAAGCCGCTGGCCTCGAACAAGCGCATCGCCAAGATCGCCTTCACCGGCGAGACCGGCACCGGCCGCCTGATCATGCAATACGCGTCGCAGAATCTCATCCCCGTGACGCTGGAACTCGGCGGCAAGTCGCCCAACATCTTCTTTGCCGACGTCATGGACAAGGATGACGAGTTCTTCGACAAGTGCCTCGAAGGTTTCGCCATGTTCGCGCTGAACCAGGGCGAGGTCTGCACCTGCCCGTCGCGCGTGCTGGTGCAGGAATCCATCTATGACCGGTTCATCGAGCGTGCGGTCCAGCGCGTGAATGCCATCAAGCAGGGCAGCCCCCTGGATGCGTCCACCATGATCGGCGCGCAGGCATCCCAGGAGCAGCTCGAGAAGATCTTGTCCTACATCGACATTGGCCGCCAGGAAGGCGCCGAGGTGCTGACCGGCGGCGAGCGCCACCAGCTGCCGGGCGACCTGCAGTCAGGCTACTACGTCAAGCCGACGATCTTCCGCGGCCACAACAAGATGCGCATCTTCCAGGAAGAAATCTTCGGGCCGGTGGTTTCGGTGACGACCTTCAAGGATGAGGAAGAAGCGCTGGCGATCGCGAACGATACCCTCTATGGCCTCGGCGCCGGCGTGTGGAGCCGCGACGGCGCGCGCGCCTTCCGCATGGGCCGCAACATCGAAGCCGGCCGCGTCTGGACCAACTGCTACCACCTCTATCCGGCGCATGCCGCGTTCGGCGGCTACAAGCAGTCCGGCATCGGCCGCGAGACGCACAAGATGATGCTCGACCATTACCAGCAGACGAAGAACCTGCTGGTGAGCTACAGCCCGAAGGCGCTCGGCTTCTTCTAAGCGAGATCGCGCCGGGGCGGTCCGCGCCGCCCCTGCGCCCAACGAAGGAGGACAGATGGCAGAGAACATTCCGCCGCGCGTGGTCGCCACGGACGCCGCCATGGACCTGATCGGAACACTGACGCAACGCTATGGTCCCCTGATGTTTTTCCAGTCCGGCGGATGCTGCGATGGCAGTTCGCCGATGTGTTACCCGGCCGGCGAATTCAGCCTCAGCCAGGCCGACGTCTGCATGGGCACGCTGAATGGCGCGCCCTTCTACATCGGCCACGACCAGTTCGAATACTGGAAGCACACCCAGCTGATCATCGACGTCGTGCCGGGCATGGGTGGCATGTTTTCGCTGGAAAACGGAACGGGCAGCCGCTTCTTCACCCGTTCCCGGCTGTTCAGCGATGAAGAATGCGACCTGCTGGCCAAGCGGGAAGCGAGGGAAGAAGCACAGTAACGATCAGGCCAATTCAAAATTTCAACCTTGGAGGAGATAAAGTGAAGAACACGATATTGACAACGATGGTGCTTGCCGCGCTGGCAAGCCCTCTGCTGGCGCATGCCGCCGGCAATGACAAGTCCACGCCGGTGACCGACGCCATGTTGGACAACGACGCGAAGAGCACCAAGGACGTGCTGTCCTGGGGCATGGGCCCGCAAGGCCAGCGTTACTCCCCGCTCAACCAGATTAATTCAAAGAACGCCGCGCGCCTCGTGCCAGCGTGGTCGTTCTCGTTCGGCGGCGAGAAGCAGCGCGGCCAGGAATCCCAGCCGGTGATCCACGACGGCCGCATGTTCGTCACCGCCTCCTATTCGCGCATCTATGCGCTGGATGCCAAGACCGGCGAGAAGCTGTGGAAGTACGAGCACCGCCTGCCGGAAGGCATCATGCCCTGCTGCGACGTGGTCAACCGCGGCGCCGCGCTCTATGACAACCTCGTGATCTTCAGCACGCTGGATGCCTATCTCGTCGCGCTCGACCAGAAGACCGGCGACCTCGTGTGGAAGGAAAAGATCGATGACTACGCCGCCGGCTATTCCAACACCGCCGCGCCGCTGATTGCCAAGGGCTTGCTGCTGACCGGCGTGTCGGG
Source organism: Noviherbaspirillum galbum (assembly GCF_010974945.1). Taxonomy (GTDB): domain Bacteria; phylum Pseudomonadota; class Gammaproteobacteria; order Burkholderiales; family Burkholderiaceae_D; genus Noviherbaspirillum; species Noviherbaspirillum galbum. Next base: position 2,302 of record NZ_JAAIVB010000078.1, on the reverse strand, counting down.
CGGCGAGTTCGGCGTGGTCGGCCGCGTCGAGGCGCGCGATCCGCGCACCGGCCAGCTGGTCTGGATGCGTCCGACGGTCGAAGGCCACATGGGCTACAAGTACGACAAGGATGGCAAGTCCACCGAGAACGGCATTTCCGGCACCACCAACAAGTCCTGGCCCGGCGAGCTGTGGAAGACCGGCGGCGCGGCGACCTGGCTCGGCGGCACCTATGACCCGTCCACCGGCCTGGCCTATTTCGGCACCGGCAACCCAGCCCCCTGGAACAGCCACCTCCGGCCCGGCGACAACCTGTTCTCCTCATCCACGGTTGCCATCGACGTCGCGACCGGCCAGATCAAGTGGCATTACCAGACGACCCCGCACGACGGCTGGGACTTCGACGGCGTGAACGAATTCGTCACCTTCGACATGAACGGCAAGCGCTTCGGCGGCAAGGCCGACCGCAATGGCTTCTTCTACGTGATCGACGCCAAGGACGGCAAGCTGCAGAACGCCTTCCCCTTCGTCAAGAAGATCACTTGGGCGACCGGAATCGACCTCAAGACCGGCCGTCCCAACTACACGCCGACCGGACGTCCCGGCGATCCGACGAAAGGCAGCGATGGCAAGAAAGGCGAAGTCGTGTTTGCCGCGCCGGGCTTCCTCGGCGGGAAGAACCAGATGCCCATGGCGTTCAGCCCGAATACCGGTCTGTTCTATGTGCCCGCGAACGAGTGGGGCATGGACATCTGGAACGAACCGATCAGCTACAAGAAGGGCGCCGCCTTCCTTGGCGCAGGCTTCACCATCAAGCCGCTGAACGAAGACTACATCGGCGCGCTGCGCGCGGTCGATCCGAAGAGCGGCAAGATTGTCTGGGAAGTGAAGAACAACGCGCCGCTGTGGGGCGGCGTCATGACCACCGGCGGCAACCTGGTGTTCTATGGCACGCCCGAGGGCTTCATCAAGGCGATCGACGCGAAGACCGGCAAGGAAGTCTGGAAATTTCAGACCGGCTCCGGCGTGGTCGCGCCGCCGGTCACCTGGGAAGAGAACGGCGTGCAGTACGTTGCGGTCGTGTCCGGCTGGGGCGGCGCGGTTCCCCTGTGGGGCGGCGAAGTGGCCAAGCGCGTGAACTTCCTCGAACAGGGCGGCTCGGTCTGGGTCTTCAAGCTCGCATCGATCTAAGTCATCCTCTCTGGTTGTCTCCACTCCACCTTCCGCCGGCGCTGTCCGGCGGTCCTTCTCCGGGAGTGTTTGCCGGCGGCGCTTGCCGCCGGTTTTTTTTGTCCTGCCGATACGGCGGCCATCGTGTCTCCGGCAGCGAATGCGCCAGCCTGCAACACCTGTCCCATTCAGGGACAGATGATCCTCAAGAATCGCTGCATGCGAACGGCTTTTGCACCGGAGCCGCCTCTTCCGCGCTCCAACCAACGGCATGAGGCGTGGCATGCAACTTGCTGAATTGGGTATCAGAGGCATCGGCCTGCTGCACCTGGCGAAGGCGCACAGCGAGGCACACCAAGGCAAGCTGCCCTGCCTATAACAACGATGGAGACAAGATTACGATGAGCCGCAATCCTGATTCGCGAACCAACTGGCGCTGGACCGGAATCCTGTTGCCGATTTGCGCGGCATGGCCCTGCGTGCCGGCGACGGCACAGACCGCCGCCTCAACCGACGACGGCCGCCCGCCGGAGAGCATCGTCATCTCCGCCAGCCGCAACGCCCAGCGCCAGTTCGACGCCGCTGCTTCCATCGACGCCATCCAGCTCGATCCCCTACGCGCCAACACGCCCCTGGTCAACCTCTCCGAACTCACCGGCGCCGTCCCCGGCCTGCAGCTGCGCGAACGCCAGAACTACGCCCAGGACCTGCAGCTCTCCGTGCGCGGCTTCGGCACCCGCTCCACCTTCGGCGTGCGCGGCATCCGCCTGCTCATCGACGGCATCCCCGCCACCATGCCCGACGGCCAGGGCCAGGCCGCTTCCGCCAGCCTGCCCTCCGTCCAGCGCATCGAGGTCCTGCGCGGCCCCGTCGCCCAGCTCTATGGCAATGCCTCCGGCGGCGTGGTGCAGATCTTTTCCCAGGACCCGCCCCTGCGCCCCGGCGCCAACCAGGCCAGCGTTGCCGCCGGCGCCGGCAGCGACAACCAGCGCCAGCTCACCGCCGGCTTCGCCGCGGGCACCGATGGCGCCGGCCTGCGCGCCGACCTGAGCCACTACACCACCGACGGCTATCGCGACCACAGCGCCGCCGAGCGCAACCAGTTCAATGCCAAGGGTGTCTGGAACGCCGGCCCCGACACCACCCTCACCG
>NZ_JAAIVB010000077.1 GCF_010974945.1 Noviherbaspirillum galbum | reverse complement strand
CTTCCGCCACGCCCTGGCCGTAGGCGGTGCGGTCATCGATGACGGCGATCTTCTTGGCCTTGTTGATCTGCACCGCATAGCGGCCCAGGGTGCCGCCGAGCTGGCCGTCGTTGGCCACCACGCGGAAAGCGGTCTTGAAGCCTTGCTGGGTGTATTTCGGGTTGGTCGCGGAGGGCGAGATCTGGGGGATGCCGGCGTCGGCATAGATCTTGGAAGCGGGAATGGTGGTGCCGGAGTTGAGGTGGCCGACCACGCCGTTGACCTTGGCGTCGACCAGCTTCTGCGCGGCGGCGGTGCCCTGCTTCGGATCGGCGGCGTCGTCTTCAGCCAGCAGTTCGAACTTGACCTTCTTGCCGCCGATGGTCACGCCCTTGGCGTTGAGCTCGTCGATGGCCATGCGCGCGCCGTTTTCGTTATCTTTCCCCAAGTGAGCGATGGCGCCGGAGATCGGGCCGACGTGGCCGATCTTGACGACCTGTTCCTGTCCCGACGCTGCACCCGCAAATGCCAATGCCAGTGCGCCAGCCAACGGAATCATTTTTGTCGTGAACTGCATGTTGTTCTCTCCTCTAGTAAGCAAAGCCATGCGCGCGGAGTCGCGCAGTCAAGCCTGCGGGTGAAGCGGCCTATGCCGGCAGGGTCGCCGGCACGTCGTTGTTGGACAGGGTGATGCCGAAACCGTCGTCGCGTCCGTGGTGGCGGGAGCGCCGGGTTGCCGGAAACATACCGGCCGCGCTGATTTTCAGCCTGTCAAGCGAGAACTGGCGCAAATGTTTGAAGATACTTTGATTTATCGCAATCATGGCCTGCATGACGAGCAGGTCGACGTCGGTTGCTACGCGGTCGGATGCCTGCTTCGCGCTCCTGCCGCGGGATTGCTGATCGTTGAGGACGCAGCGCAGGACGTCTTCCAGCGTGACGTCGCTGGCGTCGCCGCACAGCACCCAGCGGTCGGCGCCTTCCTGGCGCAGCAGGCCGGCGCGGGTCAGGCTGGCGCAGAGCCTGGCGATTTCCTTGGCAGGGCGGTCGGATTCGCTTTCCAGCTGGGCCATGCTGACGGCGCGCGGCGCGCTGGAAACGAGTTTGGCGAGAATGTCGGTGGTGGCGAAGAAGCGCTCATGCAAGGCGCCATTGCCGAAGATAAAGCCGTCCACGGTACCCATGGTGTCTCCTTTGTGAGGTCCGTTGCGCCCGCGTGGGCGGATCGCCGTCGCGGAACGCAGGGTTGTCGAGCTTGTTGTTATTGTCTTCTCGGGGTTGATTCCCGCTTGATGGACGGGATCGCAACCTGGCTCGCACTTTAAGCAGTTCCTGGCCGATTCGCCATTTCGCTACCTGATGCTATCTGTCGCGAGGTGATGCTAAACTAGCGACGATTCGCATCTCCTCCTTATCTTGTTTTCCTGAGGCAACATGTCGCCGCGTGACCCTGCTTCGCCCGCCTCCTCCGAAGCCGGCCGTGTCCACCCCGGCCAGCGGGAGTTTGCCGCCAACCTGCGCACCTTGTGCAGCTACTACCGCTCGGTCGCGGACGTGTGCCGCAAGCTGAACCTCAACCGGGCCCAGTTCAACCGCTACCTCAACGGCACCAGCAAGCCGTCGAGCCATACGCTCGAGCGCATCTGCGATTTCTTCGGCGTCGAGGCGGCGGAAATCTACCTGCCGCGCGATCACTTCCGGCAGATCGTGCAGGTCCGTCCGCGCCAACGCGCCGAGCGCGCGGTCTATGCCGACCATGTCAGCCGCCTGCAGCAGCAGACCGCCGGCAAGATGGACAAATACCTCGGTTTCTACTACGAGTATTACAAGTCGATGAGCGCGCCGGGCAAGGTGGTGCGCGGCCTGGTCCGGGTGTTCGCGCACGAGGGCGGCGTGTACCACGAGCGCCTCGAACGCTTCGCCGAGCACACCCTCGACGGCCTGTACAAATGCCGTTACATCGGCTCCACCTTTTACCTCAACGACCGGCTTTTCCTGGTCGACTACGAAGCCCTGGCGGGCAACGAGATGGTGCAGACGGTGCTGTTCCCGACTTACAAGAACAAGGTGGCGCGGCTGACCGGCCTGATGCTCGGCGTGGCCTCGAACAACCAGCGCTCGATCGCCTGCGCCCGGGTGCTGTTCGAATACCTCGGCACGCAGGTGGACGTGCGGCGGGCGCTGCGGACCTGCGGCCTGTTCGACCCGCATGAAGGCGGCATCGACCCGGCGATCCTGAAAATCATCGACAATACGCCGCACAAGAACCAGCATCATTTCTATACCATTCCGCTGTGACCTCCTCCCTTTCCCCGTCGATGACGCCTCCGATGAAGCCGACCCTCGTGCAGCGCGGCGTTGAACCTTACGAGACCAGCTTCGCGGCCATGCGCGCCTTCACCGATGCGCGGACCGCGGCCACGCCGGACGAATTGTGGATCGTCGAGCATCCGCCGGTGTTCACCCTCGGCCTCGGCGCGGACCCTTCCCACGTGCTGGACGCGCACGGCATCCCGGTGGTGCAGACCGACCGCGGCGGCGAGGTGACCTACCATGGCCCCGGGCAGGCGGTGGTCTACCTGATGATGGACCTGAAGCGCAAGCCGGGCGCCCGGCTCTATGCCCGGGAGTTCGTGCACAAAATAGAACAGTCGGTCATCGACACCCTGCGGGCGTATAATCTCGAGGGTGAACGCAAGGCCGGCGCCCCGGGGATCTACATGCGGGGCGGCAAATGGGAAGGCGCGAAGATCGCTGCCCTCGGCCTCAAGGTGCGCGGCAACGGCTGCACCTACCACGGCGTTTCGCTGAATGTCGGCATGGACCTGTCGCCTTTTTCCTGGATCAATCCCTGCGGATACGAAGGGCTGGCGACCGTGGACATGCGTACCGTGGGCGTGGAGGCGCCGTTGCAGGACGTGCAGTCGGCGCTTGCCGCCAACCTGATCGACTTACTCACCGCGTGATAGACACGCCATTCGCTCCGCCGAAGCGGCGGGCGAGAAAAGACCAGCCATGACTACCGACAAAGACTCCCTTGCCGCCGCCCCGGCGACCGCGACCTACAACCCCAGCGAGAAGCAGAAAGGCGCGGGCAAGACCGCCCGCATCCCGATCAAGATCGTTCCCGCCGAGCGCCTGGCCAAGCCGGACTGGATCCGCGTCAAGGCCGCTTCCCCGACCACCCGCTTCTACGAAATCAAGGACATCCTGCGCGCCAACAAGCTGGTCACGGTGTGCGAGGAAGCGAGCTGCCCGAACATCGGCGAATGCTTCGGCAAGGGCACGGCCACCTTCATGATCATGGGCGACAAGTGCACCCGCCGCTGCCCGTTCTGCGACGTCGGCCACGGCCGCCCCGATCCGCTCGACCCGAACGAACCGGAAAACCTCGCCAGGACCATCGCCGCGCTCAAGCTCAACTACGTGGTCATCACCTCCGTCGACCGCGACGACCTGCGCGACGGCGGCGCCGGCCACTTCACCGAATGCATTCGCCGCGTGCGCGAACTGTCGCCGTCTACCCGCATCGAGATCCTCACGCCCGACTTCCGCGGCCGCATGGACCGTGCGCTGGAAATCCTCAAGGCCGCGCCGCCGGACGTCATGAACCACAATCTCGAAACCGTGCCGCGCCTCTACAAGGAAGCGCGTCCCGGTTCCGACTATGCGTATTCGCTCAGCCTACTCAAGCGCTTCAAGGAAGCGCATCCCGAGGTGCCGACCAAGTCTGGCATCATGGTCGGGCTCGGCGAGACCGACGAGGAAATCTTGCAGGTGATGCGGGATTTGCGGGCGCATGATGTCGACATGCTGACCATCGGGCAGTACCTCATGCCGTCGGGCGATCACCTTCCCGTACGGCGCTACGTGCATCCGGATACGTTCAGGATGTTCGAGGACGAGGCGTACAAGATGGGGTTCGTGCATGCGGCGGTGGGGGCGATGGTGCGGAGTTCGTATCATGCGGATCAGCAGGCGCATGGGGCGGGGGTGGAGATTGGCTGATTCTACGCAGGTTGCAGTTTTCTCTCCGGTGACCCAATTGCTTATCCTACTCCGTAGGGAGTAGCCGGGTCTGGCCCCGGCGGGCCAGTTCATTTCTTTGGACTCGCCCAAAGAAACGAACCAAAGAAAAGCGACCCTGCCGCCCTCGCCCCTGCGGGGTTCCCGAAAGGAAGGACGGTCAAGCGGGAAGCGGGGAAACTCGGCTTCGCCTCAGACAGCCCCGCTTCTTGATCCGCTTGCCCACCCTCCCTTTCGGCGACGTCAGAAGGGATACCGCAGCCTCGCCTTCGGCATCGTACTCGTTGACGTGCGACTATCTTCACGCTCCACTGTCATTCCCGCGAAGGCGGGAATCCCAGTTCGGTCATTCGGAGAACCGCCCGATGCGTCCCTCCTCCGCCGAACTGCCGTCTCCAGGCAATCATGTCAAAGCGCTGCAACAACGCAACCCGTCCAAGCCTTGCGAAACTTTAACCCCGTCTTTGCGGCGATGTTAAATACTCTTCCGGTGCAGCCGCACACGCTGCAGTTTCTTTCACCGCTTGTTGATGCCGCTCATGCCGGCCGGAACCTTTCAGGGCAATCCTTGCCTGACCTTTCATCATGATTTCCTGGACTCACCTCACTCACTTTGGCGATCTGACGATCACCGCACTGCTTGCCTTTGCCATCACCGCCTGGCTGCTGGTGGAGGACGAGCGTAAGCTGGCGGCCTGCTGGAGCGGGCTGTTTCTTTCCGCGCTGGGCATCGTCACGCTGACCAAGATGGCCTTCATCGGCTGGGGCATCTTCATTCCGGTGCTGGATTTCACCGGCTTTTCCGGGCACGCGATGCGGGCCACGGCCGTCTTTCCGGTGCTGAGCTACCTGCTGTTCCAGCGCTCGCCGTCGCTGGTGCGCACCTGGGGCGTGCTTGCGGGTTTCGCGCTGGCTGGCATGATCGGCCTGTCGCGCCTGGTGCTGCATTCGCATTCCGTGTCGGAAGTGGTGGCGGGGACGCTGCTGGGCGGCATGGTGAGCGCAGGATTCATGCTGATCGCGGGTTCGCTGCGCAAGCATATCTTCACCAAGGTGCGCATCGCGCTTTGCCTGGCGGCGCTGCTTCCCGCGCCTTACGTGCAACCTGCGCCCACGCAGGAATGGCTGACCGGCGTGTCGCTGTTCTTCAGCGGACACGAGCGGCCTTTCCTGCGGGTGGATTGCCGCGAAGCCGGCGTGTGGCGCTGCCCCAGGGACTTCGCCGGCGACGACTAACGATTAAGGGTCAGGCGGCGAGCGCCTTGTCGAGCAGGGCGTGGAGTTCGGAGAATTTCGGCTCGCCCACGTAGCGCTTGATGATGCGGCCGTTCTTGTCGATCACGTAGGTGGTCGGCGTCAGCTTCACGTCGCCGAAGGACTTCGCGATGTCACCCTGCGGGTCGAGGGCGACCTTGAACGGCAGCTTGCGCGTCTCGGTGAAGTTCAGCACGTAGTTCGGCGGATCGTAGCTCATGGCCACGGCCACGAAATCCAGTCCCTTGTCCTTGAACTTGTTGTAAGTATCGACCATCTGCGGCATCTCATGCACGCAGGTCGTGCAGCTCGTCGCCCAGAAATTCACCATCACGACCTTGCCGCGCAGATCCTGCATGCTGACCTTGTCGCCGGTGATGCTGGTGAAGGTGACGGGCGGAGCGGATTCGCCACCCGACATGGACACATAGGCGATTGCCGCGGCGGCAACCAGGAGGGCTGCGCCGGCGACCTTGATCCAGGTGCGCTGGCGGGACGTGGTGATTTCGGCTTGCATGGGGTGACTCGCGATCGATGCGGGGGATACCGGAATTATAGCGCCGCGCACTTCACGATGCCTGCGCAAGCGCGGTCCTTTATTCCGCCATCAGACATCAGGGGCGCAGGTAGGCATACCCTTCGCGCGCCTGCAGGCGTGTCACCTCGACCACGCCGGACGGCACGAGCTTGGCTTGCGGCAAGACTTGCGAAACGGGCACGTCATGCGCAGACAGCGTGTTGGCGCAGACCCGGAATTCCACGCCCCGCTCAGCCAGCGCCGCCACCGCGGTATCGAAGGGACGCCCGTTGCGTTCCTTTGCGCCGGCCAGCAGGAAGCGGATGCCGTCGCCGTTGGCCACCACCACGATCTTCGTGTCCGGCGCTTCGCGCAGGTGGTTGCGGATGTTGGCCATGGCGCGCGAAGCCTGGTCGATGCCGTCGACGAGGTGATAGACCACCTTGACCGGTTCCTCGGCGCGCGCGAGTCCGCCCGCGAGCGGGAGCGTGAGCGACAAGACCATCCCTGCGAGAACCTGGCGACGCCTGTTCATGCTTTCCTCCTGGAAAAGAATGTCATTCCTGCTTCGTACTGCGTCCGGCATGCCGCTGCAAGCTGCGTGCCGGCAGTGCGCCGGCGGCCTTGAAGCCGAACAGGAAGGCGATGATGGAGCCGGGAAACTGGCGGCGGGCGGCCTGGTAATGCCCGGCCGCTTCCTGGTATAGCTGCCAGGCAAAGCCGGCGCGGGACTGTGCGTCGGACAGGCGGTCAAGCAATTCCTTGACGTGCGCGTCGGTGCGCATCTCGGGAAACTGCTGGGCGACGCGGAACATGCCGGCCAGCGCCGCGTCGAGGCGTTCCTCGGCCGCGCCCAGCTTTTCCATGGCGCCGCGGTTGAGCGGATTCAGCCCGACGGCGGCGTGGGCATCGATGGCGGCGTTGCAGGCCTGGATGACCATTTCGAGCACTTCGCGCTGGTCCCGCAGGTAGGCGCGCAGGGTTTCCACCAGGCCGGGGACGACGTCATGGCGCAGGCGAAGCAGCGGATGCAGCTGGGCGAACGCGGTGCGGCATTGCAGCCGCAGCGCGGTGAAGCGCTTGTGCGCGCCGACCGTCCAGAAGACGAGGACCAGCGCGAGGGCGGCATACAGGATGGTGGCAGTCATGGCGCTTTCCGGCGGCCAGGCCGGCGATCGGCCTGGCGGCGCCTTACTTGCTTCCCTGGTTGTCGGGCTGGCGGCTCAGTTGCTTGAGCTCCTCGTCGCTGATGTATTCGAACACCTTGATGACCCGCTGCACGCCGCTGATGTTGCGCGCCACCTCGGCCGCGAGGTTGCCTTCACGCTGGGTGACGCGGCCCATCAGGTAGACCGTGCCGCGCTCGGTCACGACCTTGATGGAATTGGCGTACAGGTCCTTGGCGTCGACGAACGTGGCCTTGACCTTGCCGGTGATGAGCGAATCGTTGGAGCGCGAGGTGAAGCTGGAGGAGCCCATGACCTCGAGCTCGTTGATAACGCCCTGCACGCCCTCGATGGCGGCGACTTCGCGTTCGACGTCGGCCTTCATCGCGGCGTCGCGCACTTCGCCGGTCAGGAGCACCTTGCGGTTGAAGCTGGCGACGTTCACGTGGCCGGCTCCGTTGACCAGGTTCGCGACCCGGGTTTCGCCCTTGACGACGATGGCCTTGTCCTCGGTCTGGGCGCCGAAGGTGCGGCGGTCGGTGGCGGCCAAGGTTCCCATGACCGCGCTGCCGACGGCCATTTCAATGCAGCCCTGCAGGCTGAAGACGACGGCGCCGCACAGGACGGCGTTCAATACGGCACGCTGAAAGCGCATATTCAAATCAAGCCTCCCCAAACAATGCGACGTCGATGCCGTCGCACAAGCAATGAATCGTAAGCAGGTGTACTTCCTGGATGCGCGCGGTACGGTCGTGCGGCACGCAGATGTGCACGTCGGAATCGGTCAGGCGCTTGGCAATCGTGCCGCCGCCCTTGCCGGTCAGCGCCACGATGCGCATGTCGCGCTCGAGGGCCGCGTCGACGGCGGCCAGGACGTTGGCGGAATTGCCCGAAGTCGACATGGCGAGCAGGATGTCGCCCGCCTGGCCGAAGGCCTGCACCTGCTTGCTGAAAATGTCGTTGAAGTTGTAATCGTTGCCGACGGCGGTGATGATGGACGTGTCCGTGGTCAGGGCCAGCGCCGGCAGCGGCAGGCGCTCGCGCTCAAAGCGTCCGACCAGCTCTGCGGCGAAATGCTGGGCATCGGCGGCCGAACCGCCGTTGCCGCAGGCGAGGATCTTGTTGCCATTGGACAAAGCCGTGAACATGAGTTCGATGGCTTGCGAGATGGGTTGCGCAAGGACTTGGGCCGCCTTGATCTTCAAGTCGGCGCTTTCCTGGAAATGCGCCTGGATGCGTTGGTTCGTCATAGTGTGGCGATTATAGTGCAGCTTGGAAGGTGGAGCGCTCCAACATGCCCCCGGTCAAGCTTGCGTAGTGTACACGTCAAGCCTGTATGGCATCGCGTACCCACGACAGTTTCCCGTCGTCAATGGCGATGATGTCGAAGCGGCATGGCGGCGCATGCCGAAAGCGTTGAAGGAACAATTCCGCGGCAAGGATTAACCGGCGCTGCTTCTGCGCGCCGATGCTCGCAAGCGCGCCGCCGAAGCGTCCGTTGGCGCGCTTGCGCACTTCGACGAACACCAGCGTCGCGTCCTGCCACATGATGAGGTCGATCTCCCCGCCTTTGCAAAGAAAGTTGCGCTGTTCCAGGCGCATCCCCTGCGACAACAGGTGTCGCAGGGCCGCTTCTTCCGCCGCCTGGCCAGCACGCTGCTGCGGCGTGCGCGACGGTTTTGGCTCGTCTCCCGGCGTCGCCTCGTTCGATGTTGCGGCTGTTGCGGCTGTTGCGGATTTTGCCCCTGTTGCATCCGTCGCGCGCTGCAACACCTTGCGAAACCATGCCATCAGCGCGACGGGCCGTTCAGCGGCGTGGCGATGCCGTCGCGATACACCGCCGGTTGCAGCACGCGTTCGAACTGCGCGACCTTGCCGTCGAAGCGCACCTTGAGCTGGCCAGTCACACCATCCAGTTCAAAAGCGGTTTCCTTTGCGGCAACCTGCCGCGCGATGCGGTAGGCATCGATGCCCAGCGCATAAAGACGCTCGAGGTCGGCATTGCGTTTCTGGTCTGCCGGCATGACGAGGCGCGGATAGATCATGACCGCAGGATTGTCCGCCTGCAACTGCCAGGGAATATCAAGGAAACGCACGCCGTTGAGTTCGTCGGCGCGTTCGGCCGGGACGCGTTCCGCGATGCTGGCCGGATTGAGTTGCGAGGTGCCGTACATCGGGACCGCATTGCCAAGGATGGCGCGCAGCTGCTTTGCCTGCGTCATGTCGAGGGCGGCGAAGACGAGGACCTGCTTGTCTTCCTGCAAGCGTTTCTTGAGTTGCAATAGGGACCGCCCGTTGAGGTAGCCGTCGGCCGCCGCAATTTCCACCACTTCGGATTCCCGTCCACCATGCCGCCATTGCGCATCGAAGGCGGCGGCGGCGCGGCGCTGCCATGCCGCCTGGGAATGCAGGACGTAGGCTTTCCCGGGTTGTTCCGTTGCGGCCCAGATTGCAGCCTGCCGCGCCTCGTCGTCGATGGACAGGCCGATGGGCAGGAAGATCGGCGACGCGATGCGTTCGTTGGCGGCGAGGTCGGGCTGATTGAGCGCGATGGTGGGCCGGTCGACCGCGCCGCTCTGGGCAACCGCGGTGACCGCGCTGCGCGGCAGCGGACCGATCACGAGGTCGTGGTCCGAGGTGGCGAGGGCATAGCCGGACAAGGCATCCTGCGGCGAATCCCCGGTGTCGATGACATCCGCACGGCTTGCCTGCGGCTCGCGTTCCTGAGCGGACATGAAGCCCGCGCGGACCGACTCGGCGGCCTGGCCGAGGGTCTCGGAACGGGTCGGCAGCAGCAAGGCGAAACGCGCCGTGGAAAGCGGGGCCGCGGAAGACGATGGAGGTATGACAGGCACGACGGGCGCGGGAGCCGAGGTCGGCGGTTCGGGCGCCTGCAGCGGCGGCGGCGGCGATGGCGGCGTTGCCGCCTGGGAAGGCGGAGCGGCGGGGGGAATGCTCGATACCGGCGCCGGCGTTCTTGCCGGCACGGGAGGCGCGGTGCCTGCCTGCCCCAGCAAGGTTGTATTCGCGCACGCCTGCAGGCACAATCCGCACACCAGGCTTACCAGGCTCGACCATCCCGATCGCTTCACGACCATTCTTCCTCCATGACTTCGTCTGCGTCCAGTCCTTCCGCGTCTTCCGCGGACGCCGTTGCGTCCGCGCGCCCGGCATCAGCGCTTTCCGCCGCGCTCGCCACCATGATGGAGGACGCCGCGCGCCAGCAGTACCCGGCCGCGACATTATATGTGGTTGCCACGCCCATCGGAAACACGGCCGACATCAGCTTGCGCGCGTGGCATCTGCTCGGCATTGCCGACGCGGTCGCCTGCGAGGATACGCGCAATACAGCGCACCTGCTGAACCGCTTCGGCCTGTCGAAGGAATTGATCGCCGCGCATGAACACAACGAGCGGGAAGCGGCCGACAGGCTGATCGAGCGGCTGCGCCAGGGCCAGCGCATCGCACTGGTGTCCGACGCCGGCACGCCGGCGGTCTCCGATCCCGGCGCGCGCATCGTGGACGCGGTGCGTGGCGCCGGCCTGCGGGTCATGCCCCTGCCGGGCGCCTCGGCCGCGATCGCGGCGCTGAGCGCCAGCGGGCTGCTCGGCGACCGCTTCCATTTCATCGGCTTCCTGCCGAGCAAGGCAAGACAGCGCGAGACCGCGCTGGAAGGGCTGGCGGCGCTAGCCGGCACGCTGGTGCTTTACGAGGCGCCGCATCGCATCGCCGATGCCGTCGATGCCCTCGGCCGGGTTTTCGGGCCGGCGCGCCAGGTGGTGCTGGCGCGCGAGCTGACCAAGCTGTTCGAGGAAATCCATCGCTGCACGCTGGCGGAGGCGCCGGCCTGGATTGCCGCGGATCCGAACCGCCAGAAGGGCGAATACGTGGTGCTGGTGGAAGGCGCGCCCGCCGGGGAGGATGGCGACGATGCCGATACCGACCGCCTGCTGCGCATCCTGCTGGCGGAGTGCCCGGTGAAGCAGGCGGCCACGCTGGCCGCCCAGATCACCGGACAGAAAAAGAATGCCCTGTACGAACGCGCGCTTGCCCTGAAGAACCAGGCGGGCGACGCGGAAGGCTGAAGTGCAGGGCTGATCAGCGCTGCACGATGATGGTCTTGATGCCGGCGTTCGCCTGCAGCCTGGCGGCAGCGGCCATCGCTTCCTGCCGGTTGGCATAGGGCCCGCCGAACACCTTGTGCCAGGCGCCGCTCGGCACCGCCTCGATGCCCGGCAGGCTTGACCCGAGCTGCTCCAGCAGGCGGTTGCGCGCGGCCTGCGCATTTGCCGCCTGGGAAAAACTGCCAAGCTGGAGGTAGAAGCCCGGGGCGGAAGACGGCGTTTCTGCAGCCTGGACCTTGGGGTCGGCTGCCGGCTCCGCCTTCTCTCTGGCATCCATCTTCGTCTCGATCACCGGGACTTCGCGCGCCGGCTGCGGGGAAGCAATCGCGGCCACCGTCATGACCTCGGCCGCCGGCGGCGCCTTCGGCTGCGAGGCCGCCTGTGCCGGATTGGCGTTCATGCGGGCAATTTCTTCCGGCAGCAGGCGCTCGACCTCGAGCATGCCGCTGCCGCTGCCGAGGTAGCCGAGCTTGAAGGCGGCGGTGAAGGACAAGTCGATGATGCGGCTGGAATGGAAGGGCCCGCGGTCGTTGATCTTCACGATGACCTGCTTGCCATTGGACAGGTTTGTCACCCGCGCATAGGAGGGAATCGGCAGCGTCGGATGGGCGGCGGTCATCTTGTACATGTCGTACGGCTCGCCGGAAGCGGTCTTCTGGCCATGGAATTTCTTGCCATACCAGCTGCCGATGCCGCGCTGCCTGAAGGGCTTGTCGTCGACCTGCGGCACATAGGTGGTGCCGAGCACGGTGTAGGGCCGGCTGTTCTGCGGACGGTAGGGTTCGACGCGCGGCTCGGCGTCGGGCAGGTCCATCAGGCCTTCGGGCGGGTTGTCGCCCGGGCCGTCATCCTGGTAATAGCCGCCGCGCCCGGAGCCGGCGCGGGGCATGGCGGGCAAGGCCTGGGGAGAGGACGACGGGGCTGGCTTCGACGATGGCTTCGCCGACGCAATCGCCGGTTCGGTCCGCGAGGTCGAGGCCGGCGGCGTGCTGCCGCAGCCGATGAGCATCACGCCGGGCATGCCCAAAATAAAAATCGCGCGCGCCGCGCGCCATGTCGAAGAGGCTTTCAACCGCATTCTTGTTCTTTCCGATTCCCTTGGGAACGGACAATGCCGGATCGGCAAGGCCGTTCAAAACGGAAATAGTGTGCATCGGCATTGCCGATGCTGCAAGAACAGAATGCAGGTAGAGCGGATTCAGCTTTGAACCAGCTTGCGGTGGCGCTGGATGCTCATCAGGATTCCCGTGCCCAGGCCCAGCGTCATGAGCGCGGTGCCGCCATAGCTCATGAAGGGCAACGGCACGCCGACCACCGGCAAAATGCCGCTCACCATGCCCATGTTGACGAAGGCGTAGGTGAAGAAGATCAGGGTCACCGCGCCAGCCAGCAGGCGGCTGAAGAAGCTCGGCGCGTTGGCGGCGATGTAAAGTCCGCGGCCGATCAGCAGCAGGTAGAGGAAGAGCAGGATGGAATTGCCGATCAGGCCGAATTCCTCGGAAAACACCGCGAAGATGAAGTCGGTGGTGCGTTCGGGGATGAATTCGAGGTGGGCCTGCGTGCCCTTGAGCCAGCCCTTGCCGGGAATGCCGCCCGAGCCGATGGCGATGGTCGACTGGATGATGTGGAAGCCCTTGCCGAGCGGATCGGTGGTGGGGTCGATGAGGGTCATGATACGGTTGCGCTGGTAGTCATGCATCAGCGACCAGACCACCGGCATGCTGCCGGCGGCGGCCAGCACCAGGCCGACGAGCACCTTCCAGGACAGTCCGGCGAGGAAGATCACGTAGAAGCCGGCAGCCATCACCAGGATGGCGGTCCCGAGGTCGGGCTGCTTGGCGATCAGGCCGACGGGAATGACGAGCAGCAAGGCGGCGATCGCGAACTCCTGCCATCGCACCATGCCCTCGCGCTTCTGGAAGAACCAGGCGAGCATCAGCGGCATGGCGATCTTCATGATTTCCGATGGCTGGATGACCACGCCGACATTGAGCCAGCGGCGGGCGCCCTTCTTCACTAGGCCAAAGGCCGCCACGCCGATCAGCAGCGCGACGCCGACGGTGTAGAGCGGCACGGCGACGCGCATCAGGCTTTGCGGCGGGATGATGGCGGCGATCCACATGACGACGAAGGCAACCAGCACGTTGCGCAGGTGATCCTCGACCCGGCCCGGGAAATCGATGCCGGCGGAGTAGACCGTGACGGTGCCCAGCGACAGGATGAGGAAGATGATCAGCGCGAGCTGGCCGTCGAACACGAAGATGTAGGGCTTGAGCACCTGCAGCAGCGGGCGCCGTTCGGTGAGACGCATGGCGTTTAGTCCTTGTTGCCGGTTGTTTCGTCGCCCGCGCGCGGGCCGCCGTCGGATTCGTCCTCGGCCTTCTGGGTAGCGGCGGCGCGGGTATTGAGCACGTCGGTCTTTTCCGTCGGCGGCGCATCCTTGTCGACGGGGCGCTTGCCGAGCAGGTAATAGTCGAGCGCCTTGCGCACGATGGGCGCGGCGGCCTCGGCGCCGAAGCCGCCGTTCTCGACGACGATCGCGATGGCGATCTTCGGATTGTCGGCGGGCGCGAAGGCGGTGTACAGCGAGTGGTCTCGGTGGCGCTCGGCGGTTTTCTTGGCGTCGTATTTTTCGTTCTTCTTGATGCCGACCACCTGCGCCGTGCCGGTCTTGCCGGCGGAGGTGTATTCCGCCTTGGCGAACACGCGCGCGGAGGTGCCCTCGCGGACCACGCCGGCCATCGCGTTCTTGATGAAGTCGATGTTTTCCTGCTTGAGCGGGATGCGGTAGCTTTCCTTGGGAACGGTGACGGTCTTTTCCTTGGTGCCGCCGTTCTCGATGATCTTCACCAGGTGCGGCTTCATCACCACGCCGTTGTTGGCGAGGTTGGCGACCGCATGCGCGATCTGCAGCGGCGTGAAGTTGTTGTAGCCCTGGCCGATGCCCAGCGAAATCGTTTCGCCGGCGTACCACTTGCGCTGCTCCGGACGCTTGTAGGCGTTGCGCTTCCAGGAGGTGGAAGGCAACAGTCCCTTGCGTTCGTTCTCGAGGTCGATGCCGGTGATCTGGCCGAAGCCGAAGGGCTTCATGAAGTCATGCATGGTGTCGACGCCGAGGTCGTTGGCCAGCATGTAGTAGTAGGTATCGCAGGAATGCACGATGGACCGGTACATGTCCACCGAACCATGTCCGCCTTCCTTGTCGTCGCGGAACTTGTGATTGCCGAACCAGAAATAGCCGGGGTCGGAAATCGCCTGGTTCGGCGTGCGCTTGCCGAGCTCCAGCGCGGCCAGCGCCATGAAGGGCTTGTAGGTCGAGCCGGGCGGATAGCTGCCGGAGATCGGCCGGTTCACCAGCGGGCGGTCGGGCGAATTGTTGAGTTCGTCCCAGCTTTGCGCGTCGATCCCTTCGACGAACAGGTTGGGATCGAAGGTCGGCATCGACACGTAGGCCAGGATGTCGCCGGTGGACGGTTCGATGGCGACCAGCGCGCCGCGGCGGTCGCCGAAGGCTTCCTCGATGATCTTCTGCAGCTCGATGTCGACCGACAGGATCAGGTTGTTGCCCGGCGTGGCCGGCGTGCGCGACAGGGTGCGCACCGCGCGGCCGCCCGCGGACACCTCGACCTCTTCATAGCCGGTCGTGCCATGCAGGTGCTTCTCGTAGCTTTTCTCGAGGCCTTCCTTGCCGATGTAGTCGGTGCCGTAGTAGTTCGCCGAATCGTCCCAGGTTTCGATCTTTTCGGCGTCCTTCTGGCTGACGCGGCCGATGTAGCCGATGACGTGCGACGCCACCTGGCCGAGCGGATACTGGCGGAACAGGCGGGCCTGGATCTCCACGCCGGGGAAGCGGTAGCGCTGGGCGGTGAAGCGCGCCACCTCCTCGTCGGTGAGGCGGGTGCGGATCGGCACGCTCTCGAAGTTCTTGGATTCCTCCAGCAGCTTGCGGAAGCGCTTGCGGTCCTTGGGCTGGATGTCGATGAGCGTGGCCAGTTCATCGATGACCTGGTCGAGGCTGGTGCGGACCTTGGACGGCGTGATTTCCAGCGTGTAGGCCGAGAAGTTGCGCGCCAGGACCACGCCGTTGCGGTCGACGATGAGGCCGCGGTTGGGCACGACCGGCACCACCGAGATGCGATTGTCCTCGGCCTGCGCCTGGTAGTCGGCATGCTTGTAGACCTGCAGCCAGATGAAGCGGGCCAGCAGCAGCGAGAAACAGATGAACACGAAGATTGCCGCCGCCGACAGGCGCAGGCGGAAGAAATGCAGTTCGCGTTCGGTATTCTTGAATTCAGTCATGGGTCGGCCGTCGCGGGCGAAGGCTTAGATCGGCCGCGTTTCGTCGCGGTCGATGGCACGGCGCTGCGGCGCGAGCAGGATCCAGGAAGCGAGGGGCCACAACAGGGTGGCGGTGACGCTTTCGAGAAAGTAGAGCCAGCCGGGGAACTTGCCGCTCACCGCCACGCGCACCACGAGTTGCACCATCTGGGCCATCAGCAGCAAGGGCAGGATGTGCAGCGCCTGGGTACCGATCGGAAACCACAGCACGCGGCGGTGGATCATGATCGCGAAGTAGGACAGGAGCGTATAGGCAAGCGCGTGCTGGCCGAGCAGCGCCGCGTCATGAACGTCCATCAGCAGGCCCATGAAGAAGGCGACGCCGATGCCGACCAGGCGGGGCTGGTGGATGCTCCAGAAGACCAGCACCAGCGCAACCATGTCGGGCACGCCGTACCATTGGCCCCAGGGCAGGATGTTCAGCAGGAAGGCACCGCAGATCGACACGATGACGAACAGCGGGTTGGCCGGCAGGAGAATGTAATGCGGGCGGTTCATTGCGCGGTCTCCGTCTTGGCTTGCGGCTGGCGCTGGGCGGCGGGTTTCGGCGTGTCGGCAGCGGCCGGCCGGGGTGCGGGTGCGGCCGGCGGCGCGGCTGCCTGGGTTTTCGCGGCAGGGTTCGCGGCGGTTGCGGCACCCGGGGCTGCAGCGGTTGCGGCGGCGCCTTTTGGCGCGGGCTTGGCGGCTG
>NZ_JAAIVB010000076.1 GCF_010974945.1 Noviherbaspirillum galbum | reverse complement strand
CCTTTTGGCGCGGGCTTGGCGGCTGCGCCGGCCGGGGCTGGCGCAGCCGAGGGTTTCGCGGGGACGTTGCCTGAGGCGGGCTGCTGTCCCGTCGCCGGCTGCGCGGCCGGTTGCTGCGCGGCCGGTTGTTGCGCGGCCGGCTGGGCAGCGCCCTGCGCCGCTGGCGCCGCGCCGGCATCCTTCTTGCCATCCTTGAACTCGGCGATGCGCTTTTTGCCCTTGTCCTTCTTGCCGTCCTTCGCCTCTTCGGGCGGAGGCGGCGGCGGCAGCTTGGTTTCGTTGAGCAGGATCAGCAGCTGGCGGTTGCGGTCGATGCCGGCGATCGGCTGGCAGGTGATGCGGGCGAAGGCATCCGACGATTTGGTTTCGACATGCGTGACCTTGGCCACCGCGAGGCCGGGCGGATAGACGCCGTCGATGCCAGAAGTGACGAGCGTGTCGCCGCTCTTGATGTCGGCGTTGGTCGGCATGAAGCGCAAGTCGAGCGAACCGGAATGTCCCTGGCCGTAGGCGATGCTGCGCAGGCCGCTGCGCACCACCTGCACCGGGATGGCCTGGTCCTTGTCGGTGAGCAGGGTGACTTCCGCGGTGAAGGGGAAGACGCGCGTCACCTGGCCGACCACGCCGACGTCGTCGATCACCGGCTGGCCGGGCGAGACGCCCTGGCGGCTGCCGCGGTCGACCACCACCTTGCGGGTATAGGCGTCGCGCGCGTCGTACAAAATCTCGCTCAGCACCGACTTCATCGGCACGCGCTCGTTGGCAGCCAGCAGCTTGCGCAGCTGGTCGTTCTCGGCCGCGAGCTGGTGCACCTGCTGCAGGGTCTGGGCATTGAGCACCTTGTCCTGCTTGAGCGCCTTGTTTTCCCGTTCCAGCGTGGAGAGCGAAGTGAAATAGTCGCCGGCCATGGTGGCGGCATCGCGCGGCAGCATGGCCGCCACCTGCAGCGGATACAGCACGGTGCCTGCGACCTGGCGCACGATGCCCAGGGAACGCAGGCGGGAATCGGCGACCAGCAGGATCAGGGCGATCAGGGAGAAGAACACCACTTTCGCGCGCGCGGAGGCGCCTTGCTTGAAGAGTGGCGGCGGACTGTATTCCATCAGGATCTGCGGAGGAACTGTCTGAAGACGAAATCTGCGCTGGTCCGGTCGCCGGCGATGTTGTCAGCCACCGGGGCCGGCCGGAACCAAGGCCTGGCGGCGCGCCCGGCCGAAACCGGAAAGCGCCGCGCCAGCTTTACTTTACTCGTAGGAGAAGATGGAGCCAAGCTTGTCCATGCGCTCGAGCGCCATGCCGGAGCCGCGCACCACGCAGGTCAGCGGATCTTCGGCAACGATCACGGGCAGGCCGGTCTCTTCCATCAGCAGGCGGTCGAGGTCGCGCAGCAGCGCGCCGCCTCCGGTGAGCATCATGCCCTTCTCGGCGATGTCGGCGCCAAGTTCGGGCGGCGTCTGCTCCAGCGCGTTCTTGACCGCGGACACGATGTTGTTCAGCGGGTCGGTCAGCGCCTCGAGGATTTCATTGCTGGAGATGGTGAAGGAACGGGGAATGCCTTCGGACAGGTTGCGGCCCTTGACTTCCATTTCCTTGACCTCGGAACCCGGGAAGGCGGAACCGATTTCCTTCTTGATCAGCTCGGCGGTCTGTTCGCCGATCAGCATGCCGTAGTTGCGGCGGATGTAGTTGACGATGGCTTCGTCGAACTTGTCGCCGCCGACGCGCACCGAGCCCTTGTAGACCATGCCGCCGAGGGAAATGATGCCGACCTCGGTGGTGCCGCCGCCGATGTCCACCACCATGGAGCCGGTAGCGTCGGAGACGGGCAGGCCGGCGCCGATCGCGGCGGCCATCGGTTCTTCGATCAGGTAGACCTGGGAAGCGCCGGCGCCGAGCGCGGATTCGCGGATGGCGCGGCGCTCGACCTGGGTGGAGCCGCAGGGCACGCAGATGATGATGCGCGGGGACGGCTTGAACAGCTTGGAGTCGTGCACCATGCGGATGAACTGCTTGAGCATCTGCTCGGTGACGGTGAAGTCGGCGATCACGCCGTCCTTCATCGGGCGGATCGCCTCGATGTTGCCCGGCACCTTGCCCAGCATCTGCTTGGCTTCCTTGCCGACCGCCTGGATGGTCTTCTTGCCGTTGGGGCCGCCCTGCTGGCGGATCGCCACGACGGAAGGCTCGTCGAGCACGATGCCCATGTTGCGCGCGTAGATCAGCGTATTGGCCGTGCCCAGGTCGATCGCCAGGTCGTTAGAAAAATAACTGCGTAAAAATCCGAACATGTATGGTCCCGATGCGCGTTGTTGCGCCTTTTTATTTGAGGTCGATTCCGCTGCGCGGGACCTTGTTGCGTCCCTTGCAAGCGTGCCCTTTTTGCAAGCCTGGCAAGGCCTTCCTCACGCCTTTGCCGGCAAAGTCTTAACCCGACATTCTACCTTATAATTCACGTGAGATTAGTCGACGGAAACTCCAAAAATGCAGGCCACATGCGGCCTTTTGGCAAGTTTTTGCCAGAACAAGAACACAATTTGCATTCCTGTACAATCCCGTCCGAAATGCTTGTCCAAACATCTATCCAACCATGTCACTTGACCTCTCCGACGTAAAGCGCCTGTCCCGTCTGGCGCAGCTCGACCTGAACGAAGACCAGGCGGGCAAGACCCTCGACAAGCTCAACGGCATCTTCTCGCTGGTCGAGCAGTTGCGCGCTGTCGACACTTCCGGCGTGGAGCCGCTGAACCATCCGATCGCCGCCCACCAGAACGATGTCTCGCTGCGGCTGCGCGAGGACGCGGTGACCGAGCCCAACCGCCGCGAAGACTACCAGAAGCCGGCGCCCGCCACGCAGGACGGGCTCTATCTCGTGCCCAAGGTCATCGAATAGCCATCGAACAACGGGCGCCGGGCATCCGGCGCGACCTCCTCCGCGACATTCCGACATCCATGCACAACAAGACCCTCAAACAATTGTCTTCCCTGCTGCAAGCCAGGGAAGTCTCCGCCAAGGAACTGGCAACGCATTATCTCGACCGCATCGGGAAAAGCGACCTCAATGCCTTCCTGCACGTCGACCGCGACCTCACGCTGGCCCAGGCCGCCGAAGCGGATGCGCGCCTTGCCCGCGGCGAGGTCACGCCCCTGACCGGCATCCCCATCGCGCACAAGGACATTTTCGTGACGCGCGACTGGCGTTCCACCGCCGGCTCGAAGATGCTGGAAGGCTACATCAGCCCCTTCGATGCTACTGTGGTGCAACAGTTCCGCAATGCCGGCATGGTGACGCTCGGAAAATTGAACTGTGATGAATTCGCCATGGGTTCGTCGAACGAAAATTCCTACTTCGGCCCGGTGAAGAATCCGTGGGACAAAGCAGCCATTCCCGGCGGCTCGTCCGGCGGCTCGGCGGCGGCCATCGCGGCGCGCCTCGCGCCCGCGGCCACGGCGACCGATACCGGCGGCTCGATTCGCCAGCCTGCGGCGCTGTGCGGCGTCACCGGCATCAAGCCGACCTACGGCCGCGTGTCGCGCTTCGGCATGATCGCTTTTGCATCCTCGCTCGACCAGGGCGGCCCGATGGCCCAGACCGCCGAAGACTGCGCCCTGCTGCTCAACGCCATGGCCGGCTTCGATGCCAAGGATTCAACCAGCCTCGAGCGCCCCGCCGAGGATTTCGCCCGCGACCTCGACAAGCCGCTGCAGGGCCTGAAGATTGGCATCCCGCGCGAATACTTCGGCCCCGGCCTCGCCGCCGACGTCGAACAGGCGGTGCGCGCCGCCTTGTCGGAATATGAAAAGCTCGGCGCCACGCTGGTGGACGTGTCCCTGCCCAAGACCGAACTGTCGATTCCCGTCTATTACGTGATCGCCCCGGCGGAAGCCTCGTCCAACCTGTCGCGCTTCGACGGCGTGCGCTACGGCCACCGCGCCAAGGAATACAAGGACCTGGCCGACATGTATAGCAAGTCGCGCGCCGAGGGCTTCGGCCACGAGGTGCAGCGCCGCATCCTGGTGGGCGCCTACGTGCTGTCGCATGGTTATTACGATGCCTACTACCTGCAGGCGCAGAAGATCCGCCGCCTGATCGCGGAAGACTTCAAGAACGCCTTCACGCAGTGCGACGTGATCATGGGCCCGGTCTGCCCGACGGTCGCCTGGGACATCGGCGACAAGGCCGACGATCCGGTGGCGAACTACCTTGCCGACATCTTTACGCTCTCCACCAGCCTCGCCGGCCTGCCCGGCATGTCGATTCCCTGCGGTTTCGGCCAGGGCGACAAGAACGGCAAGCGTCCGGTGGGCCTGCAGATCATCGGCAATTATTTCGACGAAGCCAGGCTGCTCAACGTCGCGCACCAGTTCCAGCGCGTCACCGACTGGCATCGCCGCGCGCCCGAAGGCGTCTGAGCATGCGCCTGCCAGCCGCCCTGCTGCTGATGGTTGCCTTGCCTGTCGTGGCGCAAGATCTGGATGCCAGGTTCTCGTGCAGCACGAAGGGCAGCGACCATGGCGAAAGCGTCATCTATGCCGACGCGGGCGAGATGCGGCTGCACGGCGACAAGATCGATGCTTTCCGCTGGGAGTCGTCGCTGTTCCGAAGCACGCATGGCTTTGAATGCAGCATCGATGACGGCGACGGCCTCGTCGCCGAAAGCCGCGAAGTGGGCGCCGGCCGCGAGTGGCGCGTCACCTTGAGCGACGCGCAGGCGGCACGCGAACGGCGCGGCTACGAGTTCGCCCGCCTGCCGAGTTGCAGCATCCGCCTCGAACGCGAAGGCGACCAGTTGTCGATCAAGCCCAGCTGCCCGGCGCTGTGCGGATCGCGGGGAAATTTCACGGAGCTGTCGGTGAACCTGAAGACCGGCACCTGCCAATATCAAGAGTAAGGAACAGACCTATGCAATGGGAAGTCGTCATCGGCCTGGAGACGCATGCGCAGCTCTCCACCGAATCCAAGATTTTCAGCGGCGCCTCGACGCGCTTCGGCGCGGAGCCCAACACCCAGGCCAGCCCGGTGGACCTGGCCCTGCCCGGCGTGCTGCCGGTGCTGAACAAGGGCGCGGTGGAACGCGCGATCCAGTTCGGCCTGGCCATCGGCGCGAAGGTCGCGCCGCATTCCATCTTCGCGCGCAAGAATTACTTCTACCCCGACCTGCCCAAGGGTTACCAGATCAGCCAGTACGAGATCCCGGTGGTCCAGGGCGGCACCATTTCCTTCGTCGTCGAGAAGGATGGCAAGCCGCAGATGCAGACCGTGCAACTCACCCGCGCCCACCTCGAGGAAGACGCGGGCAAGTCCCTGCATGAAGACTATCACGGCATGTCGGGCATCGACCTCAACCGCGCCGGCACGCCGCTCCTGGAAATCGTGACCGAGCCCGACATGCGCAGCGCCGCCGAAGCCGTGGCCTACGCCAAGGCGCTGCATTCGCTGGTGGTGTGGCTGGGCATCTGCGACGGCAACATGCAGGAGGGCTCCTTCCGCTGCGACGCCAACGTCTCGGTGCGCCCGCTCGGCCAGAAGGAATACGGCACCCGCTGCGAAATCAAGAACCTCAACTCCTTCCGCTTCCTGGAAGAAGCCATCAACTACGAGGTGCGGCGCCAGATCGAGCTGATCGAGGACGGCGGCCGGGTGGTGCAGGAAACCCGCCTCTACGACCCGGACCGCAAGGAAACGCGCTCCATGCGCAGCAAGGAAGACGCGCAGGATTACCGCTACTTCCCCGACCCCGACCTGCCGCCGCTGGTGATCGCGCAGGACTGGATCGAGCGCGTGAAGGCTTCCATGCCGGAACTGCCGGGCGCCATGCGCGAACGCTTCGTACGCGACTACGGCCTGCCGGAATACGATGCCATGGTGCTCACGCAATCCAAGGCCATGGCCGCCTACTTCGAAGGCGTGGTCGGCAAGGCGGGCCGCGACCTTGCCAAGACCGCCGCCAACTGGCTGATGGGCGACGTCTCCTTCACCCTCAACCGCGAAGGCGTGGACATCGGCGCCGCGCCGGTCAAGGCCGCGCAGCTTGCGGTGCTGCTGCAGCGCATCGCCGATGGCACGATCAGCAACAAGATCGCCAAGGAAGTGTTCGGCGCGATGTGGGAAACCCCGTCCGGCCAGGATGCCTATGCCGACGAGATCATCGAATCGAAAGGCTTGAAGCAGATTTCCGACAGCGGCGCGCTGGAAAAAATCGTCGATGAGGTGCTGGCGGCGAATGCGAAGTCGGTGGAAGAGTATCGTTCAGGCAAGGAAAAGGCCTTCAACGCCATCGTCGGCCAGGCCATGAAGGCGACCAAGGGCAAGGCGAATCCGGCGCAGCTGCAGGAATTGCTGAAGAAAAAACTGGCAGGCTGAGAACGAGGGACCGGCCCGCCGGGCCGTCTGGAACGCGTGGCAAGGCGGACCGATCCGCCTTGCTCTCAATGCGCCCTCAATGCGCCCTCACTCCCCCCGTAACTGCTCCACCGCTTCCGCGATCGCCACCGGATCGTAGGATTTCAGGATCTTCTTCACCTGCGGCGCCAGCACGTTCAGGTCGCTGTTGAGGATTTCTTGCTTTACCGCCAGCAACTGGCGCGGATGCATGGAAAATTCCCGCAGCCCCATGCCCAGCAGCAGCCGGGTCAGCCGCACATCCCCCGCCATTTCCCCGCATACCGCCACCGGCACGCCCGCCTTGGTGCCGATGGAAATCGTCGACGACAACAGGTAGAGCACCGCCGGGTGCAGCGGGTTGTAGAGATGCGCCACCTCGTGGTCGGCGCGGTCGATCGCCAGCGTGTACTGGATCAGGTCGTTGGTGCCGATGGACAGGAAGTCCATCTTCTTCACGAACATCGGCAGGGTCAGCGCCGCGGCGGGAATCTCGATCATGGCGCCGACCGGGATCAGCGGATCGAATTTCTGGCCCGCTTCCCGCAGCTGCGTCTTGGCCTGCTCGATCATGGCCAGCGTCTGGTCGATCTCGAAGGAATGCGCCATCATCGGCACCAGCAGCCGCACCGGTCCGAAGGCCGAGGCGCGCAGGATGGCGCGCAGCTGGGCGAGGAACATCTGCGGCTCGGCGAGGCAGAAGCGGATGGCGCGCAGGCCGAGCGCGGGATTGAGCGCGGTCTGCTCGGCGTCGTCCAGCGGCTTGTCGGCGCCGATGTCGAGCGTGCGGATGGTCACCGGCCTGCCCTTCATGGCCAGCACCGCCTTGCGGTAGGACTCGAACTGCTCGTCTTCCGACGGCAGCTTGTGCGAGACGCCGGTGCGGCCCATGAACAGGAATTCCGAGCGGAACAGGCCGACGCCGGCCGCGCCCGATTCCATCGCCGCCGCGCAGTCTTCCGGCAATTCGATGTTGGCCAGCAGCGCGATCTCGGTGCCATCCTCGGTGATGGAGGGCGTCTTGCGCAGCTTGGA
This sequence comes from Noviherbaspirillum galbum, assembly GCF_010974945.1. Lineage (GTDB taxonomy): Bacteria > Pseudomonadota > Gammaproteobacteria > Burkholderiales > Burkholderiaceae_D > Noviherbaspirillum > Noviherbaspirillum galbum. The sequence continues at coordinate 28,616 of NZ_JAAIVB010000076.1, read as the reverse complement.
AAGTTTCTTGCGGTCGCGGATGAGCCGCGTCTGGCGCTCGCGGTATTGCTCGAGCAGCGTGGCCGTGGGATCGACGATGACCACGCCGGCGTCGCCGTCGATGATGACCCAGTCGTCCTGCTGGATCAGCGCCGAGGCATTGAACATGCCGACCGCGGCGGGAATGTCGAGGCTGCGGGCGACGATGGCGGTATGCGAGTTCTGGCCGCCGAGGTCGGTGACGAAGCCGCCGAAGGCGCGGTCCTTGAACTGCAGCATGTCGGCCGGCGAGATGTCGTGCGCGACGATGATCATGCGGCCGGTGGCTTCGTCGGTGCTGCTGCCGGCAAGCTGGGTGGCGGCGGTGCCGGTCAGCACCTTGAGCACGCGCTCGCCTACCTGCTGGATGTCGGCCTTGCGCTCGCGCAGGTAGGCATCCTCGATTTCATCGAACTGCGACGACAGCTCGTCGATCTGCGTCACCAGCGCCCATTCGGCGTTGTAGTAGCGCGTGCGGATGATGTCCAGCGGCACCTCGGCGATCATGGGGTCCGAGAGGATGAGCGCATGCACGTCGATGAAGGCGCCCAGTTCGGCCGGCGAATCCTTGGGCAGCTCGTTCCAGATGGTCTGCAGTTCCTTGTGGACGGTGGCGATGGCTTTCTGCAGGCGCTGCACCTCGGCTTCGACCTGCTCTTCCGGGATGAGGTAATGCTTGACGTCGAGCGCGGCGCGCGTGAGCAGGTGCGCGCGGCCGATGGCGATGCCGCGCGAGACTGGAATGCCGTGGAGCGTGAAGGAAGCCATGGGATGCGCCCGTCAGAGTGGAGTCGTCATTCGCCTTCGCCGAACCTGTCGTTGATCAGGCCCGCGAGCGCATCGATGCATTCCTTTTCGTCCGCTCCGTCGGCCTCGAGCGTGACCTTCGAGCCCTTGCCGGCGGCCAGCATCATGACCCCCATGATGGACTTGGCGTTGACGCGGCGGGCGTTGCGGGTCAGCCAGACCTCGCTCTTGAACTTGCCTGCCAGTTGCGTGAGCTTGGCGGAGGCGCGGGCATGCAGGCCAAGCTTGTTGATGATTTCGATTTCCTGTTGAACCATGTCTCTTTTTTCTGTTGGTCTCGGTTGGTTTCAGTTCGTGTCAGTTCGGGGAAAGGCGGACGCGGTTGTCCACGCGCACCGCGCCGCTCTGTCCGCCGGCAAGCGCCATCTCGACCACCACGTCGAGCGTGTCGTTGCGGTAGGTGAGCGCGCGCAGGAGCATGGGCAGGCTGATGCCGGCAATGACTTCCACGTGGCCGGGCTCGCCCAGCCGGTGCGTGCAGTTCGAGGGAGTGCCGCCCATGACGTCGGTGATCACCAGCACGCCGGAGCCGTCGTCGATGCGGGCGATGGCTTCCCTGGCGATGCGGTTGACCTCGGCGGTGTCCTGGTCGGCGCGCACGTCGATGGCTTCCATGCGTTCGGGACGGCCGCGGAAGACGTGCGTCGCCGCCTCGACGAAGGCGGTGCCGAGCGGCGCGTGGGTAAGCAGGAGGATGCCAATCATGTGTGTCGTGTGCCGGCTGGCCGCATCGTCGCGCCGCGGGCGGTTTCCCTGGTCAACATGGTTCTTTTCTTGTCGCGTTTCGCCATGCCCGGATGCATGCCGGACTTGCCGGCTTGGGCGTCATTGCCGTTCCAGGGCGTCGATGAACATGGCAGCCACGTCGAAGCCGGTCTGCTGGGTGATTTCCTGGAAGCAGGTGGGACTGGTCACGTTGACTTCGGTGAGGCAGTCGCCGATCACGTCCAATCCTACCAGCAATAGGCCGCGTTTCCAAAGCTCGGGCGCCAGCGCCTCGCCGATTTCCCGGTCGCGCGGGGACAGTTCCTTGGCCACGCCGACGCCGCCCGCCGCCAGGTTGCCCCTCACCTCGCCGTTCTGCGGCACCCGGGCGAGGCAATAGGGCACGACCTCGCCGCCGATCAGCAGGACCCGCTTGTCGCCGGCCACGATCGCCGGGATGTAGCGCTGGACCATGATGGTGCGGCTGCCATTGACGGTCAGGGTCTCGATGATGGACCCCAGGTTCATGCCGTCTTCGCGGACGCGGAAGATGCCCATGCCGCCCATGCCGTCGAGCGGCTTGAGGATGATGTCCCGGTGCTCGGCGTGGAAGGCGCGGATGCGCTGGTCGTCGCTGGTGACGAGGGTCGGCGCGGTGAACTGCGAAAACCGGGCGATGGACAGCTTTTCGTTGTGGCTGCGGATCGCCTCGGGCTTGTTGAACACCTTCGCGCCCTGCTGCTCTGCCAGTTCGAGCAGGTAGGTGGCGTAGATGTACTCCATGTCGAAGGGCGGGTCCTTGCGCACGATGACCGCGTCGAAGCGGTCCAGCCCGCCGGCTTGCGCCGGATCGGCGCGGAACCAGGCCTTGTCCTCGCCGGTGAGGTGGATGCGGGCGACCTCCGCCACCACGCGGCCGTTCTCCAGCGCCATGTGGCGCTGCTCGAAGGCATGCACTTCATGGCCCCGGCGCGCGGCCTCGCGCATCATGGCGAAGGTCGTGTCCTTGTAGATCTTGAAGTGATCGAGCGGATCGGCGAAGAAGGCGATTTTCATTTAATAGACTTCCGGGTTCGGGTCGGTCTTTTCCAGTTCGATCGACGCCGCCAGCAAGGCCATGCGCGCCAGCACGCCGTACATGTAGAAGCGGTTGGGCGCGGCCGTGCCCGGCTTGGCCTGCAGGTCGGGCAGGGCATGCTGCTGGGCAAAGGCCAGCGGCACGAAATGCGCGCCGGGCGAGTTCAGGTTTTCGTCGACGCCGCGCTCGGCATGCACCCGGTAGAAGCCGCCGACCACGTAGCGGTCGATCATGTACACCACCGGCTCGGCCACCGCGTCGTTGATGCGCTCGAAGGTATGCACGCCTTCCTGGATGATGACGTCGGAGACTTCCAGTCCTTCCTTGACCACCGCCATCTTGTTGCGCTGCTTGCGGTTGAGGTCCTTGACCTCGCTGGCATCGCGCACGGTCATGATGCCCATGCCGTAGGTGCCGGCATCGGCCTTGACGATCACGAAGGGCGTTTCCTTGATGCCGTATTCCTTGTACTTCTTGCGGATCTTGGTCAGCAGCATGTCGACGTTGGACGCCAGGCATTCCTCGCCGGTGCGCTCGTGGAAATTGATTTCCCCGCACTTCGCGAAGTAGGGGTTGAGCATCCAGCCGTCGATGTCGATCATCTTGGCGAATTTCTTGACCACTTCGTCATAGGCGGCGAAGTGGTTGGTCTTGCGCCGCACCGCCCAGCCGGCGTGCAGCGGCGGCAGCAGGTTCTGCTCCGGCAGGTTCTCCAGGATGGAGGGAATGCCGCCGGACAGGTCGTTGTTGAGCAGGATGGTGCAGGGATCGAAGTTCTTGAGGCCGAGGCGGCGGCCGTTGGCCGAGCGCTCCAGCGGCTCCAGCGTCAGCACCGTGCCGTCGGGCAGCTCGATGTTGGTCGGTTCCTTGACCTCGTCCGACAGGGAGCCGAGGCGCACGTTCAGGCCGGTCTGGCGGAAGATCTGGATCAGGCGCGAGACGTTCTGCAGGTAGAAGGTGTTGCGGGTGTGCTTTTCGGGGATCAGCAGCAGGTTCTTCGCGTCCGGACAATATTTTTCGATGGCCGCCATCGCCGCCTGCACCGCCAGCGGCAGCATTTCCGGCGACAGGTTGTTGAAGCCGCCGGGGAAGAGGTTGGTATCCACCGGGGCCAGCTTGAAGCCGGCGTTGCGCAGGTCGACCGAGCAATAGAAGGGCGGCGTATGCTCCATCCATTCCAGCCGGAACCAGCGCTCGATGGCCGGGGTGGCGTTCAGGATTTTCTTTTCGAGATCGAGAAGCGGGCCGTTCAGGGCCGTGACGAGGTGGGGGACCATAGAAACCTTGTGGGTATTAGCTGATGAGCGATTGGTTCTGATTCTAACGGCAATCGGTGGTTTGCGTGGATGGAACACCGCGGGCGCCGCCACCGCCATAGCGGATTTCATTACCGGGATGGCAAGTTTCGGGAGCGGGATGCCGGACATTCCCTCCGCCTGTGCCCCACATGGGGATGTTGCCGGATTTTTAAAGCCTCCGGCCGCGCTTGCCGACCCGGCGCCTGCCGCCGGTTTGACGCCCTCTTTCAGTTTCGCTATCCTTGCCAATTGCGCCGATTTGATAATCAGCTTGCGGGCGCGTTACAAATACGGCTAAAGCGTGCCTTGGTCAACGCCTCCAGACGATCAAGCAACGAGCCCGGCAAGCTGAATCAGCGGCCGGGTTTTTTCATGGTCGGCCGCTGACGGCAAACCTCAACCTGGACCCGTATGTCGTCCCTCGGAATCGTCACACCGCAATCCATGCATTTCAAGACGCCGCTGCGCCTGTCCAGCGGCGCGTCGATCGCCGACTACACCCTGGTCTACGAAACCTACGGCACCCTGAACGCCGACCGCTCGAACGCGGTGCTGGTCTGCCATGCCCTCAACGCCTCGCACCACGTCGCCGGCATGTACGTCGGCGCCGACGGCAAGAAGAGCGTCGGCTGGTGGGACAACATGGTCGGACCGGGCAAGCCGCTGGACACCGACCGCTTCTTCGTCATCGGCGTCAACAATCTAGGCTCCTGCTTCGGCTCGACCGGCCCGATGCATCCCGATCCGGCGACCGGCAAGCCCTACGGCGCCAGCTTCCCGGTCGTGACCGTGGAAGACTGGGTGCGGGCGCAGGCGCGCCTCGCCGACGAACTCGGCATCCGCCAGTTCGCGGCGGTGATGGGCGGCTCGCTTGGCGGCATGCAGGCCTTGTCCTGGAGCATGCTGTTTCCCGACCGGATGCGGCACGCGATCGTGATCGCCTCCACGCCCAAGCTGTCGGCCCAGAACATCGCCTTCAACGACGTCGCCCGCCAGGCCATCCTGACCGATCCCGATTTCCATGGCGGCGACTTCTACGCCCACGGCGTGGTGCCGCGCAACGGCCTGCGGGTGGCGCGCATGATCGGCCACATCACCTACCTGTCCGACGACAGCATGGCCGAGAAATTCGCCCGCCGCCTGCGCAACGGCGACTACCAGTTCGGCTTCGGCATCGACTTCGAGATCGAATCCTACCTGCGCTACCAGGGCGACAAGTTTTCGGAATACTTCGACGCCAACACCTACCTGCTCATCACCAAGGCGCTGGATTACTTCGACCCGGCGCGCGAGCATGGCGACGATCTCACCCGCGCGCTTGCGCAGACCGAGGCCCGCTTCCTGCTGGTTTCCTTCACCACCGACTGGCGCTTCTCGCCGCAACGCAGCCGGGAGATCGTGCAGGCCCTGGTCAACAACAAGCGCAAGGTCACCTATGCCGAAATCGACGCGCCGCACGGCCATGACGCCTTCCTGTTGGAAGACCCACGCTACATGAACACCGTGCGCGCGTATTACGAACGCATCTGGCAAGAGATCGCGCAGCGGAGGGCGGCATGAATTTCCAGGAACTCAGCGCCCTGCGCGCCGACCTCGCCTTCATCGCGCATTGGGTGCCTCCGGCCGCGCATGTACTCGACCTCGGCTGCGGCGACGGCGTGATGCTCGACTATTTGCAGACCGACAAGCAATGCATCGGCTATGGCGTCGAGATCGACGATGCCAAGATCCCGCAATGCGTGGAGCGCGGCGTGGCGGTGATCCAGCAAGACCTGGAAGGCGGCCTCGCGATGTTCGAAAACGATGCCTTCGATACCGTGCTGTGCCTCTCGGCGCTGCAGATGATCGAGAACGTCGAGGGCGTGCTCAAGGAAATCGCCCGCGTCGGCCGCGAAGCCATCGTTTCCTTCCCCAATTTTGCGTATTGGCCCCACCGCCTTGCCCTGCTGCGCGGCCGCATGCCGGTGTCCAAATCCTTGCCCTATGAGTGGTATGACACGCCCAACCTGCGCTGCGCCACGATTTTTGATTTCGAGGAACTTGCCCACGAGGTCGGACTCGAAGTGCTCGAACGCGTGGCGTTGCACGATGGAAAGCCTGTGAGCTTTCTGCCGAACTGGCGGGGAAGCCTCGCGGTGTTCCGGTTCAGGAAGCGGTAGGGGGTGAGGTAGAGTGGGTTGCGGGCGATGGCGGATTCTCTGTCCAAATCCTTGCAACGTATGCTTCACTTTTCGCCGTCATATTCCCTCCCTTGCAAGGTGAGGGTCGGCTCCTCTACTCCTTCACCTCCAAGGGGAGGGCGGGAGTGGGGATGGGTTTCCAGCATGATCGAAGAACAGTATCAACTTCGACAATGATTTGGATGCTTTTCTTTGATCGCCACCGAAACCCATCCCCATCCCAACCTTCCCCTTGAAGGGGAAAGAGTAAGTATGGCGCAGTGACCCATTACCCCCGGCCCTGACCGCATGAAAACAGACAACGAAGACATCATCGCAGCGAAACCCGCGCAAGGCCCCGTCCCGGCACCGGAAAAACCCGCCGCGCAACCTACTCCCTCCGGCTGGCAAGCCTTCTTCAACCGCCGCATGCTCGCCATCCTGTTCCTCGGCTTCAGCTCCGGCCTGCCGCTGTTCATCCTGCTGAATCTGCTGCAAGCCTGGCTCGCCACGTCCGGCCTGAACGTCAAGGCGCTGGGCCTGTTCGCGCTGGTGATGTTCCCCTACACCTGGAAGTTCCTGTGGTCGCCGCTGATGGACCGCTTCAGCTTTCCCACGATGGGACGCCGGCGCGGCTGGATGGCGCTGACGCAGTTCGCGCTCTTCATCGCCATCGGCTACCTTGGCGGTCTCGACCCGCTGACCGACGTGGCAAGAATCGCCATCATGGCGTCGGTGATCGCCTTCCTGTCCGCCAGCCAGGACATTGTGATCGATGCCTACCGGCGCGAGATCCTCCCCGACAACGAGCAGGGCCTGGGCGCGGCGCTGCACGTAAACGCCTACAAGCTCGCCGGCCTCGTGCCGGGTTCGCTGTCGCTCATCCTTGCCGACCGCATGCCGTGGCAGGGCGTGTTCTGGGTGACCGCCGCCTTCATGCTGCCCGGCCTGTTCTGCACCCTGCTGGTCCGCGAGCCGCAAGTCTACGGCGCGCCGCCGAAGAGCATCCGCGACGCGGTGGTGCTGCCGTTCAAGGAATTCATCGCGCGCGACGGCTGGAACAAGGCGCTGTGGGTGCTGGGCTTCATCTTCCTGTTCAAGCTCGGCGACAGCATGGCGACCGCGCTGTCGACCAAGTTCTATCTCGACGTCGGCTTCACCATGACGCAGATCGGCGTGATCGCCAAGACCACCGGACTATGGGCCAGCATCGCCGGCGGCATCGTCGGCGGCGTGTGGATGGTGAAGCTGGGCATCAACCGGGCGCTGTGGGTCTTCGGCGTGATCCAGGCGGTGGCGATCTTCGGCTTCGCCTGGCTGGCGGTGTCGGGGCCGAACCCGGTCCTGCTCGGCGCGGCCATCGGCTTCGAGGCCTTCGGCAGCCTCGGGCTCGGCTCGGCGGCCTTCGTGGCGTACATTTCGCGCGAGACCGATCCGCGCTACACCGCCACGCAGTACGCGCTCTTCTCCAGCCTGGCCGCCGTGCCGCGCACCTTCATCAATTCCATGGCGGGCTACATCGTCGCCGGCACCGGCTGGTTCTGGTTCTTCATCATCTGCTTCCTGCTTACCATTCCCGGTATGATGATGCTTCCCAAGATCGCGCCCTGGAAGGAAAGCCGCTGAGGCCGCCGGGGCGCCGGCTGATCCCGGAGGCCCCATGACGCGTTACGCCGCAGTGCTGCTTTGCCTGTCCCTGGCCATGCCGGTCATGCCGGCCATGGCCAAGGACAAGGCCGCCGGCGCCAGCGACGGCGTGCAGGTCGACGAGATGTCGGCCTGGCGCAAGCTGGTGCCCGAGGAAAAACTCGAATCCATGGCCCAGGCGCAATACGCCGCGCTGACCCGGCAGGCCAGTACCAAGGGCGCGCTCGCGCCGGAAAATCATCCCCAGGTGCAGCGCCTGCGCGCCATCGCCAAGCGCATCATTCCCGAAGCCACCCGCTGGAACCAGCGCGCCGCGCAGTGGAAGTGGGAGGTCAACCTCATCGGCTCGAAGGAAATCAATGCGTTCTGCATGCCCGGTGGCAAGATCGCATTCTTCAGCGGACTGCTCAATGAGTTGAAGTTGACCGACGACGAGATCGCCATCGTGATGGGCCATGAAATCGCGCACGCGCTGCGCGAACACGGCCGCGAGCGCATGGCCAAGCAGGGCGCCACCAACATCGGGGCGAAGATCGCGAGTTTCGGATTGTCGGCCGTGTTCGGCATCCACCCGAGCGTCACCGACACCGTGACCGGCTTCGGCGCCAACCTGATGACGCTGAGCTTTTCCCGTTCCGACGAGACGGAAGCTGACCTGGTCGGCCTCGACATCGCCGCCCGCGCCGGTTTCGATCCGCGCGCCGGCGTCGCGCTCTGGCAGAAGATGGGCATCGTCAGCAAGAATGCGCCGCCGCAATGGTTTTCCACCCACCCGGCGGGCAAGAACCGCATCGCCGAGATCCGGAAGCACCTGCCCGAAGTGTTGCCGCTGTACGCGAAGGCGAAGGGGGAAGCGGTGGAGGCGCTGCCGCCTTACCAGAGCAATGTGAAGGCGATCGCGCCGGTGAGGTGAAAGGTTGAAACGGGATTCCCGCCTGCGCGGGAATGGCAGAAGTGGAAGGAAGGAAATCGGCCTTGCCTACATCCGGTAAAACATCGTCTGTCATCCCCGCGCAGGCGGGAATCCCTTCACTCCGCCATCTACCCCTTCATGAACCGCGACGCGCCGTCATAATGAATCGTCAGCGGCGCATGATCCGAAAAGCGCTCATCCTTGTAGATGGCCGCGGCGCTCGCGTGGCTCGCCAGTTCCGGCGTGGAGACGTGGTAATCGATGCGCCATCCGACGTTGTTGGCCCAGGCCTGGCCGCGGTTGCTCCACCAGGTATAGGCCTCAGCGGTCGTCTCGGGATGCAGGCGGCGGTACACGTCCACCCAGCCGGCATCGAGCACGCTCGTCAGCCAGGCGCGCTCTTCCGGCAGGAAGCCGCTGTTCTTCTGGTTGCTCTTCCAGTTCTTCAGGTCGATTTCCTTGTGCGCGATGTTCCAGTCGCCGCACAGCACGACTTCGCGCCCTTTCGCGCGCAGTTCGAGCAGGTGCGGCAGGAAGACCTCCATGAAGCGGAACTTCGCCTGCTGCCGTTCCTCGCTCGACGAGCCTGACGGGCAATACACCGAGATCACGCTGAGCTTGCCGAAATCGCACTGCACGTAGCGGCCTTCCGCGTCGAACTCGGTGCAGCCGAAACCGACCTGCACCGCATCCGGCTCATGGCGCGAGTACACGCCCACGCCGGAGTAGCCTTTCTTTTCGGCGTAATGGAAATTGCCTTTCAAACCGTGCGGCGCGAGGAAATCGGACGTCATGTCGGCGGCCTGGGCCTTGAGTTCCTGCATGCAGACGAAGTCGGCCTGCTGCTTGTCCATCCACTCGAAGAAGCCTTTCTTGGATGCGGAGCGGATGCCGTTGAGGTTGGCGGAAATGATCTTCAGCATGGTGGATTGACCGGGGAAAAACCAAAGCCGAAAGCATACCCGATCCGGGCGCTGGCGGGCGGCGGGTACAATGGCGGCTTGGCCGCTTTTGCCGCGCCAGCAACATTCCCCCGATTCGCCATCATCATCTGCACAAGGAAGCTTACCGTGAGCCAGCTACGCCAGGAATTCATTGCCTTCGCCGTCGAGGCGGGCGTCTTGAAGTTCGGAGAATTCGTCACCAAGGCCGGGCGCACCTCGCCCTATTTCTTCAATGCCGGCCTGTTCAACAACGGCGACGTGCTCGGCAGGCTCGCCGATTACTACGCCCAGACGCTGCTCGAGTCCGGCGTCGAGTTCGACATGCTGTTCGGCCCGGCCTACAAGGGCATCACCCTGGCGTCCGCCACCGCCGTGGCGCTGGCCAGGCGCGGCCGCAACGTCGCCTTCGCCTACAACCGCAAGGAAGCCAAGGACCATGGCGAAGGCGGCACGCTGGTCGGCGCGAAGCTGGAAGGCCGCGTGGTGATCATCGACGACGTGATTTCCGCCGGCACCTCGGTGCGCGAATCGGTCGAACTCATCCGCGGCGCCGGCGCGACCCCTTGCGCGGTGCTGATCGCGCTCGACCGCATGGAAAAGTCAGGCAAGGACGGCGCGCTGTCGGAAGGTTCGGCGGTGCAGGAAGTGACCAAGGCCTATGGCATGCCGGTGCTGTCCATCGGCAACCTGAACGACCTGCTGGAGTATCTGTCGGCGGGATCGAGCAAGGACTTGGCACAATTCAAGGATGCGGTGGCGGCTTACCGGGGCAGGTACGGCGTGGCTTGAGGCAGTTCGGCCGCAGCCATGAAAAAAGCGCCCCGCAGGGCGCTTTTTATTTGTTCCCCGCAAGCGGGGAACATCCTTTCGATCAGGAGTGGTAAGCCGACTCGCCGTGGCTGGAGATGTCGAGGCCTTCGCGCTCTTCTTCTTCCGCAACGCGCAGGCCGATCACCAGGTCGACCAGCTTGAATGCCACGAAGGCGACGATGCCGGACCACACCAGCGTGGTCAGGACGCCTTGCAGCTGGATCCAGACCTGGCCGGCGATGGAATAATCCGGCGCGACCTTGTTGGCGACGTAGTCGTAGATGCCGGTGCCACCCAGGGAAGGCGATGCGAACACGCCGGTCAGCAGGGCGCCGAGGATGCCGCCCACGCCATGCACGCCGAACACGTCCAGCGAGTCGTCGGCGCCGAGTACGCGCTTGAGACCGTTGACGCCCCAGAGGCAGAGCACGCCAGCCAGCAGGCCGAGGACGATCGCGCCCATCGGGCCGACGAAGCCGGCGGCCGGGGTGATGGCAACCAGGCCAGCAACGGCGCCGGAAGCGGCACCCAGCATCGAGGGCTTGCCCTTGCCCATCCACTCGGCGAAGGTCCACGACAGGGTGGCAGCGGCGGTGGCGAACAGGGTGTTGACGAAGGCCAGCGCGGCGGTGCCGTTGGCTTCCAGCGCGGAGCCGGCGTTGAAGCCGAACCAGCCCACCCACAGCAGGGAAGCGCCAACCATGGTCAGCGTCAGCGAGTGCGGCGCCATCGATTCACGGCCGTAGCCGACGCGCTTGCCGATCACGTAGGCGCCCACCAGGCCGGCAACGGCGGCGTTGATGTGCACCACGGTGCCGCCGGCGAAGTCGAGCGCGCCCTTGGCAAACAGCCAGCCCGACGCGGCGGTCGCCTTGTCGGCGGCTGCCTGGTCGACGAAGGCGTCAGGACCGGGCCAGAACCAGACCATGTGGGCGATCGGCAGGTAGGAGAACGTGAACCAGAGCACGATGAACAGCAGCACGGCAGAGAACTTGGCGCGCTCGGCGAATGCACCGACGATCAGGCCGCAGGTGATGGCCGCGAAGGTTGCCTGGAAAGCCGCGAAGGCGTATTCCGGGATGACCACGCCCTTGCTGAAGGTCGCAGCGACGGTGTCCGGCGTGATGCCCTTCAGGAACAGGCGGTCGAAGGAACCGATGAAGCTGCCGCCTTCCGTGAACGCCAGCGAGTAGCCGTAGACGGCCCACAGCACCAGGATCAGCGAGAAGATCACGAACACCTGCATCAGGATCGAGAGCATGTTCTTGGAACGGACCAGGCCGCCGTAGAACAGGGCCAGGCCCGGGATCGTCATGAGGATGACGAGCACGGTCGCGACCAGCATCCAGGCGGTATCGCCCTTGTTGGGAACGGGTGCTGGCGCGGCCGCGGGCGTGGCGGGAGCGGCGGCGGCGGGTGCTGCGGCTGCCGGTGCGGATGCTGCAGGAGCGGCGGCTGCGGGCGCCGGGGTGGATGCCGCATCGCTGGCGGCGGGAACTGCCGCTGAAGCCGCCGGTGCGGAGGCTGCCGGCGCCGAAGCGGGCGCGTCAGCCGCCACGCCGGGCAGCGAGAAGCCTACCGCGAACAGCAGGGCGCCGGCCGCGATGAAGCGCGTAAGGGTGGTTTTCATCATCGTCTCCTTAGAGGGCGTCTTTGCCGGTTTCGCCGGTACGAATACGAACGACCTGCTGCAGGTCGTACACGAAAATCTTGCCGTCGCCGATCTTGCCGGTGCGGGCCGCGCCTTCGATGGCTTCGATGGCGCGGTCGACGATGGCATCGTCCACGGCAGCCTCGATCTTGGTCTTGGGCAGGAAGTCGACAACGTACTCGGCGCCGCGGTAAAGCTCGGTGTGGCCTTTCTGGCGGCCGAAGCCCTTGACTTCGGTGACGGTGATGCCCTGCACGCCGATCGCCGACAAGGCTTCACGCACCTCGTCGAGCTTGAATGGCTTGATGATCGCAGTGATCAGTTTCATGATGGCCTCGAATTAAAAGGTTTTGCCGATGGAGACGACGAGGGCGTTCTTGCCCAGGTTCTTGTTGTCGGGCGCCGGTCCGACGTAGGTCTTGGTGTCGGTGCCTACCAGGGCGATGGCGCCGGAAACCACGCCGAAGTCCTTGGTCAGGCCGACCTTCCAGTCGGTGTAGCTGGCTGCGCCGTTGTTCTTGACGCGCTGGTGGCCGGCGTGCAGGTTGAGCTGCAGGCCTTCGGCGACGTCGACGTTGGCGCCGATGTCGAGGTAGCCGCTGCCCTTGCTGTCAGCGAAGCCGAACAGGTTGGTCAGCGAGTGCGAATACTTGATGTAGGCGGGGCCGTAGCCGACCTGGCCGTAGATCTCGGAAGTGTTGGCGCTGGGGTTCAGGCCGTTGGACGGATAGACGTAGTTCAGCACGCCGACGTCGTAGGACACGCCCGGGACGATCTCGCCGCGCTTGCCGCCGTAGATGTCCCACTCGACGTCGCCGCCGCCGCCCGCGTCCTTGGTCCACTTGATGGTCGACAGCCAGGTGCCGAGGTAGAAGCCGCTCGGGTTGTGCGTATAGTCGGCGCCACCTTGCAGAGCCGGCTGCAGGCGGGTCTGCGAAATGCCGCGATAGCGGTAGTCGCTGATCAGCGTGGCATTGAAGCTTACCTCGTGCTCGGGCTTCTGTTCTTCCGCGTAAGCCATGGAGCCGGCGAAGGCAGCAAAGACAGCGGAGGCAAGAATGATTTTTTTCATGGCGGATCCCTGTTGTTTGTGGATGGTGTGTCGGAAATGCGATCTAATACGCACGGAAGGGGCAATAGCAGAACTCATGCCACCCTTTTTCCTGACAGTATTCGTTAATTGTTTTTCAATTTTTTGCCGCTTTGGTGCACCATCGGCTCGCCGTTCGCACCATGCGCCATCGAATACGCACCACTTTGAAGCGCACCACCATGGAACGCACTTTCATCGTGCGCCCGTTTTCGGACCGAACAAGGATTTCCACCATGAACAACTCCGCCAACAACTTCTTCAACGACCTCCAGGCCAAGATCAACCAGGTGCTGGAAAACTCGCCGGCGAAGGACATCGAGAAGAACGTCAAGGCCTTCATGACCCAGAGCTTCTCCAAGCTCGACCTAGTCACCCGCGAGGAATTCGACATCCAGACCCAGGTCCTGGCCAAGACCCGCGCCAAGCTGGAAGCGCTCGAAGCCCGCGTGGCCGAGCTGGAGGCGCAGTCCAGGAAACCCGAATGACCGGATGCCAGATTGACCGATGAGCCTTGCCGTTCTGAAGAGCCGCGCGCTGGCCGGCATGCAGGCGCCGGAAGTCACCGTGGAAGTGCATCTGGCGAACGGCATCCCCTCCTTCACCATCGTCGGCCTGCCCGACACCGAGGTGAAGGAATCCAAGGACAGGGTCAGGGCGGCGCTGCAGAACGCCGGGTTCGAGTTTCCGGCCCGGCGCATCACCGTCAACCTCGCGCCGGCAGAACTGCCCAAGGAATCCGGCCGCTTCGACCTGCCGATCGCCCTGGGCATCCTTGCCGCCTCCGGCCAGATGCCCGGCGACGCGCTCAATGACTACGAATTCGCCGGCGAGCTGTCGCTGTCCGGCGCGTTGCGGCCCATCCGCGGCGCGCTGGCCATGACCTACGCGATGCACCGATCCCCGGCAGCGGGCGGCGGGCAGCGCGCCTTCATCCTGCCGCGCGCCAATGCCGATGAAGCGGCGCTGGTGGCCGACGCGCGCATCCATCCCGCCGATTCGCTATTGGCTGTTTGCGCCCACTTCGCCGCGCGCGACGCACAGACGCGCTTGCCCCGGCACGAGGCGGCGCCGCTGCCGGCCCGCGCCTGCCATCCCGACTTCACCGACGTGAAAGGCCAGGCCCGCGCCAAGCGCGCCCTCGAGGTGGCCGCGGCGGGTGGCCACAGCGTGCTCCTGGTCGGACCGCCGGGCACCGGCAAGTCCATGCTGGCGTCCCGCTTCCCCGGCATCCTCCCGTCCATGACCGACGACGAGGCCCTCGAATCCGCCGCGGTGCAGTCGCTGACCAGCGGCTTCTGCTTTTCACGCTGGAAAGTGCGGCCCTACCGTTCGCCGCACCACACCGCCTCGGGCGTGGCGCTGGTGGGCGGTGGCGGCAGCCCCCGGCCGGGGGAGATTTCCCTGGCGCACCGCGGGGTCCTGTTCCTGGATGAGTTGCCCGAATTCGACCGTCGCGTGCTGGAAGTCTTGCGCGAACCCCTCGAGTCCGGCCACATCACCATCTCCCGCGCCGGCAAGCAGGCCGACTTTCCGGCCCGCTTCCAGTTGATCGCCGCGATGAACCCCTGCCCCTGCGGCTACCTCGGCCATCCGGCCAACAAGTGCCGCTGCACGCCGGAGCAGGTCGGCCGCTACCAGGGCAAGCTCTCGGGCCCGTTGCTGGACCGCATCGACATGCAGATCCTGGTGAGCGCCCTGCCCCACGAGGAATTGCTCCAGCAGGCCGACGGAGAGCCGTCCGCCCGCATAGCCGGACGCGTCGACGCCGCCCGCCAGCGCCAGCTGGCGCGGCAGGGCAAGGCCAACCATGCGCTGGGCACCGCCGAGATCGACGCGCAATGCCGGCCGGACTACGCCGCCGAGCAGCTGCTGCGCCAGGCCATGACCCGGCTGAACTGGTCCGCCCGCGCCTACCACCGCGTACTCAAGGTGGCGCGCACCATCGCCGACCTGGCCGGCGAAACGCGGGTAGGCGCGGCCGAGGTGTCGGAAGCCATCCAGTACCGGCGGGCGCTGCGCGAACAATGACCCCTCGGGCTGGTGCCCGCCATTGCGCCCGAGCCGGTATCATGTGGGGACCATGTTCGATCACCCCAGCGAATTCGTCACCTTCAAGGCCAGCCCGCACCTGCCGGGCGTGGAGCTGTTTTCCGCGCGCCTCGTCAACCATGCCTTCGCGCCCCATGCGCACGATGGCTATTCGGTAGGCGCGATCGAAACCGGGGTGGAACGCTTCCGCTACCAGGGCGCGGAACATCTCGCCCCCGCCGGCACCCTGGTGCTGCTGAATCCCGACGAATTGCACACCGGCCAGGCGGAAATCGATGCCGGCTGGACCTACCAGATGCTGTACATCGAGCCGGACACCATGCGGCGCATGACCGGCTCGGAATCCTTCTTCCCGGACGCCGCGGTGCATGATCCCCTCATCGCCGACGCCTACCGCAAGGTGTTCCGGCGCATGTGGCACGCACCGGACGATCTCTCCTTCCTGTCTGAGTTCACCACGCTGGTGGATGCGGTGGTCGCGCGCTACGGGCGCAATGCGCGGCTACGGATGCCCATGTCGGCGCAGCAGGCGCGGCGCATGGCATCCATGCAACGGGTGCTCGACTGCATCGAAGCCGAACTCGACCAGACCCTGAGCGTGGACAGGCTCGCCGGCGAAGCCGGGTTGTCGGTGTTTCACTTCGTCCGGGTCTTCACCGCCGCCTTCCACGCCACGCCGCATCAATACGTGCAGGCAAGGCGGGCGGCGCGGGCCAAGGCGCTGCTGTCGCGCCGCATCCCTCCCTCCGATGTAGCGGCGGCGTCGGGAATGACCGACCAGAGCCACCTGAACCGCTGGTTCAAGCGCTCCTATGGCGTCACGCCGGCGCAGTATCAACAGCAAATCGGTACAAGACCCGGCATCCGCGCCCGGCCATAATCCGGGCACGCCTTGCGTGTTTTCGGATTCTTCTTGCCATTGCCATGCTGACCGGTTTTCTCTGCGCCTTGGGCGCCGGGCTCCTCTGGGGCCTCGTTTTCATCACGCCGCTGGTGCTGGGCGACTATCCCGGCACGGTGCTGTCCTTCGGGCGCTATCTCGGCTTCGGCCTGATCGTGCTGGTGCCTGCCTGGCTGGACCGGCAGCGCATTCTTTCGCTCACGCGCAGCGACTGGATCGCCGCGCTCAAGCTGTCGCTGGTGGGCAACATCTTGTATTACGCGGCGCTCGCCAGCGCCATCCAGCTGGCCGACGCGCCCCTGCCCACCATGATGATCGGCACCCTGCCGCTCGTGATTTCCGTCTGCTCCAACTGGAAGCCCGGCCACGCGTCGGAATCGGTGGCCTGGCGGCGCCTGGTTCCCTCGCTGCTGGCGATTGCCGCCGGCCTGCTGCTCGTGAATGCCAGCGAACTGTCGCACCTCGATTTCCACGCCGGCGGCAAGCGCACCCTGCAAGACTACCTGCTGGGCTGCGTCATCGCGGTGGGCGCGGTGGCGGCCTGGACCTGGTATCCCATCATGAACGCGCGGCATCTGAAGCGGCATCCGGAGATCCGCTCGTCGACCTGGGCGACCGCGCAAGGCCTGGCCACGCTGCCGCTGGCGCTGGCGGGATTCGCCGGCTACGGCGTATGGGATGCCATCAGCGGCGGCAGCTACGACTATCCGCTGGGCCCGCGGCCGGCGATCTTCATCAGCATGATGCTGCTGCTGGGGCTGTGCGCCTCCTGGCTCGGCACGATGCTGTGGAACAAGGCCAGCCAGCGCCTGCCGACATCGCTTGGCGGCCAGCTCATCGTGTTCGAGACGCTGTCGGCATTGCTCTATGCCTTCCTCCTGCGCGGCGCGATGCCGGCGCCGCAAGTCCTGGCGGGCATCGCGCTGCTGTGCGTCGGCGTCAGCCTTGGCGTGCGCACCTTCCACCAGGCGCAGCGCCGGGCCTGCGCGGCCGCGCAGGCGGTGCCATAGCGCATGCCGGTCCCGTGCTGGTACCATGCCGGCATGACACATCCTCTACCCCGGCGCCTCCTGGCAGGCGCGGCGCTGGCGCTCTTCCTGTGCGCGTGCAGCCCCAAGTATGACTGGCGCGAAGTCCGCGGCAGCCAGCCCCCCTTCGTCGTCCTGCTTCCCGGCAAGCCCGCCACCCATACCCGCGTGGTCAACCTGGAAGGCATGCAGGTTTCCATGACCATGACCGCCGCCGAGGTGGACGGCACCGCCTTCGCCGTCACCACCGCCGAACTGCCGGATGCCGGCAAGGCGCAGGCGGTGCTCGAGGCGATGAAGAAAGGCATGGTGCGGAACATCGGCGGCACCGTCGTTCGCGAAACCGACAAGAGCGCGGACGGCCAGTCGGTGGTGGAACTGGAAGCCCGCGGCCAGGCCGGCCCCGGCGGCCAGGCGCGCGTGCTGTATGCGCGTTTCGCCCGGTCCGGGCAGCGCGTGTACCAGGCTGTGGTGCTTGGCGGACAGCAATCCGTGCCGCCGGAGCAGGCCGAAACTTTCCTCGGGTCATTCAAACCTGGCTGAACCAGCCTGCCGGCGACGGCGGCCCCGACGCCGCAGCTTGCCGGGGAACCTTGGCTATCGAAACCATTTCCCATACTACGCAAGCCGAGGTTTGGCCGATAGCAAAATTCCCGGCGCATGCTATGGTTTAATCATCAATGACATTATTGGAGGCTTCATGTTGGTTCATTTCAAGTCGAAGGCCGCAGCCGAGGTCATGATGTACGAGGAACACGCCAAGCGCATCCTCGATCTGCTGCACAAGGATGTGAAGCGGGGCGTCATCACGTCCGCGGAAATGGAGAATGCCGTCGTCAAGCTGGAAGCGGAAATCGCGGAGAGCAGGCTGCACCCCCATTCCGAGGAGGTGCAGCGCGACGTCATGGCGCATCACGGCGAGCAGGGCGATGACAACGAACATGAACCGATCGAATTCGTGAGCTTCGCGACCCGCGCCTACCCGCTGCTGGAAATGATGCGCGCGGCGCAGCGCGGGCACAATGACATCTTGTGGGGGGTGTAGTGACGGTCGACAGCACGGGGCAGCAAGGGCAACACCAGGGGCAGGAACAGGAGAACAAGGCGCAGGAGGTCCGGCTGAAGGCTGCCGACGGCACACCCCTTTTCGCGCGCGACTGGCTGGTGCCGGGCGCCCGCCACGGCGTGGTGATCATGCACGGCTTGGGCGAACATGGCGGCCGCTATGCCCACGTGGCCCGCTTCTTCAACGCGCTGGGATGGTCGGTGCGCGCCCATGACCACCGCGGACACGGACGTTCGGGCGGCCCGCGCGGCGACACGCCGGACAACGACGCCATCCTGAGCGATGCCAAGCGGGTGTTCGACGACTTTGCCTCCCGCCTCGGGCAAGCCCCGGTCCTCTTCGGACACAGCATGGGCGGACTGTTCGCCGCGCGCTACGCCACCGGCGGCATGTCGCCGCTGGGCGGACTGATCCTCTCTTCTCCCGCGCTGCGTGTGCGGCTGTCGGGCGTGCAGCGTGCGCTGCACGGCATGATGCAGAAGCTGGCGCCCGGCTTCGGCGCGCCCAACGGCGTCAAGGCGCGCTACCTGTCGCACGACCCCGCGATCGAGAAAGCCTACCGCGCCGATCCGCTCGTCCACGGCAGGATCTCCGCGCGGCTGCTGACCTGCATGCTGGATGCCATCGATTTTTCCCATGCGGCCGCGCCCACCGTGGCGGTGCCGACGCTGATGGTCGTGGCCGGCGACGACCGGCTGGTGGATGCCGCCGGCAGCCAGGCCTTCTTCAGCCGCCTGCGCAAGTCCGACATGAACCGCCTGCATTGCTACCAGGACTTCTACCACGAGATATTCAACGAGAAAGGCAAGGAACGCGTGTTCGACGACGTCCTCGCCTGGGTGCGCGGGCTCGAACAGGTCCGATCGGCCGCCCAGGAAAACGCCCGGCAGGACGCCCGGGGCAGCATGGCGCAGGCGCCGGCCTGACGCGGCCTGTTAGAATCACGCTTTCCCTTGTCGCTTTTCCTGTACCGCCGGCACCGGCGCATCGCACCATGACTCTGTTTGGCGTTACCGACTTCGGCCTTTTCGTTGCCGCCGTTTTACTCTTGAACGCGACTCCCGGTCCCGACACCGCTTACATCGTCGGCCGCAGCCTGGCGCAGGGCCGGTCCGCCGGGCTGGTTTCGGCGCTCGGCATCTCCGTCGGCTGCTTCGTGCACGCGCTGGCATCCGCCCTGGGCCTGAGCGCCCTGCTCGCCGCGTCCGCGACCGCGTTCACGCTCATCAAGCTGGCCGGCGGCGCCTACCTCATCTACATGGGCATCCGCATGCTGCTGGCCAAGCCCGCCAACGCGGCGGCGGAACCGGTGCGCGAGGCGCGCTCGCTCAAGACCATCTTCCTGCAGGCCTTGCTGACCAATGTTTTGAATCCCAAGGTCATCCTGTTTTTCCTGGCCTTCATTCCGCAATTCGTCAGCGCGGACGCCGGCCACAAGACCGTCGCCTTCCTGGTGCTCGGCGTGGCGTTCGCCGTAATCAGCCTCGTCTGGAACAGCGGCACGGCCTTCCTCGCCGGCACGCTGGCGCGGCGCGCGGTTCACAGCCCGCACGCGCGCCAGTGGCTGGAGCGCGCGGTCGGCGGCGCCTTCGTCGCGCTGGGCGCGCGGCTGGCCCTGATCCGCTCCTGAACCTTTCCTTCCTCGTCACTTTCTCCGCGCCGCCGCCCGTGTTTCCATCCTCACTTCCCTCCGATGCGCTGGCCCACGGCCTGCTCGGCGCCGCCGACGCCGTCACCCTGGTCAGGACCGGCGTGGCCCTGCCGCAGGCGCTGTCCCAGGTGTTCGCCGACGTGCCGTGGCCGCAGGCACGCGGCGCCATCCAGGACATTGCCTATCGCACCATGCGCAAGCTCGGCACCAGCCAGGCAATGCTCGACCTGCTGGCCGACAAGCCGCCCGCGCCGGCACGGCTGCGCAGCCTGCTGCTGTGCGCGCTGGCCCTGATGCTGCAGGAGGACGCGCCCTACGAGCCCTTCACCCTGGTCGACCAGGCAGTCGAGGCCGCTGCCGCCGATCCCGCGCTGGCCCGGGCCAAGGGCATGGTGAACGCGGTCCTGCGCCGCGCGCTGCGCGAACGCGACTCGCTGCTGGCGCAAGCCGGCAAGACGCTGCCGGGCCGCTGGAATTATCCGCAGTGGTGGATCGATACCGCGCGCGCGGCCTATCCGGAACAATGGGAAGCCATCCTGATGGCGGGGAACGCGCCGCCGCCCCTGACGCTGCGGGTCAACCGCCGCCGCCTCGCCGTGGACGACTACCTCGCGCGCCTGGCGCAGGCGGGCGTGGCGGCCAGCCGTGTCGGCGCGGATGCGGTGAAGCTGCACAAGCCGTTGCCGGTGACGCAGATTCCCGGCTTCAGCGAAGGCGAGGTGTCCGTGCAGGACGCCGCCGCCCAGCTCGCCGCCCCGCTGCTCGGCCTGTCGGACGGCATGCGCGTGCTCGACGCCTGCGCCGCGCCGGGCGGCAAGACCGGCCACCTGCTGGAATGCGCCGACGTGGAACTTCTGGCGCTGGACAGCGATCCGAAGCGGCTGTCCCGCATCACCGAAAACCTCGACCGCCTCGGGCTCAAGGCAACGTTGCGGCGGGGTGACGCGAGCGCGGACGACTGGTGGGACGGCCAACCCTTCGACCGCATCCTTGCCGACGTGCCGTGCACCGCCTCGGGTATCGTGCGACGGCATCCCGACATCCGCTGGCTGCGCCGCCGGACCGATGCGCCGCATCTTGCCGAAACCTCGCGCGCCATCCTCGACAACCTGTGGCGCATGCTCAAGCCAGGCGGGCAGCTGCTGTTCGTCACCTGCTCGGTCTGGCCGCAGGAATCCGCCCTGCAGGCGGAAGCCTTCCAGTCGCGGCATGCCCCGGAGGCGGTCCGGCTGGACGCGCCGGGACAGCTCCTGCCGTTGTCGCAGGACACGGAGGATCATGACGGCTTGTTCTACGCGCTGTTCCAAAAGACGGCGCTCTGATAGTATTTTGCAAACACGATCACCGGGAAGAACAACGACATGACAGTCCCAACGAAGGGAAACCGTGCCGCGCAGCGATCCAGCCGGGAAAACCGCAGCTAGCTGCCCGCGACATGGCGCAACTCTCACACTGGCACTCCGCGTGACTCGTCGAACCTTCCACTTCCTCCTTGGCTGGCTAATGGCGGCAATGTTCCTGTCCGCCGCCGGCTTGCCGTCCGCGCGGGCGGCGGAAGTGGAGATCACGCGGGCCAGCCTTGAAAATTCCGATGACGGCTACAAGCTGGCGCTGAGTTTTTCCCTGGAACTCAACCGCAGCCTCGAAGACGCGATCAGCCGCGGCATCCCGCTCTACTTCACCACCGAGGTCGAGGTCACGCGGCCACGCTGGTACTGGTTCAATGAAAAGGTGGTCAGCATCACCCAGACCACGCGCATCTCCTACAACACCCTCACGCGGCAATACCAGGCTTCCCTCGGCGGGCAATTGCAGGCCAGCTTCCAAACGCTGGACGAAGCCCTGTCGCTGATCCGCCGGCCCGGCCGCTGGCTCATCGCCGAGCGCGGCGTGCTCAAGCCCGGCGAGGTCTACAACATCGCGGTACGCATGGGGCTCGACGTGGCCCGCCTTCCCAAACCCTTCCAGGTCAATGCGCTGAACAACAGCGACTGGCGCTTCTCGTCTGACTGGAAGCAATTCACCTTCAGGGCGGAATAAGTGCCTCGCCTGCTGCGCTACATCCTCGTCGTCGGCGGCGCCGTCGTCAGCATCCTGCTGTTCCTGCTGGCGTCGGCCTCGGAAAACTCGGCGTATTTCGACCAGCACTACCCGTGGCTGCTCGGCCTGAACGCCCTGATGGCGGTCGCCCTGCTCGCGCTCGTCGGACTGCTGCTGCAACGCCTCTACATGCGCTACAAGCGGCGGGAATTCGGCTCGCGACTGATGGCGAGGCTGGTGATCCTGTTCGCCCTGATCGGCATCCTGCCCGGGACGGTCATCTACATCGTCTCGGTGCAATTCGTGTCGCGCTCGATCGAATCGTGGTTCGACGTGCGCGTCGAATCGGCGCTGGAGTCCGGGCTGACCCTCGGCCGCACGGCGCTCGACGCGTCGCTCGCGGACCTGCTCGCCAAGGCGCGCAGCGCCGCGCTCGAATTGTCCGAGATGAGCGAGTCGTCCCAGGTCACGCAGCTTTCCCGCCTGCGCGACCAGAACGCCAACATCGAGGCGACGGTGGTCAGCGCCAACGGGCAGCTGATCTCCACGGTGGGCGGCCGGCTCGGCGCGCTGGTGCCCGACCTGCCCAATGCCTCGATGCTGCGCCAGGCGCGCCTGACGCGGGGCTATTCGGCCATCGACGGCGGCCCCGATCCGCTGGAAAACAAGGCCCAGGAGGTCAAGCCGGGCGGCGCGCCGGAAGCCGACGCCGCCACCGCGGGCAACCTGCGCCTGCGAGTGGTGGTTGCCATCCCGGCATCGAGCAGCGCCCTCTCGCTGCAGAACGAATCGCGCTTCCTGCAATTGCTGCAACCGGTGCCGCCGCATCTCGGCGCCAATGCCGAGGCGCTGCGGGTGGCCTACAGCGAATACCAGGAACGGTCGCTCGCGCGCTCCGGCCTGCGCAAGATCTACATCGTCACGCTGACCCTCACGCTGCTGCTGGCGATCTTCGGCGCGGTGGCGGCGGCCTTCCTCATCGCGGGCGACCTCGCCAAGCCGCTGCTGGTGCTGGCCGAAGGCACCAAGGCGGTGGCCGAGGGCAACCTTTCCCCGCGCCCCATCGTGCCCACCTCCGACGAGCTCGGCACCCTGACGCAGTCCTTCAACACCATGACCCGGCAGCTGTCGGAAGCAAGGGCATCGGTCGAACGCAACCGGACAGAGCTGGAAAACGCCAAGGCCTATCTCGAGTCGGTCCTGGCCAACATGTCGGCGGGCGTGATGGTTCTCGATAGTCACTTCCGTTTGGTGACCTGCAATGAGTCGGTGGAGCGCATCCTGCAGCACGACTTCGACCGTCACATCGGCCAGCCGCTGGCCGCGATCGAAGGACTGGAACCGCTTGCCAACGCCGTGACGAAGGCATTCAGCGAGCAGAGCGCGCAGTCGGCGGGAGGCGCCGGAGAACTCCACTGGCAGAAGCAGATCGAAATTCCAAGGAGCGGCGCGGAGAGCGAGCAGCCGGCCGACCAGGGCATCACGCTGCTGACGCGCGGATCGCACCTGCCGGTGGCTGGCGGCACGGGTTACGTTGTCGTGTTCGACGACATCTCCGATGTGATTTCGGCGCAGCGCTCCATCGCGTGGGGAGAGGTGGCGCGCAGGCTGGCGCACGAAATCAAGAACCCGCTGACGCCGATCCAGCTGTCGGCGGAACGCTTGCAGATGAAGCTCGTGAACAAGCTCGAAGGCGCCGACGAAGCCATCCTGACCAAGGCGACGGGGACCATCGTCAACCAGGTTTCCGCCATGAAACGCATGGTCGACGACTTCCGCGACTATGCCAAGACGCCGCCCGCGGTGCTTGCCGAACTGAATCTCAATGCGCTGATCGAAGAAGTGCTGCATTTGTACGAAGCAGGAGACGAACGTGAGATCGTTCATGCGCAGCTGGCGCCGGACCTGCCGCTGGTGAAGGGCGACGCGACCCAGTTGCGGCAGGTGATCCATAATCTGCTGCAGAATGCACAGGACGCGGTAGCGGAGCGCCCCGACCCGCAGGAGGCGCCGCGCGTCGAGGTGGTGACAGAGTCCATTCACTACCAGGACTCGGATGGCGAGGAGCGCACGGCGGTGAGATTTTCGGTGACCGACAACGGTCCCGGGTTTTCATCCAAGATCTTCAACCGCGCGTTCGAACCCTATGTCACGTCGAAGGCCAAGGGCACGGGGCTCGGGCTGGCGGTGGTGAAGAAGATCATTGATGAGCATGGCGGTCGTATCGATATTAAAAACCGCTCGGCGGGCCACGGTGCTAAAGTGGTCATTTTGCTGCTGAAGCTGGCTGCACAGTGACACGGGCCTGCCATCTGGAAAGAACGACAGTAATCGAATAAGAAAGCGTAAGGTGCGCGAATGGCAAATATCCTTGTAGTCGATGATGAAATGGGCATCCGTGAATTGCTCTCCGAGATTCTCGGCGATGAAGGCCATGTGGTGATGACGGCCGAGAACGCGCAGCAGGCGCGCGAGATGCGCGCCCAGGGAACGCCCGACCTGGTACTGCTCGACATCTGGATGCCCGATACCGACGGCGTGACCTTGCTCAAGGAGTGGCAGCGCGACGGCTTGCTGACCATGCCGGTGATCATGATGTCCGGTCACGCGACCATCGACACCGCGGTCGAGGCCACCCGGATAGGCGCCCTGAACTTCCTGGAAAAACCGATCGCCTTGCAAAAATTGCTCAAGGCGGTACAACAGGGCCTGACGCGCAACCAGGAGCCGGCACGTCCGGCGCCGGTCTACCAGGCCCGTCCCGTGGCAGCCGCCGCGCCCGACCTCCAGCATCACGCGCCGGCGGCGGTCCCACCCTCGGCAGGCATGCCGGTGCCCCAGGCCCACCCGCCGGCCCCGGAAGCGCATGGCTTCGGCCTGTCCTTCGACCTGCCGCTGCGCGAGGCGCGCGACGCCTTCGAACGCGCCTACTTCGAGCACCACCTGGTCCGCGAAGGCGGCAGCATGACCCGGGTAGCCGAACGCACCGGACTCGAACGCACCCACCTTTACCGCAAGCTGAAGCAGCTTGGCGTTGAGCCCGGCAAGGTGGCGCGCAAAGGGTGATTCCCCTCACGCTGGTGACTGGCGGCAACGCCGCCGCGCGCGAGGCAGCGATTGCCGCCGCGCTCGATTCTTCCCTGCATAACGCCGTGATCCTCGAAGGCTTGCCCGCCGGGCCGGCGCCGCTCGCGGCCGCGCCGCGCCTGCATGTTTCGCGCATCGCGCCCGGCTGCCTCTGCTGCACCGGCAACCTTACCTTGCGCGTAACCCTCAACCGCGTGCTGCGCACGCGGCCCGAGCATCTCTTCATCGCGCCCGCGACCACCGGGCACCTCGACGCGCTGCGCGCCTTCCTTCTGGCGCCGCCCTACGACGAATTGCTTAAGCTGACTCAAGATCTGTCGCTGTAAGCCGATGCATCCTGCAGGAATGTTCTCCCTTTGCGCTTGAAACAAGACAGCCTGGCCCCATTTTTGCATCATCAGGAACAGCAGGACCCTGACATCAACCGTAGCAAGGAGCGCAACATGAACCTAATCTACAACAGCGAGCAGTACAGCGTGGTGGAGTTCGGGGCTGATGATGGCCGCGAAGCTTTGCGCTTTGGCGGATACGAGATCATGGACAAATCCGGCAAGCGCGAAATCTTCATCGGTGGAACGCTCGCCCGGTCTTTCCGCGAAGAAGTGGAAAATCTCATCGCAACCGAACCGACCATTGAAGAGATTGACGACTTCCTCGGCAAATATGACGCGCTCATGCGTCAACCCGTGACGCTGCATTGAGGGCGCGCACGGAAGCCATGATCGATTCCTGAGGCAGGGCGGGCGAACCTAGCGTCGCCCGTTACCCCGAACCCGGCAACGCCTGGACGTTCCACCAGGAACCTCTCCGGCGGCCTCGCCCACACTCCCCATTCAATTTCCTTCTCATTCCGGTCCGCCAGCATGTCGGCTACCGGCGGTTTGCCATGTGCTGGCGCCGCCGGCATGGGCAGTGTTGCTCCGGGAATCCCCGGCCGGCGCGGTATCATGCGGCAATGACGGCACCCCGTGTCACCTGCCCAAACTACGCACCTTTGTAGATTTCGCCATGGTGGGTGCCGACGACGTCATGACGATTCCACCCTTCAATCATGTTCGCCAACTCCCGCCCGATACACAGCAAGCAGGTCGACGTGCATGAGCATCTTCATGCGCTGGTGGCCCGACATGCGAGCTCAAGTTTCCGCAAACCCATCGCTCCCTACAACGAAGCTGCCTTCGAGTCCGCCATCGCCGCCTGGCGCGCGGCAGGCGCTTCGCCGCTGATCCTGGATGCAGGCTGCGGTGTCGGACTTTCCACGCGGCATCTTGCCGCGCAATACCCCGGCCATTTCGTGATTGGCGTGGACCAGTCCGCCGACAGGCTGGCACGGCAGGTGGCCTGGCCAGGCGAGGCATCCGCGAACCTGGTGCTGGCGCGCGCCGACCTCGTCGACTTCTGGCGCCTGATGCAACGCAACCAGATCAGTCCGGAAAGGCAATACGTGCTGTATCCCAACCCCTGGCCGAAACCGGCGCATCTGTCCCGCCGGTGGCATGGGCATGCCGTGTTTCCCACGGTGGTCGCGCTCGGCGGCGCGTTCGAATGCCGCAGCAACTGGAAAATTTACATAGATGAGTGCGCGGCGGCGCTGGAACAGCTGACTGGCATGGCAGCCGAAGTGTCACGGTGGCAACCGGATTCGCCAATGACACCCTTTGAAGAGAAGTATCTCGCCTCGGGACATGACTTGTGGCGGTGCACCATCGGCCTCCCGGATTGAGGACTTATCCTATCCGTGCGGAAAACCGTCTGGAAACGGAAAGTTTCTGGCGGAAATAGGTGCTGTTTATACTTTTTGCGGCGGGCAAAAAAATCTCCTATCGCCCAAACGCACGCTATTTGATGCGGCGCAAACAGCCGGTCAACCGCTGTCAACTACCCAATTTATGGCATTGTTCGGCCTCATGAATCGGCGTACAGTCAGTCTGGACTTGTAACTCTTTCTAACATTTTAGGGTCGAGCAAATCACTGCCATCTGCCGTTCCCTCCAGGAAACAGCAGGTGCAGCGTTCGCTTTCCGCGCCTGTCCGCTTGTCCTGCAATGCGGCAAGGCTTCTTGACACAGGGGTACCGCAGATGACTGACGCCGAAATTTCTCCTTTTGCAAAACAACACGTCGTGGTGCTGCAACCCGGCAGCAGTCCGGCGGGCTCTTCCTCGTATGTCGACGCGCTGGCCCAGCATGGCATGCAGCCGGTTGTCTGCGCGACGATGGAAGACCTTGCAAGAACCATGCAAGCTGGCGCGCGCGTCGGCCTGCTGATGGTGACGGATGAAAGCGCCCTCGATGAATTGGAGAAAGTGGAAGCGGCGGTGACCGACAACCGGATGTCGTGGGTCGGCCTCATTTCCAAGGACCTGATCACCCGGCCGCGCCTGCGGCAATTCATTGCCACCCACCTGTTCAATTTCATCACCTTGCCGGCAGACCCGGAACATGTCGTGCTGACATTGCGGCACGCCTGGGGCATGGCGTTCATGCGCGAGGCGCAGAATACCGGAGCTACCCAGGACTTCCAGGATTCCGCGCTGGTCGGACGTTCGGCCGAGATGCAGCGCCTTCTTGCGCAGGTTGCGCGCATCGCCCGCACCGACACGGCCGTGCTGATCACCGGCGCTTCGGGCACGGGCAAGGAAGCCGCTGCCCGGGCCATCCATCGCCAGTCGCCGCGCTGCGACGGCCCCTTCGTGGTCGCCAACTGCAGCGCCGAGGCGCCGCAGGCGGTGCAGGAAGAATTGTTCGGTCCGGAGGGACGCATCGCGTCGGCCAGCGGCGGCACGCTTTACCTCGACGAGATCGGCGACTTGCCGGCGGAAGCGCAGGCTGGCCTGGTCCGCCACCTGCAGTCCTGGCAGGGAGCGGAGGGCGACGCCCCGGCGCCGTTGCGGCTGATCGCCAGTTCGCGCGCCGACCTCGCGCAGGCGGTTCACGAGGGACGTTTCCGCGAGGACCTCTATTACCGAATCAACGTGGTGGCGCTCGACATGCCCTTGCTCGCGGACCGCGGCCAGGACATCGAAGACATCGCGCGACATTACTTCACCCAGCATGCCAGCGTGCACAACAAGAGCCTGCGCGGCTTTTCCAAGGCAGCGATGAATGCGATGCTGAGCTACGCCTGGCCGGGCAACGTGCGGGAACTGGTGAACCGGGTGCAGCGCGCCACGGTGATGGCCGAAGGCCGCTTCATCCAGCCGGAAGACCTTGGCTTCGAGCGCGAGACCGGCTTGCAGCTCATGTCGCTGGAAGATGCCCGCGCCGCGGCGGAAAGCGCAATGATCCGGCGCGCGCTCTCGCAGTCCCGCAACCAGATCTCGCGGGCGGCCGCGCTGCTCGGCGTGTCGCGCGTCACGCTGTACCGCCTGATCGAAAAGTACAACATCCGCCCGGAACTGGTCAGCGGTCCGCGGGCGCACTTCCTTAACAGCAAGAAGCAGGACATGGAGATGCACAAGGCCCAGCGTTGATATGCTGGTGTGCCGAGGTGATTACGGCGGACGCCTGCGGTCCGCTTCCTGCCCCGGTAGGGAAGAAGTGAAAAGGGCGGCCTGGGCCGCCCTTTTTTCATCCTGCCTGCGCTGCGGCATCAGCCGCCGAAGTAGACGCCCTGGCCAGCCTTGGCCGACTGCACGGCTTCACGGCGCACGTCGGCGCGCGACTTGGTCG
>NZ_JAAIVB010000075.1 GCF_010974945.1 Noviherbaspirillum galbum | reverse complement strand
ATAGGTGCTGCATGTGCTTCACTGGAAGACGGCACGGCGCTCGCTGCGCTTCCGTCTGTCTGCGATGAATCGTTCATCGATGGAAGCAGTGTAGTGTTTGCGGATTCCACAAAAAAGCCGAAATGGCGCAAAATACTATTCCGGAATCGGCAACAATGAGGCGCCATGGATCGATTGCAGTCAATGCGGGTATTCGCCAAGGTGGTGGAACAGGGCAGCTTCGCCCGCGCCGCGATGTCGCTCGACATGTCCAACGCGGTGGTCACGCGCCACGTGGCCGACCTGGAGGAGCATCTCGGCACGCGCCTGCTCAACCGCACCACGCGCAAGCTGTCGCTTACGGAAACCGGCACCGCCTACCTCGAGCGCGTGCTGCAGATCCTGCAGGAAGTGGAAGATGCCGAAGCCATCGCTTCCTCGCATTCCACGCGGCCGACCGGCACGCTGCGGCTGTATTCGCACGTCGGCTTCGGCCAGACGCAGCTCGGCGCGCTGCTGCCGGCGTATTCGCAAGCCTATCCCGACCTCATACTCGACGTCACCTTGAGCGACCGCTCGGTCGACCTGGTCGAAGACGGTTTCGATGCCGGCATCTTCATCGACTTTCAGAAATTCGACGCCAGCATGATCGCGCGCCAGCTCGCGCTAGCCAGCGTGGTGCTTTGCGCCTCGCCCGACTATCTCAGGAAGCATGGGTCTCCGCGCAGCTTCGAGGACATCCCCCGCCATGCCTGCCTGAATTTTTCCTATGACCAGATCCGGCATCATTGGCCGGTCAAGATGGCCAACGGCACGACATTGAACATTCCGGTCACTGGCAAGGTCTTCTCCAACAACGGCATGCTGCTGCGGGA
Source organism: Noviherbaspirillum galbum (assembly GCF_010974945.1). GTDB lineage: Bacteria > Pseudomonadota > Gammaproteobacteria > Burkholderiales > Burkholderiaceae_D > Noviherbaspirillum > Noviherbaspirillum galbum. Next base: position 79,638 of record NZ_JAAIVB010000075.1, on the reverse strand, counting down.
ATGCGCGCTCGCCGGGATGGGAATCATGGTGCGGCCCTCGTTCGCCCTGGGCGACGACCTGAGTTCAGGACGCCTGGTGCGGCTGATGCCCGAACATTCGCTGGGAAAGCTGCAGGTGATGCTGGTGTATCCGAGCCGTCGCCTGCTGTCGGCCAAGGTGCGCAGCTTCGTGGACTTCATGGCGAAGAAATATCCGCGGCCGGATAGCGACCCCTGGCTGCCCGAATGAGCCTGTCGTGGTAGTGTTGCGCATATCCCGCTCAACCCGATTCAACTTGATGGCTGACCGCCAGTAGAAAACCATGTGCCAGCTGCTCGGCATGAATTGCAATGTCCCGACGGACATCGTCTTCAGCTTCACCGGATTCGCCACGCGCGGCGGCCGCACGGGCGACCATGCCGATGGCTGGGGCATCGCCTTCTTCGAGGGTGCCGGCGTGCGCCATTTCGTCGACTACGAGGCGGCGGTGGCCTCGCCGGTGGCCGAACTCATCAAGCGCTATCCGATCAAGTCCAGGAACGTCATCGCCCACATCCGCAAGGCAACCCAGGGCCGGATCGCGCTGGAGAACTGCCATCCCTTCCAGCGCGAACTATGGGGACGGTATTGGGTGTTCGCCCACAACGGCGACCTGAAAGGCTTTGCGCCGGAACTCAACGGCGCGTTCCGGCCGGTAGGCAGCACGGACAGCGAACTGGCATTCTGCTACCTGCTCCAGGAAATGCGCCGCCGCTTCGGCGACGTGCCGCCGCCGCTCGCGGCCCTCACCCCCGCCCTGCGCGAACTGTGCGCAGACATCGCCCGCCACGGCACCTTCAACATGATGCTGTCGGACGGCTCGGCCCTGTTCGCGCATTGCTCGACCCAGCTGCACTACATCGTGCGGCAGCATCCGTTCAAGACCGCCAAGCTGGCCGACGAAGACATGAAGGTGGACTTTTCCACCGTGACCACGCCCCAGGACAGGGTCGCGGTCATCGTCACCGCGCCGCTCACCGACGACGAGACCTGGACCGCGTTCGAGGCCGGCGAGCTGAAGGTGTTCGTGGACGGCTCCCCTCTGCTTGGAGCCTGAGGCCCCGCCTCCCGCGATTACAGGTTCGGCGCCAGCCAGCGCTCCAGGTCGGCCATGTCCGCGCCGCGCCGCTGCGCCATGTCTTCCACCTGGTCCATGCCGATCTTGCCCACCACGAAATACTTCGATTCCGGATGGGCGAAGTAGAAGCCGGACACCGAGGCGCCGGGGAACATGGCGAACGATTCCGTCACCTGCATGCCGATCTCTTCCGCCTGCAGCAGCTTGAACATGTCCGCCTTGACGGTATGTTCCGGGCAGGCCGGATAGCCGGGCGCGGGACGGATGCCCTTGTAGGCTTCCTTGATCAAGTCTTCGTTCGTCAGCGTTTCCGCGGCAGCATAGCCCCACAGGTCCTTGCGGACCCTTTCATGAAGGTGCTCGGCGAAGGCTTCGGCGAGGCGGTCGGCCAACGACTTCAGCATGATGCTGCTGTAGTCGTCGTGCGCCGCCTCGAAGCGCTGCTCGTGCTTCTCGATGCCCAGGCCGGCCGTCACCGCGAACAGGCCGATGTAGTCGGCGACGCCCGATGACTTGGGCGCGATGAAGTCGGCGAGGCACTGGTTGGGCCGGGCCACGCCGTCGATCACCGGCTTGGCGGTCTGCTGGCGCACGTTGTAGTAGGTGAACGCGACCTGGCTGCGGGTCTCGTCGGTATAGATCTCGATGTCGTCGTCGTTGACGGTATTGGCCGGCAGGAGGGCGATCACGCCGTTGGCGGTGAGCCAGCGGCCCTCGATGATCTTCTTCAGCATCGCCTGGCCTTCCTCGAAGACCTTGCTGGCCTGCTCGCCCACCACCTCGTCGGTCAGGATGGCGGGGAAGGGTCCGGCGAGGTCCCAGGTCTGGAAGAACGGGCCCCAGTCGATGTACTGCGCCAGCGCGCCGAGGTCGACGTTCTTGAACACGCGGCGGCCGATGAATTTCGGCTTGACCGGCGCGAAGTCCAGCTTGGTCTTGTTGGCGCGCGCCTCGGCGATGCTGACCATCGGCGCGGCCTTCTTGTTGGCGTGCTGTTCGCGGATGCGCTCGTAGTCGGCGGTGATGTCCTGGATGTACTGTTCGCGCTGCTCCACGGTCAGCAGGGACTGCGCGACCGATACCGAGCGCGAGGCGTCCGGCACGTAGACCACCGGGCCTTCGTAGTTCGGCGCGATCTTCACCGCGGTATGCGCGCGGCTGGTGGTGGCGCCGCCGATCAGCAGCGGGATCTTCATCATGCGGAAATGCGGATCGCGCTGCATCTCCTTTGCCACATAGGCCATCTCTTCCAGCGAGGGCGTGATCAGGCCAGACAGGCCGATGATGTCGGCGTTCTCCGCCTTGGCCTTCGCCAGAATGTCGGAGCAGGGCACCATCACGCCCATGTTCACCACCTCGAAGTTGTTGCACTGCAGGACCACCGACACGATGTTCTTGCCGATGTCGTGCACGTCGCCCTTCACGGTGGCGATGACGATCTTTCCCTTCGGCTTGGCCGCGACACCGGTGCGCTCTTCCTCCAGGCGCTTCTCTTCCTCGATGAAGGGAATCAGGTGGGCCACCGCCTGCTTCATGACGCGCGCCGACTTCACCACCTGCGGCAGGAACATCTTGCCCTGGCCGAACAGGTCGCCGACGATGTTCATGCCATCCATCAGCGGGCCTTCGATGACGTTGATCGGTCGTCCGCCGGCCTGCAGCACCTTCACCCGCGCTTCCTCGGTGTCGTCCACGATGAACTGCGTGATGCCGTGCACGAGCGCGTGCGCGAGGCGCTTCTCGACCGGGTCGTTGCGCCATTCGAGGTTCTGCTCTTCCTTCTTGCCGCCGGCCTTGAGCGTGGCGGCGAACTCGATCATGCGCTCGGTGGCGTCGGCGCGGCGGTTGAGCACCACGTCCTCGACGCGCTCGCGCAGTTCGGGCGACAGATCGTCGTAGACGCCGATCATGCCGGCGTTGACGATGCCCATGGTGAGGCCGGCCTTGATGGCGTGGTACAGGAAGACGGTGTGGATCGCTTCGCGCGCCGGATCGTTGCCGCGGAAGCTGAAGCTGACGTTGGACACGCCGCCGCTGATCTTCGCGTGCGGCAGGTGTTGCTTGATCCAGCGCGTGGCATTGATGAAGTCCACGGCATAGTTGTTGTGCTCTTCGATGCCGGTGGCGATGGCGAAGATGTTCGGATCGAAGATGATGTCTTCCGGCGGAAAGCCCACCTTCTCCGTGAGCAGCTTGTAGGCGCGTTCGCAGATCTCGATCTTGCGCTCGTAGGTATCGGCCTGGCCGGTCTCGTCGAAGGCCATGACGATGACGGCGGCGCCGTAGCGGCGGCACAGCGTCGCCTGGCGCAGGAATTCCGCTTCGCCTTCCTTCATCGAGATCGAGTTCACCACCGCCTTGCCCTGCACGCACTTCAGGCCGGCCTCGATCACTTCCCACTTGGACGAGTCGATCATGATCGGCACGCGGGCGATGTCGGGCTCCGAAGCGATCAGGTTGAGGAAGCGCGTCATGGCGGCGACCGAATCGAGCATCGCTTCATCCATGTTGACATCGATGACCTGCGCGCCGTTTTCCACTTGCTGGCGCGCCACCGACAGGGCCTCGTCGTACTGCTCGTTGAGGATCATGCGGGCGAAGGCCTTGGAGCCGGTGACGTTGGTGCGCTCGCCGACGTTCACGAACAGCGAGGTGTCGTCGATGATGAAGGGTTCCAGTCCCGACAGCTTCATGCGGTGGTCGGACTCGGGCAGCTTGCGCGGCGCGCATTTGGCAACGACCTGCGCAATGGCGCGGATGTGGTCGGGCGTGGTGCCGCAGCAGCCGCCGGCGATGTTCACGAAGCCGCTGTCGGCAAATTCCTTGAGCAGCGAGGACGTGACGTCGGGCGTTTCGTCGAAGCCGGTGTCGGACATCGGGTTGGGCAGGCCGGCGTTGGGATAGATGCAGACGAAGGTGTCGGCGATCTTTGCCAGTTCCTCGGCATAGGGCCGCATCAGCGCCGCGCCCAGCGCGCAGTTCAGGCCGACGGTAAGCGGCTTCGCATGCCGCACCGAATGCCAGAAGGCCGGCACGGTCTGGCCCGACAGGATGCGGCCCGAGGCGTCGGTGACGGTGCCGGAGATCATGATGGGCAGGCGCTTGCCGCTCTCCTCGAAGAAGGCGTCGATGGCGAACAGTGCCGCCTTGCAGTTGAGCGTGTCGAAGATGGTCTCGACCAGCAGCACGTCGGCGCCGCCTTCCACCAGGGCGCGCGTCTGCTCGAGATAGCTAGCCACGAGCTGGTCGAAGCTGACGTTGCGTGCGGCGGGATCGTTGACGTCGGGCGAGATCGAAGCAGTCTTGGGTGTGGGGCCGAGGGCGCCGGCGACGAAGCGCGGCTTGTCCGGCGTGGAGTACTTGTCGCAAGCTTCCCGCGCCAGCTTCGCGGCCTGCACGTTCATCTCGTAGACGAGATGCGCCATGTGGTAGTCGTCCTGGGCCACGCCGGTGGCGCCGAAGGTATTGGTTTCGATGAGGTCGGCGCCGGCCGCGAGGTATTGCTCGTGGATCTCGCGGATGATGTGAGGCTGAGTCAGGGTGAGCAGCTCGTTGTTGCCCTTCAGGAAGATCTCCTTGCCGGGCACGGCGAAATCGGCGAAACGCGCGCCGCGGTAATCCTCCTCCGTCAGCTTGTAGCGCTGGATCATGGTGCCCATGGCGCCGTCGAGGACGAGGATGCGTTGGGCCAGCAGATCGCGCAGCAGCGCTTCGGTTTGGGAGATCGGATCGCGTTTCATGGTGTGCTCGCAAAAGAAAAAACCCGGCCTGCAAAGCGGGACCGGGTCTTGTTCCGCTTTAGCTGTATTTGTTGAAGGTGGCGGCGTGACTGGAACACCGGACGGACCTTCGCGCCCGCAAGCTGGGTTTGACTTGGAAAATCAAATCGGCGCAAGAAAATTATACGAGAAATCAATACCTTGGGCAAAGGCAAGTTGCGCGTGTCAGGAGAACGCGCCGGATTCCATCGCAAAGCCCTTCAGAAATTCGCCCGCCGCCAGCTTCTTGCCGCCGGGTTTCTGCAATTCGGTGACGCGCAGGGCATCCTTTCCGCAGGCGACGACCACGCCATCCGGGCCGGCCGACAGGATCTGTCCGGGCGCGCCCCGCATGCCCTCTGCTGCCAGCGCGGCACGCCACAGCTTGACCGTCGTGCCCCGGAAGTTGCCGCTCGCGCCGGGAAACGGATTGAACGCGCGGATCTTGCGTTCCAGCACCTCGGCGGGCTGCCCGAAATCGAGCGCCGCTTCTTCCTTCGCGATCTTGGCGGCATAGGTCACGCCGTCGCCGGGCTGCGGCGTGGCGCCGAGCGTGCCGGCTTCCAGCTTGCGCAGGGCCTCGACGATCATCCTGCCGCCGAGCGCCGCCAGCTTGTCGTGGAGGCTGCCGGTGGTGTCCTCGGGCGCGATCGGCAGGCGCTCCATCAGCATCATCGGCCCGGTGTCCAATCCCTCTTCCATCTGCATGATGGTGACGCCGGTGTCCGCGTCGCCGGCCTCGATGGCGCGGTGGATGGGCGCGGCGCCGCGCCAGCGCGGCAGCAGCGAGGCGTGGATGTTGATGCAGCCGCGCGGCGGAATGTCGAGCACGCTGCGCGGCAGGATCAAGCCATAGGCCGCAACCACCATGACGTCGTGCGGCGTGGCACGCAACAGGTCATGCGCTTCGCGCGCCACCTCGGGATGCTTGCCGTCGAGCCGCAGCGACACGGGCTGCGCCACCGGCATGCCGTGTGCGAGGGCATATTGCTTGACGGGCGACGCCTGGAGCTGCATGCCGCGTCCGGCGGGACGGTCGGGCTGGGTCAGGACCAGCGGAATGGAGAAACCCGCCTGGTGCAGCGATTGCAGGGCGGTGGCCGCGAATTCGGGAGTGCCGGCGAAGAGGATGTTCATGGGGCGCATTGTACCGCCCCGGCACGAAGGCGATGCGTCAGCGGGCGCCAACGACCTTCTTCTGGTCGCGCTTGAGTTCGCGCTCTTCCTTGAGCAGCTTGGTCTTGATGCGGTTGCGCTTGAGCGGCGACAGGTATTCGACGAAGACCTTGCCCTTGAGGTGATCCATTTCATGCTGGATGCAGACGGCCAGCAAGCCGTCGGCATCGACTTCGAATTCCTTGCCGTCCACGTCCTTCGCGCGCACCTTCACGCGGGCCGGCCGCTCCACGCCGTCGTAGATGCCGGGCACCGACAGGCAGCCCTCGTCGTAGACCTTTCTTTCTTCGCTGGCCCAGACGATCTCGGGGTTGATGAATACCTGCAGCTGGTCGTGCGCATCCGAGACGTCGATCACGATGACCTGTTCATGCACGTCCACCTGGGTTGCCGCCAGGCCCACGCCGGGCGCGTCGTACATGGTCTCGGCCATGTTGGCGGCGAGCGTCTTCAGGCGCTGGTCGAAAACCGTGACCGGCTTGGCAACCTTATGCAGGCGGGGATCGGGATAACGCAGGATATTCAGTAGTGACATACAAAAACTTACAGCTTTAAAGCAACAATGCGACAGAATAAGAGTGTCGTTTCTCTTGCTAGTTCAAGGATATATGTGCAGAATTTGATTCACTTTGACAAGTTTTTTGTCGGCAATTCTTTCCACTCTGACACCACGCGCCGGCCGCACCTGCTGCATCGAACGCCAATTCTTGCCGTACCCGCATTGGCCGCGCTTACCGGACAGATCCATGAAAAAGTTTAGCACAGCCGCCCTGTCCCTTCCCCTGGCCCTCGGGATGGCGTTCGCCTTGCCGGGCCATGCAGCACCAGATGGGGCCGCCCGCCCCGATTCACAAGCCGCCCAGGCCGCCTCTTCGCGATGCGCCTTCCTGCCGAACGCGCCGGACCAGCACGTGGTCGTGCGCGGCGACACGCTCTGGGACATCTCCGGCAAATTCCTCAAGCACGCCTGGTGCTGGCCGCAGGTCTGGGGCATGAACCGCGAGGAAATCCGCAATCCGCACTGGATCTATCCCGGCCAGGTCGTCATCTTCGACCGCGCGGCAGGCAGGCTGCGGTTGGGCAACGCGGTGGGCAGCGGCGCGATGGCGGGATCAGGCATGGCCGGCGGCATCCAGACCGTCAAGCTCAGCCCGCAGCTCCGCACCCAAGGACTGGGCCAGGATGCGGTGCCGGCCATTCCCTCCAACATCATCGAACCCTTCCTCTCCAAGCCGCTGGTCGTGGGTGAGGACGACCTGAAAAATGCCGCGCGCATCGTGGCCACGCCCGAAGGCCGGGTCAACGTCGCCAAGGACGACAAGGTCTACGTGCGCGGCGACATCCATGCCGGCACGTCCTTCCAGGTGTTCCGGCCAGGCACGCCGCTCAAGGATCCGGTCACCGGCAACATCCGCGGCTACGAGGCGACCTATCTCGGCACCATCAAGCTGGACCGCGCGGCGCGCGCCGACAACGAAGCGCACGCCTTCTACGTGGTCGACGTCAAGCAGGAAATGGGCGTGGGCGACCGCCTGCTGCCCGTGCCGCCGACGCCCATCCTGAACTACGTGCCGCATCCTCCGGAACGCCAGCTCGATGCGCGCGTGATGTCGGTCTACGGCGGCGTCACCCAGGCAGGCCAGAACCAGATCGTGAGCATCAACCGCGGCAAGGATGCCGGCCTGGACATGGGCACGGTGCTCGAGCTCTACCAGACCGGCCGCGTCATCCGCGACAAGACCGATCCGGGCGGCTGGTCCATCGGCACGCTCGGCAAGCCCGAGGTCAAGATTCCGGACAACCAGTACGGCAGCCTGTTCATCTTCCGGGTGTTCGACAATATTTCGTATGGCCTTGTGATGCAAGTGACCGAACCGGTACAAATAGGAGATATCGCCAAATCTCCTGAATAGGTTTTCCCATGCATGATCCCGAACCGGACGCGGCGCTCGCGTCCTGGCTTCGCCTCGACCAGACGCCGGGCCTCGGCCCGCTCACCGCGCGCCGCCTCCTTTCCGCCTTCGGCCTTCCCCAGCACATCTTTTCCGCCACGCCTCCGGCCTTGCTCGCGCATGCGCCGGCCCAGGTCGTGCAGGCCCTCAAGGCGCCGCCATCCGATGCCACGCAGGCCCTCGTCGAGCGCACCCTCGAATGGGCTTCCGTCCCCGGCAACCAGGTGCTGACGCTGGCCGACGCCGCCTATCCGCCCGCCTTGCTCAACATCCCCGATCCGCCGCTGCTGCTGTACGTGAAAGGCCAGGCCGCGCTGCTTGCGCGGCACGCGCTCGCGGTCGTCGGCAGCCGCAATGCGACCCTGCAGGGCCGTGCGCATGCGGAAGCGTTTTCCGCCGCGCTCAGCGCCGCCGGGCTGACCATCATCTCCGGTCTCGCGCTGGGCATCGATGCGTCTGCGCACCAGGGCGGATTGCGCGGCATCGGTTCGACCGTCGCGGTGATCGGCACCGGCGCCGACAAGGTCTACCCCGCGCGCAACCACGCGCTGGCGCACCGCATCGCGGAAGAGGGATGCATCATCAGCGAGTACCCGCTCGGCACGCCGCCGGTGCCGCACAACTTCCCCCGCCGCAATCGCATCATTTCCGGATTGGCGCGCGGCGTGCTGGTGATCGAAGCCGCCGCCCAGTCAGGATCGCTGATCACCGCGCGCATGGCGGCGGACCAGGGACGCGATGTCTTCGCCATTCCCGGTTCCATTCACTCGCCGCTGTCCAAGGGCTGCCATCTGCTGATCAGGCAAGGCGCAAAGCTCGTCGACGACGCGCAGGACATCCTCGATGAACTCAACATCGTTGGCGGCATCGCGCAACGGCCGTGTCCGCCGCCGTCCGCGCAGGATGCATCGGCCGTGCTCGACGCGATGGGCCACGACCCGGTGCATCCGGACACGCTTGCGCAGCGATGCGGCTTCGACATGCCTTTCGTGCAGGCCGAATTGCTCGCGCTCGAACTCGATAACAGGATTGAAACGCTGCCCGGCGGCATGGTTCGCCGCCTCGCAGCAACCTGAAACAACACATCCTGTCCCACCGGCGTTTTTTGCGATATGCTGTGCGATAAGAACTCGGGCATCGCATCCTTGACAGACGCAGGCGTGATGTGATGAACAAGTTCCAAAGTCTCATATATGTGATCTGTCGCCGGCATGACACGTCGTTTCTTGTCTTGAGTTCAAGGCCGGGAAAGACCGGAAGTTCGTTAGCAAGCGTTGCGGGCGGATCCTGAAGTGAGCCAGGGAGCGCAAGTACATCAGTACAAAGGCATCATGGTTTCAGGACCGCATGGCGGGTACGCAACGGGCGCTGCTCGAGAGTGTCATATATTTGCAACCCGGCCGTCGCGCGGTGTCATCAGGCGGCCTTAACGCTACAGTGAAAACATGTTTGACGTTCTCGTTTATCTCTACGAAACCTACTACCGGCCGGAGGCCTGCCCCGACTCGGATGCCTTGGTGAAAAAGCTGTCGGCCGTCGGCTTCGAAGAAGATGAGATCTCGAAGGCGCTGGGCTGGCTCACCGATCTTGCCAAGGCTACCACCCAGTATTCGCGCCTGTCGGAAGACGCCGTGTTCTCCAAGGGGATGCGCTTCTACGCCAGGCAGGAGCTCGACGTGCTGGGCACCGAAGCCGTCGGCTTCCTGCAGTTCCTCGAGTCCGCCAAGGTCATCAATGCGCCGCAGCGGGAAATCATCATCGAACGCGCGCTCGCCGCATCGGAAGCCCAGGTGTCGCTCGACAAGTTCAAGGTCATCGTGCTGATGGTGCTCTGGAGCCAGGGCAAGGAACCCGATGCCCTGATTTTCGACGAGCTGTTTTCCGACGACGACGACGAACCCCGCCAGCTTCACTGATCGCCCGATCGCCGGTCCGTCGATGCATGGACCGGCCGCCGGACCGGCTTTCCGGCCTGGCATCCCGCCCCCGCGGCTCTCCATCCCTTCATTGTTCCAATGCCATCCATGCCGGCGCCTCCGCCACCGGCCCGGCGAATTTCCCGCCGTCCTCGCTTGCGGATTCCCGCGCAACGCGCTTATCATTGGCCGCTTGATCCGGCCTGATTCATAAATGCCAAGGAAATGCAATCCACCCTGGCGGACCGGACACCAAGCCGATTGCCGATGAACCCTTTCATCCGCAGCGCGTCCATGACGGCAGCATGCCTGCCCTTGATTTTCCGGCACCATGCCCGATCTGCGCATCAGCATGCTGTCCTGCAAGGTCTCGTGACACCGCGGACGAAATGCTTCGATGCATTGACATTTGCTATATATTGTTGGGCGCGTTGCCGCGAAGCCATGATTTTCCGGCGGCCCCTGTAACACCTTTCCGCGCAGACAGTGCGCCATTGCTGAGATTACTATGACCAAGACCCTCATCATCGCAGAGAAGCCCTCTGTCGCGAACGACATCGCGAAGGCGCTCGGCGGCTTCACGAAGCACGATGAGTACTTTGAATCCGACGAATACGTCCTCTCTTCCGCGGTCGGCCACCTGGTCGAGATCGCGGTGCCGGAAGAATACGACGTCAAGCGCGGCAAGTGGACCTTCACGCATTTGCCGATGATCCCGCCGCACTTCGACCTCCAGCCCATCGCCAAGACCGAGTCGCGCCTGAAGGTGCTGACCCGGCTCATCAAGCGCAAGGATGTGACCGGCCTGATCAACGCCTGCGACGCCGGGCGCGAAGGTGAACTGATCTTCCGCCTGATCGCGCAATACGCGAAGGCCAAGCAGCCGGTACGCCGCCTGTGGCTGCAATCCATGACGCCCGGCGCCATCCGCGAAGGATTCAAGAAGCTGCGCGAGGACCAGGAGATGCTGCCGCTGGCGGACGCCGCGCGCTGCCGCAGCGAAGCGGACTGGCTCATCGGCATCAACGGCACGCGCGCCATGACCGCCTTCAATTCCAAGGAAGGCGGCTTCTACCTGACCACGGTGGGCCGCGTGCAGACGCCGACCCTGTCGATCGTGGTCGAGCGCGAAGAAAAGATCAAGGCCTTCGTGCCGCGCGACTACTGGGAAGTGCGCGCCGATTTCGTCTGCGCCGCCGGGGTCTACGAAGGCCGCTGGCTGGACATGAAGTTCAAGAAGGACGAGACCGATCCCGAGAAACGCGCCGAGCGCCTCTGGAGCAAGGCCGCCGCCGAGTCCATCGTTGCCGCCTGCCGCGGCAAGCAGGGCACTGTCACCGAGGAATCCAAGCCGTCGACGCAGATCGCGCCGGCGCTGTTCGACCTCACCAGCCTGCAGCGCGAAGCCAACGCCCGCTTCGGCTTCTCCGCCAAGAACACGCTCGGACTGGCGCAGGCCCTGTACGAAAAGCACAAGGTGCTGACCTATCCGCGTACCGACTCGCGCCACCTGCCCGAAGATTATCTCCAGACCGTCAAGGAAACCCTGGACACCGTCGCGGACAACAACAACTACATGCAGTTCGCCAAGCAGATCCTGAAGAACAACTGGGTCAAGCCGAACAAGCGCATCTTCGACAACAGCAAGATCAGCGACCACTTCGCCATCATCCCGACCACGCAGATTCCCAAGAACCTGTCGGAGCCGGAACAGAAGCTCTACGACCTCGTGGTGCGCCGCTTCATGGCGGTGTTCTTCCCCGCGGCCGAGTTCCTCGTCACCACGCGCTACACCGAAGTGTCGGGCCACTCCTTCAAGACCGAAGGCAAGGTCATGATCAATGCCGGCTGGCTGGCCATCTATGGCCGCGAAGCTGCCAACGACGGCGACAAGGAAGGCGCAGGAACATTGGTGCCGGTGGCCAAGGATGAGAAGGTCAAGACGGACCAGATCAACGTGCACCAGCTCGTCACCAAGCCGCCCGCGCGCTACACCGAAGCGACGTTGCTGTCGGCGATGGAAGGCGCGGGCAAGCTGGTCGACGACGAAGACCTGCGCGAAGCCATGGCCGGCAAGGGTCTCGGCACGCCTGCCACGCGCGCGGCGATCATCGAAGGCCTGCTCAACGAAAAATACCTGCTGCGCGAAGGCAGGGAGCTGATTCCCACGGCGAAGGCCTTCCAGCTCACCATCCTGCTGCGCGGCCTGGGCGTGGACGAACTCACCCTGCCCGAGCTGACCGGCGAATGGGAATACAAGCTGTCGCAGATGGAACGCGGCCGCATCAGCCGCGAAGCCTTCATGCGCGAGATCGCGCAGATGGCGCAGATCATCGTCAAGCGCGCCAAGGAATACAACAACGACACCATCCCCGGCGACTACGCCACGCTGCATACGCCCTGCCCGAACTGCGGCGGCGTGGTGAAGGAAAACTATCGCCGCTTCGCCTGCACCAAGTGCGAATTCTCGATGACCAAGGTGCCCGGCGGACGGCAGTTCGAAATCCCGGAAGTCGAGGAATTGCTGGAGAAGCGCGAGATCGGACCGCTGCAGGGCTTCCGTTCCAAGATGGGCCGGCCCTTCGCCGCCATCCTGAAGATCGCCCGCGACGAGGACATCAACAACTTTAAGCTCGAATTCGATTTCGGCCAGTCCCAGGAAGACGACGAGGATGGCGAGGGCGTGGACTTTTCCGGCCAGACGCCGCTGGGCGCCTGCCCGAAGTGCGGCGGCGGCGTGTATGAAATGGGCCTGGCGTACGTCTGCGAGCGCACCGTGGCCAAGCCCAAGGCTTGCGACTTCCGCAGCGGCCGCATCATCCTGCAGCAGGAAATCCTGCCGGAGCAGATGGCCAAGCTGCTCAACGAAGGCCGAACCGACCTGCTGCCCGGCTTTATTTCGCAGCGCACCCGCCGTCCCTTCAAGGCTTACCTGGTCAAGGACAAGAACGGCAAGGTGAGCTTCGAGTTCGAGGAACGCAAGGCAAAGGCGCCGGCCAAGGGCAAGGAAGGCAAGGACGAAAAGGCGGACAAGGAAGACGCCGTCGCCCCGGCCTCGAAGACGACGGCGAAGCCCGCCACCAAGGTCGCGGCCAAGGCTCCAGCCAAGGCGCCGGCGAAGAAAGCGGCACCCAAGACGCCCGCCGCGAAAGTGCCTGCCAAGACCGCGGTCAAGGCGGCCGCCAAGAAGACCGTCGCCAAGAAGGCGGCCTGACCCCACCTTTCCCCGGTGCCTGCCTTGAACCCATCCTGCTGTCCGGGTTCAAGGCAGGCGCCGGGGGATGCCATCCTGCTTTTCTGGCGCCGTAAATCGCCCTCGCGGCCGGCTTTCCTGCCTTCCGTCCTCTCCCCGCCCGCCTGATCTTTCCTTGCCTGCCTTTTCAGTTACCGTCAGTTGCAAATTTGCTCCGGAACTCGACGGATTTAGCGCATGTCGAAATGGCATCAAACTCTTTATCAATGACCCGCGGATGTCAGGCGCCGGCAATGTGTGATGGTCGCTGCGCAAGGCATGCCGCACAGAAAAACGGAGGAAAGATCATGGTTCGCACTTTGATGTCTCTGGCAGGAACGGCTGTACTGGCCTTGTCTCTCGGCGCTTGCGGCACGACGACCAAGCAGACCGCCGGCACGGCGGGCGGTGCAGTGCTCGGCGGTGCCGCGGGCAGCGCCGTCACGAATGGCAGCACGCTGGGCACGCTTGGCGGCGCCGCCGTCGGCGGCGTGATCGGCAACCAGGTCACCAAGCCCTAAGCAGACTTTATAAGCTGTCTGCGGCCGGCGGCTTGGACGACTCGTGTTCCAGGTCGCCGCGCCAGCATTTCCCCGCAGGCATGGACGCGGCTGATCCGCACGCGCCATGCCTTCTCACGCATTGCCTGCATCTCGCCGCTCCGTGACGGGACCCGGGGCAGCGCGCCAAGCCGGAATGCGGTTTCCGGAACTTTCCCTTGTTGCCAGATTCTACAGACTCGCATGCATGCAATTTTGGCATGGCCGCATTGTCATGCTTCACCGAATCTAATTTTAAGGAGAATGGTATGTTGAAATGGACTATCCCCGTCGCCTGCGTCGTCCTGCTGGCCGCGTGCAGCACCGGCACCCGTACCTCGGGCACTTCGTCGTCAGGCATGGGCTCCAGCTCCTCTGGCGCGACCTCCTCGACTTCCCCCAGCAGCTCCTCTTCGGGCGGCTACGGCTCTTCCGCCGGCTCCGCCACGACCTCGAGCTCTCCGTCCACCACGTCGGGCTCCAGCTCCAGCATGGGTTCCGGCTCCAGCATGGGTTCCGGCTCCAGCATGGGCAGCGGTTCCTCGAGCAGCATGGGTTCGGGTTCTTCCAGCAGCATGGGCTCCGGTTCTTCCAGCACCACCGGCCCGACCACCAGCTCGGGATCGGGCAGCTCCGGCTCCGGCCAGATGCCCAGCTCCAGCTCCGGCACCAGCAGCTCCAGCACCTCGCCTAACGGTTCCGGCGGTGCAGGCGGCTCCAAGTAATGCCCCGGTAATACCTTGATCGTGGTGTGCCACTAGTTCGGTGAAGCAGCGGCGCAGGTCCTTCGGGACCTGCGCTTCATTTGCTGCCGGCGGCACACTGCATCCTCACTCCCCGCACGACACCCCTTCGAGCGCGAGCAGGAAGCGCTTGCGTTCCAACCCGCCCGCGTATCCCGACAATCCCCCGGTGCTGCCCAGGACCCGATGGCAAGGCACGATGATGGACACCGGATTGCGTCCGATCGCCGTCCCCGCCGCGCGCACCGCCGACGGCCGGCCGATTTGCGCGGCAATGCGGGCATAGGTGCTCTGCTCGCCGAAATCCAGTCCGAGCAACGCCTGCCAGACAGCCTGTTGGAAAGGCGTGCCCGCCAGGTCTAGCGCCAGGTCGAAGCGCTTGCGGCGGCCCGCGAAGTAATCGTCGAGCTGGCGCCGCGCGGCATCCAGCCGGGCGTGGCCGGGGTCGCACCGCCAGCCTTGCGTGCCGCTGAAGTAGCGATGCTGCTCGAAGTACACGCCGCGCAATCCCTTGTCGCTCGCGGCCAGCACCAGCGTGCCCAGCGGGCTGTCATGTTCCACGTAACTCGTCATCACATTCCCATCCATAAAGCCAAGGCGGCATAGCCGCGCCAGGGAGACCAGCCGGCCGCCCTAGCCAGCAACTGTTTTTCGGTGAGGCGTACGCCATCCTCTCCGGCGGCCTTCTGCAGGCCGAGATCGCCCGCGGGAAACGCATCCGGATAGCGCAAGGCGCGCAACGCCACGTACTGGGCGGTCCACTCGCCGATGCCGCGCACCGACCTGAGCCGGGCCACCGCTTCCTCGAGCGTGGCGCCGGGCGGCATCCGCAGCCCGCCGTCGGCCGCGAAGCGCGCAAGCTGGACCAGGGTGGCCGCGCGGCTTCCCGGCATGCCGATCGCCGCAACGTCGCCGGGCTCCGCACTGGCCAGCCGGGCGGCATCGGGAAAATGCCGCTGCAGGCCGGCGATCGGCGTCGCCGCCGGTTCGCCGAAGCGTTCGGCCATGCGGCCGGACAAGGTGGTGGCGCCGGCCACGCTGACCTGCTGGCCGAGGACCGCCCGCACCGCGAGTTCGAAGGCATCGAATGCCCCGGGCACGCGCAGGCCCGGCGCCGCCGCGATGCCTTCGCCCAGCAGGGGATCGGCGCGCAGGTGCGCTTCGATCACGGCGGGATTAGCGTCGAGGTCGAACTGGGCCCGCACCCGCATGAGCATGGGCATGAGCACCGGGGACAGGGCGGGATCGATTTCCAGCCTGAGCTGGTGCCGCTCCGGCATGTGTGTCACCCTCAGCCAGCCCTGGTGCCCCTCCATGCGCACGGTCCGCTGGTAAGCCTCGCCGCCGGCCGTCTCGACGCCGGGGATGGCCCGGCCGCCGAGATAGCGCAGGACGCGCGGCCAGTCGTAGGGGGGACGGTAGGCGAGGCGCAGCACCAGGGCTTGCGACGGATCGGGTTCGCCCAGCCTTGCGGTTTCGCGCCGCACCTCGGTGGGCGCGAAACCATAGCGCTGCGCGAACAAGGCATTGAACCGTCGCACGCTGCCGAAGCCCGCGGCGAAAGCGATGTCCGCCATCGAGAGAGTCGTTTCCTGCAGCAGCTTCTTGGCGAACAGCAGGCGCTGGGTCTGGGCCAGCTCGACCGGCGTGACGCCGAAATGCTGCAGCAGCACGCGCCGCAGCTGGCGCGAGGAAAGGCCGACCTCGTCCGCCAGCCGTTCGACGTTGCCATCGTTCAGCGCCCCACCGGCGATGCGCTGCCAGACGGCATGCGCGAGGTTCTGCTGCAATGCATACGGCGCGAGCTCGGGACGGCAGCGCAGGCAGGGACGAAAGCCTTGCGCCTCGGCCGCCGCGGCGCTGCCGAAGAACAGGCAGGAAGATTCGCGCGGCGTCTTCACGCCGCACACCGGCCGGCAGTAGATGCCGGTGGTCTTGACGCCGGTGAAGAAGAGGCCGTCGAAGCGGGCGTCGCGCGCGCTCAGGGCGCGATAGCACGTCGTGCGGTCCAGCCCGGCGGGAAGGGTAGAGTCGTCCATGGACACGTTATACGCCGCGCCGCACAGCGGGTCTAGCCGTTTTCGGACATCATTCGCCAGCCTTCCACCCCCGTCCGCGACCCTCTTTCCGGGAACGATGAACGCAATGGTATTTTTACTACTTTCCCCGGTGCAGGCGATGGAGTAACCTGCCAAGACCCGCAATGCCTGCGTGCATGAGCAAGAACAAGGCATGACTCCAGGGTTTTCCAGACCATGAGAGGGCCGATGGCCCGACAAAGGAAGAGACAATGACATACCGCCTCCTCGCGGCCGCCGCCGCACTCTGCTGCCTGTCCGTATCGGCAGCCCACGCCAAAGACATCAAGATCGCCCACGTCTATGACAAGACCGGGGCGCTGGAAGCCTATGCCAAGCAGACCCAGGCCGGCCTCATCATGGGCATCGACTATGCCACCAACGGCACGATGCAGGTCAACGGCAACAAGATCGTCGTGATCGAGAAGGACACCCAGGGCAAGCCCGACGTCGCCAAATCCCAGCTCGCCGCCGCCTACGGCGACGACAAGGCCGCGCTCGCCGTCGGTCCCACCAGCTCCGGCGTGGCGCTGGCCATGCTGCCGGTCGCCGAGGAATACAAGAAGATCCTTCTCGTCGAGCCGGCGGTGGCGGACGCCATCACCGGCGACAAGTGGAACCGCTACATCTTCCGCACCGGCCGCAATTCGTCGCAGGACGCGATCTCCAATGCCGTGGCCATGGACAAGCAAGGCGTCAACATCGCCATGCTGGCCCAGGACTATGCCTTCGGCCGCGACGGCGTGAAGGCCTTCAAGGAAGCGCTGAAGCAATCGAAGATCGTGCACGAGGAATACCTCCCGCCGTCGACCACCGACTTCACCGCGGGCATCCAGCACCTCGTCGACGCGTTGAAGGACAAGCCCGGCCGCAAGGTCATCGAAGTGGTCTGGGCCGGCGGCACCCCGCCCTACAATGCCCTGGCCGCCGCCGAACTGCAGAAGCGCTACGGCATCGAGATCTCCACCGGCGGCAACATCCTGCCGGCGATGGCTTCGTACAAGAACTTCCCCGGCATGGAAGGCGCGACCTACTACTACTTTGCCATTCCCAAGAATCCTGCCAACAACTGGCTCGTGACCGAGCACTACAAGCGCTACAAGTCGCCGCCCGACTTCTTCACGGCCGGCGGCATGGCAGCGGGCATCGCGGTGGTCGAGGCGCTGAAAAAGACCAACGGCGACACCAATACCGAGAAGCTGATCTCGACCATGGAAGGCATGAGCTTCGAGACGCCGAAGGGCAAGATGACCTTCCGCAAGGAAGATCACCAGGCGATGCAGTCGATGTATCACTTCAAGATCAAGGTCGACCCCGCCTTCCCCTGGGGCGTGCCCGAACTGGTGCGCGAGATCAAGCCTGAAGAGATGAACGTGCCGATCAAGAACAAGCGCTGATCGCCGATTCTCACGGGACGGCCTGGCAGGAGCGAATTCCTGCCAGGCATCCCCTCATTTTCCAGACACCATGTCCGACACCGCAGCCCGCCCCGGCAAGCTGGAAACGCGCGACCTCACGATTCGCTTCGGCGGCCACGTCGCCGTCAATGGCGTCTCCTGCACCTTCGCGCCCGGCACCCTGACCGCCATCGTCGGCCCCAACGGCGCCGGCAAGACCACCTACTTCAACCTGATCTCGGGCCAGCTCAAGGCCAGCGCCGGAAACGTCATCCTCAACGGCCGCGACATTACCTCGCTGCCCGCATCGGCCCGCACCCATGCCGGCCTGGGACGCGCCTTCCAGCTCACGAGCCTGTTTCCCAACCTGTCGGTGATGGAGAACGTGCGGCTGGCGTTGCAGTCGCGCCGGCAGATCGGCCTGGACATGTGGAATGTCTGGAGCCATCACCGCGATCTGATCGAACGGGCGGAGCAACTGCTCGACAGCGTGGCGCTGCTGTCCAAGCGCGATGTCGAAGCCGCGGCGCTGCCGCACGGCGACCAGCGCAAGCTTGAGGTCGGGTTGCTGATGGCGCTCGACCCCGATGTTTACATGTTCGACGAACCTACCGCCGGCATGAGCGTGGACGAGGTGCCAGTGATCCTGGACCTCATCCGCGCGCTCAAGGCCCGCCGCGACAAGACGATCCTGCTCGTCGAACACAAGATGGACGTGGTGCGCGAACTCGCCGACCGCATCATCGTCCTGCACAACGGCACGCTGATGGCCGACGGCGACCCGGAAAAGGTTATCGCCTCGCCCGTCGTGCAGCAGGCCTACCTCGGCCTCGCCCCCGTGGAGGAAAACGCATGACGACGTCCTTGTCCGCACCCTTGCTCAAGCTGGAAGGGGTCCACACCCACATCGGCGCCTACCACATCCTGCACGGGGTGGACCTGGAAGTGCCGCGCGGCCAGCTCACCATGCTGCTCGGCCGCAACGGCGCCGGCAAGACCACGACCCTGCGCACCATCATGGGCCTGTGGCAGGCGTCGCAGGGAACGATCAGCTTCGATGGCGGCGACATCACCCGCACCGCGACGCCCGACATCTCCATGCGCGGCATTGCCTACGTGCCGGAAAACATGGGCATCTTCGCCGACCTGTCGGTGAAGGAAAACATGCTGCTGGCCGCGCGTTCGGCGCGCAGCATCGACGACATCGATACCAAGCGGCTGGAATGGATCTTTTCCCTCTTCCCCGCGATCCAGAAATTCTGGCTGCATCCCGCCGGCAAGCTCTCGGGCGGACAGAAGCAGATGCTCGCGGTATCCCGCGCCATCGTCGAGCCGCGCAAGCTGCTGTTGATCGACGAGCCGAGCAAGGGCCTCGCGCCGTCCATCATCGCCAACATGATCGCCGCCTTCCGCGAACTCAAGCAGACGGACACGACCATCTTGCTGGTGGAGCAGAACTTCAACTTCGCCAGGCAGCTCGGCGACACCGTGGCCGTCATGGATGACGGCAGGATCGTGCACCGCGGCCTGATGGCCGAGCTTGCGGAAAACGAAGAACTGCAGACCCGCCTGCTGGGCCTGTCGCTGGGCGCCCACCAGTAACGGAGGAGAGATCATGGAAAACACCCTGGCGGCACAGTCCGCCGCAACGGCGGCGCCGGCCAAGAAGGCGTCGATGCTGTCGCAGATCGACTGGATTCCCCTGGCGCTGGTGCCGGTCCTGGCCGCGCTGGCCTTGCCCCTGATCGGCTCGGTCCCCACCTGGATCACGCTCACCGCCGCCGGACTGGCGATGGGCATGATCATCTTCATCATCGCTTCCGGCCTCACGCTGATCTTCGGCCTGATGGACGTGCTGAACTTCGGTCACGGCGTCTTCATCGCCCTCGGGGCCTTCGTTGCCTTGTCGGTCATCGGCCTGATGCCGGACTGGGCCACCGCCGACAGCCTGGCGCGCAACCTCGGCGCGCTCGGGCTGGCGGTTGCCGCGGCGCTGGTCGTTGCCGGCATCGTCGGCTGGGTCTTCGAGCGCGTGCTGGTGAAGCTGGTCTATGGCCAGCACCTGAAGCAGATCCTGATCACCATGGGCGGCATGGTGGTGGGCGAGGAGCTGATCAAGATGATCTGGGGCTCGCAGATGATTCCGCTCGACATGCCGCCCACCCTGCGCGGCTCCTTCCTGTTCGGCGACGCGGCGGTGGAAAAGTATCGCGTGCTGGCGGTGGCCGTGGGCCTGGTGCTGTTCATCGCCATGCTGCTCGTGCTCAACCGCACCAAGCTCGGCCTGCTGATCCGCGCCGGCGTGCAGGACCGCGAGATGGTGGAAAGCCTGGGCTACCGCATCAAGCGCCTGTTCATCGGCGTGTTCATGACCGGCTCGGCGCTGGCCGGCCTGGGCGGCGTGATGTGGGGCTTCTACCAGCAGGGTGTGTCGCCGCAGATGGGCGCGCGCGTCAACGTACTGATCTTCATCGTCATCATCATCGGCGGCCTCGGCTCCACCGGCGGCTGCTTCCTCGGCGCGCTGCTGGTCGGGCTGGTGGCCAACTACATCGGCTTCCTGACGCCCAAGTTGGCCCTGTTTTCCAACATCCTGCTGATGGTCGCCATCCTGCTGTGGCGTCCGCAAGGCCTCTACCAAGTCACGAACAGGTGAACAGGCGATGATCTCCCGACTTCTTTCCCACGACCTGCCGCGCAGCAAGCCGCTGACGGCCATCCTGCTCGTCATCGTGCTGGGCCTTGCATTCGCGCCCTTCCTGTTCCCCGGCGCCAAGCCGCTCGGCGTGGCGGCGAAGATCCTGGTCTTCATCGTGCTGGTGGCCAGCTACGATCTGCTGCTGGGCTATACCGGCATCGTCTCGTTCGCGCACACCATGTTCTTCGGCATCGGCGCCTATGGCGTAGCGATCGCCTGCACGCGCCTCGGCCCGGGCTGGGGCAGCATCGCGGTCGGCGTCCTGTGCGCGGTGGCGCTGTCGCTCGTCCTGTCCCTCATCATCGGCCTGTTCTCGCTGCGGGTGCGGGCGATCTTCTACGCCATGATCACGCTGGCGGTGGCCTCGGCCTTCCAAACCCTGGCGTCGCAGATGTCGGACTTCACCGGCGGCGAGGACGGCCTGAACTTCAAGCTGCCCGAGGTGCTTTCGCCGGCGTTCGAACTGCTGGAAGAACCGTTCCTGGGCGCGTCCATCGATGGCAAGTTCATCACCTACTACGTGGTGTTCATCGGCGCGGCGCTGCTGTTCCTGGCGATGCTGCGCATCGTGAATTCACCCTTCGGCCGCGTCCTGCAAGCCATTCGCGAGAACGATTTCCGCGCCGAGGCGATCGGCTACCGCACCGTGGTGTACCGCACCTGGTCCAATGTGCTGGCGGCGGTGTTCGCGACGCTGGCCGGATGCCTGCTCGCGCTCTGGCTGCGCTACAACGGCCCGGACACCTCGCTGTCGTTCGAGATCATGATCGACATCCTGCTGATCGTGGTGATCGGCGGCATGGGCACCATGTACGGCGCGCTGTGCGGGGCAACGATCTTCCTGCTGGCGCAGAGCTACCTGCAGGACCTGATGGCCCTCGGCGCAAACGCGACCGCCAGCATACCGGTGATGTCCGCGCTGCTGTCGCCCGACCGCTGGCTGCTGTGGCTGGGCATCCTGTTCATCCTTTCGGTGTACTTCTTCCCGACGGGCATCGTCGGCAAGCTGCGTTCCTGGAGATAAGCCATGCAACCGACGTCGCATTACATGACGTGCCTGGGCCGCGAGATCCATTACATGAAGTGGGGCGACGAAAGCAAGCCGGCGCTCGTGATGTGGCACGGCCTCGCCCGCACCAGCCGGGATTTCGACGACCTCGCCGCGGCGCTCGCCGGCAGCTACCACATCGTCTGCCCCGACACCATCGGCCGCGGCCTGTCGCAATGGAGCCCGGACCCGGACAAGGAATACTGCCTCGCCTTCTACGCCGACCTGGCGCGCGCCTTCGTCGACCAGCTCGGATTCACCCGGTTCCGCTGGGTCGGCACGTCCATGGGCGGCGCCATCGGCATGGTGGCGGCAGCGACCACCTTGAAGGGCCGGGTCAGCCATCTCGTGCTGAACGACATCGGGCCGAAGATCGCGGACGCCGCGGTGACCCGCATCCGCTCCTACGCCGGCAGCCCGCCGCAGTTCGACACGGTGACCCAGCTGGAGCAGTATTTCCGCACCGTCTACAAGCCCTACGGCTGGCAAAGCGACGCGCAATGGCGCCGCATGGCCGAAACCTCGGTGCGCCGCCTGCCCGACGGCAAGGTGACGCCGCATTACGATCCCAACATGGTGCGGCAGTTCATCGCGCATCCGGATGATTACGCGCGCTGGACCGAGTACGACACTCTCGACATGCCGGTGCTGGTCCTGCGGGGAGTGGATTCGGACCTGCTGCTGCAGGACACCGCGGAGGAGATGACCCGGCGCGGGCCGAAGGCAAGGCTCGAAGTCATTCCGGGGTGCGGACATGCGCCTTGTTTGAATGTGCCGGAGCAGATCGGGTTGGTGGCGGGGTTTTTGGCGTAATCAACCTTCGTCGTTCCCGCGAAGGCGGGAACCACATTGTGCGCTTCTCCGAACGACTGAAATGGGATCCCCGCCTGCGCGGGGATGACAGCGATAGACGCGAACGACAGCGGTTGGCGTGGAAGACCTTACCACTCCACACCCTGTCTCACTCCCCCTTGCCCAACACCCCCGCCAGCGCCGCAAACCCACGATCCGTCAGCGGAATGTTCCCAAGATTCGACGCCACCGGATGCGACGAAAACTTCACCACCACCATCTCCGCCTTGGGATCGATGTAGATCCGCTGCCCATGGATGCCGCGCGCATCGAACACGCCATTCCCGTTGTGTGACACCCACCACATGTTGCGGTAGGAGTACCCCTTGCCATACCCTGGCACGTCCGGATAGCCGGCCTTGGCGAACCTGGCCGGATCGCCGCCCTTGCGGATGTCATCCACCACGGCCTGCGGCACGATCTGCTGGCCGTTGAACTTGCCGCCGAGGCGGATCATCTCGCCGAAGCGCGCCATGTCGCGCAGCGGCAGGCTGAGTCCGCCGCCGCCTGACTCCATGCCCGCCGAGTCGACCTGGAAGTAACCGTCGTTTTCCGCGCCGAGCTTGCTCCAGATGCGTTCGGACATCAGTTCGGCCACCGGCTTGCCGGCGGCACGCCGCACCACCCAGGACAACATTTCCGCGTTCGCGGTCTTGTAGGCGAAGGCGTCGCCATGCTGGCCTTCCTTCTTCAACCCGCGGAGGAATTCGTAGAAGTTCTTCGGTCCGGCGTAGCCCGGCGGCGCCGGCACCATGCCGCCGGCGCGGGCGTAATCCCAGACCTCGGACTGTTTGTCGGCGTAGTTTTCGGAGTAACGCACGCCGATCGTCATGTCCATGAGCTGGCGCACCGTCGCGTCGCCATAGGCGGAATCCTTCACTTCCGGAACATAGGCGGTGATCGGCGCGTTCGGATCGAGCTTGCCTTCATGCGCGAGCATGGCGGCAAGCAGGCCGATGAAGGACTTGGTGATGGAAAAGGCGGAATGCGGCAGCACCGGCGTGCTGACGCCGAAATACTTTTCATAGACCACGCTGCCCTTATGCAGCACGATGATGCCGTCGGTGTAGGTGCGCTGAAGCATGTCGGCCCAGGTCGTGGACTGGCCCTTGTCGTCATCGAAGCGCAAGTCGTCGAGCTTGGTCAGCGCGACCGGAAGCGGCGCAACCGGGCCGCTGCCATGCCAGACGGCGGCGGTCGGGCGCAGTTCGCGCACATGCGAAAACGTCCAGCGTATCTGCGGGAAGCGAAGGAAGGAGCCGTCTTCGTAACGGATCATCTTTTCCGGCGCGGGCGGGGAGCCGCGCATCCATCCCAGCACGGCCGGGTCGCTGGCGGCGGCATCGGGATAGGCCGGCGCGACGGCCTGGGCGTTGGCGCCGCCGGCAATCGCCGCCATGGCAACGGCAAGCACGGTCTTGTTCATGTTGTCTCCTCGAGATGTCGTTGTTGAACGGATCATTGGACTACAATCGGACCCATTATTCAAATGCATTATTTTTTGCCATTCGATGCAAGCGATGCATCGCGTCCGGCAAGGAGCATCCATGGAAGCAAGCCTGCGGCAGCTGCAGCATCTCGTCGTTCTCGCCGAGGAAATGTCCTTCGCGCGCGCGGCGCAGAAGGTCAATCTCAGCCAGCCGGCGCTGAGCCGCAGCATCCAGGCGCTGGAGCGGGACCTCGACATCGCGCTGCTCGACCGGGCGGCCCGGCGCGTGACCCTGACCGCGGCCGGCAGGCAGGTGCTGGAACGCGCCCGGCGGGTGCTGTTCGAGGCGCGCTGCCTGAAGCGCGACGTGGACCTGATACGCCAGCATGCGCTGGGAGAAGTGAGCTTCGGCGTCGGGCCGCACTCCGCGGCCATCTTCCTGGCGGACATGCTGATCGCGCTGCGCAAGGAACATCCCGGCCTGCACGTCAGGCCAGAGGTCAACAGCTGGGACGTGTTGCATGACAAGCTGCAGAAGGAAGCCATCGACTTCTTCGTGACCGACCTGGGTTCGGTGCCGTCCTCCGACGCGCTGTCGGTGCGCCGACTGCCGCCGCTGCCGACCGGATGGTTCGTCCGCAAGGGGCATCCGCTGCTGCGCAGGCCGCGCCTGTCGATCGGCGACTTCAGCCCCTACGCCTTTGCCTTCGTACCGCTGCCGGCTGCGCTCCTGCGCAAGGTGAGGCATGCCTTGAGCCTGCCCGAGGGCGAGGCCTTGCATCGCCTCGTCGAATGCAACAACTTCGACGTGCTCAAGACCCTTGCCGCGCAAAGCGACGTGGTGCTGTATGCAAGCGAGGCGGCGGTGCGCAGGGAAGTGCGGGCGGGCAGCCTGCAACCGCTGGAGACGGCGCCCGATCCGGCGCCGCCGCTGGTGCTGGCCGCGGTCCGCCTGGCGCGCCGCACCTTGTCGCCGGAGGCGGAAATCGCCATCGGCGCCATGAACGGCATCATTGCCGCCTTCGCGGACGGCGCCGCACGGCCGCCGGGGAAGCGGCGTGCGGGAGGGTGATTTGGCCCGGCGTTATCGTGCCAGCGCCATGGCGCCGAGCGCGAGCAGTGCCGGCACCGTCTGCACGAAAAGAATCCGCTTCTGGACGGTGACCGCGCCCCACACGCCGGCGATCGCCACGCAGGCGAGCCCGAACACCATGAACGCCGTACCGGTGGCCGGCACCGGATGCAGGAAGCCCACCGCCAGCGCCGCCGCGAGGAAACCGTTGTAGCACCCCTGGTTGGACATGGCCGGCGCGAGCACCTCGACCTGCTCGGCGGACAGGCCGAAGACCCGGGCGCCCCGGCTGCGGAACAGCACCGTTTCCAGCAGCACGATGTACACGTGGATCAGCAGGACGGCCGCGGCCAGGATGGTAGCGATGAGCTGCATGGCGTTTCTCCCTTGTTATGCGTTTCGCCACGATAGCGCATCGCATGACGCCTGGAAAGCCTTTGCCGGATGCGCCCGCGTGACTGGCCCGGTTAATCAGGCGGTCCACATGCTTTTTTAACTTCGGCTACACTCGACCTTCCCCCAATGGCACCACTGGAGAAGCCGCCATGCTGACCGCGACCCGCGCCCCTCAACTCAAGACCGTCCTGATCGCCAGCGGCATGGTGCTCACGCTCGCCATGGGCGTGCGCCACGGCTTCGGTTTCTGGCTGCAGCCCATCTCGCAGGCGCATGGCTGGACGCGGGAAACCTATTCGCTGGCCATGGCCCTGCAGAACCTGCTGTGGGGCGTCTTCGGACCCTTCGCCGGCATGGCGGCGGACCGCTACGGCACGGCGCGGGTGGTGATCGTCGGCGCGCTGTTCTACGTTGCCGGCCTGCTGTGGATGGCGCTTGTGAACCAGGCCGGATTGTTCGTGGTCGGTTCGGGCATCCTGATCGGCGCGGCGCTTGCCTGCACGGCCTTCGGCGCCGTCAGCGGCATCATCGGCCGCACCGCGCCGGAGTCCCGGCGTTCCTGGGCCTTCGGCATTTCCTCGGCGGCGAGCTCGCTGGGACAGTTCATGATGATGCCGGTCGAGCAGCAACTCATTTCCGCCGCCGGCTGGCAGCAGGCGCTCTACGTGCTGGCCGCGCTGGTGGGGCTGGTGATGCTGCCGATGGCATTCAACCTGCGCGAGCTTCCCGCCGAAAAGGCAGGCGGACCTCAGCAAAGCATCCTCGAGGCCACGCGCGAGGCCTTCGCCTACCGGCCCTTCCTGCTGCTGGTCGCCGGCTACTTCGTGTGCGGCTTCCAGCTTGTCTTCATCGGTGTGCACATGCCCTCCTACCTGAGGGACAAAGGCATCATGGAGCCGAATGTCGCGGTCATGGCGCTGGCGCTGATCGGCCTCTTCAACATCTTCGGTTCGTACTACGCCGGCAAGCTGGGCGGCTTCCTGCCCAAGCGCTACTTGCTGTCCTCCATCTACCTCGCGCGCACCCTGGTGATCGCGCTGTTCCTGCTGGCGCCGCTGTCGCCCTGGTCGGTCTACTTGTTCTCGGCGGCGATGGGCCTGCTGTGGCTGTCGACGGTGCCCCTGACCAATGGCGTGATCGCCGGCATCTTCGGCGTGAAGTATCTCTCGATGCTGTCGGGCTTCGTGTTTTTCTCGCACCAGGTGGGCAGCTTCATCGGCGTCTGGCTGGGCGGCTACGTCTTCACCCGCCAGGGTAGCTACGATACGGTATGGGGCATCACGCTGGCGCTGGGCATCTTCGCCGCGCTGATCAACCTGCCGATCAATGAAAAGGCGATCGTGCGGGCGCAGCCTGCCGCCGCCTGATCGCCTCCTGGCGCACATGGCCATGGCTCTGTTGAAGCGACTGCTGGCGGCCGCCATCGTGGCGGCGGTGCTCGGCCTGTCCTTCCTGGCTTACCTGCGCCCTTCCTTCGTCGTCGACCTCGCCAACCGCATCATCCTATGCCTTTGAACATATCGTTTCCGGCGTCCGCTCCCGCGGCGCGTCCCGTCGTCCAGCAACTCATCGCCTCGCGCATCCGCGAAGTCGCCAACGCCGGCCTGGGGCTGGAAGGCGTGCTGCCCTTCTGGTTCGGCGAGCCGGACGAGGAAACGCCGTCCTTCATCCGCGACGCTGCCAAGCAGGCGCTCGATGCGGGAGATACCTTCTATACGCACAATTTCGGCATCGCGCCGTTGCGCGAGGCGATCGCCGCCTATGTGTCGCGGCTGCACCGTCCGGTGAGCGTCAACCGGGTGGCGGTCACGTCCTCCGGCGTGTCGGCGCTGATGCTGCTGTCGCAGGTCATCATCAGCCCCGGCGACCGGGTGGTGGCGGTCACGCCCTTGTGGCCGAACCTGCAGGAAATCCCGAAGATCCTGGGCGCGGACGTGGTCACGGTACCGCTGCGCTTCGGCGAGACCTGGGAGCTCGACGTGCAGCAACTGCTGGATGCGCTGACCCCGGGCACCAAGGCGGTGCTGCTGAATTCGCCGAACAACCCGACCGGATGGGTGATCACCCGTGCCCAGCAGGAAATCATTCTCGCGCATTGCCGCCGGCATGGCATCTGGATCCTGTCGGACGACGTGTACGAGCGCCTCGTGTACGAAGGCGAGGACTGCGCGCCGTCCTTCCTCGACCTCGCCGAGCCGGACGACCTGCTGGTCTCTGCCAACAGTTTCTCGAAGTCCTGGCTGATGACCGGCTGGCGCCTCGGCTGGGTGGTCGCCCCGGAGGCCGTGATGGCCGACCTGGGCAAGCTGATCGAATACAACACCTCATGCGCGCCCGGCTTCGTGCAGCGCGCCGGCATCGTTGCGGTCGAACGCGGCGACGAGGTGATCCGCCACACCATCGCTCGTTACCGCGCGGCGCGCGATTTCCTGCACGAGCGGCTCAATTCCCTGCCCGGCGTCACCGCGCCGCGCTCCAAGGGGGCGATGTATCTGTTCTTCCGCGTCGACGGCGCGCAGGACACCCTGGCGCTGTGCAAGCGGCTGGTGACGGAAGCGCGGCTGGGCCTGGCCCCGGGGAGCGCCTTCGGTCCCGAGGGCGAAGGCTACGTGCGCTGGTGCTTCGCCAGTTCGGTGGCACGCCTGGAAGAAGGCGCGTCACGCCTGGAAGCCTTCCTGCGCAAGGGCTAGGGCGGATCTGTCTTTCCAGCTCACACCGAGCGGGTGATGCCGCCATCCACCCGCAGGTTCTGGCCGGTGACGTAGCCCGCGTCCGCCGACAGCAGGAAAGCCACGGTCTTGGCGATCTCGCCGACCGTGGCCTGCCGGCCCATGGGAATCTGCGCCAGCGTCGCCTCGTTCTGGGGAATCGAATCCACGTAGCCCGGCAGCACGTTGTTGATGCGGATGCCGTGCTTTGCAACCTCATCGGCATAGATCTTGGTATAGCTGCCGAGCGCGGCGCGCAGCGTCGCGGAAATCGGGAAGCGCGCCGACGGCTCGAACGCGGCGAAGGTAGAGATGTTCACGATGGCGCCGCCGCCCTGGCCTTGCATGATGGGCGTGACGAGGCGCGTCATGCGCACCACGTTGAGCAACAGCAGGTCGAGCCCGGCGTGCCAGTCGGCATCGCTCAATTCCAGCAGCGGCCCCTTCTTCGGATGCCCGGTATTGTTGACGACGGCATCGATCCGTCCATGCGTGGTCATGGCGAGCTCGACCAGCTTGCGCAGGTCGTCGGCATTGTCGCTGCTGCCTTGCAGGGCGGTAGCGTTCAGCTCGCCGGCAAGGGCGTGGATGTCTTCGGAACGCGACATGAGCACGAGGACGTAACCGCGCGCGGCGAGTTCGCGGGCGCAGCCGGCGCCCATGCCGCGCGAGGCGGCGGTGATGATGGCAACAGGTTTCATGATGCAATGTCCAGGAGCAGTTGGGTCAATGATTCGGGCGAGGTCACCATGGCATCGTGGCCGGCGGCGATTTCGCGCCATTGCCAGCCGGGTTGCCGCCTGGCCCAGTCGCGCACGCCCGCCAGCGGCGGATACCAGGGATCGGTGACGGCAACGTAGGTGCAGGGCAAGCCATTGCCCACCGGATGAACGAGGTCGAGGGTGTCGGTGTAGCCCTTCAGGGGATGCGGTGTGAGACGGCGCGACAGCCATGCCGCCTGCACCGGATCGGTCACGCCGAAGCGGTCGGGCGAGGGAATCGCCATGCGCAGGCCTTCGGCATCGATGGTGCGGCTGCGTTCCCGGCGCACTTCCGGCGACAGGATGCTCATGCCAGACTGACCGGCCGGCACGATCAGCGCATCGAGGTAGACCAGCTGCTTCAGCCGCGCGGCCATGCGGTCGGCCACCAAGGTGGCGACCAGCCCGCCGAAGCTGTGCCCGACCAGCACCACCTCATCCAGTTCCTCGCACTCGATCACGGCGCAGATGTCGTCGGCGAAGGTTTGCAGGCCGGTGCTGGCGTCGAGCAGGTGGGCGCGCTCGCCCAGGCCGGTCAGGGTGGGGGTCCATGCCGCGTGTCCGGCCTGCCTGAGCCGTCCGGCGACGTCACGCCAGCACCAGCCGCCGTGCCAGGCGCCATGCACGAGTAGGAAATTCATGGGCTTGCTCCTTGGAGGGGTAGCCGGCATGATAACAAGCACAGGCACCGCAGGCAGCGCGGTCGCCGTTCCTGGAACAAAGGGTCACGCCGACACCGACTTGGGATCATTTCCCGCCAGCCCTTACAATAGCGCCATGGACATTACTCTCGCCGACCTCGAACAAGCCATCAACTACTGGCGCGCCGCCCGCCCTTCGCAGGGAGAGGAGCGCGCGCTGTCGCCCGAGGTGAACACGCTGGCGACGGTTTACGCCATGATGATCTACCACCAGAGCAAGGCCTTGCCCATCGAGGCGCTGGAGCCGGCGGCGCGCCAGCTGATCGACACCTGGCGCGGCCGGCAACCCTGAAGCGGCCGGCAATCCTCCCGCTTTCATCGCCGTCCGTGCTGCGCCTGCCGCCGGATGGCGCCATCCGATGCCTTCTGCCGCACGTGCAGGCGCGGCGCCTGCGTCGCGTAGTCGCCGTCCAGCGCCGCGTTCACCGCTTCCTCGTCGTGCGTCTGGCGCAGCCATTCGCCGACCAGGGCCGCCAGCTTGTCGAGCGCGATGCGGTGGGTCGCGTCGGTGCGGCGGTATAGCCAGTCGGACAGCGCCATGAAGTTGGCGAAGGGCGCGTCGCCGAGAATGAGCGGCAGCGTGTTGGCGAAGCGGCCGGAGTTGGCCACTAGGTCCCAGTAGCGGGCGAAGCGCACCAGGCGCTGCATGGTGCCGAAGTCGATGCGGTCGGTCGCGAGGATCGCATAGGGCGGGGCGGGATCGAAGACCATGCCGCAGGCCTCGGTATGGCGGATGATCGGCGTGCCGCGCAGGCGCTTGAGGATGCCGAACTGGATTTCATGCGGCCCGAGGCCTACCAGCTTGTCGAAGCCGCGCGCGAAGCTGTCGAGGTCCTCGCCGGGCAAGCCGGCGATCAGGTCGACGTGGAGATGGGCGCGGGAATGCTGGTGCAGCCAGCGGATGTTGTCGGCGGCTTTCTCGTTGTCCTGGCGGCGGCTGACCATGGCCTGGACCTCCGGGTTGAAGCTCTGGATGCCGATCTCGAACTGCAGCGTTCCCTGCGGAAAGCGCATGATCGCCGCCTTCAGCGCCTCGGGCAGGTGGTCGGGCACGACTTCGAAATGGGCATGGACCGGATCGTCGGGATGCGCCTCCAGCTTGTCGAGGAAGAACTGCATGATGCGCAGGCTGGCCTTGACGTTCAGGTTGAAGGTGCGGTCGACGAACTTGAACAGCCGCGCGCCGCGCGCATGCAGGCTTTCCAGCGCGCCGAGGAAGGCGTCGAGGTCGAACGGCCAGGCGGTCTTGTCCAGCGCCGACAGGCAGAACTCGCACTTGAACGGGCAGCCGCGCGAGGCTTCGACATACAGCGTGCGGTGGGCGATGTCGTCGTCGTCGTAGAGGTGATAGGGCAGGACAATGTCCTGCAGCGGCGGCTGCACGCCGGCATGCACCTTCATCAGCGGCTTGGGGCCATGCAGGATCTGGCGGCAAAGCGCGGGAAAGGTGACGTCGCCCCAGCCTGTCACCACGTAATCGGCCAGCCGGGTGATGTCCTGCTCTCCGGTCTCATGCGAGACCTCGGGTCCGCCGAGCACGATCACCACCTCCGGCGCGACGCGCTTGAGCAGGGCCACCAGCCTGGTGGTTTCCTCGACGTTCCAGATATAGACGCCGAAGCCGATGATGCGCGGCTCGTGCGCCAGCAGGCGTTCGGCGAGATCGGCGGGCTTCGCGCCGATGACGAACTCCATCAGCCGGGTGGCCGGCTGCAGGTCGCCCATGTTAGCAAGGAGATAGCGCAGGCCCAGTGAGGCATGGGTGTAGCGGGCATTGAGGGTGGAGAGGAGGATGGTCATGGCGTGGCGCGGGCAAGGCCGCTATTTTACGCTCGTCGCCGCCTTGATCCTGCTCAAGCAGGCGGGACGGCGGCGAAACTCAATGTTTCCATTCGTCACCCAGATTGGTTTCCACCACTCAAGGCAACCAGTTCCACGATGAAGATCTTCAGTTCCGCGCGACACGCGGGTCCCGCCGACATCCCTTCCCTTTCTTCTTGCCAGCCCATCCCGCTCACCGATGACAGTCCCGTGCGGATAGCCATGGCCCCACCGGGCAGCAAATGGATGACGTTCAAGTCCAGGTGCAAGGCGCTGCTGAAGCGCCCAGCGATGCCCGCGCCGGGCGAGCGGGTCGACGCCGGGTCCCGCGAACCGTTCAGCCGCTCGGCCGCCTCGCACCCCTCGCCGCTTTCGCCCGTCACGCCCATTTCGCCCATTTCGCCCAGGGAGCTTTTCACGCCCTCGAGCCGGGAGGAAAGCCGCCAGCTGCTGAAGTTCCTGTCCAAGGACAGCGAATCGGGAATGCACGAATCCGCGCGCTTCCTGCGTGCCGCGTACAAGTACGAAAAAACCCTCACCACCAACGGCGCCAGCGGTGTGCTGCGGTCCTGGGCGGCCAGGAAGGAAGCGAAACGGATCGTCAAGGAATTTATCGAGCCGCGTTCGCCGCATGAAATCAATATCGACGGACCCACCCGGCAAGCCATCATGGATCGCGTGGCGTCCGCTTCGGAAAGCGGCGCGGCCTTGAGCGGCGATGAGTTCGACGGCGCGCGGGACACCGTCGAACGCATGCTGCGCCAGAACCTGCACCAGAGCCCGGAGCGCGTCGCGCGCGTGCTGCAGGGCAGGCAGCTTCAGGTGCCTGCCTCGCCGGTCCGCTGACGGCACGTTGGCGTAACGGGCTATCGCGTCGCGCTTGCGCTCGGCCTTCCGGACGCAAGCGTGCAGGCCGCCTTCAGGATCAGGCGGCAGCCTTTGCCATTTCCTGTTCCTGCAAGGCACGCCACATGACCTTGCCGGTCGCGGACTTGGGCAGGGTATCGACGAACTCGATCACCTTCGGCACCTTGTAGGCTGCCATCTTCTGCTGGGCCCATTGCACGATCTCGTCCGGGGTCGGGTCGGTGCCCGGCCGCTTGACGATGACCGCCTTCACGGTCTCGCCGCGGTAAGGGTCCTTGGCCGCGATGACACAGCATTCCTGCACCGCGGGATGCTGGTACATCATCGACTCCACTTCCGCCGGCCAGACCTTGAAGCCGCTGGCGTTGATCATGCGCTTCAGTCGGTCGGTAAAGAAGAAGAAGCCTTCCTCGTCCACGTAGCCGAGGTCGCCGGAGCGGAAGAAGCGCTTGCCGTCGAGTTCGGCGAAGGATTCCTCGGTCTTCTTCGGATCCTTCCAGTAGCCTTGGAACACCTGCGGGCCATTGATCCAGATCTCGCCGGTTTCGCCGGGCGGCATTTCCTGGAAAGTGACCGGATCGACGACGCGCGAATCGACGTTCAGGTAAGGCATGCCGAGGCATTGCTGCTTCATGCGATTGGGCGGGTTGACGTGCGAGGCCGCCATGGTTTCGGACAAGCCGTAGCCTTCCATGTACTGCTGGCCGGTGAGGTCGAGCAGCTTCTGGGCGATCGCCGCCGGCATGGCCGCGCCCCCGCCCGACACGCGCTTGAGGCCGGAGATGTCGTACTCGGCCAGGCGCGGGTTGGACAGGAAATCGATCATCATGGTCGGGATCAGGGTCCAGGTCGTGACCTTGTAGCGGGTGATGAGCTGGCCGGCCGCGTCGCGGTCCCAGCGCGGCAGGACCACGATCGCGCCGCCGGTGTAGATCATGGCGTTCATCACCGATTGCATGCCGGTGACGTGGAAAAAAGGCAGCACAGCGAGGGTCACGTGGTCGGGCGCCATCGGTCCCGACCAGGTCGGGCTGGCGACCGCGTTGAACATCACCGAACGATGGGTATGGATGCAGCCCTTGGGCTTGCCGGTGGTGCCGGAGGTATAGGGCATGCAGGCCAGGTCGTCGGGGCCGGCCTCGTGAACGCGCGGCGCGTGGCGCTGCGCGATCGCTTCCTTCCAGGGAACGACGCCGTCCTGGGGCGGCACGCCGTACGGCGCGCGCACGAAGTCGGGCACGTTGAGGTCGGTGGCCGCGGTGGCGTAGTCGGAGTAGGCGGCGACGATCGCATGCTTGAGGCCGGTGGTGCCGACCAGCGGCGCCGTGCGGGCGAAGATTTCCTGGGAAACGATGGCAACCGCGGCATCGCTGTCTTCGATGTAATGGCGCAGCTCGTCGGTCATCAGCATCGGGTTGACAGGAACCACCATGGCATCGGCGCGCATGATGGCGTAGTAGGCGATGATGAATTGCGGGCTGTTCTGCATGTTCAGCAGGACCCGGTCGCCGCGCTTGACGCCGCACGCCTGCTGCAGGTAGCCGGCCAGTGCCAGCACCTCCGCATGCAGCTCGGCGTAGGTCAGGACGGTATCGTAGAAAATGATGGCCGGCCGGTTGGGATAACGCAGGGCGGACACCTCGAGATTCACGTAGACGCTGGTATCGGGGGTGCTGATGGCGTAGGGCATGCCCGCCGGCCAGTGGGCGTAATGCAAGGGTTTCATAAGTCTCCTGTGTGGATGCCGTACTGTTCTCTTTGTTATGCCGGTTCATTATAGGCGCGGCCGGTGAATCATGCTTTGCGCGAGTCCCGCATCGCGCGCGAGCGGACGTCGGTGCGCTGCGCTACCATCGCCATCACGGACGCGTCGTCCGTTCATCCCGACCAACAAGAAGGAAGGTGTTGCATGAAGCTGTATTTCTCTCCGGGCGCCTGTTCCCTGTCCGCGCACATCGTGCTGCGCGAAGCCGGCTTCGATTTCGATACAGAGAAAGTCAACCTTGCCGACAAGAAAACCGCCAGCGGCGGCGACTACCGCGCCATCAATCCGAAAGGCTACGTGCCCGCGCTGCAGCTCGACGATGGCCAAATCCTGACCGAGGCCGCGGTCGTCTTGCAGTACCTCGCCGACCGGAAGCCGGAAACCGGACTCGCGCCCGCCGCCGGCACCATGGAACGCTACCGGCTGATGGAAATGCTGAATTTCATTTCCTCGGAATTCCACAAGACCTTCGGCCCGCTGTTCCACTCCAGCTCTCCCCAGGAAACCAAGCAGGGCGCGCGCGACACGCTGACGAACCGGCTGAAGATCGTCGAGCCGATTTTGCAGAAGCAGGAATTCCTGATGGGCAGCCGGTTCACCGTTGCCGATGCTTATCTCTTCACGGTCCTGAGCTGGACGCGGCTGGTGAAGTTCGACCTGGGCCCCTGGCCGGCGGTGCAAGCCTATCTCGGGCGTGTCGCCGAGCGGCCCGCGGTGCAGGCCGCCATGCGCGAGGAAGGACTGATCAAGTCCTGATCCCTGCCCCGGGGCCGATCAGCGGCTGGCCTGGTACTTGACCTTCTTCGCCACGGCGAGGAATTCGCCGTTGGCGCGGTCGATGCGCTCGGGAGTGAGTTTGTTGTCGTCGGTCCAGTGGTAGACCGACCTCCAGGTGTGGGTCGAGGGATTCATCACCTGGAGGATGTACTGTTCGTCCTGCTGCCGCACCCGGGCGCCGATGGTGCCGTCGACATCGGCGATCCATTGGACCACGTCGCCGGGATTGCGGAACACGAGTTCGGCGGCGCCGCTCGCGATGTCGCCGGCATACAGGTCGAACACCGCGTCGTCGCGCCTGTTGCTGGCGAAATAAACCTTGTCGGCCGACAGGGCGCCGGGCACCACCACAGAGCGCGCCCCGCTCCAGGGCGTCAGGTTCAGCGGCTCCTGCTGCGGGCGCTCGCTGTCGAACACCAGGATGTCGGACTGCTTGCCCGACCGTTCGGCCTGCACCACCACGTGCCGGCTGTCCCTGGCCCAATAGGCCGGGCCGTGGACCGCCATCAGTTGCCGCGGCGGCTCGTTGCCCGCCACACGCCCGACGTACAGCGGGCTGCGCACCTCGACCACCCGCCAGATCGCCTTCGACCCGTCCGGCGAGATCATCCGGCTGTCCGGATCGACCTGCTTGCCGAACAACAGCGCGCATCCCGTCAGTAAGCAAGCCAGGCTGGCCAAGCCGGCCAGGGCAAAACGCGAGACGGTACGGTCCATGGTCATCCTTTCCTATCAGGGCGGGCCGGCAAGGCGGCGCGGCGTGCAGCCGCAAGTATAAGACATGCGTGGCGGCAAAAACCATCCATTGCCATGCGCCTTGACCAGATCGTGACCGGAAACGCCGGCGTGCCGCCCGGGGATCCCTTTGATATTTTGCAAAACTCGATGCGGAGCGGGTGGGCATGCGCGCCGCCAGGCCCGACACTGCAAGTTGCGCGCGTCCGAGCGGCGATCCTGCACGATTCCGTGGAAGGCGGAAGCAGGGGCGGACCGGTCGGAAACCCACGGCGCGCCGCATGATTCGAC
Organism: Noviherbaspirillum galbum; assembly: GCF_010974945.1. Classification (GTDB taxonomy): domain Bacteria; phylum Pseudomonadota; class Gammaproteobacteria; order Burkholderiales; family Burkholderiaceae_D; genus Noviherbaspirillum; species Noviherbaspirillum galbum. The sequence continues at coordinate 43,829 of NZ_JAAIVB010000075.1, read as the reverse complement.
GTTGGCTGCAAACGAAAACGAATAACAGGAGACGACATGAACGGATTGACGCGGAGCGTGGCGGCGCTGGCGGGCGCGATGGCGGGCTTGGCGGGATGCGCCGGCACCGGCGGAGGGCCGGGCGGATTGCCGGCGGGCGCCGCCAACATGAGCTTTTTCGTGACCAGCGCGGGAATCGGCAAGGGCGGCGACCTCGGCGGACTGGAAGGCGCCGACCAGCATTGCCAGTCGCTGGCGCAAGCGGCGGGCGCGGGGCAGCAGACCTGGCACGCCTACCTGAGCACCCAGGGCAAGTCGCTCGACGATCCGAATTTCGTGAACGCGCGCGACCGCATCGGGACGGGCCCCTGGCAGAACGCCAAGGGAGCCGTCATCGCGAAGACCGTCGACGACCTGCACTCCCCGTCCAACAACCTGACGAAGGAAACCGCGCTCGACGAGAAGGGCCAGCCGGTGAACGGCCGCGCCGACAGCCCCAACAAGCATGACATGCTGACCGGCTCGCGTCCGGACGGCACCGCTTTTCCGGGCGCGCCATTCGCCGACATGACCTGCGGCAACTGGACCAAGGGCGGAACCGAAGGCTCGGCCATGACCGGCCACCATGACCGCTCCGGGCCCATCAACGCCCCTTGGGCCACCTCCTGGAATTCCTCGCATCCGACGCGCGGATGCGATCCCGCGGGCGTGCGCAGCACCGGCGGCGACGCCCTGCTGTACTGCTTCGCGGTGAAACGCTGAGCCAGCGTCCCGCTACCGGAAACGCGACCGGAACCCGATTGCTTCATCGACCCCGAAGGAGAACGAACATGCCTGCACATCATGAAAAACACCCGCTCGCATTTGCCGCCGTGGCGGTGCTCACGGCCCTTGCCCTCGGCGGGCTCGGCGGCTGCGGCGCCATGCAAAAGATGGGACTGGGCGGCGACAAGCCGGCCAGCGTGGAACTGACGGGGGCGCAGGAAGTGCCGCCGAATCCCACCAAGGCCAGCGGCCGCAGCACGATCGCCGTTGCCGCCGACCGCACGGTGAGCGGCTCGGTCATCGTGGAAGACATGAACGCGATGGCGGCACACATCCACCAGGGCGCGGCGGGCGCCAACGGCCCGGTGATCGTGCCGCTGACCAAGACCTCCGAAAAGGTGTTCAGCGTGCCCGCCGGCGCGCGCCTGACGGAGTCGCAATACGCCGCCTACAAGGAGGGCAACCTCTACGTCAACGTCCACAGCGCCACCTATCCGGGAGGCGAGGTCCGGGTTCAGATGAAACCCTGAGGCGGCCGGATCGGCCTCGAAGTCAGATGGTCTGATCCATTTCCTGCGACGGACAGCTATCCTCGCGATGGCGGCGGACCACGCGCGCGGGTACGCCGGCCACGGTGCAATGCGGAGGCACCGGCCTGAGCACCACGCTGCCCGCCGCCACCTTGCTCATGGTGCCGACCTCGATGTTGCCGAGGATCTTCGCGCCGGCGCCGATCATCACGCCGCTCCTGATCTTGGGATGGCGGTCGCCGTGCTCCTTGCCGGTGCCGCCCAGGGTCACGTTCTGCAGGAGCGAGACATTGTCTTCGATCACCGTGGTTTCGCCGATCACGATCCCGGTGCCATGGTCGAGCATCACTCCTTCGCCGATGCGGGCAGCCGGGTGGATGTCGACCGCGAAGGCCGCCGAGGCCTGGTTGGCGAGGGCGAAGGCGAGTTCGGTGCGGCTTTCCCGCCATAGCGCGTGGGCCACGCGGTGCACCTGCAAGGCCTGGTAGCCCTTGAGGTTAAGGATGACGTGCAGGTGGTCGGGGCAGGCGGGATCGCGGTCCTTCACCGCGGCCAGGTCGGCGGTTGCACGATGCAGGGCGGTCGCGTCTTCCTCGAGCACGGACTGCATCAGGTCGCGCAGCGCCGGTTCCGGCAGGTCGTCACTGGCCAGGCGGCGCGCCAGCACGGCGGCGAGCATCGCGGCCGGTTCGGCATGCGGAAGGATGAGTTGCTGCAGGCGCCGGGCCAGCATGGGTTCGCGGCGCGCCACGGCAAGCGCCGTCTCGCGCATGCGCTCCCAGATGCTATCCTCGAGCAGGCTTTCCATGACCGGCTCCGCGTGCCGCGCCGCATCCAGGGCGGCGGAATGGCGGGTCATGGACGCCGCGAGATGATGATCGATGCTGCTCATGTTTTCTCCCTCGGGCAAGGGCCCAAAGCAAAATGGCCGCAGGCATGTGCGCTGCGGCCATCGGAATTTGTCGAATGCGTGCTGCTACCCGGCAAGCCCCACAGGCCGCCAGCGGCAACAAATGCGTTTTACGGAAACAACAGCGCGCGTCATGGGTCCAATCTCGCCGGGTCTGATTCACGAAGGAACCGGAATAAGCTTATGCGTTTTTCACGGTTGATTCATTTAACCACATTTCAGGAAGGCCGGCAGGCATGACCTTGATCGGATTGATTTCGGATACGCACGGGCTGGTGCGGCCGGAAGCCAGGGTGGCATTGACGGGCGTGGACCGCATCATCCATGCCGGGGACATCTGCAACGAGGAAGTCCTGGAAGAACTGGAAAGGATCGCCCCGGTGCTCGCGGTGCGCGGCAACAACGACCGGGGCACATGGACCGAGATCCTGCAGGAAACCGAAACCGTGGACATCGACGGCGTGCGCATCCACGTCGTGCACGATCTGGCGCAGATGGAAATCGATCCGCGCGCCGAGCGCGTGGACGTGGTGATCTCGGGACATTCCCACCGCCCGCTGATGAAGATGGAGGGGACGGTGCTCTACGTGAATCCCGGCAGCGCCGGCCCGCGCCGCTTCAAGCTGCCGATTTCCGTGGCTTACCTTGAAGTGGACGAGGGCAGGGCGAAGGCGCGCCTGAAGACGCTGGAAGTCGACTGATCCCCCGGGCGGATCAGGCGGGGGTCATGGCGCGGCCGGTCAGTAATCCTGGGGCAGCGACACCCCGCCGCCTTTCGCATCGTTGTCCCGTCCGACCATGGACAAGGCCACGGCCTCGGCCACGCGGATGCCGTCCACCGCCGCCGACAGGATGCCGCCGGCATACCCCGCGCCCTCGCCCGCCGGGAACAGTCCCTTGACGTTCATGCTCTGGTAGTTGTCCTGGCGCTTGATGCGTATCGGGGACGAGGTGCGGGTCTCCACGCCGGTGAGCACCGCATCGTGCATGGCGAAGCCCTTGATCTGCTTGTCGAAGGCGGGCAGCGCCTCGCGGATCGCCTCGATGGCGTAGTCCGGCAAGGCGGTGGCCAGGTCGGTCAGGTGCACGCCCGGCTTGTACGAAGGCTGCACCGCGCCCAGTTCCGTCGACGGCCGGCCGGCGATGAAATCGCCCACCAGCTGGCCGGGCGCGTCATAGGTGCTTCCGCCCAGCACGTAGGCGCGCGATTCCAGTTCGCGCTGGAAATCGATGCCGGCCAGCGGATGGCCGGGATAGTCCGCCGGCGAGATGCCCACCACGATGCCGCTGTTGGCATTGCGCTCGTTGCGCGAGTACTGGCTCATGCCGTTGGTGACCACGCGGCCCGCTTCGGAAGTGGCGGCCACCACCGTGCCGCCGGGGCACATGCAGAAGCTGTAGACCGTGCGGCCATTGCGGCAATGGTGCACCAGCTTGTAGTCGGCCGCGCCGAGCAGCGGATGGCCGGCGAACCTGCCGAAGCGGGCCCGGTCGACCATGGACTGCGGATGTTCCGCGCGGAAACCGATCGAGAAGGGCTTGGCCTCGACGTAGACGCCGCGGTCGTAGAGCATCTGGAAGGTGTCGCGCGCGCTGTGTCCGACCGCCAGCACCACGTGGTCGGTGGCGATGCGTTCGCCGTTTTCGAGCATCACGCCGCGTACCTGCCCGCCGTCGATCTCGAGGTCCGTCACCTTGCTCTTGAAGCGGAATTCGCCGCCGAGCGATTCGATGGTGTCGCGCATGGCTTCCACCATCTTCACCAGGCGGAAGGTGCCGATGTGCGGCTTGCTGACGTAGAGGATTTCCTCGGGCGCATGCGCCTTGACGAATTCGGTGAGCACCTTGCGGCCGTAGTGCTTCGGGTCCTTGATGCCGCTGTGCAGCTTGCCGTCGGAGAAGGTGCCGGCGCCGCCTTCGCCGAACTGCACGTTGGATTCCGGATCGAGCTCGCCCTTGCGCCACAAGTCCCAGGTGTCCTTGGTGCGTTCGCGCACGACCTTGCCGCGTTCGAGGATGATGGGGCGGAATCCGCTCTGGGCCAGGATCAGGGCGGCGAAGATCCCGCAGGGGCCGAGGCCGATCACAACCGGCCGCGTGGGCTGGGCGGGCTGCGCCTGGGCGACGAACTTGTAGCTGGTGTCCGGCGACGGGCCGACATGGGGCTGGCCTTGCATGCGCATCAGCACTTCCGCCTCGTTGCGGACCTGCGCGTCGATGGTATAGACCAGCGTGATGGCGCTGCGCCGGCGCGCATCGTAGCCGCGCCGGAAAATGGTGAAGGAAAGCAGGTCCTCGGGCGCGATCTTGAGCCGGGAAAGGATGGCGCCCGTCAGGTCGGCTTCGGGATGATCGAGCGGGAGGATGATATTCGTGAGTCGCAACATCAGCGTGGCGGAAGAAACTGGCAATGACGCGGGAAAGCGCAGGAAGACCGCTATTCTACCCGACTCGCCCGCGCCGCTCCGCCGCGCCGGGGCTCATGATATGCGTGACTGGTCGAGCAGGCTGCGGACGTGGTCGTGGTTCTGGAGCACGCCCTGATACTGTTTTTCGACGACACCGCGCACATCGACCGGAAGATTCCTTTCCAGCGCCCGGCGATAGCTGGCGACGGCGACGGTCTCTCCCCGCGCGCACTCCTTCAGGATCGATGCATCGCTGCCGCCCAGGAGGGTCGCCTTGATGTCCACCCAGCGCCGGTGGATGGCGCCGCCCAGGCCGCTGCCCTTTTCCGGGTCGCCGCCATAGTTGCGCACGAGGTTCTGCAATTCCGCCGCCGCCGCCGCGCAGCTTTGCGCCCGGTTGGAAAAGAAGGACTTGAGGGACGTGTCGCCGATGTTTTCCGCGCAGGTGCGGAATCCCTCTTCGCCGTCCTTGGTGGTTTCGATCAGGTCGTTCAAGGTGTGGATGACTTCATCGTGATCCATGGCTGCTCCTGTGCATGTCTGCTGTCGTCAGAGACGCAAATCCCCGCTGCAGCCGGCGGGCTGCCGCGGGGAATCGGTCGTTCGCCGTCCGTCGGCCGGTCATGCTGGCCGTACCGAGCGTACCGTGCGTGCTCCGGGGCGCAAGCCCCGAGGCCTTACTTGCTGGTGCTGCTGGACGAACCGGTGCCGGTGGTGTTGGTGCCGGTATCGGTTGCGGTGCCTGGCTTGTCGCCGGTGCCGGTGGACGGTGCGCGGCTTGCCGCGGCGCTGCCGGAGGTGGCGCTATTGCCGGACGTGTCGGAAGGGCCGGCGCCCACCGCCGGCGTCTTGCCCGTCGTGCCGCCGGTGCCCGAGGCCGAGCTGCCCGAGGTCGAGCCGCTGGAGCCGGACATGCTGCCGGTCGACTTGCCGCTGGTCACGTCCTGGGCGAGCTGGAGGTGCTGGTCGACCACCGGCATGGTCTTGGTGGCCAATGCCTTCAGGTCGGGATCGCTCGCGCGGCTTTCGATGCGCGCCAGCAGCTGGTGGGTATTCTTGTGGTCGCGCAGGCCGCCCTGGGCGAGGTATTTCTGGTCGAATTTTTCCGCGGAGAGGGCCGACATCATCTTCACCGCCGCCTTGTGCTTGGTGTCCGGCGTGGTCGGCAGCTTCACGCCCTTGGCGTCTGCCAGGGCCTGCAGGTCCTGGCTTGCCTTGGTATGGTCATCGATCATCTTCTGCGCGAACTGCTTGACCTGGTCGTTGCTCGACTTGCTCTGCGCCAGCTTGGCGGCCTCGATCTCGGAAATGTTGGCATAGGCGAGGTCGCGCATCATCTTGGCGTCGGCACGGCTGACCTTGCCGGATGCGCTCTTGCCCGCGGCCTTTCCTGCGGACTTGCCTTGGGCGCCGCTGGGCGTGGCGACGCTGCTGGTTTCGTTCTGGCCGGTGGGGCTCATTTCGCCGGACTTGTTCGCCGGAGTCATGCCCGCAGCATCCTTCGAGGTGCTGCCGGCCTGGGTGGATTGAGCATAAACGCCGGTGGCGCCGAACATTGCGGCAATGACTGCAACACCAAGCATGCGTTGCAACATGGAAGCTTTGGACATGAACGTTCTCCTTGTTAGTCAATATCGGGTCCCGCCCGGCCACTTGGCCAAGGCACGTAACATAAGTGCAACGCAATGCCCGTGCCAGAGCGCCGGAACGCGGCGCCCCCGGGGAGAACGGTGAAGGAAAAGCTTGATGGCGGCGGATCGCCTTGGAAGAGACTACAGGCCAGCGGAAAAAATTACAGGCAAGCCTTGCCGGAGCGGAAGCATGAAAAAAACGGCGCCGCGGCCTGGGCCGGGGTGCCGTTCTGGCGGGCTCGTTCAGCGTCGCGTCATTGCGCGCGCTTCTCGCACTTGCACTCCGTCTTGTGCAGCACGTTGCCCTGGGGATCGACCGTTTCCATCAGCACGTCGAAGCCCCAGAGGCGCGCCACGTGCCTGAGGACCTCGTCGGTCTGGTTGCTCAGCGGACGGCGCAGGTACTGCGTATGGCGCAGCGTCAGCGAACGATGGCCATGGGTGTCAACGGACCAGACCTGGATGTTCGGTTCGCGGTTGCCGAGGTTGTACTGTCCGGCCAGCTGCTCGCGGATGTAGCGGTAACCCGCTTCGTCATGGATGGCCGAAATCTCCAGCTTGTCTTTCTTGTCGTCATCCAGCACGGAGAAGAAGTGGAAGTCCCGGATCAGCTTGGGCGACAGGTACTGCGAGATGAAGCTTTCATCCTTGAAGTTGCGCATCGCGAAGTCGAGCGTCTTCTTCCAGTCGCTGCCGGCCATGTCCGGGAACCAGTGGCGGTCTTCCTCGGTGGGGTTTTCGCAGATGCGGCGGATGTCGCGCATCATCGCGAAGCCCAGGGCATACGGATTGATGCCGTTGAAATACTTGCTCGTCACCGGCGGCTGGTACACCACGTTGGTATGGCTCTGCAGAAATTCCATCATGAAGCCATTGCCCACCACGCCCTCGTCATACAGCTGGTTGAGGATGGTGTAGTGCCAGAACGTCGCCCAGCCTTCGTTCATGACCTGGGTCTGGCGCTGCGGATAGAAGTACTGCGAGATCTTGCGCACGATGCGGACGATCTCGCGCTCCCAGGGCTGCAGCAGCGGTGCGTACTTCTCGATGAAGTAGAGCAGGTTTTCCTGCGGCTCCGCCGGAAAGCGCCTGGGCGCCTGCTCGGCCACCACCTCGGCCTTGCGCGGCAGGGTGCGCCACAGGTCGTTGACCTGGGACTGCAGGTAGCGCTCGCGCTCCTCCTGGCGTTCACGCTCTTCCGCCATCGACAGCCTGGCGGGACGCTTGTAGCGGTCCACGCCATAGTTCTGCAGCGCATGGCAAGAGTCGAGCAGCAGTTCCACCGCCTCGATGCCATAGCGCTGTTCGCATTCCGCGATGTAGTTCTTGGCGAACACCATGTAGTCGATGATTGCCTCGGCATCGGTCCAGGTGCGGAACAGGTAATTGCCCTTGAAGAAGGAGTTGTGGCCATAGGAAGCGTGCGCGATCACCAGCGCCTGCATCGTCAGGCTGTTTTCTTCCATCAGGTAGGCGATGCAGGGATCGGAGTTGATCACGATCTCGTAGGCCAGGCCCATGTGGCCGCGCTTGTAGCTCTTCTCGGTGGCGAGGAAGTGCTTGCCGAAGGACCAGTGCGCATACGACACCGGCATGCCGACGGAAGCGTAGGCGTCCATCATCTGCTCGGCGGTGATGACCTCGAGCTGGTTCGGGTAGGTGTCCAGCCCGAAGCCCTCGGCCACGCGGCGGATTTCCTCGTGGATCTGCTCGATCAGCTCGAAGGTCCATTCCGACTGGTCGGGCAGGCGGAATGGCTTGGCGGCCTTCTTGCGCGAACCGCCGCTCTTGCGCGGCGCCTTTTCTTTCTTCGGAACGATGTCGGTGATGGTCGTCATTTCGTTTGCTTCTTGAACAGTTCGCGGAACACCGGATAAATGTCGGCCGGCGACTCGATCTTCTGCATCGCAAAGTGCGGATGGACGGCGGGAATCTGTGTGTACTCGTACCACAGGTTCTGCGGCTCGCCGTCGGTGATTTCCACGTAGGAGTAGTACTGCACCAGCGGCATGATCTTGTTGATCAGCAGCTCGCGGCAGGTGACAGAATCGTTGTCCCAGTTGTCGCCGTCGGACGCCTGCGCCACATACACGTTCCAGTCGCTGCTCGCATAGCGTTCGGCGATGATCTTGTGCAGCAGATGCAGTGCCGAAGACACCACCGTGCCGCCCGACTCCCGCGAGTTGAAGAAATCGTTTTCCTCGACTTCGGTGGCCTGCGTATGGTGGCGGATGAACACGACCGAAATCTTTTCGTAGGCGCGCTCGAGGAACAGGTAGAGCAGGATGAAGAAGCGCTTGGCGGCATCCTTCTTCGCCTGGTCCATGGAACCGGACACGTCCATCACGCAGAACATCACCGCCTGGCTGGACGGCTTCGGCACCTTGATGCGGTTGGCGTAGCGCAGGTCGATCGGATCGAGGAAGGGAATCGCGTGGATGCGCGTGCGCAGGTGATGGATCTCCTTGCGCAGCGCGAGCAGGCGGTGGTCATCCTCGAACGCGGTCTTCTGCAGTTCTTCCAGCTCGGCCTCGGCCTCGCGCAGGCGTTTGCGCGACTTGGCACCCACCGCGATGCGGCGGCCGATGGCGCCGCGCATGGAACGCAGGACGTGGATGTTGGTCGGCGTGCCGGAGATGGTGTAGCCGGCGCGCTGCTGCTTGAACTCGACCAGGGATGTCAGTTGCGTCTTGACCAGGTTGGGCAGCTCGAGGTCCTCGAAGAAGTAGTTCATGAACTCTTCGCGCGTCAGCTCGAAGGCGAAGTCGTCCTCGCTGGTCTCCTCGCTGTTGCTGGCCTTGCCCTTGCCCTGACCCTGCCCGCCCTTCGGCCGCTGGATCTGGTCGCCCTTCTGGTATTCGCGGTTGCCCGGACGGACCACTTCCCACACGCCGCCTTGTGCATGGCCGAACGTGGGTTCGTTGATGTCCTTCACGGGGATGGATACTTTTTCGCCTTTCTCGATGTCGGTGATCGAGCGGCCCTTGATGGCGCGTGCCACCGCTTCCTTGATCTGCCCTTTGTAGCGGCGCAGAAAGCGTTCGCGGTTGCCAGCAGACTTGTTCTTGCCTTGCAGGCGCCGGTCGATGAGGTGAGCCAAAATGCCTCCTGCTGGATTTTCAGATAAGTCCCCTCCCGGTGAGTGGGAGGGTTCTACCTTGCTCCCCCCTGACAGGGGGAGCGTTTCGAACTTGGTCCCCTCCCCTTCAAGGGGAGGGTCAGGGTGGGGCTGGGTTTCCGGCGCGTTCAAAGAACAGCATGCAGGTCGCTGGTGAAAGCAATGGCGTTCTTTGCTCGCGACCGAAACCCATCCCCACTCCCCGCCCTTCCCTTGAAGGGGAGGGGGCATGATGAGCGCTTGCGCGCTGGCGCTTTAGGAGGACTTCCTCACGCGCAGGTACCACTCGCAGAGCAAACGCACCTGCTTGGCGGTGTATCCCTTCGCCACCATGCGCGACACGAACTCCTGGTGCTTGTTCGCATCGTCGGCGCTTGCCTTGGCGTTGAAGGAAATCACTGGCAGCAGTTCCTCGGTGTTCGAGAACATCTTTTTCTCGATCACCGTGCGCAGCTTCTCGTAGCTGGTCCACACCGGATTCTTGCCATTGTTCTGCGCGCGGGCGCGCAGCACGAAGTTGACGATCTCGTTGCGGAAGTCCTTCGGATTCGAGATGCCTGCCGGCTTCTCGATCTTTTCCAGCTCGGCGTTAAGCGATTCGCGGTCGAAGCTCTCGCCTGTGTCCGGATCGCGGAATTCCTGGTCCTGGATCCAGAAGTCGGCGAAGGTCACGTAGCGGTCGAAGATGTTCTGGCCATACTCGGAATAGCTCTCGAGGTAAGCCGTCTGGATCTCCTTGCCGATGAACTCCACGTAGCGCTGGGCCAGATATTCCTTGATGAAGGACATGTACTTCTGTTCGGTCTCCGGCGGGAACTGCTCGCGCTCGATCTGCTGCTCGAGCACGTAGAGCAGGTGCACCGGATTGGCCGCCACCTCGGTGGTGTCGAAGTTGAACACGCGGGAAAGGATCTTGTACGCGAAGCGGGTCGACAGGCCGTTCATGCCTTCGTCCACGCCGGCGTAGTCCGTGTACTCCTGGCGCGACTTGGCCTTGGGGTCGGTGTCCTTCAGGTTCTCGCCGTCATACACCTGCATCTTGGAGAAGACGCTGGAGTTCTCCGGTTCCTTCAGGCGCGACAGCACCGCGAACTGCGCCATCATCTTCAACGTTCCTGGGGCGCAGGGCGCGTTGCCCAGCGACGAGGAGCGGATGAGCTTGTCGTAGATCTTGGTTTCTTCGGATACGCGCAGGCAGTAAGGCACCTTCACGATGTAGATACGGTCGAGGAATGCCTCGTTGTTCTTGTTGTTGCGGAAGGCTTTCCACTCCGATTCGTTGGAGTGCGCCAGGACGACGCCGTCGAAGGGAATCGCGCCGAAGCCTTCGGTGCCCTTGTAGTTGCCTTCCTGCGTTGCGGTCAGCAGCGGATGCAGCACCTTGATCGGCGCCTTGAACATCTCGACGAATTCCATCAGGCCCTGGTTGGACAGGCACAGGCCGCCGGAATAGCTGTAGGCGTCCGGATCGTCCTGGGAAAAGTCTTCCAGCTTACGGATGTCGACCTTGCCGACCAGGGAAGAAATGTCCTGGTTGTTTTCGTCGCCCGGCTCGGTCTTGGAAATCGCAACCTGCTTGAGCACGGAGGGATAGCGCTTGACCACGCGGAACTGGTTGATGTCGCCGTTGAATTCCTGCAGGCGCTTCACCGCCCACGGGCTGGGGATGGTCTTGAGGTAACGGCGGGGAATGCCGAAGTCCTCTTCGAGGATGGCGCCGTCTTCATCCGCGTCGAACAGGCCGAGCGGCGATTCATTCACCGGCGAGCCTTTGATGCAGTAGAAGGGAACGCGCTCCATCAGGGCCTTGAGCTTCTCGGCGATGGAGGACTTGCCGCCGCCGACGGGGCCGAGGAGATAAAGAACCTGCTTGCGTTCTTCGAGGCCTTGGGCAGCGTGACGGAAATAGGAAACAACCTGCTCGATGACTTCCTCCATTCCGTAGAACTCGCGGAACGCAGGATAAATTTTGATAACCTTGTTGGCGAAGATACGCGAGAGCCGCGGATCGTGACGCGTGTCCACCAGCTCAGGCTCGCCGATCGCTTCCAGCATGCGTTCGGCGGCGCTCGCATAGGCGAGTCGGTCGCGCTTGCACAATTCCAGATATTCTTGCAGGGAGTATTCCTCTTCCCGAGTCCGCTCATACCGTGATGCGTAGTTGTCAAAGATCTTCATGGGGTTTCCTTTGTAAATCTACCGGTCATTTGGGTGTCGGATACAGATTGAATTTCCACTCCGCAATTTCATAATACGCGCACTTTTCTGGAGTCGATAGGAAATTCTTCGCTTTTTTTTGTAAGCGGAACGAGTTAGGAAAAACGCTTTTCAAGTGGTCTTTTCAAAGCGATATTTCGGGGCTGTTTTTTTGCGTGGCGCGATCGATTGCGCAAAACTTTTTTGCGTCATCGTGGTCAGTACCGCTCCGAAAACGTGCAGTAAGGACAAGGGTGTTTTGCGAAAACGCGACATGGGCGCGCGAGCTGAAGCGAGAATCGCCGGCGTGAATTTCTGCATGCGAGATGTTCGCTGCGCGACACGCTCAAACGGAAGAAATGAATAACAAAATTAGCGCTGTTTTAATGATTGCGAGGTCAACGTGACAACGCGTTCAGGCGATATGCAGTGATGGGGAAAATCTTGATGCGGATGGGGATGGTTTGCGTCGTTGGATGAGGATGCGCAAGCGTGCAATGCTGTCATTCCCGTGTGGGCAAGAATGACAGGCGGCAGGAATGACGACGGTAACCGCTCACGCCAACGAAACCTCCCCGCTTACCTCCCAAACAATCCCTTCAACTTGTCCTGAATCTGTTCCTGCACCTTGCCCTTCTGCTCATCGATGGCCTTCTGCGCCCTGGAGCGGACCTCTTCCTTTTTCTCATCCACCTTCTGCCGCGCGAGCTCGCTTGCCAAGCCGGCAAAGTCGATGTGCCACTGGATGGAGGAAAACGGCCCCGACAGTTTCACCGGCACCGTCAGCCCCTTGAGCGCCTCGAGCTCTGGGCCGCCCTGCCCCTGCAGCGAACTCACCACCGTCGCCTTGACCAGGTAGTCCAGCTTGTCGGCGCCAAGGTCGATGTCTCCCGCGCCGCCGATCCGCAGCAAGGGAGACTTCACCGACAGGTCGTCGTTATGCGCAATACCGTTCGCGATGCGGACGCTGGCCGACAGATCGCTGAAGTCGGTTTTCTCGTTTTCGGAAGAGACTCCGCTCTGCGGCGCCTCGCCGCCGCGGATGACGCCGATCTTTGCCTTGGCGTCGCGGATCACCTTCGCGAGGTTGATGCCGCGCACCGCGCCATCCTTGAGCTCGACGCGGGCGGAGCCATCCAGCGCGCGCTTGATCTGGGCCGTGGTGGCGCCGCTTCCGCGCACGTCGAGCTGGACGTTGCCCCTGCCATCAAGCATGTTCTTGCCGGTGAAATCCTTCAGAAGCGGGCCGACGTCGATGCCGGACAATGCCTGCCGCATGCTGACCCGCGCGGGCGTCGTCGCGGCGACCGATGCCTCGCCGGCCAGCCGCCCGCCATACAGTTCGGCGGCGATCGGGCCGAGCCGGGCTTCGCCGCCGGCAGAATGCAGTTGCGCGCTCAGGTTGGTGCCGCGCAGGTTGCGCACCTTGAATGCGCCCACGCGCAGGCTGCCTTCCGCATGCAGGGACTTCAATGCCGAGACATCGATCGGCTTGTCGGCGGCCGCATCGGCCTGCGGCTTGGCGGGCTGCGGCGCATCGGCCGGCGGGCGCGACTGGTAGCGGTCGAGGTCGAGCTTGTCGATGCCGATGTCGAAGCGGAACGCCGGCGGCGAAAACGCCGTCATGCCGATCTTTGCGTCGAAGGCGCTGTCGTCGAGCGTGCCGGTGAACGCCGAGGCAAGGCTGTGCTTGTCCAGGTTTAAGTTCATGCTGCCCTTGCTTTTCAGGGACAGGCTGCCGCCGTCGGTCGGCAAGGCAAGCTGCAGTGACATCGCGGGCAGGTCGATGACTTGCCGGCCGAGGTCGGCGGCCAGCGAGGTCGTGATGTTGCCCTCCACCGCCTTGCCCGCGTTCTTGCCGGACAGCCTCATCGCAAGCTGCGGTGACGATAACGACAACTTTTCGATGTCGCCTGCCAGCGCGCCGCTGATCTTGGCGCTGACGTCGGTGCCGGCGTCGCGAAGAAACGCATCGAGGGAGAGGGCGGGAATGCGGAAGGCGGCGGGCGTGCCGTCGAAGGAAGGCATGGAGAACGTGGCGCCGAGCTGCCGCTCCTTGCCGCTGCTCTTCACCTGTCCATCGAGCTTTCCGCCTTCCACCTTGCGGTCGGTGACCGCCAGCCTCGGCACTGCCAGCGACAGCTCGAGGGTGCCGTCGGCCTGCCTTGCCGTGCCATTGATCTTGATGTCTTCCAGGGAAAATCGCTTGGCGGCGGGAGCGAGATCGGCATTGCCGCCAAGCTTGAGCGCGAGGTCGCGAAAGTCGAGCAGGGCGCCCTTGATGTCGGCGTCGAGGCCGTTCACGGCATAGCGGCCCGCCGCGAGATCGACCCGGAACCCGGTGTTGAGGCTGATGTCCGCATCGACCTTCGGATGGTCCACCTTGAGCGCCGCGGTCACCTTGAGCTTGCTGGCGGCGCCGTCGGCCAGCCGGCCGGTGTCGAGCGCGAGCCGGTCGATGTCGATCACCCGGTCCTGCTGCCTGTCGTCGTAGCGCAGGCGGGCATTGCTGACGCGCACGCCGTCGATGTCGAAGCGCAGCGCCTGCCCGCCCTTTTCGTCCTTGGAAAGAAGATCGTCGATGCTGGTGGTGCCATCCTTGAACCGCTTCACGCTGACGCGCAGGCCATCGACCTGCACGTGGTCGACGACCAGCTGGCGGCGCAGCAGAGGAAACAGCGCGAGCGATACCTTGGCATGGTCGACGGCGGCGAATTCACCTGCCCCGCCATGTTCGGAGAGGCTGAGCTTGCCGAGGTCGGCGCCCAGCTTGGGGAAGAAGCTCAGCTTGATGTCGCCTGGAATGACGAGGGTGCGCTGCTTCTTTTCCTGCACCTGGCGGATGATCAGCGGCTTGTAGTCGTTGGGGTCGAAGGTGGCCGAGATGACGGCCGCCGCGCCGATGAGCAAGATGGCCAGCGCCGCCACGGCCACCAGCGCGATTTTGAGAATCTTCTTCATGCCGTCTCCTGGTTGCAGGATCTGACACGCATGACGGCGTTACATTCCCTCCGGCCTTGCCCCATCCCCGCCTCCGGCATCGCGTTGACTTAGGGATAGCATAAACCGAAGCGGGCCGGCGTGCCTCGCCGCAAGCACAAATAACGGTCAGGTCGGGTCCGCGCGGCGGAATGCCTTCAATGCGAACCTTCCCGGATCCAGCGCCGCCGCGAGTTCCGCCTCGACCGGCAGGGGCTCGCCTTCCAGCAGGGACGCCAGCAGTTCCGCCGCCAGCGGCGCCCAGATCAGGCCGCGCGACGCATAGCCGAGCAAGCCGTAGGCGCCGGGCAGGCGGGGAACGTCGCGCAGGCGGCTGCCCGTGATCCTTGCCTCGAAGTCGGGAAGGGCGCCGGCGAGGGGAAGGCGGTCCGGCGCCACGGAACGGAATCCGACCTTTCCGGCCAGCGGCAGCGTTGCCGGAAGCGCGGCCTGCGGCAGCAGCTGGGACAGCTTCTCGAGGTTGCCATGCTGGCTGTCGTTGCGCAGCCGGGGATCGGCATCGAGGTCGTAGCTGGCTCCCACGCAACACATGCCCGCGCTGGGCGGCGTGACGTAGCCATCGCCGCAGACCACCATCGGCAACGGCGGCAGGAACCGGGCCGGCACGTGCGTCACCTGTCCGCGCACCGCTTGCAGGGGCAGCCCGCGGGTCTGCGCCAGCGTGCCGGCGAGCGCGCCGTTCGCGATCACCAGCACCGGGGCGGCGGCAAGGATTTCCCCTCTGGCATCCAGCGCCTCCCAGCCCGCCCCCGTATGCCGGAGCGCCGCCACGTCCGCGCCGAAAAAAGCTTCCAGCCGCGCGCCGCAGGCGCCCAGCAAGGCCTGGCAGAAGCTGGCGGGACGCAGCCAGCCGCCCTGCGGAAAGAGCCAGCCGCCGGATGAGCCGGCATGGCCGGTGGCCAGCGCCACGTCGCCGGGCGTCATCCAGCGCGCGAAGTCTTCCGGATACCCTCCTTCCGCGAGGGTCGCGCGCTGGATGCCGGCGTGGTCCGCGTCGCGCGCAAGCTGCAGCACGCCGCAGGCAGCGCCATCGAAGGCGATTCCGGCGCCGCCGACCTGGCCGGCGAGCCTCAGCGCGAACAGGTAGGCGGCGCGCGCCAGCCGGGATGGCAGGTTATCGTCGCGCGACAACAGCGGCATGACGATGCCGGCGAGGTTGCCCGACGCCTCCGTCGCGGGCGCCGGCTGGCGTTCGAGCAGCGTCACGCGCCAGCCGCGCGCGGCGAGGCGCTCGCACGCGGCGCTGCCGGCGATGCCCGCGCCGATCACCATGGCATGGCGCTCGGCGGGACGCGCGACCGGCGGAACGGACCAGCGCGGCGCATAGACGGCCGCGAGCATGTGGCGCTTGCGGCCGAAACCCGGGCGCTTCTCGCAGGCGAAGCCGCCCTGGGCAAGCGCCCGGCGCACTGCGCCGGCCACGGTATAGGTTGCCAGGGTGGCGTCGGAGGCGGCCACCCGGTTCAGGCGCGCGAGGCGCACCGGATCCCACATCCCGGGGTTCTTGCGGGGCGCGAAGCCATCGAGATAAAAGGCATCGGCGCGCGCCTCGACCTGCGGCAGGCAATCGGCAATGTCGCCGAACGCGAGTGTAAGCACGACGCGCCCCTCGTCGAGCAGCAGCCGGTGGAAGCCGGGGGTCAAGGGCGGCCAGGCGCCGCGCAGCGCGGCGGACAGCGAGGCCAGTTCCGGCCACATGCCGTGCAGCACGGCCAGCTCGGGCTCTTTGAAAGGATGCTTTTCGATGGCAAGGTAATGCAGCCGGGCGCAGCGGCGCGGATCATCGCGCCATGCCTGCCAGGTGGCGAGGAAATTCACGCCCATGCCGAAACCGGTCTCGAGGATGGTGAAGCGCTCGCGATCCTGCCAGCGTCCCGGCAGCCCGTTCCCGCCGAGGAAGACATGCCGCGCCTGCCCCAGGCCGCCATCGGCCGAGTGGTAGATGTCATCGTAGGCGGGCGCGCGCGGCACGCCGCCGGTGAACGACAGGCTTGCTGGTGTCAGGGGACGGGTCATGGAGGATCGGGCATCGGGCAAATCATTCGCCGATGCGCCAGCGTGAACGAGCATTGCATTTTATCGAATCGGGAATGACTCTTCCGGCCAATAAATTGAGATAATTCCGCATTCCCACCGAACGCCTGCCGAACGCACGCCACATGACCACAGCTCAGAAACCCGAAGCGCCCCGCCGAAGCGGCAAGATCATCGTCCAGGACTCGCCGGTGCATGGCAAGGGCGTCTTCGCGGCCCGCGACATCGCCGAAGGCAGCCGCATCGTCGAGTACAAGGGCGAGATCATCAGCTCGCGCGAAGCGGAACGCCGGGAAAACCTCAAGCCGGCCGACTGCTTCCATACCTTCTTCTTCAGCCTGGAGGACGGCAAGATCATCGATGGCGGCCGCCTCGGCAACAGCGCACGCTGGATCAACCACTCCTGCGAGCCGAACTGCGAAGCGCGCGAGGAAGACGGCCGGGTGTACATCTACGCGCTGCGCGACCTGCGCGAGGGCGAGGAACTGAACTACGACTATGGCCTGATCCTGGAACAGCGCCACACCCCGGCCATCAAGAAAGCCTACGAGTGCCGCTGCGGCGCGAAGACCTGCCGGCACACGCTGCTGGCGCCGAAGAAGCGCAAGGCGGCCTGACGGGATTCCCGCCCGCGCGGAAATGACAGCGGATGAGGCGGTAATGGTTTCGCCTTCGATCGTCAGCTCAAGAACTTCAGGCCCGCGATGCCGCACACGATGAGGGCAATGCAGGCGACGCGCGGCAGGGACATCGGCTCTCCCAGCAACACCGCGCCCAGGATGACGGTGCCAACGGTGCCGATGCCCGTCCACACCGCATAAGCCGTTCCCGCCGGCAGGGTTTTCATTGCCAGCCCGAGCAGGACCACGCTGAACAGCATGGCGATGGCGGTGAGCACGGAAGGAATCAGGCGGGTGAAGCCTTCGGTGTATTTCAGGCCGACGGCCCAGCCGACCTCGCAGAGGCCGGCGATGAAAAGCAGGATCCAGGACATGGTGATAAGCGGAAAAAGTGCCGCCCGCGTGCAACGGCGACGGCGCGCATCGACCGGTCCGGCATTGCCCGATCAGGCAGCGGCAATGTCCAGGCGGTTGCGGCCGGCACGCTTGGCGGCGTAAAGCGCCATGTCGGCGCGATTGAGAAAATCGGAAATGGATTCGCCGCGCGCATGCTCGGCAATGCCGAAGCTGGCGGTGATGCCGATCTGGCGTTCGCCATACAACACCTTGAGCGCGTTGATGGCGGCACGGATGCGTTCAATGACGGCGGCGGCCTCGACCGCATCGATCTCCGGCATGATGACGAGAAATTCCTCGCCGCCCCAGCGTCCGCAGACGTCGTACTCGCGAATCCCCGACTCGATGACCCGCGCGACTTCGATCAGCACCTTGTCTCCGGCATCGTGGCCATACTGGTCGTTCACCGCCTTGAAGCGGTCGACGTCCACCATCACCAGCGTGAACGGACGCTCCAGCCGGTCGGCCCGCGCGGTTTCCGCCTTGAGGCTTTCCATCAGCAGGCGCCGGTTGCCGATCCCGGTCAGCGCGTCCTTGGTCGAGGCTTCCTTGAGCGCCTCGTTGAGGTCGCGCATCATCGCCTGGTAACGATCGGATATCCTGGACAGCCGTTCGAGCTGCCGGATCTGCTTGCGGTAGCGCTCGGCCAGCGTCAGCTTTTCCTGCTGGCTGATGCTCTGGTAACGATCGGATATCCGGGTCACGCGTTCGATCTGCGTCAAGGCGTCGCGGAACTCGTCGTACAGGTCGCCCAGCGCCTGGCGCAGCGGATGGCCCGCATGCGCCGCGTCGGCCAGCAGGCGCTCGACGCGCTGTTCCAGGGCTTCCGCCAAGGGTTCTTCGGTCGGCTTCATTGCACGCGGCTCGTGATGGTGAAGGGGAAGGAGCAATCTTCCTTGAACTCTTCCGCCAGCTCGGCGACCCGCTCATTCTGCTCGTCGTAGAACCAGTTGACCGAGACCTGCCTGCCCTTGCCATGCGCGCCTTCGAGCAGGTCGAAGATATCCATCATGGCCTTGACGCTGCTGGTGTTGAGGTAAAGCAGCGACAGGCGAAGCTCCAGCGGCCGGCCGGATGCCGCGAGGTAGCGCTCCACCCAGTCCAGCACGGGGGAAAAGAGTTCGAAGGAGTTCTCCGGATACGAGTCTCCGCTCATTTCCAGCACGCCGGCGGCCGCGTCGCCATGGATGGCGGGGGTGGAAGTCGAACCGTCAATCTGCAAGTTGTTCATGTGTTTTCCTTCTGATCCGAACGGGCGCCAGGCTACAGCACGACGCGCAACGAAAAGAACGCGCGGCCGTCGCTCAGCGGACGCAGCGAGCAGGCCAGCGGCTCGGAAGCCTTGCGGGCGATGTCGATCAGGCCCAGCCCGGCGCCGCTTGAAGTGGCGGCATCGCGCGGCCGGCGCAGCTGTTCCTTGTATTCCGCCTTGAGGGCGGCCTTGTCCTTGCTGGCGATCTCCGCCACGCGCTCGGCGAGGGCATGGCCGTCCGCCATGTCGATCATGTTTGCCGCCGACACGACATAGCGGCCGGCTCCGTCACGGGAAATGACGACGGTGGCGGACACGTCGCTGTCGTTCCATCCCTTGCTGGCGGCATAGTGCCGGATGTTCTGCGTCATTTCGATGTAGGCGCCGAAGACATCCATCGACGAGGTCGGCGTGGCATGCTCGCGCTGCAGGTAGTTGCGCAGCGCCAGGCCGATTTCCTCGATCAGGCTCCTGGTGAGCGGCCCGTTGAAGCACAGCAGGATGCGCTGCGCATTATAGGTCTGCTGCAAGGAAAAAAGATCCATCAGTTCCATGGGTGTCCTTGTTGTCTGGCGAAACGGAATGCGATGACGGTGATGTCATCCCGCTGCGGATGATCGCCCTGGTACTCCGCTAGTGTAGAAGCAAATGCGCCGGGCTGCCGCTGCAGCGGCAGGGTGGCATGCCGGCGCAGCATCGCGACGAAGCGGCTGTTGCCGAAGCCGAAGCCCTTGTCGCCGCCCGCCTGGTCGAGGATGCCGTCGGTGGCGAGATAGAAGGTGCGCTCCGGCGTCAGGTCGACCATTTCGTTTACGAACTGCGCGCTCTCGCGTTCGCCGAGCGAGCGGCGCGTGCCCGCGACCGTGCCGGAATCGCCGCCATCGCCCCAGTGCAGCGAAATGCCGGCGCCGGCAAAGACCACCTTGCGGGCATCGCGGTCGACGTGCGCCAGGCCGGCATCCATCATGGTCACGATGTCGCGCTGGCGGCCGTCCACCTGCAGCATGGTGTTGAAGACGTGGCCGGCGCGGCGCAGGATGCCGGCCGGGTCGCCTGCGCCGATCTCTTCGATCGCCTGGTCGACGGCGGCCCGCGCCAGCATGGTCATGAACGCGCCCGGCACGCCGTGCCCGGCGCAATCGAAGACGCCGATCAGGCAGCCGCCCGCGACCTCGCGGTAGACATAGAAGTCGCCGCCGACCGTGTCACGCGGCCGCCACAGCACGAAATGATCTTCGCCGAATGCCGCCTCGAGCTGGCGGTCGGGCAGGATGGCGCGCTGGATGAGGCTGGCATAGGCGATGGAATCCTGGATCTTCTTGTGGGCGGCAGCCATCTCCTTGTTGGCATGCACCAGCTCCCGCGTGCGCTCGCGCACCGTGTCTTCCAGTTCGGCGGTATGCCGCCTCACCTTGTCGGCCATGACCCGGAACGCGCCGGTCAGGGCGCCGAGCTCGTCGCGCCGGCCGGCGGGCAGAGTGATCGAATAGTTGCCGTTGGCGATCTCCTGGGCGGAGTGCTTGAGCTTGAACAGGGGCCGCATCACCAGCCGGTTGAGCGCGTAGACATAGGCAGCCATGATGATGCCGATCAGGGCCAGGCCGGCCAGCACCACCCATTTCAGCAGGCTGGAATCGATCAGGTTGGCGGCATCAAGGTCGACCGCGGTGAGCGTGTACCACTTCAGTTCCGGAATGTAGGAAACGGCGACCAGCTGCTCGCGGTCCGCCATGCGCGCGGAAAACAGCTCGGCGCTGCCCGGGTTGCGGTAGGCGGCATCCATCGCCGCGCGTGCGTCGTCGGCGTCATGGGCGCGCTGCAGCAGGCCGAACAGCGAGGTGTCGGCGCCGGTGGCCTGGGTGCCGGAATTGAAGGCGATGCGCTTGTTGTCCGGGTGCGCCTGGATGGCGCCGTTGCGGTCGATGATCATCGGCGTGACCCCCTCTTCGGCGGTCACGATGAAGCGGTGCAGGAATTCCGACAGGTCGAGTCCCGTGCCGGCGAGGCCGAGCCGGCGGTCGCCGTCCAGGACCTGCACGTTGAACCAGACCTTGGTCAGCCCGAGCTTGGTGTCGGGATCGACATTGATGTTGAACGCCTGGCTGCTTCGCATGCTGTTGAAGAACCAGGCATCGTTGGGGTCGTCGGCCTTGAGCTGGTAGCGCGGCTGTGCGCTGAACGGAGCGCGGGTATCGTTGAAATAATAATTCCGGCTGCCGGCCGCGATCAGGAAATAGGAATGATCGGTGAAATCCTGGCGGAAGCTTTCCGCTTCGCGCAGCGCCCTCGCGCCGGCGACCGGATCCTGGTCGGTTTCCATCCACTGGCGTATCGCTTCCGAGCGGGCCAGGCGCAGCGACAGGGCGAGCTCGCGCATGACGGGCGCGACCATCCTCTCGCGATTGAGAAGAGTGAAGTTGCGCGTGTAGGCAGCGCCGAGATGGGAGCGGACGGACTGCAGCGCCTTCCAGCCGATCAGGGCGGCGAGCGCGAGCACGAGCAAGGATGTGCCGACCAGGGCGATGACAGATTTTTCGCGCAGGCCGAGCGCCCGCCGCATGGGTCCTCCGATTTTCGATGCGATTGCAGGCATTCATCCCGCCTGCCATGTACCAGGGGACACTAACATCGCCGCAGGGAAATTTTGCCAGCGCTTGCCGGCGCGCGCAAATGAAATCGGCTGGCCGGCCGGCATCTGCGCATCCGGCCATTGCCGGAAATGACGATTTTGAAGGCGGCTTCGCAGGTCAGCCCGCGATCCAGGCCTGCCATGCGAAGAAAACGGACAACCCGACGACGATGGTCAGCAGCTGGCGGCGGGTGACCGCGGCCGCCAGGATGGCGATCGTTGCCGCGACGAGCTGCGGATTCCGCCAGTGGAATTCCATGCCGCCGCCGCGGGGCGCGAGCACCATGGGCACGATGATCGCCGTGAGCACCGTGACCGGAATGAACCCGAGCGCCTGCCGAAGCAGGGGCGGAAAGTTGATGCGCCCGCCGAGGATGAAGATCGCCGCCTTGATGATGAAGGTGACGATCGCCATGCCGAGGATGACCAGCGTGCCGTTGGTCCCGCTCATGTGCGCGCTCCGGCGGCTTGCGCCTGCCGCGCCCGTTCCAGCAGCATGCCGGCGGCGACGCCGGCCAGCACCGCGGCCATGAGTCCGAGCTTGTAGGGCAGCCCGCGCAGCAGCCAGGCGCAGGCGCCGGCCGCCAGCGCCGCGCCGAGATGCGGCATGCGGTCGAGCTGGGGCACGACGATGCCGATGAAGGTGGCGACCATCGCGAAGTCGAGGCCGAGGTGCTGCAGCTGCGGGAAGGCGGCGCCGAACAGCAGGCCCGCCAGCGTCCAGGCCTGCCAGTTGAGATACATGCCCAGGCCCGAGCCGAGGAAGTACCAGTGGCCATCGGGCGACCGGGGATGCGACCGGTAATGGGCATTCATCACGGCGAAGGTTTCATCGGTCATGAGGAAGCCGAGGCTCCAGCGCCAGGCTGCCGGCAGGCCGGCCACATGGGGCAGGAGCGCCGCGCCGTACAAGGCATGCCGCAGATTGACGATGAAGGTCGTCAGCCAGATGACCAGCAGGCTGGTCTGGCCGGCGATCAGGCCGACTGCGATGAACTGGCTGGAGCCGGCGAACACCGTCATCGACATCATCTGGCCTTGCCAGGGCGCCAGCGGTCCGGCGCCGGCCAGGGTGCCGAAGATCATGCCGAAGGGCGCGGCGCCGATCATCATCGGCAGGGTGTCGCGCGCGCCGGCGAGCAGGCTGGATAGGCGCGAGGAAGACATGGGCGTCACTCGAACTTTCAATACAGCGACGCGGATACACGCGCCGGCAATTCACGATCATAGGCCGCGCCATCGATGCGGGCGTTGCTGATGTCGGACAGCAGCTTGCCGGGCGTCGGCAGGCTGGCGCGGTCGACATGCCGCTCCGGATCCCAGAGCCCGGAACGCACGATGGCGCGCGAGCATTGGAAGTAGACCGCGTCCACCGTGATGACCAGTGCGACCTTAGGCTCCTTGCCATCGATCGCAAGCCCGGCAAGCAGCGCCGGATCGGCGCTGATGCGCGCGCGGCCGTTGACGCGCAGGGTCTCTCCCATTCCGGGAATGAGAAACAGCAGGGCGCATTGCGGATTGACGACCAGGTTGCGCAGGCTGTCGATGCGGTTGTTGCCGCGCCGCTCGGGCAGGATGATGGTCTTTTCATCCAGCACCTTCACCACGCTGCGCGGATCGCCGCGCGGCGAGCAGTCGGCGCCCTGCGGTCCCGACGTGGCGAGCGCGGCGAAGGGCGATGCCTCGATCAGCCGGCGGTAATTGTCGTCGAGCCGGTCCAGCTCCTTGACCAGGGAATTCTCGGCGACCGGCGCAAACAGCGCGGCAAGCGCGGCTTCGTCGGCAATGTCGAACTGCGGGCGGGGAACATGCATGGGGCGGTCCTCGGGATGTTTTTATGCCAGGTCCCATTGTTGCAGAATTTCGCGGGGCATGATGATTCGCGGCGTGGCGCATGCGCGTGGAACGGCCCGGCGCCGGGCGGCAACGCGGGGCGATGTGAATCTGGCTCACAGCGCATGTCAATAAATGTCGCTAGGGACGCAGGGTGGCGAAGACTACAATGCGGTAAGCCTAGCCGCGCCGGGAGCCCGGCGCGCTCCATTCCTTCATCATCCTTCCATGTCCAACGCCAACCTGTTCCGCCTGCTGGTGCTCAGCGCCATCTGGGGCACCAGCTTCATGCTCATGCGCATCGCTTCGCCGGTGCTTGGTCCCATGCTGACCACGCTGGGCCGCGCCGGCCTTGGCGCGATCGCGCTTTATCTGTTCGCGCGCGCCCGGGGCGTGGATTTCCAGCTGCGGCGGAACGCCAAGACCTACCTCGTCATCGGCCTGTTCAACACCGCGATTCCCTTCGTGCTGTTCGCGTGGTCGGCGCTTTACATCCCGTCCTCCTACATGGCAACGATGAATTCGCTGGCGCCGGTATTCACTGGCGTCTTCGGCTACCTGATGCTCAAGGAAAAACTGACCGCGGTGCGGCTCGGCGCGTTCATCCTCGGGATGGTCGGGGTGGCGGTGCTGGTCGGCGTCGGACCGACGGCGGTGACGACGCAGACCGTGCTGGGCGTGCTGGCCGCGATGGGCGCGGCGGTCTGCTACGGATACGCCGCCACCTACACCCGCATGCACGCTTCCGGCATCCCGCCGCTTGCCAGCGCCGCCGGCAGCCAGATCAGCGCTTCGCTCGCCATCCTGCCCTTCGCCCTGCCGGACCTGCCCCATGCCATGCAAACCGCCACCCTGCACGCCTGGCTCGCGGTCGCTTTCCTCGGACTCGTGTGCACGGGCGTGGCCTACGCCATGTTCTTTCACCTGATCGCCACCGAAGGCGCCAGCAAGGCGATCACCGTCACCTTCCTGGTGCCGGCAACGGCTTCCTTGTGGGCATGGCTGCTGCTGGGCGAACCGGTGACGCCCGGAACGGTGGCGGGTATCGCCACGGTGCTGCTCGCCACGGCGATCGCCGTGGGACTGGCCGAGAAGGCCCTGCTGCTGTTGCGCCGGGGCGCGCGGTCGGCGTAGCGGACAAGGGGAAAAAGGGAGCGAAGAAATGCCGCGCCTTCGCTCCAAGCCTCAGGAGACACTGAGGAGAGACTGCAGTTACCACACGGTGCTGCATTGGTGAATGACCGTGCAGACTGTAGCAGTCCTCCTGCCGGAGAAAATCCGGAAAGCAGGCAGCCTCGTCTAAGAACATTTAGTCGCGAAGCGCTTGTCATCGCCGATCGGCATTCCGCCAGGACATTCCCTCCATTTCATCCCTTCCCTCGCGTCTTCTCCCGCCAGCGCTTGCCGGCTCACGCAAGCGAAGCATGGCGGAAGCAGTCCGCCCTATGGTCGTTGACCATGCCGATCGCCTGCATGTAGGCGTAAATGATCGTGGAGCCGACGAACTTGAAGCCGCGCCGGGACAGCTCCTTCGAAATGCGGTCCGACAAGGGAGTCGTTGCCGGCGCCGCGCCGCTCCAGCGATTCTGCATCGGCTTGCCATCCACGTAGGCCCAGAGGAAGGGCGCCAGGCCGCCTTCCCGTTCCCGGAGTTCCAGGTAGGCGCGGGCATTGGTGATGGCCGCGTTGATCTTGAGGCGGTTGCGGATGATGCCCGGATTGGCGAGCAGTTCGGCGATCTTGGCGTCGTCGTAGCGCGCAATGCGCTCCGGATCCCAGCCGTCGAAGGCGAGGCGATAGTTCTCGCGCTTGTTGAGCACGGTTTCCCAGCTCAGTCCCGCTTGCGCGCCTTCGAGGTTCAGCATCTCGAAGAGCTTGCGCTCGTCGTGGCAGGGAACGCCCCATTCGTGGTCATGATAGGAAAGGTAAAGCGGATTGGCCGGATTGGCCCAGGCGCAGCGGACTAGGGACATGGGACAGGACGATGGAGGTGGTCGACAGCGCCATTGTATGCAAGTCGCCGCGCCCCTGCCCCATCGTTTTTAACCGAGCAGTTCCTGCATCAGTCCGGGCACTTCGTCGACCAGTTCGCCCGCCATGTAGCCGATCTTTCCCACTTTCCCGGCCAGCCGCTCGCCGGCCCGGGCATGCAGCGCCACGCCCCATGCGCACGCCTGCTCGAGGGGCGCGCCGCGCGCGGCAAGTCCGAGGATGATGCCCGCGAGCACGTCGCCGGACCCGGACATCGCCAGTCCCGCGTTTCCGCCTTCGAAGCGCCACGTCCTGCCATCGGGCGCGGCGATGTACGTGGGAACGCCCTTGAGCGCGACCATGGCATTCCAGCGCCGCGCCGCCTGGCGCGCGCAGTCGAGCGCATTGCCCGTCACGGATTCCTTGTCGGTCGCGGTGAGATGCGCCATTTCGCCGGCATGTGGCGTCAGCAGCACCGGCGACGAGAAGCTGGGAATGAAACGCTGCTGCACGCCGGAATGCGCATCCACCGCCTGCAACTGCCGGCGCACGACGTTCATGGCCGACGCGTCGAGGATGAGGCTGGCCTCCGCCAGCTTGGGCAGCAATGCCATCACAAGCGCGCAGGTCGCGGCATCGTCCTGCATGCCCGGTCCGATCAGGACCGCGCCATGGTGCGACAGCAGCGGAGCAAGCTTGTCGGCCGCCGGCAGCGCGATGCCGCCAGCCGGCGTTTCAGGCAGGGCGATGACGCGGGTTTCCGGCACCGCCTGCGCGATGAGCGGAACGATGCTCTCTCCGGCGGCAACCGTGACCTTGCCGGCGCCGGCGCGGAAGGCCGCCCTTGCCGCGATAATCGCGGCCCCCGGAATTTCCGGCGAGCCGGCGATCAGCAGCGCCCTGCCGCGGTCTTCCTTGTCCCCGTCGTCGGCGGGCATGGGCAGCGGCCACGCGCGCAGCGCAAGTTCGTCGAGCTCCGCGAGTGAATCGAAGGGCGACTCCATGCTCATGATTTCGGCGCGGCGGGAACGTCCGGCTCGACGGTCACCGGCGTGCCGGCGTCGCGCAGCGGAGCGACGAAGTTGACGAGCCGCGGCACGAGCTTGCCATGGCGTCCGCGCGCGAGGTCGAACTCATAGGAAGTGACCGAACAGTTTGGCACGTCGTTCTGGCGGTCAATGTCGAGGATGTGTTGTTCGTCCATGCGCTCAAGCAGATAGCGAAAGCAATTGACGATGACCTGGTGCCCGACGATCAATACCCTTTCCTTGCGGTATTCGCGGCAGATGGTGTCGATCACGCTTCGCAGGCGCAGGATGACGTCGCACCAGCTTTCCCCGCCGGGAGGCCGGAAATAGAACTTGCCGACGTGCGAGCGTTGCTCGTGCAGTTCAGGATACTTCTGGATGATGCCGACCTTCGTCAGCCGGTCGAGGATGCCGAATTCCTTCTCGCGCAGGCGCTCGTCGGTGACGAAGGTGATATCGTCGAGGTCGATGCCGGCGGCATTGAGCGCGATCTCCGCGGTCGAGCGCGCCCGTGCGTAAGAGGAGCAGAGCACCACGCCGGGACGTTGCTCGCCGGGCATCTGGCCGAACCAGTTGCCCAGCGCTTCCGCCTGCATGCGTCCGAGCGGCGACAATGGAACGTCGATGTCGCGCGTGGCGATATCGATGAGCGGATGGCCGGCGGCTTCGGCGGCATCGCGCGCGACGTTGCCCGCACTCTGCCCGTGCCGCACGATCCAGATCATGTCAGGCCATTTTTGTTCTGCCATCGTCTTCCCCTTGCATGAAGGGAAAGACAAGATGGCATGCGCGAAGTTCTATCGGATGTTGAAGCGGGTGCGGGCCCAGCGCAGCAAGGCGATGACGATGATTACGCCGAGCAAGTCGGCCAGCGCGGTCCGCGCGTTGACCTCGAAGCCCGCCAGCCCCTTCAGGCCGGTGACGATCATCCAGGCGCTCATGGCGGACAGGGCCACCTGGCTGACGGGGCCGGAATAGCCGCGGGTGAAGGTGGCCAGCAAGCTGGTCTTTTCCGGTTCAGGCGGCTTGCCGGCGGGCTTGTCCATCATCAGGGACCGGTAAGGGCCTGGGCGCTGGGAGCGACCGGCGCGGCGGCGGTGGTCACGGGCTGGTTGTCCGCCCACACCACATTGTTGTCGACCGCATACAGCTTGCAGGGCTGCGAGCTGTTCTTCTGGCATTCCGCGAGCACCTGCTCGACCGGATCGTCGCCATCCTCGGCCCAGCTCCATGCGCCGGTCGGCGACACGGCGAAGGCGCGCGGGAAGGGCTTGCTCAGGAAGACCTTGTATTGCTCCCGTCCGCGGTCGCGCAGATAGGGCACGGCGCCGATGTTCTCGATCGAGGCAAACTCGGTCTTCGGAATCTTGATTTCATCCGACAGGGCAATGACCGGCTCCGTGGGCATGCCGACTTCCCGCAGGAACTTCTCTGTCTCGGGCCACCAGATCTTGACGCCGTCGCGGCTGCCGCTCATGCCGTGCGCGTCCTTCTTGAATGCGCCGAACGCCACAAGCTTGGCGTGGCCGCCGGCCTGGTTGTACGCGTCATACATGCGCGAGGCGAGCTCGGGGCTGAAGTGCTGGTCGTTCGCTCCATAGAACCAGAGGCTGGGCAATGCGGTCCTGCCGCCGAAATTGGCGAAGGCCTTGACCAGCGAGGCTTCCCAGCGGCAGTCGCCGCCATGCATGCGCAGGCCGCCCGCGAAGTTGATCAGTCCGCGCACGCCCGGAAAGTTGCGCGTGCCGAACGCCAGCGCGGTCAGGCCGCCATAGGACTGGCCGGCGACGACGATGCGGTCCTTGTCGACCCATGTCTGGCCGCGCAGGTATTCGAGGGTGCCCTGCAGGTCGTCCGCCTGCATCTGGCCGTGGGCGGTCATGTTGCAGCCCGGATCGGTATAGTCGCCGGTGGACTTCGAAAAGCCCTTGCGCATCGGGATGACGACCGCATAGCCGCGGCGCACGAACTCGCGGCTCAGCACGACGAAGCGGTCGCGGCCTTGCGCGCGCGGGTTGCCCAGCGCCTTGCCGTGGTTCATGATCACCAGCGGGAAGGGACCTTCGCCGGGGGGCTTGAAGATGGTGGTTTCCAGGTCGACGCTCTCGCCGCCGGAGACGACGGGGATCATGACGACTTGTTCGTTCAGGGCTGCATCCAGCGTCACGGCGGGCGCGGGTGCGGAATGGGTTAACAAGATGACGGTGAGCGAGATCAGTCCGATCATCGCCGGAAGGGTCCAGCTCTTTTTCGCGTCACGTTTCTGAAGTAATCGATGAAACATACTTTTTCACACACGACGAATTGGCACACGGTCGCCTAGGCGCCCTCCTGCTTCGCATGCATGTCGGGTGAAGCGCATGGCGCGCAATCCGAATGGCCTGTAGGCGAAGCGTTGTCCGCGTCATTGCCAGAAAACAAATCGTTTCTTGACGCATCTCAACATTGCCCATTCTAAATACTGGATTTCCGACGTTCAATACTCAATCATGCAACTCGTAAAGATTTGTTTCAGCGAATGTGCGAAAGCGGAAACATTCGTTGCAGCAAGGTCAACCGAATTGAGGAAAGACTTGAAAAAGTCGTAAGAACTGCGCTGATTTCAGCGGTCAAAGGGAGGGGAAAGCGGTGCGGCAAGGAGTGGCATGTCGGTCGCCCGTTTCCCGGGTCCGCAACCTTTGCCATGCCATTCAGTCAATGACAGACTGCGCTTTTTTAAAGGATGGAAACATGAAAGTCGACGTGTACAAACGCCCTGACCAGGGAGGTCATTACTCCTACCTCGCCGTGCCCGAGGGCCGCCCCATTCCCAACGAGGCAACGAACATCGATTGGGAAACGGCCGAGCACAACGTGGATCTGGATGAAGACAACGAGTCCGTGCAGGGCCTCGATGCGCGCGATGCGCTGGAGCAGATCAAGGACAAGGGGTATGCGATTTCCAGCGTGCAGGACAAGATCCGCATCGGACCCAACGTCTGAACGCCACGCACTGAAATGAAAGGAGGCGGTTGCCTCCATGCGTCCATCGTCGGGAGGTCGTCCTGACGATGGCTGGAATCATTCCTCGAACGGCGCCGCCGCGGTCCAGCCTTCCACCGGATCCATCACGGGCGGCATGCCGAAGCGCGGCTGCCGCGCGGCCCATGCGGCCGCGACCGCGCACAGCACCGCATCCAGCCAGTCGGCGGTGCCATCATCGATCAGCGTCTTGCCCAATGCCGGTGCACATTGCAGCCGGATCCCGAGCGGATGCCTGCCCTCCTTCAACGCCTTCACGATCTGCTCGCGCGCTGCCCGACGTTCGGGCGTCTGCTTCGCGCGCTCGTCGCTCTTGTACGAAGCGCGCGTCACCGCACGGGCGATCATTCCCGGATAGCCTTCGAGCGCGATGCGCTGCGGATCGCCTTCATGCAAGCCGTACACTGTCACGCCGGCGGCAAGCAGGCGCCGGGCGCCTTCATGGAACATATACGCCACCGGCGGATTGACCCATTTCATCGACGGGCTCGAGCCCGCCGGACCATCGGTCGCGCGGTGCGCGAACTTGTTGCCGACCGGCCGCGCGTCGCAGAAGGCCTTGAAGGTGTCGCGCAGCTCGGCGCGGCTCAGGGTGGCGCAATGCTCGACCAGCGGCGCCCAGCGCAGCGGCCAGCCAAGATGTTCGACCAGTTCCCGCGACAGGCCGAAGGGAAAGTCGAAGGCGCCCAGCCAGGGCCCGGGCTCGGCCAGCCATGCCTCGAAGGAGTTCCAGCCGGAATGTTCCTCCAATCGATCGACGCGCAGCAGCGCGCCGTCGAGGCGTCCGTGCGCGACCGTGATCGGCTTGGCCTTGCGGGGAGTTGAAGTGAAATCGACGCCGACAATTCGCATGCCTCAAGTGTAGTGCAATCAGGCCACATCCTTGCGGAATGGTTTTGCCGGAAAACCACTCGAAGGGCGTGAACCCTCATTGAACCCTTACTTTCCGGAGCGGCGATGCGTTCCCTGCGGCACACCCTTTTCATCATGGCGCTGGCATTTCTCGGCGGATGCGCCAGCCTGCCAGACGTTGCCTACCTGCGTGACCGCCATCTCGCCCCGAGGCAAGAACCAACCATCGTTGCCGCCGGCGGCGCGCTTTCCACCACGCGCAGCCAGGCGATCATCGACCGGCTCGGCAACAAGGCCGACGCGGCGGAATTCCTCAGCCGGCACGTCGCGGCGGAGCAGGCGATTGCCGGCAAGCCGCTCGTTGCCGGCAACAAGGTGATCCTGCTGGACGACGGGCCGATCACCATGCGCGCCATGATGAGCGCGATCCGCGCGGCCAAGGACCACGTCAACCTCGAGACCTACATCTTCGAGGCGGACGAAGTGGGACGCGCGCTGGCGGACCTGCTGATCCAGAAGCGCGCGAGCGGCGTGCAGGTCAACCTGATCTACGACAGCGTCGGCACGCTCGACACGCCCAAGGAATTCTTCGAGCGCTTGCGCGCGGCCGGCATCAACACGCTGGAGTTCAATCCGGTGAATCCGCTGCGCGCCACGGGTGACTGGGACATCAACCAGCGCGATCACCGTAAGCTGCTGGTGGTCGACGGCAAGGTCGCCTTCACCGGGGGCGTCAACATCAGCAAGGTCTATGGCAAGAGCTCCATCCTCGGCAGCCGCCACGCGGAGCCGCCGCCCAAGGATCCCAAGGAGGCCGCCTGGCGGGACACGCACATGCAGATCGAAGGTCCGGTCGTGGCCGAGTTCCAGAAGCTTTTCCTGGATACCTGGCAACGCAAGACCGGCAACGCGCTCGTCGGCGCCCAATACTTTCCGCCGCTCAAGCAGGAAGGCAACGCCCTGGTGCGGGCACTGGGCAGCACCGCCGACGACATGGACTTCACCATCTACAAAACCTATATCTCGGCGTTCGCCAATGCCAACAAGAGCATCCACCTGACCACGGCCTACTTCGTGCCGGACCGCCAGGTCGTGCAGGCCATGATCGATGCCGCCAGGCGCGGCGTGGACGTGGAGATCATCTTTCCCAGCCTGACCGACGTCGACCTGATCCTGTACGCGGGCCGTTCCTTCTATGAAGAACTGCTCCAGGGCGGCGTGCGGATATATGAACGCAAGGCGGCGGTCCTGCATGCCAAGACTGCGGTGATCGACGGCGTCTGGTCGACCATCGGATCGACCAACCTCGACATTCGCAGCTTCCTGCACAACGATGAAATCAATGCGGTGGTGCTGGGCGCCGACTTCGCGGACAAGATGGAAGCGCTCTTCCAGCGGGACATCCGAGATTCGAACGAAGTCAGCCTGGAGCAGTGGCGCCGGCGCGGCATGGGCGAACGCATGCGCGAATGGGCGGTGCGGTTCCTGGACTACTGGCTTTGACGGCTATCGGCTTTCACGCGCAGGCCAGGTGGATTCGTTCCGGCAATCTGTGATGTAATGGCAACGTCCGCCTTGCAGGCAGGAGGTGGCCGGAAACATCGCGCGCGACAGCGATCCCGTCATTCAACGATAGAGACAAAGGACAACCATGACCCGTACCAGGCAGCTTTCCGTTTCACTGTTTTGCATCCTCGGCCTGGCCGCTTCCGCCGGCGCCCATGCCCAGGCCAGCGGCCTCAAGCGCGAGATGGTGCAGAAGGCCGACATGTCCATTCCTAACCACGAAGCGGTGGTGGCGCGCGTCGAGGTGGCGCCCGGCGCGACGGCTGGCCGCCATAGCCATCCGGGCGACGAGATCAGCTACGTGCTCGAGGGAGAGACCGAACTGCTGATCGACGGGGAGCCGCCGCGCACGGTGAAGGCCGGCGAAGCGTTCGTCATTCCGGCGGGCAAGGTGCATGACGCGCGCAACAGCGGAACCGTGCCGGCCAAGCTGATCGGCGTGTACGCGGTCGAGAAGGGCAAGCCCCTGGCCACGCCCGCTGCCCCCAAGTAAGTCGTTTCCCGCGCCGGCGCATTCGACCTTGCCCCGGCGTGCTCTCCCGGCAGCTCCCCTAGAAGCCTAGACCGATACCGATGCCGATGCCCGACCGCGGCTCGGTGTCGCCGAACAGGATGTCGTCGATCTGCTGGCGCTGCTGTTCGATCAGCGGAACCAGGTTGCGGAACTGGAAGATGGCCTGGGCCTGCTGGTCGTTCGGAATTTGCAGCTGTAGCTGCCCGCGCAGTTCGCCATTCGGGTTGGCGGCGGTATGCACGTCCAGGTAAAAATTACCGTTGCGAAGCGCCGCGTACTGCTCGCCGCTCAAGGTAGCGCGGGCGATCCACACGCCGCTCGGGTCCTGCGCGAGCGGGATGGTCACCGGGCCGTTCACCCCGGCCGCGCCGGAATGCACATGCACGCTGGTGCCGGCGGCGCCATTGATGACGGCGCTGGCCAGCAGGCCGCGCCTGTCCACGTCCACCGTGACAAGGCCGACGCCGCTGGCGATGGAAGCGACGGGCGGCACCTGCTGGGCGCCGATCAGCGTCGCGGTGTACGCCTCGGGAAAATCATCATGCCCGCCGCCGCAGGCGACAAGCATCACGGCAACAAGGGCGGGAAGGGCGCGGCGCCGCGCCCGTGCGATGAGAGACTGGATCGTCACCATGTCATGCACCATCCTTTCGCAAAAGACGATGCATGCTTCGTGCCAGTCAGGTCGGTCAGGTCTTCGGTTCGATGACTTCCTGGGCGACACGGAAGGCATCGACCGCAAGCGGCATGCCGCAGTAGACCGAAGCCTGCAGCAGGACTTCCCGGATTTCCTCGGGCGTGGCGCCGTTGTTGAGCGCGCCGCGGACGTGGCCCTTGAGCTCGTGGGCGCGCCCCAGGGCGGTCAGCATCGCCACCGTGACGAGGCTGCGGGTCTTCAGCTCCAGGACACCGCGCTGCCAAACCGTGCCCCATGCATTGCGGGTGATGTATTCCTGGAGCGGCATCGTGAATTCGGTTGCATTGCCGAAGGCGGCATTGACGAACGCTTCCCCCATGACCTGCGTGCGCATCTTCAGGCCGTCCTGGAATTGCTGGTCATCGCCGAACTGGCTCTGCTGCCCTTGCTGCTGTCGTTCCTCGCTCATGTGCGCCCCTTCGTGAAATCCGGATGTAAAGCCAGATGTTACTCGGTATTGTGGGGCGCCGAGGTATCCGCCTTGCGGGTGACGTAAGCCTGCGCGCGCTGCCGGCGGGCCCAGTCATGGCCATGCTCGCTCGGCATCACGACGGGCACCTGCAGGCACACGCTCTGCGTCGGCAGGACCTGGCCCCAGTCCTGGATCAGCTTGCGGTAGGCCTCGCCCACCGGGCGGATCCTGCGGTCGAGGTCATATAGTCCCAGCGGATTCACGTGGCCATTGTCTTCGCGCAGGGCGCTGTCCCAATCCACCTGGTCGGTCAGCGAATACCAGGTGAAGCCGACGATGGGCACGCCGTCATTGCGCACGCGCAGGACGTTCGCCCATTGCTTGCGCAGCCAGGTCACCGCCTCGTCGCCGTTCGTTCCCTGCATCAGGTTGGTCTCGGTATGCATCACCGGGAGCCGGTAACGTTCATGGTATTGGCGGGTGATGACGGCATAGCCGAAGATTTCGCCTGAAGCCCGGGTCGTGCCGTCGTCGGAGACGAGGTGTTCGTTGGTCATGTAATAGTCGTTGCCCATGATGCAGTGATGCTTGAGATTGTTTTTCATGAAGAAACGGTACTCGTCCCGGGTCATGCCGTTGTCCATGAGATATTCGTACATTTCCGAATCCACGCGCCGGCCATAGTTCAGGTCCAGCGACAGGAAACGCCGCGCATTGGCAAGTTCCGCCGGCCGGATCGCCGCCGGATTTTCGGCATGGAAGTATTCCGACGACTCGCTCTGGATGAACAAGGCATCGGGCCGCTCCTGCAGGATGCATTTCATGGCCAGCACGTTTGCCTTGACCAGGTGCTTGAGCGCCGTGACGAAGGCGCGATCACTCTGCAGCTGTTCGTTCCACCAGCCGTACAGCGCGGAGAACACCGCGCAGATGAACATCTCGTTCACCGGCGTGTAGAGCTGGACCCAGGGAAAGCGATGCGCGAACGCCCGCGCGTAGGCGGCGAACAGTTCGGGGAAGTCGGGGTTCTGGAAATTGCCCATCCAGTCGGGCACGCCGAAATGGCAGAGGTCGACGATGGGCACGATGTCGCGGCGTTCGAGCTCGCAAAAGGTTTCGTCGGCGAACGACCAGTCATGGCGGTCCGGCCCCAGGAAGGTGCTGTGCAGGGGCGGACCGTAGCGCAGGAAATTGATGCCGAGCTCCTGCACCAGGTCGAAGTCGGTGCGCCAATGCCGGTAGTGGCCGCACTTTTCCATTTCATCGACGCGATGCGTGCCATTGCGTATCGTCGGAATGCTGTTTTCGATGCCGGTTGCGAAGATGAATCCGGGTGTCATGGGAAACTTCCTCCTGTTTCCCGTGATGGACATTGCGCGTCAGGGGAAGTTTATGTAGACCGCAGTTCCGGCATGGCGGCCTGCCCGCGGATGGCGCTGAGGAAACACATCAGGGAAGCGGCGGACACCGCCAGCAGCCCCGCCAGCAGGACTGTCGTTCCCGGATGCGCGGCGATGATGCTCGCCGCCACGATGGGCCCGGCTGCCTTGGCAAGCAGGGACGGGCCAGCCAGCGCGCCGGAAATCGCGCCATAGTTTTCCCGGCCGAACAAGGCTTGCGGCACCGTCCCGCGGACGATGGTGAGCACGCCGTTGCTGACGCCGTAAAGCACGCAGAAGATGGCGACCGCATACTGGCGCTCGCCGGCGAACAGCAGGGCCATCAGGGCAAGGGGCAGGAAGGAGAAGGTCAGGATGCCCACCGTCTGGGGCCGGAAGCGGTTCGCCACGCTCATCTCGGCCATGCGTCCGGCAACCTGCATCGGGCCGATCAGCGACGCCATCAGCACCGCGCCAGCGGCGGCATGGCCGAAGCGCTGCAGCAGCGCGATCAGGTGGACCGACAGGGCGGAAAAGATGAACATGTTGGTGGCGAAGGCGAAGGCCAGCTTCCAGAACACCGGATGGCGCACCGCTTCGCGCAGGGTAAAGTTGCGCGCCTGTTCCATGCGCGCGTCAGGCGGCGGAACCGGCGCCCGCCGGCCGGCCGGCAGCAGGAGATGCATCGGCGCGCACAGCAGCGCCTGCACGGCGGCATAGATGAGGAAGGTATCGCGCCAGCCGACCCGGCCGCTGAGCCAGAGCGTGAGCGGCCAGGAGACCGTGCTGGCCAGTCCGCCGAACAGGGTAAGCACCGAGATTGCCTTGCGCGATTGCAGGTGAAACTCGCGGTTGATGGTGGCGAAGGCGGCTTCGTACAGCACCATGGCCATGGCGACGCCGATCAGTGTCCAGGCGGCGATGTACGCGCCGAGGGAATGCACGTTCGCCAGCAGGCCGAGTCCAGCGGCGGCGAGCAGCGAGCCGCAGGCCATGACCATCCGGCCGCCGAAGCGGTCGAGCAGGATGCCGACCGGCGTCGATGCCAGTCCCGCCACGAGCAGGCTCCACGAATAGACGCCGAACACGGTTTCGCCGCGCCAGCCGAGCTCCCGCTGGATGTCGGGGGCGACCACCGCGAACGCGTAGTAAAGGGAACCCCAGGCAGAGATCTGCGTGAAGGCGAGCAGGCGGATGATGTTCCAGGGTTCCTTGAATTGCATGATGTCGGCAAGCGAGGCGTCGGCATCGCCGGGATGGCGAAGCGGTTCCACCACAGTGTACATGGTGTAGCCGGACCGCCCGGCGACAGGCACAATGCTGCTTTTCGCAAATTCGGACAAGGCATGCTTGCGCATTACCTCAAGGGCTTCGGCATGGGCCTCGGCCTCATCATCGCCATCGGCGCCCAGAACGCGCATGTCCTGCGCATGGGACTGCAACGCCAGCATGTCTTGCTGACGGTGGCGACATGCATCGCCTGCGAAATCATGCTCATCAGCGCGGGCGTGGCGGGCATCGGCACCCTCATCGAGCGCAATCCGGCGCTGCTGGCGCTCGCGCGCTGGGGCGGCGCCGCTTTCCTCGCCTGGTATGGCCTGCGCTCCTGGCGCTCGGCCTTGTCGCCGCACGAACTCAAGGCGGCGGCCGCATCGGCGATGGGCACGGGCAAGGCGCTGACCACCGTGCTGGCGGTGACCCTCTTGAACCCGCACTGCTACCTCGACACCGTGGTCCTGCTTGGCGCGGTGGGAGGCCAGCAGGGCGCTGGCAAATGGTGGTTCGCGGCCGGCGCGATGACGGCGGCGGTAGCCTGGTTCACCACGCTCGGCTTCGGCGCGCGCCTGCTGTCGCCGTGGTTCGCGCGCCCGCTTTCCTGGCGGGTGCTCGATGGGCTGATCGGCGTCGTGATGTTCGCGCTCGCGATCAGCCTGCTGGCTGGCTGACCGCCATGTCGCGGCCGTGGATGGCGGCAAGGATCGCCTCGACGGCGGGATGCTTGATGCGCCGCTCGTTCGAGATCGCGTAGAACTGTTCGCGCACGCCGTCGAGCTTGCCCACCTCGACCGCGCCGAACTGTTCGCCGACGTCCTTCGCCAGCGCGGAAGGCGCCGGAAACAGGCCCACGCCATGGCGTCCGAAGGTATTCAGGAGGGCGTTGTCGTCGAATTCGCCGACGACGTCGGGGCGCACGTCCTTGCTTTCGAACCAGTGGTCCAGCCTGCCGCGGATGGCGTTGCCGCGGGTAGGCAGCAGCACCGGCGCCTGGTGCACGCTTGCGGGAAAGCCTTCCCGGTAGCGCTCGGCCAGCGGCGGCACGCCGAATAATGAAATCTCGCTTTCTCCGAGCAGGTGGCTGAATACCCGCAAGGTCGTGCCGGAAGGAACCGGCCGGTCGGTCAGGACCACGTCCAGCTTGTGGACCGAGAGGTTGCCGAGCAGGGATTCGAAATCGTCTTCATGCACGATGAGCTTGACGCGCTGGCCGAGTTGCAAGGCGGCATCCAGGAGCCGGGATGCGATCAGCTTGGGCAGCGAATCCGACAGGCCGACCGCGAGCCGCATGGTCTTGCCGGCATCGGTTTCCGCCAGCACATCCTGCATCTGCTCGCCCAGCAGGAAAATCTGGTCGGCGTAGCCGAGGGCGAGGCGGCCGGCTTCGGTCAGCACCAGCCTGCGCCCCTGCGGCGCAAGCAGCGCCTTGCCAAGGAATTGTTCCAACAGGCCGAGCTGGGTACTGATGGTCTGCACGGCAACATCGAGGCGCTCGGCGGCCCGGGTCAGGCTGCCCTCCTTCGCCACTACCCAGAAGTAATACAGGTGCCGGTAATTCAGTGCGGAAGTCTTCATGGTTCGGTTTTTTCGAAATGAACGTCCTATTATCTTCGCTTTTTCCTTAAGCGTCAGATCCCTATCATGTTGCTTGTCGCGCGGATCCGGCCTGGCTGGCCGGCCTTGTCCGGCGCGTCCTTTTTCGAGAGGGATCCACCATGAATGATCGTTTCACATCGATGCGAAACACGGCGTTGCGCTCGCAGACCGCAACGACGGTGATCGACGGCGCGGCGCACCGCGTGCTGCGCAACACTTACCTGCTGCTGGCGATGACGCTCGGCTTTTCCGCCCTGATGGCGGGCGCCGCGGCGGCGCTCCGGTTGCCGCATCCGGGCATCCTGATCACGCTGGCGGGCTTCTACGGCCTGCTCTTCCTGGTCACGAAATACCGCGACCGCGGCCTGGGCATCGCCTTTACCTTCGCCCTGACCGGCTTCATGGGCTATACCCTGGGCCCGATCCTGACGCATTACCTCAACATGCCCCATGGCACGCAGACGGTGATGCTGGCCCTCGGCGGCACGGCGGCGGTGTTTCTCGGCATGTCGGCCTATGGCCTGATGACCAGGCGAGACCTGGGATTCATGAGCAGCTTCCTCGGCATCGGCGTGCTGGTGGCTTTCCTCGCCGGCCTCGGCGCGATCTTCTTCCAGATCCCCGCCCTGTCGCTGGCCGTGTCCGCGGTGTTCGTGCTGCTGATGTCGGGCATGATCCTGTTCGAGACCAACAACATCGTGCGCGGCGGCGAAACGAACTACGTGATGGCAACCGTCAGCCTGTTCGTTTCCATCTTCAACCTGTTCACCAGCCTGCTGCATCTGCTGGGCTTCGCCGGCCGTGACTGATCCGGCCTGACTCCCAAGGGCGCCGCGAAACCGGCGCCCTTGTTTTTTGACGAGCACGAACACCAACCGGGGCATTCCTCATGCTAGAACTTCTCACCAATCCGCAGGCCTGGATGGCGCTGCTTACCCTCACCGCGCTGGAGCTGGTGCTGGGCATCGACAACATCATCTTCATTTCCATCCTGGTGGACAAGCTGCCGCGCCACCAGCAGGAGTTCGCGCGCCGGCTGGGCCTGTTCCTGGCGATGTTCATGCGCATCGGACTGCTGCTCGTCCTGTCGTGGATCGTTGGCCTGACCGCGCCCCTGTTCAACGTCCTGGGCCAGGAAATTTCCGGACGCGACATGGTGCTGATCGGCGGCGGCCTGTTCCTGCTCTGGAAGAGCGTGGGGGAAATCCACCAGGCCTTCGAAGGCGCGGAGGGCATGGTGACGCAGCGCGCGCACCTCGGCTTCGCCGCCGCCATCGCGCAGATCATGCTCATCGACCTCGTGTTTTCCCTCGACTCCATCATTACCGCGGTCGGCATGGTGGACCAGGTGCCGGTCATGATCGCCGCGGTCGTCGCGTCGGTGGGCCTGATGATGTGCTTCGCGCGCCCCATCGGCAATTTCGTCTCGGCGCATCCGACCATCAAGATGCTTGCCCTGTCCTTCCTGGTGGTGGTGGCGGTGGTGCTGATCGCCGAAGGTTTCGGCCACCACGTTCCGAAGGGTTACATCTATAGCGCGATGGCGTTCTCGGTGGTGGTGGAGATGCTGAACATCCGCCTGCACCGGCGCGACGCCGGCCCGGCGAAGCATCATGCCCCGGAGCATTCCGGGACCTGACGCGGAAAACGGGCGGGGCGGCAGTCTGATAAGATCGGACCCGCCCTGCCGCATTTTCCGTCATGACCAATCCCCTCTCCACATTCCGCTCCTTCCGCTTCTTCTTTTTCAGCCGCATGGCGACGACCATGGCCAACCAGATGATGATGGTGGTGGTCGCGTGGCAGATGTACGACCTGACGCACAGCGCGTATGACCTCGGCACGGTCGGGCTGGCGCAGTTCCTGCCCTCCCTGGCACTGGCGCTGGTGGTGGGACAGGTCGCGGACCACTTCGACCGGCGGCGCGTGCTGGCCTGGTGCCTCGCGGGGCAATTGCTGATCGCGGCCATCCTCATCGCCGGCACCTTCGGCGGCTGGCTCAACCGCGAAGCCATCCTCTTGTGTTCGGTCGGGCTTGGCGCCGCCAAGGCGTTCCAGCTGCCGACCCAGCAGGCCCTCGGGCCGCTCCTGGTTCCGCCCATCGTGCTGCCGCGAGCGCTCGCCATCAGTTCCGCCGGGTCGCAGTTCGCGATCATCGTCGGCCCGGCGCTCGGCGGCTTCCTATATGTCGCCGGCGCCGGTGCGGTTTATGCGACGAGCGCCGTGCTGTTCGGCGCGGCGATCGCCTTCGTGCTCGCGGTAAAACTGGAACAGGCCCCCGACCGGCCACAGCGGCGCGAGGCCGTCACCATGCAAAGCCTGTTCGCCGGCATCTCCTTCATCTGGCATCGCAAGGAGGTGCTGGGTGCCATCTCGCTCGACCTGTTCGCGGTGCTCCTGGGCGGCGCGACCGCCCTGCTGCCGATCTTTGCCAAGGACATCCTGCATGTCGGCCCGTGGGGGCTTGGGCTGTTGCGTTCCGCGCCGGCGGTGGGCGCGCTCGCTATCTCGCTCTACCTCACACGGCATCCGATCCAGCGCCATGTCGGCCGTGTCATGTTCGGCTCCGTGGCAGCCTATGGCGTGGCGACGCTGGTATTCGGCCTGTCGACTTCCTTCACCGTGTCGCTGATCGCACTGGGCTTGTCCGGGGCGTTCGACATGGTGAGCGTGGTGATCCGGCAATCGCTGGTGCAGCTGGACACGCCGAACGACATGCGGGGCCGCGTCAGCGCGGTGAATTCGATCTTCATCGGCGC
The DNA here is from genome assembly GCF_010974945.1 of Noviherbaspirillum galbum. GTDB lineage: Bacteria > Pseudomonadota > Gammaproteobacteria > Burkholderiales > Burkholderiaceae_D > Noviherbaspirillum > Noviherbaspirillum galbum. The sequence goes on along the minus strand of NZ_JAAIVB010000075.1, from coordinate 3,458 downwards.
ATCTAACCAGCTTGGCGAATTCGAGTCGGGCGTGACGGCGGGCTGGTTCGGCACGGTGCCATCGGTCATCATCGGCAGCGCGGGAACGCTGCTGGTGGTGGCGGCGTGGATGAAGCTGTTTCCGCAGCTGACGCGGCGCGAACGCCTGACCGCGGACCCGCCGCCCTGATCCAGGCAACGATGACCTCGCAGGTAATGGCTGACCGGCGCAAGGCTGCGCTACCATCCATGCATGACGACGACACTTTCCTTTCCGGCCGCTTCAGGCCGCTCGGCGGGAGATTACCTGCGCGAATGGCGGCAGCGCCGCCGCATGAGCCAGCTCGACCTTGCGCTGGAGGCCGAGATTTCCACCCGACACCTCAGTTTCATGGAAACGGGCCGCGCGACGCCCAGCCGGGAAATGGTGCTGCGCCTCTCGGAGCGGCTGGACGTGCCGCTGCGGGAGCGCAATGCCTGGCTGATGGCGGCGGGATACGCGCCGATGTATTCCGAGCGCAAGCTGGATGATCCGGTAGCCGGGCCGGCGCGCAAGGCGATGGAACTGGTGCTGGCGGGTCACGAGCCCTACCCTGCGCTCGCGGTCGACCAGCACTGGAACCTGGTGATGCACAACCGGGCCGTTCCCTTCCTGCTGAAGGGCGTGTCCGCGGCGCTGCTCGCGCCTCCGGTCAATGTCTTGCGGCTGGCCCTGCATCCCGAGGGGCTTGCCCCCCGCATCGTGAACTACATGGAATGGCGCGGCCACCTGCTGGCCCGGCTGCGCCAGCAGATCAGCGTCAGCGACGACGCCGTCCTGAAAGACTTGCTCGAAGTACTCGCGGCCTATCCGATGCCGGCAGGCCAGCCAGGCCGCGCGGACCAGGCCCTGCCGGGACACGACGTGCAAGTGGTCGTGCCGCTGCGCTTCGACAGCGAAGCCGGACTGTTGTCGCTGATCAGCACGACGACGGTATTCGGCACGCCGGTGGACGTCACGTTTTCGGAACTGGCGCTGGAATCGTTCTTTCCGGCGGATGCTGCAACCGCCGCCATCCTGAGGCGGGTCGCCGGGGAGGAATGAGCTCAGGCGAGCTTCATCAGGGACACCGCCACGACGGTGGCGAGCAATCCGAAAAACAGTGCGCTTCGTGCAATCACGCGCTGGCGCTTGCTCTCGAACTCCTTGCGAGCCCGCAGCCTGTTCTTGAAATGTTCCTTCTGCGCGCGCGCGCGAACCTGGCGGCGTTCATGAGAACTCATCCTGTAGGGGATGTCGCTTGTGTTCATGCTGTCTCTTCCTTTCCTGGCGGATAGGCGTAATTTGCCTCCTGCACCGGAAAGCGCATTGACAAAGAGCAAACATGATGTGGGGAAAGAGCGTGCGGTCGGCCGACGCGCTCAGAGCAGCTTGTCGAAATCTTCCGCGCAGACGGGCCGCGAGAACAGGTAGCCCTGCGCGTAATCGCAGCCGCTTGCCGCGAGCAGGTCGCGCTGCATCTCGGTCTCGACCCCTTCGGCAATCACCTTCATGCCAAGCTTGTGGGTCATCACGATGATGGCTTCGCAAAGGGCGAGGTCATCGGAGCCAGGCGCGAGGTTCTGCACGAAGGCGCGGTCGATCTTGATGTAATCGATGTCGAATTTCTTCAGGTAGGCAAGCGAGGAATAGCCGGTGCCGAAGTCGTCCAGCGCCACCTGCATGCCGGCATCGCGGAACCGCAGCAGGCTTTCGGTCACCTCGGCACCCTTGTCCATCAGGATGCTCTCCGTGATTTCGACCACGATGTTCTGCCCCGCGATCCCGAGGCCCTGCAGGTGCCGCAGCCAGGCGTGGTGGTCGATTCCGCCGGACTGGAACTGCAGGGGCGAGACGTTCACGCTCACCTGGAAATCCCGTTTTCCAGCCCGGTACCAGCGGGCGGCATCCCGCGCGGCCTGGCGGAACACCCAGTCGCCCAGTTCCGCGATCAGGCCGGTCTGCTCGGCGATCGGAATGAAGGCGGCGGGGCTGACGAGGCCGTGGCGCGGATGCTGCCAGCGCACTAGCGCCTCGGCCTTGTGGATCGCTCCCGTCCGCAATTCGACGATGGGCTGGTAGTGCAGGCAGAACTGGTTCTCGGCCAGCGCCACCCGCAGGTCGTTCACCAGGCGCTTGCGCGCCTGCGCCGCATCCTGCATGGAAGACATGAAGAAGCTGAAGCGGTTGCGGCCTTGCTCCTTGGCGGCATACATCGCCTGGTCGGCATTCTTGAGCAGGGTCGCGCCTTCCTCTCCGTCGTCGGGGTAGAAGGTGATGCCCACGCTGGCCGACAGGTAGATAGGTTCCGCGCCGATGTCGAATGGCTGGCACATGATGTGCAGGATGGCGTGCACCGCGCGCTCGACGTCATGCACGTTGGCGACGTCGCCGATGATGACGCTGAACTCGTCGCCGCCCAGGCGCGCGACGGTGTCGGTCTCGCGCACGCATTGCTGCAGGCGCCGCGCCGCAGCCTGCAGCACCCTGTCGCCCATGCCATGCCCGAGCGTGTCGTTGACTTCCTTGAAGCCGTCGAGGTCGAGGAACAGCAGGGCCACGCCGGCATCGTTGCGCTGCGCCTTCTTGAGCGCCTGCTCGAGACGGTCATGGAACATGCTGCGGTTGGGAAGGCCGGTGAGCGCGTCGAAGTTCGCCTGCCGCCAGATCAGCGCATCGGATTCCTTGCGGCGGGTAATGTCGGAAAACTGGCTGACCCGGCACACGATGCCGCCGTCATCGCCGTGGACGGTGTTGATCGACAGGCTGCGCAGGAATTTCTCGCCGTCGCGGCGGCGGGTCCAAAGCTCCCCCTGCCATTTTCCGGTCGCCAGCACGCTGGCCATCATGTCGTTGAAGGTTTGCGGATCCTCGCGGTCGGAACCGAGGATGGCGATGTCGCGCCCGATGATGTCCTGCGGCGCATAGCCGGTGATTTCGCTGAAGGCGGGATTGACGGTGACGACGAGGCCGCGCTTGTCCACCACGCTCATGGCTTCATGGCTGTTCTGGTAGACGAGGGATGCCATGCGCTGGGCTTCTTCCGCCTGCCTGCGCTTGGTGACGTCGAACACGATGGAAAACAGCAGGGTTCCCATGCGCGATTCGATCGTGGAGGAATGCACCTCGACGTTGCGCACCTGTCCGTCGGCGAGCCGGTGATGGAAGAAGAAGTAGTTCCGCTTTTCCTCGACGGCCTGCTGCATCTCGCTGCGGATCTCTTCCGGACTGTGGGTGTTGATCCGGGTGATGGGCATGTTCCTCAGCTCATCTTCCCGGTAGCCATAGAAGGCGGCCGCCGCGCGGTTGGCATCGATGATGCGTTCGCTCGCGGGGTCGATCAGCAGCATGATGGAACCGTGCCTGCGGAAGAGCCGCTGGAACAGTTCGTCGCTCCCGACGGAGGACGAAAAGCTGATCGGTTCGTCGGCTTTCATTTGCAGAGCATCAAGGTCTGGTC
>NZ_JAAIVB010000074.1 GCF_010974945.1 Noviherbaspirillum galbum | reverse complement strand
TGCCCCGTGGCGAGCGCTTCGCCATCATCGGCCCCAACGGCGCGGGCAAGTCCACGCTGTTCAACCTGATCTCGGGACGCTTCCCGGTGAGTTCCGGCGACATCGTGCTCAATGGCAGCAGCATCATTGCCAAGCGGCCGTTCGAGATCAACCGCGCCGGGCTGTCGCGCTCGTTCCAGATCACCAACATCTTCCACCGGCTGTCGGTGTACGAGAACCTGCGCTGCGCGGTGCTGTGGTCGCTGGGCTACAAGTACTCGTTCTGGCACCGCCTCAACGGCCTGAAGGACGCGCACCAGCGCGCCGAGGAAGTGCTGGAGCAGATCGGCCTGCGCCGCCGGCGCGACACGCAGGCGGGCCTGCTGACCTATGCGGAGCAGCGCGCGCTGGAGATCGGCATCACCATCGCCGGCGGGGCGGAAGTGATCCTGCTCGACGAACCGACGGCCGGCATGAGCCGCTCGGAGTCGGACGCGGCGGTGGAGCTGATCCGGAAAGTCACGGTGGGAAAGACGCTGTTGATGGTGGAGCACGACATGAGCGTGGTGTTCGGGCTGGCGGACAAGATCGCGGTGGTGGTGTACGGGGAGGTGATCGCGTGCGACACGCCGCAGAACATCCGGGGCAATGCGAAGGTGCAGGAAGCGTATCTGGGAGGCCATGCTCCCGCGGAGGCGGCGTAAATGTTGGACATCAAGAATCTGCATGCCTTTTACGGCAAGAGCCATGTGCTGCATGGCGTGGACCTGCACGTGGGCGAGGGCGAGATCGTGAGCCTGCTGGGGCGCAACGGGGTGGGGCGCTCGACGACGGTGAAGTCGACCATGGGCCAGGTGGAAGTAACGGGCTCGATCAAGTTCAAGGGCGAGGAAATGATCGGCCTGAAGGCGTTCGAGATCGCGCACAAGGGGCTGGGCTACGTGCCGGAGAACCGGGACATCTTCCCGACGCTGACGGTGGAGCAGAACCTGCTGCTGGGCGAGAAGAAGGGCAAGAAGTCGCGGTGGCAGCTCGAGGACATGTACAAGATGTTCCCGCGGCTCAAGGAGCGGCAGAACACGGCGGCGGGGGTGCTGTCTGGCGGGGAGCAGCAGATGCTGACGCTGTGCCGCACGCTGATGGGGGACCCGGACCTGATCATGATCGACGAGCCGACGGAAGGGCTGGCGCCGAAGATCGTGGACCTGGTGGCGGAGTACCTGAAGGAGCTGAAGAACCGGGGGATCTCGGTGCTGCTGGTGGAGCAGAAGCTGGCGATTGCGCTGGAGATCTCGCAGCGGGTGTACGTGATGGGGCATGGCTCCATCGTGTTCGAAGGCACGCCGTGGCACCTGCGCAAGGATGCCGCCGTCCGCAAGGAATGGCTGGAGGTTTAGCGGCCAGGATAGGGCAGTAACCGATCACGACAATACCGCCAGGCGGCCGGGGAGGCCGGCGCGAGGTGGAACGGGACAATGAAAAGGGAGCGGGGCTTAAGGGAAATCCGGGGCCCGGGCACGCCAAAGGTGTCTGGGCTACTCGTCAACGATTCACCTTTTCCAGGAATCAAAGGAGACACATGAGAACCGATTCAATGCGCAAGGCGCCCGCGTTCGTGCTGACCAGCTTGGCCACCCTCGTCCTCGCGGCTTGCGGCGGCGGGAATGACCAGGCATCGCAGGCAAAGAACCCCAGCCTCCTCGCCGACCTTACCGTCAACTACGTGCTCGACCCGCTCGCGCCCACTAGCGACCTGGGCGGAAGCGACACGCCGCAACCGGATTACACAGGCGTGTCGCTGTATAGCGGGGACGGTCCGCGTCCGGGACCGGACTTGCTGTATGCGCCGCCGCCGCGCGCGCCGCAACTCGAAAACACCGGCATCTGGAAGGCCCGTCCGATCATGATTTCCGGGGCCGCCGCTTACCGCCGTGGAGAATACCTTTACCAGGATTATCTCTACGACGACCGCGGTGCGAGGTATGCACCCGACCCCAACGATCCGCGCGTCGGCAAGGAGCTGCTGTCGATGAGCGCGGGAACCTACACTTATCCGAGCGATCCGGTGTACGCCAACAATGCGGCGGACATCGTCGAACTCCGGGTCAAGCCACAGTCGGGCTACACTGCTTTCCGGCTGACCATGAACTCCCTGATCGACCCTGAGAAAACGGCGTTCACCATCGCGCTTGGCAATTCGGCGTCGCCCCAGGCTTTCCCGTTCGGCGCCAATGTGAAGGCGCCCGCGCAGTTCTTCCTCACGGTGCATGGCACGACGGCGATTCTGATGGATGCGCAGACCGGCGCGGTCATCTCTCCCGCGCCCACGGTCAAGATCGACACGCTGCGTCGTCAGTTCGAGGTAGACATCCCGACGTCCGCGTGGAATCCGGGAACCAGCGTGGTTCGCATCGCCGCGGGTGCCGGCCTCTGGGACACCGCTAACGGACGCTACCTGTTGCCGGCAACGACCGCCTCTGCGGCAGCGCCCGGCGGCGCAGGCGCATCGACGGCGCCCGCGGCCTTCTTCAACGTGGCGTTCCGGTTCGACGAACCCGTCGTCGGCCCGTCCATGCCGGGCACCGGCACCGCCAACTGGCGGGAAAATGCCCAGGCAAGCGCGCTTGCGGCGGGGGACATCAGCGCATTCTTCGCCAACGTCGACTTCGCCAAGCTCGCCGCCAACGTCAACGATGACATGCTTGGCCAGCCGCAAGGCACGCCGAACAGCGGTCCCATCAACCGCATCGTTGCCAGCAATGTGGAGACCAAGCAGGGCGTGGACTTCAACACGGTGTGCGAAACCTTCCCGGCCTGCAAGGGCGAGTACCGCGGGCAACTGCAGCCTTATACGCTCTACATTCCCGCGAAGGCGCCGCCGCAGGGTGGATATGGATTGACGCTGCTCCTGCATTCCAAGGCCGCCAACCATACCCAGTACTTCGGGACCAACAACCAGACCCAGCTCGGCGAGCGCGGCCAGGGCCACCTCGTGGTGACGCCGCTGGCGCGCGGCTTCGACGGCTGGTACGTGGATGACACGGCGGCAGACACCTTCGAAGTCTGGGCGGACGTCGCCCGCAACTACCGCCTGAATCCCGCGATGACCAACATCACCGGATATTCGATGGGCGGGCATGGCACCTGGAAGTTCTCGACACTCTATCCCGACCTGTTCGCACGGGCCAACCCGGTCGTGGGCTCGCCCGCGCTGGGCGGCGCGTGGTTCCCGCCGGCGCCGCCCAACGGGCCGGAAGACACCAATACCTACAACCTGCTTGCCAGCCTGCGCAACGTTCCCGTGATGGTGTGGGACGCGACGGCGGACGAAGGTCCGGCTTACACCGGCGTGCAGAAGCAGGTGCAGCGCATCGACGAACTCAATTACCGTTACCGCCTCGATACCTATCTCACGGCCGATCACTTCACGCTTTACCTGCATGACAACTACGCGGGAAGCGCGGATTTCCTCGGCGACAGCATCGTCAACCGCAATCCGTCGCATGTCAGCTACGTCATCAATCCTCCGACGGACGTGGCGACGCGCGGGATGGTCGGCAACCACGCCTATTGGCTGTCAGGCATGACGGTGCGGGATGCCAGCATCAGCCCGCGCGGGAACATCGATGCCTTCTCGCGGGCCTTCGGCGAAGGGGATCCCTTGGCGTCGGCAACCCAGGCCGGCGCGGGCGTCAGCAACGGCGCGCTCGGTGCCTTGCCGTATGTAAGTCAGTTCAAGACCTGGGGCTTGCCGACGCTGCAGCCGGCGGCGGACCGGCTTGACCTCGTGGCCCGCAACGTCAGCAGCGTGTCCGTCAACGTAAAGCGCGCGAAACTGACTTGCAATGCAGTCCTTGTCGTCGACACGGATGGCCCGCTTACCGTCAACCTGGAGGGATGCAACCGCAGCGTGAAGTATTGACGCGCACTGCGTGAGAGGAAAGCGGCATGGAAGACATGCCGCTTTATTCATGGCGGCGGCGCGTCGCGAAAAAACACCGTTTATAGAACAAGCATCTTTACCATATAGCGAATCGTTGCCGGAAATCCGGGACTTTTTCTTATTTCCCCAGAGAAAATATCTCGATTCCGCGAAAAACCGTTGAGTAAGGATTTTCCTACTGTTAGTATGAATTTACGCAATGCAGGAGCACGGTAACGATGCCGTGCAAGGGGAGAGTAAAAATGATAACGATGCTCACGACAGGCCTGCGCCTGTGCAGACTCAAGACCCTCCATACTGAACGCCGACGATAGCGCGTCACCAATCCAGACTTACGCTCCTTGACCTGCTCCGGCGTTTTGCACAATGCCGGCAAATCAAGTTCAACAAGGCGATCCGCAGCCCACTAGATAACGGCACGCGGTCCCTCCTCGCCTTGGCCCAAGGAGCCAGCATCACGCTCGAGACTTTCTTTCGCGCGCCGACGATCGCCCATGGGTGTCGCACGGCAAGCGAAGGCGGCGGCGTCAGCCCACCAGGCAGATTCTTCCAGCTCGCAAGGGAACATGCCTTAGACCGCATGTATGTACCGTGGCTGTCCAACCTGGAGAGAATGCGTGTCCACCAACCATCAGGCTTACAAACGGCGCGTCTACTCCGCTTGTGTTCTGGTCGTCTGCGCTGCCGTTTCCATCTGTGCGTGGAAAGTCTATTCCTCCTGCCTGGAAAGGGAGAACCTTGCCCTCGAGCAGAGCCGCAGCTTCGTGCGTGCCATCGAGGCGCACGTTTCCGAGTCGCTGCAACTGATCGATCTTTCCCTGATCGGATTTTCGAATGCGATACGCTTGCTCCCGCCCGGTGCACGGCTCGATCCGGAAACGATATCGGCCATCTTGTCTTCGAACGGAAGCCGCGGCCGTACCGATTACTGGGTTCTGTTCCTGGATGCGAAAGGCATCGGCGTCGCGGCTTCGAACGGACTCAAGGTGGAAGGCGTCGATTATTCCGACCGCGATTACTTCCGCGTGCATCGTGCGGCGAACGCGGAGCGCAAGATGTATGTCGGCGAGCCGGACCTGGGGCGCGTGTCGAAGAAGCGCATCTTTTTTCTCAGCCGGCGGGTCGAAAGCCATGACGGCAAGTTTCTCGGCGTGATCGCAGCACCGGTGGAGGCTTCTCTCTTCGCGAACATGTTCAGGAACGCCCGGTTCCGCGAAGACGTCTCCATCTCGCTGATCCACCAGGGCGGCAAGATGATCGCGTCGGCGCCGCTGTTCGAGGAGTATTTCGCGAACGATGTCCGCGAACATGATGCCAACGCGCTCGCGGACCCGCAATCGAGCGGAACGTATCGCGCCTACAGCAACAGGGAAAAAATCGAGCGCACGGTGTCGTATCGGATGATCGACAAGCTTCCGCTGGTCGTTAGTGTCGGCGTTTCTCCCGATGGCGCGGACAAGGCATTGCTCGCGGACCTGAAGGTCAACTCGGCAGCGATATTCATCGTCATGCTGCTGACCGCTGGCATCGGCCGCTTCGCCATCAGTGCGGCCGACAAGGTCGGACGGGCGCGCGAGGCGCTGCTCAAGGTCAGGCAGGACATCGACCATCGCGTGTTCAGGCGCACGGCAGACCTGGAGGAGGCCAACCTCCGGCTGCAGGGCGAAGTCGAAGAAAGAAAGGAAGCGGGGCTCAGGCTGGCGCTGTTCGAGAAGTGCCTGTCTCAGCTGACCGACATGGTGCTGATCACGGAGGCTGGACCCTTGATGGAGACTGGCCCACGGATCATCTTCGTCAACGACGCCTTCGAGCGCCAGACCGGGTATGTCCGGCAAGAGATGATGGGTCGCACGCCGCGTATGCTGCAAGGACCGCGCACCTCGCGTGCGGAACTCGACCGTGTGCGCGCGGCGCTGGAGCGCAGCGAAGCGGTCAAGACCGAAGTCGTGAATTACCGGAAGGATGGATCGGAATACTGGGTCGAGATGGAAATCGTCGCGGTGAAAGATGCGGAAGGAGCATGCTCCCAGTTTGTCTCGATCCAGCGCGACATCACCGAACGCAAGCTGTCCGAGGACCTGATCTGGAAGCAGGCCAACATCGATGCACTGACCGGATTGCCGAACCGGAACATGTTCATCGCCCACTTCGGTCACGAGATCAAGAATGCGGCGAGAAACGGCACCAGCCTCGCGCTCATGTTCCTGGACCTGGACAGCTTCAAGGAAGTCAACGACGTCTATGGCCATGACGTCGGCGACCTTCTGCTCCAGGAAGCCGCGCGCCGCCTGAAGACCTGCATCCGCGACTGTGATTTCATGGGACGCATCGGCGGCGACGAATTCACGATCCTGCTGACCGGGCTGTCGTCCTACCAGGGTGTCGAACGCGTGGCGGAGGAAATCCTCGGTGCGATGTCCCGGCCTTTCCAGCTGCAGGAAGAATCCATCTTCGTCTCGGCAAGCATCGGCATCACCTTGTGCCCCGACGACGCATCGGCGGTGAGCGATCTGCTGAAGAACGCCGACCAGGCCATGTATGTCGCCAAGAGCAAGGGGCGCAACCGCTTCGTGTATTTCGACCACCAGATGCAGGAAGAGGCGCAGCGCAGGATGCGCATGGCCGGCGACCTGAGGAATGCGCTTGCGAATGGCGAATTCGAGCTGCACTACCAGCCCATCGTCAATTTGAAGAATGGCAGGATAGCCAAGGCGGAAGCGCTCATCCGCTGGCGCCACCCGCAGAAGGGAATGATCAGTCCGGCAACGTTCATCCCGCTGGCGGAAGACACGGGAACGATCTGCGGCGTGGGAAACTGGGTGTTCGAAGAAGCGGTCCGCACCGTCGTTGCATGGCGATCCCGTTACGATCCCGCTTTCCAGATCAGCATCAATGCCTCGCCGGTGCAATTCAAGAACGGCGGCATCCCGCATGCCAGGTGGCTAAGCCTGCTTGATGAGATGCGCGTGCCCGGAAGCAGCCTGGTCATCGAGATCACCGAACGCTTGCTGCTCGACGTGGAAGATTCGGTCAAGTGCCAGCTCTATGCGCTGCGCCAGGCAGGGATGCAGATGTCCCTCGATGACTTCGGCACCGGCTACTCGTCGCTGTCTTACCTTACGAAGCTGAACATCGATTACATCAAGATAGACCAATCCTTCGTGTCTTCGCTCACGCCCGATTCGGACGACATGATCCTGTGCGAGGCGATGATCGCCATGGCGCACAAGCTCGGGCTGAAGGTGGTGGCGGAAGGAATCGAGACGGAGGCGCAATGCGCGCTGCTCAAGGGCGCGGGTTGCGACTATGGCCAGGGTTACCTGTTTTCCCGGCCCGTCGATGCGAGGACGTTCGAAGGATTGATCGTCGCGCATGCCGCCGCTTGACGGTGCGTGCATGCACGCACCGTGATGCAAAAGTAACAGCTTGGAAAAAGTTGATTTGAATCAATTCGTAGACAACAATGGTTTAGGTACTGTTCAGATTCGTGCAAGGACACCAAGCAACTGCACAACGATGCAGGCCGGCGGAACGAGGCGCGTGTCGTCAGCGCGTCGCGCGGTATAGCGTGTCCAGCGAGATGGATGGAAGGCCAGGCCCTTTCGTTACCAACGCGCCCATCGAGGAGAGGCATCATGACATTACAACATTTATCCGTCAGGGCAAGACTTGCCGCCGGCTTCGGCATCGTCGTCGCGCTCCTGGTCATCATCAGCAGCATGGCGGTCGTCCGCATGTCGCAGATAGAGGGCCGGCTCGACGACATCGTCAACGTAAACATGCGGAAGATGACCTTGCTCGAGGACATGTCCAAGTCCGTGCACATCGTGCAGCGAGTCATTCGGACGATCATCCTCCTGCATGATCCGGTCGCCATCCAGCGCGAATCGGAAAAGATCACCGCTGCGCGGATACGATACGACAACGCCTTCGCCGAACTCGAAAAGACCAGCGCAAGCGAAGCGGGCAGGGCGCTGCGGCAGAAGACGCACGAGATCCAGGACCGCGTTCGTCCCCTGAACTCAGAGATCCTGGAACTGGCGCGTGTGGGCAAGGATGCCGAAGCCACCGACCTGCTGGTCAGCAAAGGCATCGCGCTGAACCAGCAGTGGCTCGACGTGCTGGAAGAGAACGTGGAACTGCAGGAGAAGGTCACCGCAAAGGAAGCCGCCGAGGCACGCGATGCGTATGACAGCGCAAGGATCACGACGGTAACGCTGGCGTTGCTGGCAATCGCGAGCGCCATCGCGGCGGGTTACCTGATCACCACCAGCCTGACCCGGCAGCTCGGGGGCGAACCGGGCTATGCCGCGGAAGTGGCCTACCGCATCGCCTCCGGCGACCTGGCGGTGGACGTCGCGGTGCGCCCGGGCGACGAATCGAGCATGCTCTACGCAATGAAGAGGATGCGCTCCAGCCTGGCGGAAATCGTTGCCGAGGTGCGGGCGGGTACGGATTCCATGGCCTCCGCCGCGACCCAGATCGCGACCGGCAACCTCGACCTGTCGTCCCGGACCGAGGAACAGGCATCCTCCCTGGAAGAAACGGCGTCCTCGATGGAAGAACTGACTTCCACCGTCAAGCAGAACGCGGACAACGCGCGCCAGGCCAATGCGCTCGCGTCAACCGCATCGCGCGTGGCGGCGGAAGGCGGCCAGGTGGTCCAGAGCGTGGTGCATACCATGGGCGCCATCCATGATGCATCGACGAAGATCGTCGACATCATCGCCGTCATCGATGGCATCGCCTTCCAGACCAACATCCTCGCGCTGAACGCCGCGGTGGAAGCCGCCAGGGCGGGCGAACAGGGACGCGGCTTCGCCGTCGTCGCCACCGAAGTGCGCACCCTCGCGCAGCGCAGCGCCAACGCCGCCAAGGAGATCCGCCACCTCATCGATAATTCCGTGACCCAGGTGACGGCCGGCACCGACCAGGTGAACCGCGCCGGCGCCACCATGGAGGAAGTCGTTGCCAGCGTCAAGCGCGTGACCGACATCATCAGCGAGATTTCCACCGCCAGCGCAGAACAGACGTCCGGCATCGAACAGATCAACCAGGCGATCACCCAGATGGATGACGTCACCCAACAGAACGCTTCCCTGGTGGAAGAGGCGGCAGCGGCATCCGAAGCCATGCAGGAACAGGCGCACAAGCTATCCGACCTGGTCAGCATCTTCCGGCTCGACGCAGCCAGCGCCGCCGCAAGGTCCTCCGCAAGCGCCGCGATCCCGACAAGGCGACCAGCGAAGGCCAGCCAGCCAGCGCAGCTGCCGCCTCCCGCGAAGACGACGTCGCTTCGCCTGCCGGCGAAACCGGCGGCCGGGCAGGCGTCTTCGCTCCGTGCCGCATGAGCGGACAGGTTCGCTGAACGGCGCCGCCATTGCAGGAGGGACTCTGGCTTGATTCGCTTCAACATTCACCGCTCGGGGAAAGGGCCGCAGCCGATCATGTTCGCGCATGGATTCGGCTGTAACCAGACAGTGTGGCGCGACATCGCGCCGGCATTCGAACAAACTCGCGAGGTCGTGCTGTTCGACCAGGTCGGCGCGACCCTGAGCAACTGCTCCTATTTTGATCCGCACGAGTACAATTCACTGGAGCGCTATGCCGACGATGTGATCGAGATCATCGATGCACTGGACCTGCCGCCGGTCAATTTCGTCGGCCATTCCGTGGCTGCCATGATCGGCCTGATCGCCGCGGTGCGGGCGCCCTACCTGTTTTCGTCGCTCGTGCTCGTCGCTCCTTCGCCTTGCTACGTCAACGACGAACACTACCTCGGCGGATTCAGCCGGGCCGAGATCAACGACATGCTCGCGGCGCTGGACGACAACTATCCGCTGTGGGCGCAATCGATCGCCAGCACGATCATGGCCAACCCGGACCGGCCCCTGCTCAGGAAGAACCTCGCGAGCAGTTTCTGCGAGACCGATCCGGACGTGGCGCGGCACTTCGCCCGCCTGACCTTCCTGTCCGATTCGCGTTCCTACCTTCCGCTCGTCAGCACGCCAACCCTGGTCATGCAATGCAGGAACGACGTCGTCGCACCGGAGTCGGTCGGGCGTTATCTCTGCGCCATGATTCCCGGCGTGAAGCATGTCTTGCTGGACGCAACTGGTCATTGCCCCCACCTGAGCGCCCCGGCCGAGGTCGTCGGCGCGCTCACCGATTTCCTGAAAGGCGAGCCATGATCATCAGTCCAGTCCTCGGCGCTTCTTCGCATGCCGACGCGCAAGACGGGCGCGATGGCGGACCGCATGCGGGCTTGCCCGCCGCCGTCCTGGAACTGTCCATGGATGGCCAGATCATCTCCGCCAATCGCACCGCGTCGAACTGGACAGGCTATTCGTGCCTTCTACTGGCAACGATGCGCATCCACGACCTGATCGGCGCGGGGAAGGGCGTGTTCTTCGAAACGAATGTCGCGCCGCGCGTGCAGTTCGATGGCTTGATGGAAGAGGTCGCGCTCGACCTGCGCACGACCCGCGGAGACCTCATCCCCGTGCTGGTGAACCTGACGCTGACCAGGCCCGCCCGAAACGGTCCGGCATGCATGACGGCGGTCATGATGCGGGCAACGGAGCGCCGGCGCTTCGAGCGTCTCCTGCGAAGCAAGGAAGCCCAGTTGCAGCATAACGAACGTCTTCTTGGCATCGCTTGCCGCATGACCCGGGTCGGCGCCTGGGAATACGATCCGGCGAAGGACCGCTTCACCTGGTCGCGCGAACTCATCGAATTGCTTGGCTTGAACCTGTCCGGCCTGCAGACCGGCCTGGATGGCATGCTTGGCCTCGTCGCCCCGGCTTCGAGAGATGCTGTCGTTCCCGCATGGCGGCAGGCCGTCATCGCGGGCGAATCCTTCGACGCCGAACTCGGCCTGACGCGGCACGATGGCACACCCATGTGGGTAAGGGTCGCGTGCGAACCCGTGAGCCGTCCGGAAGGCCATGTCATTGAAGGCGTGATCAAGGATCTGTCGGTGGTGCGCGCGGCGCAGGGCGAAGTGCGGCGCCTGTCGAACCGGCTTTCCACGACCCTCGAGGAATTGACGGACGCATTCTTTTCCCTCGACAAGCAATGGCATTTCACCTTCGTCAATCATGAAACCGAGCGCGTGCTGCAGCGTCCCCGCGACGAGATCATCGGCAAGGAAATCTGGGAGGCGTTTCCCAAGCTTCGCGGCACCGCTTTCGAGGCGGGATACCGGCAGGCCGTCGAAAGCCAGCGCAAGGTGACCTTCGAGGCGTATTATCCGCCGCGCCATGCCTGGTTCGAAACGACCGTCTATCCTTCCGAAGAAGGACTCACCGTGTATTGCCGCGACGTCAGCGAGCGCAAGATCGCCGAGGAAGAAGTGCAGCGCCTCGCCTTCTACGACCCCTTGACCGGGCTCGCGAACAGGCGCCTGCTCATCGACCGACTCAAGCATTCGCTTGCCCGCCTGCGCCGCCAACAGCGTTGCGCGGCGCTGCTCCTGATCGACCTGGACAACTTCAAGCTTCTCAACGACACCGCCGGCCATGACCGTGGCGACGCCCTGCTTCGCGAGGTGGCGACGCGGCTACGCCAAAGCGTGCGCTCCTCCGATACGGTCGCGCGGATCGGAGGAGACGAATTCGTCGTGCTCGTCGAACTGCAGACACGTTCCGGCGAGGTCAGCGCACGACGCGCGGCCTCGGTTGCCGACAAGGTGCTCCGTGCGATGTGCGTCCCTTTCCCTCTAACCGACCTGCTTCATCATGCGTCCGCCAGCGTCGGCGTGACGCTGCTGGACGGGACGATCAATGACGTCGGCGAGGCGTTGCGACAGGCAGACCTTGCGATGTACCAGTCCAAGTCGCGCGGGCGCAATGCGGTGAGCTTCTATGATCCCGGCATGCAGGCCGCGGTGGCGGAAAGAGTCGCCTTGCAGGGAGACATGCTCCGCGGCATCGAGGTTGGTCAGTTCCACCTGCACTACCAGCCGCAGGTCGATGAACATGGCAACGTGACCGGCGCCGAGGCGCTGCTGCGCTGGCAGCATCCGCAGCGCGGGTGGATCAGCCCGGCGACCTTCATTCCGATCGCGGAAGAATCGGGACACATCATTTCCCTCGGCAACTGGGTGCTGGAAACGGCGTGCCGGCAGGTTGCGGACTGGCGCAGGATGCCGGGCCGGGAACGCATGACCATGGCGGTCAACGTGAGCGCGGTGCAGCTCCGCCGCCCCGATTTCGTTCAGACGGTCATGCAGACCCTGTGCGCGACCGAAGCGCCGCCCGACAGCCTGCGGCTGGAGTTGACCGAGTCGCTGCTGCTGCATGACATCGACGACACCATCGCCAAGATGGAAGCCTTGCGGGCCCATGGCGTGGGCTTCGAGATCGACGATTTCGGAACGGGGTATTCCTCGCTGTCCTACCTCAAGCGCCTGCCGATCAATGTGCTGAAGATCGACCGGACCTTCGTGCGCGACCTGCTCGAGAACGATCGCGACGCCGCTATCGTTCATACCATCATCACGCTTGCGGATAGTCTCGGCATCGGGGTCATTGCCGAAGGCGTCGAAACCAAGGAACAGTACGACGACCTGCAGCGCCTGGGCTGCCGTGCCTTCCAGGGCTACCTGTTCGGTTATCCCGTACCCGCTGGCGAGTTCTGCACACGCAAGGACCTGGAAGCAGCGTGCGGAGCAGTGCCGGCCGCCTGAGCGGAATCCTTGCATCGAAAAAAGAAAACCCATGCTCTGCGAGAGAGCATGGGCTCAAATGTGCGCACATGCATGTGCCAAAGCGGCAGGGGTCTCCTTTCATTTGCATGGACGCACGGCCGGACAGGACCGAACTTCCTCAAGGCGTGCAATGCGGTCAATCGGTAATCAAGGTGGCGGCATGGGCCGTAAGCAGTGACATGATGCGCAGGTCATCGATGCTGAAGCGCTTCTCGAGGTCATGCGTCAGCGCCCAGATCACGCCGTAGGGACGTATCGTTCCGGGGTAGTGCAGCGGCACGACCAGTCCCTCGAAGACGGTCATCTCGCCCTTTTCCATCCAGTTGAAATAGCGTGCCGGACGCTCGAACAATTGCGCGGAATTGCGGTCGATGGTGTAGCCGCAGGGGCTGTCGAAGCGCGCCGACGCGCCTCCCTCGTAACGCTCGAAAACGCCCGTCACCACATCCCACCGGAGATCTTCGTCGAGCAGGCCGAGCCTGCTGAAGCCGGCCGATCCGCACTTGCACAACGCGAGCACGGCAAGGCAGGTGGCGCGCAGCACGGAATAGTCGCCGAGCGAAGCATGCGCGGTGATCAGCCGGAATGACGGCGTCAGGTCGAGAGGATAGGTTCCCTGCCGCGGCCGGTGCAGCAGTTCATGCGTGATGACGACGTCTTCCAGACGCAGCTCGATTATTGTCTCGTTCATTTCTCCCCCTGTCTTTTAATGTTCTGCATTGCCGCAGCATCGCCGCGTGCGGCAATGACTGCATGTCTGGCTGATGACCATCCGGCTGCGTAGAACATGTGGGGGATCGAATCCATGGCCGCCGATAACCAGACATTTGATCAGGCATTCGCACAAGCGTGATGCGATGCCGTGGTTGATGCTGACTACCCTGCGCCCCGACTGTTCCTTCTCATTAGTAGGAACCATACTAGCAGCGTAAAACGTAGTGTCAATGAATTTTCGGAGCTTTGATGATTTCGTTAGTTCATGCTTGAAGAGGGTAAGGTCCGATGCTGTAAATGACGATCATCGCAATTAAATTGCACGCTATTTATTTGCGCCGTCTTTGTCATGGACGAAGCAATATGGCCATTGCGATTGCTGGGTGTACTAAGTTTTTGTGTCAGATCACGCTGGCGGCCGGCATGCCTGTCGTTGCGGGAACATGCATAGGGTTTTGATGACTTGGGAAGAGAAGCGAAGCCGGCTTCGCCTGATACGGGACGCTGCAATGCCGGCGTGGCAAAGTCGTGAATGCGATGACCGGGCGGCATTGTCCACGTCAAAGGAAATGGCACTTGGGCGCACGGATGTTTAGTTCGGGAGCAAGTCCCGACCATCACTCCGGCTTGATGATGGCATCCGCTTTTCGCACCGCTTCTTGCACGAGGGATTCGGCTTCCCTGTAACGATTGGCCGCGATCGCGATGGCATGTGAACAGCCCGCCTGGTTTTCAAGCAGCGACGAGGGGAGCGGCAAGGACAGCAGGACCGATTCGTCGAACCTGGGATGATGTCCGCCTTCCTGTGCTGCCGCGAGGACCTCCTGGACAGGAGCGGACAGGAGATATGGCACGAGGAATCCGATGTCCATGCCGGACTTCGACCTGAGCACGAAGAATTCGGTCGAGCAGGCGAGTTCCGCGCCATTCGCGTTCAAGACAAATCCATGGTCGGCGATGCCGACCTGCCTCAGGTAGGGACGAAGCCTTGATACGAGAACGTCGCCTTTCGCGAAGGTCTTCTTCGTGCTTCCGATCGACGTCCCCGCCACGCGGACCTTTCTGCCAACGATGAATCCCTCGCGCACGTCGGAGGTGTCCAGGACGATGAATGTTCGTTCGCTTGCGGCTTTCGATGCGGGACTGACCGTGCGCGTGACGATGTCCACGATGTCGCCCAGGACAACGTGCTGCGATTCATCTCCCGCGCGATGAAGGGCGCTGCGCCGCATATCGTATCGTTCCGGCGCGAGCACCAGCGCCGGTCCCAGTTCGCTGATGCGTTTGGCCGTGATGCCAGCGGAGCCTGCACCGAAGCTGATCGTTTCTCCGGCACGACAAGCTGAAAACGCGCGCTCGATGTCTTCGAGATCATGATCCACCCATGTCCACTGCGGTCCGTTCGATGCGGCCCCAGGCCTTCGGCGCAGCTTGCCCTTCGTATTCTTTCCTTCCCGCTCGCTGACCGCAAGGAAGATGTCTTCGTCCGGCTGCATGTCGCCGCCGGAAGCCCGCTTCTGCAGGAACAGGATGCTCGCCTTTTGATGAGTGTGCGGCAGGAAGGTATTCCTGGGCAGCGCGACCACGCCGAGCACCTTGCAGGTGTTCAGCAAGCGCGCCCTGTCATTCGCGAATTCGCTCGACGCAAATTTATTATGCGGCAGGACCATCGCCAGGCGCCCCCCCGGCCTAAGCAGATCGACGCATCTTTCGATGAACAGCACGTCGCGTTCCACCCGCTGCTTGCCGCGGCTCGCGTGATAGCCATCGAGGATGTGGCGCTCCATCACTTCTCCCGCGAAGGGCGGATTGGTGAGGATCACATCGAATCCCTCGTGGCTGGGACGCCTCTCCGCGACCACGTGCTCGACGGTAAGGTCGGCGAAGTCGCCTGATGTCGATTGGCCGGACAGGAATGCCATGTCGGGTCGCAGCAGGCTATTCAAGCGGAAGAGCTGGCTCCGGCCGTCGCCGGCGAGAACCATCAATGCTTTCGCTACCCGGATCGCCCTGGGGTCGATGTCGAATCCCCACAAGCTGGCGCTGCAATAGCGTGCCGCTGCCGCTTCGTCCAGACGTTCGGCTTGCCGCACGTAAGCCAGCGCGTGGAACAGGAAGCCGCCCGATCCGCATGCCGGGTCCAGCACGGTTTCATCGCTGCGCGGCTTCAGCATGCGGACGCAGAAATCCACGACATATCGCGGCGTGAAGTATTGGCCCTTGTTACCCTTTGCCGTTCGCGACACCATGAATTCAAAGAAGCTGTCGAGGACATCCAGTCCATCCCTGGACACGTCGTGCATGGCCAGCGCTTCGACGCAGACGTGAAGATGTTCGTCCACGAGACGGAAACGCGCATCCTCCTCGAGGATGCCGGGCCATTTTTCCAATGCGTCCCGCAGCAGGGCGTGAATTTGCCGTGCTGTCTCGCGCTGCGTGCCCTTGGCGGTGAATCGTTCTGCCTGTCCCGTCAGTTGCGCATACAGCTTAGCGACGAGCAGCTTGAAAACTTCCTCGAATTCGTCTTCGCCGGAATTCGCGAGGACCAGTTCCTCGAGCCGCAGGAACATGGACTCGAGGTTGCCGCCGTGGTTGCTATGCCGTTTCGCCATCGATGCGTCCGTCCTCGTTCATGCCTGCCGCTTTCCGGCGCAGCAGATTGACCAGGCGCTGGGTAGCAGGAGGGAGGTAGGCGTCGCTGCGGTAAGCCATCCCCATGCGGCGGTTCATCGTGGTGAGGTCGAAAGGCACTTCCTTCAGCTGGCTTCGCCCCATGCGCAGGTTCAGCTCGGAGGCAAAACCCAGCAGCCCGGTTTGCTCGATCATGGGCAGGATCATGTTGAGGACGGTAGGGCAGATCTGTACCCGCGGCCCGGACAATCCATGCTGGTCGAAGACGTTGTCCAGCCATTGGCGACTGGCGACCGACCGTGCCGGCAATACCCAGTCGTATTCGAGCAGGGTCTCGAGCGTGACGGGACGGGAAAAAATGGCGTGCCGCGCACTCGCCATCACCACCATCTTGTCGCGCATGATTTCTTCCGAGACGATGGCGGCGTCATTCTGTACCACAGGCCCGAGCACGAGGTCGAGTTCGCCGGCGCGCAGGCCCTCCAGCAGCGCATCGTTCATTCCGACCTTCAAATCGATCGTGACCTTCGGCGCTTCCGCCAGCAATTCCTGGCAGACCTGCGGCAACAGGTGCTCGGCGAGGGTGGGTACGCAACCCAGCCGGATGTGTCCCTCGACGCCCTTGGCGTGGTCGCCGATTTCGCGGACGGTGTCGTCCATCATCAATGCCATCTGCCGCGTGCGTGCCAGCAGCACCTCGCCAAGCGGCGTCAGGCGCAAGCCGCGCCCCGCGCGCTCGAAGAGTTTCGCGCCAAGTTCGTCCTCCAGGCGGTCTATGCATTTCGTCAATGCCGGCTGGGTGCGGAACAGCTTTTCGGCGGCCCGCCCGAGGTGGCCTTCCTCGGCGATGGCTTCGAAATACTTGAGGTCCCGGAAATCCACGACTTATTCCTCGGATTCATACAACACGAAAAAAAAGAAAATATACATTATCAGTGGTGCTTCGTACACTTTCTTCCAAGCCGCTCCACCCAACAACAAGAACATTTTCCGGGGCGCCAACAAGGAGACGCCAATTCCCGCCGAACGCCATATCCGCCGACCACGACGAAGCTTCCTCCACGAGGCATGCACCCGCCTGATGGCGGCCGCGATTCGCGCAACGCATCGGCCTCTCCATTCCACCTGACTTGCAAGGAACCAGCATGACCGTTATCAATCAGCAACCCGATGTCGTGCGCGACATCGAGCGTGTCGATGCCGACACCGTCAAGGACGCTTCGCGTTTCGCCGCCTCCATTCTCGCCGACGTCGCGGGCCGCCGCGGCACCCTCTGCAGCCGCATTGCGCCGCTTTCTCCCGGCATGCGCATCGCCGGGCCAGCCATCACCGTTGAAGTGCGCCCCGGCGACAACCTCATGATCCATGCCGCCATGGCAATCGCCAAGCCGGGCGACGTGCTCGTGATCGACGGCAAGGGTGACGAGACCTGCGCCCTGATGGGTGAAATCATGGTGTCGCAGTGTAAGGCGATCGGCCTGGCCGGCATCGTGATCCATGGCTCCGTGCGCGACACCGAGGCCATCCGCGAGATCGGGTTCCCGGTATATGCGGTGGGCGCCAATCCGAACGGCCCCACCAAGCTCATCCCCGGCCGGGTGAACTGGCCGATCTCGGTGGGCGGCACGGCGGTGAATCCCGGCGACCTGATCGTGGGCGATGCCGACGGCGTGGTCGTGGTGGAAAAGGAAAAGGCCGCGTCGCTGCTAGGCGCAGCCGCGCAGAAGGTCGTCGACGAAACCAAGCGCATCGCCGGCATCCGCAGCGGCGAACAGCTGCGCCCCACCTGGCTGGACGGCGCATTGCGCAAGGCCGGCGTGCTGAAGGAAGGAGAAACGCTATGAGCGACGCCGCCATCCGTCCGGTGATCCTGGTCACCGGCGCCGACCTGGCTCCGCAAGCCGTTGCCATGTTGGAAGGTTTCGCCCTCGTCTATGCGGGCAAGGCGCCCACCGAGGACGAACTCGTCGCCTTGTGCGAACGGCATCAGCCGACGGCGATCATCGTGCGCTATGGCCGCATCACGCGGCGCATCATCGACGCATGCCGCCAGCTGCAGGTGATTTCAAAGCATGGCACCGGCATCGACACCATCGACGTGAAAACGGCCGCCGAACGCGGCATCGCCGTCAAGGCGGCGGCCGGCGCGAACGCGGCGGCGGTGGCCGAGCATACCTGGGCGCTGATCTTCGCCTGCGCCAAGAGCGTGGTGACGCTGGACCGGCGCATGCGCGAAGGACACTGGGACAAGTCGACGCACAAGAGCATGGAATTGAAAGGGCGTACGATCGGCCTCGTCGGCCTGGGCGCGATCGGTTCGCGGGTGGCGGACGTCGCCCTTGCCCTCGGCATGCAGGTTCTTGCCTACGATCCGTTTGCCTCCGCCGCGCGCGACGGCGTACGCCTCGCGGACCTGGACACCTTGCTGCGCTCGTCGGACGTGGTATCGCTGCATTGCCCCCTGACCTCGGACAACAGGCACATGATCAACCAGGCAAGCCTGGCGCGCATGAAGGAAGGCGCGATTCTCGTCAATACCGCCCGCGGCGGGCTGATCGACGAAGCGGCACTGGCCGCGGCATTGACAGCGGGCAAGCTGCATTCCGCCGGCCTCGACAGCTTCGAGCAGGAGCCTTTGGCGGTGCCGCATGCCCTTCAGGACATCCAGAACGTGATCCTGAGCCCGCACATCGGCGGCGTGACGGCAGATGCCTACATCGGCATGGGCACCGGCGCGGCGAACAACGTGCTGGCCGTGCTGAACGCGGCGGGCGTGCCGGCCTGACGCCAATCCATCGCCAGTGCAGCGCCGCCGGCGATGGACCGAGCCTACAAGAAAGCCTATATTGGAGACTATCATGCACGACGATCAACAACTGGAAAAGGAAACCATCCGCAAGGTCAGCCTGCGGCTGATTCCCTTCCTGATGGTGTGTTACCTGTTCGCCTTCATCGACCGCGGCAACATCGGCATGGCTTCATTGCAGATGAACCATGACCTCGGCCTCTCGCCGAAGATGTTCGGTTTCGCCAGCAGCCTGTTTTTCTTTTCATATTTCCTGTTCGAGGTGCCGAGCAACCTGGCGCTGCAGCGTTTCGGCGCGCGCAAGTGGCTTGCCCGCATCATGATCACCTGGGGCCTCGTTTCCGCTTGCACCGCCTTCGTGCAGGGCGCCAATTCGCTCTATGCCATCCGCTTCATCCTCGGCGCGGCCGAAGCCGGCTTCTTCCCCGGCGTGCTGCTTTACCTGACCTACTGGGTGCCGGCGGCCTACCGCGCGCGCATCGTTGCCGTCTTCATGGTCGCCATTCCCGCCGCCAGCTTCATCAGTTCGCCGGTGTCGGCGATGCTGCTGCAGATGGATGGCACGCTCGGCCTGCGCGGCTGGCACTGGCTGTTCCTGCTCGAAGGCTTGCCGACCGTGCTGCTGGGCCTGGTCTGCCTCGCCTTCCTGACCGACACGCCGGCCGAAGCGAAATGGCTGACCGCACCGCAGCGCGAATGGCTGGTGCGCCGCATGGACCATGAGCGCGGGGAACGCCATGCCAGCGAGCGCGTCTCTACCTGGAAGCTGTTCCGCAACCCGGTGGTATGGGGCATGGCCCTGGTGTGTTCCTGCGCTTCCGCTGCCGGCACGGTCCTGAACGTCTGGCAGCCCCAGTTGCTCAAGTCCTTCGGACTGACCGTAATGCAGACCGGCCTGCTCAATTCCGTGCCTTATCTTGCCGCGTCCATCCTGATGATCTGGTGGGGCCGCCACTCCGACCGCACCGCCGAACGCCGCTGGCATACCGCCATTCCGCTGCTGCTGATCTCATGCGGCCTGGGCGCCACGCACCTGAGCTCTTCGCTTGCCCCGGTGGTCGTCATGCTCTGCATGATCCTGATCGGCGCCTATTCTTTCAAGGGCCCGTTCTGGGCGCTCGCATCCGGCTGGCTCGCCACCGGTTCCGCCGCGGCCGGGCTGGCCGCCATCAATGCCGTTTCCAACCTCATCGGCGGCGGCCTGATGGTCAACGTCTACGGGTGGGTCAAGGAAGAGACCGGCAGCTATGCGCTCGCCTTACTGCCGCTCGCCATCCTGTCTTTCCTGAGCGTCACCGTGCTGCTCTACCTGAGCCGCAACGCCAGTGCCGCCGAAGCGGCCGCGCCGCAACGGCGTACCGCCTGAAATCTACCCGCTCGTGCCGCGTGATCCCGCGGCACGGGCCCTCGCTACGCGACTTCCTCCTTCCCCTCGACACGACCGGGATATTCCATGCACAGCTTCGCTGACCTGCCGATCGGGCGCCGGCTTGGTGCCGGCTTCGCGCTGACCATCGCGTTATGCCTGGCAATGGCAGCCGTCGGGTGCTGGCGCATGGCTCGCCTCGCCGGCGACACCCGGACGATGATGCAGCTTCCTCTTGCCAAGGAGAGGATGGTTGCCGACTGGTACCGCAACATCTACAGCGGCATCCGCCTCGGGCCATTCTTTTCGAAGGACGCGCAGTCCGCCGCCAACAGCGCCGCAATCAGCGACCTGCAGAAAAACATCGAGGCACTGCTCGACAGCGACGCCGAAAGGGCTGCGTTCGCGGAAATCGGCCGCCGGCGCAAGGCCTACATCGCGGCCCGCGACGAAGCGAAGCGCCTCAAGCAAGAGGCAGACGAGGCAACGCTCGGCCGGTTTCTCGAAACGGCGTACCGCCCGGCCGCGTCGGCCTACCAGGAAGCGGTGCAAGGCCTCCTGGAATTGCAGCGCCGGACGATAGGCGAGATCGCGAACGGCATCGACAAGGAGGCGGCGCGCAGCCAGACGGTGCAGGCGGCACTCGGCTTGCTATGCGCGGCATGCGGCGCGCTGTTTGCGGTGTTCCTTACGCGAAGCGTGACCGTGCCTCTGAAGCTCGCCGCCAGCGTCGCGCAACGGGTGGCGGAGGGGGACCTGACGTGTGAAGTCGCCGCAGGCTCCCGCGATGAAGCCGGGCAGCTTCTTGAGTCGCTGCAGGCCATGACACGCAGCCTGCGGCGGATCGTGACGGATGTGCGGAGCGGGACTGACGCCATCGAAACGGCATCTGCCGGCATCGCCGCCGGCAACCTGGACTTGTCTGCGCGTACCGAACGGCAGGCGAGCGCGCTTGAGCAGACCGCGTCCACCATCGAGGAGATCACTGCCGCCGTGGCGCATAACGCCGACAACGCGCGCGCGGCGAGCGCGTCGGTACAAATTGCGTCCGGTGTCGCGCAGGAAGGCGGGGTCGCGGTGCGCAAGGTTATCGACACCATGTCGTTGATCGGCCGTTCCTCCAGCGAGATCAATGCCATCACCGCAACGATCGACGGCATCTCCTTCCAGATCAACCTGCTCGCGATCAATGCGGCGGTGGAAGCCGCCCGCGCCGGACCTGCCGGCCGCGGCTTCGCAGTGGTGGCCTCAGAAGTGCGCCACCTTGCGCAACGGTCTGCGGCGTCGGCGCGTGAAATCAAGAACCTGATCCAGCGCTGCACGGGTGAGGTCGGGCAGGGCAGAGAGCATGTCGACGATGCCGGAAGAACCATGGATCGCGCCGTCACGAGCGTGGCGCACGTCCGGGAACTGGTCGGCGACATTGCCGCGGCGAGCGACGAGCAACGGACAGCCATCGAACAGATCAACGGCGCCATTGCCGACCTGGACCAGGTGACGCAGCAGAACGCCACGCTGGTTGAACAATCTGCGGCTGCGGCGCAGGCGATGAATGAGCAGGCAAGGATGTTGAAGCAACGAGTCAGCGTTTTCAGAATGACGGCGGCCTGAGAGATGCCCTTCGCCGCCGGCATCCCGTGACGATTCCACCCAACAGCAACAGAGATCATCATGACCAACCGAAACCAGTCCCGCCGGACCTTCCTGCGCAATGCAAGCATGATCGCCCTTGGAAACGTGCTTGCATCGGCGGCACGCGCAGCCGACACGCTGATCCCGTTCTCATCGTACAGCCACGCCGCGGCACACAAGCTGCCAGCAAATGCATGCGATTGCCACATGCACATCTACGACAGCCGCTTCGCGCCGGCGCCGCAAGCCAAGCTCAGGCCGCCCCCGGCGACCGTGGACATGTACCGGGTGCTGCAACGCCATCTTGGAACGCAGCGCACGGTCGTGGTCACGCCCTCGACCTACGGTACGGACAACGGCTGCACCCTGGATGCGCTGGCAACGTTGGGCAAGCAGGCGCGCGGCATCGCCGTCGCCGACACGTCCATCACGGATGCCGAACTTGAACGGCTGGACCATGCCGGCATCCGCGGCCTGCGCTTCAACCTGGCGGTCGGCGCCGTCACCACGCCGGACATGATAGAGCCGCTGGCAAGACGGATCGCGCCCCTAGGCTGGCATGTGCAGATCAACATGCCGGTCGGCGAACTCGAACAGCATGCCGCGATGCTGGGCAGGCTGCCCGTCCCCATCGTCTTCGATCACCTCGCGCGCATCCCGCTGCCCGCCGGCGAGGCGCATCCGGCCTTCGCCTTCATCCGGGGGCTCATGCAGGAGCAACGCGCCTGGGTCAAGCTGTCCGGCGCCTACATCGCCAGCAAGACCGGCGCGCCGCAGTACTGCGACGTCGGGCCGCTCGTGCAGGCATCCATCCACGCGGCGCCGGAACAGCTCGTCTGGGGCAGCGACTGGCCTCACCCGACGGAAACCCATAAGCCG
The DNA here is from genome assembly GCF_010974945.1 of Noviherbaspirillum galbum. GTDB lineage: Bacteria > Pseudomonadota > Gammaproteobacteria > Burkholderiales > Burkholderiaceae_D > Noviherbaspirillum > Noviherbaspirillum galbum. The sequence continues at coordinate 100,935 of NZ_JAAIVB010000074.1, read as the reverse complement.
GACGACGTCGCGCTACTCGATCTTCTGAGCGATTGGACCGCGAACGATGACCGGGTGCGCGACTGCATCCTCGTCGGCAATCCCGCCCACCTGTACCGATTCTAGTGCGGATTTTTCCTGGCCGGCTCAGTCGAGGCAACGCAATGCCCGGGCCAAGGCTGCCTGCATCGGCGGGCCAGTCGGGATAGATCCGCGCACACCACCCGCGCGCGCAAACAGCCTTTTTCAGGGAGGGCGGCGCGCGCCATTACCATAAGGAGAAATAACCAATGAAACGCCAATCGCTCGTCGCCGCCATCGCGGCGCTCGTTGCCGGAAGCGCCCATGCCCAGGCGGACAGCGTCACCATCTACGGCAGGCTCAACGTCGACGTCGAATCCGTCAAGGCCAGCGGTGGAAGCGGCGCCGGGGTCACCTCCACCGCGCGCCTGACCAGCAATTCGTCGCTGATCGGATTCCGCGGCGAGGAGGACCTCGGCGGCGGCATGAAGGCCTTGTTCCAGCTCGAGAATTCCGTTGGACTCGACACAGGTTCGGGCACCTTCGTCGGCCGCAACAGCGGCGTCGGCATCGGCGGCGCCTATGGCACGCTGATCATGGGCCAATGGGACACGCCTTACAAGGCGTCGACCACCCGCCTCGATCCCTTCGGCGACACGACCATCGCCGGCTATGGCGCGGTCCTGTATGGCGATGCATCGAACACGGCCGCCAATGCGGCAAACCGCAATTCCTTCGACCGCCGCCAGCGCAACGTGATCCAGTACTGGACGCCGAACGTGGCGGGCTTCTCCGGCCGTCTCGCCTATGGCGTGAATGAAGAGAAGGGGACTTGCGCGGTGGCTTGCGATCCGAAGCTCTGGTCGCTGTCGGCCGCTTATGAGCAGGGACCGCTCTTCCTCGGCGCGGCGGTCGAACAGCATGACGAGTACGCCAATACGGCAACCGCACGCACCCAGGATACGGGCTTCAAGCTGGCCGGATCGTACACCTTCGGCGCCACGACGGTCAGCGCCCTGGCCGAGCGTCTGCGTTTTTCGGGCAATCTTGCCGCGACCGGACTGCCCAAGGTATTCACGGTTGGCGCAGCGACCGAAGCAAAGCTCGACACCTTCTGGCTTGCCGCCGTGCACAGGATAGGCGCGCACAACCTGCGTCTCGCCCTTGGCAAAAGCCGTGAGCTGAAGCTCAACCTTGGAAGCGCGCCGGGAACCGATGCACGCTACGTGGCGCTCGGTTACGGCTACACGTTCTCGAAACGGACCGAGGCGTATGCCATGTTCACCAAGATAAGCAATGGCGGCAACTCGCGCAACGACTTTGCCGTGAACGGCATTGGCGGCGTCACGAATGGCGCCAGCCCGCAGGGCCTTGCGGTCGGCATGATCCATTCGTTCTGACGCGCGCTAGCGCAACTCGCGGCGGAGAATCTTGCCAGTTACGGTCTTGGGCAATTCATCCAGGATGATCACCTGCCGCGGGTACTTGTAGGCCGCCATCCTTTCCTTGCAAAACGCGATCAGCTCGGCCGAGTCGAGCGACATGCCCGGCTTGAGCGAGACCACCGCCTTGACGGTCTCTCCGCGATAGTCGTCCTTGACGCCGACGACGGCCGCTTCGCGGATCGCGGGATGGCCATAGATCACGTCTTCCACTTCCTTGGGCCAGACTTTGTAGCCGGATGCACTGATCATGTCCTTCTTGCGGTCCACGATGAAGAGCCAGCCTTCGGCGTTCATGTATCCCACGTCCCCGGTGCGCAGGTAGCCGTCGAAGAATGCCTCGCGCGTCGCATCCTCGCGCTGCCAGTATCCCGACACCACCTGCGGTCCGCGCAGGAAGATCTCGCCGACTTCATCCGGTGGCAGGCGCTTGCCGGTTTCGTCGGCGACATAGGCATCGGTGCCGAACACCGGCACGCCGATGGCGCATGCGCCGTTTGCGTCCACGGGCGTCGTGCGGTCGCGCGGCACCGCGACGGCAAGCGAGGTGCTTTCCGTCAGGCCGTAGGTGGACCGGATGACGATGCCGAACTTGCGGCCGAATTCGTCGACGACGGATGCCGGCACGGGCGCGCCGCCTGTGTATGCCTTTTCGATGGTCCGCAGATACTCGGGCCTGACCTCCGGCGAATTCATGATGGCAATGAAAGCAGTGATGGCGCCGACCGCGAATTCGGCCTGGTATTCTGCCGCGCTTTCGGCCATGACTGCGGGATGGAAGCGCTTCGACAGGATCATCGCCGAATTCGTGGCAAATGCCGCGCCGATATGCCCGACCAGGCCGGTAATGTGGAACAGGGGCGCGATCGCCAGGATGGGACCGCCTTCCCGCAGGTCCATCCAGGCGCGCCAGATGTCGGCATCGACCGCGAAATTGCGGTGCGATACCACCGCGCCCTTCGGCACGCCCGTGGTGCCGGAGGTGTAGACGATGATGGCCGGCTGGTCCGCGTCGGCCTGGGTGCGCAACGGCGTCGGCGCCGAGGAGGAAGCGGTATCTGCTGCGGAACCGAGCAATGCCATCAAGTCATGCGTTCCCGGGCAGCTTTCCGGTTCGGCTTCGCCGAGCACGCGCGGATCGTCGCGGCCCTGGAAGTCGCGGGCGGATGTCGTGACAGCCAGGATGCCGGGGAAGTCCTGCAAGACCTCCCTCGCCACTTCCTCATGCAGGTCGCGGTGGGCCACCAGGACACGGGCGCCGCTGTCCGCCAGCAGCAGCCGCAGTTCGCGCGACCGGTTCATCGGGTTGATGGTGACGGCGATGGCGCCCAGCTTCCATGCAGCCAGCATGCCGATCAGAAACGAGGGCACGTTCTGCAGGTAAAGCGCGATGCGGTCGCCCTCGGCGATGCCTTGATCATAAAGGAAACGCGCGAACGCGTCGGACATCCGGTCGAGCCCGGCGTAGTCGATGCTCCGGTCGAAATAATGGATCGCGGCGTTGGCGGGCCTGGTGGCCACCGCATGCCGGAAGAGCGACAGCGCGTCCGCGAAGCGGGCGGAAAACGGGGCGCGCCCGGCCTGGGCGGCGTCGATGCCATCGGAAGGATAGAGCGCCAGCCAGGGGCGGGGCAGGTCGTCGGTCATGCGGTCTCCTCGACAGGAAAGCCCGGGGCGCGTCTCGATGGAAGACGTCGTCCCCGGGCCGGGATCGCGGAAGGCGTGAAAGGATGCGGGAAGCGTCTACGCCCCGGGCCGCTTCATCTTGCAGCTTGTCGGCTGCGTCGCGACGTCGGCCGGGACCTTCTTTTCCGTCTTCCATCCGTAGCCGGTGTTTTCCTGGTCGAACCGGACGTCCTTGCCGCCGGCCTTGGACCACACCGCGATGTAAAGCGGCTGCTGCATCTGGTGGTCGCTCGCGCGCATGGTCACGTCGCCGTTGAGGCTCTTGACGGTCATGCCTTCCATCTTGCGCGCGACCTGCACCGGATCGACCGACTTGCTCTCACGGATTGCCTTGGAGAGCATCGTTACCGCCGAGTGGGTCTGCATCCAGGTGTAGTCATCGTTGTACTTGGCCTTGAACGCTTCGACGATATCCTTGCCCGCATAGGTTTCATTGTTGACGTTCCACACGCCGACATACTTGACCTTGCCGGCGCCGTTGCTGCCCATGGCCGTCGGCGCGCCTTTCAGCACCGCGTAGTAGGTATAGAAGTTGGCATCCACGCCGGCCTCCTTGGCCGCCTTGATCAGCAGGGCCAGGTCGGCGCCCCAGTTGCCGGTGATGACAGTGTCTGCGCCCGAGGCCTTGATTTTCGCGACGTAGGGCGCGAAATCCTTGACCTGGCCGATCGGATGGAGGTCGTCGCCGACGATCTCCACGTCAGGCCGCCTGGCCTTCAGGTATTCCTTGCCGGACCGGCTCACCGAGCGCCCGAACGCATAGTCCTGGCCGATGATGTAGACCTTCTTCATCGCCTTGTCTTGGGACATGTGGTCGACCAGCGCCTGCATCTTCATGTCGGAGTTGGAATCGAAGCTGAAATGCCAGAAACTGCACTTGCCGTTGGTCAGCTCCGGATCCACCGCGCCGTGGTTGATGTAGATGATTTCCTTGCCGGGATTGCGCTCGTTGTGCTTGTTGATGGCATCGATCAGCGCCAGGCCCGCGCCGGACCCGTTCGCCTGGGCGATATAGCGAAAGCCGCCATCGATCGCCCGCTTGAGCTGGTTCAGGCTTTCCTGCGGGCTGGCCTTGTTGTCGAATGGAACGAATTCCAGCGTATGCTCGCCGGCCCATTTTTCCTTGTTGGCGATCTCCGCCATGATCTGCCAGCTTTTCAGCTGGTTCTCGCCCAGCGCCGCAAAGGGGCCGGAGAGCGGATCGATCACGGCGATCTTTACGGTGTCCGCCATCGCGGACGTTGCGGTCAGGACGAGCGCCGCGGCAATGGCGCGGGCGAGGTTGGAAGAGCTGAGGGGCATCGTGTTTTCCTTCGTCTGCGTGGCGTGTTGGACTTTTATGCAGAGGCAATCTAGCACGGCGGTGTCGGGGAGACTTGTGAAAACGTGCTATTTCGCCTGGGGCGGAGGGATGGGAGCGACGCGCTCAAGCAAGCAGGATGGTACCAAGCAGGTGTTCGGTATTGGGGTCGATGCTTCTTTATTTCGTTTTTCGCCGATGATTACTCCGCCTACCTGGCTCGTACTGCCGTGCTCCCTCCCCTTCAAGGGGAGGGTTGGGGTGGGGATGGGTGTCGGTTGCGAGCAAAGAACAGGCTGAGAGATTGAATGAGACGTACTGGGCTTGCCCTGAGAAGAAAGGCTGTTCTCTCATCGCGCCGGAAACCCATCCCCACCCCAGCCCTCCCCTTGAAGGGGAGGGAGCGAAGTTGGAGCGCAAGGGAGCGCGCGGGGGTAAGCGGCTGGGAGGCAGCGCCTCCCTCAACACCAACCTTTGACAATTCTCAACCCTCAACCAAAACCAAGCAATTGCTTTGTCAACGCACGCGTGGCATGCTATAAAAAATTACCGAGCTGCACATCGCCCCGGAACCCGATTCCGCCAGCGACCGCCGGCACCAGACAAGGAGACAGGCAATGCCCATGACATCCGCGTTGAACACCCAGCAACTCACCGGGCGCAGCGACAAGCTGATGCTGATCACGCCGGACCGCATCTGCTATGCCGGCGCGCTCGGCAGGCCGCACACCCGGCAGTTCGGCGCGATCACGGTGTATGTCTCGCTCGGGTCGCCGCTGCATATCCTGTTCCAGGATGGCAAGCGGTACAGCACGGACATCTGCGTGGTGCAGCCGGACACGCCGCACGAGATCGCCACCGTGGACCGCAGGATCGGCGTCTACATGATCGAGCCGGAAAGCATCGACATGGACAGGTTGCCGGAGTGGTTCACGGCCGACCAGGCCGCGCTGCCGGCGGCCCTGCACCAGCGCCTGCGCGATGCCTTCCTGTCGCTGGCCGACGGCTCGGTGCACGTCAATGCCATCCGGCCCCGCCTGGACGAGTTTTTCCTCGGCCATGCCTTGCCGTCGCGGAAACTGGAGTGGCGCATGGCCGCCGTCGTCAACCGCATCAAGCGCAATCCCTCCGACAGCGTGGGCGCGGAAGAATATGCCGACCAGGTCGACCTCTCGTTCTCGCGCTTCCTGCATCTGTTCAAGGAAGAAGTCGGCACCACATTCCGGCGCTTCCGCGCCTGGAAGCGCGCCCGCAATTTCATGTCGTATGTCAATACCGAGCGCAACCTGACGGACATCGCGCTGGAAACGGGTTTCCCAGACTCCTCGCACTTCAGCCATACCGTGCGTCATTACTGGGGCCTCACTCCGCGCGACATCATTGCCGGTTCGCGCCGGCTGGCAGTGATTAATGACGCCAGCTTCGTGTCGACGGCGCACTAAGCAAACTGACGGCGAACCACGCGATGGACCAGAAACTGGACACGAACGAAGCCCGCAAGGCCCGGCGCAACGCCAGGGCGGAGCGGCGCACCGTCGATCCGGCGGTGCCGCGCGAACGCATCCTCAACGTGGCTGCCTCGCTATTCAGGCAGCGCGGCTACAACGGCACGACGGTGCGCGACATCGCCGCGGAAGTCGGCATCCTGTCGGGCAGCCTGTTCCATCATTTCCAGTCGAAGGAAGAAATCCTCCTGGAGATCATGCGCGAGGCGGCGTTCACCATCTGCGTACGTGCGGAAAAGACGCTGGAAGATGCGGAAACGCCATGGCAGCAATTGCGCGAGCTGGTCCGCCTGGAACTCGAATCGATCGTGGGCGGCGTGCGCAAGGACTACCACGCGGTGCTGTTCTTCGAGTGGCGGGACTTGCCCGAGGCAGCCAAGCCGGAACTGACTCGCCTGCAGAAGCGCTACAACCGCAGCTGGCGTCAGGCGGCAGAGGCCTGCCACGCGGCCGGACTGCTGCGCTGCGAGCCGGATGCGGCGGTGCTGATCCTGCATGGGTCGGTGCGCGGCGCGATGACCTGGTTCAGGCCGGGCGGACGCTACAGCACAGACGAATTCGGCGACATCCTGACCGCGCTGGTCGCGATCGACATCAAGGACAACGGTAAAGACAACCACAAGGGCAGCAAGCCATGACGGATTCCCTCTTCAGCCTGCAAGGCAAGACCGCGCTCATCACAGGCGCTTCCAGCGGCATCGGGTTGCACATTGCCGGCGTCTACGCCCGTGCCGGCGCGCATGTGGTGCTGGCTGCGCGGCGCACGGATCGCGTCGACGAAGCGGCAGCGGCATTGCGGGCTGCCGGCCACGCCGCCAGCGGCATCCATCTCGACGTCACGCGCGGCGACACCATCGCCGCCGCCTTCGACGCGGCGGAGCAGGCGGCCGGCGCGCCGGTCGACATCCTGTACAACAATTCCGGCGTGATCTATACCAAGCCCTTCATGGAGCAGGAAGAGGCCGAGATCGCCCGCGTCTTCGACACCAACCTGAAAGGCGCCATGCTGGTCGCGCAGGAAGCGGCGAGGCGCATGGCCGCACGGCGCAGCGGCATCATCATCAACATCGCCTCCACCGCCGGCCTGCGCGCGGGCGGCACGCTGTCGAGCTATTGCGCATCCAAGGCGGGGCTCATCCATCTCACGCATGTGATGGCCCTGGAACTGGCAGGCAAGGGCATCCGCGTCAACGCGATCTGCCCGGGCAACATCGAGACCGACATGCAGCAATCGCTCAAGGATTTCGAGCAAGCGCTGGTCAAGCGCACGCCGATGCGCCGATTCGGCCGTCCCGACGACCTCGACGGCGTTTCGCTGCTGCTGGCGAGCGATGCCGGACGCTACATCACCGGCGCCGCCATCCCGGTGGACGGCGGCCAGGCGTTGACCTGGATGTAGTTGCCAGGACGGGCGCTGCCGGCGCCTTCAAGCATTTCATTTCCATAGAGAGGAAGCCTGCCATGGCTGACGAGATACTCGCGCGCGCCGAGGGCGCGGTGCTGATTTTGACCCTGAACCGCCCCGAGGCGCGGAATGCCGTCAACGGCGCCCTGGCCCACGCTCTTGCCGAAGCACTGGCCCGCTACGATGCCGATCCAGCCTTGCGCATGGCGGTGCTTACCGGCGCGGGCGGCAGCTTCTGCGCCGGCATGGACCTGAAGGCCTTCGCCCGCGGCGAGCATCCCTGGGTTCCGGGAGCCGGATTCGCCGGCATCGCCGAACGTCCGCCAACCAAGCCAATCATTGCGGCGGTCGAGGGCTACGCCGTGGCCGGCGGGTTCGAAATCGCCCTGTCCTGCGACCTCATCGTTGCCGCCGACAATGCCCGCTTCGCCCTGCCCGAGGTGAAACGCGGCCTCGTCGCGGCAGCCGGCGGCCTGCTGCGCCTGCCGCGACGCCTGCCTTATCACCTGGCGATGGAGCTGGCCCTGACCGGCGACACCATCGACGCGCCGCGCGCCGCCTCGCTCGGCCTGGTCAACCGCATTGCCGCCCCGGGAGACGCCCTTGCGACGGCCCTGCGGCTGGCAACCGCGATTGCCGAAAATGCGCCGCTGGCCGTCGCCGCGAGCAAGCGCCTCATCGCGGAGTCGGTATCGTGGCCTGTGGAAACTATGTTCCGGCAGCAGGCGGCCATCGCCGATCCGGTGGTGAAGTCGGAAGACGCGCAGGAAGGGGCGCGGGCATTCGCCGAGAAGCGGCCGGCGGTCTGGCGCGGACGTTGAACGGTTTGTGGCTGCACCGGGGTTGGCGCCGCGCTTCCTGCCGTTCGAATGCGGCACCGGGCATATCCTAGTATGCTGCACGCTTTCCTGTCCGACGCATCCGTGATGAAACAGTATCTCTCAGCCAGCAAATACATCGACTTCGACCATCCCGACGTGGCGGCGCTGGCGAAGGAACTGGCGCTTGGCGCCGCCGGGGAATTCGACCTCGTGCGCCGCTGCTTCGAGTACGTCCGCGATGACATCCGCCACAGCTCCGACTTCAAGCTGAACCCGGTCACCTGCCGTGCCTCCGAAGTGCTGAGGCACAAGACCGGCTATTGCTATGCCAAAAGCCACCTGCTGGCCGCACTGCTGCGGGCGAACGGGATTCCAACCGGCTTGTGCTATCAACGGCTATCCGTGGGCGACGCGGGCGCGCCTTACTGCCTGCATGGCTTGAACGCAGTGCATCTCCCGGACCTGGGCTGGTATCGGCTGGACCCCCGGGGCAACAAGCCGGGTATCGACGCGCAGTTCTCTCCTCCTGCCGAGCGCCTTGCGTTTGCGATCAAAGCGGCGCAGGAGCGCGACCTGCCGGAGATCTGGGCGGAGCCGCTTGCCATCGTGGTCGAGACGCTTGAACGCCACGACAGCTACGACCAGGTCCTCGCCAACCTGCCCGACGTGGAGCTTGCCGGCTGATTTCAGGCCGCGCGCAAGTCTTGCGGTCTGACAAGCTGCGCGAGGCATTCGATCCGGGGTTGACGATTACAATGCGGTTATGCCAATCCGCGCGATTGCGTGAATCCGGCAAAGACTGCCTGTACGGCGCACGCGGACCTCCATCCAGGAAAAGCTAATGAAAAGCCTGATACGCCTGTCTTCCGCGATTCATGCCTTGATCACCGTGTTCTTCGTGGCTGCGGCGCTCTGCCTGATCGTCATCGCCGCCAATACCGGCCTGCAGGCCATCCTCGCCGATGGCTTGACCAGCAAGGCGGCGCAGGGATTGATCGAGGCGATCGGCCTGATGGCCGCGGCGGTCGTCGCCGTGCAGATCGCGCAGACGATCGGCGAAGAAGAGGTGATCCGCGATGCGCACATCAGCAGCCCGACGCGGGTGCGCCGCTACCTTTCGCGGTTCACGGTGGTCATCATCGTCGCGCTCTCGGTCGAGGGCATGGTGGGCGCGTTCAAGGCGCTGCACGAGAACATGCAATTGCTTCCCCACGTCGCGGCGCTGCTCGCCGGCGTGGCCTTGCTGCTCGCCGCATGGGGCGTCTTCGTCAAGTTCAATCGCGACGCCGAGGAACTCGAACCGGATGAAATGGAAAAGGCGAAGGCCGAGGACAGCAAGCTGGAGTAAGGGAAGCTTGCCGGCGCATCAGCTCAGGTCAGCCCGAATGCAGTAATATGCTTGGCTTTCGACGTTCTGCCACGCCTATAGTTGACTTCGGGCAACATCTCATCCCGCATTTACATTTTCCATCAGCAATGCATAATGGCAACCAGAGCCCGGTGCCTTGATCCCGGCTTGTCCATCGTTAACCACTCGAGGAAGCCACATGGAAATCGCACACCTTCTCCGCTCGGGCAGCAAGGCATTAGTCACGATTGGCCTGGTCCTTCTGCCATTCGTCAGCACTGCACAAGTATCGATCGATAATGAAGCAGGCAGCTCGTTCAATGGCACGAAGCGCGTCGCGATTGCCCAGTTCGGCATCGAGTATTACACCCAGCTGACGCTCGTCGGAAGATCGGGCGGGAACACCGCGGTCCAGGTCTCGAATCTATCTGGAGTCTCAGACCAGGCCATGCAGGCGATGGTCGACCAGTTGTATGCGCAGACCATTGAAAAGCTCAAGTCCGCCGGATTCGAAGTCGTGGACCAGGCGCTGGTAAAGGCCGACCCGGGCTACCAGGAACTCGTCGCTTCGTATGCCAAGCCGTCTCCGATGGTGATCAATGACAGCCAGGGCGTGCTCAATGGAAATCACCAGAGCAAGGTTTTCGCACCGACGGGAATGATGGCGTTTTTCGCGACGGGCGGTTCGAGCGGTCCGCTTCGCGGGAACATGAGTGACCGCATCAATTCCCAGAATTACGGCATCGCTTCGCGTGAAGCGGAAGTGGCGAAGCGCCTCAATGCAACGCTCCTGAAGTTCAGCTTCCTGGCGAACTACGGCATGATGCAGGCAAGCAAGAATGGCTTTCTTGCGACCTATGCCAACGCGGCGGCAAAGGTCGCGCTGGAAACGGCGGCGGTACTGCAGCCTTACGATACCCAAGTCCAGTGGGTCGACGCTTCCGGAGCACGGGCCTTTGGTAACGTACGCCGTTCTGGCGCAACGGGCGCGTTCTATCTCGACAAGCCCCTGAAAGGCGCGGAAGCATTCACGGTCGTGGAAACCACCAGTGCCGAAAGCAAGGGCAGCGACAACATGGTGAACGCCGTGTTCGATCTCCTTGGTTCGAAGAATGCCAAGAAAAACCAGGCTATCCAGGTCAATTCCACGGATGAGGCCTATACCGCAGCGTTCACGCCCATTCTTGGCGCGGCCGACGATGCGCTGATCTCTGCCCTGAAGAACGGCCGCTGATCGATTCAAACGCTTGCATGGGAACGATGCAGCCACAATTTGACGGGCACCGGGGGTGACAGCAGATATCCCTGCAGCAGGTCACACCCGGCCGCCTGGAGGAATTCAACCTGTTCCCGGGACTCGACGCCTTCCGCAACCACCTTCAGGTTCAGGTTCTTGGCGAGGGAGAGTATCGATTGAACGATTGCCGTATCTCCCGGATCGTGCGGTGTCGATTTGACGAAGCTTCGGTCGATCTTCAATTCGTACAGAGGAAGCCGGCGCAGGTAGGCAAGGCTCGAATATCCCGTTCCGAAATCGTCGATGGAAAACCGGATGCCGAGCGCTGCCAGTTCGTGCATGCGGGCGATGGTGTTCTCGATGCCTTCGATCAGCAATCCCTCGGTCACCTCGAAGATCAGCCTGGAGGCCGGGGCTCCCGTTTCGGCCAGGATGTGGCGCACCTTGCCAACGAATCCGGACTCGTGAAACTGGCGCGGACTGACATTAACGGAAACCGTGATCGGATTCGTTTCGGATTGCAGCGCCAGAAGGGCGTTGCATCCCTCCCGGATCGCCCATTCGCCCAGGCGGCAGATCAGGTCGGATTCTTCCGCGATCGGGATGAACGCGGCAGGAGAAAGCCTGCCACGCACCGGATGCGTCCAGCGCACAAGCAGTTCACCGCCAAGGACCTGGCCATTCACATCGAACTGGGGCTGCAGAAACATCTCCAGCTGGACCGTGCCGAGGGCGCGGGCGAGTTCGTTTTCCAGCGACAGGCGTTCCTCGACCTGCGCCTGCATGGAGTCCTCGAAAAACGCGATACGGTTTCTTCCGGACTGTTTCGCCCGATACATGGCGGTGTCCGCCTCCCGCAGAAGATCCTCGGCGGTCTGGTTAGGCTTCGGCAGCATCGTCACCCCGATGCTCGCGGCCGCGCTGTAGGCCTGTCCGTTGATGTCGAACGGCTGCCCAAGCGCCTCGCGAATCTTGTCCGCGACCGCCATCGCATGCTGGCCGCAGCTTTGCAGCTCGTTCCCCAGGTCGGGAATCAGTACCACGAACTCATCGCCGCCGATCCGGGCGACGGTATCCTCGGCGCGCATCAGCAGTGAAAGGCGTTTCGCCACTTGCTGCAGCAAGGCGTCGCCGGTCGCATGGCCGCGCGCGTCGTTGACATTCTTGAAGTGGTCGAGGTCGATGTACAGCACCGCGCCTATCTGGTTGTTGCGCTGTGCCGCCGCATGCAGCAAGGCCAGCCGGTCCATCAGGAGCCGCCGGTTGGGCAGCTGGGTCAAGCCATCGAAGAACGCCAGAAGGTGGATGTTCTGCTCCGCCTTGAGCCGTTCCGTAATGTCCCGCAAGATGAGGCTGCCGATCAGGTTTCCGTCGTCATCCTGATAAACCGAGGAAGCCAGTTCCGCCTCGAAATGCGTGCCGTCTCCACGCACCATCGTCAGCACGCCGCGCGCCTGGCCGAACCTGTCCCGTTCATTCAGCAGTGCAGCAAGGCGAGGATCGCCCCGGAGTACCACCCCGTTTCGTCCGCGCGCGATCAGCTCCGCTTCCGACATGTCAAAGATCCGGCAGGCTGCGGGGTTGGCCCGCAGGATGCTGCCATCGGGCGCCGTTTGCAACACGCCGTCGAGGCTGTTCTCGAAAAGCAGCCGGTAGCGGTTTTCATTGGCACGCGTTTCCTGCTCGGCCAGCTTTCGGTCGGTGATGTCCTGTATGGCGCCGGAATACGACACCGGTACGCCATGCTCATCCTTCTGCAGGAATCCGTAGCCGTCGATCCAGCGTATCGTGCCATCGCTCCGGACCAGCCGGTATTGGAGCCGCAGCGGCTTGCCACCCGCAAAGAGCATGTCCCGATGCTGGCTGACGAGTTGCCGGTCGTCGGGATGGATCATGGATTGATACTGTTCGATCGTGAGAGGACCGATCGCCGGGTCCAGGCCCAGGATGTCGTAAACGATGGGAGAGGCTGAGTAAAGCCGGTTCTGCAGATCGAGCTGATAGAAGCCAACGCGGGTGATCTGCTGCGCCCGCATCAACTGCTTCTGGTTTTGTTCCAGCTTCGACAGCATGCTGGAAAAGACATCGTTCAGCTCGGCGAACTCGACGTTGGTGGCAAGTGCCGGCGGTCCCGCCTCGAAGCCGTTTCCTTGTTCCACCGCCCGCATCCGTTCAAGCAATGTCGTGACCGGCCGTGCAAGATGTCGCTGGGCAAACATCCATGCCGCCAGCAATCCGATCAGGGAGGCCAGCCCCATCAATGCAAGCTGGGTATTGAAGTGCTTGTTGATAGCGGACACCACGTCGGACTGCTTCACGCTGACCGCGGCGAAAAGAGACTGGCCAGCGTTGCCGTCGATGGCTTTCAGGGTATGGAACCAGGCTGTCCCTTGCACATCGGTACTCGTATAGTCGCCGCTGGCGCGATTGCGGATGGCGGCGAGAACGACCGGGTTCGATACCGTCGTCGCTGGCTTCGCGGATCCCTTGGCGGTCGATGCGAGGACGCGGCCGTCCGCGTCGACGATACTGATGTCAATCTGGTCTGGCAGGTCCACGGATCGGAGCTGGCGGTTGACGTGCTCCAGATCAAGCAAAGCGAAGGCAATGCCACGCGGATGCCCGGCATAGTCATGAACCGGCATGCCGAAGGCAATCGATTTTCTGCCGTCCGCCAGGTCGACAGCGTTTCCGCCTACGGTAAATTGTCGAGCTTCAATGGTGGCTTTGAAGAGGGTCTGGAGGCCTGCTTCCGCCATTTCCGCAATCGCCTTGCCCTGGCAAGCGATTCTTCCCTCTATGTCGAGGAAGCCGATGTTGAAATTGTTCGGGGCAGCGGCGAGGACATTCCCCAGGAATTCATTGCACAAGTATTGCAGGTCATCCCGCCGGACGGACGGGCCGCTTGCCACCGTGGCGAGGATCTGGCGCTCGCCTTCCAGCAGCTGCCTTTGGTTCGCGACGACGAGACTGGCGACCGACTCGATCTCCGCTTTGCCATTGTTTAGCTCATCCCGTTGAATGATCCTTGCGGAATACAGGACGGCGATCAGTCCAGGCGCAAAGGAAATCAAGGCCAGCAAGCTCAATAGCGAACGTAACCGAAACTTCCGGTTCGACGCGCGCAACTTGAAGCGTTTGAAAGAATCGTCCATCTTGCGTGGCAAGTGATGTCCCAGACCGTTCGCTTTGGATTCGTGTCGACGATGCCATGCGGAGGACATCTCCCGGAGTTCACTCCACCGCCTCTGCCTCCGAGGCTGGGAGCAGTTGGAGACGATCCAACCACGGTAACGCATTCATGGTATCGCCTGGATAAGCGAAAGTGCATGATTCAAGCAAATTTATGCCTGCTTTGTCGCTTTTGCAATATTCGATGTCGTTGCTCCGAGGGAGCTTGCAGGCCTGTATTCGCCCAAGTGTGTATCGTTGCCGAAGATGACTTTCTGATGGTTGATCCTCATCGGGGGGCAACGCCTCCAGACGTCCAGGACACCATCGTCATGGACGCTTGATCCGCGCGAGTTCGCGGTCGAGCGCATTGGCAAATTTCTGGCGGTCGGCGTGGCTGAATTTGGCAGGGCCGCCGGTGTCGACCCCACTGCTGCGCAGCTCTTCCATGAACGCCCGCATCGCCAGTTGCTGGCCGATACTGTCCTTGGTGAACCAGTCGCCGCGCGGACTGAGCGGCAAGCCGCCCTTGTCCAGCACCAGGGAGGCCAGGGGAATGTCGTTGGTCACGACGATGTCGCCGGGGCTGACGCGCTCGACGATCTTGTCGTCTGCCGAATCCGCACCCATCGGAACCTGGAACGCATGGATGAAGCGCGAGCCCGGCACGCGGATCAGCTGATTGGCAATCAGCGTGACGTCGAGCTGCAAGCGTTCGGCTACCCGGAACAGGATGTCCTTGATGACGGCGGGGCAGGCGTCGGCGTCGACCCAGATGTGCATGGCAAATTAAATGAGATCAGCGGAATGGCGCATTGTAACCGGCGATGCGCATTCATCTCCGGTTGGTTCGGCGCGAGGGCCGATTGCCTATGCCCTGGAAGCGCGCAGTGTGAAAGCGACTCCTGCAAGCGTCATGGACATTGCCAGGATCTCTTTCAGGCCGAGAGGTTCTCCCAGGCTGATGGCGGCCGCCAGCACCCCGACGACCGGTGTCAGGAGCGTTGCGACGGATGCCACCGCGGGCGGCAAGCGCCGGAGAGCGGCGAACCAGGTGACGTAACACAGTCCCATTGGCACGAGCGTCATGTACACCATGACGGCCAGTCCGGTTCCGCTGAGTCCGTGCAGGTCGGGGCGTTCGGCAACCAGGCCGATCAGGAACATCGGCAGGCAGCCGATGAGGAGCTGCCATGCCACGGAGGCCAGCGGAGGGAGGGCAAGCGGCTTCAGGGAGATGGTCCCGAAGGCAAACAGCAAGGCAGCGCCCAGCGCGAACAAGACCCCCGCGCCCTGGTCCGGGCGTATCCCCGATTCCGCTCCCGCAAACAACAAGGCGATCCCCGACAGGCAGAGAACCAGTCCGGCGATGCTTGCCATGGTGGGTCGTTTGCCCAGGACAGGCCAGGCGAGCAGGGTTGCCCAGACCGGCATGGTGTAGACCAGGAGTGCCCCCTGTCCGGCGTTCAGCCAACGCATGGAAAGCGTTGAAAATCCCATCCATGAGAAGACGTTGAGGAATGCGGCGAGGGTCATTTTCCCCCACAGGTGACGCGGCAGGGAAAGGCGCTGGCCCGACTTCGCGGCAAGGAAGCCGATCAGGATCGCGGCGCACAATCCGGACGTACCCCGGGCAAACAGCGGCGGCCATTCCTTCAGCAGGAACTTCATCGCCGGCCAGTTCATGCCCCATCCGACCGAGGTCACCAACAAGCAGAGCAAGCCGATGGCGCGCGAATTCGAAGCGGTCGAGGCGGAGGTCGTATGTGGATTATCCATTGCCAAATTTTACCTCCGGCACAGGAAATATCTCCGCCAGCCCGCAATTGCCTTTCGCCAATGTTCGTCTGGACAGCCGCCTTCCCGGTGTTGCGGCATGCCGGAGAGCCGGCACCGGAGCTGAATTCCCCTCCCGCCAGCAACTTAACGCAAGCCCCGGCGGCCCTATCCCTGATAGCGTGAGGTTTTCCTCACATTTTCGGTTCGACATGAGCAACCTGGTTACCCTGCAGGCCCACAGCAGCATTGGCGTGCTGCGCATCGCTTCTCCCCCCGTCAATGCCTTGTCGCGCGGCGTCGTGCAGGGCATCCGCGAGGCCGTGGACCAATTCGAGGCGGACCGGTCGCTGCAGGCGCTGGTGGTACATGCCGACGGCCGGACCTTCGTGGCCGGCGGCGACATCTCTGAATTCTCGAAACCGGATTTCGAGGCAAAAACCTACAACGCCACGCTGGGCCGCATCGAGAACCTCGACCGGCCGGTGGTCGCGGCCTTGCACGGCACCGTGCTCGGCGGCGGCCTGGAACTGGCGATGGCCTGCCATTACCGGATCGCGGTCCGCGATACCCGCCTCGGCCTGCCGGAAGTGCTGCTGGGTCTCCTGCCGGGGTCGCTCGGCACCCAGCGGCTGCCGCGCCTGGTCGGCGTGCGCCTGGCGCTCGACATGATGTTGAGCGGCAAGCCGATTACCGCGGCCAAGGCGCTGGAATGCGGCCTTGTCGATGCGGTGCTGGAGCCGATGGACAACGACGCGCTGCTGGCGGCGGCGGTGGCCCATGCACAAGCCCTGGTGAAGCAAGGCAAGGGGCCGCGCAGGACGCGCGAGCGCATGCCATCGATGGAGGGCGTCGCGCCGGACTTCTTCGCGAAGGCGTTGGAAGAGGCCGAGACGAAAAAGGCCGCGTATCCCGCCCCGCGCCGCATCGTCCGCTGCGTACAGGCCGCGGCCACCCTGCCGTTCGAGAAAGGCGAGGCGGTCGAGGCGGAACTGTTCGAGGAATGCCGGGCCTCGCCGCAATCCGTGGCCATGCGGCACCTGTTTTTCGCGGAGCGCGCGGCCGGCAAGATTCCCGGCGTGCCTTCCGATTTCACGCCGCGCGCCATCCGCAAGGTGGGCGTGCTCGGCGCGGGCACCATGGGCGGCGGCATCGCGATGAACTTCGCCAATGCCGGCATCCCGGTCACCATCGTCGAGACCGCCGCCGATGCCCTGGAGCGCGGACTGGGCATCGTCCGCAAGAACTACGAGGCGAGCGCCGCCAAGGGCAAGCTGCGGCCGGAGGATCCGGCCAAACGCATGGCGCTGCTCACCGGATCGCTGGATGTCGCCGAACTGGCGGACTGCGACCTCGTGATCGAAGCCGTCTTCGAAAACATGGACATCAAGAAGCAGGTTGCGAAGCGGCTGGGCGAGGTCTGCAAGCCGGGCGCCATCATCGCCACCAATACCTCCACCCTGGACGTGAACGTGCTGGCCGATGCCAGCGGCCGCGCCGGCGAATTCATCGGCATGCATTTCTTCAGCCCCGCCAACGTCATGCGCCTGCTGGAGATCGTGCGTGGCGACCGGACCGACCCGCAGGTGCTGGGCACCGTCGTCAGGCTGGCGCGCACCATCGGCAAGGTGCCGGTGGTCTCAGGGGTGTGCTACGGCTTCATCGGCAACCGCATGCTCGAACCCTACCTGCGGGAATCCGAGTTCCTGATGATGGAAGGCGCGAGCCCGGCACAGATCGATCGCGCCATCCAGTCGCTTGGCCTGCCGATGGGTCCGTGCCGGATGCTCGACCTGGCCGGACTGGACGTGGCCGCCAAGGTGGTGGTCGAACGCGGCAAGGCGGGCGGACTGCCCGACGACCCGTCCTACCGCGCCGTCGTGCAAAAAATGATGGAACTGGGCCGCTTCGGACAGAAAACCGGCGCGGGCTACTACCGCTACGAAGGCCGCACTCCCGTACCCGACCCCGAGGTGGAACGCATCTGCGCCGCGCTCGCCGAGCAATATGGCATCGCCCGCCGCAGCGAGATCAGCGACCAGGAAATCATCGAGCGCTGCGTCTACCCGCTGATCAACGAAGGCGCGAAGATCCTGGAGGAGGGCATCGCCTACCGTCCGGGCGACATCGACCTGGTCTGGGTGAACGGCTACGGCTTCCCCGATTTCCGGGGCGGTCCGATGCACATGGCGGACACCATCGGCCTGGACAAGATCGCGGACCGCCTCGACCACTACGCCGCCGAGCGGGGAAACCGGGACGGCTACTGGTCCCGCGCGACGCTGCTGGGCGAGATGATCGCCAGCGGACGAAAGTTTGCCGACTGATCCGCTCGACCATCCAAACCGACATTATCCTCCGGAGCCCGACATGACTGAAGCCGTCATCGTATCCACCGCACGCACCCCGATCGGCCGCGCTTTCCGCGGCGCGCTCAACAACATCAAGTCGCCCACGCTGATGGGCCATGCCATCCGCCATGCCGTCGCGCGGGCTGGCGTGGAGGGCGGGGAAATCGACGACGTGGTCATCGGCGCCGTGCTGACCGCCGGCACCGCCGGCGGCAACCTCGCCCGCACCGCCGCGCTCGCCGCAGGCCTGCCTATTACCGTGTCCGGCCAGACGCTCGACCGCCAGTGTTCCTCCGGCCTGATGGCGATCGCCACCGCCGCCAAGCAGATCATGGTGGACGGCATGCAGGTGGCCGTCGCCGGCGGGCAGGACAACATCTCGGCGGTGCAGCAGCGCTACATGGCCTGGACCGCGGAAGAGATCGACCCCAACGTGGTGGCGGCCGCGCGCCATGCCTACATGCCGATGCTGCAGACCGCCGAGTTCGTGGCGAACAAGTACGGCATCTCGCGCGAGATGCAGGACGCCTATTCGGCCGAATCGCAGCGGCGCACCGCCCTGGCGCAGCAGCAAGGCTTGTTCGACGACGAGATCGTGCCGATCTCCGCCAGCATGGCGGTGGTCGACAAGGAAACCAGGGCGGTCAGCTACAAGGACGTCACCCTTTCGCGCGACGAAGGCAACCGGCCCGAAACGACGCGGGACAGCCTGGCCGCGCTCAAGCCGGTGATCGACGGCGGCGTGGTGACCGCCGGCAACGCCAGCCAGCTGTCGGACGGCGCGTCCGCCTGCGTGCTGATGGACGGCAAGCTCGCCGAGCGCCGGGGGCTGGCGCCGCTGGGCATCTACCGCGGCATGGCGGTCGCCGGCTGCGCGCCGGAAGAGATGGGCATCGGCCCGGTGTACGCCATTCCCAAGCTGCTCAAGCAGCATGGCCTGACGGTCAAGGACATCGGCCTGTGGGAGCTCAACGAAGCCTTCGCCTGCCAGGTGCTTTACTGCCGCGACAAGCTCGACATCGACCCCGGCAAATACAACGTCAACGGCGGCGCGATCTCTATCGGCCATCCCTACGGCATGACGGGCGCGCGGCTGGTGGGGCATGCCCTGATCGAGGGCAAGCGCCGCGGCGTCCGCTACGTGGTGGTGTCGATGTGCGTCGGCGGCGGCATGGGGGCGGCGGCGCTGTTCGAGGTTGCTTGAGCGGATGTGTTCCCTCCCTTTCAAGGGGAGGGGACATGCGATGGGCAAGCGGAAAGATCACACCACACCGAACGACATGAGACGAGGAGACGACATGCGCGATACGACGCTGACCGAAGCCGTGCGCCGGCAGTCCCGGGAGCGGCCCGGCGACACGGCCTTCATCACCCCGGAACGCACCTGGACGTTTGCGCAGATCCACGAGGAATCCAGCCGCGTGGCCCAGGGCCTGGCCAGCCTCGGCATCGGCCCCGGCGACCGGGTTGCCTGCCTGACCAAGCAGACCGACCGGGCGGTGGTGCTGCTGATGGCGGCCTGCAAGGTGGGCGCCGTCGGCATGCCGGTCAACTGGCGCCTGGCGCCGCCGGAAATCGAATACGTGCTGAACAACGGCGAGGCGCGGTTCCTGATGATCGACGAAGTGTTCCAGGAAGCGCTGGCGCGGATTTCCGTGCCCAGCCTGCGCCTGACCGTCGCAAGTGATGCTAAGGCTGACGGAAAGAACCTGCCCCTCTTCGACGCGTGGCGGGCCGGCTTCCAGCCGGAAGATCCGGGTCACGAGGCAAACCCCGACGACACGGCGCTGCAGCTGTTTTCCTCGGGCACGACCGGACTGCCGAAGGGCATCGAGCTGACCCACGCCAACCTCACGCTCATGAACGAGCTTTATGCCGAGTCGACCGGTTTCGACGGCGCGCGCTCGGTTTTCTTCAACGCCTTGCCGATCTTTCACATCGCCGGCATCAACAGCGCCTTCATGCCGCTGATCGAGGGCGGCCGCAACCTGCTGCTGCCGGATTTCGATCCCGCCCGGGTCATTGCCGCCATCGGCGAGCACCGGGTCAGCCATACCTTCCTCGTGCCGGCGATGATGCTGTTCATGCTGCAGACGCCCGGGGTGGAGAAGGCGGATTTTTCCTCGCTCGAGCTGATCGCCTATGGCGGTTCGCCCGCCGGCGAAAAGCTGATGATCGACGCGCAGCGGGTGTTCGGCTGCAAGCTGCTGCAAATCTACGGCATGACCGAAGCCGCCGGCACGCTCACGGCGCTGTCGCCGGAAGACCATGATCCGGGCGGGGCGCGCGCGCACCTGCTGCGCTCGGCGGGCAAGCCCATCCGCAGCGTGGACATGCGCATCGTCGATCCGGGCACGCTGGAAGAGGTTGGAGAAGGCGAGGTCGGCGAGGTGGTGGTGCGCGCCCTGCACAACATGAAGGGATACTGGCGCAATCCGCGCGCCACGGCCGAGGTCTTCCCGCATGGCCGCGACGAGCGCGGCGGATGGATGCGCACCGGGGACGCCGGCTACCTGCGCGAGGGGTATCTCTACATTCACGACCGGATCAAGGACATGATCATTTCCGGCGGGGAAAACATTTATCCGGCCGAAGTCGAGAATGCGCTCTCGTATCATCCCGCCGTCGCCGAATGCGCGGTCATCGGCGTGCCCGACGAGAAGTGGGGCGAGGCCGTCAAGGCTTGCGTGGTGCTCAAGCCGAATGCCAGCGCCGACGCCCGGGAAATCATCACCTTCACCCGCGAGCGGCTCGCGCATTACAAGTGCCCGAAGTCGGTCGACATCGTCGCCGCTCTGCCGCGCAATCCTTCGGGAAAGCTGTTGAAGCGCATCCTGCGGGAACCCTACTGGAAGGACGCCGCGCGCCAGGTCAGCTAAGCCCGCGCAAATGGAAGCGGCCCGCCTGTCCCTGCGTATCCCCGGGGACAGGCGGGCCGCTTTCATTACGCTTTCGGACGACAATCCCATCCCGGCGCATAGCATGTTTACGCAAGACAGCGTCGCTCCCGCCTCGTAACCTGCTTCAAACGGCGCGGCATCAGCGTCAAGCCGCGATGCCGCACGACACCAGGAGACGAGCATGCGAGTCACACCCGCCATTGCGCTTGGCCAGTGGATCACCGAAAGGGCGGACCGCGCCCCGCAGCGCAAGGCCCTGAGCTTCGAGGACGCGACGTGGACCTATGCCGAGTTCGTGGACCATATCGACCGGCTGGCGGCGGTGCTCAGGCAGGGCGGCGTGGCGCGGGGCGACCGCGTGGGCTTCCTCGCATTCAATCATCCGCTCTTCCTCGTCACCCTGTTCGCGGCCTCCCGACTCGGTGCGATCTTCGTGCCGCTCAACTTCCGCCTCACCGGCCCTGAACTCGAATTCATCATCAACGACGCCGGCGTGCACAGCCTCATCGTCGGTCCGGACCACCAGGCGGTGATCGGCCCGGTGCGTCCGGCGCTGCGCTGCCAGCGCTACTACGGTTTCGGCGGGAAGGATGGCCGCAATGGCGCCGAAGCCTGGCCCGACCTCGCCGGCTTCATGGCAGAGTGCCAGCCGCTGCGGGACGCCGCCGAGCTTGCCGAGGACGACGTCGCCGCCCTGATGTACACCTCCGGCACGACCGGCCACCCGAAGGGATCGATGATGACCGTCGGGAACATCTGGTGGAACATGGTCAGCGAACTGGTCACGGTGGACATCAGCAGCAACGACGTGCTGCTGACCTATGCGCCCCTGTTCCATGTCGGCGGACTCAACGTCCTCACGCTGAGCTGCCTGCTCAAGGGCGTGCACGTGGTCCTGCATCCGGCCTTCGATCCGGCGCGGGTGATCGCCGACGTGCCCCGCCACGGCGTCAGCCTGATGTTCGCGGTGCCCGCGATGCTGCTCTTCATCAGCCAGCATCCGGATTTCGAACGGGCCGACATGTCCACCGTCCGTTCGATCATGGTCGGCGGCGCGCCTTGCCCGGAAACCCTGCTGCGCCTGTTCAACGAACGCGGCATCGCGGTCAACCAGGGCTACGGCCTGACCGAGACGGCCGCCATGGCCAGCTTCCTCACGCCCGAATGGTGCTGGGACAAGATGGGCTCCGTCGGCAAGCCGCCCATCCTCACCCGCATGCGCCTGATCGACGCGGACGGCAAGGTCATCACCGCGCCCCATGTGAAGGGCGAGGTCTGCGTGCGCGGCATGAACGTGACGCTCGGATACTGGAACCGCCCCGACGCCACGCGCGACGCCATCGACCCGGACGGCTGGTTCCGTACCGGCGACATCGGCTACGTCGACGAGGATGGTTTCTACACCATCTGCGACCGCGTCAAGGACATGGTCATTTCCGGCGGCGAGAACGTCTATCCGGCCGAGGTGGAAAGCGTGCTGTACGAACACCCCGCCATCGCCGAAGTCGCGGTCATCGGCCAGCCCGACGAAACCTGGGGAGAAAAGGTGGTCGCGGTGGTGGCGCTGAAGCCGGGCGCCCGGCTCGACCTCGAAGCGCTACAGGCCTTCGCCGGCAGCCGGCTGGCGCGCTACAAGGTGCCGCGCCAGCTTCGCATCGTTCCCGGCTTGCCGCGCAATCCGACCGGCAAGGTCTTGAAATACCGGCTTCGCGAGCAGGTCGAATTGGCCCTGCCGGAATAAAGCAGCGGCGCCCCGGTTCGCCGGCGGCGGTCATTCATCGTTAAGGAGACAAGGATGTTCAGGTCAATTGCAGTCACGCTCGGCGCAGTCGCCGCCATGTCAGCCGCCGGAGCCGCCTTCGCGCAATCCAGCGGGCCGATCCGGATCGCGCTCATCGCGAGCAAGACGGGTCCCTCGGAAACTTATGCCCGCGACACCGAGCGGGGCGTGCGGCTGGGGCTGGAGTACCTCACCAACAACACCATGGCGATCAATGGCCGCAAGATCGAGCTGATCGTCAAGGACGACCAGTTCAAGCCGGAACTCTCCAAGGCCTTGCTGGCGGAAGCCTATGGCGACGACAAGGCCGACATCGCGATCGGCACCAGCTGGTCCGGCGGCGCGCTGGCGATGATGCCCGTCGCGGCGGAATACCGGAAGATATTCATCGCGGAGCCGGCGATCGCCGACTCGATCACCGGCGAGAAGTCCAACCGCTACGTCTTCCGCGCCAGCCGCAATTCTTTCCAGGACGCGCTCGCCACCGCGGTGACCGCCGGCAAGGGCGCCAACATCGCCTTCCTCGCGCCCGACTATGTGTATGGCCGCGATGGCGTCAAGTCGTTCAAGGAAGCGCTCGCCGCCATCAAGAGCGATGCCAAGGTGGTGCACGAGGAATACATCCCCTTGTCGACCAGCGATTTCACGGCGTCCTACCAGCGCATCGTCGATGCCCTCAAGGACAAGCAGGGACCGAAGAAACTTTATGTGGTCTGGGGCGCGCCCAATCCCATCAAGAAGATCGCCGACATGGGGCCGGAACGCTACGGCATCCAGATCGGCTCGGTGGGCGGCGCCAGCCTGGATTACCTGAAGAACTGGCCCGGCCTCAATGTCGAGGGCGGCACGTTCTACTACTACAACTTCCCGAAGAACAAGATGAACGACTGGCTCGTGGCCGAACACCAGAAGCGCTACAAGGTACCGCCTGACCTGTTCACCGCCGGCGGCTTCACCGCGATCGCCGCTGCCATCGAAGGCATCCGCAAGGCAGGGTCCACCGACACCAACAAGCTGATCGCCGCCATGGAAGGCATGACCTTCGACACGCCCAAGGGACCGATCACCTTCCGCAAGGAAGACCACCAGGGCATGCAGTCGCAGTATTACTTCCGCACCAAGAAAGCCGGGCAGGATGAATGGGATCTGCTGGAGCTGGTGCGCGAGATTCCGGCGTCGGAGATGCCGGTGCCGATTGGCCGGCGGAATGGTAACTAGGCAGGTTTGGCGGCGTACATGGGATCAGCCCGCAGGCGCCTGAACAACCTCTGCCGTGTCCCCTCCCCTTCAAGGGGAGGGCTAGGGTGGGGATGGGTTTCGGTCGCATGCAAAGAACAGACTTCGGATAGCTCGTGATGTCCATATTGTTCTATGCGCACTCCCGAAACCCATCCCAACCTTCCCCTTGAAGGGGAAGGAGCTCAACCCAGACCGCGCAAACACCCACGAACACATGGACATGAAAACGCTTCCGGGCGACCCCGCCACATCGGATCGCCAGCCGGCCCTGGAAACACGAGGCCTGACGATCCGCTTCGGCGGCCACGTCGCCGTCAGCGATGTCAGCGCGGCCTTCCACGCCGGCACCCTGACCGCCATCGTCGGCCCGAACGGGGCGGGCAAGACCACGTATTTCAACCTGATCTCCGGCCAGCTGCGGCCGACATCCGGCAGCGTGCTGCTGGCGGGCGAGGACGTCACCCGCACGCCGCCCTCGCATCGCACCCGGCACGGCATGGGGCGCGGTTTCCAGCTCACCAATCTTTTCCCCGGCCTGTCGGTGCAGGAAAACATCCGGCTGGCGGTGCAAAGCCGGCGCGGCGGCCGGGTCAACCTCACTTCCATGTGGTCGCGCCATGTCGCGCTGATCGAACGCGCCGACCATTGCCTCAACGAAGTCCGGCTCTATGACAAGCGGCATGCGCTAGCGTCTTCCCTGTCGCACGGCGACCAGCGCAAGCTGGAGGTCGGCATTCTGCTGGCGCTGGAATCCGAGGTGTTCATGTTCGACGAGCCGACCGCCGGCATGAGCGTGGACGAGGTGCCCGTCGTTCTCGACCTGATCCAGAAGATCAAGCAGCAGAAGGGCAAGACGATCCTGCTGGTGGAACACAAGCTAGACGTCATCCGCTCCCTCGCCGACCGCATCGTCGTGCTGCATAACGGCTGCAAGGTCGCCGACGGACGGCCGGAGGACGTGATGGCCTCGGCCATCGTGAAGGAAGCCTATCTCGGATCCAAGGTGGCCGCCCATGCCTGACAACAGCGACATCCTGCTGCAGCTCTCCGGCGTGCACATGCACGTCGGCCAATACCACATCCTCCAGGGCGTCGACCTGGTCGTGCCGCGACGGGGATTGACCGTCCTGCTGGGACGCAACGGCGCCGGCAAGACCAGCACGCTGCGCACCATCGTCGGCATGTGGAAAGCCAGCTGCGGCACGGTGCGCTTCGACGGCACCGACATCACCCAGGCCGCCACGCCCGACATCGCGCGCAGCGGCATCGCCTACGTCCCGGAAAACATGGCGATCTTTTCCGACCTGACGGTGCGCGAGAACCTGCACCTCGCGGCCCGCGCCGGCAAGATGGACCAGGCCAGGCTCGACTGGATCTTCGGCATCTTCCCCGCGCTCAAGCGCTTCTGGCAGACCCCCGCCGGAAACCTGTCGGGCGGGCAGAAGCAGATGGTGGCCATCGCCCGCGCAATGATCGAGCCGCGCAAGCTCCTGCTGATCGACGAGCCGACCAAGGGACTCGCGCCCGCCATCGTGCAGCACCTGATGGATGCCTTGCAACAGCTCAAGGCAACGGATACCACCATCCTGCTGGTGGAACAGAATTTCAACTTCGTGCGCCACCTAGGCGACACCGTGGCGGTGATGGATGACGGCCATGTGGTGCATGCCGGCACCATGGCCGATCTCGCCGCCGACGCCAGCCTGCAGGAGCGCCTGCTCGGGCTCAGCCTGACCGAACATTGAAGCAACGTTGAAGGAAGACATCGTGAGCGCGACACCCGAATCGATTGCCGCCGTATCCATGCCCGAACTGCCGCCGGTGCGCACCGACCTGCTGCCCATCTGGCTGCTGCTTGGCGCCATGGCCGTCGCCTTGCCGCTGGTGGGCGGCGTTCCGGCATGGGTCACGCTGACCGTGGCGGGACTTGCCATGGGCATGATGATCTTCCTGATGGCGAGCGGCCTCACGCTCGTCTTCGGGCTTATGGACGTGCTTAACCTCGGCCACGGCGCCTTCGTCTCGATCGGCGCCTTCGTCGGCACGCTGGTGCTGTTTCCGCTGCGCGCCTGGCTGCAGGCCGATTCCATCCTGCTCAACCTCGCCGTGCTGCTGGCGGCGCTGGTGGTTTCCATGCTGGCGACCGGCATCGTGGGCCTGGTATTCGAACGGCTGGTGATCCGCCCGGTGTACGGCCTGCACCTGAAGCAGATCCTGATCACCATGGGCGGCATGATCGTGGCCGAGCAGATGCTGCTGGTGCTCTGGGGGCCGCAGAACCTGACGATGCCCGAGCTGAAGGCCTTCGCCGGCAGCTTCGCGCTGGGCGACATCGCCGTCGAGAAGTTCCGCCTGATCATCGTCGTCGTGGGCCTGCTCGTGTTCTGCGCCATGCATGCCGTCCTCAACCGCACCAAGGCCGGGTTGCTGATCCGCGCGGGGGTGGAGAACCGCGAGATGGTGGAGGCGCTGGGCTATCGCATCCGCCACCTGTTCGTCGGCGTGTTCATGGCGGGCTCGGCGCTGGCCGGCATGGGCGGCCTGATGTGGGGCCTGTACCAGGTGACCGTCACCTCGGCCATGGGCTCGGAAATGCTGGTGCGGGTGCTGATCGTGATCGTCATCGGCGGCATGGGCTCCGTCGGCGGCTGCTTCATCGGCGCGCTGATGCTGGCCCTGGTCACCAACTACGTCGGCTTCCTCGCGCCTACCTGGGCACCGCTGACCGACATCCTCCTGATGGTCGCCATCATCATGTGGCGTCCGCGCGGACTTTATCCCGTTGCCAAGCGTTAGGACACGTCATGCTCAATACCTTGTTTTCCGGCGATCTTCCGCGCAGCCGCTTGCTCGCCGCCATCCTGGTGGCGATTGTGCTCAGCCTGCTGGCGCTGCCCTTCCTCGTGTGCGGCGTGCGTCCGCTCAATACCGCCGCCACTATCTGCATCTTCATCCTGCTGGTGGCGTCGTACGACCTGATCCTGGGCTATACCGGCATCGTGTCCTTCGCGCACGGGATGTTCTACGCCATCGGCGCATACGGCATCGCGATTGCGCTCAATGCGCTGGGTGGCGGCTGGACCGCGGTGTTCATCGGGCTGGGCGCCGGGCTGGCGGTATCGGTGCTGGTGGCGCTGGCGGTCGGGGCGTTCGCGCTGCGGGTGCAGGCGATCTACTACACCATGATCACGCTCGCGGTCGCGAGCGCCTTCTCCGTCATGGTGATCAAGCTGTCGGGCATCACCGGCGGCGAGGACGGGACAGGCTTCGAGATCCCCGAAGCGCTGAGCCCGGGATTCCGGCTGGTCGAGGAGGAAGTCCTCGGCGCGGTGGTCAACGGCCGGATGATTACCTACTACCTGATCCTGTTCTCGGTCATCGTGCTGTTCCTCGTCATGCTGCGCGTGGTGAATTCGCCCTTCGGCCGCGTGATGCAGGCTCTGCGCGAAAACCAGTTTCGCGCGGAAGCGATCGGCTTCCGGGTGACCTTCTACCGCACGCTCGCCAACTGCATCGCGGCGGCCGTCGCCACCTGCGCCGGCGCGCTGATGGCCTTGTGGCTGCATCACGTCGGGCCTCAGACCACGGTGAGCTTTTCCATCATGATGAACATCCTGCTCATGAGCGTCATCGGCGGCATGGGCACGCTGTACGGCGCGGTCGTCGGCGCGGCGCTGTTCGTGGTGGCGGAGAACTATCTGCAGTTGGGCATGAAGCAGATCAGCCAGGCGATGACGGGCGTGCCCGTGCTGGAGAATCTTTTTCACCCGGATCGGTGGATGCTGTGGCTGGGCGTGCTGTTCGTGTTGTCGGTGTATTTTTTTCCGACGGGGGTGGTGGGGAAGTTGCGGGAGCGCAGGGCGGCGCTGGGTGCGGGGAGATGAGCGCGCATAGCGGGAATGTTGCGAGGATTGCCTGCCTTCGCCAAGGCTTCCTGCCGCCGATCTTTTTTGTCATTCCCGCGAAGGCGGGAATCCCATTTCAGCCGTCGGGGAAATGCACAATGGGATCCCCGCCTTCGCGGGGATGACATCGAAGCGCACGGGAATGACACCGGCAGGCGGAAATGACATCGGCACCTAAATCGATTCAACCCGGAGGACCAGCATGACCATCAAGAACCCCTTCGACCTCACCGGCAAAGTCGCCCTCGTGACCGGCTCAACCATGGGCATCGGCGAAGGCACCGCGCGCGTGCTGGCGGAGCAGGGCGCGGAAGTCATCATCAGCAGCCGCAAGCAGGAGCAGTGCGACGAGGTGGCTGAAGCCTTCCGCGAACAAGGCCTGAAGGCGGAAGGAAAGGCCTGCCACATCGGCCGCATGGAAGACATCGACGCCATGTACCGCCACATCAGGGACCGTTACGGCCGCCTCGACATCCTCGTCAACAACGCCGTCCTAAGCCCCTGGCGCACCATCGAGGACACGGATGTCGGCCTGTTCGACAAGACGGTGGAAGTCTCGCTGCGGGGCTACTGGTTCATGTCGACGGAAGCCGCAAAACTCATGAAGACCCATGGCGGCGGCAGCATCATCAACATCGCCTCGGTGGCGGCGCTGCATCCCGACCGCATGCTCAGCCTCTACTCGACCCTCAAGACCGCGCTGATCGGCATGAGCCGGTCCTTCGCGCTGGAATACGGACGCGACAACATCCGCGCCAATACCATCCTCCCCGGCGTGTTCCCGACGAAGCTGGCGGACGCGTTCGACGACGAAGCGCGCCGCAAGATACTCGACAAGACGGCGCTCGGCCGCCTCGGCAAGGTGGAGGAGATCGGCTACGCCGTGACTTACCTGTGCTCCGACGCCGGCGCTTACGTGACCGGCAACAACCTCGTCGTCGATGGCGGGATGACCGTCGGCTTGATGTGATTTCGACGGCGCGACAGGAAGACGTGGTCGGCGAGCGCCTGCCGGCGCTGCTGCGCCGCCTCCTGCCCGGCATCACCGGCATCGATGGCCTGCGCGCCATTGCCGGCGGTGCGAGCCAGGAAACCTGGTCGTTCGACGCCGTAGATGCTGTCGATGCCGAAAGACGCCGGCCCCTCATCCTGCGCCGGGCGCCGCCTGGGTCCGCGCCGCCCGCCGAAGCCATCGGCCTGCGTACCGAAGCGCGCCTGCTCGACCAGCTTGCCGCGTCCGGCGTCCCGGTGCCGCACGTGACCGGCGTGCTGGAACCGGAGGACGGACTGGGAGAAGGCTACGTGATGTCGCGCCTCGCCGGCGAAGCCAACCCGCGGCGCATCCTCGGCGACGACCGCTATGCCGGCGCACGCGCCCGGCTCGCGCGGCAATGCGGCGAGGCGCTGGCACGCATCCACGCGCTCGACGTCGAACGGCTGCCGTCCCTGCGCGCCGGTGGCGCGCATGAGGACGTCGCCTACTACCGCCAGCGGCACGACACCGTCGGCACGCCCCGTCCCGTCTTCGAGCTGGCATTGCAATGGCTGAAGCGGCGCCTGCCGGACAGCCCGGCGCGGCGCACGCTGGTGCATGGCGATTTTCGCAACGGCAACATCATGATCGACGAAAAAGGCTTGTGCGGCATCCTCGACTGGGAAATCGCCCACCTCGGCGATCCGATGGAGGATCTCGGCTGGATGTGCGTGAATTCCTGGCGCTATGGACGCGAGCTTCCCGTCGGCGGCTTCGGCACGCGCGAGGAGTTGTTTGCCGGCTACGAGGCGGCGGGCGGCCATGTCGACCGGGCACGGGTGCGCTTCTGGGAAGTGCTAGGTACGCTCAAGTGGGGCGTGATCTGCGAATCCATGGCGGTGTCCTGGCAGCGCGGCGACGTGCGTACCGTGGAACGTGCGGCCGTGGGGCGGCGCGCTTCCGAGGCGGAGATCGACCTGCTGTGCCTGATCCAGGAAGGAGACGCCTGATGCGCGAGCAACCCGCGGCCACCGAACTGCTGCAGGCCGTCACCGACTTCCTGCGCGACGATGCGCTGCCCCGCCTGGACGGCCTCACCGCCTTCCACGCCCGGATCGCCATCAGCCTGCTCGGCATCGTCATGCGCGAACTGGAGCAAGGACCCGAGGCAGAGGCGCGCGAACATGCCGCCCTGCGCACGCTGACCGGCAGCAAAGGCGACCTCGACGCGCTCAACCGCGAACTCTGCGCACGCATCGCCAGCGGCGAAATCGATGTGCAAACGCCCGGCCTCCTGCCTTTCCTGCTGCGCACCGGCCTCGCAAAACTCGCCATCGACCAGCCGACCTATTCGACCTATCAGCGGCTGAACAACCAACATGACAAGGAAGGAGGACACTGATGCCAGTCCAACAAGGCGTATCGTATTGGATACCGGCGGCCGAGGAGCTCGCGCAAGTCCGCGACATGACGGTCGGCGACCTGCTCGACGACGCCGCCCGCAAATGGCCGGACCAGGATGGCCTGGCCTACGTGGCTTATGCGGACCGCGGGCTGGCGCTGCGCTGGTCGTTCGCCGAATTGCGCAGCCGCAGCCGCGAAGTGGCGCGCGCCCTGATTGCGTCGGGCATCGGCCACGGCGACCGCGTCGCGGTGTGGTCGACCAACCTGCCCGAATGGCTGCTGCTGGAATTCGGCGCGGCCTACTGCGGCGCCGTGCTGGTGCCGATCAACCCCTTGCTGCGCGCCGGCGAAGTCGCCTACATCCTCAAGACCGCCGGGGTCTGCGCCTGCTTCGCCCTCCCGGAAAGCCGGGGTTCCTCTCTTTGGACCATGCTCGACGAGGCTGCGCGCGACGTGCCTTCGTTGCGCTTGCGAGTCGCCATCGGCCAGTCGCCGGATGACAAGGGAATCGACTGGAACGACTGGCTTGCCGGCGCCGGATCGGTAAGCGAAGAGGCGCTGGAGCAGCGGCGGGCCGGAGTGACCCCGTCCGACACGGTGCAGGTGCAGTTCACCTCCGGCACCACCGGCTTTCCGAAGGGCGCGGTGCTAAGCCATCGCGGCGTGGTTAACGATGGCCTCCTGTTCGCGCAACGCGCGGCGCTGGAGGAGGGCAGCCGCTGGGTCAACCCGATGCCCCTGTTCCATTGCGGCGGCTGCGTCATCGCCACGCTCGGCGCGCTGGCCTGCGGCACCACCCAATATCCCATGGTGACCTTCGAGCCGGACCGCGTGGCCCGGACCATCGCCGCCGAGCGCATCAACGTCCTGAGCGCGGTGCCCACGATGCTGATCGCCCTGGAAGAAGCGGCCGACCGCGAAGGCCTCGACCTGTCGAGCATCGCGCGCGTGATCAGCGGCGGATCCACCGTGCCGGTCGAGCTGCTGCGCCACTGGAACGCACGCTATGGCACGCGGTGTTCGATCACCTACGGACTGACCGAGGCCTCGCCGATCATCACCCAGAGCGCGCCCTACGACCCGGACGACTTGCAGATGGGCAGCTGCGGCCAGCCGCTGCCGGCGGTCGAGGTCGACCTGGTGGACGCCGCGGGAAACCGTGTCCCGCCGGGACAGGTGGGCGAGGTGCGCACCCGCGGCTGGCTGGTGATGAAAGGCTATTTTGGTAATGCGCAGGCCACGCAGGACGTCCTGTCGGATGACGGCTGGCTGCGCACCGGCGATCTCGGCCACATGGATGAACGCGGCTACCTGTGGATCAGCGGCCGCGCCAAGGACATGATCATTCGCGGCGGTGAAAACATTTCCCCCCGCGAAATCGAGGAAGCCTTGCTGGCGCTGGACGAGGTGACCGACGCCAACGTGATCGGCGTGCCCGACGCGCGCTACGGCGAGGAAGTCTGCGCCTACGTGCGGCTGCGGCCCGGGGCGGCGATGAGTGCCGGACAGATGCAGGAACGCCTGCGCGAACGCATCGCGCGCTACAAGATCCCGAAATACCTGCGCGTGGTGGAGCAGTTTCCCCTGACGCCCTCGGGCAAGGTACAGAAGTTCAGGCTGCGCGAACTCTTCGCGGCCGAAGCGGCACAGGCCGCGCCCGAGCCGGTGCCCGCTGGCAAATGAGGCAGGCGCAGACAAGACAACGCACACGAAAGGACGAGACATGAAGGTCAGGAACAAGGTGGTGGTCGTGACGGGAGCCGGCAACGGCATCGGCGCCGCCATGGCGCGCCGCTTCGCCGCAGAAGGCGCCCAGGCGGTGATCGTTGCCGATCTCGATGGCGCGGCCGCCGAGCGGGTGGCCGCGGAGATCGGCGGCACTGGCGTCGCGGTGAACGTGGCGGACGAGAAGGCCGTTGCCTCGCTGGTCGAACGGACGATCGCCGACCACGGCCGCATCGATCTGTTCTGCTCGAACGCCGGCGTGTCGATCGGCAAGGGCCTCGAATCGACCGACGCCGACTGGGACAAGGCCTGGACGGTCAACGTCATGGCCCATGTGCATGCGGCGCGGGCGGTGGTGCCCCACATGCTGGAGCGCGGCGAGGGCTACCTGCTGCAGACCGCGTCGGCAGCCGGATTATTGTCGATTTCCGATGCCTCCTATGCCGTCACCAAGCACGGCGCGGTTGCCTTCGCGGAATGGCTGTCGATCACCTACGGCGACCGCGGCATCAAGGTAAGCTGCTTCTGTCCCATGGGCGTGCGCACCAACATGCTGCTCGGCAGCGTCAGCGAAGTCGACCAGCCGGCCCTGCTCGCCGCTGCGGTCGAGCCGGAAGATGCGGCCGAGGCCATCGTCAACGGCCTCGACGCCGAGAGTTTCCTGATCCTCACGCATCCCGAGGTGCTGGAATACATGCGGCGCAAGGGCGCGGACTACGACCGCTGGCTCAAGGGCATGCGGCGCTTCCAGCAGCAGCCCCGTCCGCAACAGGCCTAACCGGAGACACACGATGGATTTTCAGCACAGCGCCAAAGTCCGCGACCTGCAGGACAAGCTCAATGCCTTCATGGAAAGGCATATCTACCCGGTCGAGCAGCGCTACTACGACGAGGTTTTCCAGGGCGACCGCTACGCCACCGTGCCGTTGATGGAAGAACTGAAGGGCAGGGCGCGCGACGCCGGCCTGTGGAACCTGTTTCTTCCCGGCGGCCACGGCGCGGGGCTCAGCAATCTCGAATACGCGCCGCTCGCGGAAATCATGGGGCGGGTCGAATGGGCATCGGAGGTGTTCAACTGCTCCGCGCCGGACACCGGCAACATGGAAATCCTCACCCTGTTCGGCAGCGACGAACAGAAAAGGACCTGGCTGGCGCCCCTGCTCGACGGAGAAATCCGGTCGGCCTTCTCGATGACGGAGCCGGAAGTGGCATCGAGCGACGCCACCAACATCCGCTGCGAGATCCGGCGCGACGGCGACCATTACGTCATCAACGGCCGCAAGTGGTTCACCTCGGGCGCGCTCAACCAGCGCTGCAAGGTGCTGATCGTCATGGGCAAGACCGACCCGGACAATCCCGACACGCACAAGCAGCAATCGATGATCCTGGTGCCGAAGGACACGCCCGGGGTCAGGATCGTGCGCGACATCACGGCCTTTGGCTACGACGACGCGCCGCTGGGCCATCCGGAAATCGTGTACGAGAACGTGCGGGTGCCGGCAACGAACATCTTGCTGGGCGAGGGACGCGGCTTCGAGATCGCCCAGGGCCGGCTTGGCCCCGGCCGCATCCACCACTGCATGCGCCTGATCGGCGTCGCCCAGCGCGCGCTCGAAACCATGTGCGCGCGCGCCGATTCCCGCGTCGCTTTTGGCCGCAGGCTGTCGGAGCAGGGATCGGTGCGCGAGGACATCGCGCATTCCTGGTGCGAACTCGAACAGGCGCGGTTGCTGACGCTCAAGGCCGCCGACAAGATGGACCGCGAAGGCAACAAGGCGGCGAAGGACCTGATCGCCGCCGCCAAGATCGTCGTTCCGAGCATGGCGGCGCGCGTGATCGACCGCGCCATCCAGGTTCATGGCGGCATGGGCGTGTCGCAGGATACCTTCCTGCCCAAGGCATACGTCTATGCGCGCTTCATCCGCATCGGCGACGGGCCGGACCAGGTGCACCTTGCCGCGGCGGCCAAGCAGCTTGTGAGGCAGTACGGCGCCAATGCGGGAGCGCGGCAATGAAGGCCGTGCTCTGCAAGCAGTTCGGGCCGCCGGAATCCCTGGTGATCGAGGATGTCGCTCCCTTGCAGCCGGGACCCAGCCAGGTTCTGGTCGCGGTGCATGCCGCCGGGGTCAACTTTCCCGACACCCTCATCATCGAAAACCGCTACCAGCTCAAGCCGGCGCTGCCGTTTTCGCCTGGCGCGGAAGTCGCGGGGCTGGTGGAAGCGGTGGGGGAGGGCGTGACGCGGTTTCGGGCGGGCGACCGGGTGATCGCGGTGCCGGGGTATGGCGGGTATGCCGAGCAGGCGCTGGCCAGGGAAGAGGATGTCTTTCCGCTTCCCGAGGGGATCGATTTCGGCGATGCGGCGGCGTTCCTGGTTGCCTATGGCACGACACATTACGCGCTCCAGGAGCGGGCTGCCATCAGGACGGGAGAAACCTTGCTGGTGCTCGGCGCGGCTGGTGGCACCGGCTTGTCGGCGGTGGAGTTGGGCAAGCTGCTGGGTGCACGTGTCATTGCTGCTGCCTCCAGCGACGAGAAGCTGGCGCTGTGCCGGGAGCATGGCGCGGATGAGGTCATCAATTACAGCCGGGAGGACTTGCGCCAGCGCTTGAAGGAAATGACTGGCGGACGCGGGGTGGATGTGGTTTATGACCCTGTCGGCGGCAGCTACAGCGAAGCCGCGCTGCGCAGCATGGCATGGAATGGGCGGTTCCTGGTGATCGGCTTTACTGCCGGGGATATTCCGCGGGTGCCGTTGAATCTTACCCTGCTCAAGGGATGTTCCATCGTCGGCGTGTGGTGGGGCGGGTTCCTGCGCGCTGAACCGCAACGCGCGGCGGCGTTGACCCAGGAACTGGTCGAGTGGTTTCGGCAGGGGAAGGTGAGGCCGCATGTGTCGATGCGGTATTCGCTGGATCAGGCTGCTGTGGCGTTGAGCCAGGTGGCGCAGCGCAAGGTAACGGGCAAGATGGTGTTGTTGCCCGAGGCGGTAACGCGGATTTAACGCGTGGGGAGGGGAACGCGCATCGCCCTAATTGCACTCGCTCCCACTACTTATCAATGGCTAAGCCACTATGTAAGCTTACTTGCTTTCGAGGGGGAAACTTCGGGTTCAACCCTCATCCGAAGGTCTGCTTTGCGCATCAATGCAGGCGCAATTTCGAATGAATTGACTGCCTCAAGTCGATCCAAAGCGGAAGTGGAATTTTCAATTTAACCGACTCCCAAACTTAGTCTGACAACCGCATTCGCTGCAGGGATGGGTCGCCGTTCAGCGCAAGCGGCAGTGCCCGGGCCCACCGATTGGCGGATAGAGAAAACGTCAGCGAGCGAACATGATGATACCAACCGGCAGGCAAATAAAGGAGTTCACCGGGGTTGACAATGCACTCGATCATTGACGCCTGACGCGCCAGCGGAAATTTCTCGAAATCCGGTGCCTCAGGGTTAACTGGAGAGCCGAATAGGACGGCATTCGCCTCGCTGGTGTAGAGAAATTCGTCGTGGTGGGGCGGAGACAGGAAAATACGTTTGGTGCCCCATATCTGCGCAAAAATATTATCGTCATAGTCGCAATGCAGTGGCGTCACCGTTCCTGAAGGGCCAAGCCAAAAGCGAGGCGGACCCATTTTGCCAAAATACGCGGGCCAGTAACACATCCTATTCAATTCGCGTAATTCCAAATTACCTATATAGGGAGGCAGGTCCTGCGTGCCAGTAGAGACAAGGTCCAGATACTCAATCATCGACATATCCTGCATGGCTCGATCAGGCGCGAATGCCTTGTTGACATAGTCGCCCACTCGCGCACGCACTCGCAGATCGCCATAGCGATCATGGAGCATTTGCGGCGTGAGAGCAGACAATGGCCACCGGCTGACAAGCCCAGTGATCACGAAGGGCAAACCTTCTACGGCACGCGTGCGAAACGTCGCCGCATCAAGCATGCTTATACGTGGCACTGCGGAAATAGCCGGGATGTTGCGTCCGACGCGCCTTATTGCTTCACGCACTTCTTGAATCGAAGTGACTCCGCGAACTAGCGCATCCTTTTGCTCTCGCCTCTGCTTTTCGGCGATAGCGTCCTCTGGCGACCTGGAAATCAATGCAGGCACAGGTGGCAACAACCGTGGCGATACCCGCGCCTGCGACTGTTCTTGATTATGGACTACCGAATTTTTCGCTCTTGACATAGATCTTCACCATCTTCTCGTTCCCAAACTCGAAGCGATCACCAGCGATATTTTTGCTCAAGAAATATTTTTTCCTTGATCGATGTTTGGGCGCGTGCTGGAAAACATGACTGGACATACCTTTGCCGCTGCTGGGCGATTGTACGCGTTCGCAAACAGGCGCAACCGACCAGTCATGCCGTAAGGGTGTGGGCCCGCAAGATACTGCAAACTGTCATTCCAAATTGTTTGGTGAAGGGCGGCATCCGCCCAGATCGGCCAGAGTTATCGCCAGGAAGCGGACGTTCAGCGACTTCCATCACCGCACGGACATTTAGCAAGCAGTATGGGCCATCCAAAACCTACGTCGGCCAACATAAACCGTATGTCTGCCGCATGCGTCGACACCATGGATTGCTCTTCCCCGAAATTTTCCTTTACACGTGCCGTTCGCACATGTGAGAAGGAAGTGATCCTGCAGGCCATAACAGGACAACGCGCTGGCTAGCATGCAAACCAGTAAAAGCATTACATGAAGTGCTGCACTACGAAGACGAATTAGCATTTTTCGGCTACCGGCAACAATGAGAATGACCAGCAGACGCATGCTTATAGAACGTAACCGATTATGGGCGGCAGAGATCGCACCATGGGAATATTGTTAAAGCAATACCGGCTTCCCGGCGTTGTTCGATGCGTTCTTGTGGCCGCCACGACGTCCACTTTAAATTGATTCGTTTGAAACGATGAACGAACTAGGCAAGCCAAAGTCTGCCCTGGCCGGCGCCTATCCTGGCCCGGTCGGCAGCCGCCTGGTTCTCCTGCATACAGTCCATCATGCAGCGAGAGGGCAATTATTTTGTTGTCGCGGGCGCCGAGTATAGGCCCGGCCGCGCCACGTGGTAGCACCGTTAATACAAGTCGAGATCTTTCATGCTGGCTGGACACTGGCCGGAGGCGTGGCGCAGCTTTGCAGCAGCTCGCGCAGCGCGGGCATGCCAAACGGTTTGGCCAGAATGCGAATGCCGAGTTCTTGGGCGTCCTCAAGGCGCTCGGCGTAGCCGGTCATGAGAACGATGGGTAGGGACAGGTAGCGCTCCCGAACCTGCTTGGCCAAGTCGATGCCGTTCATGGATCCTGGCATTTGCACGTCACTCAGGATGAGATCTAGTTCCAAGGCATCCACTTTCAGGAGTAGGACCGCCTCTTCGGCGTTGCCGCAGTGTATGACGGTGCATCCTAGCGACTCCAGAGCAAGCTTGGTTGCCTCGGCAATCTCGATGTTGTCTTCAACCAGCAATACCCGAAGCGGCGTCACGGCCGTGCATGCCGGCCCAGTATTAGGCGTTTGCGTAACCTCGTCCTTCGCGGGCAGCAGCAGACGAACGATGGTGCCATGGCCGGGTTCGCTGCTGAGATGCACCTGGCCGCCGACCTGCTCGCACATCGCCTTAACCTGGCTCAGCCCAAGTCCGGTACCCTGGCCGTTCTTGCGTGTCGTGAAGAACGGCTCAAACACCCTGGCAAGCGTCTCCTGCGTCATGCCAGAACCTGTATCGCTCACTAGAATTTCGACGTATTGTCCGGCGGTCGCGGCATCCCCGCTGGCTGGCCGGGCCATGATTTCGAAGATGCCGCCGTCGGGCATCGCATGACGGGAGTTGATGGCCAAGTTCAGGATGGCCAGCTCGAACTCCGAGCGGTCGAGCAAGGCCGCCGGCGTTAGCGGGTAGACGAGCAGTCGACCCTGAACGCTGCTGCCCAGGACAGGCCTGCATAAGTCCATGATCGCAGGAAGGAGCTCATGCAAGGAGACAGCCGCCGGCGCAATCGGCTGGCGCCGCGAAAAGCTCAGCAGTTGTCGGGTGAGCTTGGCGCCGGTATCGACCGCGCGCTGGATGGCGGTAAGTCGTTCGGGGCCATTCAGTGACGGATTGGCTTCGGCAATGATGTGCGTGCTCATGTCCACCGTCATGAGCAAGTTATTGAAATCATGTGCGACACCGCTGGTGAGATGGCCCAGCGCCTCCATTTTCTGGGATTGAAGCAAGGCCTTCTCGGCGGCTTGGCGCTGCACGACCTCAGCATACAAGGTGTTGGACAGGCTGAACTGCTGTCTTGTCTTACGAACGAGCCAGAATCCAAGGCACAAAATGACTGCGATTGCCGCTAACGCCATCACCGTCAGCGGGGCCATTTCCTTGCGCCAGCCAGAGATAACATCATCCCTGGTGACGCCAACTGCGACATACACCGGGTAATCACCCACTTTTCGAATCGCCACTTTGCGCAGGATGCCGTCCACGCTGGAGACCGTGTCGATCACGCTACTTTTCGTATTTTCCGCCATGGCGCGGGCGACGGTGCTGGTTGCCGGGATGCGCGCCTGGATTTCCGCGGTCTTGGGCCAGCGGGCAATGAAGGTGCCATCGTTGCGGACCAGGGCGATCGCGGTTTGCGAACCCGCGGGCACCATGCTCGCATAGAACTGCTCAAGATACTCGGGATAGAGGCTGACTTGCACGGTCCCGGCGAACTTGCGATCGCGGGTTTCTCGCCGGACGGTCAAGTCGAAAAAGATCTCCCTTGTTTTCTTGCCCAGCAGGGCGCCCGTGATAAACAGGCCACGGTAACCTCGCAAATGGGCCTGGAACGACTCTCGATCGGCCAAGTCAAGATTGCGTGGCGCGGGAAGATAGCGGTTCGACAGGACAGGGTGACCCGCATCATCCAAAAGCCAGATGGACTGGACTTGGGGCAGGCCTGTAACCATGCTCTTTATTTTTTCGTGCAATTGCGGCTCAAGAGCTGCAATGTCGGCGTTGCTCTTGTCCTCGACCAGGTCCGTCAAGCGGTCCAACAGCACATGGCTGGTATCGAACAATTTCAGGGCATGTTCGGATCCTACATGCGCTGTTCTCTCTGCAGCCTGAATCTCCTCCTTCCAGTTCTGCTCATACTGGCTCTGGGCAAGGTAGGCAAGAAACAGAACCACGGTGACAGCAGTAAGGATTACGCCCGTCATCAGAAGACGCAGCGTGCGCATCTGCCCGGCGGACAGACCCTCAGTCAGGCGCGCAAGAGGCGCTGGTCCACCTGGTACCTCACGGGAATGGCTCAGAGTCATGACGAATGTGCGCTGGCAGGTGCCGATGAAGCGCGAATTTTACTTGAGCCGTACCCGTTTGGAGCGCAGCGGAAGCAAACACTAAAAATATATTCGTGGACCGAATGTGACGATTAATTAAGCTACTTGGACTTGTCCAGGGTCGAATTTTCATTTTCATTCATGAACGTTGGACAAATGAAGAAAGGTGCAAGAAACCTCTTGATTTAGGGAAATGAACACTTTATGGTCAGGTCCATACATTCGCAATGACGCGACACGTCGGGTAACGATGCCCAACGCATTTGTCAGGCATCTGAAGATGCTTCGGTGCGCTGCGTGGAATCGGTTTGCTTGTGTGTTGCGTCACCGTACGAACAACAAGGACTCCCGATACCTCGCATGGATCATCACTTTTCATCGTTTTCCGGATGCCGGCTCGCGTTGCCGCCAATCCCCATCTCATCTTGGGCTGCGAACCTACCTCTTTTTCGCCAAACCTCCTTTCCGCTTCAAGTCGTTCCAGGCGTGACGCCTTTCTGCCTGACCGCGTCTTTTTCCAGTTTGTCCGTTCGTTCATCCCAACCTATCACGGAGGTCGTATGATCAAGCACTTCGCAGCGGTTTTCGCAACTCTGATGTTCATTGCCGGCACACCGAGCGCGGCACTGGCGTCTGAACGCGCCACGCCCGATGAAGCGGTGGCGATGGTAAAGAAAGCGGTTGCTGCGATCAAGGCCAATGGCAAGGACAAGGCCTTTGCCGACTTTGCCGATCCCGCGAACAAGGACTTCCATGATCGTGACCTGTACATCTATGTCTACGACCTGAGTGGCAATAACGTCTCACATGGCAACAACCCGAAGATGATTGGCAAAAACCTGTTGGACATGAAGGATGCCGACGGCACGGCGATCATCAAAAGCTTCATCGACACGGCCAACAGCAAAGGCAAAGGCTGGGTGGATTACAAATGGCCCAACCCGGTGACCAAGGCGGTTGAAAAGAAATCCGGGTATGTCGAGAAAGTGGACAACCTGGTGGTGGGCAGCGGAATCTATAAACCCTGATCTTACCGCGGACCTGTAGAGAAGGAGCCGTCGATACATGACCCGCAAGAAAGTCCTTATCGTTGATGATAACGAACCGCTCTGCACAACGATTCTGGAGTTGTTGTCACTCCGGGGCTTTGATGGGGTTGCGGCGTACGACGGACAGGAGGCACTGCAGGTGCTGCGGGTGGATGAAAACTTTGGCCTGATCCTGCTCGACATCCTGATGCCGGTCATGGATGGCATGCAGTTCGTCGAAAATATGCGTCAGGAATTCCCGCGGCTCTTTGAGTCGATCCCGATCGTCATGCTGTCGGCGATTGCGGACCACATCACGACGCCGGAATGGGCGAAGGAAAAAATCAAAAAACCAGTCACGACGTCGCAGCTGCTTGAGATGGTTGAGCAGTACTGCCAGGGACCGGCATGATCATCACGGAAGATCATCGAATGCTCCTTGAGGATGTTCTCATTACGCCGGCGCTGCTGCAGCGGTCGCCGGTGCCCATCGACTTTATCCGATCGAAGGTATTCTTTCTGTGATCGCCGCACAGGCAGGAAGCGCCTTCCTGCGCGATTTTGGTCATGTCCCATTTCGCCGACAAACAGTTCAATCGGCAAGACCTGTACATGCTCTCCACGCTGGATCTCTCGCTGCTACGGTGAGGCCAGCTCGCGAGAGATCCAGCGGCGGCTCCCGGGGAAAGGGTCATCCAAAGCGAGCCGGCCAGCCTGGATGGCGAAGTCATCCTGCCGCGCAAGACTTATGAACCCTATTTCAATGAGGTTGGCCTTGCAGCGTTGATCCATCCGAATGGGGCAAGCCCGGCGAACTGAGCAGCACATCATCATGACTCGATTCCGCCCGATTCCAAGTCGCCTCGACATTCTTGCCCTGCTCCTGCCGCAACTGGCCAGCGGTGCTTACCTTACCTAAAAACGCACCATCACAGAACAATTACTTCTCAACGAGGATGGCAGCTACTTGCGCCCACCATGCCCTTCTTGGTCAAGCAGCGGTTTGCCATTGACCGTCAAACTGGGCGCCAGATTGGCCCTCAGCCGGCGTTCTCATTCACAGATTCCAAATACCAAGCTCTGGCTGCCGGCAACAAGGATAATGCCTATGTGACCACGAACTCTACCGTCGCCAAGGGCGAGGGCATCCACCTTGCCACGGTTCATGTAAAGGAATTCTATGGGGGCGGTCGTCAAGCAGCTTGCACTCCAGCCATTTGACACAAGACATCCCCCCGCTGCCGAGTTAAGCTCGCCCGCAACCATGAAAGGGATGCCACATGTCCAACCTCGTCCTCTGCGACCTACGCGAAGGCGTCGCCACCATCACCCTTAACCGTCCCGAGGCGGGCAACGCCATCGACGAGGCGCTCGGCAAGGCATTCGCCGCTGCCGTCGACCGGATCGCCTCCACCGAAGGCCTGCGCGCCGTGCTCCTCGCGGCGAACGGCAGCAAGTTCTGCGTCGGCGGCGACATCGCCGAGATGATGCAGGCGGACAACCTCCCCGGCCTGATGCGGGCGTCTATCCCGCGCCTGCACGAGGCCGTGGCCAGATTGGCAGCCCTCCCTTGCCCTGTCATCACCGCGATCAACGGCCCGGTCGGCGGCGGCGGTGTCGGCCTGGCCTTGTGCGGCGACGTCGTACTGGCCGCCCAATCAATGAAGTTGCGCGGCGGATATTCCGCCATCGGCCTGTCGCCCGACCTCGGCGCGTCCTGGTATCTGGCGCGCCGCGCCGGCGCCGCCCAGGCCAAGCGCATCCTCTTCCTGAACGAACCCCTGGTCGCGGAGGACTGTCTCCGGCTCGGCCTGGTCGACGCGGTCTACCCCGATGAAAGCCTCGCCGAGGAAGCCCGGGTGCTGACCGCAAGGCTGGCCGCCGGCGCCACGGCTTCCTATGGCAAGATCAAGGAACTGATCGACGGCGTACACGCGCGCACGCTGGAGCAACACCTCGCCCTGGAGGAACGCCACATGACCGCCTGCGCCGGCAGCGAAGACGGCGCCGAAGGCATCCGCGCCTTCAGCGAGAAGCGCGAAGCCCGCTTCCGTGGTCGATAGCAACCACCGCGCCTGCAACCAAACCAACCATCCCAACCATCCCAACGACAGGAGACAGCATGAAAGACCTCTGCGCGGACCTGCTGGCCGAATACGATGCGCTTGCCGGGCTTTGCGCGACGCTCACCCCCGAGCAATGGCGGCGCAAGACGCAATTCTTCGGCTGGACGCCATGGGATGAAATCGCCCACCTCTGCTACTTCGATGAAACCGGCCTGCTCGCCGCCACCGATGGCGAGGCCTTTGCCGAGGACACCCGCAAGCTGATGGCGGAGCAGGAGGGCGGCAAGGAAATCAGCCAGATCGCGCGCGAACGCTTCGGCCATCTCGACGGCGAACAACTGCTGGCGCGCTGGAGCGAGCGCTACCATGACCTGGTCGACGCCCTGGCGAAACTCGACCCGAAGGCGCGCCTGCCGTGGTACGGCCCGACCATGAGCGCCCGTTCCTTCGCCACCGCGCGGATGATGGAAACCTGGGCGCATGGCCAGGATGTGTTCGACATCGTGCCCGCGCGGCGTCCGCTCGACGGCCGCCTGCGCCACATCGCGCATCTCGGCGCCACCACCTTCGGCTGGACCTTCGTCAACCGCGACCTGCCGGTCCCCCCGGTCGCGCCTTTCATCTCCCTGACCGCGCCGGGCGGCGACACCTGGACCTGGAACGCCCCGTCCGACACAGACTACGTTCGCGGCAGCGCGGAAGACTTCTGCCTCGTCGTCACGCAACGGCGCAACGTGCGCGACACCGGCCTGGAATATGCCGGCGCCGGCGCGGAAGCCTGGCTGCCGCTCGCCCAGTGCTTCGCCGGACCGCCTGCCGATCCGCCGGCGCCGGGCGTGCGCGCAATCCGCTACTGACGTGGCGGCGGCCTCACCCATGAGGAAAAGCGCGGACGACGCCATTCCAATGGCGCCGGGGTCAGCGCTGGAATTAAGCCATCGGCAGGAGATCGATGCCAGGCTGGCCCCGCTGCGCGAAAGCCTGGGCAAGGACTGCCTGTCGGAATTCGCGTTTCCCAATCTCTACCTGTTC
Source organism: Noviherbaspirillum galbum (assembly GCF_010974945.1). Taxonomy (GTDB): domain Bacteria; phylum Pseudomonadota; class Gammaproteobacteria; order Burkholderiales; family Burkholderiaceae_D; genus Noviherbaspirillum; species Noviherbaspirillum galbum. The sequence continues at coordinate 57,521 of NZ_JAAIVB010000074.1, read as the reverse complement.
CGACAGGCGCATGATTACCGCTTCCTGCCCGGGCGCTGGCCATGCGTCGCCGGGCTGACCTATGACGGCGCGCGCCACCTCATGCCCCTGTTCGACCTGGCGGAAGCGCCGCTGCAGGTGCTGCGCGACTTGCTGCAGGGCTACGACTGCTTCTACCCGGTGCCTGCGGCCACCGCGCGGCGGCTCGATCCGGCGCTGTTCCAGGTCACGCAGTTCGACGCCGATGCCGACTACCTCTACGCCGCCGAAAACTTCCGCAGCTATCGCGGCGAGGTGCTGCGCAAGAAGCGCCAGCTGATGCAGCAGCTCCTGCGCCAGCACCAGGTCACCCACGCGCCCCTCGACGCCAGCCGCATCGACGATGCCCGCATGCTGCTGTCCGGCTGGATGCGGGACAAGGACAAGGGCGCGGGCGAGGCGGACGAGTCTTCCTGCCACGAGGCCCTGCAACTGGCTGGGCACTTCGGCTTCGACGCCAGCATCTACTACGCCGACGGCGCGCCCGCCGGCTTCATCATCGCGGAACACCTCAATGCCGGCACCGCCGCGATGCGCTTCGCCAAGGGCAGCGACCGCTACAAGGGCATTTACCAGCACATGTTCCATGACTTCGCCATGCGGGCGAAGGAGCTGGCGTGGATCAACTTCGAGCAGGACCTCGGCCTGCCCAACTTCAGGCAGACAAAGCGGTCTTACCAGCCTGCCGAACTGCTGCAGAAATGCCGCGTTGCACTGCGATACCCATCAGCCACTTGACGCAAGACGACAAGAAGGCGGGCGGGTAGCCTGTCAAGCATGATCGCAGCAAGCGGGCCTCCCCGGCCCGGCGCCAATACTGGGTACAGAAAATATGGCAATCATCGAGACCAACATTTCGACAGGCAACGACAACTTCCAAGGCAACCGGGAGGGCATGCTGGCGCTGATCGAGCGCATGCGCATGCTGGAGGAACGTACCCGCCGCACCTCGTCGGCATCCAAGCCGCGCTTCGAGAAGCGGCACCAGCTCCTGCCGCGCGAACGGCTCGCCATCCTGCTCGACCACGGCACGCCCTTCCTGGAGCTGTCGACGCTGGCCGGCTACGGCCTCGACGTCAGCGATCCTGACCGCAGCGTGCCGGGCGGCGGCGTGATCGCGGGCATCGGCTACGTCTCCGGCGTGCGCTGCATGGTCTGCGCGTCCGACTCGGGCATCGATGCCGGCGCGCTGCAGCCGCGTGGCCTGGACAAGCAGCTGCGGGTGCAGGAACTGGCCTTGGAAAACAAGCTGCCTTACGTGCAGCTGGTGGAAAGCGCCGGCGCCAACCTGATGGCTTACCGCGTCGAGGATTTCGTGCGCGGCGGCAACCTGTTTCGCAACCTCGCGCGTCTGTCGGCCGCCGGCCTGCCGGTGCTGACCGTCACCCACGGATCGTCAACGGCGGGCGGCGCCTACCAGACCGGCCTGTCGGATTACATCATCATGGTGCGGGGCCGCTCGAGGGCCTTCCTGGCGGGGCCGCCGCTGCTCAAGGCGGCGACCGGCGAGATCGCGACCGAGGAAGAACTCGGCGGCGCGGAGATGCACACCAGCATCTCCGGCCTCGGCGACTACCTCGCCGAAGACGACCGCGACGCGCTGCGCATCGCGCGCGACATCATGAGCAAGCTGGAATGGAACCGCGGCATTCCCGCCGCACAGGATCGCAAGGAACGCGTCGTCAAGCCGCCGCGCTACGACAGGGAAGAACTGCTCGGCATCATGCCGATGGACCACAAGCGTCCGGTCGACATGAAGGAAGTCATCGCGCGCATCGTGGACGATTCCGATTTCCTCGAATTCAGCCCGCGCTACGGCTCGGCCACGGTGTGCGGCCATGCGATGCTGGATGGATATCCGGTGGGCATCATTACCAACAACGGCCCGATTGACCCGGCCGGCGCGGCCAAGGCGACCCATTTCATCCAGGTCTGCTGTCAGGCGCAGGTGCCCATCCTCTACCTGAACAACACCACCGGCTTCATGGTCGGCCGCCACTACGAGGAAGCCGGCAGCATCAAGCACGGCGCGAAGATGATCCAGGCCGTCACCAATGCCACCGTGCCGCAGATCACCCTGTACTGCGGCGCTTCCTTCGGCGCCGGCAACTACGGCATGTGCGGCCGCGGCTTCCATCCGCGCTTCTGCTTCTCCTGGCCGAACGCGAAAACGGCAGTCATGGGCGGGGAGCAGGCGGCGCAGACCATGGCCATCGTCACCGAGGCCGCCATGAAGCGCAAGGGCGCCGAGGTGGACCACGAACAGCTCGACAAGCTGCAGCGCAAGATCGTCGACAACTTCGACAGGCAGATGGACGTCTTCACTACCAGCGCGCTGCTGCTCGACGACGGCGTCATCGATCCGCGCGACACCCGCTCGGTGCTGTCCTACGTGCTGTCGGTCTGCCGCGAAGCGGAAGCCCGCAAGCCGCACGCGATGCAATTCTCCGTGGCGCGCCCCTAAGTGGCGGAACGAACAAGGCAATCCAAGAGCAGGGAGACAAAGCATGAAACTCACGCCGGAACACGAGGAAATGCGGCGCACGATCAAGCGCTTCATCGCCGAGGAAATCAATCCCCGCATCGACGCCTGGGAAGACGCGGAAATTTTTCCCGCGCATGAGCTGTTTGGAAAGATGGGCAAGCTCGGCTTGCTCGGCCTGAACAAGCCTGTCGAATTCGGCGGCATGGGCCTCGACCATTCCTATGCGGCGGTGCTGGCGGAGGCGCTCGGCGACGTGAACGGCGGCGCGGTGCCCATGGCCATCGGCGTGCAGACCGACATGGCGACCCCGGCGCTGGCGGAGCGCGGATCCGATGCGCTGCGTCGCGAATTCCTCGCGCCCGCCATCTCCGGCGAGATGGTCGCCTGCCTTGGCGTGTCCGAAGTCGGCAGCGGCTCCGACGTCGCCTCGATCAAGACGACCGCACGCCGCGACGGCGATGACTACATCATCAACGGCGGCAAGATGTGGACCACCAACGGCACCCAGGCGGACTTCTGCGTGGTGCTGGCCAACACCTCGGATGGGCCGGTGCACAAGAACAAGTCGCTGATCGTGGTGCCGATGAAGACGCCCGGCGTCTCGGTCGCGAAGAAGCTGCGCAAGATCGGCATGAACGCCTCCGACACGGCGCAGCTTTACTTCGACGAGGTGCGCGTGCCGCAGCGTTATCGCATCGGCGAAGAGGGCATGGGCTTCATCTACCAGATGGAACAGTTCCAGGTCGAACGCCTGTGGGGCGCGCTCAATGCCGGCGGCATGCTGCTGCGGGTCATCGACGAAACCATCGACTACACCCGCCAGCGCAAGGCCTTCGGCAAGTCCATCCTCGACAACCAGTGGGTGCACTTCAAGCTGGCCGAGCTCAAGACCGAGGTCGAGGCCCTGCGCGCCCTGTCCTGGCGCGGGGTCGAGATGATCGCCAATGGCGAAAACGCCACCGAGGTCGCCTCTATGGCCAAGCTCAAGGCCGGCCGCCTGATGCGTGCGGTGCCGGACGGATGCCTCCAGTTCTGGGGCGGCATGGGCTACGTCTGGGAAAGCCCGGTATCGCGCGTGTTCCGCGACGGGCGCCTGACGTCCATCGGCGGCGGCGCCGACGAGGTCATGCTGCAGATTATTTCGAAGTACATGGGCATCTATCCCCGGTCCGAATAGGCGTGGCCCTCCATAGCAAGCGCCGTCTTCCCTCTTTCAACGCGTTCACAGCCATGTCGACATCCACTCCGTTCCACAAGATCCTCATCGCCAACCGCGGCGAAATCGCCCTGCGAGTCATGCGCACGGCGCGCGCGCTCGGCTATCGCACGGTCGCCGTGTTCTCGACCGCGGACCGCAATGCCCGGCATGTGCGCGAGGCGGACCAGGCGGTCTGCATCGGCGAAGCCCTGCCGGCCCAGTCCTACCTGAACATTCCGGCGATCATCGAGGCGGCGCGCCTCAGCGGGGCGGACGCGGTCCATCCCGGCTATGGCTTCCTCGCCGAGAACGAGGATTTCGCGCAGGCCTGCCGCGACGCCGGGTTGGTGTTCATCGGCCCCTCGCCGGAAGCCATCGTCTCAATGGGCAACAAGGCGGGCGCGAAGCGGCTGATGATGGAGGCCGGCGTGCCCTGCATCCCGGGTTACCAGGGCGCGGACCAGGGAGAAGGGCGGCTGCACGAGGAAGCGCTGCGGATCGGCTACCCGGTGATGATCAAGGCCACCGCGGGCGGCGGCGGGCGCGGCATGCGCCTCGTGACCTCCCACGACCGTTTCCTGGATGCCCTGCGCAGCGCGAAGTCGGAAGCCCAGAGCGCCTTCGGCAATCCGGAAGTCATCCTGGAACGCGCCATCGTCGAACCCCGGCATATCGAGATCCAGGTCTTCGCCGACCGCCATGGCAATGCCATCCACCTCGGCGAGCGCGACTGCTCGGTGCAGCGGCGCCACCAGAAAGTGGTGGAGGAAGCGCCTTCGCCCGCCGTGGATGCCGCGCTGCGCGAACGCATGGGCGAGACCGCCGTGGCCGCCGTGCGCGCCATCCAGTACGAAGGCGCGGGCACGCTGGAATTCCTGCTCGATGCCGAGGGCAATTACTACTTCATGGAAATGAATACCCGGCTGCAGGTCGAACATCCGGTCACCGAGGCCATCACCGGCCTGGACCTGGTCGAGCTTCAGCTTCGCGTCGCCGCCGGCGAACCGCTGCCGATCCGGCAAGAAGACGTGCGCTGGATCGGCCATGCGATCGAGGTGCGCCTGTGCGCGGAAGACGCCCGCAGCGGCTTCATGCCGCAGAGCGGCGTGATGGCGGACTGGCAGATGCCCACCGCCATCCGCGTGGAGGATGCGCTGGAAGCCGGGGCGGAAGTGCCGCCTTACTACGATTCGATGATCGCCAAGCTGATCGCCTATGGCGGCACGCGCGACGAGGCGAGGCGCAAGCTGCATTCGGCGCTGCAGGATGCGGTGGTGCTGGGCGTGCGCACCAACCAGGCATTCCTCGCAAGTTGCCTCGCACACCCGGTGTTTGCCGCGGGCGGTGCCACCACCGCCTTTATCGGCCAGCATGGCGAGGCGCTGCTGGAGGTCGATGAGGCCGCCGCGCTGCGCGCCCGGGCGCTTGCCTGCGCCTTGCTCTACAGCACGGATTCGCCCGCTGCGGGCAATGGCATGGACATCGCGCACCGCCTGCCGATCGCCTTCTACATGGAAGTGGACGGCGAGGCCTGCGTCGCCACCCTGGTCAATAGCGGCGGCGGTCGCTTCGGCATCAGCGTCGGCGGGCAGGAGCAGAAAGTGCAAATCATCGCGCAGCAGGAAGGACGGGTTCGCTTCAGCTGCGGCGGATTGATGGAAAGCGCCGCCTTCAATCGCGACGGGGATGTCCTGCACCTGCAGTTCCGCGGCGAGGCTTACCTCGTTGCCGACCTGACCCACGCCGCCCAGACGCAAGGCGAGGATGCCAGCGACGGACGCATCCGCGCGGCGATGAACGGCCGCGTGGTCGCGGTGCACGTCGCGGTCGGGGACGAGGTAAGGGCCGGCCAGCCGGTGCTGACGCTGGACGCGATGAAGATGGAGCACGTGCATGCGGCGCCGGTGACCGGTCGGGTGAAATCGCTGTCCGCCGCGATGGGCGACCAGATTGCCGTGCACCGCATCGTTGCCGAGATCGAATCCGCCGAGATGGCGCAGACGGCCTGACAAACTGCATTCACGAGACCACGATGAACGAATCCGTCCTCCACGAAAAGAAATCCTCCGCCTTCTGGATCACCATCAACCGCCCCGACAAGCGAAATGCGATCAACCAGGAGGTGATCGACGGCATCCGCGAAGGCTACCGCCTTGCCCATGCCGACCCCGAGGTCCGCGCCATCGTGCTGACCGCGGCGGGAGAGAAGGCCTTCTGCGCCGGCGGCGACCTGCAGCCGGGCAAGGGCTTCGCATTCGACTATGCCAAGCCTAGCATCGACTATGCTGACCTGCTGCGCGAGGCGCAGTCCGCCACGCTGCCTTGCATCGCCCGCATCAACGGCACCTGCATGGCGGGCGGCATGGGCCTGCTGTGCATGGTCGACATGGCCGTGGCCGCCGACCATGCGCTGTTCGGCTTGCCCGAGGTGAAGGTCGGCGTGTTTCCGATGCAGGTCCTGAGCCTGCTGCAACGCCTCGTGCCGCCGCGCGTGCTGCGGGAATGGTGCCTGACCGGCGAGCCCTTCGATGCGCGCGCCGCCCAGGAATTCGGACTGCTGAACTACGTCGTGCCGGCGGCCAGCCTCGACGAAAAGACGCAATGGCTGGTGGAACGGCTGACCGACAAGTCGCCCACCGCGATCCGACGCGGCAAATATGCGATGCGCGCGATGGCGTCGATGTCGTTCGAGCAGGGCATCGCCTATACCGAAAGCCAGATCGCCCTGCTGGCGCTGACCGAGGATGCGAAAGAAGGCCTCGCCGCCTTCAACGAGAAACGCAAGCCGGTCTGGACCGGCCGCTGAATAGGAGAAGGGCACATGCAAGCAAACCGGGCAAGCGGCAAAGTGGTCCGCATCGGCGGCGCCTCGGGTTTCTGGGGCGACAGCGCGGTGGCGGCGGAGCAACTGGTGAATGGTGTCACCGGCGGCGCGCGCATCGACTACCTGGTATTCGACTATCTCGCCGAACTGACCATGGCGATCCTCGCGTCGGCGCGCGCGAAGAAGCCGGAACTCGGCTACGCCACCGACTTCGTCGACGTGGCCATGAAAAGCGTCCTGCCCGTCCTGGGCCGGCACGGCATCAAGGTGGTCAGCAATGCCGGCGGCATCAATCCGCGCGGCTGCGCCGACGCGCTGGCGAAGCTGGCCGGCGAGATGGGCGTGTCGCTGAAGATCGCGGTGGTGGAAGGCGACGACGTCAGCGCCCGCATCCCCGCGCTGCGCGAACGCGGACTCAAGGACATGTTCACCGGCGAACCCGTGCCGGAACGCATCCTCAGCGCCAACGCCTACCTCGGCGCGCTGCCGGTCGCGCAGGCGCTGGCGGCGGGCGCGGACGTGGTCATCACCGGTCGCTGCGTCGACAGCGCGGTGACCCTTGGCCCGCTGATGCATGAATTCGGCTGGCGCGCCGGCGACCACGACCTGCTCGCGGCTGGCAGTCTCGCCGGCCACATCATCGAATGCGGCTGCCAGGCGACCGGCGGGCTGCATACCGACTGGGAGAACGTGCCCGACTGGGCCAACATCGGCTACCCCGTCATCGAATGCCACGCGGATGGGGGCTTCGTCGTTACCAAGCCGGACGGCACCGGCGGCCGGGTGCTCGCGCCGGCGGTAGCGGAGCAGATGCTGTACGAGATCGGCGACCCGGGTGCCTATGTGCTGCCCGACGTGGTCTGCGATTTCCGCGAGGTAAACATCACCCAGGAAGGCGACAACCGGGTGCGGGTGACCGGTGCACGCGGCAAGCCGCCCACCGATTCCTACAAGGTCTCGGCCACATACATGGACGGCTACCGCTGCGCCGGCACGCTCGTCATCATCGGCATCGATGCGGCGGCCAAGGCAAGGCGCACCGGCGAAGCCATCCTGGAGCGCACGCGGGGGATGTTCCGGAAACTGGGGCTGCCGGACTACAGCGCGGCGCACGTCGAGGTCATCGGCGCCGAGACATCCTACGGACCGCATGCACGCACCGGTGCTTCGCGCGAGGTGATGATGCGGGTCGCGGTCAACCATGCGTCCAAGCAGGCGCTGGAAATTTTCGCGCGCGAGATCGCGCCCGCCGGCACGTCCTGGTCGCCCGGCACCACCGGTCCTGCGCTCGCCCGGCCTTCGGCGTCGCCGCTGATCAAGCAGTTCGCCTTCACGCTGCCCAAGCGGGAGATCAAGATCGGTTTCGCCATGGGGGGCGAGACGACCGAGGTGGAAGTGCCGCTGGGCGGCGCTTCGCTCGTACAAACCGTTCCCGATGCCGCCGACGGTTCCTCATCCGCAGCGGGGTCGCGCAACGTGCCGCTCGTACGGCTGGCCTGGGCGCGCAGCGGCGACAAGGGCAACATCTCCAACATCGGCGTCATCGCCCGCAAGCCGGAATACCTGCCCATCATCCAGGGTGCGCTGACGCCCGCGGCGGTGAAGGCGTATTTCGCCCACCTGGTGCGCGGTGAAGTGGTGCGCTATGCCTTGCCCGGCATCCATGCCTGCAACTTCCTGCTCTACGACGCGCTCGACGGCGGCGGCACGGCGTCGATGCGCATGGATCCGCTCGGCAAGGGCATGGCCCAGATGCTGCTCGACATGCCGGTCGCCGTGCCGGAAGCGCTGGCCCGTGAACTGGAGAAGTAAATGACGAGCTTGAAGGACAAGGTGCTGTTCATCACCGGCGCCAGCCGGGGCATCGGCAAGGCGATCGCATTGCGGGCCGCGCGCGACGGGGCACGAATCGTGATCGCGGCCAAGACCGCCGAGCCCGATCCACGCCTGCCGGGCACGATCTTCAGCGCCGCCGAGGACATCGAGCATGCCGGCGGCCAGGCCTTGCCGGTGGTGGTGGACGTACGCGACGAAGCGCAGGTCCAGGCGGCGGTGGAACGCGCGGCCGAACGCTTCGGCGGCATCGACATCCTCGTCAACAATGCCAGCGCCATCAGCATCACCGGCACGGCGGAAACGCCGCTGAAGCGCTATGACCTGATGATGGACATCAACATGCGCGGCACCTTCGCCTGCGCCCAGGCCTGCCTGCCTTACCTGAAGAAGGCGGCCAATCCCCACGTATTGGTGCTGTCGCCGCCCATCGACCTCGACCCGAAGTGGCTCGGGCCGCATCCGCCCTACACCGCCTCGAAGTACGGCATGAGCCTGCTGGCGCTGGGCATGGCCGAGGAGCTGCGGCAATCCGGCATCGCGGTAAATGGCCTCTGGCCGCGCACCATCATCGCCACCGCGGCGCTCAACGTGGCCAAACAAGGGCTGGCGGAGCGCGGCCGCACGCCGGAGATCATGGCGGACGCCGCCTATCAAATCTTGATCTCCGACAGCCGGACCTGCACCGGCACGCTGCTCCTCGACGAGCAGGTCCTGCGCGAGGCGGGCGTCAGCGACTTCGAGCAATACAGCGTCACGCCCGGCGTGGCGCCGCAGATCGACCTGTTCGTCAATCCATGACGCAATGGATGCAATGAACGCCATGAACGGCAGGGGAGGGCATGTGGAAACGACGACCATACGTTGCTGGCAGGACGGACCGCTGGCATACCTGGAGCTGAACCGTCCCGAAAAAGCCAACGCGATCGATGAACGCATGTGGCAGGAATTGCGTGCCGCCATGCAATGGGTGGACCGCACGCCGTCGATACGCGTCGCCATTCTGTGCGGCGCCGGCCGGCATTTCTGCGCCGGCATCGACCTGTCGATGCTGCATGCCCTGCAACGCTTCGCCGCCGCCGAATGCCGCGGCCGCGGCGCCGAGCAGGTGCGCCTGATGATCCTCGACCTGCAGGACACCGTGACCGCCATCGAACGCTGCCGCAAGCCGGTGATCGCCCGCATTCATGGCGCTTGCGTCGGAGGCGGCATCGACATCTCTACTGCCTGCGACCTGCGCTATTGCAGCGACGACGCTTATTTTTCGGTGAAGGAAGTGGATGTCGGGCTGACGGCCGACGTCGGCACCCTGCAGCGCTTGCCCAGGCTGATCGGCGAAGGCATGGCGCGGGAGTTGTCGTATACCGCGCGCCGTTTTTCTGCTGCCGAGGCGCGGGAGATGCGGCTGGTTAACCGGGTCTATGCGACGGTGGAGGAATTGACGAGCGGCGTGGATGAGCTTGCGCGGTCGATTGCCGCGAAGTCACCGCTGGCGGTGCGGGGGACCAAGGAAATGATCACCTATATGCGCGACCATTCGATTGAAGACGGGTTGAATTACATCGCGACGTGGAATGCCGGGATGCTGTTGTCAGCTGATCTCGAGGAGGCGCTGGCGGCGCAGCGGGAGAAGCGCGGGGCGGTGTTCGGGGATTAGGCTGGTCGAGGCGGTTGCCGGCAGTTGCATGCCATCATGACGCGTATGCCGGAGCGCTCCGAAAAGCTCCCTCTCCTTGAAGGAGAGGGGACATGGCGGCAAGATATATCACCGCCGAACCAGCACCACCGCCAACTCCGCAATCGGCCCCGTCTCCAGACGCGGATACGGCGGCTTCGGCCAAACCCACTCCGATGCCGGAAACAGCGCCCGCACCGCATTGATATCGCAATGATAAGGCGGCCCCTTGATCACGCCATGCTCAGCGTCCGGCGACGGCACCTGCGCCAGCAAGGCAAGCAGCTTGCCGCCCGGTTTCAGCCAGTCCCGCAACTGCCTGGCATACGCCTGCCAATGATCGGGATGCAATGCGCACAGGCAAGTCTGCTCATAAACCGCGTCAACAGGGCTGGCGGGCTTCCAGGCAAGCACGTCCGCCTGCTGCAAATCCGCCTTTAGTCCTCGGGCGTCCAGCATTTCCCGGCAGGCGCTGATCGCCCCGGCTGCAAAGTCGAGGCCGGTGACGGCAACGCCCGCCGCGACCAGTTCCGCGACTTCCCAGCCGCGTCCGCATCCCGGCACGATCACTTGCTGAGGCGGTGCAATCTCCCCGCCGTCGATCCATTGCCGAAGCTGCGGATTCGGACCGCCGCGGTCCCAGGGCGTAGAAGAAGTCGCGAAACGCTCTTCCCAGAAATCGCGTGTGGGTCCTGCCATGGCCGTCTCCGAAGGTGGTGATGCGCATACGATACCTTATCCGGCGCCGAAGGCTTTGCGTTAACCTGCTGAAAGGCCGCCCGGCCGCGAGAACCGGCCTACACTTCCTGCAGGGCGCCTGACTTGCGGCGCCTCTTGCACCAGAGACAGGAGATCCGGGATGAGCGCTACCGCAACCGAGGACCAGCCAATCAGCCAGCGGCAGGACTTCGACGCCGGCCGCCTCGAGCAATACCTCGAAGGTCATGTGGCAGGCTTCCGCGGCCCGCTGCAGGCCAGGCGTTTTTCGGAAGGCCAATCCAATCCGACCTACCTGCTGGAGACGCCGGACCGGCGCTACGTCCTCCGGAAGAAGCCGGCGGGCACGTTGCTGCCGTCGGCCCACGCGGTGGAGCGGGAATACCGGGTCATCAGCGCGCTGCGGGACAGCGGCGTGCCCGTTGCCCGCACCTACTGCCTGTGCGAAGACAGCGCGGTGATCGGCACCCCGTTCTACGTCATGGAATTTGTCGGCGGCCGGGTACTGTGGGATCCCACGCTCCCCGGCATGCAGCCATCGGAACGCGCCGCGATCTACGATGACATGAACCGCGTGATTGCCGCACTGCACGGCATCGACCCGGCAGCGGTCGGACTGGGCGACTTCGGCCGTCCCGGCAATTTCTTCGAGCGCCAGATCGCCCGCTGGACGAAGCAGTACCGGGCGTCGGAGACGGAAACCATCGACGCCATGGAATCCCTCATCGGCTGGCTTCCGGCAAACATTCCTCAGTCGGAAGAAACCGCCATCGTGCACGGCGACCTGCGGCTCGACAACCTCATCTTTCATCCGGCCGAGCCGCGCATCGTCGCGATGCTCGACTGGGAACTATCGACGCTGGGACATCCGCTGGCCGACTTCGCCTACCACGCGCTGACGTGGCGCCTGTCGGCCGACGAGTTCCGCGGCATGCGCGGCGCCGACCTTGCATCCCTCGGCATTCCCGGCGAGCAAGCCTACCTGGGGCAATATTGCCGGCGCACCGGCCGCGCCGCCGTTCCGCAGGCCGAGTGGAATTTCTATCTTGCCTACAGCATGTTCCGCCTCGCGGCCATCCTGCAAGGCATCCTGAAGCGCGCCCATGACGGCAACGCATCGAGCGCGCAGGCGTTCGAGACTGGCCGCAAGGCGCGCGCGATCGCGGAAGCCGGCTGGCGCCAGGTCACCGCGACACGGCAACAATGACACGACCTCTTATCTGAAAGGCACACATGGAATTGCTCGATCCTTCCCCCAAAGTGCAGGAATTGCAGGCACGCCTGAACGCGTTCATGGACCGGCATATCTATCCGAACGAAGACCGGTATTACGCCGAGTCGACCGCCGAAGGTCCGTGGGGCGTGCAACCGGTAGTGGAACAATTGAAGACCCTGGCGCGGGAAGAGGGCTTGTGGAACCTCTTCCTTCCCGCTTCCGAGCATGGCGCCGGGTTGACCAACCTGGAATACGCGCCGCTGTGCGAGATCATGGGCAGGTCCCACCTCGCGCCGGAAGTCTTCAACTGTTCCGCGCCCGACACCGGCAACATGGAAGTCCTGGCCCGGTACGGCACCGAGGAGCACAAGCGACAGTGGCTGCAGCCCTTGCTGGAAGGACGGATCCGCTCCGCCTTCGCCATGACGGAGCCGGCTGTCGCGTCGAGCGATGCAACAAACATCCAGGCCTCCATCCGCAGGGACGGCGACGAGTACGTCATCAACGGCCATAAGTGGTTCACCACCGGGGCTACCGATCCGCGCTGCAAGATCATGATCTTCATGGGCAAGACCGATCCCGACAACCCTGAAAAGCACAAGCAGCAGTCGATGATCCTGGTGCCGCTGGAGACGCCCGGCGTGAAGGTGATCCGGCCGCTGCCGGTGTTCGGTTTCTATGGCGTGCCCGATCGCGCCGCGGAAGTCGTGTTCGAGAACGTGCGCGTACCGGCAACGAACATCTTGCTGGGCGAGGGCCGCGGCTTCGAGATCGCCCAGGGCCGGCTTGGGCCAGGCCGCATCCATCATTGCATGCGGCTGATCGGCCTCGCGGAACGCGTGCTCGAGAAAATGTGCCGGCGCACCAAGGAGCGGGTCGCCTTCGGCAAGCCGGTGGCGGAACAGACCGTGACGCTCGAGCGCATCGCCGATTCCCGCATCATGATCGACCAGTGCCGCCTGCTGACGCTGCATGCCGCGCACATGATGGACACCGTAGGCAACAAGGGTGCGAGATCGCAGATCGCCATGATCAAGGTGGCTGCGCCCAACATGGCATGCCAGGTGATCGACTGGGCGATCCAGGCGTTTGGCGGCGCGGGGGTGACGAATGACTTTGCGCTTGCTTCGGCTTACGCGACCGCACGGCTGCTGCGGATCGCGGACGGTCCGGATGAGGTGCATCGGAACCAGATCGGCAAGCTGGAGTTGCGCAAGTACGGGTAGAGAGTATGGAGACGATATTCGGCATCTGTTTTTATCTCCGTCATTCCCGCGCTGGCAACGTGCGACGCGCGCGATGCCGAAGGCGAGACATAATCCTCTCCCTTTCAAGGGGGAAGTAAACACCGACCAGAGACACCACCATGACCGACAACCTCCTCCTCGCAGCCGCCCGAAACACCAACTACTACACCCCGGAACATGAACAATTCCGCGACATGGTGCGCCAGTTCGTCGCGAACGAGATCACGCCCTTCGTCAACGAATGGGACGAGGCCGGCTCCTTCCCTCGCGCGCTGTACAGCAAGGCCGCCGAGATCGGCCTGCTCGGCATCGGCTATCCGGAGCAATATGGCGGCACGCCGGCCGATGTCTTCTACCAGATCATCGCTGCCGAAGAACTGGCGCGTGCCGGCTCCGGAGGCGTCAGCGCCTCCCTGTTCTCGCACACCATCGGCACGCCGCCGGTACTGCACGCCGGCAGCGACGCCCTGAAGGCGCGCATGCTGCCCGAGGTCCTGTCCGGGCAAAAGATTTCCGCGCTCGCCATCACCGAACCCGGCGGCGGCTCCGACGTCGCCAGCCTGCGCACGACCGCCATCCGGTCAGGCGACCATTACGTGGTCAACGGTGAAAAGACCTTCATCACCTCCGGCATGCGCGCAGATTATTTCACCGTCGCCGTGCGTACGAATCCGGAAGTCAAGGGCGCGGGCGGCGTCTCGCTGCTGCTGATCGATGGCGACACCCCGGGCATCGGCCGCACGCCTCTCGACAAGATGGGCTGGTGGGCTTCCGACACGGCGCACTTGCGCTTCGAGGACTGCCGGGTGCCGGTGGCCAACCTGCTGGGCGTGGAGAACGAGGGCTTTCGCATCATCATGCGCAACTTCAATGCCGAGCGCCTGTTCATGGCCGCCGGCGCTAATGGCTTCGCCCAGGTCTGCTTTGCCGACGCCCTAGACTGGGCGCGCGAGCGCAAGACCTTCGGTCTGCCGATCGTCGAGCGCCAGGTGATCCGGCACAAGCTGGTGGACATGAGCATGAAAATCGAATCGGTGCGCTGCATGCTGGAAGACCTTGCCTGGCGGGTCGAGCACGCCATCGGCGATCCGCGCCTGCTGGTTGCGCAGACGGCGATGCTGAAAAACCTGGCCATGCAAACGATGCAGTTCTGCGCCGATGAATCGGTGCAGATCCTCGGCGGCATGGGCTACATGCGGGGCACGCGGCCGGAGCGCATCTACCGCGAGGTGAAGGTCAACATGATCGGCGGCGGTTCGGTGGAAATCATGAAGGATCTCGCGGCGAGGCAGCTCGGGCTGTAGTGAATCGTCTACCAGCACTCATCGGGGAATCCCGTGACAGGTTTTGCCCCGAACTGGATCGCCGAAGACAGGGCCACCGCATGGGGCAGGACGTGCTTCGCATAATAGCTTGCCGACATGTTGACGGCGTCGGTTTCCCGGCTTGAATGCCCGATCGATGCCGCGCCCTTGAGCCGCAACGCGTGCATCCATCCGCCGCACAACATTCCCCACAACATCAGGTAGGGAACCGCTCCCGCATGCGTCGCGGCCGGGTTGCCCTCATGGTTGTCCTTCAGCCAGCGCAGGACCTCTTCCTGTAGGGTGCAGGCCTGAAGCAGCATGCCGCACAGGCCGACCGCGGCTGGCTGGTCGAGGTCCTGCAAGGCATTCGCATGCTGCCGGATGTCTTCCAGTACCGCCATGGCGACCGTTCCGCCGTCCCGCAGGGTTTTGCGGCCGACCAGGTCGTTGGCCTGGATCGCGGTCGTGCCTTCATAGATGGTCAGGATGCGCGCGTCGCGATAGTACTGCGCCGCGCCGGTTTCCTCGACATACCCCATGCCGCCGAAGACCTGCAAGGCATCGCTGGCAATGCGCACCGCGTTTTCGGTGAACCATCCCTTCAAGATCGGAATCATGAAGCCGAGCCTTTCCTCGGCGCGCTTCCTGGCCTGCGGAGAGGCGGCCTGCGAATGCGACAAGTCCTTCTGCATGGCGACATGCATCGCAAACGCGCGCATCGCGTCGATGTCGCTGCGCGCCGCCAGCAGCAGGCGGCGGACGTCCGGGTGATGCAGGATCGGGCTGGCGGACTCCCGCCCGCGGCCTATCGGCACGCCTTGCACGCGCTCGCGCGCGTAGGCGACCGCATGCTGGTAGGCGCGCTCGGAGATCGCCAGGCCTTGCAGGCCGACGGAGTAACGGGCGTCGTTCATCATGATGAACATGTATTCGAGCCCACGGTTCTCTTCTCCGACTAGGTAGCCGACGGCGCCCTCGGTTTCGCCGAATACCATGACCGCGGTAGGGCTGCCGTGAATGCCAAGCTTGTGCTCGAGGGCGGCGCAAACCAGATCGTTCCTCTCCAGCAGGCTGCCGTCCGCACCGACCATTCGCTTTGGAACGGCGAACAGCGATAAGCCCTTGACGCCCGCCGGGGCGCCTTCCACCCGGGCGAGAACCAGGTGCACGATGTTGTCGGTCAGGTCGTGGTCGCCATAGGTGATGAAGATCTTCTGGCCGAAAATCCGGTAGCGGCCGTCCGCCTGGCGCACGGCGCGCGTCTTCACCGCCGCCAGGTCCGAACCGGCCTGCGGCTCCGTCAGGTTCATCGTGCCGGTCCACTCGCCGGAGACGAGCCTGGACAGGAACAGCTTCTTTACATCGTCGCTCGCCGCCAGGGTAAGGGCTTCGACCGCGCCGTTGGTCAGCATGGGGCACAGCGCGAAGCTGATGCTTGCGCCATGCCACATTTCATCCACGGCTGCGGCGATGACCGCGGACAAGCCTTGCCCGCCATGGTCCGCGTCGAAGCGCAGGGTGCTCCACTGGCCATCCCGGTAGGCGGCATACGCCTCGCGGAAGCCTGGTGCCGTCACGACGCCGCCGTTTTCCATCCGCGCGCCATGCGTGTCCCCGGCACGATTGATCGGATCGATGCAGCCCGCGGCGAGCTTGCCCGCCTCCTCGGCGATCGCCATCACGGTTTCGGCATCGAGTTCGATTCCCGCCCGCGCGGCGTGATCGTCGATATCGAACACATGGGTTAGCAAAAAGCTCAGGTCCTGCAGAGGAGGCTTGTATTGGGTCATGGCGGTCGGTTGCCCGGGGATCAGGTCATGTCGCGTTGTGGAACGGATTCTATGGCCGTTGATCTGCGCGCAACATGCCGCCCCATCATTTTGTCTCGGGACGCCACTAGATTGGCTTTTCCTGCAAGCGCGATGTTTCCTTTCGGTAATTTATAGTAGACTCCAGCACATGAGTGGAGGTACATCCCAGATGCGGCCAGATTCCGATCCCCCTCTAGCAGGCACAGCCTTTCCATCGACATTAACGTACCTGCCTTGAGGAAAAGACGATGAGCAGACATCGATTCGGCAGCACCTTGATTACGGTTGCCAGCGCCGCCACGGCGTCCATCGCGGTGCTGTGCATTGCCGCCGGACTGCTCTCGGAAGTCGGGCTGACCCGCGCAGCCGCGAGCATGATTCTCATCGGTTCGCAGCTTGTATTGATCACGGGCCTGGCCTGGGGATGGCGGCGAAGCCGGCAGGAACTGGCACAGGCGGCCATGACCGCGCAACGCCTCGCCGCCGGGGATCTGGCGCGCGCCTCGGCGCCGTCCGGCCAGGCCTCGCTTCCGGAACTCCAGAAACTCCAGGACAGCATGATGGAGATCCGTCGCCGCATGTTCACGGTGATCGGCCGGCTGCGCCTGGGAACCACCACCGTCGCATCGGCATCCGGCATGATCGCCGGCGACAATACCGCATTGTCAAATCGTACCGCCGAGCAATCGGCATCCCTGGAAAGAACGGCTGCCTCGATCGAGGAACTGACGTCCACCGTGGCGCAGAATGCCGCCAACGCGGAGCAGGCCTTCAACCTTGCCACCGAGGCAGCCGACACCGCGGTGAGCGGCGGCACGGTCATGGCGAGCGTCGTGACGACCATGGCGGCGATCCAGGAAAGTTCGCGCAAGATCGTCGACATCATCGGCGTCATCGACGGCATCGCCTTCCAGACGAACATCCTGGCGCTCAACGCGGCGGTCGAGGCCGCGAGGGCAGGCGAGCAGGGGCGCGGCTTTGCCGTGGTCGCAGCGGAGGTGCGCACCCTGGCGCAGCGTGCGGCAAACGCCGCCAAGGAGATCAAGGAACTGATCGGCGATGCGGTGGCGAAAACCGATGCCGGCGGAACGCTCGTGAACCAGGCTGGCACCTCGATGCAAGACATCGTCGAATCGGTCAAGCACCTCGCCGGACTGATGGGGGAGATCACCTCGGCGAGCCGCGAGCAGCGGGCGGGAATCGAGGAAATCAATCTCGCCATCGGGCAGATCGATACCTTTACCGAAAAGAACACCAGCCTGGTCAAGGACATCGCCAAGGGGCTGGCGCACCTGCTCGAGGAAGCGGTGATCCTTACCGACACCGTCTCGTCCTTCGACCTGGGCGAGGATGAGTTCGGTACGGCAGACCAGGCCCGGGACATGGTGCAGCGCGCGATCGCGTTCGCGGAATCCCATGGCGAATCAGCCCTGGTCCAGGACGTGAACAGGCTGGGCAAGGGCCAGTTCATCGACCGCGACCTGTACCTGAGCGTGTACTCCGTCGATTGCATCGCCGTTGCGCACGGTGCAAATCCGCGTTTTGTCGGGATCGACGGCAGGCAGTTCAAGGACGTCAGCGGAAAATTCTTCGTCAAGGATATCGTCGAAACGGCGTGCTCCCGGGGCGCCGGATGGACCGACTACAAGTGGACCCATCCCGTCACGAAGGAAGTCATCGTCAAGACGTCGTACTTCGAGAAGACCGGCAACATCATTGTTTCCTGCGGCATCTACAAGCAATGAACTGAAGCAGAACCGAAGCAAAACCGAAGCCGTCCCGTTGATGTTTTGTCCTGTCCTGCAAGTCGATTGGCTCGGATCAACAGTGACGGCACATCCCCTCGACCCTATAGTTGCCTGCATCTGACGACACTGGAACGGGTCGCGCCGGTCATCGGCATGCATCGCGATGTCAACCCTTCCAGCCAGCCTAACTTGCAGCTTCTCGGGGGGTAACATGACGCATTTCGTATCGAATACTATCGCCGGGCTCATGATGAACGAGCCTCTCCTGGTGTCCAGCATCATCCGCCATGCCGACCGGCATTTCGGAAGCAACGAGATCGTGTCCCGGCGCGTGGAAGGGGATTTTCACCGCTACACCTACCGTGACTGCCACGCCCGCACCAGGAAGCTCGCCAACGCGCTTGCCGCTCTCGGCGTGCAGGCGGGCGAGCGCGTGGCAACCCTCGCCTGGAATGGTTACCGCCACATGGAGCTGTACTACGGCGTCTCCGGCTCCGGCAGCGTGATTCACACGATCAATCCGCGTCTTCATTCCGACCAGATCAGCTTCATCGCCAACCACGCCGAGGACGTTTGCCTGTTTTTCGAGCCGGGCTTCCTGAAACAGATCGAAGAGCTGGCGCCGCGCATGACGTCGGTCCGGCATTATGTCCTGATGTGCGACAAGGGCCAGATGCCCGAGCAGACGAGCATCTCCGGACTGCTTTGCTATGAAGACCTCATCGACATGCACAGCGACGCCTACGAGTGGCCGGTGCTGGACGAGAATGCCGCCTGCGGCCTGTGCTACACCTCGGGAACGACGGGCAATCCCAAGGGCGTTCTCTATTCCCACCGCTCGACCGTCCTGCATTCCTACGCCGCCGCATTGCCCGACTCCCTCGCCATGTCCGCGCGAGACTGCGTCATGCCGGTCGTGCCGATGTTCCATGCCAATGCCTGGAGCCTGCCGTACACCGCGCCGCTGACAGGGGCCAAGCTGGTGTTTCCGGGTCCCCACCTGGATGGGAAGTCGGTCTACGAGCTCATCGAACGCGAGAAGGTCACGTTCTCTGCGGGCGTGCCGACAGTATGGAAGGCGCTGCTGGATTACGTGGAGCAGAACAGGCTCATCTTCAGCACGCTGGAGCGCACCATCATCGGCGGATCGGCATGTCCGCCGGCGATGATCAAGACCTTCCGCGACCAGTACAACGTCGACGTGCTGCACGGCTGGGGCATGACGGAAATGTCGCCCATCGGCACGGTCAGCACCCTGCAGAACAAGCACTTCGCCATGACGCCCGAGGAGCAGCTCGGCGTTCTCGGCAAGCAAGGCCATGTGCTGTTCGGCGTCGACATGAAGATCGTCGACGACGACGGCGCGGAGCTCGCCTGGGATGGAAAGACGGCCGGCAGGCTGCTCGTCAAGGGGCCATGGGTGATCCGCGATTACTTCAAGCATTCCGGCGACGACGTGCTGGAAGACGGCTGGTTCCCCACCGGCGATGTCGCGTCCATCACCCCGGACGGATACATGCAGATCACGGACAGGAGCAAGGACGTCATCAAGTCGGGCGGCGAATGGATCGGCTCCATCGACATCGAGAATATCGCAATGGCCCATCCCGACGTGGCGCTCGCGGCCTGCATCGGCGTACCGCACCCGAAGTGGGACGAACGTCCCTTGCTGCTCGTGGTGAAAAAGCAGGGGCGCGCGATCGGCAAGGCGGACCTGCTCCATTTCTACCAGGGGAAGATCGCCAAATGGTGGACGCCGGACGACGTGGTGTTTGTCGATGCCTTGCCCATTGGCGCGACCGGCAAGGTGCTCAAGCACGAAATCCGCGGGCAGTACGCTTCCTATCCGCTGCCCACCGCCTAGCACTTGTGCCATGCGCGCCGGCGCATGGCACGGCCCGCATTTTGTCTCGCGACGCTAGCGGTTTGGCACGGGACGCAAGTGACGCGCGGAATGATCGCACTTACAGTGCATCGAACACATAACAAAAAAGAACTGACCGATTCCAGGAGACGCGCGTGCATTTTCGCGTTGCATCATGCCGATGCAGCCGGGATGCATGCCACTTCACACAACGATTCGACTTCGGCCGCGGCGGCATCTGAACCGTCACGGACGAAAGCCGCATTTCCATGAAAACGAGGAGACAAAGATGCAGTTCACAAAAACGGCAGTGGCAATCGCGTTGGCAGCCAGCCTGGGCGTAATGGCCGGATGCGGCGGCGGCGGAAACGATGCGCCGGAATTCAGGACCACCAGCTATGGCACGGTGCAGGGCGTCAATGACTCCGCGAAGTCGGGCACCTACTTCTGGAAAGGCATTCCCTTCGCCAAGGCGCCGACGGGCAACCTGCGCTGGAAGGCCCCGGTCGAGCCGGATACCTGGCCGCAGGCGCTGGCCACGCAGAAGTTCGGCAACGCATGCATCCAGAACGGGCGAATCTACGGCCCCGGAAGCAACAACACCTATGACGCAACGATCGGAACGACGCTCAACACCCCGGTGGGAAGCGAAGACTGCCTGACGCTGAACATCTGGCGTCCCGCGAGCGAAGCCAAGAATCTGCCGGTCATCCTGTTCCTGTACGGCGGCAGCAACATCTCCGGCTATACCGCCGACCCTGTCTATGATGGGGCAAACCTTGCCCGGTCCGCCAATGCGATCGTGGTGACGGCGAACTACCGCGTCGGCGTATTCGGCTTCTTCAACATGGCCCAGCTGAAAACCGGCGCCAACGCCGCCGAAGACTCGGGCAACTTCGCGCTCCTGGACAACATCCAGGCGCTCAAGTTCATCCAGAACAACATCGACAATTTCGGCGGCGACAAGGGCAACGTGACCTTGATGGGTCAATCCGCCGGCGCGATCAACGTATGGTCGCTCATCGCATCCCCGCTGACGGCCGGCCTGTTCCACCGCGCGGCGCCCTTGAGCGGCGGCATTTCGCTGGCAACCAATCTTCCCCAGGGTACGCTGCCCATCCTGAGCCCGGCGGCGACGTACGCCACCCAGTCTTCTTCCCTGCTGGCCAACCTCGTGATCGCGGATGGCAAGGCAACCGACACCAGCTCCGCGCAAGCCTATATTGCCACCCTGTCGAACCAGCAGGTCGCGGACTACATGCGTTCCAAGGACGCCAAGGGAATCCTGACGACGGTATTGACCAAGGGCTTGAATTCGTCCGGCCCGATCCCCGACAACGCGGTCCTGCCGAAGGATCCGATCGCGGCGATCTCCGCGGGCGCATACCGGAAAGTGCCGATGCTCGTGGGCAGCACGAGCGAGGAAGGAAAACTCTTCCAGGCCCTTTTCCCGCTGCTCCCCGGCCACAAGCCTGGCTTCCTGATCTCCGACGCGACCCGCTTCGCGACGATGATGAACTACAATCCGGACGCCGCGCCGGCCGTGTCCCTCAGCGACCTGATCGACGCGTCCTACCTCCCGCCGGAGACGGCAGGCACCGGCTACAACGCCACGGCCGCCTTCTTCACCAACAATTTCTTCTTCGCGAACCGCGACAACGCACTCAATGCGGTGAAGTCCCAGCAGCCGAACGTCTGGGCCTACCAGTTCAACTGGGCCCAGGAGCCCGCTCCCTGGAATGTCGTGTACGGCGCGGCCCACGCATTTGACCTGCCGTTCATCTTCCGCAATTTCGGTCCTTCGCTGTTCTCCAACGTCGTCAACAGCAAGGCCAATGAAGCGGGCAGGCTGGAGTTGTCGGATGCGATGATGAACTCCATCGGCGCATTCGCGAAGAACGGCGATCCCAACAATGCATCGCTGGGCGTGTCTTGGCAGCCTTGGCCGCAGAAGCTGATCTTCGACGCCACGCAAACCAAGAAGCAGATCTCCGCTCAGTAAGCGGCCGGGGAAGGCATACTGGGGCTTCGGCCGTGCCTTCCCGCCTGGCCATGCGGCGACGCGTCCGTCGCCGCCACAGTGATTCAGTTATTCAATTCAAGCTCATTGGAGTTCAACATGCATTTGAAGCATCTGGTGACGGCCCTGGCCGCCACCGCCGCGGTTTCTTCCTTGCCGGCGCAGGCGCAGCAGGGAAAAATTTCCGACGACGTCGTGAAGATCGGCGTGCTGACGGACATGTCGGGACTGTACTCCGACCTTAGCGGAGAAGGCTCCGTCGTCGCCGCCCGGATGGCGGTGGAAGACTTCGGCGGCAAGGTCCTCGGCAAGCCGGTCGAGGTCATCTTTGCGGACCACCAGAATAAATCCGACATCGCGGCATCGAAGGCGCGGGAATGGTTCGATTCCCAGAAGGTCGACATGATCACCGACCTCGTCACCTCGAGCACGGCCCTGGCCGTGGCTGACATCGCGAAGCAGAAGAACCGCATCGCGATGATCAATGGGGCTGGTTCCAGCAAGCTGATCAATGAAAACTGCACGCCCAACAGCGTGCTGTACTCATGGGATACGTATGCGCTGGCAAATGGCACGGCCAACGCGGTTTACAAGCAGGGCGGCGACTCGTGGTATTTCGTCACCGCGGACTATACGTTCGGCCATTCGCTCGAGAAGGACGCCAGCGACGTCATCAAGGCGAACAATGGCAAGGTCCTCGGCGCGGCGCGGCATCCGCTGAATGCGTCGGACTTCTCGTCCTACCTGCTGAAGGCGCAATCGTCCGGCGCCAAGGTGATCGCGCTTGCCAATGCCGGCGGCGACACCGTGAACGCCATCAAGGCGGCGAACGAGTTCGGCATCACGACCTCCGGCAAGCAAAAGCTGGCGTCGCTGCTGATGACGATCAATGACGTGCATAGCCTCGGCCTGAATGCCGCGCAGGGCATGTATGCGACCGATGCGTTCTACTGGGATCTCAACGACGATACCCGCGCCTGGTCGAAAAAGTTCTTCGCGAAGATGAAGAAGATGCCGAACATGATCCATGCGGGCGTGTATTCATCGACGATGCATTACCTGAAGGCGATCCAGGCTGCCGGCACGGACGACGCCGGGGTGGTCATGAAGAAGATGAAAGAGACGCCGATCAACGACTTCTTCGCCAAGAACGGCAAGATCCGCGAAGATGGCCGGATGGTGCACGACATGTACCTCGTGCAAATCAAGAAACCGTCCGAATCCAAGTCGCCGTGGGACTATTACAACATTCGCGCCGTCATTCCGGGCGACCAGGCATTCCAGCCTCTGTCGAAGAGTGCCTGCCCCCTCGTCAAGAAATGAGTTGAGGCTCGATGAGTTGAGGCTCGTATTGGCAGCCGCGCCACCGGTCCCGGCCGGTTCATTGTCCGCGGCTGCCTGTTCCTGACATTCCGGATCTTGTCTTGCGTCCCTGGTTCGCATTTGGGTAACTTGGAGAGCATATGCTGCGTTGCGCGTTGAAGTTAATGGCTGTATTGACTGCCTGTCTTTCCTTTACCGCCGCTGGCGCGAGCGAGATCCGGATCGGTTTCGTGAATGGCATTACCGGACCTATCTCCGAGACCGCCAAGGAACTGGAAACCCTGACCGCCGGCTACCTCGAGATGGTGAATGCGCAAGGCGGGGTGCATGGCAAGCGGCTGAAACTGGTGGTGAGGGACGATGGCTACAATCCGGCCCGCACCGCGACGCTGACCGAAGAACTGGTCGAGAAGGAAAAGATCGTGGGCCTGGTGAACAGCGCCGGGACCGCGCCCACGCTCTCGGTCATCAAGTCCGGCGTCCTTTCGAGGAACCGGGTGCCGCTGGTCGGCGTATTCAGCGGCGCCGACGCCATCCGCGGCCCAGGGTCGGAAGAGATTTACCATACCCGGCCGACCTACGGCCAGGAAATTCGAAAGATCGCCCAGCTCGCCTCGACGCTTGGCTTGAAGCGCATCGCCGTCCTGTACCAGGACGATGCGTTTGGCCAGGGCATCCTGAAACGCCTCGAGGACAGTGAGAAAGAGTTCGGCCTCCAGGTGATGGCGAAGGTGGCCTACAAGCCGGGCACCAAGGACTTTGCCGCGCAAGCCCGATCCGTCGAATCGGTCAGTCCCCAGGCGATCTTCCTGATGGGCGTTCCGGATTCGACCTATCAGTTCATGAAGGCGTATGACGCTCCCGCCGGGGCCGCGCAAATCTACGCGCTGTCATTCGTCACGCCAAAGCTGCTCGCCGACACCGCCGGCGATGCCAAGGCGCGCGGTATCGGAATTTCCCAGGTCGTGCCCAATCCGAATTCGGCGACGATCCCGCTGATCAAGGAGTTCCGGACCTTTCTCAACACACCGTATGGCAAAGGCATCACCCCGAGTCCGGTCACCCTCGAAGGATTCCTCAACATCCGGTTGCTGCTGGATGCCATCCGCATGGCCGGGCCGCAGCCGACGGGGGAGAAGGTCCTGCAAGCCTTGAGCGGCATGCAGCGCTACTCCGTTGGCGGCTTCCAGGTCGACTTCGCCGACGGCAACCGCAATGGGTCGAACTTCATCGACATCGCGGTCGTGGGACGCAATGCCAGGCTGCAGTATTGATGCCCGCATGAAAAGCACCCCGGGCGGCTAGTCCGGCCGGCTGCGGTAGTCTCCGGGCGAGGTTCCGAACCAGCGCTTGCAGGCCCGGAAGAAGGTGCTTTGATCGGCGAATCCCAGGAGATACGCGGTCTGGGCAAGCGTGATCCTGTGGATGCGCAGGTACTGGTCGGCGAGATCGCGGCGCGTCGTATCGACGAGCTCATTGAAGGAGGTGCCTTCTTCCTGCAGCCGGCGCTGCAAGGTTCTTTCGCTGAGGCACATTTCCCGGGCGATATCTGCGCGCAGCGGGTCGCCGTCCGGAAGACGCCGCACCACGAGCTCCTTGACCCGGGAAGTCAGTTTCGCCGCGTCGAGCCGGTGCAGGTGTTCACCCGCCATCCGGTCGTTCAGCGCCGCCAGGGCAGGGTTCGCCATCGGCAGCTCCGCCTTCAGGGCGTCTTCTGAAAAATGGATCTGGTGCACGCTTGCGTCGAAGCGCAGAGGACAGCGGAAGGCGAGATGGTAAGGCTGCAGGTCCGATGGTTCCGGATAGGGAAAGTCGACGGACAGCGGCCGCAGGTTCAGGCCGGTGATCCAGCGCAGGATGTTGAGAATGGTAAGGACCACAAACTCGATTCGCGCGCGGGGAGGGGAGTGCCCGGTATCCACCAGCGCGATCGTCAAACCATGGCCGATGTCATTCTTGACGAGCCGGATGTCAGCCGCGTCGCTGACGATCCGCATGTAGCGCAGGAAGCGCTCCAGCGCCGCCATCAGGTCGGGGCAAGTCATCATGACATGCACGATCACGTCGAAGCTGGCGGGATGCGCGATATCCGGCATCGCCAGACCGAGATACGGGTTCTTCGATCTTTCGACGGCCAGTTCCCAAAGGCGGCTGATGCTCTCGGGAGAAAAACGGGCATCCGGATTCCGGGTTTCATCGAGACAGATGCCTGCATCCCGGAGAAGACCCGGCACGTCAAGCTCGACCGATTCGAAAAGCCGGATAACACCCTTTAGCCAGGAAACAGCCACTGTGGGAAGCGGAAGCGCACTCATCTCTAACCGGTTGTCGACAACAATTAAGCAATTCTTGTTGGCAATCGGTTTTTAGTCAATATGATTCCTGGCAATTGTTTCGTCGCATCCAGAGGCGATGCCTGTCAAAGCTCCCTGGCGTACCGGCCCTCAGGCCACGCTCACCACGTTCACCGCGTCGTCCTTGCGGATCACATTGACGCCGACATTGTTCGGATAGCGCTGCAGCCGCAGGTCGACCGTGGAATCGCCGATCGCCAGGTCGCGAATCTCCACCGCATCCAGGAAGGAGGGCAGCTGCGGCTTGCGGAAGCGGATCTCGCGCTGCTCGGGATTGAAAGACAGGCCGAGGCAGGCCTGCAGCAGGTAGAACACGGTGGTTGCCGCCCAGGCCTGCGGAGAGCATGCAACCGGATACAGCGTAGGGCCTTCGTCCTCGCGCTTCTCGAAGCCGCAGAACAGTTCCGGCATGCGGTGCTGGTCCATGTACAGGATGACGTCGCGCATGGCGTTGAAGACCTGCATCGCGCTGTTCGTGAGGCCGTAGCGGGCCATGCCGGCCGCGATGATGGCATTGTCGTGCGGCCACACCGACCCATTATGGTAGGCCATCGGGTTGTAGCGGACTTCATCGTTGCGGATGGTACGGATCCCCCATCCGGAAAAGAAATCAGGCTTCAGCAGCCGGTTGGCGGTGCGCAGCGCATATTCTTGCGTGGCGATGCCGCTCCACAGCGGATGGCCCGCGTTCGAGGAACCGACCGCGCACTGCCGTTTCTTGCCGTCCAGCGCCAGCGCATACATGTCCAGTTCTTCGCACCAGAAGGCTTCGTTGAAATGACGCTTCAGTTCGCGCGCCTGTTTTTCCAGGTCGGCGGAGAGCGCATCCTCGCCGAGCAGGCGGGCGAGGCGTGCCGCCTGCAGCTTGGCGTCGTACACGTAGCCCTGCACCTCGCAGAGGGCGATCGGCGCGGCGGCCATCTCGCCGTCGCTGTGGAAAATGGAATCGTGCGAATCTTTCCAGCCCTGCTGCGCCAGGCCGCTTTCGGTGTAGCGCGCGTATTCGACGAAGCCATCGCCGTCGCGGTCGCCGAATTCATCGATCCAGCGCAGGGCGTTGCGGATGTTGCCCCAGATCGACTTGATGAACGCAAGGTCGCCGGTGCGCTCGTAGTACGCGCCGGCGAGGCCGACGAACAGCGGCGTCGCGTCGACCGTTCCGTAGTAGCGGCGGAAGGGAATCTCGCCGAGCTCTGCCAGCTCGCCCTGGCGCGCTTCGTGCAGGATCTTGCCGGGTTCGGCGTCGCGTGCCGGGTCGGCTTGCGTCGCCTGCGCATCCGCAAGGAAACCGAGCACCCCCTTGGCGAGCCGCGGATCGATCCACAGGTACTGCCAGGCCGTCAGGATGCCGTCCCGCCCAAAGGTAGTGGAGTACCACGGCAGGCCGGCATAGGGATAATCGCCCTGCGGCTGCCGCGTGGTCAGCATGAGGAGATCGGCGTTTGACCGGTCCACCCAGCTGTTGAACAAGGTGTCCGAGCTCTGGACCTTGGTGCGGTGCTCCTGCCGCGCGCGGGCCGACTCGCTGGCGCGGGTGTACGCGTCGAAATAGCTGAGGACGGGCGCGGCCGGAGCTTCGCCCAGTTCGCATTGGATCGCGAAGTAGATGTGCACCTCGTCCTTGGGCGGCAGTTCGAGGTCGAAGTCGGCGCGGTCGGCGGCCAGCGCATCCGGCACGGGCTCGAAGCTGAGGGCCGTGCGGCGCACGGTATTGTCCAGGCCGCGATAGCCGATGGTCACGCCGGCGTCCCGCACTTCCGGCTCCAGCGCCTTGCCGCGCTTGCCGCGCTGGAATCCGCGCACCTCGAAGATGTCCTTGTAGTCGCCGCCGAACAGCAGGGAAAGACGGGTCTCGACCGGCTGCAGGCCGAAATTGATCACGCGCACATGCTCGTAGCAGGCGCCGTCGTACAGCAGCTTGGCCCGGAAGATATGCACCGTGCCCTTGGGAATGTAGGTCTTGTCATCCGGATGCAGGTCGGGATTCATCAGCTCGATGACGAACAGGCCGTTCTCGTCCTTCACCGTGGAATTGAGGAACATCGGCCGGGCGCCGCCTATCTGCAGTTCGAGATGGGAAAGGAAACAGGTATCTCCGCGGTAGATGCCTTCTTCGCCGAGGCCGATCGGCTGGATATCGCCGAAACGGTCGAACAGGCCGAAGATTTCATCCGCCTTGAGCACGCGGCGCCGGTCGTCCGCCGGCGATGAGGTCGCGAGGATGTACCACTGCTCTTCAATCCGGATTTTCTGGATCATGCGATCGTCCTCTTTGCGGTAACGGCCCGCACGGCCATGGACGACACCTCGTCGAACGCGCGAATGCAAAGTTCATACACGCGCAGATAGTCGCGGGCCATGCGATCCGCGGTGAAGCGGTCTTCGAAAGCTCTGCGGCAGGCGTGACGGTCGATGCTGTCGATGCGCAGGGCCGCTTCCACAGCCTGCTCCTGGTTGTCCACGATAAAGCCGGTCACGCCATCATCGATGATTTCCTCGACCGAGCCGTTCCGGTACGCAATGACCGGTGTGCCGCAAGAGAGTGCTTCGATCATGACCAGTCCGAATGGTTCGGGCCAGTCGATGGGAAGCAGCAATGCCCTGGCGCGTTCCAGCAGCTTGCGCTTTTCTTCCTGCGACACTTCGCCGAGGTAGGTGACGCAGGGCTTGCTGAACAGGGGCGCGATCTCGTCTTCAAAAAAAAGCCTGTCGGCATCGTCGATCTTGGCGCCGATGCGGATGGGAACGCCGCTGCGTTCGGCGATCTCGATGGCCCGGTCCAGCCGCTTTTCCCGCGATATCCGGCCCACGAAGGCAAAGTAGTCGTCGGCCTCCGGCGAAAAACTGAACAGGTCGTCCGGCAGCCCGTGATGGACCGTCGCCATCCATCGCGCTTCTGGAAGCGGCTTGCGCTGCGCTTCGGAAATGGAGACGAGGGGCGTATCCGCGAAATGCCCGTACAAGGGCGCGAGAAAAGGCAGGTCGAGCCTGCCGTGCAAGGTGGTCACGTGCGGCACGTCGAGCATGCGCGCAAGGGGAAGGTGCGTGATGTCGGTGTGAAAGTGGAGGATATCGAACCGGGGCGCGTCGCGGCACAGCATGTCGAGCTGCATGGCATGGTAGGCCATCCAGCTGATGTCGCCGAGCGCCGGCCGGATGCTTTTTTCCACCGGTGAAACCAGCCGCGCTTCGGTGACGGAATCGCCTGCGGCGTAGAGCGTGACCTCATGGCCCTGCCTGACCAGTTCTTCCGTCAGGTAGGAAACCACGCGTTCGGTCCCGCCATAGCCTCTGGGCGGAACGCTTTCAAACAAGGGAGCGACTTGGGCTATCTTCATGGTTATCCTGGTCAATGCCAGTCGGTAACGCGCTTTCTCGCAGCACGGGCTCGTTAAGTATCGAGCCGAGCCCCGGAATGAAATTGATACCGCTCAAATTTTCCTGCCGGCCCCCGATTCGCAATCATTGCAGGATTGGCGCAGTGAAAGATTTTCGCTGGTGCTTTGTTCCTGAAATTTGATCTGGATGCCGGCGCGCTGCGGCGGCCCGGCAATAGCATGGCGTTGAAGGAAGTCGCCGTGCACGGAAAGGAAACATTCCCGTGCGAATGAATGAATTCCGGGCGCCGGGGGAATGACCATGACTGCCCATGAAATGCTTGCCGCTGCGATGAATGGCAGGAAAGAAACGGCTGTCGAAGAAGGCGGTTCCGCGGCGCGGACAGGCGCGCTGGAAGCCGCCATCTTCGACATGGATGGCGTCGTGACCCGGACCGCCGGCCTGCATGCCGAGGCATGGAAACAGACTTTGGATGACATCCTGCGCCGGCACGCGCCTGACGGGGCGAGCTGGCAGGCTTTCGACGTCCGGGCCGACTATCTGGCCTATGTCGATGGAAAGCCGCGCCGCGACGGACTGCGCTCCTTTTTGCGGGCGCGCGGCATCCAGCTCGGCGACGCGGAAGAGGAGGCGGCCGCAGAGCGCAAGGACCAAGCCTTCATCACGCTGCTGCGGGCGCAGGGTGCAAGCACCTATCCCGGCACCCTGGCGCTGATCGGCGCGCTGCGCCGGCGCGGCATCAAGACGGCGGTGGTCACTTCCAGCCGGCATGGGCGGCAGGTGCTGGGCGAGGCGGGTGCCGCCGGACTGTTCGATGCGTGCATGGATGGCATGGACCTGCAGGCCATGGCGCTGGCGGGCAAGCCTGATCCGGCGATGTTTCTGAAAGCGGCCCAGAGACTCGGCGTGCCGCCAGCGCGCGCGATGGTGGTGGAAGATGCGGCAGCCGGCGTGCAGGCCGGCAGGCGCGGCGACTTCGGGCTGGTCGTGGGCGTGGACCGCGGCGGCAATGCGGACGCGCTGCGGCGCGCAGGCGCCGATCTCGTGGTGAAGGACCTGGACGAACTCGATACGGACCGGGTCGAAGCCGCCTACCGCTCGCGCCAGCGGGAAGTCGCCTGGCGCATCGAACAGGAAGGCTTCGATGCGGCGCGCGAGCCAGACATGGAAAGCCTGTTCGCCGTGGGCAACGGTTATCTCGGCGTCCGCGGCGTCTACGACATTCCGCCGCCGGGGGCGCAATGCGACCTGTTCGTCGCCGGCATCTATGATGCGAAGCGTGGCGACTTGCCGTACTCCGAACTGGAATTCCTCGCGCCCGAGCGCGACGGCGACCCCTTCGCCGAACTCGTACCCTTGCCATTTCCCTTCCGCCTGCAGGCCTCTGTGGGAGGCGATCCGCTCGATCTGTCCGGGCCCTCCGGACGGGGGCTGAAACGCGTGCTCGACCTGCGGCGGGCGGTACTGCATGCCGATGCGCTGTTCGAGACCGCTGGCGGGCGTCAGACTTCCCTGCGTACCCGGCGCTGCGCCTCGCTGGCTGACCCGCACCTGCTGTTGCAGGAAGCCATTGCCGTTCCGCTGAACCACTGGGCATCCGTTGAATTCGACGCCGCGCTGTTTGATAGCGCGCGGTTCGCCGCCGACCATCCACAGTTGCGCCTGCTCGAGCATATGGCGACGCCGGAGCTGGAACTGCTGTGCTTCGCCACCCGCGCTTCGCGTTTCGACATCGCCATCGCCTCGCGCGTGGTCCGCATTCCCGGCGGCATCCGCCGCTTGCTGTCGATCTTTACCAGCCGGGACGCCGCGGACCCGAAGCAGGCGTGCCTGGCGCATTCGCGCGCCTTGTCCGGCGCGGACTTCGAGCAGCGACTCGATGAGCACGCGGCCCAATGGGACCGCTTCTGGGAGGCGGCGGACATTCAGGTGCCCGGCCACCCCGCGGTGGAACAGGCGCTGCGCTTCGGCAGCTACCATCTCAGGCTTCCGGCCGGCGACGATCCGCGCGTGTCCATCGGCGCGCGGGGGCTCAGCGGTCGCGCGTATGAAGGCCATGTGTTCTGGGACACGGAAATCTTCATGTTGCCTTTCTTCCTGCATGCCGATCCCGCGCGCGCCCGCACGCTGCTGATGTACCGCCACGGCACGCTTCCGGGCGCGCGCGAACGCGCGGCGGCAACAGGATTCCGCGGCGCGTGCTTTGCCTGGGAATCCACCTTGACCGGCCGCGACGTGACGCCGGACAAGGTCATCCTGAAAAGCACCGGCAAGGAAATCCCCATCTTCACCGGCCGCCAGCAGATTCATGTCACGGCCGATGTCGCCTATGCGGTCTGGCGCTACTGGGAGGCAACTGGCGACGACGGCTTCCTGCTTGGACCGGGCGCGCAGATCATGTTCGAGACCGCGCGCTTCTGGGCCAGCCGGGTCGAGCGCGATGGCCGGCAATATCACATTCGCGGCGTGGTCGGACCCGACGAGTATCACCACGACGTCAACGACAACGCTTACACCAACTGGATGGCGCGCCACAACCTGGATCGCGCCGCGTTCCTGGCCCGGCAAAGCGGCGTGCATGCCGGCGAGGCGGACGAATGGGCGGACATCGCGCAGGCGATGCACGTACCGCAACCCGGCAAGGATGGCGTGATCGAGCAGTTCGAAGGCTTCTTCGCGCTCGACGATTATTCGCTGCCGGTCGCGGAGCGCTTCAAGGCGCCGGTCAACCGCCTGTTCGACTGGGAACAGGTCAATCGCAGCAAGCTTCTCAAGCAGGCAGACGTGCTGATGCTGCCGCTGCTTTTTCCGGACGCCTTCAGCGATGAGGTGGTGGTGGCGAATTATCGCTACTATGAGCCGCTTACCGACCATGGCAGCAGCCTGTCGCCCGCCGTGCACGCGGCGATCGCCGCCCGCGTCGGCATGCGTGACGACGCGGAGCGTTACTGGAAGCAAAGCCTGTGGCTCGACCTGTCGAACGCGATGGACAACAGCATGCTCGGGGTGCACCTCGCCGCAATGGGCGGCACCTGGCAAGCCTTGGTATCGGGCTTTCTCGGCGTGCGCATGACGGCGCAAGGGATCAAGTCCGACCCGCGCGCTGCCAGCCGGCTGCCGCGCGACTGGGAAAGCGTCACGTTGCGGATGGCTTACCGCGGACACACGCATGCCATCTCGGTTTCGCGCGAAGCCGCAAAGGACACAGGATCATGAAAACGTTCGACACGCTGCTGTTGCCGCTCGACGGTTCGCCGGAGGCGGCGAAAGGCGTCGGTTGCGCCTTGTGGCTGGCCGAGGCGCTTGGCGCCACCTTGCATGTGCTGCACGCCGCAAGACAACCGCTGGCCGCGGCCGAGGCCCTCGCACGCCTGCACCTTCCGGGAGGCCACGCGCGCGTGATACTGCACCAGATGCCCGGCCAGGCAGACGCGGCGACCCTGGAGGCGGTCAGTGCGCACGGCGTGGACCTGGTGATCATGAGCGCGCGCGGCGCGTCCGCATCGGCGGGGCGCAACCTCGAGCAGCGCCTCGGCAGCATCGCGCAGGTCGTGATCGAGCGCAGTCCGGCGCCGGTCCTGCTCCTGCCGCTGCAATACCGCGAAGTCTTGCCCTGGACTTCCATGCTGGCGGCGGCAAGCGGCGAAACGGCGGCCGATGAAGCGCTCAAGGCCGCCGTCGGCCTGGCGGCGGCACTGCGCATCCCGCTGACCATCATGCATGCCGACGATGCCGCGCAAGCGGACAACCGGCGTCCGCTGCGCACTTATGCCGATGCCGCCTACCATGAATATCCCCACCGCATGGAAGCGCTGGTCAAGCGCGGACTGTCCGGCCGCAGCGCCGACGAGAGCGGCTGCATCGAGCAGGTCTTGCTCCGTCACGGGGATCCGGCCGACATTCTGCTTGCCCAGGTCGAATGCCAGGGATGCAGCGTGCTTGCGCTCGGTTGGCACGGTGCGCTCGGCGCGGGCCGTGCGCTTGTCCTGAAGCGACTGCTCGAAGAGGCGGGCTGTGCGCTGTTGTTGGTAAGGGGCGTGGAACGCCAGGCGGTGAAGCT
Source organism: Noviherbaspirillum galbum (assembly GCF_010974945.1). Taxonomy (GTDB): domain Bacteria; phylum Pseudomonadota; class Gammaproteobacteria; order Burkholderiales; family Burkholderiaceae_D; genus Noviherbaspirillum; species Noviherbaspirillum galbum. The sequence continues at coordinate 24,482 of NZ_JAAIVB010000074.1, read as the reverse complement.
TAACGTTGGGGAATGAAGGGAATAACGCAAATGGCGAGGAGCACGACGGCCTTGCCTGGCTCGGAATTGCAGTCGGGGGGAGATGAAATGTGAGCTGCGGACGGTCCAGCTCGCGTGTTGTCAATGTGACCGCTCCGGTTCTTTCCGTGGCCGCTTCCAAACCCGTTCATCGTGATACGGCTAGCTTGCTTAATTATGTACCGCCTATAGAGTCCGCCGCACTACGCCCTCTGACGTCCAGAGGCTGATACCGTCAGGCGACGGAAGGAGCCTTGTCCAGCGGCCGTGCATGACGTCGCTTTTTATGGAAATGGCAAAGATTGAGAACCTGCGTGGCAGGTCTGCGGATAGCGCCTCTACCAGTCAACGATCCTCCAGCTGGGCTCGCTCAAGTGCCGTACGAAGAACTCGGACAACGCTTCAATCTTGGCCGGCCGCGTGCGTGCCGAGGGTGTCACGAAATACAGGGCGCCGCGAGGCAGCGTCCAATCCCGCAAAATCGGTACGAGCCGGCCTTCGCGAACTTGGTCAGCACAAATGAATTCGGGGAATTCTGCGATCGCCAGGCCATCCAGCACGGTCGGCATCAATGCGTCGGCATTGGTCACGCGCAGTGGGCCGTTTGGCCTGATGTTGACTTCCTCGCCCGCATCATTGGTGAATCGCCAGACGTCACTGCGTGAGCGGTAGGCATATCCCAGGCAGGCGTGCTTATTCAAGTCAAAGGGGTGCTGCGGCGTACCGCTCCGTTCGAGATAGGCAGGCGAAGCGACCACTACCGGCGCGACTGGACACAAGCGGCGAGCCACCAGGGAAGAGTCCTCCAGCACGGCAATGCGCAGGGCCGCATCAAAGCCTTGTCCGACAAGGTCGACCTGGGCATCAGTCAGGTGGAGGTCGACCGAGACTTCCGGGAATTCCCTGAAAAACGCCGGCATCAGCGGCGCTACCCAGCGCAAGCCAAAAGACATCGGTACTGACAGCCGAACCAACCCCCGCGGCCGGGCAGACATTTCACGCGCCGTACCTTCAGCCGCTTCCGCTTCGCGATACACCTTAAGCGCGCTCTCCGCGATCAAGTTGCCAAATTCCGTTAGCGCGAGTTGCCGCGAGGTCCGGTTGAACAGGCGCGCGCCGAGCCGTTCCTCCAATCGTGCAACGGCGCGCGAAACCGTTGCTACCGACACGTTCAGTGCGCGGGCGGCGCCAGCGAACGAACGCTCCTCGGCGACCTTGGCAAACATGGCCAAGCCCTCGAAATCGGGAAGTGTCGACATCGACCTGTGCCTCCAAAATTGCAACGATGGTTTTCAATGATTGCTATTTTAAACTGGTTCCATCGTCGGTACGATGCTTCACATCGGAACACGCAATACAACAAGCGGCCCGAACAACCCACAACCGACATTGATTCTAGGAGCCCTTCATGACCCGCAAACTCGACGACAAGATTGCCCTGATCACTGGCGCTACCAGCGGCATTGGCCTGGCCACCGCAAAGCGCTTCGCCCTTGAAGGCGCCCAGGTGATCATTACCGGCCGCCGCCAGGCCGAGCTTGACGCCGCCATAGACGCCATCGGCCACCACGCCCTAGGCCTGCGCATCGATTCCAGCAACCTGGCTGCCCTCGACACGCTTTATGACGAGATTCGTGAGCGGTTTGGCCGTATCGACGTGCTGTATGCCAATGCCGGCGGCGGGTCAATGTTGCCGATTGGCGAGATCACCGAGGCGCAGTTCGACGACACCTTCGGCCGCAACGTGAAGGGCACCTTGTTCACCGTGCAGAAGGCGCTCCCGCTACTGTCCCGCGGGGCATCCGTCATCATGACCGGCTCTACCGCCGCCAGCACCGGCACGCCGGCCTTCAGCGTGTACGCTGCCAGCAAGGCGGCCGTGCGTGCCTTCGCTCGCAATTGGATCCTTGACCTGAAGGACCGCGGCATCCGCATCAACACCATCAGCCCGGGCCCAACCCGTACCCCGGGCCTGGTCGATCTGGCTGGGGACGACGCCCAGCAGCAGCAAGGTTTGCTGGACTACCTGGCGTCGCAAGTCCCGATGGGTCGCGTTGGTGACCCGGACGAAATCGCGAAGGCCGCGGTGTTCCTGGCTTCCGACGACGCCAGCTTCATCAATGGTATCGAGTTGTTCGTCGATGGCGGCCAAGCCCAAATTTGACCGGCCCTTGCTCGACTTGTTGCCGAGAAGATCGCCATTATTGAACTTCGCCCCTGCGCTGCCCTCGGAGGCAAGGACCTGGACTGGTTGAAGGCACGCCTGCATGGGGCGATTTCCAGCCGCGGCCGCCCTGAACATGGGCCGGTCGGCGTGCTGCGCGCCTGGAACGACGGCGAGTTCGCGCCGGGTTCAGGTTTTCCGATGCACCGCCACCAGAATGTCGAAATTTTTGACCTATGTGAGGCATGGTGCCCTTACCCACGAAGATCATTGGCGCTAGTCGCCCCAAATCATCCAAACCTGATTCACCCCACGCGCGAAGTACGCGGCACAAAAAAGGGCACGGCCAGCCGCCAGTTGCGAGAACGAGCCGGTGGCAAGGGGAGAAATGCTGCATGCTTATGCGGCGCGAGCGGACTTCCTGAACAGCAGCAGACGATTATTGGCCGGCAAGGCATGGTCGTGTACCAGTACCAGACCGTATTCGCTGGCAGTGTTGACGACCTGTTCGAAGTCCCGTATCCCGCTTGACGGATCGCGCTGCCGAAGCATCTCGTCGAACGCTCGATTACTCTCGCTGGTGTACGCCCCGTTGTAATTGAACGGACCATAGAGCGCCAGCATGCCCCCGCCCGGGAGATGTTGCCCTGCCAGATGGAACATATTTTCGACCAGCGACCAAGCAACAATGTGGGCGGTGTTCGCCGAAAACACCGCATCGAAACCCTCGGGCCAGACGCTGTCGCGCAAGTCCATCAGGATTGGCGGCAGAAGATTGTCGGCGGGATATGCCTGTTGCCAGGCAAGAATGCCATCATGGTTCTCTGCCAGATCACTTGTCTGCCAGATCAAGTGCGGTAGCGCCGGGGCAAAATAGGCTGCATGCTGGCCGGTGCCTGATCCGATTTCCAGCACGCGCGAACTGCTGGAAAACGCTTCTTTCAGCACCTTGAGAATGGGCTCCCTGTTATTCATGCAAGCCTGGGAAAAAGGTAGTTGCGACATAGGTATCGATGAATCGAAAGAATTGGTGGCGACGGCTGCCGTTACAACGTATGAATCGTTGTCAGGATAGTGCCCATTGCGTTGTCGAGTTTACTATGCGGCCGGAATGCGGTCTTCCGGTAACCGCGAGTGAGTGAGAAGCTGGTGAAAACGGCGCTTGCGATGGAGGATGCTGCTAGGAACCAACGCTCGCCGTCAAGGCTGTTTCATATAAAAAAGGCCCGCCGACAAGCGGCGGGCCGAAGTTCCATTGCTGGAGCGGAGGATGTAAATGGATTAGACGGGCTCGACGGAGTCCCACACTTCCTTCTTGGGGGCTGCTTTGTTTCCGAGAATCGCCTGCAGCACGACGGCGACCAGCACATTGAGCGCCAGCGCAGCCAGGCCTGTGTACATCGCAAAGCTGGCATCGCCCACCACGAAGGTGTGCACAGGCTTGATGCCATCGGAAAACACCAGCCAGCTTCCCACCGCCATGCCGGAGGCCCAGCCGCACAGCAGGGCAGGGGCGCGGAACCAGCGCACGAACAAGCCGAAGACGACCGCCGGGAAGGTCTGAAGGATCCAGACGCCGCCCAGGAGCTGCAGGTCCAAGGCAAACTTGGTCGGCAGCATCAGGATAAAGACCAGGGCGCCGAACTTCACTACCAGCGACACGATCTTGGCGACCTTTTCCTCGCCTGCCGGCGTGACGTTCGGATTGACGTAGGGCTTCCAGAAGTTGCGGGTGAACAGGTTCGAGGCGCCGATTGACATCACGGCGGCGGGAACGAGCGCGCCGATGGCAATGGCCGAGAAGGCAAAGCCGCTGAACCAGCTAGGGAAGAGCGTATTGAACAGGGCGGGCACCACGTCGTTATTGCTCTTGATGGAGATTCCGGCGGCATAGGCCATGAAGCCCAGCAGCGCGATCAGGCCCAGCAGCACCGTGTAGGCGGGCAGGAACACGGCATTCTTGCGGATCGTATTGGCGTCCTTGGCCGCGAAAATGCCGGTCAGGGTATGCGGGTACATGAACGCTGCCAGTGCCGAGCCGATGGCGAGCGTTGCAAACGGCAGGATCTGCGAGCCCTTCAGCGTGAGGCCGGTGGCGCCGCCCTTTGCGGCAAATGCCGTACTGGCCGAGCTGAACACCGCGCCATAGCCACCCAGCTTTGCAGGCACGACGATCACGGCAACGAGCACCACGATGTAGATCATCACGTCTTTCACAAAGGCGATCAGCGCCGGCGCGCGCAGTCCAGCGGAGTAGGTGTAGAGCGCCAGAATGACGAAAGCCGCGGTGATGGGCAGTTCGCCCGTCAAGCCAAGTGCCTTGATGACGACTTCCATGCCGATCAGTTGCAGGGCGATGTAGGGCATCGTGGCGATCACGCCGGTCAGGGCGACCGCCAGTTCCAGCGAGCGCGAACCATAGCGGCCATAAACCACGTCGGCTGCGGTCACGTAGCCCTTTTTATGGGCAACGCGCCAAAGCGCCGGCATGATCATGAAGACGATCGGGTACACGAGAATGGTGTAGGGCAGGGCGAAGAAGCCGTAGGCGCCCACCGCATAGACGAGGGCCGGCACCGCGATCACCGTATAGGCGGTATAGAAGTCGCCGCCGACCAGGAACCATGTGATCCAGGTGCCGAAATTGCGACCGCCCAAGCCCCACTCATCGAGGTGGGCGCCTTTGTCGGTATCGCCGCGCCGCCACTTGGATGCGACGAAGCCAAGGATGGTGACGAGCGCAAAGAAGAAGATGAAGACGCCAAGCGCCGTCCAGTTGATTTGGCCACCCATCATTGTTCTCCCTTGCGAACGCCGTCACGGTAGACGATCCAGATCAGCAGCGACGTGATCGGCACCCACATCAGCTGGTACCAGTAGAAGAAGGGAAATCCGAACAGCGCCGGCCCTTCATGGTTATAGAGCGGCACCCATAGCAGCCCGAGAAAGGGCAGTGCCAACAGCAGTTTGATCATGTGGTTTTCTCCAGTGTGGTCGTTAGAACTGTTTGTTGATTGGATAGCTGTGGCGGCGCAGATAGGTCAGCAGGGCGGTGCGGTGAACCAGGTCGAGCGTGCGGTAGCTGTCAAGCAGTTCACGTTCTTCCTCACCCAGTTCGCTGGGGCAGGCGACGGCGATCATGGAGCCGGTACCGAAGCGCAGCCATTCGGGCGACACATCGAGCAAGGCCGCAAGCGCCTGCAGCTTTTCCTGTGATGGTATTGCCGCACCGGTCAGCCACTTGCGCACCGCAGCAACGGTGACGCTGCGGCTGTTTTGCGATTCGTTATAGAGGCGCATGACGCCGGTTGGATAGGTGCGGTGGCCGCGGTATGCTAGGGCGTTAATGAGCCGGTCGCTAAAGGCGCGACACTCCATTTCGCTGGACATCATTTCTCCTTCGGTCTTCAGTTTCTGATCGGATTGTTTGCCGCACATCGCCATGTCGGGTTCTGAACGTGACTTTTCCATCAATGCCGGGCATTGAAACGAGGTTCTTTCAGCGCCAGGGACATGAAGGAAAAAGTACCCGTGTTACCACGGGCAAAACCCACTCGGAGCCGAGTTTGGGGAGACGATCGATGCTTACCGCTGAATGCTGAACTCCAGCCGGAAGACGTTTAGGGAGGCGATTCGAAAAGCGGAAGAAAAGAAGGGCATGCGGATCTCCTGGATTATTTTTTTCTAGCAGTGGGGTTGCGTGCGCCGCATGCCGATTCGATGCTGCGGCTTCACGCTTACCTCTGACAAGTGGAAGTATTGTCGATCACCCGACAAGCGCCAATCGCGAGAACTACGCAACCGCATCACGTAGAAACACGCAGGCGAATCCCAGCAAGCCTTTGCTGGGCGTGGGTAAAATCCGACGAACGCCCGGTCAGAAATAGAAACTGTTAGTTCACATGCTGTCGTTTGATCTGCCGGTACTTGTTCGCCGCAATTCGTTTCGTTACCCTAAGGAAGCGACGCCGACTGGTAGGTATGTGCGTCGTTTCAAACAATATTAGGAGACTGCAGAATGAAAAAATGGATGAGCATGATGGGCATGACAGCATGCCTGGTAATCGCTTGCGGTACGGCGTCGGCAAACGAGCGCGCCAGCGCAGACGAGGCGGTGGCCATGGTCAAGAAAGCGGTTGCCGCGATCAAGGCCAACGGCAAAGACAAGGCGTTCGCGGAGTTCGCCGATCCGGCCAACAAGGACTTCCATGACCGTGACCTGTACATCTACGTCTACGACATGAATGGCACTAACGTCTCCCATGGCAATAACCCAAAGATGGTCGGCAAGAACCTGATGGATATGAAGGATGCCGATGGCACCGCGATCATCAAGACATTCATCGATGTGGCCAACAGCAAGGGGAAGGGCTGGGTGGATTACAAATGGCCCAATCCCGTGACCAAGGCGGTTGAGCGCAAATCCGGCTACGTGGAGAAGGTGGACAACCTGGTGGTCGGCAGCGGCATCTATAAACCTTGACGAGGTGATCCGGTGAGGTGGCCGCCTTGGAATGGATGGCTTGGTATAACCACCACCGGCGCATGGAAGCGCTAGGCTATATCCATCCCGCCGAAGCTGAGGCAAACTACTACAGAAAACTCAGAACTGTGATTCGGCGTGGTTCAGCGCGACGAGGCACCCAGACGCTTGCCAAGATATACCGTGACTACCACGGCGGCGCCGAAGCCCACGGTGAGGGTGTCGAGTTGTTCGCTAAGCAGCGGTATGGAAAACAGCATCGCAAAAAAGGGTTGCAGCAACTGCACCTGACTTGTCCGTACGGTGCCGCCAATGGCGAGCGCGCGATACCAGATGACGAGCGAGAGCCACATTGAGAACAGGCCAAGATAGGCGAAGCCTATCCAGGTGACGGCACTGACCGCCGTTTGCGGCCAGCTCATGATTGAGCCCGGCAAGGTCAGCGGAAGCGAAATGATATTGATCCAGCAAATTACCTGCACGGCGCCGAGTTCCGGAGTAACGAGTGCGCCGTGTACGTAGCCTATCGAAGCTGCCAGCACCGCAATCACCAGCACCAGGTCGGCCCGTTCAAGGTGAAATGCCTGTCCCGCCTGATAGGAACGAAGCAGAGAATAGACAACTACCAATGCGGTGCCGGCAGCCGCGCATGCCCAGAAGCTGTTGCTGGCCCTCTGGCGTAACATCCAGACCGCACACACCGCCGTCACCAGCGGCAGCAATGCCGTGATCACTGCCGCATGGCTGGCTGTCACCGTACGCAGCGCAAATGCCAGCAGCAGCGGATAGCCGAGCACGTTGCCGAGCGCAGCGAAGACCAGCATGCGCCAGTGGGGGCGCTTGGGCCAGGGCGCGCGCTTCCACCACAAAAATCCGATGGACAGGAATGCGGCTACCACGGCACGTCCGAACGTCACGAACCACGGCGACAACTGGGTCGTGGTCCCGGTCCCCATCGTGAGCCGCGTTACCGGAAGCGTAAGTCCGAACATCATCATTGCGATCAGCCCGAGCCACAAACCTTTCGTTTGAGGGCTGAGTCTGTTGAAGCGCCGTAAAAACAGGTCGGCCATGGATCGTCCAGTTAGAGCACTGCTGCGAGCTGCGGCGCGAGCCCCAGCCGGTCGTCGGCCATTCCGTAATCCGCCAGGGCAAGGATTGGCACTTCCGGATTCTTGCCGACGGCGATGATAATCTTCGAGTCCTTGATGGCGCCCACGATGTCCACGCCATTGCCAACATATTCGAGCCGGACCTTGACGTCGCAGCCCGCAGCGCGCTTCGCTGGTGCCAAAACTTTCATTGCTTTGCCTTCTGTTTACGGCAATTCAGTTCCATGCCGGGCGCAGGTGCTGCGTCCGGCATGGAACTGAATTGCCGAGAGATCTGGATGCTCAGTGAACCGCGTGGGTGCTGGCAACGACCACCGGAATTTCCGTCGCGGGTGGGGTATTGCGGCTGCGGCCGCATCGGACAATGCCGTCGATCATGACCATGCCGACGCCGGGAATATCACCGAGCTGGACGCTGTCGAGCAGGTCGCGTCCTGGCGAGTGCTGAGCCTTGTCCATGAAAACGAAGTCAGCCGCGCGGCCAACTTCGATCAGCCCGCAATTTAGTCCGCGGATACGGGCAGTGTTGCCGGTGGCGAAGCAAAACACGAGTTCGGCGGGTAGGCGGCCCAGGCTCGACAGTAGCGCAATCATGCGCAGGATGCCGAGAGGCTGCACGCCTGACCCGGCCGGGCCATCGGTGCCAAGGATGACGCGATGGGGACACTTGAGCTGCATTGCTGTCTGCGCGGCCGCAATCGCGACCCGCTCGTTACCATTGTGGACGATCTCGATGGCACGGCTCGATTTTTCGCATAGCTCGCAGACATGGGCCTCCGGAAGCGACGTGTGGCCGCCATTGATGTGGCCGATCACGTCGGCGTCGGCTTCGAGCACCACATCCTTGTCGATCAGGCCCGAGCCGGGGATCGAGGGGCCGCCAGTGTGAATCGTGCTTTGAATGCCGTACTTTCGCGCCCAGGCCACCATTCTTTGCGCCTCTTCACCGGCCTTTACCGATCCAAGCCCGACTTCGCCGAGCAACTTGACGCCGGCCTCTGACAGGTCCTTGAAGTCCTGCTCAGTCATGCCTTTTTCAATCACTGGGGCGCCGGCGAGCACCTTGACGCCGCCCGGCCGAAAATTGTCGAACGCGCGCTGGGCGGTGATCGCCAACGCCTTCAGGCCAACGATATCTTTCGGACGGCCCGGGAGGTGGACTTCGCCGGCTGAGATCATGGTGGTCACGCCGCCGTTCATCGTGGAATCAATCCAGCCCAACTGGCTCTGGCGCGGCGTCCAGTCGCCAAAAACGGGGTGGACATGGCTGTCGATGAGACCCGGCGCAACACAAGTCCGGCGGACATCGATCACCGTGTCGGCGCCTTCGGTGTCGCAGTCCGCTGCCTTACCCACGGCACTGATCAGGCCATCCTGCACGACGATGGTATCGGCATCCAGGATGGGTTGGTCGATGTCTCCGGACAGTAGAAGACCGATGTTCTTGATGACTACCTTGCCGGATTTCTGGGCGCTGACTACGTCTGCCATGTTTGTCTCCTGTTTTTTAATCAAAGAAAGGAAAAAGGCCCTGGTTCACGAGGCTGTCGCTATTGTCGGGATTGTTGGGGCCGTCTCGTCCGGCGCGGCCGAGACTTGGCGCACGACGGCGGCGGTAATGAACGCCTCCCAGTGCGTTAGCGCTTCAGGCGCTTCGAGGTTTTCGCCGAGAAATGCTGACAGCGTGAAGCGATTCGACAAATAGAAATAGGCCAGCGCCGCGCTCATCAGGTAAAGGTCGCGTGCCCGCACTTCCGGACGGAACAGGCCAAGTTCAACTCCCTTCGCAAGGACGCGGCCAAGAAGAGAGATGGCTGGGGAAGAATACTCGCGGGCACGCACGGATTTGGAAATGTGCTTGCCCAGGTGCAAATTCTCACTATTCAACAAGGTGATGAATTCGGGATGCTGCAAATAATAGGTCCACATGAAGCGCACAAGGGTCTTTAAATCCTCGACCGGATTCTCCAGGTTCAGGGCAAGCTTGGATTCAGCCTCGTTGAACTGCCGGTAGGTGTCTTCGATCACCGCGATGAACAGTCCCTCCTTGCTGCCGAAGTAGTAATAAATCATGCGGTCATGCGACTTCGCCGCTTTCGAGATCTGCTCGATGCGCCCCCCCGCAAAGCCGTGCTTCGCGAAAACCTTGGTTGCTGCGCGTAGGATATTGTCCTGCGTCGCCAAGGCGGCCTGCTCACGCACGCGCGGCCGGCGAGTGGTGCTTGCAGTGCCGGCGGCACGCCGGGGAATAGAGGTTGCCATGTTCGTTCTGGGCTGGAATGATGCCTCCCGGCGGCGTCAAGCTCCGGGCGGCACCCTTGATTACTGTTCGGCGAAGGCGCGTTCGATTACGAAGTCGCCTGGCGTTGTGGTATTACCCTCTTTGAATCCATTCGCTTCGAGCATCTTCTTCAGGTCGCGCAGCATGCCAGGGCTGCCGCAGATCATTACGCGATCGTTTTTCGGATCGAGGGGCGAGACACCAAGGTCGGTAAACAGCTTGCCGCTTTCGATCAGGTTGGTGATACGACCCATGTTCTTGTACTGTTCCCGCGTCACTGTCGGGTAGTAGCGGAGCTTGCTGCTGACAAGCTCTCCGAGGAATTCGTGGTTTGGCAGGTGTTCGACCAACATGTCGTGGTATGCCAGCTCGTCGACTGTCCGCACCCCATGTACCAGGATCACCTGCTCGAACTTCTCATACGTCTCCGGGTCCCGGATAATACTCATGAAAGGCGCTAGCCCGGTGCCGGTGGATAGCAGGTACAAGCGCTTTGCAGGCAACAGGTAATCGATTAGCAGCGTGCCGGTCGGCTTGCGACCGACGATAATCGTGTCCCCGGCCTTGATGTGCTGAAGATGCGAGGTCAAAGGTCCGTCAGGCACTTTGATGCTCAGGAATTCGAGATGATCTTCGTAATTGGCGCTGACGATGCTGTAGGCGCGCAGCAGCGGCTTGTTGTTAACGCGCAGTCCGATCATCGTGAAGTGCCCGTTGCTGAACCGTAGCGACGTGTCGCGTGTGGTGGTGAAGGTAAATAACGTATCCGTCCAGTGGTGGACGCTTAATACACGTTCTTCATTGAAGGCGCTCATCTGTTCTCCATTGCAAGCATAAAAACCGTCTGCGTTCAACGTTCAAGTTGCCCGATCTTGTCCTTCCGCAATTTCCAGGCTTCCGCATCAGGCAAGGGGCTTTTGCGCTTGGAAATGGTGGGCCAGTCAACGGCCAACTCAGCATTGAGTTGCGTGAAAAGCTGCATATTTTCCGGCAAATCGTCCTCGGCATAAATAGCGTTCACCGGGCATTCCGCGATACAGACAGCACAATCGATGCATTCCTCCGGATCGATGACCAAAATGTTCGGCCCTTCCTTGAAACAATCCACGGGGCATACATCGACGCAGTCGGTGTATTGCAGCGAATGCAGGCTTGAGTCACTACGTGAGTCATCAGGGCTTCCTCGCTGCCATCGACGAATTTTTATGTAGCGCGTACAACATGAATATGTAGCTAACACTGAATGAAAATGTAGTGTACACTACATTGAGTGGATGCCAAGCATAATTAATCTATTCAGGAGACGCCAGCACCATGACCGAGCACACCAAGACCGACGGGCTGCCGGGCATCGAGCCGCCAATGCTGGAGCGGGCCAAGCCGCGAAGCGAGCGCATGGCCGGCGACAAGATTGAATGCAATGCCTGCCCGGTCCTATGCCAGATCACCGCTGGCCGTTCCGGCGCCTGCGATCGCTATGCTAATGTTGACGGCACGCTGGTGCGTGTGGATCCGGTTGTCCTATTGCGCAAGACCGTCGCTTCCGAGGATGGTGTGCTGGTGCCCTTTGCCGGGCGCCAGCAGTCGGGCACCGGCGCAGGGCCGGAAGGAGAGAGCAGCGCCTCCCCTGCAACCTGGGATGGCAACCTGCTGCACGCCGGTGAAGTGTTCGTGACTGGCGTTGGCTCATCCACCACCTATCCCGATTACAAGCCTGCCCCGTTCATCGTGTCGTCTCCGGCCGGCGGGGTAGACATTGTCACGGTCGTCACCGAAGGGATCTTCAGCTACTGCAGTTTCAAGGTAAAGATCGATACCGACCGCTACCTCGGCCCTGAACAGGCCAACGTCCGTTACAAGGGCGAAGTGGTGGGGCATGTCACCACCGCCGAGTACGGCTCGCAGATGCTATCCCTCGGCGGAGTGCATCATCTGACCGGCGGAAGCAAGAAAGAAGGTCGTCTGACCGCCGAAATCATGCAGCTGCTGGGCAACAAGCAGGCGGCCGAAGTCACCATTGACGGCGGCTCCCAGATCGTGATCCAGGCCGGCCGCGCGCCAATCGTAAATGGCGTCGAGGAGCAGCGCATGCGCGTTGGCTGCGGCTCGGCCACCATAGGCATTTTTGCGCGCCAGCTGTTCGGCAAAGTCGACGAGGTGATCGTGGTCGACGACCACATCACCGGCGTGCTGACCGAACACCAGGCAGGACGCTGCCTTGACATCCCGCCTTCCGGCGTAAAGATCCGTGGCCGGAAATCCACGCCGGGTCGCTATTTTCAGGTTGCGAACCCCGGCACTGGCTGGGGTGGAACCGATATCGCCGAACCCCTGAGCATCATTGAAGGTTGGGATGCCACGGTGGCAAGGCCGGGATTGCGCCTGCTGATGACTTCCACCACCGGCGAGCACGCCGCTTGGTACCTCCTGGATGATAATTTGCGCCCCGTCGAACAACCGATGCCGGCGGAGGTGCAAAGGGTGGTCGAGCGCATCGGCGAAAACTGCGAGCCGTCGCTCACGACGGTATTGTTCCTGGCAGGCGCCGGAGGGAGCCTGCGCGCTGGTGTTACTGAAAATCCCATCCTGCTGACGCGCTCGATCAAGCAGACCCTGGTCAATGTCACCTGCGGCGGCGCTCCAGCCTATGTCTGGCCGGGCGGCGGCATCACGATCATGACAGACGTCATGCGCATGCCCGACAATAGTTTCGGCACGGTGCCGACACCGGCCATCGTGGCTCCGATCGAATTCACGATGCGCCTGGAGGATTACCAGGCGCTCGGCGGCCACATGGACTACGTCCGTCCGCTCTCTTCCGTGCTGACGTCCGGCGCATGGCACAACGAAGGCGCGCCGACCCAGCGCAAATGGCTGCACCAGCCTGCCGTCAATGTCTGGCCGGCCGCTGCCGGCCCGATGCTGGGCTAGGCTTGGGAGGCGCGAAATGAGCCCGCAGCACACGACGCTTGCCGACGGCCGCCTGCATTTTTCGCATGGACCGATCGACCTGGTAATCCAGGCCGACGGCCGTGCCGATGCGGTCCAGGCAGCGCATCGCAGTGCCTGGCAGCGGTTTGAGACCGTGCTGGCGGAGCTCGTGAGCGAATTGCGTGAATTGCGGCGTCCGGTGGGCGACGCGACGGCGCTGACTGGTGTTGTCGCCCGGCGCATGTGGAACGCCTGCCATCCTTTCCGATCCGGCTACATCACGCCGATGGCAGCAGTCGCCGGCGCCGTCGCGCAGGAAATCATTGCCTGCTACGAGCGTCCCGGCATTATTCGCGCCGCCGTCAATAATGGCGGGGACATCGCGCTTCATCTGGCTCCGGGCGCCTCGTATCGCGTCGGAATCTGCTCGGATTTGGCGAACGCCACCCGCGAAGCGGTGCATGGCCACCTTGAACCTGATGCGGACATGGAAATCGAGGCGGCTTTGCCGGTTCGAGGCATCGCCACCAGCGGGTGGCGTGGACGGAGCTTTTCGCTAGGTATCGCCGACAGCGCAACCATCCTGGCCGCAACCGCGGCGCAGGCGGATGCAGCGGCGACCGTCATCGCCAATGCCGTCAATATCAATGACTCCCGCATCAAACGAATTTCCGCCTGCGAGCTAAAGGACGATACTGACCTGGGCGACTTGCCCGTGACGGTCGACGTGCCGCAATTGGAACCCGAGCTGGTCCAGGCGGCGCTACATGCCGGCATCGCGCTTGCGCGCAAGCTAGAGCGTGCGGGCCTGATCTGGGGGGCGGTACTTGTATGCCAGAATCGAAGCGCATGCCTGCTCAACGAAAACCCTGATTGGGACCCGCGGCCCGCGGCGGCGCTGCCGTCACAAGCCAACCTGTTTCGCAACTTGAGGATTGCCCGATGATCGATATACGACGCGTATTCTTCCATGTCGAAGACATTTTCCATGAATTCGGGCCGCGGGCCGACGTGCCGCTGCGGCGCGGTTATGTCGCGGGAGTGCTCACTAATCCTTATGCCGGGCGTTACGAACCGGATATCCTGCCCATGATGGAGCAATTGAATGCGGTTGGAGTCGAGCTGGCGGGCGCGCTGCTGCAGCGCTTCGAGGTGCCGGCTGAAAAGATCGAAGGCTATGGCAAGGGTGCAATCATCGGTTCAGCCGGCGAAATCGAGCATGGCGCACTCTGGCATGTGCCGGGCGGCTATGCGATGCGCGAACTGCTTGGCTGGAAAGGTGACTCGGCTGCCTACGCGGCGGGCAAGAGCAGCGGTACCAAGGGCCAGCCTGCCAATGCACTGGCGATTGTACCGTCCACCAAGAAGGTGGCGGGTCCTGGGGCGACGCTGGATGTTCCGATGACGCACATTAATGCCGCTTATGTGCGCAGCCACTTCGACGCCATCGAAGCCCGAGTTCCAGGCGGCCCGCGTGCCGACGAAATGGTGGTGATTCTTGCCATGAGCACCGGTCCCCGCGTGCATGCCCGGGTCGGCGGCCTGAAAGCGGCCGACATCGCGAAGTGGGACGGCCAGCGCTGATTTCATCGGCATTTTCAACTTGTTACGGAGGTAGATATCCATGCCAGCAAAGATTCGCAAGCTCATCGTCCAGCTCGACGAGACCCGGGCCGAAATGGGCCAGGCGGTCAACCCGCCCAGCCGCAAGGCATTGGCGATGGCCGTCATCGAGAACCCCTACGCCGGCCGCTACGCCGATTCTCTTGACGAGCTGGTCGCCATCGGGGAAGAGCTCGGCGGACTGCTGGGAAGCCGTTGCGTGCAGGCACTCGGCATCGCACCGGAGCAGGCGCAAAGCTACGGTAAGGCGGCAATCGTCGGCGAGGCGGGCGAACTCGAGCACGCGGCTGCCATTCTGCACCCCAAGCTCGGCGCGCCTTTACGCCAGGCGGTCAGCAAGGGGGCTGCGCTGGTTCCGTCAAGCAAGAAAATGGGCGGGGTCGGTACCGCTGTCGACGTGCCGCTGGGGCACAAGGACGCGGCGTTCGTGCGCAGCCATTTCGACGCGATGGAAGCGCGGGTGGCAGACGCGCCGCGTGCCAATGAGATCGTGGTGGCCGTTGTCGTTACCGATAGCGGCCGCCCACTGCCCCGCGTGGGAGGGCTCCAGTCCCACGAAATCAAAGGCGAGGATGGCTTGCGCTAATTTCCGAACCGATTCGCTCCCGAACGTCATACACCACAAGCTAATAACAAGGAGACAATGATGAAGAAGACCAGCAGTATCCTCGCAAGCGCCGCCGTCCTCTGGGCCACCGGTATCGGTATCGCGGCATCTGCCGATAATGTGATCAAGATCGGTGAAGTGAACAGCTACAAGGCGCAACCCGCCTTTCTCGAGCCGTACCGCAAGGGAATGCAGCTGGCCCTGGACGAGATCAATGCGGCTGGCGGCGTCAACGGCAAGAAACTGGAGCTGATCAGCCGGGATGACAATGGCAATCCCGGCGATTCCGTGCGGGTCGCCGAGGAACTGGTGTCGCGCGAACACGTCGACGTGCTGACCGGGGGCTTTCTTTCCAACACCGGACTGGCCCTGACCGACTTCGCCAAGCAGCGTAAATTTTTCTTCCTGGCGGGTGAACCGCTGACTGACAAGATCGTGTGGCAGGATGGCAATCGCTACACCTTCCGCCTGCGTCCGTCGACCTACATGCAGGTAGCCATGCTGGCGCCGGAAGCCGTTGCTTTGAAGAAGAAGCGTTGGGCGCTGGTCTATCCCAACTATGAATACGGCCAGTCGGCAGTCGCCACGTTCAAGGAGCTGATGAAAGCGGCGCAGCCCGACGTGGAATTCGTGGCGGAACAAGCCACGCCGCTGGGCAAGGTCGATGCCGGCAGCGTCGTGCAGGCTCTGGCCGATGCCAAGCCGGATGCCATCTTCAACGTGTTGTTCGCTGGCGATCTGCTGAAATTTGTCCGCGAGGGGAACACGCGGGGCCTATTCAAGGGCCGCGAGGTGGTGAGCCTGCTTACCGGCGAGCCGGAGTACATCGATCCCTTGAAGGAGGAAAGCCCAAACAACTGGATTGTCACCGGATATCCGTGGTACGGCATCCAGACGCCTGAGCACACGGCGTTCCTGAAGGCTTATCAGGCTAAATTCAAGGATTATCCACGCTTGGGATCGGTGGTCGGCTACAGCGAGATCATGTCGCTTGCGGCCGGCATCAAGAAGGCGGGTTCGACCGATTCCGAAAAGCTGGCTGATGCGTTCAAGGGCTTGCAGGTCAATACCCCGCTCGGACCGATCGTCTATCGTTCCGAAGACCACCAGTCCACGATGGGTGGTTATGTCGGCCGGACCAAGGTCGAAAACGGCAAAGGCGTGATGGTCGACTATCGCTATCTGGACGGCGCGAAATACCTTCCGTCCGCGGCGCAGGTAGCGAAATTGCGTCCGGCGCAATAATGCCGGCTCCCCGGCCTGCGGGCCGGGGCGTTTCCGATCCACTCCGCTGAAAGAACGTTTCATGGGCTTCTCAAGTTTCGCGGTTCAGTTGCTCAACGGCTTGGCCAGTGCCTCTTCGTTGTTCATGGTGGCGGCCGGCCTGTCGCTGATTTTCGGTGTCACGCGCATCGTCAATTTTGCGCACGGCTCGTTCTTCATGGTTGGCGTCTATATCGCCTATTCGCTGGCCGAGCGCTTCGGGGGCATGGGCTTCTGGCCCGCCTTGCTGCTGTCCGCAGTGGCAGTCGGCGTGCTTGGCGCGCTGGTGGAAATCATCCTCTTGCGGCGTATCTATCGCGCACCAGAACTGTTTCAACTGCTGGCAACGTTTGCGCTGGTGCTCGTCATCCGCGACGCTGCGTTATGGTTGTGGGGACCGGAAGAGTTACTTGGTCCGCGCGCACCCGGCCTCAAGGGAGCGGTCGACGTCCTCGGCCGCCAGTTTCCTTCCTACGACCTGTTCCTGATCGTGGTCGGGCCGGTGGTGCTTGGCCTGCTCTGGTTGCTGCTCACCCGCACGCGGTGGGGTACGCTCGTGCGCGCCGCCACCCACGACCGCGAAATGGTAAGCGCGCTTGGCGTCAACCAGGCTTGGCTGTTCACCGCGGTGTTCGCGCTGGGCGCCATGCTTGCCGGCCTGGGCGGAGCGCTACAGTTGCCGCGCGAGCCGGCAAACCTGGAGATGGATCTGGTCAGCATCAGCTCCGCTTTCGTCGTGGTCGTAGTCGGGGGCATGGGTTCGATTCCAGGTGCCTACATCGCCGCCCTGCTGATCGCAGAACTGAAGGCGGTGTGTATCTGGCTCGGCGTGGTAGACATCTTCGGCATCACCATTTCGTTCTCCAAGTTGACGCTGGTGGTGGATTTCATCGTAATGGCCGTGGTGCTGGTGATTCGCCCATGCGGTTTGCTAGGGAAGCCACAAGCGGTCAGCCGCAACACCGGACCGGCCGAGCAGCCGCTGCGTTCCGCCAAACCGATGTACAAGCTTGCGGTCGCGGTGCTGGCCGCGGCCCTCGTGGCGCTACCATTGCTCAAGATCGGCTCATCCTACGTGACCGTGCTGGCCATCGACTTAATGATCGCCGCGCTGTTTGCTGCCAGTCTGCATTTCATCATGGGCCCGGCGGGCATGCATTCGTTCGGTCATGCGGCATATTTCGGGCTCGGTGCGTATGGCGCCGCGGTCGCGGTGCGCGCCTTCGGCTTACCGATGGAGGCCGCGCTGGTCCTGGCGCCGCTGGCCGCTGCGGCTGGCGCGTTCCTGTACGGATGGTTTTGCGTGCGGCTATCAGGCGTCTACCTCGCGATGCTGACGCTGGCCTTTGCCCAGATTACCTGGGCCGTGTGCTACCAATGGGATGCCGTGACCGGCGGTAGCAATGGCTTGACCGGTATCTGGCCAGCAAAGTGGCTTTCCGCGCCGGGTGCCTACTACTACTTGACACTGGTTGTGGTAGGGATCGCAATCCTGTTGCTGCGGCGCGTACTGTTCTCGCCGTTTGGATACGCGATGCGCGCCTCCCGAGATTCGGTGCTGCGTGCCGACGCGATTGGCATCGATGTCAAGCGCTTGCAGTGGGTAGCGTTCGTCATCGCCGGCCTGTTCGCCGGCATCGCGGGCGGCCTGTTCGCCTTTTCCAAGGGAAGCATATCTCCAGACACCCTGAATGTCGGCAAGTCCGTCGACGGCCTGGTGATGGTGATGCTGGGCGGGCTTCAGACGTTGACCGGACCGGTCGTCGGGGCAGTGACCTTCGGCTGGCTGCAAGATGCCGTATCGCGCAATACAGACTATTGGCGCGCCATGTTGGGCGGCATCATCCTGTTGCTGGTGTTACTGTTTCCGCAGGGAATTGCTGGCTTTGTGCGTCAGTTATATGACGGCTGGCAGGAAAAGAAGGAGGCCCGGCAATGAGTCTGATGACCGTAACGAATCTCGGGAAGTCCTTTGGTGGCATCAAGGCGGTTGACGGCATCAGCTTCGAACTTGCCGCTGGCGAACTGCTGGCGCTGATCGGGCCAAACGGGGCTGGAAAATCCACCACCTTCAATATGGTCAATGGCCAGCTGCACGCCGACGTCGGCTCCATCCGTTTCGACGGCGCCGAGCTGGTCGGGAAAAAGCCGCGCGAAATCTGGCGGCTGGGCGTCGGACGCACCTTTCAGATCGCCGAAACCTTTGCTTCGCTGACCGTCGTCGAAAACGTGCAGATGGCGCTGCTGTCGGCCGATGGCAAGCTGTTCTCGATGTGGCGCAGGGCGGCTGCGCATAAGCGGAACGAGGCGCTGGCCCTGCTCGAGCAGGTCGGCATGGCGGCGCAGGCCGACCGGCCCTGCAGCGTGCTGGCCTACGGCGACGTCAAGCGCGTCGAGCTGGCGATCGCCATGGCTAATCGCCCCAAGCTGCTCCTCATGGATGAGCCGACCGCCGGCATGGCGCCGAAGGAAAGAAACGAACTCATGGCCTTGACCAAGAAGCTGGTGGTCGAGCACAACATGGCCGTGCTGTTTACCGAACATAGCATGGACGTCGTGTTCGCCTATGCCGACCGCATGATCGTGCTGGCGCGCGGACGCTTGATTGCCGAGGGCAAGCCGAACGAAATCCGCGAGCATCCGAAGGTCCAGGAAGTGTATTTCGGCAGCGGCAAGACGTTTGAAAAATCCAAGGTTTCCAAGGAGTCCGTATGATGCGACCCGCAGCAGAAGGTGCGGTGCGGCAGACGGCGATCGATGCCGGGCGCGAAGCCCTGCTCGACGTCAAGGCGCTCAACGCCTGGTACGGCGCGGCGCAGATCCTGTTTAACGTCGACCTGCAGGTGCGGCGCGGCGAAGTGGTGGCGCTGATGGGGCGCAATGGCGCCGGCAAATCAACCACGTTCAAGGCGCTCATGGGCTTGCTGGCGAAGCGGCGGGGAAACGTTTCATTCATGGGCCATGACATCTCCGGTGCGCAGCCCCACGAAATCGCTGCCCGCGGCCTCGGCTTCGTACCGGAGGACCGCCGCATCTTTACCGATCTGACGGTGCTGGAAAATCTCGACGTCGGACGCCAGGGCAAGCGCCACTGGCCTGACAACACCGCCGCGCCGATATGGACGCCGGAGCGGCTGTTCAAGCTGTTTCCCAACTTGGGGGAAATGCCAAACCGGCTCGGCGGGCGCATGAGCGGCGGCGAACAGCAGATGCTGACAGTGGCGCGCACCCTGATGGGAAATCCCTATCTGGTACTGCTGGACGAACCGTCCGAAGGGGTGGCGCCGGTGATCGTGGAGCAGATGGCGCACATGATCCTGGAACTCAAGGCCGAGGGCGTGAGCATCCTGCTATCCGAGCAAAACATGCATTTTGCCGAGCTGGTGTCCGACCGCGCGTATGTGCTCGAAAAGGGACAGATCCGGTTCGAGGGCACGATTGACGAGCTAGCCGCCAACGATGCGGTCAGGCAAGCTTACCTGAGCATGTAAAGTGGCTGCAGTCATGAATCTTCGTGCCCCTTCCACCGTCTCCCTGGAAGTCAACGGACGTACGCACACGCTCGAGGTACCGGGCGACGCGCCGCTGCTGTTCGTCTTGCGCAACGACCTTCAACTCAACGGCCCCAAATACGGCTGCGGGCTGGGGCAATGCGGTTCCTGCACTGTGCTGGTGGACGGCAAGGCCGCGCGCGCCTGCGTGATCCCGGTTGGCGGCGTGGCCGGACGACAAATCACGACGCTGGAAGGACTTGGCAGGAGGGATGCGCTGCACGTGGTCCAGCAAGCCTTCATCGAGATGCAGGCCGCGCAGTGCGGTTACTGCCTGAACGGCATGATCATGACGACGGCGGCGCTGCTGCGGACCAATCCACGGCCCGACGATCGCCAGATCCGCGACGCGCTGGCGAACAACCTTTGCCGCTGCGGCACCCACATTGAAATCCTGCAGGCGGTGCACCGCGCGGTGGAGCTGCTTGCCTCCAATGAAAAGGGAACGACATGAGCCGCCGTGCCGATCTGCCGCACAGCCGGCAGGATTTTCACCAAGCGAAAGGCGTCCTGCTGATCGTTCGCGAGCCGCCGCCGCCGCCTCCTCCTGTCAAGGGACAGCCCGCTGCGGTGCCTGCGAATCCGGAAGAGGGCGTTGAGATTCTGGTTGCCGTCTGGGACGATGGCAGCGTCACGGCTCTGAACGGACATGTTGACCTCGGTACCGGCATCCGCACCGCGCTGGCGCAAATCGTGGCGGAAGAACTCGATGTGCGCATGGACCAAGTCAACATGGTGCTAGGCGACACCACGCGTGCGCCGAACCAGGGAGCGACAATCGCCAGCGCCTCGATACAAATCCACGCGCTGCCCTTGCGCACCGCCGCCGCGCAGGCTCGCGCGTGGCTGGTGGAGCAGGCGGCGCAACGGCTTGGCGTACCGCCGGCCGAGATCGAGATCGATGCCGGCGTCGCTCGCGTGCGTGGCCGGCAGGAACAGCAGGGGCAGCAGGGACAATCGATTCCTTATGGCGAGCTGGTCAGGGACATGCATGTTCAATTGCTGCTTGACCCTGCAATCGCCAGCAAGCGGCCCGAAGATTACCGCGTGGTCGGGCAAAGCGTGCCGCGCGTGGATATTCCGGGCAAGGCAGTCGGTGAACTGACGTTCGTGCATGACCTGCGCGTGCCTGGCATGCTCCATGGGCGAGTGATACGGCCGCCCTATGCCGGCGCCGATCATGGCGACTTCATCGGAAATACCCTGGAGTCGGTCGACGAGAAATCGATCGCACATATTCCCGGCATCGTCGCGGTGGTCGTGATCCGCGACTTCATCGGCGTTGTCGCCGAGCGCGAGGAGCACGCTGAACAGGCGATGCGCGAGTTGGCCATGCAATGGAAGGAGTGGCCTGCCTTGCCCGAGCTGGGCGACCTGGAAGCGGCGATCCGCAACAATCCGTCCACGCGCCGCGTGGTAGCGGAGCAGGGTGACGTCGATACCGCGCTGGCAAACGCCGCCCAGCGCATCGACCGCACCTATGTCTGGCCCTATCAGTTGCATGCGTCGATCGGGCCATCTTGCGCCGTAGCCCAGTGGCATCCCGAACGCCTGACGGTCTGGGCAGGCACCCAGAACCCGCATGTGCTGCGCGCCGATCTGGCGAAACTCATGGATATGCGGGATGTCGCGATCGACGTAATCCGCATGGAAGCGGCCGGCTGCTACGGTCGCAATTGCGCCGATGATGTCGCGGCCGACGCGGCGCTGCTGTCGCGTGCCGTCGGCCACCCGGTGCGGGTGCAGCTGACGCGCGACCAGGAGCACCTGTGGGAGCCGAAAGGCGCGGCCCAGCTCATGGAAATCAAGGGTGGGCTGAATGCCGATGGCAGTGCCGCCGGTTACGACTTCCAGACTTCCTATCCGTCCAACGGCGCCGTCACGCTTGCGCTGCTACTGACCGGGAAAGTCAGCCCGGCCCCGATCGCCTATGAAATGGGTGACCGCACCTCGGTGCCTCCCTATGACTACGAACACCTGCGTGTGTCGATCAACGACATGGCGCCGATCTTGCGAGCCTCCTGGTTGCGCGGCGTGTCGGCCCTGCCCAATTCGTTCGCCCATGAAAGCTATATCGACGAGCTGGCCGTCGCGGCCGGGGTCGACCCCGTCGAATATCGCTTGCGCTATCTAAAGGATGATCGCGCCGCCGAACTGGTGCGGGCTACCGCGGAACGTGCCGGCTGGCTTACTCATACCCAGCCCCGGCAGCAGCCGGCCGACGGCGAGTTCCTCAAGGGCCAGGGGTTCGCCTACGCCCGCTACGTGCACAGCCGTTTTCCCGGCTTCGGCGCTGCCTGGGCTGCCTGGGTCGCCGACGTGGAAGTCAACCGCAATACCGGCGAGGTCCATGTGCGGCGCGTGGTGGTCGGACATGATGCCGGCCTGATGATCAATCCGGCTGGCGTCAAGCACCAGGTCCATGGCAACGTCGTGCAAACCACCAGCCGCGCGCTCAAGGAAAGCGTACAGGTCGAACCGCTCACCAATACCGTGGCAACCAAGGAATGGGGCAGCTATCCGATCCTGAATTTCCGCGAGGTGCCGGTGATCGACGTGATGATGATGCCGCGCGTCGACCAGCCGCCGCAAGGCGCCGGCGAAACTTCCTCCGTGCCCGGGACGGCGGCGATCGCGAACGCAATCTTCGATGCCACCGGCGTGCGCTTTCGCCAGCCGCCTTTCACGCCGGAAGTCGTGCGGGCCGCGCTGAATCCGCCGTCCGAAACATCCAGGCCGCCCGACCCGGCCGCGCCGCCGCGCACCCGGCGTCGCTGGTGGACCGTTCCGGGCGCACTGCTGGCTGGCGCGGTTGGTATCGGCGCAGCGGCGTTCGGCGGCAAACCGGCGATTCCAGAGGTCGCACGGAGCAGCACCTCTCTCTATACGGCAGAAGTAATCGAGCGAGGCCGGATTCTCGCCGCAGCCGGCGACTGCATGGTCTGCCACACTGCGCCAGGCGGCGCGCCCAATGCCGGCGGCCGCGCGCTCGACACGCCATTCGGAAAAATCATTACCACGAACCTGACTCCGGATCCGGAGACCGGCATCGGCAAATGGTCGTTCACCGCCTTCCAGCGCGCGATGCGCGAAGGCATTTCGCGCGATGGAAAACATCTGTACCCTGCCTTTCCGTACACCTCGTTCACCAAGATCAGCGACGACGACCTGATGGCGCTGTACGCCTATCTGATGTCGCAGGAGCCGGTGCGCAACGCGGTGCCGGAGACCCAGCTGGCTTTTCCGTTCAATATGCGTCCGCTGATGGGGCTGTGGAATGCATTGTATTTAAAGCAAGGTGTCGACGCTCCCGATCCCTCGCGAACGGCGCTGTGGAACCGCGGCGCCTACCTGGTCAACGGGCTCGGCCATTGTACTGCCTGCCACAGCCCCCGCAACGCGATGGGTGCCGAACGAGGTGGCAAGGCTTACCTTGCGGGCGCCTTGGTCGACGGCTGGGAGGCTCCGCCGCTGACTTCGCTTTCCCATGCGCCGGTACCCTGGACCGAGGCGGAGCTGTTCCGTTATCTGCGTCACGGCCACAGTGAGCAGCACGGTGCGGCGGCCGGCCCGATGGTGCCGGTCGTGCAGGAACTCGCCAAGCTGCACGAGGAGGACATCAGGGCCATGGCGCATTACCTTGCATCATTCAATCAACCGATCGCGCCGCAGCAGGCCAAGACGATGGCAGACGAGCTGGTGGCAGCTTCCAGGAATCGTACTGAGGTCCGTTTGAACGCGGACAGCCGTCTGTTTTCCACGGCATGCGGCAGCTGCCATCACGACGGCGATGGTCCGTCACTGCTGGGGCTGAATCACCCGCTGGTGCTGAACAGCAACCTTCACAGCGGGACACCTGACAACCTGGTACAGGTCATCCTGCACGGCGTGCAGGAAACGCCGAGTCGGGAGATAGGCTTCATGCCAGCTTTCAAGCACAACCTGAGCGATTCGCAGATTGCGCAGATTGCGCGTTATCTGCGTCAGCGCTACGCGCCGGACAAGCCCGCCTGGAGCGACGTCGAATCGACCGTCGCCCGACTGCGGGCGCCAGATGGGCCACGACATTGACGGGCCGATAAATCAAAACAATCTTGAAACTAATCACCAATCCGATGGAGGGAGTTGCCATGAGTTTGACCAAGGCCGTTTTTCAATGGGACGACCCGCTGCTGCTGGACCAGCAGCTCACCGGCGAAGAACGCATGGTGCGCGACGCCGCCCAGGCCTACTGCCAGGACAAGCTGCAGCCGCGCGTGCTCGAAGCCTTCCGCAACGAAACCACCGACCCCTCCATCTTCCGCGAGATGGGCGAGCTCGGACTGCTCGGCCCCACCATCCCCGAACAGTACGGCGGCCCCGGCCTGAACTACGTCAGCTACGGCCTCATCGCCCGCGAGGTCGAGCGCGTCGACTCCGGTTACCGCTCCATGATGAGCGTGCAATCCT
>NZ_JAAIVB010000073.1 GCF_010974945.1 Noviherbaspirillum galbum | reverse complement strand
CAGCCATTACATCGCCCAGGTCGCCGGCGCGCTCGCGGCGGTCGCGTCGGCGCAGATGTCGAGGACACAGGAAAGCGCGCAGGGGAAGGCTGCCGACACTGCCGCGCTTGCCGCGCCGTGGGCGCAGCGCCTCGCCGACGAGGAAAGCCGGAGCGACGGCGAACTCGGCACCAGCGCGCTCAGCGAGCAGCTGGTGGCAGCCCTGTCGGCCAGGGACGGGCCGACAGCGGACACGCTGGCGCAATCCGGCCACCTCAAGGCCTACGCGCTCGGCCATGAGCTGCTGACGCGGATCGGCAACCAGTCCAACCTCATCCTCGACCCCGACCTCGATAGTTACTACACGATGTCGCTGGTGGTGCTGCGCTTCCCCGACCTGCTGGAAGCGATGACCCGGCTGGCAACGCCCTGCGACGGTGCGTCGGTGCCGGAGCAGCCGCTGTCTTGGTGCGAAAACCGCTTCATCGCCGTGCAGGGACGCTTCGACACGATCGTCACCGGCATCCGCAGCGACTTCAGCGAAGCGGTTGCCGCCGCCTCGCCGGAAGTCGCCGCGCGGCTGCGGCAGGATGGCGCCCGGCTGCTCGCGTCGCTCGACGCCTTCCGGAGCGACAGCGAGCGCGCCGCCGGAATCACGGGCGGCACGCTCCTCCGGGACGTCTTCACCGAAAACGCGCTCGAGTCCGTGAAAACCCTGTCGTCGATCTGGTCGAGTGCGACGGCGGAACTCGACCGGATGCTGCAGGCCCGCATCGAGCGCGAGTATGGGCGGATGTGGCTGCACCTCGGGACGGCGGCCTTGTTCCTGCTGGTGATCCTGTCCATCGTCTACTTCGTCGCCCGGCAGATCTCTTCGCCGATCAAGATGCTCGCGGCGGTGGCCGACGACGTCAGCAAGAGCGGCAATTACACCTTGCGCGCGTCTTGGTCCAACCGGGACGAGATCGGCCGGCTGGTGGACGGCTTCAACAACATGCTGGAACGCCTGAACATGCAGCGCATGCAGGAACAGGAACTGGAAGCGCAGCGGCGCGCGGCGCATGCGCAGCAGGTGCTGCTGGATTCCGTGCCGCTGGCGCTGGTGGTGACCTCCATCCCGGACCACCGCATCCTGCATTCCAACGAAGCGGCGAAGATGTGGATGAATAGTAGCGGCGCCGATC
This sequence comes from Noviherbaspirillum galbum, assembly GCF_010974945.1. Lineage (GTDB taxonomy): Bacteria > Pseudomonadota > Gammaproteobacteria > Burkholderiales > Burkholderiaceae_D > Noviherbaspirillum > Noviherbaspirillum galbum. The sequence continues at coordinate 141,004 of NZ_JAAIVB010000073.1, read as the reverse complement.
CCTGGGCCGCCGGCATGGACCGCGATGCCCGCGCCCGGTTTTTCCAGATGCTCAGCGACACCGGCAAGGTGGATGAGTTCGAGGTGCGCTGGAACGCGATGGACAGGCCGACCTGGTCGCTCGTGTCGGCGCGCCGGATCGAATACCAGGGCACCATGGCCGTCCTGACCACCTTCACGCCGATCTCCCGGCTCAAGGCGCTGGAGGAGCGCATGGAGCTGTCGTCGAAGGTGCTGGCGTCTTCGTCCGAAGGCGTCGCCATCCTCAATCCGCGCTTCGAGATCACCTTCGCCAATCCAGCCTTCTGCAACGCCGTCCACTACGAACGGCTGGAACTGATCGGCAAGCCGATGACGGCGCTGGTCGGCGGCATGGAAGACGAACAGGAACATCATCCGCTCACGAGCGACGCGATCCGGGCGGGCCGCCCCTGGCAGGGAGAGGTGCGGATCGTGCGCAAGGACAAGCAGTCGTATTCCGCGTGGCTGGTCATCGACAGCCTGTGGAATGCGCAGCGGGAGTTGTCGCATGTGATCGCGACGACCATCGACATCACTCGGCTGAAGGAAGCGGAGCAGCGCATCCAGTACATGGCGCATCACGATCCCCTGACCGACCTGCCCAACCGCATCCTGTTCGAGGAAAGGCTGTCGGTCTCCCTGCAGCAGGCGAACCGCAGCGGCGCGAAGGTGGCGGTGGTCTTCATCGACCTCGACCGCTTCAAGAACATCAACGATTCGATGGGCCACCATGTCGGCGACGGCCTGCTGCGCTCGGTGGCGCAGCGCCTGCTGACCGCGACGCGGGCGGGCGACACGGTGTGCCGGCTCGGCGGCGACGAGTTCGTGCTGGTCCTCAACGACGTCGACGGTCCTCAGGAGGTGGGGACGATCATGGAACGGCGGCTGCTGCCGGGCCTGTGCGAGCAGCACCAGGTGGAAGGCGTGAGCCTGTATGTCACCTGCAGCGTCGGCATCGCGATGTATCCCGGCGACGGCCTTTCCATCAGCGACCTGATGCGCAATGCCGACGCGGCGATGTACAAGGCCAAGCATTCCGGACGAAACAATTTCCAGTTCTTTACCGCGGAGCTGAACGACCAGGTGGTGCAGCGGCTGCATCTCGACAGCGAATTGCGCCGCGCCGTGCTGCAGAACGAGTTCGTGCTGCATTACCAGCCTAGGGTGTCGGCCAGGCGCGGGGGGGCGGTCGGCTTCGAGTGCCTGGTGCGCTGGGAGCATCCGGAAAAGGGCTTGCTCCCTCCCGTGCATTTCATCGAGGCGGCGGAAGAGTCGGGCATCATCGGCGAGATCGGCACCTGGGTGCTGCGCGAGGCATGCCGGCAGCAGCGCGAATGGAAGGCCCGGGGGCTGGGCGAGATTCCGCTGTCGGTCAACATCTCGGCCTTGCAGCTCAAGGACCAGGGATTCCTGTCCATCCTCAAGGGCGCGCTGACGGCGCATGGCACCACGCCGGGCAGCATCGAACTCGAGCTGACCGAATCGACCCTGATGGATCATGCCGAGCAGGCCATCAAGCAGCTGCAGGAAATCAAGCGCCTCGGCGTCCTGGTGTCGGTCGATGATTTTGGCACCGGCTATTCCAGCCTCAACTACCTGTATCGTTTCCCGCTCGACAAGATCAAGATCGACAAGTCGTTCGTGCGCAACGTGCACACCTCGGCGCAAAGCCATGCGGTGACGAAGGTGATCATCGGGCTAGGCCAGGCGCTCGGCATGGGCGTGGTTGCGGAGGGAGTGGAGTGCGAGGAGGAGCGCGAGCTGCTCGCCCGCGAGGGATGCGATGAGTTCCAGGGTTACCTGTTTTCGCGGCCGATGCCGGCGGCGCAGGTGCCGCCGTGGCTCGCGCGGCAGGACTGGAAAACGGCGCTTGCAGCGGAATAGCGCCGTTCGGAAATCGGGCAGCCCAAGCTGCCCGTGCGCTTACTTCCTGGCGCCCAGCTCCATGATCATCCGCGTCAGCAGATAGAAGCGCGGCACGATGCTCTCGATTTCAGCGTACTCGTCCGGCGTATGGATGTTTCCGCCAACGATGCCGAAACCATCCAGCGTCGGCGTGCCGACGCCCGCGGACAGGCTGGCGTCCGCCGCTCCGCCGCTGCCTTCCAGCGTCAGCTTCTTGCCCAGTTCGGCATAGATGGCTTGCGCGGTCCCGGCAAGCGCGTCCGACTTCGCGTTCTTGGGCATCGGCGGGAATCCGCGGATCACGCTCGTTTTGACTTGCGTGTCGGGAATCAGCTTGTTCGCGGCGATGTTGGCCATGTCTTTCTCGACACGATCGAATTCCTCGGGCACCGCGACGCGCACGTCGCCGTAGCCGGTCGCCGCGTCGGGAATGACGTTTTTCGCTTCGCCGGTCTTGAGAACGGTGAAGTTGACGGTGGTCTGCTTCTGGCTGTCCCCGAGGTTGCGCATCGCGAGCACCTGATGCGCCAGTTCGACCGCGGCGTTGCGGCCGCTCTCGGGCGCGACGCCTGCATGGGCCGCCTTCCCCTTGACGTCGATGACGGCGGTTCCGCTGCCCTTGCGCCAGACGACGAGTCCGTCGGCCGGCCGGCCGGGTTCCAGGTTCAGCGTGACGTCATGTTCCTTGGCGAGCTTCTCGATCAGGGAGCGCGTCCCGGTCGAGCCGGTCTCCTCATTGGTGTTCACCAGCAAGGTAATCCGGCCGTAGTTCCGGAAATCGATCTGCTTCAGGATTTTCAGGGCATAGAGCCCGGCGACGATGCCGCCCTTGTTGTCCATGACTCCGGGGCCGTAGGCACGGCCGTCCTTGACTTGGAAAGGCTTGGCGGCCGCCGTGCCATCCTTGAACACCGTATCCATGTGGGCCATCAGCAGGATTTTCGCGCTGCCTGTTCCGGTGAAGGTTGCCAGGATGTTGTTGCTCAAGGCTGGCGCCGCTGGAACCACCTCGACATTTGCGCCCAGTTTCTTCAGTTCTTCCTGGACGATGCCGCCGACCTGGTCCAATCCCTTGGCGTTGGCCGTGCCGGAATCGATGTTGACGAGGCGTTCCAGCAGCTTGACGGCTTCGTCCTTGTATTGGCTGGCGCTGTCGAGAACCTGCTTGTTGGGCTCAGCCGATGCGTTCTGCATCGCCAGGGATGCGGTCAGGCCGATCAGCATGCTGAACACGAGTTGGCAAGGCTTGGAATTTTTCTTCATGTCTCCTCTTTCACGGTAGCGGCCCGCAGGCTGTAGCAGGCCCCATAACCTGAGATTTTCCTTCCTTACGAATCAAGGCTTTACGGACGGTGGGAAGCATCCTGTGAGATTTTGGGAAGCATAACGTGAGATTTTTCCTCTCACAGTAGCGGCCGCCTAGCCGCCGATTGCCATCTCGACGAACGTCACCCATCGCCATCGCCCATCAACGGAAGCACCCAAAAACTGTCCGTCAAATATGCCTATTTTTTCAGATTTGAAATCACGGGAAATAGCACTGACCGGCCGGCATAGCGTCATTGTGTGGAGATGCACTCGGCGGATGCCGAGGCGGAGAAGATAACGACGGCGGAACCGAATCGGCCAGACGCATCGTGAGCATCACGTTCCACAACCAGCGCACCCGCCAAAAATGAAAAAAGGCCGAAGTCCACAGATAGCCAACCGTCTGCTGCTAGTCGGGTATGGAGCGTGGCCCTTGGGCAAATGCAATATAGCGCGTCAGTTGCCGCTGACGCGCTACTGTTGCCGTAAGTTGATTACGCGCGCAAGACCTCGAAATTCACACTGCGCTCGACGTCCCAACGAAAGCCCTAAACCCGGCTGGCCGCTCGGTCATTTCACTTAAAGCACAGGGATTCTTGGTCCAGATACCTACTGGGCGCGCCGTCACGGACACTCCCTGTCTACTCCAGAGCGATAGTGCCCTCGAATGTCACATTCAATTTGACGCCGGCAATCTCAAGCGTCATCGTGGCAGGGAGCTTTTCATTCCCGGTTATGGCCTTCTCGGCCAGCGCGCTGGCGACCGCTTTCTCGATTTCGTTCTGGGAGCTGACGCCCACCATCTTCAGAAATTTGCGCAGACTCAGGTTGAATGTTTCTTCGTTCATGATTCCCTCTTCCAAATGCCCCTTAGCCCGCTCCCCCTTCCCTACCGTACGTGATTCATATGGGTTGCAGCGGTTGGCCATTTGTCCAGCTGCGCCCGACACACCTCGAGCTCTCGGGACAGCGCGTCGATGTGCGACTGCATGCTAGCGGCCCGCCTAAGCAACTGGCCGACTTGGTCCCAGTATTCATAACCTAGGTCGCCGTCTGCCAGTGCGAGTTCATGGAGCTTGCGAAGGGCGACGTCCAAGTCGATGCGATTGTCTGATGACATCATTTTCCTCCCCGGTTTGTCCGCACCATCCTCCACTCGAAACCCAAAACGACCGCGCCTTTGTCTCGCTTAGTGTAAGCGCTTTCTCCCGCGAGTCGAGTTCAGGTTAGCATGTGCAGAGATTGATGGTCGAAGTTTGAGCAACGGTTTCCGGTCAGTCAATCCCGAATTCGCTTATCGCTTGGCTCGTCGGCAGCGCGGGAGTTTGCATCCTTCAGGATTTGCCGGGTGCGTGACATGCGCCACGAACTCTCTGCGGCAGAGAAATCCCATGTACCGGAGCGAACCTTGTGCTCGACGCCCAACTCGACCCGGCGCCAGGCCGCATCGAAGCCCCATCCTTTGGTGTCGATTTTTCGCTGGGTGTAGAGCGCAAGCTGTTGCGCCAGGTCTTCGCACGCGGCATACCGCTCGTACAGCGCATCGGGCGTCAAACCAGCAAAGTAGCGGTTGTCGACTTTGCGCAGCAGGAGCTTCGGACCCGAGCCTGCAAGCGCGCCCGCCTGCGTCTCCCGCGGAAAATCTTCCGGCATAGCATGTTCATTCGTCTGGCCGCCTCCTGCCGGCCAAGGAACTACGGCGCGGGCACGAACAGGTCGTGTCCGGCCCGCGCCCCGAGCATGGCCAGCCGACCGAGGTCGGCGATTCGAATCAGTCCGCCGCGCATGGCACCATCAGGAAGCGGCTTCGCACCGACCAGTTCGACGCCGGGCAGCAAGCGCGTCAGCGCCGACGACTTTGTACCCATGGAGCGAGCCAGGTCGGCCAGCGGGATATAGCTCTGGCGGAACGCCAGCAACTGATGCGGCAACACGACACGGCAAGGCTGGCCACGACGTTGAATCGACTCGGACGCCAGCAGTCCTTCGTCCACCCAGTGCGCGATGGATTCCCATTTCCAGCCGGTCGCTTTGGCCAGTTGCTGAATCGACATACCGGCCTCGAGCAATGGCGTGCCGAAATACCGCGACACGTCCGCCCTCCGAAAAGACATTTCGTCCAGTGTTCGAGCATGGGCGACGGCTTTCACAGCGCCATTTGCAACGGCCTGCATCAGCGACTCGATGGCCTGCTTCTCGCCCAGGCGCCGGCTGGTCAGTTCCGCCCAGGTGAGGGTCGCATCGTCGGCGACCGCAACGGGTGCGGCCCACTGGTCCACACGCGCATATAAATCCAGCATCGATTGGCGTTCGACCGGGCCGCCTTTCATGAGGTCTTCGCGCCAGCGGATGTCGGACCGGATATCGGACACGGCTCGACCATTTCTTCATATATCGGCCACCTCTTTCCATGTCCGCTCAATTCAGGTACTGCACTCACCACCGTCAAATAACCCCTGACCTTGAATTCCCTTCACGAGAAAGTGAACGAAAGCTTGAGCGATGTCGGCGCCGGAGAGATCGCCGTCGAGTCTGTACCAGCGTGGAATGCTGGTGATCGCGCCCATGAACCAGAATACTGCGAGTTTCGGGTTGCACTCGGCAATAGTTTTGTCGTCTATACCTTCCTGTATTAAGTCGCGCAGGCGAAGATCGAATTGCCGACGGCGCGCCATGATCTGCTTGCGGTCGTTAGGTGTCATCCCGCTGTATTCGTGAAGGACAGCGGAAGCTCCCAGTTCGCTGGCAAAGTCTCGAATGTATATCGACACAAACTTCTCAAGTTTTTCGAGGCCGTTTTTCCCTGTTGTCAGGGCCTTCTCAAGTGCTTCATCGCCGATCTCCATCGACAGCTTGTGGCACTCATACAGCAGCTCCTGCTTACTCTTGATGTAGTGGTACAGAGCTGGCTTGGTCACGTTCAGGCTTTTCGCGATTTCGTCCAGCGAGACGTTCTGGTAGCCGCGATGCCCAAATGCGCGAGACGCCTCCGCGATCACCGCCTGCCGTTTCAGCTGGTATTGCTCATCCTGACTCTTGACCAGATTGTTCCAGCGCCGGGGCGCGGTCGGCTTGCTCTTGGCGCCTGCCTTCTTCGCTTCAGCGCTTTCGATGATGCTTTCTGCCTTGCTCAATTTGCTTCCCTCGTCGCTGTGCGAACACAGTCTACTTGTCGTTAAAAAGTCCTACTAATAAATCAATTATAAAACTTGCGCTCTCGCCACCAAAGCGAGGATGGCACTTTTGGCTGCACCGTAGTTGCGTTTCCGTATCACTCTGACGCGCGCCGCCTCGCTTCCGCGTGAAACACCCCTCCCGGAGGCACCCGCACCACATTCTTACGCTGGACGCGAATTCAACCAAATAGTAATATTATTGAACAATGAGTAAATTATATGCCGGTGCGCGCCGGCGCGCATACCGCGCGGAGGTTGGATGACTATCGTGCATCCTGCAAGCCTTGGCGACAGCCGAATTCCATCGACAGACTGATTGGCACAGCCCGCACCATGACCTTCAAGCGTTCCTGCCGCATTCCCGGCCCGCATGCTCTGCCCGCCATCGTGGCACCGATGTTCCTTGTTTCCGGCCCTGAGCTGGTAAGTGCCTGCTGCAAGGCGGGAGTGATCGGTTCTTTTCCGTCGATCAATGCCCGCACGCCGGAACTGCTGGAGGATTGGCTGCTGGACATCGAGGCCGCGCTCGCCGGCGGCCGCGCGGCGATGCCGGAAAAACCCGTGGCACCCTACGCGGTCAATCTGATCATGCATTCCAGCAACAGCCGGCGTGATACCGATCTCGCCATCCTCGCACGGCATCGCGTGCCGCTGGTCATTGCCAGCGTTGGTAACCCGGAACCGGCGGTCGGCGCGATACACGGCTATGGCGGCAAGGTGTTTTGCGACGTGGCGACGGTCAAGCACGCGCGCCGCGCCATTGAGGCGGGCGTGGACGGCCTGATTCTGCTGTGCGCCGGCGCCGGCGGCCACTCGGGGTGGATCAACCCGTTCGCCTTCCTTCGGGAAGTGCGTGACTTCTTCGATGGCCCTCTCGTCCTGGCCGGAGGCATCACAGACGGCCGGGCGATACGGGCCGCGCAATTGCTCGGCGCCGATGGCGTTTACATAGGCACACGGTTTCTTGCGGCCCAGGAAAGCCTCGCCTCAGCAGACTATAAGGCCACCCTCGCGACCAGTAGCGCCGACGACATCGTGCTGACCACTGCGGTCAGCGGCTTGCCCGGCAACTTCCTGCGCAGCAGCCTGGAACGCTATGGCCTGCATCCGGAGCACGGCGGCATCCAAGCCTTCCGCATCCCGGATGGGGAAAGCGAAGGCAAGCGCTGGCGAGATATCTGGAGTGCCGGCCATGGAGTGGGTGCCGTGCGCACCGTCGAGCCGGCTGCCGCGATCGTGCAGGCGCTGGTCGAGGAATTCGACCGGTCCGCTGCCTAGGCGCCCTGCCTTTCCTCACATCCAGGCCAGAGCCTGTCCGCCGTCGACCGGTATCGCCGCGCCTACGATATAGCGGCCGGCGTCGGACGCCAGTAGCAGGGACACGCCGTCCAAGTCTTCCTGTTTGCCGAAGCGCCGCAGCGGCGTGCGCTTGAGCAAGCCCTCCTGGAAATCGTGCAAGGCGTCGTGCATGTCGCTTTCGATCGTGCCGGGGCAAATCGCGTTGACACGGATTCCCTTGCCCGCCAGTTCGAGCGCCATCACTTTGGTCAGGTGGATCAAGCCCGCCTTCGACGCGGCGTAGCTCGCTAGCCAGCCGCCGGCGCGCATGCCGGCCACCGAAGCGATATTGATGATCGTTCCCGCGCGCCGAGATATCATGCGGCGGGCCGCCTCCTGTGCGACCAGCATGGCGCCCTTCAGGTTGGTATCGAAGATGCGCGCGATTTCCTCTTCCTTCTGTTCGACGAAAGGGCTGGCGTGGATGACGCCGGAGTTGTTGTAGAGGATGTCGATAGGCGTGCCGCACTGCTGTTCAGCACGATCGAACGCCGCCGCGATCGTCTCCGTCCGGGTGACGTCGAGATAGACGCCATGGGCGGAGTGACCTTGTTCGCGCAAGGCGGCGACCGCGGCCTCAATGCGTTCCATGCGCCGAGCCGCCAGCACCACGGTGGCGCCCGCGCGCGCGAAAACGGTAGCGACATGCTGGCCGATCCCGCTCGAGGCGCCGGTGATGAGTGCCGTTTTGGCGCGCAGGCTGAACAGATTTTCCATTGGATTTTCCTTGAATGTCGCGCTGCCGCTGGCTACGGCGAGCGCGGCAGAATGGCTCAGGGCTGGCGGCCGATCCATTGCGGACGGCGCTTTTCGACAAAGGCGCGAATGCCTTCCCTAGCGTCGGCATGCGCCATGTTGCGCGCCACTACTTCGCCACAGTACTCGTAAGCATCTGCCAGCGGCATGGGCAATTGGCGATAAAACGCCTGCTTGCCGAGCGCCAACGTGTAGGTCGACTTGCTGCCGATCTCGCTTGCCAGCGCCGCCACCGCCGCATTCAGCTCGGCGGTCGGCACTACCTGGTTGACCAGGCCGGCGCGCAACGCGAACTCGGCGTCATGTAAGCGGCCAGTGGCAAGCATTTGCATCGCGTGCTTGGGTAGGACGCCACGCCCGAGTGCCACCATCGGCGTCAGGCACCACAAGCCGATGTTCACACCAGGCGTGCCAAATTGGGCGTCGCTGGCGGCAATTGCCAAGTCGGCGCTGGCAACCAATTGGCAGCCAGCGGCGGTGGCGACGCCTTCCACACGCGCGATTATGATCTGCGGCTGCTCGCGCATCGCTTGCATCATGGCCGAGCAGCGCACAGAAACAGCCTTGAAGAATTCAGGATCCGTTTCACCATTGAACTCGTTCAGATCGTGTCCGGCGCAAAAAATTCTTTGGCCGACACCGCTCAGTACGATCACACCGATGCCGGTTTCCGAGCGCAGTTCGAGCAGGCGCCGGTGCAGCGCATCGATCATCGCCACCGACAGGCTGTTGCCGCGCTGCGGCCGGTTCAGGGCTAGAAAGCTCACCGCGCCACGGTCCGAGCGGGTAACCAGTTCCTCCTGCGAATCAGTCATGCTTTCCTCCTCCATGGTTTCCCAGCTCAGCCGAGCCAGCGCTTGCGACGACGGTAATGCTTCATGTCACGATAACTCTTGCGTTCGCCATCCATGGTGAGGCCGAGGTAGAACTCGCGCACATCCTCGTTCGCCTTTAGGTCGGCGGCGGCGCCTTCAAGCACGATGCGGCCGTTTTCCATAACGTAGCCGTAATCCGCCAAGTCGAGCGCAACGCGCGTGTTCTGTTCCACGATCAATAGCGTGAGGCCGCTCGCCTTCAATTGCGCCAGCAAGGCATACACTTCTTCGATCATCAGCGGCGCCAGGCCTAGCGAAGGCTCGTCAATCATCATCAGCTTGGGGTCAGCCATCATGGCGCGGCCAATCACCAGCAACTGCTGTTCGCCGCCCGACAGATAGCCCGCGGTACGCCCGCGCAAAGCTGCGAGGCGGCCGATGCGCTGGTACACCTGGTCCAGGCGCCGGCGCGCCTCGGCGCCGCCCACCATGTGACCGCCGACGATAAGGTTCTGCTCGACCGTCATGTGTCGCAGCACCTGCCGACCTTCGGCCACATGCACGATGCCGTGCCGGACGATGTGCGCCGGCTCCTGATTGGTCAGCGGCGCACCATCGAAGGAAATGCCGCCACCTGAAACCCGGCCGTCCTCGCAACTGATCAGGTTCGAAATGGCCTTCAGGGTCGTGCTTTTACCAGCCCCGTTGGCGCCTAGCAAGGTTACGCATTTCCCTTTCGGAACCTTAGCCGAAATTCCTTTCACGGCGAGGATGACGTCGCTGTACAGCGCTTCCACGTTATTCAATTCAAGCAAGTGTCTCTCCCAAGCAGTTCACGCGCCCCGCAAGGGGCGGGGCGCGTCACGCAGGTCTTACCATTTGTTCAGGACAGGAACGGCCACGTTTTGGTCCACGATCGTGTACTTGCCGCCTTGCACCGTGCCGATGTTCACCGTCAGGCCGCGCGTTGGAAACGGCGCGTCTTCGGAATAGGTCAACGTCGGCAGTACGCCGAAGCTTTGCTCGGCTGTGATCGGGGTCGTCACCAGCGTCTTGCGCACGACTTCGCCGGTCAGCTTGGTCGGACCCACCGCCTTTGCCGCGTTTTCGATCGTGCGCACCGCCACGATCGCCTGGTTCAGGCCCATTAGGCAGGGAACGTTGTAGCCGGCGGTGACCTTGTACTTGTCGCGCAGCTTTTCATAAAAGCCGCGCGCCGTGGTCTTGTCCTCGGTCGGGATCGCCATGCCGTAGGCTTCGTAATTGCCTTCCATTTGCGCGAGACCGCCGATGGCCTTGCCGGACGCCAGCAGGCTGTTATGGGCACTCATCATGATGGGGATGTTGGTCTTGCCCAGGCTTTGCAGTGCGCGCCGGGTCGCTACCACCGCCGCCGTGTTGGTCTGGATCTGGATGACTTCCACGCCTTTGCGCACCAGGCGTGCCACCTGGGGTGTCAAGTCCGTCGGCTGCACTTCGGTGTAGATAGTTTCAACCACTTCCAACAGCTTCGGGTTTTCCTTGGCGTACTTCTCCATGCCCTTATGGATATCCACGTAGGCGGGCGAAGCTTCCGAGGAGATGATGCCCAGCTTCAGGGCACCGTCGCCGCCGCGTTTCTTGCGGAACCACTCCATGAAGGCTGTCGCTTCGTGCGGATAGGTGGGACGCGCATTAAAAACCCAGGGATTTGGCTTCCAGCCGTAGCCGTAGCCGGCGGTGGCCATGATCATCGGCACCTTGTCATTAGGCAGGCGCTCCTGCAACGCCGCGGCATCCGGTCCGCCGATGCCGAACACCAGGATCGGATTCAATTCCGATTTGGCCCCTGGCCACAGGCTCGCCACCTGCGCCACGTCGTAGCGGGTGTCGTAATCCTTAATCTTCAGCGCCACGCCCAGTTCCTTCCCGACTTCGGAGTTCCACCAGTCGACGACCCCGCGGCGACAGCCAGTGACGTCCTTCATGATGTCGGCGTAGGGGCCGGTGAAATCGGCCAGCCCGGCGAGGTTGTAGGTGGTCTGGGCCTGCGCTCCGGCGGCGGCAAACAACATGCTTAACCCTCCAGCCGCGGCGAACATCCAAGCACGCGACTGGACCGGACGTTTGTTAAATTTTTTATTGAAAGCACCCATTTTTCATCTCCTTGATAGTTATTGAACAAACGCACCGACAAGGGAGACGGCGTATCTTGCCGCTCCCATTTTCTTCAATAGGGAAATGGCCACAAGCGGTAGGAGCGCTTGATGGTTTGCCATCTGTGCATCAGGCCGCGCGGCTCGAAAATCAAGAAGCCGGCGATCATCGCCCCCAGGAAGATGTTCATGGCGGCGAATACGATGTCACCACCCAGGAACGGCACAAGCTCCACGATGGTGGAACCGGCCGAACTGATGATTTCCTGCGACAGCTTGATCACCAGCACACCAATCAGGGCGCCGGTGATTGATCCGACGCCGCCGACGATGATCATGGCGATTAGCCAGATTGAGTGAAACAGCGTGAATTGATCGACCGCGACGAAGCGCACGTAATACGCCCATAAGCCACCGCCAATGCCGGCATAAAAGGCGCCCAGCAGAAATGCCACGGCCTTGGTTCGCACCACGTTGATTCCCATCATCCCGGAAGCGACATCGTCGTCGCGTACCGCCAGAAAGGCGCGTCCGTGCCGGCTTCGCGCCACGCTGTAGGCCCCGAACAGCATAAGCGCCGCCACCGCTAAGCAGAGGTAGTAGATCGAGTGGTCCGAATCGAAACGGAACCCTAGAATCTCCGCCGGCTGTACTGTGATGCCGGCCGAACCACCGAGCCAGGAAGCGGGCAGGTTGAGCACCAGGAAATGGAACAGAATCTGAGCCGCGATCGTTGTCAGGGCCAGGTAGAAGCCCTTGATGCGGACCGCCGACATGCCGAAGATAAAGCCGAATACGGCCGCCGCCACGCCGCCCACCGGCAACGCTGCCCAGATCGGCCATCCGGCCTTGCTGGCCAGGATTGCTGTGGTGTAGGCGCCGACGCCCATGAACGCGGCTTGCCCGAGGTTGATCTGTCCCGCCAGGCCGGTGTTAATCTGGAGGCCGAGCACCACCACCACGGTGATGAGCATGGTGGTCACGATGGCGACGATGCGCGGCTCGAACAGCAGCGGCATGGCCATCATGAACAGCGCGAACAAAACCAGGGTCCAGCGCTGCTTGGAAGTGCGGATCAGCGCCTGATCCCCGGCAAAGCTGGTTGCGAATACGCCTGCTGGATCCATGATTTATACCCTCTCGATAGTCTTCCAGCCGAACATGCCGGTTGGCCTGATCAGCAGCACTAAAAGCATGATGACGAACGGCAGCACGGAACCGACCGCACCGCCCACCAAGGGATCGAGGTAGGCCATGGCCAGCCCTTGGACGATGCCGACCAGCAGCCCCGCCAGCAACAGACCGCCGATCGATTCGAGGCCGGCCAATAGTGCGACCGGCAAAGCGGCCATGCCGATTTCCGAGGTCAGCAGGTTGAGCGATTTCCCGCTCAAGTAAACGATCGCACCCAAGGTCGAGAGCACTGAACCCAGGGCCCAGGCGAATGCCACCGAGCGCCGCACCGAGATTCCCATCGACATCGCGACCTGGTGGTCTTCCGCCACTGCGGTCATGCGCAGGCCGGCCCGTGTCTTGTTGAAGAACCAGGACAGGCTGAAACCGATGACGATGGTCAGAAGTCCCCCATAGAACAATGAGCGCGGAATCAGCAGGTCGCCGACCATGATTGGCGCCAGGGGAAACACGATGGGGAACGGCCGCACCTGGGGACCAAAGGCAACCAGGATGACGCCGCGGATCAGGATCAGCAGGCCAATGGTTACCATCACCATCGAGAAGACCGATTCCCCGACTAAGCGCGAGAAAAACAGACGCTCGATCAGAAGGCCGAATGCGGCGGCGGCGGCAAATGCCAAGGGCAGGCCGGTCCACATCGGCAGGCCGAGCTCCATGACCATCCACCAGACCAGGAAGCCACCGAACACGACCAGCTCGCCCTGGGCAAAATTGAACACTTTGGAAGCGCGGTAAATCACCACGAAACCCATGGCGATCAGTGCATACAGCAAGCCGATCAGTGCGCTGTTGATCAGGTAATTCAGAAACTCAATCATGCTACCCTCCGCTGAACGACAGCTTTCCCGTGCCGCTGCGCGGGTGTCTCGCTGTCGTGAATGGCTACCTGGGCGGCCAGGCTGCCTTGGCGCCCGTCCTGATAAGTGACGGGGATCTTGATATCGACCGCATCGGCCCCGGCGTACAAACCGTCAATCACGGCGGCGTAACGCTGCTCCAGGAATTCGCGCCGCAGTTTGCGCGTACGCGTCAACTCCCCCTCGTCCGGGTCTAGCTCCTTGGGGAAATTGGCGAAACGGCGAACCCGCGCATGGGCCGGCAGGAAGGAATTGACACGCTGTATCTCGGTGCGCAGCAAGTCCGCCACTTCGGGCTTTTGCGACAAGTCAGTGAAGGTGGAAAAGCTGAGATTCTTTTCCTCGGCCCAGCGCGACACCACGTTCATGTCGATATTGATCAGTGCCACCACGAACTCGCGCGTGGCGTCGCCGACCGTCATGATGTCCTTGATGAACGGACTGAAGCGTAGCCGCGTTTCGACGAATTGCGGTGGAAAGCTTTCCCCCGACGCCAAGCGCCGTAGATCGCTCATGCGCTCCAAGAACACCAATTCGTCGCGTCCGCTGCGCGTGACCGCGTCGCCGGTGCAGAACCAGCCGTCGACGATCTTTTCGGCGGAGGCGTCGGGACGCCGGTAGTACCCGCGGAAGTGCGTGCCACCTCGGAGCTGCAACTCGCCTTCCTTCGTCAGTTGCCATTCCAGCGGCGCATCGGCATCGGGATGAGCGCGCAGCCAGTGCCCAACCGTTTCCAGGTCGTAGCAGTCGCCCTGATGCATGGTCAGCAGGCCGGTTTCTGTTGATCCGTAGATGTTACGCAAAGGCACGCCGATCGCATGGAACATGCGAAACACGTCCGGCGCCATGGTCGAACCACCGCAGCCGGCAATCCGGAGGCGGGTCAGACCCAGTTGATCGCGCAACGGCCGCAGCACTAGCGCCTCGGCCAGCGGGAATGCCAGCCGCGCTCGCGTGCTGATCGGCCGCCCCTCCAGGCGTGCGACATTGACTTCGTGGCCCACGCTTAGGCCCCACTCGTAGACGCGGCGGCTGATCTTGCCGGCATCAAGCATGCGCGCCTGCATGGTCGATGCCAGGCTTTCCCACTGGCGCGGCGCGAACACCATCGCTTCCACTGCCAGTTCGCGGATATTGCTCAGCACCTGTTCCGGCCCCTCCGGAAAATTCACCACGAAGGGCAGGCCTACGCCGAGCGTGATGCCGATGATCTGCTCTGTCGCCCAGGCTGGAGCGATATAAGTGAGATATTCCATGCCCGGCTTGGCGCCGGTGGCGTCGATGACGCGCTGCGCATTGTCGATCAGGTACTTGTGGCTCAGGATCACGCCCTTGGGCTTGCCGGTTGTCCCTGAAGTGTACGAAAGCACCGCGATGTCGTCGGGCTTGCCCTCTTGCAAAAAGGCACGGTACAGCTCAGGCTGTTCGCGATGCAGGCGCCGGCCCTCCTCCTGCAATCCGGCCACCGTGCGCAGCACATCCTCGCGATAGGACCACATGCCGGTATCGTCCCAATAGGCGATCCCTCGCAGGAGCGGTAGACGGTCCCTGATAGCCAAGCCCTTGTCGACCTGCTCCTGGTCCTGGGCGAATAGGTACACCGTTTCGCTGTCTTCCAGAACGTAGGCAACCTCCTCCGCTGTCAGGTCGGGGTAAAGTGAGACGACCTTGCAACCCAGTGCCTGAGCCGCGAATTCAGCCCAGAAGTGCTCGGGTTCGTTTTCACCGATGATGGCAATCGTTTCACCGCGCTGCATACCGAGTCGATGCAGGCCGAGTGCCAGCTCGCGCACGTTTTCCTGGACCTTGGCGAAGCTGAACTCACGCCAGATACCGCGATATTTGTGACGCTGCGACAGGCGCTCCGGCGTCCGGTCCGCATGCTGCTGGAGCAGTTGCGGAAGCGTTGACATGGGTAACATCATTTTCCTCCGTCGCCAAGATAGGCCTTCAAGACCGCCGGATCGACCTGGATCTCGGCGGGCGTACCATCCGCGATCTTGCGGCCGAAATCGAGCACCGCGATGCGATCGGCCAGATCCATGACGACACCCATGTCGTGTTCGACCAGCACGACTGGAATGCGCTTTGCCTCCCGCACATCGAGGATGAAGCGGGCGAGGTCCTCCTTCTCTTCCGAGTTCATGCCCGCCATCGGCTCGTCCATCAGCAAGATCTTCGGTTCCTGCGCCAGGGCGCGACCAAGATCGACCCGCTTGCGCAAGCCGTAACCCAGGCTTCCAACCGGCTGGTGCCGGATCGACTGAATTTCCAGCAGCTCGATGATTTCTTCGACGATTTCGCGATGCGCGAACTCTTCGCGCTGGGTGCGGTTGAAATAGAAAAACGCTTCGGGCAATGTGGCGCGCATGTGGATGTGGCGGCCTACCATGATGTTGTCCACCACGCTCATGCCGGAAAAAATGTGTGTACCCTGGAACGTCCGGGCCAGCCCTGATCGCGCGATCTCGTGGACTGGCTTGCCTTTGATGTCCTGCTGGTTGAGCAGGATCCGCCCCTGCTGCGGGCGATAGAATCCGCTCAGGCAATTCATCAGGGAAGTCTTGCCGGCACCATTTGGGCCGATGATGGCGAACAGCTCGTCGGCGCGGACTTCGACCGACACATTGTCGAGCGCAACGATGCCACCGAATGCCATGCGGATTCCCTCCGCGGCCAGCACCACGGGCGCACCTTGCGTCGCGGCCCGGGGCGCGCTCATGCCGCCCCCGCTGCGTTGATACCTTGTCTCATCTCGTCTCCTGTCGTTTTATTCGCAGCGCCGGCGCGTAGCCCACGTGCCGCAGTTCCTTCTCTGCCGGCGCTCCTCCCAGCGCCTCCGGCGTGGCGATCCCGCTAACGGGTGCCGACGCGACCGCCGCCGTCGATGCTGATGGTAGTGGCGTTGATATAAGAGTTTTCCACGATATGGCGCACCAGGCCAGCGAACTCCTCCGGCTGCCCCATGCGCGCCGGATACAGCACCATGTTATTGATGAGCTTGTCCGCCACCTTAGGCGGCATGCCCGCCGCCATGCCGGTATCGAATAGGCCTGGCGCGATCGCCACCATGCGGATGCCATGCTCGGCCAGGTCGCGTGCGATAGGCAGGGTCATGCCAATGACGCCGGCCTTGCTGGCGCTGTATGCAGCCTGCCCCATTTGGCCCTGCCAGGCGGCGCCGGACGCGGTGTTGACGATGACCCCGCGGTCGCCGCTCTCATCCGGTTCGTTTCGCGACATGGCAAGCGCCGCATGGCGGATCATGTTGAAGGTGCCGCTCAGGTTCACAGCGATAACGCGTTCCCACAATTCGGTCGGGAACATCTGGCCTTTCGACAATGTCTTGCAAGGGCCGAGGATGCCGGCGCAATTGACCACGATATGGATGGCGCCGTGCAGCTCCAGAACGGTGTCGATACCAGTCTTTATATCGGCCTCGTTGGCGACATCGACCGCCAGTCCTTTGATATCCGGAGCCAGCGCGGCCTGCACAGTCTCGGCATCCAGGTCGAAGCCCACCACCCTGGCGCCCGCTGCGGCCAAGGCCTTGCAGGTGGCCAATCCTAGGCCAGAAGCGGCTCCCGTGACGACGGCGACTTTGTTGTTGACGTTCATGTACTAATTTCCTTTTTGTCTGAAGTAAATGTCTATGAAACGGCCTCTCGGGTCGGGCGCGCCTTTCCTATTGAAGTGGCGCTCGATCAGTTACACTGAGCGCCACTGGCCCTGCCAGTACTTTTCCCGTATGTCGCGCTTGAGCACTTTGCCGACAGCGCTGCGTGGCAGTTCGTCCCAGAATTCAATGCTTTTCGGTGTTTTGACGCTGCCGAGCTCGCGCTTGCAGAGAGAAATGAGTTCATCGCCGCTAGCCTGATGGCCAGGTTTCAGCTGGATTACCGCCTTCACCGCCTCACCCCATTTCTCGTCGGGCACGCCGACGACGGCGCAGTCCAAAACAGCAGGATGAGTGTTGATCACCGCTTCGATCTCGCTCGGAAAGACGTTGAACCCTCCACTGACGATCATGTCTTTCTTGCGGTCGACAATGGTGATTAGCCCGCGCGCATCCTTGATGCCGACGTCAGTGGTGTGATGCCAGCCGAATCCAGACACTTCTGCCGTTTCCTCCGGCTTCTTGTAATAGCCCTTCATCACCATCGAAGATCGCACCACAATCTCGCCCTTTTCGCCGGGAGCGAGCAGCTTGCCGTCGTCGTCCATGATTTCGACGCGGGCATAGGGAACGGCGCGCCCGGCTGAGCGTAGCGCCTCCTCATCGAAGCTGCCGTCTGCACGGATGTAGTCCTCCGGCTGCTTGGCCACTACCGGAAACAGACATTCACTCTGGCCGTACACCTCATAAATCACTGGCCCGAACACCCGCACCGCTTCCTTCAGCTTTTCCGGCGCAATCGGGGCGGCGCCGACAGCCAGGCAACGTAGCGGGCTTAGGTCCGTCATCGCGACTTGCGGCGTCGCGAGCAGGGCGTACACGACGGTAGGCGGCATGAATAGATGGGTGATGCGCTCGCGCTCGATCGTGGCCAGAACCGCTTGCGCGTCGAAGCCGGGCAGCACCACCGTGCAAGCGCCGCGGGCGGCGCCGGCCAAGGTGATCATGGCGGCGGCATGCGTCAGAGGCGCGACGGCCAGAATACGAGAGCCCGAGTCAATCTTCAGCATATCGAAGATGGAAATCAGGGTCATTTCCAGCGAGCGGTGGGAATGTAGCGCACCCTTTGACGGGCCAGTCGTGCCACCGGTCGGCTGTAGTACCGTCGCTCGCTGGGGGTCTTCTGGCATAGCGACGTACGGCTCGCGATGTGCGGCAATCCAGGTGTCTAGGAACTCCCCGTGCTCGGACGGCCGATCGATGCAGATGAAGCGCTGCACTTGCGACAGGTCAGCCTTCCAGGACGGCACAAGATGCTCGAAGCTGCTATGGAAAAAAATCAGGTCGCAGTCGGCGTATCCCAGCATCGCCAGATTGGTGGCGGGTGAATTTCGCGTATGCAATGCGACCCATACCATGTCCGCCCGGTTGACCGCAGTCTGTAGCAAACTTATGCGGTAATCGTTGGGCGCATAGATCGCGATATGAGCACCGTCGCGTAGCCCCGGCTCACGGGTCAGAGCGTGCGCTGTGGCGTGCACCATTGCCTGTGCCTCTTTGTAGACTAGGCGTGTTCGCCCATCCACGAAGGCTTCATGGCGCGGAAAGTTCGCCGCGACCGCGTCGAAATAATCTGCTAAACGCAATTTTCGTCTCCTCGTCTAAGCTGCGTCGCCGGTCTGCGCCAGCTTGCAGCTTGCGATTGATGTTTTAGCGACCCAGGATGGTGACGCAGGCGACCGCCTCTTCGATGCCCTGAAGCCCACCACCGTTTTCAGCCAGCGCCAGTCGCGCGCCGGCCACCTGCCGGACACCGGCCTCGTTGCGTAACTGGGTCACCAACTCATGCACCTGGGCGATACCGGTGGCGCCTACAGGGTGTCCCTTGGACTCCAGGCCGCCGGAGGGATTGACCGGAATCCGACCGCCAATGCTGGTTTCACCGCGCTCCGAAAATGGGCCGCCTTCACCGAACTCGCAGAAACCGAGATTCTCGATCTGAATGATTTCTCCCATCGCGGTGGCGTCATGAACTTCGGCCACCGAGATGTCGCGCGGCCCCACGCCGGCCAGATCGTATGCGCGGCGCGCAGCCAGGGCGGTGCAGTGATTGCGGTATTCGGCATCGTCACGGTCTGACCCGGTATGGACGATCGAGGCCAGTACACGGATCGCGCGCGACGGGTCGATATTCCAGCGCTTGAGGCCCGCTGCGGTGCAAACGACGGCGGCGGCAGATCCGTCGGAAATCGGCGAGCACATCGGCAAGGTCAGCGGATAGGTAATTGGAGGGGCCGCCAGAACCTCGTCGGTCGTATATGAATTGCGATATTGCGAGAGGGGGTTGTGAACGGAGTGAGCGTGATTCTTAGCTGACACCGCGGCAAGCTGTCTTTGCGTTGTGCCAAAGCGCTTCATGTGCGCGCGGGAGAACGCAGCATACACATCCATGAAAACGCTGTACGGCTTGGACGAGACGCTTCCCTCTGGGACCGCGACACCCGCACCAAGTTGCAGCAAGCGCTCGCGGATCTGCTCGGCCTCGTGCACGTCCCAGGCGCTGTCAAACACCGAGAACATGCGGTCGCGGTCAGCTGAGTACATCTTTTCAGTGCCGACTGCCAGCGCCACATCGGCGGCTCCGGCGCGCAGGTGGTTAACCGCAAGAGTGAAAGCGCTGCTTCCGCTGGCGCAAGCATTCTCTACGTTGACAACCGGGATGCCACCCAACCCCATCGCGCGCAGTGCCACCTGACCACGAATCATGTGTTGGCCTTCCATGTGGCCCTGCGACGCATTGGCGAAAAAAGCCGCTTCCAGCGCCACCTTGCCAAGCCCCGCATCGGCCAACGCCGCTTCGACCGCCTGTCGGGTCAGGGCCTTCATGCTGACATCCAGGTGGCGTCCAAACGGCGTCATGCCAACGCCCACCACATAAATCTGTTCCATGTGTCACTCCTCCATCATCCAGATTGTTTTCTTTGTCTGCACAACGGCCTTGCAGACACCATACACATTTTTTACCGCAGAGTAAATAACATACCTAACGGGTAATTAGTATTAACTTATGAGTTATCTTTTGTGATTGGCCAGCACGGCATCCGTGTCCGCTCCCAAAGGAGAAACGTCGGTCAGCGGCCCCGGGTGGAAGCCTCCGAATACCAACGGCTGTGCCACGTGCCAAGAAGAACCGCCGTCGTTACGCGCCACTTGCCTGAACATGCCGCGATGCCGGAAATGCTCGTCGGCGACCACTTCCTCCAGGGAATTGACCGCCCCCCACGGAATGCCGGCCCGGTCTAGCTCGGCGCCCCATTCTTCTCGCGATCGGTGCTTCAAAGCGGCTGTGATTCGCGCTCGCAATACGGTCTGCTCGGCGACGCGCTCTGGATGCCGCAACGCGGCCACGTCGTCCATACCCAACAGCGGGCACAGCGGTTGCCAGAACCAGTCCTCATGCGCGATTGACAGCGTCAGTAGCTTTCCATCCGCGCATTCGAACGTGCCGTAACCTGGCTCATCGTTGACGAAACCCTCATTCATGCCGTTCATGCGCGGCGCCAGCATGGCGGTCATCAATGAAACCAAGCAGTCCGTCATGGAAACGTCAATATATGCACCCTGGCCGGTGCGCTCGCGGCGCAGCAGGGCCGACAGCATGCCGGTCAATGCGAACATTGCGGATGACAGGTCGCCGATTGCAAGGTCCGGCGGTGCTTCGATTCGGCCGGTTTTCGCCTGGCGAGACAGGAGGCCGGCCAGCGCCTGATATGACAAGTCGTGTGCCGGCCGATCGCGGTAAGGGCCGGTTTGCCCGAATCCCGAGATCGACAGATAGACAATGCGTGGATTGATTGTGGCTGTGGCGGCGTAATCGAATCCGAGGCGAGCCATAGTCCCGGGCCGATATCCCTCCATCAGGACGTCGGCGTCACGTATCAGACTACGCAGACTTTCCTTGCCCTGCTCCGTCTTCAGATCCAGCACCACCGACTTCTTGTTCCGGTTCAGTGACGCGTGAAATCCAGGATATTGGCGCGCCGGGTCTCCGGAGCTTCGTTCAACGATGATTACCTCGGCGCCGAGATCGGCTGCCACCAGAGTGGCGAACGGTCCGGGATACTGTTCGGCCAGGGTAAGAATACGTATGCCTTCAAGCGGGAGAATCATTGCTTTCCTCTCATGCGAAACAAAAAAGCCACCGATCCGAACTCGTGAACTCCACAGCACGGTAGAGAATTCGAGTTTTTATTCTACCGATTGGTAAGATAAATTACCACATAATTATTTGACTTTCCAATTGGAAGAAAATAGTTCAAGATAAGACACTCAATCCAACCCAGAGGAGACAGCCCATGAATGAGGAAGAGATCATTTCCGAGGTGCGCGACGGCGCCATGTGGATCACCCTAAACCGTCCTGAAGCAATGAACTCATTGACGCCACGGGTGCTGGCCGGAATTTCCCGAGCCTTGGATCAGGCGCAGAACACTGACGGCGTACGTGCCGTGGTACTGACCGGCAATGGACGCGCTTTTTGCGCCGGCGCCGATTTGAAGTACGTGCAAAGCCAGGTCGGCGACACCGACAATGGAACACGGCACTTCCTGAGCGAGGTACTGGCCCTCATGAACCGCGTGGAGAGCTTTCCGATGCCGGTCATTGCCGCAATCAACGGCTTGGCGCTAGCCGGCGGCCTCGAGCTGGTACTGTGCTGTGATTTGGTCATCGCGGCCCGCTCGGCCAAGCTGGGCGACGCGCACGCCAACTACGGCTTGCTTCCGGGCGGCGGCGGATCGGTACGACTGCCGCGAAAGATAGGACCGAGTCGTGCGAAGTATCTGCTCTATACGGGAGAATTCCTGCCGGCCGAGGAATTGCTGGCCGCCGGCCTGGTGAACAAGGTGGTGGAAGATGCGGAGCTGCTTTCCGCTACCGGCGAGCTGGTCGCCACGTTAGCCCGGAAGAGCCCTCTTGGCTTGCGCCGAATGAAGGCACTGGTTGATGATGGACTGGCCCAGCCGATCGAATCAGCCTTGCGGCTAGAACTGCTGGCTTCCGAGGTGCATGCCCATAGCGCGGACATGAAGGAAGGCCTGGCCGCATTCAACGAGAAAAGAGCGCCGGTGTTCACCGGTCGCTAGGAACGCCTGTTTGTGAGGAGAGAGACCATGACACCCCTCGACCGCTTCGCCCGCCTGCGTGCCACGCAGGAAACCGCTTGGCAGATGGCACCGGCCATACGGGCAATCTATGAAAGAGCCGGGATGACGCCAGCCCACCTGCGCACCGCCCAGGATATGACACGTCTGCCGGTCACCAGCAAGGACGAACTGCTAGCGCTTCAGCAATCACATCCGCCGTTCGGCGGGTTCCTCGCCGCTCGGGAAGAGGATATCGCGCACATCTTTGTCTCGCCCGGCCCCCTGAACGAACCGCACCTGCGCTCCGACCGGGATGGACATGGTTTTGCACGGGTGTTTCAGGCTGCCGGTGTAGGGCCGGGCGACCGCGTTCTGAACACCTGGTCCTATCACCTCGTTCCCGCCGGCCTTCTGCTTGACCAGGGCATTGTCGCCTGCGGCGCCACCGTCATTCCTGCCGGGACCGGCGGCGCCGAATTGCAGGCAAAGATTGTGCTCGACTTGGGTGTCACCTGCATCTGCGCTTCCACCGCTTTTTTCATGACCTTGGTCGAGACACTGGAGGGCCTCGGTCACGAGCTGCCGCGAGCTTGGAAAGTGCGCTCTGCTCTACTGGGCGGCGAGATGGGAGATTGGATGGGCAAGCGCCGCCGCCTCGAGGAGCGCTATGGCATTCGAACCTTCTCCACCTACGCCACCGGCGATTTTGGATTGATTGGCTACGAACAGAAGGGCCAAGAAGGTTATGCAATCCACGAAGACCGTCTGGTGCAGATTTGCGACCCAGTCGCCGGCTTGCCAGTCGCTGCGGGCACGCCGGGCCAAATCGTCGTTACCACGCTTTCGCCCGGTTGGCCGCTGATTCGCTTCGGCACCGGCGACGTCGCTTGCGCCCTCGAAATCGGTGATGACGGATGTGTTAGCAGGATCGGCCAAATACAGGGCCGGGTCGGGCAGGCGGTCAAGGCCAGGGAAATTTTCATTTATCCTCGGCAACTGGAGGAGTTGGCCATCCGCATTCCTGGAGTGCGCGCCGCTCAGGCGGTGATCACCTGCCCCGGCAACCGCGAGGAAGTCACACTACGCCTGGCGGTCGAACCCTCGGCACGACAGGATTCGTTGGCGCAGACGGTGGCCCAGGAATTCCAGACCCTGTCCCGGCTCAAGCCCGATCACTTCGAATGGCTAGCGGCCGATGCCCTGGCGGCGGAAACCGTACTAGTGGTAGATCGCAAGAGCGGTACTTAGCGAATCGCTGTTAGGCGGCGGCCATCTGATACCAGGCGCAGCCGTCGTCTCCGATTCGCACCGAAGCTTCACCTCGAGCTACGAGATAGTTGAGATGGGCCAAACTTTCTCCCGTCGCCATGCTCATCAAATGGTGGTCCGAGGTGATGGCCCGGGCGAACAGTGCCCCGTATACGTCGATCACACGCCGCGGTTCGCACAGAGCTTTCCGCAGCCGCTCGAGCGCGCGCTGCTGGCTCTGCAAAAGAGAGTCGATCCGATGATGCAAGCCATGAAACGGCTCATTATGTGAAGGAAGCACCAGTACGTCGTCCGGGACTTCGCGCCTCAGTTTTTCAAGCGAATCCAGCCAGTCTGAGAGTGGGTTAGCTTCCGGCTCAGTGGGAAATACCGAGACGTTGGATGATATGCGGGGCAATATCTGGTCGCCCGAGATCAGCTGCTTTAGCTCAGGGCAGTACAGGCAAACATGCTCTGGCGAATGCCCCGTGCCCACCACGACGCGCCAGAGCCGTCCGCCGATATGAAGCTCTTCGCCATCCCGCAGGCGCCGATAACTGTCGGGCAAAGCATAGATCATCTTACCGAAGGCGCCGAACCGCGTGCGGTAGTTTTCGATGTCTTCGTCATTCCAGCCGGCCCGACGATAGAATTGCACGGCGTCCTCCGGCGCTTCACGACCGGTATCGGCGCCTAGCACGCGACAGCTCAGGTACTCCAGGCGACTGATCCATAGCTTGCAGCCAAACTTCCGGGTCAGCCAGCCCGCCATGCCGATATGGTCGGGATGCATATGGGTGACGAAGACGCGCGTCACAGGATCCCCGAGCACACCGGAAAACAACCGGCGCCAAGCCGCCGCCGTATCGGGCGACCAGATGCCGGTATCCACCAGCGACCAGCCGGCCCCATCACGGATTGCCCACATGTTGATATGGTCGAGTTGGAACGGCAGGGGCATGCGTATCCACTGCACCCCCTGCGCGATTTCCCTGGCGGTTCCCGCCTCTGGAACCTCTCCGCACGGATATGTCAGGCCAGGCTTGGCAGCTGTGCTACCTTCGTCTTCAGTGTTCATGGCGGACTCCTCACGATACGCCGGCCTTATTACATCCGCCCGGCGTTATTCCTAGGCCAGACTACGCGCAATGATGAGCTTCTGAATATGGCTCGTGCCTTCATAGATCTTGCAGACACGGACATCACGGCAATAGCGTTCGACCGGGAAATCTTTGAGGTAGCCGTACCCACCATGGAGTTGTAGCGCGGTAGAGCACACCTTCTCCGCCATCTCGCTAGCGAACAGCTTCGCCATCGACGCTTCCTTCGCGCATGGAACGTTCGCATCGACCAAGCGTGCGGCATGCAACACATACTGATGGGCAATCTCTACATGCATCGCCATGTCTGCCAAGTCGAAGCTGACCGCTTGCAAGTTGATGATCGGGGCGCCATACGCTTCCCGGTCCTTGGCGTACCGCAAGGCCGCCTCCAGGGCGGCACGAGCGACCCCAACGGCCTGCGCCGCAATGGCGACACGGCCGTGCGACAGTAATGCCATCGTTTGCTGATAGCCTGCGCCTTCGGCACCAATGAGATTTCCGGCTGGGACGCGACAATCCTTCAATTCGATCTGCGCGAGATGTGCGGTGTGTTGACCATATTTACTTTCGACACGTGCGACCTCGTATCCGGGCTGCTTCGGGTCGACTAGGAACAAGCTTTTTCCGCGCTTGCCGGCGGTTGGATCGGTGACCGCAAGCACGATCGCCAAGCCTGCCTCGCTGCCGTTCGAAATGAATTGCTTGCTGCCGTTCAGGACGTATTCAGTGCCATCTCGTCGCGCGGAGGTGCGAAATGCCGCGGTGTCGGATCCGGCGTGAGGCTCGGTAAGCAAGAAGGCGCCAATGTGCTCACCGCTGGCAAGCTTTGGCAAGTATTTACGCTTCTGTTCTTCGCTAGCCGACCACATCAGCGTCAGACCCAGACTGTTGTGGACATGAACGATAGTCGCAAATCCAGCATCCGCCGCCGCGAACTCTTCAATGGCCAGACAGTATTCGACAAAGCTTGCGCCCGACCCGCCATACTCGTCTGGCACCAACATACCCATAAAGCCGAGTTCACCCACAGATTTCAGCTCGTCATGTGGCCAAGCTTGCGACTGATCGCGCGCCGCCGCGGTCGTTGCGACGACTTCGTTGGCCACCTTTCTGGCGGAATCGCGGATCATGACTTCCTGTTCGCTCAGGAAGACTGCGGAAGTATCGGACATCATATCTCCTTGAATGGAGCCTTGCGGCGCCTTGTTGTAGTGATCAATGCGTGCCATATGCTGCCGGGCTTTCCGGAGCACTTTTCTCACCAATTTTCGACTTATTGGAAGATCGTTTTACCTATTGAACATGAATTCTACTCTTCGGTCAATTATGTTCCCGCCTCTTACCCTTGTCAATCATGTCATCGGCCCCTCTACTCGTCTTTTGATGAGCGCGCACATTGCGGTGGTGGGTAATACCACCCCTCGAAGTTTTTTGGTTGGATTCACCACTGCCAGTACCCTTGGCCGGCGCCAGCGAAGGGGCCGTACGGCCGCCGCCACTCCTCGGCGTTTCCTCTCTCGTGGTGCCAAGACAGGTCATGAGTGAATCGCTCCCTGTGTCCTAGACACTGACGAGTCTCTCGAAATACTGTTGCTCGCAGTTTATCGGCGCGAGCCGGTTGTTGTATCTGCCGCAAAGTTAGCACTTTTGGCGAATCAAACAAAATTCAGACAAGACTCGGGGAGCCATGCATTTTTCAGACATTTTTCCAAATTTCCTGATGCAATCAAGCATAAATCAGACACCCTGGATTAGGGATGGGTTTCCCGTCTTCTGACGGCTCGCTGCCTATTCGAATCAGCCCATCTCGAGCGCAAAATTTTTCAAGCTTCTTCGATTCGCGTGGCATGCCCTCCAGCGACACATATACTGTGATGCAAGAACCTGCATGCCACCCGCCGCGCGCCATGCCGCCGGGTCGAAGAACCGCCCCATCCCATTGGTGGGCTTCGGTGATGTGGTAATTGCCGCCGGCGTGGACGAGGTGCCGACCACCAGCACGCCGGGGAAACCGATTCTGGGGGGAAGTTCTGAGAAATCGGCGCGCTGGCGAAGGCAGAGGCGTGGAACGAAAGTCTGCCGGGCGAGGCCGGCTCCATACCGTAGCAGTGGGGGTGACGGCTGAGTGAAGGCGCATCCGGGCAAATCTGCCAGGGAGGGCTGGGCTCAGCCTCACCACCCGTAGCAAGGCTGTGAAGGTGTTCACCTGCTTTTAGGCTGAGCCATTTGGGTAAGCATGAGAATGGCGAATCCATTTCTCAGTTGGGAGGATGTGTTCAGAAGCGCCAATAGAGGTACCGGGTGGGTATTGGGATGTAGTCGCATTCGAGTACCCAACGACAAGGCCAGATGCATGGATGCATGTTAGCGAGTGGTTTTCTTCCGCTTGCGGTGGCTACGAAAATCTCCCATCAGCACGCGCACGATTGAACGGTTAGCCTCCGTGAGGTGCGCGAGCTCCACCTGGTAACCATAGAGCTGATGGAGAGCGACGGCGACGGCGCATGAGCGCGAATAGCCTCCTTCACAGTGGATAACTAATGAGCATATCTCATCGGGCAGTGCTTCGACGAAGGAGCGAATGGCTTCTGCCTGCTCTTCGGTGAAGGCGTGAGCCAGCTTTCCCCGAGCGCGCTCGGATAGGTCCGGATTGAGGAAATCGACGTCGGCAAAGCTCAGGCGCAGCACGTGAGCGAAGTCGCCAATGGCAGCTGGTGGGCGCTCCGGTGCAGTGATTGAGATGACGGCAATCGATGGCAATAGCGGCAGCTTTTCCGCATCAGGCCGCGACAATGCAAAAACTTGGCGCGTCCTGTCAGTCGGCGGCCTGTAAAGTTTATGGAGAATGTCTTGCAAGCGTTGTGCCATTTCATGTCTCTCAAAAGCCTGGTTTTGTAAAGTGTTGCTTGCTACCGCGCAGTGCCCAAATGACTATCGTCCTCTCTTTACCCGTAGCAGCGGTTTCACGACACTTGAGAAGTTTCAAAAGTAATGGCACCGCGCGATACCGGAAGAGCTGGGTAACCATCATCACTCCTGCGCTAATGGAACAAACAGGTCTTGCCCTGCCCTTGCTCCGAGAACTGCCAGGCGCCCCAGCTCTGCCATGCGAATCAGCCCGCCGCGAATGGCTCCGTCTCGGAGATGCCGAGCACCGACCAGCTCAATGCCAGACAACAGCTTCGATAGGGCAGACGATTTGGTACCCATGCCACGCGCCAAGTCGGCAAGAGGCACGTAGGTTTGTCGGAATGCCAACAGCTGATGCGGCAACACGACGCGGCAGTGCTGGCCGCGGCGTTGAATCGACTCGGACGCCAGCAACCCTTCGTCCACCCAGTGCGCGATGGACTCCCATTTCCAGCCGGTCGCTTTGGCCAGCTGCTGAATCGACATACCCGCCTCGAGCAGGGGCGTGCCGAAATACCGTGACACGTCCGCCCTCAGGAAAGACAGTTCGCCCAGCGTTCGCGCATGGGCGACGGCTTTCACGTCGCCATTTGCAACGGCCTGCATCAGCGACTCGATGGCCTGCTTCTCCCCCATGCGCCGGCTGGTCAGTTCCGCCCAGGTGAGGGTTGCATCATCGGCCACCGCAGTGGGTGCGGCCCACCGGTCCACACGCGCATATAAATCCAGCAGGGATGGGCGTTCGACCGGGCCGCCTTTCAGGAGGTCTTCGCGCCAGCGGATGTCGGACCGGATGACACCGGCCGCTTTCATGCGTTCGAGCACGACGGGGGGAACACTGGCCAGCTCGCAGGCCGTGCTGTCGGAAATCCACCCGGCACGTTGCTGCTGGATGCGCTCGACCTCGGCGCAGGGAATTTCATACACCTGCCCACGCGTGCCCGTACGCCGCGTGCGGTGCGCGCATTCGCCCGCCTGAATCGCGTCATGCAGACGGGAAACGCTGACACCGATGGCTTTGGCGGCATCCGGCGCCCGCAGGTATCCGGTCGCCTCCTCGGCCATGGCCTTGGCCGAATCCAAGCCCAGTACGCAATCGGTTTTTTCGGCGGCGACGTCGAGGATGATGTGCAGGAGCGGCTCGAGCGTCGTGCCCTGGCACAGCTTGCGCAGGCTGATATACCAATCGCCCAGCAATGTGTTCAGCGTGCGCGCATCCTTGCGGCCGGCGGCAATGCGTTGCGCAACATGCGCCCGAAAGCCCATTGGCCAATCAGTCAATAAGGCTTCGAGCGGTGCGAGGAATTCGACCGCTTCCGCGACCGATTTTGGCACGGCTGCGCCACGCGACAACCCGGGCGGCTTCGGGCCTGCATGCAGGCAGAGCGTCCGAATGACCTTCACCAGCACGTTGGTGTCGACGTCATGCAGCACCGGCTTCGTGCTGCCCGACTGCCGGCCATGGCTCGCCATGAGCGTCGACAGCCACTGCTGTGCCTGGGTCGCCGGCACCCGCGGCAGGCTGCCCAAGTCATGGCCACACGCGCACAATCCGATATAGAGTCGCTCCGGCGACAGGTGTTTGCCACAGGCGTTGCACTGGTCGACCAGGCGCAGGCGGTGCTGCGGACATGCGGTGACATATGCGTGTTCCCACGGGTGTCGCAGGTACGCCGATTCCGCCAGGCACGCTGGACACACTGCATCCGATTGCGCACGATGCAGTCGGCCCCAGTCGCGGCAGAGGTCTTCTTTCTGCCTGGCGGATTCGGTCCATGCCGGCTCCAGACCCAGATTCCGGGCTACCTCGTCCGTGCGCATCAGCAAGGCGCGGCGACTCCGTTCGACACCCGCCGTATCCGTCAGGTCACGCCAGCTGAACAGCGCATTGTCGCCGGAAAGTCGACGGTAGTACCCCATGCCGGACTCATCGTCCCGAGGCGCAGAGGTCCGCATGAGGCTCATTGTTTATCTCCTGATTTTTTACGGACCGGGACGGACGCCAGGTTGCTGGTCAAAACATGGACGTAGGCCTGCTTGAGGGCTGCCGGCTCGACGTCCACGTCTTCGATGCCCGAATCCCGGAAGGCCAATCTGTGCGGTGACCCGGCGTGGTTGACGTCTGCCAGTGCCTTCTGGCAGTCTGCGTAGGTGATGGCGCGCGGTGCTTGGTTCGCCATTAACTTGGCCAACTCACGCATGAAGTCGGCGAGTACCCCAATCAGGCCACCGGTGAGCAGATAGCTTTGCTGCGTCAGCACGCGGGGGCGCACGTCAATCGGATAGGCCGCCGCAGCGAACAGGCGGGCATAATTGGTGACGCATGAAATGTATGCCGCCATCTGCTTGGCATCGCTGGCGTCATACGGCAAAAAATGGCGCGCAGGATAAGCCCGGCGACGCAGTTGTTCATTCGCTGAAAAAAGGCGTTCGAGGCGCGGAATACCGAACAGAATCAGCGTCATGTCGAGGGTGTCGGCCAGAGCCTTGAGCCAGTCGCTGGAGGCGCGCGGGGGCACGCGCGACCCTTCATCCACGAGGTGCGATATCTCGTCAAAAATAATCACCCGCGTGCCGGCCAGGCGCAGCTGCGTCACCATGAAATCGAACAGCGCTCCCGCCGTCAGGCGGGCAGGGACCCCGATGCCCAACGCGCGCAGGACACTTTGGGGAAGCAGCTTGGCCGTTGCAGATTGGGGCACCGCCACCACCAGTACGGGCACATGGCGCCGTCCGTCGATACGGGTTTCCGGGTAGTCGCGCGACAGGGTGGCAATGAGCGAAGATTTGCCCACGCCGCTCGGACCGGGGACGCGAACGATTTTGGGTGCAAAGCCAGCGAGGGCGTCATCGATGCGCCGTTTGAGCGTAGCGAGGTGCTCCACGAACATGGGATGCGGCAGTTCGCAGGTCTCGATATCTCGGCGCAATTGTTGGGCTGGTGTCACAGCAGTTTTTCTCCAGTGGTTCTGTTTACGATGGACATCAGCGGCGCATCGTCGTACGAGATGGCAACCGGCTGAAGGTCTTCCGTGGGCAATGAGGGATTGGTCGAAGGGGCAGGCCCAAACGGCCCAGTCGACAACAGCGGCCGGTCGATGCTGCGCTGGAGGGCCGAGTGGTCTTTGGCCCGGCGTACGGTTTCCTGGTTTTCTGCGCGCTTGCCGCGCGGTTTCCGTGCCTTGCCATGTCCAGTCACCGCAGCGTCCAGGTCGCGCAGGAATTGCACCTTGTCGTCCGGGACCGTCCAGTCCTCCATGCCCGCATCGAAACGGGCTTTGGCTTCCGCAAACGTCCAGGCCGGTGTTTGCGGGCGGACGTGTTCGTGCGTCAGCGTGACGAGCGGAAGGGCATCGTCCTCGTACACGTACGCCTGGCGGAAATCGTCGGGGTTGTAGACCACATGGAGCTGGGCGTGGTCGCCGTACTTGGCCAGCAGATAGGACATGGCTTCGCCCTTGTAACGGAAGCCATGCTCAAGCGTGATGCCGGTCTTGGCGCTCAGCGTGCACCGCTTGTGCTCGAAGAGCGCGGCCATCCATTGCTGACGCGGTGGTGGCATGGTGATCGGATGTCCCCTCTCTTCGGTCAGGTAATTCAGACGCGCAAGCGGCGTCTTGCCCTTGACCGCATCGACCAATAATTCGTCCCAGCGCAGACGCTCGAGTGGCGTGTTGACCCAGTCCTCGTACAGCCACCGGACGATCCACTTCTCGAGCGCGTCGACTGTCATCAGCGCATCGCCCAGCGCCTCCGGGTCACGCTTGCCATCCTTACCTTCGAAACGCGTGCAGCCCGGGAGGCGCTGCAACGCCTCCTTGAGCGCCCGGTTCAGGCGCTCGATGAAGGGCTTGCCTTGCGCTTCCTTCGCCTTGCAGTGCTTGACGTCCATCCCTAGCAGTTCCAGGCGAACGATGCGGCCCCCCTTGGTCTCCGGACCATTATCAAAAATGACCTGGGCAGGCGTGCCATAGAGATTCCGTGCATGGGCGATGCCCAGCGCCTTGAAGCGGGCCGCCTTGGCTGGCGTCAGATACATTTCGATGCACCGCAGCGAATCCATCTCGCGCGGCGAACCAATGACCAGATGCCATCCCACCGGATACCCGGTGCAGACATCAATCGCCAGCACCAGATAGACGGTCCGGGCGACGCCATGGGGGGTGCGCACCACGAATGGCAAATGCAGGGCATCCTGCTCGATGCGGGCGAAAGGAAATGCCGCCCGGATACGCTTTGTTGCGAACGACTTGCCGGCGACCCGGTTGAGCGGGTCCATCCGGTCGTATTCGGCATCGACGGTCAGGCGATGAATCGTGGCGACGACGAATTTGCGGCTGATAGCGTGCTTGGCAACATGCAGGCCGCGGCGGCGGGCTTCTCGGTTGATATATCCCGTCAGGTCCAGGACCGTCCACTTGGATTCCGTGACCAAGTACCGGTCCTGGATGACCCCCTCGGCGAATTCCATCAGGTCCCTCGCATACCTGGGCGTCGCGTTGCCTTTGTTTTTGTCGCCTTTGAGCACCGGCAAGCCGAGCAGTTGCTTCTTGTGAGCCCGGAACAGGGTCGGACGAGATGGAAACGCGCAGACCACCAATCCGTCTGCGTGCTCGCTCACGTAGGCCTCACGGGCCAGGGGTATCGCGGCGTCAAACGACAGACCCCGTTGCGCCCGGAGGGCATCGATGCGCCGCAGGGCGTCGTGCAGAAAACGGTCCCTGGCGTGCAGTGCCGGGTTGTCGTACTGGGCGACGAGGCCGACGCGCGGCATTCCCTTGCGATGCAGTATCAGACTGCCGGCCGCAATTCCGGCCCGGATGGCGGCTTCATCGACAAAACGAGCCTCGCGTTTTGCGGCATCGAAAATTTGGATAGTGCCGGCATGGATACGAGCGTCCAGCACCTCGAAGTAGCGGTCCGGCTCGCCAGGTGGCGCCAATTTGTCTTCGACGCGCAGGTCGGACATCATGACCGCAGCTCCTCAATCAGGCAGAGGTGGCCCAGGTCGCCATAGGCGGCCGACAGTTCCAGCGTGGCGCAGATGCGGTGATGCGCCACGTCTGCTTGCAGCACACCGGTGGCCAGCAGCGGCGGAAGCAGGCCCGTCGGAATCTGGAGGTCGGCACACAGGTCGCGTTGCAGCACCGGGCCGGATTCACAATAGCGCTGGACCCGGTCGATGATGTCCGGCGTCAGGTATTCCTGGGCGCGCACGAGCGCTGGCTTCAGCAGTTGGGCATTGACGACGACCGGGTGCCGTTCGTCCGCCGGCACGACCAGCGTGGAGAGCGGATAGCAGTACGCCAGCATGATTTCGCGGGCGCGCTCGATTTTCGCCCAGTAGCGGTCGTCGCCCTCGTAACCCTCGAGTTTGACTTCGTACGCGCATTGCAGGCCATCGAGCTGAACCGTGGCGAAGTCGGGTGTGTATTCCACCTCTCCGGCGCGGCCGCCCCGCATCCGGCGTGCCTCGGAGACTTCTTCGCGCGTCAACAGCAGCCGTTCGCCGACCAGGTCGACGGTGAACGGTTGTGGCTTGAAGGAGCGCACGCGCGGGTCGACGCTCAGCAGGTGCGCCACCAGGCGTTCCGCGTCGGAGTCGACGGTGATGTGGCCGCCGGCCTTTTCGGCATAGGTGCCGATGCGGGCTTTGCCGTACGTCCGGGCCGTGAACCGGACGCCGGCGTTCGCCGCAGTCCGGCGGCTGCGCACGCCATAGGATGGCGCGCTTCTCATTGCGCACCTCCGAGGCTCGGCAATTGGAGGGTGGCTCGGTCGGTTGCCAAGAACACAACGGCTCCCTGCCGGAGCGGCGGGGTGATAGGTAAACTTTTTGCCAACAATTGGTCCTCAAAAAAATGACTGCCTGAGAACATGTAATGCTGGCGGGTGGACATCAGTCGTATACGACTGAAAATAGCCGTGAGAGAATACTGGCAGGAAATGAGCAAACGCCTCTTGAAGGCCGAGGGAGAGTGATGGAGAGACTGCCACGCCATGGTGGCCAGCCGGTTCAGCCTTACGAGGCTTGGGAGCAGACCGCGAAAGAGTTGATAGAAATCGAGATGCTGCGGCGCGGTATTCGCTACAAACAGCTTTCGCGCCTGCTCGCGGAGCTGGGAATCGACGAGTCGCCCGACCAGATCAACCGCAAGGTCAATCGCAAGCGGTTCAGCGCGGCATTTCTGGTCGCCTGTCTGCGCGCCATGGGGGTGGAAACCCTCCCGCTTAAATAGGGACAGAGTCGCGCGACCTGAGCCGCATGCCAGCCCTTGCGCCCGATTCGCCCCCAGCCAGACCCGTTTCATCGCCCGCTCCCGCGTCGTACCCTCTCATAAATAGGGGGCACGACCGGACAGGCGGTCAGCAAGGCGAATACTGGCTCATCGTGGCGTTACTACGTGCCGGCGTTGCACCGGCGTAAATTTGCAAAATAGACATCATTGGTGGGATTTTCAAGCTCGACGGTACCGAATTGTGAGCTACAGCAATAAACCCCTGCCAGACAGCGCATATTCCCCGCAACCCATCGAGTCGCGACTCAACGCGGCAGGTACTGGTCAAGAACGGCTTGTTCTGACAGGGGGCTACGTTTTCCCGTTTCAATCCAACTGCCGGAGCAAGCTGCTGCGCCAAGTCCAGACAAATCTCATAAGCTTGCACGACTTCTGGTGGGATGCATCCGGGTTGATAGAACCGCCCGGCAAACTTCACCCGCAGGTGCTCCGGTACTTGGACGCGATCGCGCCCGGCGCCACACTCGCTGACTTGCTGGCGGAATCGGATCCGGCCCTCAGCGCCCTTCAGCGGCGCGAAGCGACCCAGCGCGTGCGCGCCCTGACTGCCACTGAACGCGAGGCATTGGACTTCTAAAATCAGGCAGCACCGGCGCGCGCCAATCCTATCGCTGCGGAGTGCATCAAGCCCTGGTGAGCGGCCTATCCTATTGCTTACCAGAGGGAGGAGGTTGCGGGCGCAACACCAGGGTGCCATCTTCGCCTAGGAAAAATCGAACCTGGTCGCTAGGCTTTAGGCCAAGCCGCTCCCGGATCTCACGAGGAATGATGATTTTCCCGGAGGCAGTCAGGGGACACGGCTGATGGGTGCGCTCGGGTCGCTCGACCTGCAAAAACGTTGGTCTATAAGGACATTTCAGGGTGGTATTCGCCAACGTTTATGCAGCCTAACCTCGCCGCCGACGGCCATCCGCGTCGCCCCCTTCATTGCCGAAAACGCAAGCGTTCCGGAATTAACCGGTAATTGTCCGGTGACAGCAGTGTCCGTATTTTTCCGCTCGCGGTCGTGTAAAACCGAACGTGAACTATAAATGTAAGTTAGGTTAGGCTTCTCTGAATGATGTGGCTGTTACTTGGCAACTTCGATAACCGCGGGCGCTTCGAACCGATTTCCCTTTGTGGAGACGGCAAATATTTTTGCGTTTTTCTCCTCGCCTAATTTAATGTCATCAACCAGTTGTCTATTAACTTTGACGATATCTGAAATAGGGAATATCGCTTGCTCTCCAGGAGATAACGTCCGCGGCTGCTCTGTGCCTGCGTAGAACGCATGATTTGGCAAATCAAAATCTTGATAACCGGCTTCCAGAATTCGAACGGTGGCGCTTCCAATATTTGTAATTAAAACAGCGGGTTGAAGATTTTCCCTCTCTTCTACGCCACTTATCATTCTTAAGTCCAGTGGGTTCAACGGACTTTTATCGAGCATCATTTTTAATTCAACTTTTATTCTTTCCTCAACGGAATCTTGTCTCGTTTGGTACTGGAAATAACCAGTCGCAGCGGAAATAACAAGAGCGAGGGCGGACATTCCTAGGGATATGGTTTCGTATTTGCTCATTGGCCGTCAAAGAATTAATAAGCTAACCGGGAAGTAATAATATAGAAATCCTGAAATTCGCGGCATGCGCTAAGTTTGCATGCTATTGAAGATGGAAACACCAAACGTCCGCTTCGGGTCTAGGCTGTGTGAAAACGTGAGGAGCTTGAAATTTCCATTCGCTTGGACGCTTGCCGGCGCAAAGAAATGGCGTCGTTGTGCGATTTAATGGTTCATTCCTGCACAAATTTATAGGCGTTTTTTGTTTTCACACAGCCTCGACCCAAAGGAGATGTTAGTCATCGCACAACAGTGTTGTGCTCACATGTCTGGAATGCAAAGCTTGTAGCCCTGCTCATTTTTTTCGATTTGAGCCTCAGCCTCATGTCTAATGAGATCCATTACACCTCAGCACATTCTGCTTCTCTCTGGTTACTCTCAGTCATCGTTGGGCCCAGATGTCTCAGCAGCCTCACTGGAGGCTGGAGTGCCTAGCGTCAAGGGGTTTCTGTGTCGAGCTTTGATTCAATGCCATGACTCTTTTGTGGTTGGCCCAGATGCTTCATAAGTTCGGCACGCTCTGTCGCACAGAAATCAAGTAGCGATTTCATCCCGGTGTCTGCATCAGTTTCTGGATGCATTGCAATTCGTACAGGGCGAGGAAGAAGCCACTTAGAGCCTTCACTCGCTTCCACTTCAAGCACGATGCCTTCTCGCTTAATCTTCAACTCGGCATACTCACGAAGAAAACCAGCCTCGAAGTCAAAGGCCTGAACGTTGGCCGTATTCCCAAACACACCAATGTCGCCTTTCAGCAGCTTGTAACCGTTGGGGAAACCCACCTTACAAAGCTTCTTATCCGCAATAACTCCCTCTACGTTGCCATCTTTCACGATAATGACCAGTTGAAGGCTTGTGTCTGACAAGTTCATTGATGCCATGTCTACGTAGCCTTCAGGAAAATTGTTGAATAGCCCTGTCCACGCTTTTTCCTGATAGAGCCAGGAGTAAAAATCATTCTTGAGGTCGGCAAAAGCTCCCTTATTATTTGCATATAGGACGAGGATGCCGAATACACCCGCGATGAAGCTGACTAAGGCGGTCAGTGCTGTAAAACCTTCTTTCATGCGAACAACCCACGAAACACGGGGGATGTTTGGCTCACTCCTCCCTACCGGCCCTCTGGGCCTTCTGAGACTTTTCTTGTTTGTTCTCACCGATGCTGTGTCCTCTGGCTTTAATTTTAAAAACCCATCAAAATCACTTAGCCTTGTGGCTAAAAGGCCGTACGGCAAATGGCTGCTCTTGGCCCAGACCGTGTAAAAACAGATGTTTTCAGAGTTTTACGAGCTCAGATTTGCCTCTGATTGGTTATCAAACGAATTGAGCTAGCCAGTGTGCCTAGATTACAGGCGTACCATTTATAGACTCTATTCCTGACGGCGCATCGAGCTAAATAAAGGCTTCATGCCTTCATGGCCTTCATCAGCACTTCCAGTTTCACCAGATGCATGACTCGTTTCAGATTGTACGCGAGCACATGCAGGCTCATTTCAGTGCGAACCCGCTTGAGCGTACGTGTCAGGAAGTGCGCCGAGCCCATCCACAGCTTCAATGTACCGAACGCATGTTCAACCGTTGAGCGGCGGATTCGCATTGCATCTGGCATGCGGTCCAGTCGGTGCTGCGCTTGTTCGAGCACATGTTCATGTTCCCAGCGGCTAACGCGACGCTCTGTACCTGTTGTGCATCGCCCCTTCATGGCACAGCTGCCGCAGTTCGATGTCCAGTATCGGTGAAGCGTCATCCCTCGTTCGACTGTCGTCATCCGGTAAATCAGATGTTCACCTGCCGGGCATCGGTATTCGTTCTTCTGTGCATCGTAGAGGAAGTCACCACGGTCAAACCGCCCCTGCGCCTTGGCATTGGAAGTCGTTGACTTCGGCACAACTGCCGCCACGCCTGCTTGCTCGCATTTGTGCAACTCTTCGCCACTGTAGTAGCCACGATCAGCAAGGGCCGTGATCTTGCTCTGCTCCAGCACCTCTTTTGCCCGAGTTGCCATGGTGTACAGCTGTCCCCGATCTGACGGGTCATTGGTGACTTCGTGATCAACGATCAGATGGTGCTTCGTCTCCACCGTTGTCTGAACGTTGTAGCCCACCATGCCACTGCCGCGCGTCTTCATTGAGCGTGCATCCGGATCGGTTTGCGACAGTTGGCCATCCGGCGCCTCGGCAAGCTCTCCCTTGATGGCCTCCATCGCCTTCATCTGTTCCTTCAGCGCAGCGATCTTCTCCTTGAGTCGCGTGGTACGCAATCTGGCAGTCTCCGGTTCCTGCCGGTCGGCCGTGTCCATCTCCACCAGGTAGCGGGCAATGTTCTCTTCCAGATCCTTCATCCGTCGTGCCAGCTTGGCCGGAGTAAAGTTCTTGTCGCGGTGGTTGACTGCCTTGAACTTGCTGCCGTCGATGACGACTGTCGACTCCGTGAGCAGGTCGAGCTTGCGGCAGACCACCATGAACTGCTTGCAGACATTGCGAATCGCTGGCCCGTTGTCCTTGCGGAAGTTGGCGATGGTCTTGAAGTCAGGAGTCAAGCGGCCGGCAAGCCACATTAGCTCAATGTTGCGCTGGGCTTCACGCTCCAGGCGCCGGCTGGACTGGATGCGGTTCAAGTAGCCATAGATATACAGCTTGAGCAAAACTGCGGGATGATAGGAGGGTCGACCGGTCTTTGCGGGCATAACGCCTTCAAAGCCCAGATCAGCCAAGTTCAGACTATCGACAAAGGCATCGACAACCCGTACCGGGTTGTCTTCGGACACGTAGTCGTCCAGGCATTCGGGAAGCAACGTCGATTGGGTGCGATCCTCTTGTTGCACGAATCGTTTCATGCTCGGCTCCGATGGCGTCGTCGATGACTTCATTAGACGCTACAACTCAGAATCCGGTGATCGAGTACCGCAAAATCCTCGCAAACTTCCTCTGAAACATGCGTTTTGACACAGTCTGGGCCGAAAAGAGCCGGTCACCCTAAACTGAAAAAGGAAAGCGGCTCTTGCATCGCGGGTAGTGCACACATCCCCAAAATGCCCCGCGCTGACTCTCGCGCCGCGTCATCTTGATGCCGCAGGAGGCGCAAGTCGGTGTGCGGTAATCGCCGTCAAAGGCAGCCTTTCGAAGCGCGTCTTGTTGACCTTGGGGCAGGCCCAGGATTTTATTCAGGAAGCCTGGACCATCCAACAATTGCATCGGATTGGCGCCGCCAAACGTGAGCGCGTCATTGGTGTAGGTACTGGTCGTAATGAAAATCCCTCGCCCCACCTTTTCATGGGCCATCACTCCCAACAATTCCCGCACTTCCTTGACGCCGACTGAGTACGCATTCCAGGCCTTGCACTGGACGATCGCGATCGGCTTGGTGGGATCGATCTTGAACAGCTTGATATCGATGCCGCCATCGGCACCGCAGCGGAGGGTTTCGGACTGGAAGCCGACGGCTTCATAATACTTGGCGCAAAGGAGCTCGAATCGCTTCCATTCGAGCGCCCGCAGCGCTTCCAGCGTCCAACTATCGAAGGCTTTGCCGAAGACCGGGAGGGGGCCCGCATTTTGGTTGGAATGCCCCCAGCCCGGATCAATTTTTGCTGGTGGGCTGCTTACTACCGGTTCTCGGCGTGCGCCCAAAACCATGCCGGTGCGCCTGGCGGTCGGCTTACTGCCTCCACTCGTTTGGGAGCGGACGAAAGCGATGGCTGCCAGCAAGCCGAACAGCAGCAAAGCCAGCCAAGCCAGCGCATGGGACAGTGCCCCGAGCGCGACCAGGAAAGGGTGGCGGGCAAATACCGAAGGGATGATCCAGCGCATGCCGGCAAAGGCAAGGCACCCGGCGGCGGCGCTGACCCACCAGGGCAGCATCACCAATATGGTTGCCCATCCCTCCTTTTTTCTGCGGCGTGCCATGCCATTCCCTTCGCTCCGGTCCGCGGTTACCCGCACAGTGATTCCTGCGTGACAACATTGTCAGTCTATCACTCTCAACATCGGGGGCCGCGGCGTCCATCTGACGGCAAGTCGTCGGGATTTTGGCTCGCCCCTGCCAGCAACACTCGTCTCGCCATATTTTTTCACGCTGCGACGAGTGCTCCGCACCTTGGACGGGCACAATACCGCCGACGCTTGTATTAAACGGTGTGGAGAGTAATGCGAATAATCCGCCACTTCATCACGACGGTGCTGCTGGCCGTTGCCGTCGCCGGCCCAGCTATTGCGAAAGAAACCCCGGCATCGGTCGACTTCAAGGCATGCCCGCAATTTTTTGTCACCGGTGCAGCTCCGCACATCCCCGCTTCGGACCACCTGCGGTTTCGATCCCTGTGTTACGACGCGTTCGCGGTGCTGCATTCCGGTCGCAGCAAGACGCCGGTGTTTGTGGCTCAGCGGTTGAACCGCGCCTCACTGCAAGCGGCGGCTGGCGAAAAACGCACGAACAAGTTCTTTGCCGATGCGCGCCTGCCCTACGCGGAACGGGCCCAGCTCGACGACTACAAGGGCAGTGGCTTTGACCGCGGTCACATGGCACCGGCAGGCGATATGCCGGCAGCGCAAGCGATGGCGCAGAGCTTTTCGTTGGCCAACATGGTGCCGCAAGCGCCGCTCAATAACCAACGGTCTTGGAACGGTATTGAACAAGCAACCCGGAAATACGTCCTGCGCGCTCACGGCGACGTGTACGTCATCACGGGGCCGGTGTTCGCCGACAACCCGCGCGTGATCGGTCCCGGCAAAGTCTGGGTTCCGAAATATCTCTACAAGCTTGTCTACGATGCGACGACCGGCCGCGCCTGGGCGCATTGGATGGAAAACACGGACGAAGCGCGTGCCGGCCGTCCGATTACCTACCGCGAATTGGTTAACAGGACAGGGATCGAATTCCTGCCAGGGATGCCGGTGCGAGACTAGCCGTAGCACGACATACTGGATACCCTAAGTTGCACCCTCGGCATCTCCGCTGGAAGGGCCCAGACTTAGGGTCGCACTAAAGCAGCACCGCGCTTAGCGCAGTGTGGCAACATTGATTGCCCTTGCTCCGCAGGCCTGCACCAGTGCGGGGTCGTGACTGGCGAACAGCACGACGCGATCTCGGGACCAGATCTTGAATTGTTCGGCCAGCACGGCGCGAGCCTGCGCGTCTAGCCCGTTGCTGGGGCCGTCCGCGATGACGACGGCCGGCTCACCCAAGGCGGCGGCCGTCAGGAAGACCTTGCGGCGCGTACCCGTCGACATCTGTTCGAAGCGCTTATCCAGATGCGGTTCCAGCCCCAGTTTGTATGCCAGATCAAGCACGGCATCGTCGAGCGTTGTGTTCTTTTCGGAAGCGACTTGCTCGAGCAATCCACGCCCCGTCTGCATGGGAAACGCCAAGCAATTGTCGGGCACATAGGCCATGCGGACTTTGGCTTGCAGCGGCGTTTGGATGAGCGAATGCCCGTCGATCCAAACGTCGCCCGCATCCGGTGCGATCACGCCCGCGATGATGCCCAGCAAGCTGGATTTGCCGGTGCTGTCTTCTTCACATAGCGCCACACATCCAGGCGGGAACGTATGAGTCAACTCCTGGAATAGACGGTGGTCGCCATAGCGCTTGCTGAGATTGTCGATGCGTAGCATGCGGGGAAGTATACGCATGAATGCGGCACGCGGCCGGATCTCGTACCAGATGACGCTAGTTACTGCCTTCAGGTGACAAGGTCGCGCATCTTGAATGATGGTAACTCTGGGGAAAGAAAAACCCGCACGGGTGCGGGTTTTTGATTGGCTGTAAGCCTAATTAAGCTTTGTGCTTAGCCTTGCTAACTGCCTCGCTAATCGACTTGCAAACGGATTCAAAGGAGTACCGTTCACTTCTGTTCACGTGCCGAATGAGCTTATCCATGGACGGAGTACGGACTAGACCGGCATTGGTCGGGCCATTATTCGAAGCTGCGCCCTGGTTGGCAGGGACGCCGCGCGCTGGCGTATCCATATTCTTTTCCTTCACTGGTCCCCCCAAGGTAGCACACTTGTTAATTGAACACAAAAAACTACTGGACTGATGCCAGTTGCTTCACCGTTATCGGGGCCATGTGACCGCGGTCAAAGCCACTGCCCTTGTAGTCGTCGAGCTGGGCCCGTTCAGAGTAGGGCAGCCGGGCATCGGCAAAGAACTTGTTCGTGCGTTTCTCGCCAACCGCCGCTTGTAGTAAAGAGCGATTGAGCCGTTGTGCCACAAACACCGGCGTCTTGCTTCGTCCTGAATGCAAGACCGCGAACGCGTCGTAACACAGCGACCGAGACTCCGATAGGACCGATGCGGGGACGCGCGGGGCTGCACTGGCGACGAAAAATTGCGGGCATACTTCGAAGTCTGCCGATGTTCGCATTTCCTTCGCA
The DNA here is from genome assembly GCF_010974945.1 of Noviherbaspirillum galbum. Lineage (GTDB taxonomy): Bacteria > Pseudomonadota > Gammaproteobacteria > Burkholderiales > Burkholderiaceae_D > Noviherbaspirillum > Noviherbaspirillum galbum. The sequence goes on along the minus strand of NZ_JAAIVB010000073.1, from coordinate 99,203 downwards.
ACGGCTGGACCAGCAACAGCAACGGTAAACAGCACCGTCGTGATGAAGTGGCTAATTTTTCGCATCGCTCTCTGCTTTGTTTAATGTGAGATTCGGCGGTATTGTGCGCGTCCCCTGTGCAGAGCACTAATCGCAGCGTGAAAAAACCTGGCGAGGCGATAGCTTTTGGCAGCTGCTAGCAAAAATCCCGACTGTTCGCCGTCAGCCTGCCCAGCAGGTGCGACAAATCGACCAGGCGTTTCGCCACCAGATTGCGCACGTCCCCTTCGCGCTGCCAAATGCCATACACGCCCAGCAGCGACGCCCCCAGCAATTCCTTGCGCTGGCGGTCGACCAGGTCACGCCAGACAATCACATTGACCGCCCCGGTTTCGTCTTCCATCGTCAAGAAGACGACACCCTTTGCGGTTTCCGGGCGCTGGCGCACGGTCACGATGCCGCAAGCGCGCGCTACCTGGCGGTCGGCAAACGTGTTGAGGACGTCCGCCGGCAAGAAGCGCATCTTGGCGAGCACCGGCCGCAGCAGCGCCAGCGGGTGGCGGCCCAGCGTCAAGCCGAGCGACCGGTAGTCGCCGACGATGTCGTCGGCTTCCGACGGTGCGGGCAACTGAATCTCGTCCTCCGCAATTGCCGCCCGCTGCAACAAGCCCTTGTCGGGCGCGCCGGCGACGGCTTGCCACAGCGCTTGGCGGCGGTGCCCAGCCAAGGACGCCAATGCATTGGCGTCGGCCAGCTGTTCCAAGTCCAGGCGCTGCAACTGCGCGCGCAGCGCCAAGTCGTGGATATCGGCAAACGGCTCGATGGCGCGCGCCTCCTCGATTCTGAACCCTGCTTCCTGTGCCAAGCCCGACACCATGTTCAGTCCCAGCCGCACCGCCGGCCGCGCGCGTCCCATGTCTTCCAGCGCCGCTTCCCATGTGCTCGCCTGGACATCGACCGGCAAGACGGTAACGCCGTGGCGGCGGCTGTCTTGCACCAGCTGCGCCGGCGCATAAAAGCCCATCGGCTGGCTATTCAGCAGCGCCGCCAGGAACGCTTCCGGCTCATGACACTTGAGCCAGCTGCTGGCATACGCCAGCAAGGCAAAGCTCGCCGCATGGCTTTCCGGGAAGCCGTATTCGGCAAAGCCCTGCACTTGCTGACAAATCTGTTGCGCGAATTCTTCCGAATAGCCGTTGGCGCGCATGCCCTGGGTCAGCTTGTCCTGGAACTTATCGAGTTGCCCCTTGCGCTTCCAGGCCGCCATTGCCCGCCGCAGCTGGTCGGCTTCGCCGGGCGTGAAGCCGCCGGCCAGCATCGCGATTTGCATCACTTGTTCCTGGAATATCGGCACCCCGAGCGTACGCGCCAATGCCTGTTCGATGGCCGGGCTCGGATAGGTGACCGGCTCGAGTCCTTGGCGCCGGCGCAGATATGGATGAATCATGCCGCCCTGAATCGGCCCGGGGCGAATAATCGCCACTTCAATCACCAGGTCGTAGAAGGTGCGCGGCAACAGGCGCGGCAGCATCGACATTTGTGCCCGGCTTTCAATTTGGAATACGCCGACCGTGTCGGCGCGGCCAATCATGGCGTACGTCGCCGGGTCTTCGGCCGGAATGTCTTGCAACTCGAAGCGCTCGCCGCGCTGCTGCGAAATCAGCTCGAGCGCCCGGCGAATCATGCTCAGCATGCCGAGCGCCAGGATGTCGACCTTCAGCAAGCCCAAGGCATCCAGGTCATCCTTGTCCCACTGGACGACGCTGCGCTCTGGCATCGCCGCATTTTCAATCGGCACCAGCCGCAACAACTTGCCGCGCGCGATGATGAAGCCGCCCGGGTGCTGCGACAGATGGCGCGGGAACGACAGCAGTTTTTGCGCGATGTCGGCCCAATGCTGGGCGACGGGTGAGCTTGGGTCCAGGCCGCATTCGGCGAAGCGCTCGGCCAGCGCCGCACTGCCATCCCACCAGCGATGCGACTTGGCGACTTGGTCGACGAGGCCGAGGTCCACCCCCAGTGCCTTGCCGACGTCGCGCAACACGCTCTTGGGCCGATAACTGATGACGACGCCGGTCAAGGCCGCGCGCTGGCGGCCATACTTGGCATAGATGTACTGGATGACTTCTTCGCGGCGCTGGTGCTCAAAATCCACGTCGATGTCGGGCGGTTCATTGCGCTCCTTGGAAATGAAGCGCTCGAACAGCAGGTTGCCGCGCGCTGGGTCGACCTCGGTGATGCCGAGGCAATAGCAGACCGCGCTGTTGGCGGCCGAGCCGCGCCCCTGGCACAGGATTTGGCGCCCACGCGCGAAACGGACGATGTCATACACGGTCAAGAAATACGGCTCGTACGCCATCTCCGCGATGAGCGCCAGCTCGTGTTCGAGTTGCTGCTGCACCTGGGCTGGAATCCCGAGCGGGAAGCGGCGATGGGCGCCGAGATAGGTTTCGCCGCGCAAGTAGCTGGCCGCCGTCTCACCGGCCGGCACCAGTTCGTCTGGGTATTCGTAGCGCAGCTCGTCGAGAGAAAACGTGCAGCGTGCGGCAATCTTGAGCGTCTCGGCCAGCGCCGCCGGCGGATACAGGTTGCCGAGCCGTAGGCGCGCGCGCAAATGCTGTTCGGCATTCGGCGCCAGCTCGAAGCCGCAGTCGGCAATCGATTTGCGCAAGCGAATCGCGGTCAGGGTGTCTTGCATGGGTTTGCGCGAACGCACGTGCATGCAGACGTCGCCCGTGGCCACCACTGGCAAGCCCAGGCTGTGTGCCACGTGCTCGACCACCGACCGATGTTGCGCATCGCGCGACTTGTGCAGCAAGGTCAGGGCCAGCCAGGCGCGGTCCGGGAAGGCGGCGCACAGCCACTGCGCCTGTTGGAGCAGGTCGGGTTTGGCGATATGGTGTTTGGGCGCCAACAGAACCAAGCAATCGGGCAAGCCGCGCAAGTGGGCATACGCCGGCTCGGGCTGCGTGAAATCCGCCAGGCGCAGACAGTAGCTGCCCTTGGCAGCCCGGGTGCGGCCCAGGGTAATCAATTCACACAGGTTGCCGTAGCCGTTGCGGTTTTGCGCGAGCGCGATGAGCGTAAAAGCCGGCCGCCCGCTCTCGTCGCTGACCTGAAACTGGCTGCCGATGACGAGATGGAGTCCCCATTTCTTGGCTTCGGTATGCGCACGCACGACGCCGGCCACGGAACACTCGTCGGTCAGCGCCAGCGCCTGGTAGCCGAGCTGGCTGGCGCGTGCCACCAGTTCTTCCGGGTGCGAGGCGCCGCGCAAGAAGGTGAAGTTCGATACGCACTGCAATTCGGCATACGCGGGCAGCGCCTCGGACGAGTTGGTCGCCATGGCTCAGCCGAACAAGCCATGCAAATACCAGCGGATATCGTCGCCCAACCGTTCGCGGTAGACCCAGTAACAGGCCGATTCCGCGCCCTGGGCGACGAAATAGTCACGCACGACCAGTTGGCCATCCCACCAGCCGCATTCGATGCGCTCGGCACTGCCCAACAGGCGCAGCGGGGAGCCATAAAATGGACGCTCTTCGCGCAGCATCAGTTCGATGGGCGATTCGAGCAGCCAAAATGGACGCTCAATGTCGGGTAGGGACGGCGTGGCGGTCCGTTTGGCGGTCGCCGCCGGCAACCAGCGATTGCACAGCTCAGGCCGATGGTCTGCAACTAATGCCGGCACCAGAACGTGGTCGTCGCCCAGACGCGCGCTCAGCAACTCGATCAAGCGCTGAAAATCCGCCGGCGTGCCGCCCGGTTCCGGGAACAGCGAGGCGGACGGCGGTGCCATCGCTACGGTCTGCGTCGCCTCTAGCCGCAAGACGATGACGGAACCGGCCAGCGTCAAGCGGCCCAGCCGTTCCTTGAGCAAGCGGGTCAGATGCGGCTCTTGCCAAGCTGCTGCGGCGAGCGCCACCTCTAGCACGGTGGGCGGTACGGCTTGGCGCCCGCGCTCATGCTCCATGGTCAAGGTGAAGCGCTCGACCGCCCGCTGCCGCGCGATGAGCCAGCCCGTCATTTGCAACAGCAGCCGGCGCGCGCCGAACAGCACGCCTTCTGCCTGGTCGATACGGTCCGGTAGTTCCAGTCTGGCCGCAAACACTTCCGGCGTTTCTATCCAGCGAAACAACTCCGGCGCCTGACCATAGGCGCGGTCCAGGGCCTCGAGCACCGCCTCGTCACAGCGCCGCTTGAGCCCAGCACGCGGCAAGCGCCGCAACTCGCCCAGGGTGCGGCAGCCAATGGCGGTGAGCCAGTCCAGATAGGGCGCCAGCGGCGGCAAAATGCGGCACGGAATCCGATTGAGCACCGGCACCAGTGTTTCCATGCGTAACACGCGGCGGCGGCAGCCTGCCACGCCGGCGGCGTGCGCCAACAGCCAGGCGCCTTGCGCGGTCGGTGCCATGCCCCAATGGCCGGTCAACCCCAGCGCCAGCACGTCGGCCTGGGCCCGGCGAAACAGCCGGCGCACGCCGCCAAATGCGCGCAGGCTGGCGCCGACCTCCAGCATCAGGCTGTGTTGCTCGGCGTACGCGACGTCGGGCGTGTACTGCAACAGGCATAGCGCGACGCTGTCCAACGCCATGCGCTCGCGCTGCTCGTCGCGCGCATGCACGGCCGCCTCCGGACAGAGCGTCAGCACGCCGTTGCGCTTCATGCCGACCCGCACGCCCGCCTCCCGCGCCGCTTGGCTGGCGACCAGCACGCGCTCGTGCTCGAGGACGACGTGCGCCCCCGGTTCAGACCAGCACGGCCGCAGCGTTTCGAGCGGTAACAACGGCAGATGGACGCTGAGCCACAGACGCATGGTGGGGTTCGAAAGAGTGGAAATCCGCCGCCGGCATGTTCTCCAGCGGCACAATGAGGGGGGCGTCACGGCGCGGACCGCGGCGCTTGACGATGTCAATGCGGATACCGGCGGCGGCGGGTCGCAGCGCCAAGCGCAGCGGCGCCGGTGACGCCTCCTGGGCGGCGGCCAGCGGGCGCACCAGCCACACCGTGGCATCGCCGCCCTGGGCCGCCAGATGCAGGCGGCGCAACGCCTCATGACGCACTTGGGGTTGCCACAGCACGAGGGCCACACAGGAGCGATTGCGCAGGCTTTGCTCGGCCGCCCACAAGGCATCGACGGTCCGCCGGCTCTTGACCCACACCAGCCGCTGCACTGGAAAGCCCTCGGCGGCCCAGGCCGCCGCTTGCGGTGGGTATGGCGGTTGGACCAAGGCAATCGCACGGCTGCCGGCCTGGCGCAGCGCCGGCTGCAACAAGCGCATTTCGCCGATACCCGGCTGCTGGGTCAGCAGCTCAATCAAGACGCTGGCTGGCCAGCCGCCATCGGGCAGCTCGCGGTCCAGCGTCGCATGTCCGGTCGGGACGGTGGCGGTGCGATACGACCCCAGTTGATTGGCGCGCCAGACGTGCGGGAACGCGGCCGCCACGCCGGCGGCGTCGCGCACCGCGGCGGCAGAAACAGTGCGCATGACAGAAATTCCTTTGAAGAAGGCGTGGATTTTATACTGTATAAACATACAGTAAAATGCGCAAGTGCCGCGTTGTACCGGGCTTCAAAAGTTATCCACGACAGTTGTGGATAAGCAGTAGATAGCTTGTGGAAAAGCCGGGCATGGCGCCGCCAAACCCAATAGGGGCGCGGGGGTGGGTGTTCATGCTCAAAATCAATGCATGTTCCCACTTTGGCGATGGCGATTTACCACGCGCGGCGAGACGGTGCCGCGCGAACAGGGTTTCGATGGCGTTACAGCAATGACCCGTTCTCTGGGCGAGGGGTGTTTGCTTGGGCGGATTTGGCGCTGGTTCGAGGCGCGGCGATGGCGGTCAACTGGTTGGCCGGAAAGCGCGTGAAAAAGTCGGGAGCGTCTTCAATCGGACAATGCAGCCATGCATCGTATTGGTCGGGGTGCAAAATCACGACCATGCGCTTCTCATCATCCGGCTTGTGAAACCGCTGCATCAATGGGTCGCCGTCGGCATTGATCGTCAGCATCGAGAACGACAGCAGCGGCAAGCCATGGGGCCCGTCGGCACGGTATTCCCAGATGCCGGCCAGCCCCAGGGGGTCACGCTCGGCTTGGCTGATTTCCCAGCGCACAGCTTTGCCGGTTTCGTAATTCGGCTCGAAGAAGCTGTGGACGGGAATGATGCAGAATTGCCGCTTCTTGTAGGCATTCCGGAAGCTGGGCTTGGTGGCCACAGTCTCGGTCCGGGCGTTGTATGTCTGGCGCGCGAGATCCAGTTTCGCCCAGTGCGGGACCATGCCGAACATTGCCAACGCACAGGCGCGGTCGCCAGGTAATGAATCGGCGCGCGGCGGACGAATCATCGGCGCCATGTAACCTGGATAGGCTTCCGCCTTGTAGCGTGAGTCGGGCGCCGCGACGCCGAAGTAGCGTTGCAGTTGGTCCGGCGTGGCAGGGAGATAGTTGGCGCACATGGGGATGATTTTAAAAGGTCCTTCGTCAATTTGCGGGAATTCCAGTCGTGTGGTTCGAATCCCGACAGCATCCGATCAACTCTTCTCGCAACAGCTCTGAGCTTCCGGAATCGACCCATTGCAGAAATCCGCAAGATCGAATTTGGAGCCCAAAAGCGGACATTCGCTAGCGACACGGCTTCGGCGCGTCAGATGACTAAAATGCTACGTTTGGGGTGATTGACCGCTAAGTATCGGCCATACGGTATCCGGCACGATAAGGTCATTGAGGACCGCTCCCTCAGCGTAGTTACGACCTCAAGAGTGACCGATCCGCACCTTGTGACCGGACGAATGACTAACCTCTTACCAAATCATAGTGTCAGTCCTTGGCCGCCCAAGGCATCCGAAACCTTCCTAGGCTCTACCAGCTGCTTAACAGGACGGGGCCACACCAGCAACGCAGCGGCCAAGGTCGCCTTTGCCCTTATCCGGATAGCGGCATCGTCCCACGTCTGAAGTGCCGGCCTGCTGAAATACGTATTCATCACCAGCGCGCTCTTGCCTAGACCGGCCTTCTTGCCCTCGATCGTTTTTCCCTCCCCCTCATAGTCGAGGAAAGGACCGTTGCTGACGGAGCTGTTGAGTGGCCCCGTCAGCAGCGTCAGATTGCCAAACGTCTGAACCATGTGGTTCCGAACCAATCGGTGCTCATCCTTCATTTCCTCAATGGGATAGTGCCTGTCGCCTTCCCAGGTCTGCGGCAAGACGTGCTCCACCGTTAGTTTGGACTGCTCGGGAACCTCCTGCGAGCCTTGGAACGATCCACGCGATGCATATTCCAGGGCTCGCAGCATGGCGCAAACCTTGGCTGGTCGGAGTTCCCGATAGACAGCACGATTAGACCAACGCTCAGAAAACTCTTCGTCAGTCGGCCACTTCTGGCTGTCGCCTCCCAGCTTCAGCAACGCTTCGCGAAGTGCTTCTTCCGGCTTCTCCTGGGCACCCGTGACGACCTCCAGCAGCCGCATGAACACGCGGTTGTAGCCCTTTGTCGTGAAGCCGCAAACCGCCCTCCGGGTCAGGTAGGAAGCAAGATCGCTCAAAGCAAACCGAAGCGAATCGCTATCGGCCTCGAGTCGCTCACGTAGCGCCATGTAGACCGGTGTTATGGAGCTGACGTCCAACGTCTTGATGAGTCGGCCAAACTCCGCCACATACGTCGTTCCCTCGGGAGAGACTAACTCGTGGAAGATTTCGCTCGCCTTGATAATGCGGCGTAGCTCACCATCCAGGTCGCGCCGTTCCTTCTGCCACCACTCCTTGAACCCTTGAAACACGTGCGTGGCCAGTGTTTCATGCTGGCTTCGTAAGATCGTGTAATGAAAAAAGAACAGGTCGATGCGCGGATAGGTCAATCGGCCTTGGCGTTCTTTCTCGCGCCAGTACCGATTCGCGCTGACGACCTTCTTATCGTCACTTTGCTCGTCGAAATGCTTCCAGTACGCGTCGTATAAGGTCGCCACCGGCTTGCCGTCGCGAGCTGCTTCGAGAAATATGAGGTTTCGGATCAGATCCGAGGCGAGAAGCGGCTCACCGCGAGCGTTGAGCGTCTCGAAAATGACCTGTGGATCATCTTCGGCATCCAGCGACAGAGTCATCAACTGGATGTTCTCGTTGAGAGTCGTGTATAGGATCTCTGCCCTGTCGGTTTGGATGTCGAGTTTTGCCTGCAATGGCTCCACCACGTTCGAGCCCCGAATGGCGCTGACCAGCGCATCGCTAAAGGTGCGCTCACTTGCGGCATCGACGGCATCCCCGAGATCGACACCTCTCAAGTACGCTAGACATGCGTGGTACAGATATAGGTAGGCTTGAATCATGAGCGGCCGCTCGACTTTCTCGACCTTCCTCTTGCCGTCCACCTTCCTCTCGATCTTGGCCGGATAGGCCTCGCACACAGCATCGGCACTCATCGCCTCGTCTAATGCCCTCATTTCCTGGCGACCGGCTTGTGTGGGCCAAACCTTGTGATGGTCGTCGGAATGATTCGGATACGGGCCCGGGTTGCGGACCAGCACGTCCAGCATCTGTGGCAATGGCGAGTCCCTTAGCTGCTGCGTCGCGTGACGAAGTGCCAATATCAATAGGTGCAGAGTTGTGGTTCGCTGTTGTCCGTCAATCACTTCATATGCACCAACCCGACCGAAGTTGTTCTGCAACGGGGCCAGCACAATCGACCCAAGAAAATGCTTTGCGAGCGGTCGCAGGGCATGTGTTCCCGAGCCGGACGGCAGCATTCGACGGTCCAGGAGTGCATTCGCTCGGTCGGCCACATCTGCCCAGAGAGGAATTACCTGCTTCTCCAACGTCCAGACGTACCCCCGCTGGAATACCGGAATCTGATACTGATACGGTGCGCTAAACAGTTGTGTGATCGGTGCCTTCTGTGGCTGCATCGCCTTCTCCTCTGTCCTGATCTTGTTGTCAGCATCTTAATACAGTTACTGCGCGAAACAGCTTGATGTCTTGCAGCGTAACGTCAGGGGTCATGGGTTCGGCTGCGGTCCATCACCGCGGGCCGGTAGCGACCAAAAAGTTGCTACTTGAAAGCAGCCATACGTGAATGCCCGCTTCTGGCCGATACCGGAAGTTTGGCAAGGGCTGCCTCCGACCCAAACCAGCCTGCCATGCTTCGAAAAGGGGACGCTCAACGTTAAAATGCAGCGGTAGGTGTTAGCAGTTAAAGTCCGATCGCTGAAATGACCGGCTGGACGTCATTTCAGCAAGCAGGCGATTTCCGGGGCCGCCGTACTGAGAACAACGCCCACAAATAGCCAGGCCGCACCAATGGCTGAAATATGAACGCCACCAGTACCTGTTGCTTCAAGTTTCTTTTGAATCTCTGCATCCCCGCACTGTCGTGTTTCGGCCTCACGCTTAAGCGCGTCCATAGCCCTCATGCGCTCCCCGTCCAACTCCCGCTGTGTTTCGGTGATGCGATCGTGTATAGCCGAGATGTTCTTTTCCAACGCGTCGAGACGCGAATCTAACGAGGGGTTCGGGCCTGGATCAAACTTAGTAAACGCACTTAACTTTCCTGCGGACGTAGACGCGGAGTTGGTAGTAACCCCAACAGTAACATCATGGCTTCGTGAGAAAATTCGTTGAAGCCCCGCCTTAGCCATCGATCTGAGCGAAGCATGTCCAAATAAGGCGCGCGTTTCCGAGATCCCCCAAATGACGGTCCCGATGCCGAGTACTTGGAGAGCAAGACCAGTGAGGCGGATCAATCGCTCTGTTGCACCGAATATAAGCACGACGACCAGCGCAATGAAGATTGGGCCCAAACATAGCCAGACGTATTTGTGGTCGGCAAGCCGCGAGCCAAGTGCTTTGATCCGTGAAAGGTGCACACGTCGCCTTTGAGTTATGACGCCCAACGCCGCTCTAACAGGCGCGCGACAGTTGCCGGGAAGTGGCAAGATCTTGTCGCGTGCCCGGATTCAGCAACGAGTTAGGTTTCATCGGCGACAAAGCGTTTAATTATTGAATTCACTTTTGGGGCAATTCCGTTGAACTCCGGATATTCTCGCGATATTGCTGCTGCGGTAAACATGAACACAGTAGCGGACATTAACATTACAACTTCAGCATTGCTTTCACATTCAGCAATAACAGACGGTTGTGAAAAGTTCGCCATCTCAAGATCAGTATAGGGTCCGCCATGTACAAATGAGGACAATAAGGCATAAGTCGGGACGATTTGCGCAAGGAATGGTCGTTCCTTTGCAACAAACGCAAACCTCTCATCAGCTAGAAACCGCAATATTGTGCGGTACTTAAATTGGCCGGAGAGCTGTTTTAGCTCGCGGGCACTGAGTTTCGCAGCATCAGGGTAAAACTCAGCGATTGCGTTTCTCGTGTTTGCAACTACCTCATTCCCCAGTAGCCTTTCCGCCATAGCGATCGCGGCAACATAGTCTTGGGCCTCAACTGCACCACAGAATGAAAAATAATCGCTTCCAACACGGTCCGATTTCTCCTTTACGAAGCAAGCCCAGAGGTAGGTGAATTTGAGATAGTGCTCGCAGAAGCAGCGAAAGAGGACTTTGAAGGCATAAGGATTTTTCGTGTCGACACACTCAAACATCGCAGTCTTAAGGCTGTTTGCCTTTGCACAGAATCCAAACATTGCTCTGTAAGTTTTTGGAAAGTCGGTACGGCCAATTACTTCGGCCAAGGAAGATCCGTATTCCTTGAACACTTCAAAGTATTCGTCATCGGCATCGCGATAGTGCATATAAAACCTAACGCCGAACTAACCAGCACGCAGCAGATGCCGCCGAGCGGCAAGCCCTTTGCTGCGTGTCTGGGTTGAGTGACGAGTTATACGTTCTCATCTTTGGCATCTGAACTCCCCTTTGTTCCAACTACCACCACTATCCAGGCAAGCGTCCGAGATCAAGAACTCGCGCGCAACCGGAACGATAAGAAGTACAACTGCCATGCCAAGAAAACAAATACCGATCTTACTTAACTTCGGAAACTTAGGCATTGCAAAAAAAACTGCGGCGCCAACAGAGAACAGCGCAAACGCAATACAAAGATGCCAAATTCCACGCTGAATCCACGACTCAGGAAAATCATTCGGCGGGCCGCCAGCGACCCAAAAACTAAATGCTGCGCTGTTTAAATAAAGCAACCCCATAACGATGCAACCGGCCGGCACAAGCCATCGAATTACCGAGCGCAGCACTCCAGTCACTATCGCTCCCTTTACATATAACGAACGCCTGAATTAAGCCACGCCGCGAAGCGGCGTCGGCTTGAATGAATTGTCAAGCCGCACTTTCTGCGTCATTTCTTTGTCCCCTCAGGAATGAGGGTCGAACCCAAAGACGCGAAGTTCTTGGTCGCACCGACAGGCCTTGGCGATACGCGCCGCCCACGCGATGGCCTCGTCGCGCGAAGGCAGTTCCAACACAGTGAAACCTCCGTTGAGTGGGGGCGCCCACGGATAGCCTCCCTCTTTAAACGTCCCATTGGCCGAGACGAGTACGGGAGATACGCTCTCGTCTATGCCGCCCCCAAAGACATAGACGCCGGCGGTCTTCGCCTCCTCAATCACAGCGTGCGCGTCGCGGCCTACCGCTCTCCATTCGCCATCGGGCACAACCATTGCCGCGCTTGGAAAAGAGATCAGGTATTTGGCCATGCTGCTCCTCGTGGAAATTGATGGTGGCCGTGAAGCGTGTGTGCGGCCTAACGTAGAGGTAACCGCCGCGGAGCCAGCTTTATCGGCGGAGCGTCCGTGCGGACCGCCATGTTATGCAAAGTACCTCGATATTTGATCGCAAAAATGGTCTTTCCATAGCCGCCTGTTCGAAAGGGATAGTTGATACTGGGATTCCTCCTCAAATTCCAAGAGAACCTCGTCTGATACTTTGCCGTCGATATATCTGTCAAGCTTACAAAGAGCGGATGAAGCTCTCTTAACCTTTGGATCATCCAGATTGAGTTCGAATCCATCATCGAACTTAAGGTAGCCATCTTCTGTTGCACTTCCAGCATCTTGGTTTGCTTGCTTTTCTGTCCACGGATTGAACTTAGATGGAACGCCCGTATAGTGCCTGAACATTATGTAGACTACGATTGGTGGGAGGCTTCGTACCGCCTGCTTAAACGCCTCCAACTCTTCTGAGAGTGCACTCATGCCGCTCAAATGTTCGCGCTTGATTTTCTTAACTTCGGATGCGTCTTTGCAGCCTTCAAGTTCCTTGATCAAGGCTCTAAGCTTTGAAATTTCGTCTTCGTATTCATCTTGGAGCGCAATACTTGAGTCGTGCTCCGTCTTTAAACTTTCGTAGTCTTTTAGGTTGACGGTAGTTGGCTTCTCCAATGACGACAGGATATCTGGCAGTTTCTTCAGAAATTGCCTCTTCTTTGCTCCCCAGCGGGCTATGTTTGTGGATGTGAGGGCTAGTTCTCCATTAAGATTTTCGTAAAAACGATCTAGGTCGCTGTCGTTATCAATCTTGTCTACTTGCGTTGAAAGAAGAACTCCCTTTACATCGGCATATTTTAGTGGCGGGACTAACAACGGATATGCTTTGTGACTCATGGCCCATGCAGCACCAAGCTCGCAAAGGCAAAATTGGCTTGCAAAATAATTTTCACTAAGTAGGAGAATTACAGCTTCAGGGTGCTGGATTTGGCTCTTTATGTAAGTGATAAAGTCCTGGCCGCTGGGAATCCCTAAGCCTTCCAGAGAAGAGCAAAAAATATCATCCGAAGATATTTCTGTGCCCGTCTCAAGAAGATCGACTAGAGCGTCAGCCAGGGTCTTGTCTTTCACCGCATGGCTTACAAAAATTCGTTTAGATTTCATAGTAGCGGCCTGATGTTGTATAACTTGTTATAAATCGCAAAATGGCAACTTAACATGGAACGTTGCGATTTAACACCAAGTCTGGAGACGGCTGCAAGCCGCTTGAGAACAGGTGCTGCCGTCCATATGCTGTATTTAGGTACAGTATTAACACAACCGACAAACCACACAGGCCGGGTCTGAACGCCACGCGCCTGTTGGACCGACTGCGAGCGCGCCTGCGGTACATGCAATACAGCCTGCGTATAGAGCAGAATTACGGGTATTGGGCGCGTTGGTTCATCTGCTGGCATGGTGTGCACCATCCCACGGAAACAGTCCTTCGCAAATTCGTTCTCAATGACTGCTTTGCATCGGTAGCCGATAGCCTTCGATGCGCCAAATCCGACTGCTACGCAACCGACTAAGGCCCCTTAGGCGAGCAAACATCCCGCGCGATAGTCGACGTTGTAGGGGTCCCAGTTGGGGGCGTGCTTCACTGCCTCAGATTCCATTGAATCTCGACGTGTATTAATGTAACGTGGTGATCCATTCCTTGAGAACTGTCGCACCCGGCCAGTTTCCTCCCTCGCTTGATCGGGGGCGGCTAAACCCCTATCGACCACATAGCTTCCCAAACACAGATACGCCAATGTTTCTCAACGACCGCGAGACAGCGACAGATCTCTTGTACTACGAAGCCATCGCGAGAACGGTAGTCCGTTTCATTCGCGAGACCCCAGTCGCCCCGATCACCATCGGAGTCCATGGAGACTGGGGCGCCGGAAAATCTAGCGTCCTGAAGATGACGGAGGCCGCGTTCAACGATGAGGAGCGTGTTCTCTGCCTGTGGTTCAACGGCTGGACATTCGAAGGTTTCGAAGATGCCAAGACGGTCGTCATCGAGACAATCGTAGAAGAGCTTCGTCGCGCCCGGCCAGCCTCGACGAAGGTGGCCGACGCAGCCAAGAAAGTCCTACGGCGCGTGGACTGGCTCAAGATGGCGCACAGGGCCGGTGGTCTTGTATTCACTGCCGCCACAGGTATCCCAACCCTAGATCAGGTACGGGGTGTTGTCGACACGGTCACGGCCTTTCTGGCAAAGCCCGAGGACCACATCTCTGTCGAGGATTTGAAGGGCGTGGCGGCCCAAGCCAAGGAGTTCGTCAAGGATTCTCCGAAAGACGCCGATCGCCTTCCTGCCCATATGCACGAGTTCCGTAACGAATTCGAGGAGTTGCTCAAGGCAGCCGAACTGGATCGACTGGTCGTGATCGTCGACGACCTCGACCGGTGCCTCCCAAAGACGGCCATCGCGACTCTCGAGACGATCCGCCTTTTCCTGATGGTGGATCGCACGGCCTTTGTGATCGGCGCCGACGAACTCATGATCGAGTACGCGGTGAAGGAACATTTCCCAGATCTCCCGCCCAGCACCGGCCCAGTCAGTTACCCAAGGAACTACCTCGAAAAACTGATCCAGGTTCCATTTCGGGTCCCCGCGCTGGGCGTGGCCGAGACACGAGTGTACATCACGCTCCTACTTGCCGAGCTCGCGCTCACGTCCGAGGACCCGCGCTTCAAAAAGCTGCTGGCAGTCGCTCGCGAGGATATGAAGCGACCATGGCAAAGCCGCGGGCTGGATGCCCGGGCGGTGACGGAAGCTGTGGGCGAGCCGGTGCCGACGGAGGTGAGGCAAGCTCAGTTGATCAGCACGCATCTGACGAGATTGCTGACGGAAGGAACGCATGGCAATCCACGACAGATCAAGAGATTCCTGAATTCGATGATGCTCCGCCAGGCCATCGCCGAGGAGCGCGGCTTCGGTGGTGACGTCAAGCTCATCATCCTCGGAAAGATCATGCTCGCAGAGCGTTTTTATCCTGACTTCTACAAGCAACTCGCCCAGTTGGCGACGGTGGAAGGCGGCAAGCCCGAGGCCCTTGCGCAGTTCGAGCAAAGCATTAAGAACAGCAGAGGGGAGCCTGCTGTAGAGGCCCAAAGTTCGGAAGCAACGCCTGAATCCGTCGGCAAGAAGTCGGCAACGAAGGCGGCCGCACCGAAAGCCCAGGCACCAGAAGTTGCCGACTGGTCGAAGAACGAATGGATCAAGGGCTGGGCTGCGATCGATCCTCCGCTCGCGGGTGTCGATCTCCTTCCCTACGTGTTTGTCACTCGGGACAAGCGGGGATCGCTCGGCGGGATCACCGCGTCAGCGCATCTCGAAAGCTTGGTCGCCAGACTCATGGGCGGCAAAATGGCGGCACGAGGTTGCGTGACCGACGTCGCGAATCTCTCGCCCCAGGAAGTTGATGAAGTCTTCAACGCGGTCAGTGACCAGATCCTGCAAGCCGATGACATGCGTTCCGAGCCGAGGGGGATGCATGGGCTTCTCGTTCTTTCCGAGCGCGGGCCAGAGACGGGACGGCGCGTTCTGGAATTTGCGAAGTCGTTGGACCTCTCCAAGGTAGGGATATGGCCACTGAACCTCGTGTCGGGCATCAAGGATGCTGCCCTTGTGAACAACGTCAACGCCCTGCGGAAGAGTTGGGGCGAGCAAGACGAAAACCCGAAACTGAAGAAGGCCGCGACTCTGATGGAGTCGTTGGGCAAGAAGATCTGAGGAATCGATGGGTACATCAAAGGGATATGGCGGTCCACCCAATGGGCTAGTTCCTTCATGGCTTGAATCGCCTGCGGGCGGATCGGGAGGCGGCAATGGAGATGCCGAGGACAGCGGTGACGCAGGTGGAGACGGCGCAGACGGTTCCGATGGAGTTTCGGTGTCCCAGGCGCCCGGCAGCGGCGCTCTCACCGGGGCAAGGACGGCCTTCACCCGCTTCTCGAAGAATGGCAGTAGCAGCACGCTCGGCGCTGCACTGGCCGGGTATGTACGGGGCGGCAACGGTCGCGTGAGTGGAGGCGGTAGCGGTGGTGCGGGCAGGGCGGCGCAACGAATGGGGGCGTCCCGAGCGACCGGGTCGAGACTTCTGGGCGTCGTCAGGGACTTCCAGCGGATCGGCGCATTGGACACTCTGCGTCGTCTCGATCTTGATCGCATGGTTGACCGGCCGGCCACCGAAGTCTTCCTCTTCATGCTGGAGTTCCTTTGCCCACCGGGCGGAGCCATCGATGAAGCCATTTCGAGGCAAGCGATGCTCGAGGCGATTGGCAATCTCGACGGTGCAGGCCCGGCTGAATTTGGTCAGCTCACGCCCGAGCAGTTGCGCGAATTTTTCCTTGATTTCGTCTCGCTATCGATCGAAGGGCGAGTGATTGCCGACATCGGATCTCGCGGCATCACGCTCGCCGCTGACGTGGAGTCGGTTGAGCGAACCCACGAACAACTTCGGGACTTCATCAACGGTTGTTGCAGGGCCCATCTTTCCGGGTTGTTGACAGGTGTCGATCAGTTGACGGACCGGGAGGTCGAGCAGAGATCCAATGAGATCTATGAGGCTGCTTTTCAATTGATCGCCGACGCAGGAGAGGATGCGCAATGAGGCAACATACCTTGGTGAGCAGACTGGGGGCGTCCGACGATGCACCCGTTACACCCGCTCGCCCTGAGGCTCACGTCACAGAGATCGACTTCCTCGATAGCTATGAGCGGTTGGGCTTCGGCCTTGGGCAAGCGCTTGAGCAGCTCGATGCGCTTGGCCTGTCACCGAGCGAGCGAGCTGTTGATTTCGCCTTGCTCGCAGCGACCGTCACCGCGGCGGACACGCGAATTTCTCGCGAGACAGAAGCACAGGACGGCTGGACGCGAGAAATCGAAATCAGCGTGCCGGTGGTGGAGCCGACACTCTGGGAGGCCGTCACGCCTCTCCTGCATACGACGCTTGATTTTTTGACCGGAGACAAATGGACCCTTCGATTCCGAGCGCGACCAAGCTCACGAGGAATTCTTGTGCCGCCAACCGAAAGCCTTCGAACAGCGAATCCCACTTGCGTGTGTCTTTTTTCGGGTGGGCTCGACAGCTTCATCGGCGCGGTCGACTTGTTCGCAGCTGCCGAAACGCCTTTGCTAGTGAGTCACTACTGGGATGGCATTACCAGTCAGCACCAGACGATCTGCGCCGAGGCTCTCAAGGCCAAATATGCCGAAGCCGAATTCAGCCACATTCGGGCCCGAGTCGGCTTCCCCAAGGATACCGTCGACGAGTCTCCGGTCGAGGACACGCTCCGCGGCCGCTCCTTCATGTTCTTTGCGCTGGCTGCCCTTGCCGCCGATGCAGTGGGTGACGACGTGACGATCCACGTGCCGGAGAACGGCCTGATTTCATTGAACGTTCCACTCGACCCTCTTCGGCTCGGGGCGCTGAGTACCCGGACCACGCATCCCTTCTACATGGCGCGCGTGAACGAACTTATAAGTAGGCTTGGTCTTCGCTCACGTTTGCACAACCGGTACGGTCTGATGACCAAGGGCCAAATGGCGCTCGGATGCGCTGAGCGCGAATTTCTGGCAACGCAGGCGAAGAACACCATGTCCTGCTCGTCGCCGGGGAAGACACGGTTCGCAAAAGAAGAGAGTCAACGCCAGCCCAAGCATTGTGGATACTGCGTGCCGTGCCTGATCCGTCGAGCTTCGCTCCTAGAAGGCAGAATCGACGATGACACGCCATATCAAGTTCCGGATCTACATGCGCAGGTCCTCGATTCCGAGCGGGCCGAGGGCAACCATGTCCGGTCGTTCCAACTCGCAATCTCGCGGTTGCGCTCACGGCCGGAACGTGCGCGCTTCGACATTCATAGGCCGGGGCCGCTTTCCGATCACCCCAACGAGCTTCCCGCCTATATGAATGTCTATGCCGCGGGTCTCGAGGAGGTTGCCCGGCTCCTCGAAGGCGTGAGGGCAGAGCCTCTGTGAACGCGACGGCCCCTGTAAAGCCCAATTGGGTCGATTTCCACTGTCACCTTGACCTTTACCCAGACCACGCCGCACTGATCGAGGAATGCGATCGAGAGGGCGTCGCGACGTTGACCGTTACGACCACGCCGAAGGCGTGGGCTCGGAATCGGGACATGGCCGCGCACGCCAAGCACGTTCGCGTTGCCTTGGGGCTGCACCCACAACTCGTTGGCGAGCGAGAATCGGAGATCGCACTTTTTGAGAGCCTCTTGAGCGAGACCAGGTACGTCGGAGAAGTCGGCCTAGATGCGAGTCCGCGGTTCTACAAGAGTTTTGCGGCACAGGAGCGCGTATTTGAGCGTGTGCTGAGGGCGTGTGCCGAACACGGTGACAAGGTTTTGACCGTACACAGCGTTCGATCAGCGTCGAAGGTGCTGGGACATGTCGAGAAAAGTCTACCGCTCGGACGAGGCCGGGTAGTGCTGCATTGGTTTACAGGTTCCCTGTCCGAGGCGAGGCGTGCGATCGACCTCGGCTGCTATTTTTCAGTTAACTCGGAAATGCTTAAGGGACCTCGTCACCGTGCGTTGGTCGAGCAATTGCCCGTTGAACGCATTCTGACCGAGACTGATGGCCCCTTTGTGCAGAGCAATGGAGTAGCCGTGCGTCCTCAAGCAGTCGCTGACACGGTGATCAATTTGGCTTTGATCAAAGGACTCAATCCATCAGTAATGGCGCCCCTGATTTTGCGCAATCTTTCTGGACTATTGAGTCGCTGAGGAACACGGACTGGACGACAACTCCCGCCCTGAAGCAGATATAGAAGCGATGAGTTGAACGACCGCTTATGGCCGATACCGTAAGTTTGGCAAGGGCCGTTTCCGACCCGTTGCGAAGGGTGATGTGTACGTCATTACCGGCCCGGTATTTGATGGGACGCCGAAGACGATTGCTCCGGGAAAGGCCTGGGTACCGAAATATTTATATAAGCTTGTTTATGACGCGACGACAGGTCGAGCCTGGGCCCATTGGATTGAAAACACGAACGAGGCACGTGCTGGACGTCCCATTCCATATGGCGAGCTGGTTCCCCGCACTGAAATTGAGTTCCTTCCGGGCGTTAATGTTAAAAATTAGCGCTGGACGCTTTATCGGCAACCGCCGTGCCCAGGAGAGGAACCATGAAATTCAGTGCTCGTAAACCGTCACTCAAGAAAATGATTTCTGCTCGAACGTTATGCCGTGGTGGACAGGGCCCGCTGCGACAAGCTCGCTAAAGCGCAGGTCATGTCCCCCATCACATAGCGCTATTCCTTGGCATAAATCATGGAGTGCCATTCCGCAGCTCGTTCGATAGCTCAGGTGGGCGCGTTCCAAATCAACGTAGTACCGGGCAATGTGGAACGAGTCAAGGAATCTGTGAAAGCATTGCCGTAGCTATACTTGCTCGTAAGAGGAATTGCGCTTTATAGAAGTTGTGGCATGGGAAATGGATTCCGTACTCGACAATGAGAAAATGCAGTTTTTACGTCAGTAACTTATTCACCCTCTTCAACCAAATTGCATGCCATGCCTTGCGTCTTTTGCACCCTGCCTACGGCAAGAATCATCGCTGAGAATGAATTCGCAATTGCAATCCGGGACGGATTTCCTGTCAGCCCTGGACATACACTGATTATTCCGCGCCGACATATCGGGTCTTTTTTTGACACGACTTTGGATGAGCGAAGCGCGCTCCTTGCGCTACTCGATAAAACAAAAATCGATTTGGATAAAGAATTTGCCCCTGCGGGCTACAACATTGGCATCAATGATGGCCAAGCCGCGGGCCAAACTGTAATGCACCTCCACATGCATCTGATTCCCCGGTACGCAGGCGACTTACCCGACCCACAAGGCGGGGTCCGCTGGGTAATTGCGGAAAAAGCCGATTATTGGAGCAATCGCTAACCATGATGGCAATCCCGTCTTCGGAGGAACAACTCTCCTTCCTTGACCATATCCAGCGCCTGTTCGAAGAAGGCGAATTCGTTGCCACCTACAAGTTTGCGCTATTGCTGGCACTGACTGAGTTGGCTGTGGAACATGGCACTGATTCCGGTGACACACTTGACCTGTCGTATGCGGCCATTGCCGATAAATTTCTGGAGTTGTATTGGCCTCAAGTGATACCGTACACCGCCGGTGGTCAGGTTGGCGTACTCATGCAAAACAATGGCCGTCAGGCGGCCACGGTTTTGCTCCTGAACGACATCCGTAGCCGCCATGGCACGCTCCCCAAAGCGCGCGCCTCAACGGAATGGCCCAACGCTCTCCGGAAAACGGTGGCTCTGCTAAAGGAGATGCCGCTATGGCGCCTACAAATCTTGCGGCGGCAAGAAGTGAATTTTCTGTATGTCCCTGGACCAAGCGCGAGTATCCGCCTGTTGCCGGGTGTGATGTACAACTTGCGGCGTTTTCAGGGACTGGTCCAGCAGTTGGCGCGCAGCGCGTGGATTAACCATATTCGAGCCAATCCGAACAACGCCACAGTCATCGGCGAGGCTTCAGACCTGGAGCAGGCGCTGTTCGGGACGAGTCGCGCCAATTTGGCGACTGCTCGGCCGGTGCTAAGGGAGATTCAGTCGGATACCTGCTTCTACTGCCAAGGCGCACTGCGCAATACGGGCGAGGTAGACCATTTCATCCCTTGGGCTCGTTATCCGAGAGACTTGGCACATAACTTCGTTCTGGCCCATAAGACTTGCAATAGCGATAAGCGAGATTTGCTGGCGGCCACCGTGCATTTGGAAAAATGGTGCGACAGGAACGAGCGTCAAGGAACGGTGTTGGCGAACGAGCTGGGTAGTCATTTCGTATGTGACAGTTCTACGATGACTCGCGTAGCCCATTGGGCATATCACCATAGCTTCATGACGGCATCCCAATCCTGGGTCGGGCGAGCACAGGTAATTCCGCTTACGGCCGATTATCAACGCATTCTGCCAGCTCAATAACCTACGCCGGGGAAGGATTACAAGCCACGGTCTGTAGGTTTTCGGCAATCTTATTCGGTGTTGCTGCATCTAGGTAATGCGTTCGGCGCCTGCTCGAGAAATCGCGATAGCCTGCGTGCCTTGTGCCGGCCTATATAACTTCGCGATGACGTCTTTGACCTTGGCGTTCAGCCCTAATATCTGTTCTCACCTAAGCTTGGCGGTCAAACAGTCGGCGAAGCTTCTAATCACCGTAAGCGGCACATTTCCGCCCCTTGGCCCCAAATTCCGTACGAAGAGGCGCATTTCTGCCGCTTATGGAAATTAAATATTTTTGGTTATGGCCGATACAGCAAGTCATTTCGGACCTGTACCGAGACCATCGATTCTGAAGAGTGCTTAGAGAAACACGCACTCCGAAGCTTGTGAACGAGCCTCCCAATGCAGTCCAGACTATATTGTGACGTGTGCGGTCAGGATTGTTTCGTGGCTTGAAAGAACGACGGCCACCTCAATGAGGCGGCCGTCATTATTTACGGAGTCACGGTGGGCTAGACGCCATCAATCTGAGCTATCGAGGCACATCCGCCGATAAATGTCTCAATGGATGCTTCCCAAAATCTCACATTATGGTTCCCGCTACACAGGCCATCAAACGTCGATGTTCCCTGCCTGCAGCGCGTTCGACTCGATGAAGGCGCGGCGCGGTTCCACGTCGTCGCCCATCAGCGTGGTAAAGATCTGGTCTGCGGCAATCGCGTCTTCGATCTGCACCTTGAGCAGGCGGCGCACGTTCGGGTCCATGGTGGTTTCCCACAGCTGCTCGGGATTCATTTCGCCGAGGCCCTTGTAGCGTTGCTTCGACACGCCGCGCTCGGCTTCGTCGCGCAGCCAGTCCATGGCTTCGTGGAAGTCGCGGATCGCGATTTCCTTGGCTTTGTCGCCCTGGCCGCGGCGCACCATCGCGCCCTGGCCGATCAAACCCTTGAACGTGGCGGCGGCATTGGCAAGCACTTGGTAATCCGGGCCATGCACGAAGTCGGCGTCGATCACGCTGACCTTCAGGTTGCCGAAATGGCGGCGCTGGATGCGCAGCATGTGCTTGTCGGAAAGCTCGTCCGACTTGACCACCACTTCCACCGACGGATCGTTGATGGACTTGGCCAGGGCCGCGGCGGAAGCCTCGGCATTGGCGAGCGTGTCGAGGTTGAGCGTCACGCCGGTCATGATCGCCGACAGGGCGGCTTCATCGTAGGCGCGCGACAGGCGCATGATGATCGCATTGGCGGTGTTGTACTGGCGCACGAGTTCGGACAGGGCTTCGCCGATGATGGGCTGGGCGTTGTCGGTCGGGATCAGGGCCGCGTCGTGCAGCGCGATCTGCATCATGTACTGCGCTTCCTCGACGTCGTCCTTCAGGTAGCGCTCGTCCTTGCCGTGCTTGACCTTGTAGAGCGGCGGCTGCGCGATGTACACGTGGCCGCGCTCGACCAGCTGCGGCATCTGGCGGTACAGCAGGGTGAGCAGCAGGGTGCGGATGTGGGCGCCGTCGACGTCGGCGTCGGTCATGATGATGATGCGGTGGTAGCGCAGCTTCTCGACGTTGAATTCATCCGGCCCGATGCTGGTGCCCAACGTGGCGATCAGCGTGGTGATCTGCTCGGAGGACAGCATCTTTTCGAAGCGCGCCTTTTCGACGTTGAGCACCTTGCCGCGCAGCGGCAGGATCGCCTGGAACTTGCGGTCGCGTCCCTGCTTGGCGGAACCGCCCGCGGAGTCGCCCTCGACGATATACAGTTCGCACAGCGCTGGATCCTTCTCCTGGCAGTCGGCCAGCTTGGCGGACAGGCCGAGGCCGTCCATCACGCCCTTGCGGCGCGTGAGTTCGCGGGCCTTGCGCGCGGCTTCGCGGGCGCGCGCGGCTTCCACGATCTTGCCGCAGATGAGCTTGGCGTCGTTAGGCTTCTCGAGCAGGAAGTCGGTCAGCGTCTTGGCAACGATTTCCTCGACGGGTCCGCGCACCTCGGACGACACGAGCTTGTCCTTGGTCTGGGAACTGAACTTCGGCTCGGGCACCTTGACCGACAGCACGCAGGTCAGGCCTTCGCGCATGTCGTCGCCGGCGATCTCCACCTTGGCTTTCTTGGCGAAGTCGTTCTCTTCGATGTACTTGTTGATGACGCGTGTCATCGCCGCGCGCAGGCCGGTGAGGTGGGTGCCGCCGTCGCGCTGCGGGATGTTGTTGGTGAAGCAAAGCACCTGTTCGTTGTAGGCGTCGTTCCACTGCATCGATACGTCGACCGAAATCGTCGTGCCCATCTCCGATGCCTTCTCGCCGGTGGCCTGGAAGATGGTCGGGTGCAGCACGTTCTTGTTCTTGTTGATGTACTCCACGAAGCCGCGCGTGCCGCCCTCGAAGGCGAAGTCTTCTTCCTTGCCGGTGCGCTGGTCGGTCAGCCGGATGTGCACGCCGTTGTTGAGGAAGGAGAGTTCGCGGATGCGCTTGGCGAGGATGTCGTAGTGGAACTCGACGTGGCTGAAGATTTCCTCGTCTGCCCAGAAATGCACTTCCGTGCCGCGCTTGTCGGTTTCGCCGATGACCTTGATGGGGGACACGGCCACGCCATCCTGGGTTTCGAGTTCGCGGTTCTGGACCACGCCCTTGGAAAATTCCATGGCGTGCACCTTGCCGTCGCGGCGGATGGTCAGGCGCAGCAGCTTGGACAGCGCGTTCACGCAGGACACGCCCACGCCGTGCAGGCCGCCGGACACCTTGTAGGCGTTCTGGTCGAACTTGCCGCCGGCATGCAGCTCGGTCATGACGATCTCGGCGGCGCTGCGCTTGGGATCGTGCTTGTCGTCCCACTTGATGCCGGTCGGAATGCCGCGGCCGTTGTCGGTCACGGAGATCGAGTTGTCGGAATGGATGGTGACGTGGATCTCGGTGCAGTGGCCGGCGAGCGCTTCGTCGATGGAGTTGTCGAGCACCTCGAACACGAGGTGGTGCAGGCCGGTGCCATCAGAGGTGTCGCCGATGTACATGCCTGGGCGCTTGCGCACTGCTTCGAGACCTTCGAGGATCTGGATGGAGGACGCACCGTATTGCTGCTGCGGTTGCGGAGTGGTTTCTTGAGGAATGGCGGACATGGCTGCTTTCTGATGACGCTAGGGTTGTCTGGTCGATGGCGTGGCGATTCTTCGATGTCTTGCTGCCTTGCGCAGGGCCTCAACCCGTTCCGGTTGGGGCCGTTGCCGCGTTTTCAGCGCCAGCGACCGTTCAAATTCAAATTCCATAAATGCGGCAAAGGGGCGCACAGCTTCTGTGCCCCCCTTGTTTGCCGCAATTGTTATTGGTTTAGATCCGCATCGGCATGACGACGTACTTGAAGTCGCCATTGTCCGGCACGGTGATCAACGCCGATGAATTGGCGTCGCCAAGCGCGATGTTGATGTTGTCGCCCTTGAGGTTGTTCAGCACGTCGAGCAGGTAGGTGACGTTGAAACCGATGTCGATGCTGTCGCCACCGTAGTCGATTTCCAGTTCTTCCACCGCTTCTTCCTGGTCGGCGTTGGTCGAGCTGATCTTCAGGCTGCCCGGGCTGATGATGCAGCGCACGCCCTTGAACTTGTCGCTCGTCATGATCGCCGCGCGCTGCAGGGAATGCAGCAGGGTCTGGCGGTCCATGGTGAAGTTGTTCTTGTAGCCCTTGGGGATGACCCGGGTGTAGTCGGGGAACTTGCCCTCGACGAGCTTCGAGATCAACTCGATGTCGGCGAAGGTGAACTTCACCTGGTTGTTCGCGATCTCGAGTTCGACCGGATTTTCCAGGTCTTCGAGCAGGCGCTGCAATTCCAGGATGGTCTTGCGCGGGATGATCACTTCCTGGCGCTGGAACTCCTGGTCGGTCTCAACCTGGCAGAAGGCGAGGCGGTGTCCGTCGGTCGCCACGGCGATCACGTTGCGGCCATCGACCACCAGCAGCATGCCGTTGAGGTAGTAACGGATGTCCTGCTGCGCCATGGCGAAATGCACCATGTTGAAGAGGTGCTTCAGGGTCTTTTGCGGCAGCGTGACCTTGGCGTTGTATTGCTCGGCCTGCGCGACGGTCGGAAACTCCTCGGCGGCGAGGGTCTGCAGGGCGAAGCGCGACTTGCCGGACTGCACGGTCATGCGCTTGTTGGCGATCGAGAGGGCGACGTCGCCGGAATCCGGCAGCGCGCGCAGGATGTCGAGCAGCTTGCGCGCGGCGACCGTGGTTGCCGAGACTTCGCCGCCGCTGCCGATCTCGGCGTGCGTGGTGATCTGCACTTCGATGTCGGTGGACAAGAAGGAGACTTTCTCGCCGTCCTTACGAATGAGGATATTGGCCAGAATCGGCAGCGTGTGCCGACGCTCGACAATACCGCTCACGATCTGCAAGGGTCGGAGTAGCGTGTCTCGTTTGGTTTTAACCAATTGCATGCGTTTGTCCTTGTAATAATGTGTTGAGGCAATGCGATACCGGTAAAACAGTCTTTCTGAAGCGCTGCCGCCTAGGCGTGGATCACGCTGGCGGCCAGCCTCTATTTTGACAGAAAACGCCCCCCTTTTAATGAAATGAAAGGGTTTCCCGCGATAGGCTCCGCTTTTCCATGGCAAGTTATCCACAAGGAGCGAGGCAGCTGTGGATTACCCCTTGATCATCCTTTCAGCGTCTGCTCCAGCACGTGCAATTCGTGGTTGACTTCCGGGTTCTTGGCGCGGTCGGCGGCGATCTTGCGTACGGCGTGCAGCACGGTGGTGTGGTCCCGGCCACCGAACAGCTCGCCGATCTCGGGCAGGCTTTTCTGGGTGAGTTCCTTGGCCAGGTACATGGCGATCTGGCGCGGCCGCGCGATGTTGGCGGGGCGCTTCTTCGAATACATGTCGGCGACCTTGATGTTGAAGAAGTCGGCAACCGTCTTCTGGATGTTCTCCACCGATATCTGCCTATTTTGGACCGAAAGCAGATCTTTCAATGCCTCCTTGACAACATCGATGGTGATTTCCTTGCCGTGGAAACGGGAATAGGCAAGGATCTTCCGCAGCGCGCCTTCGAGTTCGCGCACGTTGGAGCGCAGGTGCTTGGCGACGAAAAACGCCACGTCGTCGTTCAGGGCCGCGCCTTCCTGCGCCGCCTTTTTCAGCAGGATCGCCACCCGCATTTCGAGCTCGGGAGGTTCGACCGCCACCGTCAGGCCGGAGTCGAAGCGGGAAATCAGCCGATCATCCATGCCGGTGATTTCCTTGGGATAGGTATCGCTGGTGATGATGATTTGTTTCTTCGCGGCAATCAATGCCTCGAAGGCGTAGAAGAATTCTTCCTGCGTTCGGCTCTTGCCGGCGAAGAACTGGATGTCGTCGATGAGGAGCAGGTCGAGCGAGTGATAGTAGCGCTTGAACTCGTCGAAACCCTTTCGCTGGTAAGCGGTCACTACGTCACGGACATACTGTTCCGCGTGGATGTAGCGGATCTTGACGTTGGGCCGGTCTTGCAGGACCTGGTTGCCGATCGCGTGGATCAGGTGGGTCTTGCCAAGGCCGACACCCCCGTAAAGGAAGAGCGGGTTGTAGGAAACGCCCGGGTTGTTGGCAACCTGGATGGCGGCTGCGCGGGCGAGCTGGTTGGCCTTGCCGGTCACGAAGCTGTCGAAGGTGAGCGCGTCGTTGATCTTGCTCTGGTCGCGCCGGGGCCCGGTATCGATGGCGATGTCGACGCGGTCGGCGATCTCGGTGGGCATGTCGACCAGCGGGCCGGAAACGACGGCCGGCACCGGCGCGGGCTTGCGCGCGCCGTTCAGCCGGGGGTCGAGCACGAACTGCACCTCGATGGGCGATTGCCAGTATTCGGATGCGAGGTGCGTGATGCGGCTGGCAAACTGCGCCTTGACCCAATCCAGCTTGAAACGGTTTGGCGCCGCGATCCGCAGGCGGCCGTCCTCGAAGTCGAGGGGCGCGAGCGGCTTGATCCAGGCGCTGTACTGCTGAGGGGTCAGCTCCTGCTCAAGCATTGCCGAGCATGTCTGCCAGAAATCTTCCATGGGTATCGTCTGTGTCGGTTGCGCGCCAGCGGCATGGGGATGGCCCATGCGGCCTTGCCAGGGCAGCCGGCACACGCGATGCAGGTGCCCGGAGCTTCCATGCCAGGGTCGCCGGGATCGTCGTTTAGCGGCGGCAATGGTCTGCGCGGGAGGGGTATTCTAACCCTGCGACAACGAGTTATCCACAGGATGCATCAATTTTGCTACAGAAAAACCTCTTGCTTTTGTGGATAATTTCGGCGTAGTTCCGCCGCCACGCCACATGGCAAAACACCATGGCTTTCGGGCCGGGCGGCATTGGCATGATGACATGCGGCGGGTTCGGGCGGCCGGCCATGCCGTCTCTTTCGTTGACAGGGGACCGGAAAGCAGTGTCTAATTGCGGGTTCACTGCCTGTCGCGTTTTGCATTCGCAAAACAAGAATGGGCCAACATGGTGATGAACTAACCCATTTTTGCTGTCAAGCGAGCCAAATAAGCGAGTCCAACATGAAACGTACTTACCAACCTTCCGTCGTCCGCCGCAAGCGCACCCATGGCTTCCGCGTTCGCATGGCTACCCGCGGTGGCCGCGCAGTGCTGAATGCACGTCGTGCAAAAGGCCGCAAGCGCCTGGCTGTCTAAGCCAAGCCTTGCACCGCACCAGCTGCTGGCGTGACTGACGAGTATTCACGCGACCGGCGAATCGTTAAAACGGATGAATTTTCATCCGTTTTTCGTTTGCGGCCTGTGCAGCGCAGCCCCCATTTCGTTCTGTATGCCCGGGGCAACGATCTCCACCGCGCCCGCCTTGGCGTCGTTGCCGCCAAACGCTTCGCCCCTCGCGCCGTGACGCGCAACGCCATCAAGCGCGTCACCCGGGAGGTGTTCCGCCAGATGCGCCTGCCGGCCATCGACTGCATCGTCCGGTTGTCCGGACCGGTCAACACCAGGAAAGAACCCGCGATGACTGCGCGCCTGAAAACGGCATTGAGAGCCGAGCTGACCACGCTGCTGGCATCGCGCCGCAAAGCGGAGGCGAGCCAATGAAAACCCTGCTGCTGTGGCTGCTGAAGGCTTACCAATACAGCATCAGCCCCTTCCTGGGCGCGAACTGCCGCTTTTATCCGAGCTGTTCCCGCTACGCGATGGATGCGGTGAACGAGCATGGCGCGGCGCGCGGCAGCCTGCTGGCCGCCAAGCGGCTGTGCAAGTGCCATCCCTGGCATCCGGGAGGCATCGACCCCGTACCCCAAAAGAGCCCGCCGGAAACGGCACGGGCCCACGACGCAGGCCAAGGCAAGGCCTGCTGTCCTCACTGACTTCCTGACCTTACTAAACAACGACACCTATGGATATCCAACGTACCGTTTTGTGGGTGGTGTTCTCGATGTCCCTGCTTTTCCTCTGGGACAACTGGATGCGCTACAACGGCAAGCCCTCCATGTTCTTTCCGACGCCGGCCACGCAGACCCAGCCGGCAGCCGCCGGAACCAATGGCGGCAAGCGCGCCGACGTGCCGCAGACCGCGGGCAATGCCAGCATCGCCAGCCCCTCCTCGGTTCCGGGCGCCGTCGCCCAGGCCAAGGGTGAGATCGTGACCATCACCACCGACTTGGTCAAGGCAGATATCGACACCCTCGGCGGCGAGCTGGTGCGCCTCGAGCTGCTCAAGCACAAGGACACGGTCGATCCGAAGAAGAACGTGGTGCTCTTCGACCACAGCCAGAGCCGCACCTATCTCGGCCAGACCGGCCTGATCGGCGGCCAGTTTCCCAACCACCGCACGCAGTTCGCCGCCAAGCCGGGACCACGCTCCCTGGAAAACGGCAACACCGTCCAGGTGGTCCTGGAAGCCGACCAAGGCGGCGTGAAGCTGACCAAGACCTACACCTTCAAGCGCGGCGACTACGCCATCGGCCTCAGGCATGACGTCGCCAACACCGGCGCCGCGCCCGTCAATCCCTCGCTCTACCTGCAGCTGGTGCGCGACGGCAGCAAGCCGGAAGGCGAATCGCGTTTCTACAGCACCTTCACCGGCCCCGCCGTCTACACGAGCGCCGATCATTTCCAGAAGCTCGACTTCGAGAAGATCGAAAAGGGCAAGGCGGAGCACGCCACCAAGTCCAATGACGGCTGGATTGCGCTGGTCCAGCATTACTTCGTGTCGGCCTTCATCGCGCCGGAAAACGTCACCCGCGAGATCTTCACGAAGAAGGTGGACACCAACCTGTACGCCGTCGGCGAAATCTTCCCGCTGGGGACGGTGGCGCCGGGGGCGACGGTCAGCAACGAATCCCGCCTCTATTCCGGTCCGCAGGAATCGGCCGTCCTCGAAAAGCTGGCGCCCGGCCTGGAGCTGGTAAAGGATTACGGCTGGCTCACCATCGTCGCCAAGCCGATCTTCGCGCTGATGAACTGGATCCATGCCGTGATCGGCAACTGGGGCTGGACGATCATCGTGCTGACCATCCTCATCAAGCTGCTGTTCTTCCCGCTGTCGGCGGCAAGCTACCGCAGCATGGCGAAAATGAAGACGGTGACGCCGAAGATGCAAGGCATCCGCGAGCGCTTCAAGGACGATCCGCAAAAGATGAACCAGGCGATGATGGAGCTTTATCGCGCGGAAAAGATCAATCCGCTGGGCGGCTGCCTGCCGATCGTCGTGCAGATCCCGGTCTTCATCGCGCTGTACTGGGTGCTGCTGGCTTCCGTCGAAATGCGCAATGCGCCCTGGCTGGGCTGGATCCACGACCTGGCCGCGCCCGATCCGTTCTACATCCTGCCGGTCGTGATGGCGGTGTCGATGTTCATCCAGACCAAGCTCAACCCGACGCCGCCCGATCCGGTGCAGGCCAAGGTGATGATGGTGATGCCGATCGTGTTCTCGGTCATGTTCTTCTTCTTCCCGGCCGGCCTGGTGCTGTACTGGGTAGTGAACAACGTGCTGTCGATCGCCCAGCAATGGGTCATCACCCGCAAGATCAGCGGCGGCCAGCCGGCCTGATGCAGGAAAACGTCCGGCCCGGTGCCGGCGCCATGAAAAAAGCCCGCGTCATGCGGGCTTTTTCTTTTTCACCGGCGGCCGGCGATTCCGGCGCGCGCGTTGTCAGTTTTCACTCAGATTTCGATCTGCGTGCCGAGTTCGATGACGCGGTTGGGAGGAATGCGGAAGTAGTCTGCCGCGTCGCGCGCATTGCGCGCCATGGCGGCGTACAGGCGTTCACGCCACAGCGCCATGCCGACGTTCGGGGAGGCAATGACGGTCTGCCTGGCGATGAAGAAGGACGTGGTCATCGGGTCGATGTCCAGGCCGAATTCGGCGCACCGATGCAGGGCGAGCGGAATGTCGCGCTCATCCTTGAAGCCGTAGTGCACGCTGACCTGGTAGCACTCCTGACCGAGCGAATTGACCTTGATGCGCTCCGGTTCGGCGATATGCGGGATGTCGGTGGCCACCACGGTCAGCAGGATGACGCGTTCATGCAGGACCTTGTTGTGCAGGAGGTTGTGCAGGAGGGCATGCGGCACGCCGTCGCCCTCGGCGCGGAAGAAGATCGCCGTGCCTTCCACCCGGTGCGGCGGGCTGACGAACAGCGACTGGAAGAAGTCCTGGACCGGAATCAGGTGGCGCTGGATGTTGAGGAACACCAGCTCGCGTCCCTTGCGCCAGGTCAGCATGATGGTCACCATCACGGCGCTGATGGCCAGCGTGAACCAGCCGCCGCTGACGATCTTCAGGCTGGTCGAGGAAAACAGCGCGATGTCGATCATCAGGAAGAAGGTGGTGGCCAGCAGCGCCAGGGCGATCTGGTAGCGCCAGCCGAAGCGGATGACGAAGAAGGTCAGCAACGTGGTGGTGGTCATGGTGGCGGTCGCGGCAATGCCGTAGGCCGACGCCAGGTTGGAAGAGGAACCGAAGCCCATCACCGCCATCACCACCGCGGCGAGCTGCAGCCAGTTGACGAGCGGAATGTAGATCTGCCCCTTCTCGCTTTCCGACGTATGGCAGATCAGCATGCGCGGCAGGAAGCCTAGCGAGATCGCTTGCTGGGTGACGGAAAACGCGCCGGAAATCGTGGCTTGCGACGCGATCACGGTGGCGATGGTGGACAAGGCGACCAGCGGATAGATGGCCCATGCGCCAAGCTGCTGGAAGAAGGGGTTCGATGCCGCTTCCGGATTGCCCAGCAGCAGCGCACCCTGCCCGAGATAGTTCAGGCCCAGGGCGGGAAAGACGATGGCGAACCATGCCAGGCGCACCGGCCGCTTGCCGAAGTGGCCCATGTCGGCATACAGGGCTTCTGCGCCGGTCAGTGCCAGCACGATGGCGCCGAGGGCAATGAAAGCGAACCAATGGTTGCGCACGAGGAAGCGGAATGCGTGCAGGGGATTGAATGCGTTCAGGATGAACGGGTTGTCGATGATGTTGATCAGGCCCATCGTCGCCAGCGACAGGAACCAGGCCAGCATCACCGGCCCGAAGAACTTGCCGATGCCAGCCGTGCCCTGGCGCTGCACCATGTAGAGCGACACCAGGACGACGAGCGTGATGGGAATGACATAGGTCTTGAGCGCGGGCGTCGCCACCTCCAGCCCTTCGATGGCCGACAGGACGGAAATCGCCGGCGTGATGACGCCGTCGCCAAAGAACAATCCCGCACCGACCATCCCCAGCAGCATGACCGGCGTGTACCAGCGCGATTGCGGCGTGACGGAAGCCAGCGCCAGCGCGGTCAATGCCATGATGCCGCCCTCGCCGCGGTTGTTCGCGCGCAGCACCAGGCTGACGTATTTCAGGGAGATCACGACGATCAGACCCCACAGGATGAGGGAGACGACGCCGAGGATGTTGTCCGGCGTGACGGCGATCCCATGGTGCTCGGCAAAGACTTCCTTCATGGTGTAGAGCGGGCTGGTGCCGATGTCGCCGTACACGATGCCGATGGCTGCAAGCGTCAGGCCGGCCAGGCCGCTGTGCGAGTTGTGGTTCGCGGGATTGCTCAAGGAAGCACCTTTTTGTTGTTGAGGCGGGGCGCAATCTCCATGGGACGCTGCTGGCGCTGGCAACGATCAGGTCGATGGCGGCGGGCGGTGGCCCGCGACGAAAGGCGTGTCGCACGTACCGTCGTGATGTTGCCCGGTTTATAAGACCGGTGCAAGCGAGCCCGGTTCCTGAGCGAGCTTGGCCGGCATTTTGTATGATGCCGTGCGGCGAATGCCGTATGCTGCGACAGAAGCGCTGTTGCACCAACGAACTTCGGTGTTGATCCATGAACTACGACAATTCTCCCATTGCCGCGATTGCGACGGCTCCCGGACGCGGCGGCATCGGCGTGGTCCGCATTTCCGGCAAGCAGATCGGGGCAGTGATGCAAGCAGTCTGCGGCACCCTGCAACTGCAGCCACGCCATGCGACCTACCTTCCGTTCCGCCAGCGCGACGGCAGCGTCATCGACCAGGGCATCGCACTGTACTTCAAGGCGCCGCATTCCTACACCGGCGAGGATGTGCTGGAACTGCAGGGCCACGGCGGCCCGGTTGTCATGCAGATGCTGCTTGCGCGCTGCATCGAGGCGGGCGCCGACATCGGCCTGCGGCTCGCGCAACCGGGCGAATTCACCCACCGCGCCTTTCTCAATGACAAGCTCGACCTGGCCCAGGCGGAAGCCGTGGCCGACCTGATTGAAGCCTCCACCGAAGCTGCGGCCCGGTCGGCCTCGCTGTCGCTGTCGGGCGCTTTCTCGGAAACGATACGCGCGCTGGTGGACAAGGTCATTCACCTGCGCATGCTGGTGGAGGCGACGCTGGATTTTCCGGAAGAGGAGATCGACTTCCTCGAGAAGTCGGATGCCCGCGGCCAGCTGGCGCGCATCCGCGACAATCTCGACCAGGTGTTCACCGAGGCGTCGCAGGGCGCGCTGCTGCGCGAAGGCTTGAACGTGGTGCTGGCCGGCCAGCCGAACGTGGGCAAGTCATCGCTGCTCAATGCGCTTGCCGGCGCCGACGTAGCGATCGTTACCCCGATCGCCGGCACCACGCGCGACAAGGTGACCGAAACCATCCAGATGGAAGGCATTCCGCTGAACATCATCGATACCGCCGGCATCCGGGACGCGGGCGACGAGGTGGAGCGCATCGGCATCGAGCGCACCTGGGGCGAAGTACGCAAGGCCGACGTGATCCTGCACCTGCTGGATGCCAGCCGCGGTCCCACCCTCGCGGACGAAGACATCGTCCGCAACCTGCCGGGCAACGTGCCGGTGCTGCGGGTCTGGAACAAGATCGATCTCTCGGGCCACAAGCCGGCGATCGACCGCATGTCCGACGCTACCCATGTCTACCTGTCGGCGGCCACGCGCGACGGCATGGCATTGCTGCGGGCGGAACTGTTGAAGGTGGCCGGCTGGCAGCAGACCGGTGAATCACGCTTCCTCGCACGCGAACGCCACCTGCTCGCCCTCAAGGCGGCAAGGGAACATCTCGAACTCGCCGCCGATCACATCGGCGCGGAGCACCAGGCCAGCGACCATGCGCTCGACCTGATGGCCGAGGAACTGCGTCTCGCGCAGGAGAGGCTGAACAGCATCACCGGCGAGTTCACCTCCGACGATCTGCTCGGCGTGATCTTCAGCCGGTTCTGCATCGGGAAATAAGTCTTCAGACCGAGCCGCCCCGATAGGTCATGTCGTTGCCGGGCGGTCCGCCGGCGCTGCCGGGAGCGGCGCCCTGCCGCTGCGCTCCCATGCCGGAACACCCGGCCAAGGCCGTGAGGCACAACAATAAGACGAGCCGCTTCATCATGTCCTCCATCGAAATCTGTCCTGCCGTCTGTTTAACAGAAATGTGGAAACGATGCGAGTTCCAGCTTCTTGACATCCTCGGACGCGGCACAGCCTGCTCCACGCCGGCGCTGGCATGGCAGATAAGTGAGGGCTTCCCCTGCCGGCTTTGACGGAATGAAAAAGGCGGGTATGCTTGGGCGGCGCGAAGCGCATTCCGGTGCCGTTCTCGCACCGGGAACACGATAACGGAGACAACGAGAATGAAGAATGGCTGGATCAATTGCGGGATCCTGGGCGCGGTTATGATTGCCTTGATGGCATGCGCCAGCGGCGGCGAACAAGCGTCGGCAACGACGTCTTTTGAGGAAAGATATGTACCCACGGGAAGCAACATCCCGCGGCGTGACCCCGACCGGGGAGGCCGGGTCATCATGTCGAAGGAAGGCGCGGAACAGATGATCCGGGATGGCGGCAGCGGCGTCACCCAGGCACGCTGAGTCAACGTCCCGCGGCGCTTCCCGTCTCGGCGGCACCCGGATTGCCCGATCCCACCCCCATTCCGCTTCCCGGTACCGACAGCGGCGATCCCTGGGCGTCGTTCGCGCCCTGGACGGCGGGAGGAGGGGCACCGATACCAGACCCGCCGGCGGTGATTGCGCAGCCGGCGGTCAGCGAAGCGGCGAGGATGGCCAGGGCCAACCTGCCGCCGCCAGGAACCCCGGCCTGACTCATTGCTGGCCGGAGCTGCCGTTGTTCTTGGCGTTGCCGGCGGCGGTCGTGCCGGTGTTGCTGCCGGACGTACCGCTGCTCGTGCCATTGTTGTTGGCGTTCTGGGCGGCCTGCTGTTCCTTCTCCTTCTTGTTCGCGCGGTGATGACCGACGGCGCAACCCGCAGCCGCGCCGAGCGCGCCATGGTTGCCGGCCACGTGGCCCGCGACGCCACCGACGGCGGCGCCTTTCAGGCAACCCTTGGCATTGGCTGCGGCAGGCAGCATGGCGGAGGAAACGATCAGGCTCAGGGCGATCAAGGTTGATTTCATGTCAGCGATCTCCATGTCGGAAAGTGTACGGTTGTTTGACAATGGATTTCGCAAAAAGCTTCAACGGAAAGTTCAAGGCACCTTGGGCGGCGACTTGCGGCTGGCTGGAAGGCCGGACTTGCGCGTCGTGGCCTTGCGGGCATCGACGACCGCCCGCAGCGCGACGGCGAGCATGTCGGCGCGCCGCTGCTGCGACACCAGCGTTGAAGTCACGCTGTAGGCCCTCACCGTCCGCTCAAGATCGCGCAAGGCGCGTAGTTCTTCATGGTATTGATCTTCAAGCATTGCGAGGGCCTATCAACAAAAAGTCAGAGATAGTCCTAGACCATGCCGGCCACGAAATGTTCCTGAAGGAAACCTTGATTCCGCTTCAACGGTGCAACACTTTTCATCGTGGAAATGATTCGGCTCAAGCCGGCGCCCATTCACCATGCTTTAATGAATCAAGCGGGTCACACATTCCCTGGGTTGTTCCAGCCTGGTGACGGGACGAAACACTCCGGATCGGACGACACCGCGCAGACAGCATTGACGGGATGGGAGGCGCCATGATGACCGCACTGATTTCCTTGCTGGGCGTATTGATCGTCGGCTCGGTGGCCGCAAGCTTCATCCTGGCGCTGATCAAGCTCGACAAGATCGACGAGATATCCTGACCCCGCCGACCCTATCCGCGTCGCTCAGACGCTGCTCGTGTTCTGCTCGAATTGCGCTTCCTGTTCGGCGGACAGCGCATGGACCAGGAAGACGCTGTCGCACCAGCGGGTTTCCGTGTGGCCGCAATGCGGACAGATGATTACCCCGGTGTCGGTACCGCCGCCGGCCTGTCCGGAAAACTCATTGACTTGGTAGGGACGGCCACACCGGGAACTTGAGCAACGCTGAAACTTCATGTCTTGCAGGACTCCACGCTTGGGAAAACGGAATACGACGCGCCGCGTATCGTATGAAATTTCCAACCCCGGAAAGTCCGTATTGATACGCATGGCGAAGGCGTCATTCTCCCATTGACGAAGCGCTATGCCTTGATTTTGATCAAGCGAAAATTTC
Organism: Noviherbaspirillum galbum; assembly: GCF_010974945.1. Lineage (GTDB taxonomy): Bacteria > Pseudomonadota > Gammaproteobacteria > Burkholderiales > Burkholderiaceae_D > Noviherbaspirillum > Noviherbaspirillum galbum. The sequence continues at coordinate 63,671 of NZ_JAAIVB010000073.1, read as the reverse complement.
CCTTTATTATCAATTACCTACAGGAAGTTTCCGCGAGTTTTCCACAGCATTGGCCACAGGAAATGTGAACAAGCCGTGACGAAGGCGCGAAGAAGCCGGCCCGCGCCGGCGAGGAGACTCAGCGGTAGCGCTCGTCAGGCGTGACGTTCGCCAGGATGCGGTGTGCCAGCGCCTTGGCTTCCTCCAGCGCTTCCTCGGGGCTGTCCGAGGCGGCTTCGACGGTGTGCTCGCGGTCCTCGCTGGCATCGCCATGGTCCCGGCTGATCAGGACCACGCCGCGATACTTTCCGCCCGCCAGTTCCTGGATGTCCGCCTGCGCCACCCAGTCCGCCTTGGTGTATCTGATTGCTGCCATGATTTCTCCTGCATGTCTTTGTGGCTAGGACTATGCGGAGGGCGACTTGTTCTCTCCCGCCTGAGAAATCGCGATGAAATGGCAGGCAAGCCGCATGCGCAGTTTCCCCGGCGGATCATGCAAGGGCAGACCCGCCCTGGAGCCGGGCGACCGCTTCCATCACCGTCCCGCGGTCGTTGGAGCCGGTCACCATCAGCACTTCCGCGCGCCAGCCGCTGGAGCGGATGGTCCTCAGCACGTCTATGCCGCTCATGTCGGGCAGCATGATGTCCAGGCAAACCAGCTTCGGCCTGAGCCGCTCCATGAGCTCGATGCCGACCCGGCCGCTGGCGGCTTCGCCCACGACGGTGTATTTGTTGGCGTGGAGAATGTGCCGCGGCATGAGGCGGCTGACGTCATTGTCATCGATGATCATGAAGGTCGGGCTTCCGGACGGCATGTTGGTCATCGTGGCGTGCTCCTGGGAGGATTCAGCGAACCTGGCGCGGCATGGCAACGATGGCGTCGATGGCATCGCACAAACGCGCCATGTGCGCGTCGAGCGCGTCCAGCTTGTTCATGAATGCGTCTGCCGGCGCGCCTGCCCGGATTTCCGCCTCGATCTGCCCGGCCAGCCGTTCGACCTGCAGCGCGCCAAGCAGGCCTGCCGCGCCCTTGAGCGAATGCGCGCGGCGCCCCGCATCCTCGCGGTCGCCGCGCAGCGCCTCGCGGATCGCCCGCGCGGCCGGCCGCTGGCCAAGGCTGAAGCGGCCCAGCATGTCGGCATAGAACTCCTCGCTGCCCATTGCGCGCTTCAGGCCGGCATGCATGTCGATGCCGTCGATGGCCGGCAAGGATGTCGTTTCCTCCGCCCGCGCTGGCACCGCCGCCATCGGCGTACGGCCCACTGGCGGGCCGCACCAGCGGGCGATCGAACGGTAGAGCTCGTCGGGGTTGACCGGCTTGGCGAGGTGGTCGTTCATGCCCGACGCAAGGCAGCGCTCGCGTTCCTCGACCATCGCGTGCGCCGTCATGGCAACGACCGGCAATTCGGCAAAGCGGCCGTCGGCGCGGATCAGGCGCGTGGCCTGGTGGCCGTCCATCTCGGGCATCTGCACATCCATGAATACCATGCCATACCGCCCGGGCCCGGCCTTGCGAAGCATGTCCAGGGCGATCCGGCCGTTTTCCGCGAGGTCGACCCGGATGCCTGCCGCGCGCATCATCTCGATGGCGATCTGCTGGTTGATCTCGTTGTCTTCCACCAGCAGGATGGATACGCCGCCGAAGCGGGACAGAGGCGGCGCCTGCTCGCGCTCTGCCTCGCCGGGCTGGCCGCGGAAACGGCTTGCCGCCACCCCGGCGCGATCGTCCCGGTCCGCCTCGCCAGCCGGCCTGGCAAGGCCGAACCATGCGGTGAAGCGCGCGGTCGTGCCGACCGCCGGCGTGCTTTCGATCCAGATCTGTCCGCCCATGAGGTTCACCAGGCGCTTCGCAATCGACAGGCCCAGTCCGGTGCCGCCATAGCGGCGCGTGGTCGACCCATCGGCCTGGCTGAAGGCGCGGAACAGCCTGGCGGTCTGCGCGGCGTTCATGCCGATGCCGGTGTCGCGCACGGTGAATTGCAGCTGGACCCTGCCGGCGTTGCCGCCGGTGGCGGCGCAGGAAACGTCCACCTCGCCGCGCTCGGTGAACTTGATGGCGTTGTTGACGAGGTTGACCAGGACCTGGCCCAGCCGCAGCGGATCGCCGACCAGCGCGCGCGGCATGTCCGGCGGGAACGCGCACCGGTATTCCAGGCCTTTTTCCTGCGCCTTCGCGCTGGTCAGGGTAGCCACGTTGGCGAACACGTCGTCGAGCTGGAACCCGACCTTTTCCATGTCGAGCTTGCCCGCCTCGATCTTGGAAAAGTCGAGGATGTCGTTGATGATGCCGAGAAGGGAGATGCCTGCCCCGCGAATCTTTTCGATGTAGTCGCGCTGCCTCGCATCCAGCGGGGTGCCCAGCGCGAGGTGGGTCATGCCGATGATGGCGTTCATCGGCGTGCGGATTTCGTGGCTCATGTTGGCCAGGAACACCGACTTGGCGCGCGTGGCGTCCTCGGCATGCCGCCGTGCCGTTTCGGATTCGCGCAATTCGTTCTGGATCTGCAGCGTTTCGAGGCGGATGCGCTCCGCGATGCTTTCGCGCAGGCTGTCTTCGAGCCGCTTGCGCTCGGTGATGTCGGTCATGAAGGACAGGGTGGCGGGCCGGCCTTCCCATTCAATCTGGACCGCGGCCAGCTGCACCCAGATGATGTTGCCGCTGCGCGGATTGACGACCCGGAACTGGTAGTACTGCTCGACCTGCTCGCCGCGCAGGCGGCGCATGTGGTGGTCGGTCACCAGCTGCCGGTCGTCGGCATGGATGGCAACGGTGAAGGGCTGGCTGGAGAGTTCTTCCTGGGCGTAGCCGGTGAGTTCCCACAGGCGCGGGTTGGCGAACACGATGCGCGCATCCTGCACGACGAAGATGCATTCCGTGACGTTGTTGACCACCTGGCGGTGGTGCTCTTCCGACTTGTTCAGGTCTTCCTCGAGCTGGCGGCGCTTGGTGATGTCCATCAGCACCCACACCGTGCCGCGCGACAGGTCGCTGGAATTGAGCGCATTCCCGGAGAGATAGGCCCAGAACGGCGCGCCATCCTTGCGCCGCATCTGGATCTCGTCCTCGAAGGCCTGGCCGGACGCCACCGCGGCGGCGACGCGGGCGCCGGTATCGAGGTAGGCCTCGCGCGACGGATAGAAGCGTTCCAGCGAGGTTTCGCCCGCGTCGGCGGCGTCGAGGCCGAATATCTCGTACATCGCGCGATTCGCCCAGATCAGCCTGCCCGCCGGGTCGAGCGATACCATGCCGACCACCGAGCTTTGCAGGATCGCTTCACGCTCCTGCAGGCTTTGCTTGAGCTTGTCTTCGAGGCGCTTGCGGCCGGTGACGTCGGTGATGAAGGCGAGCGAGGCTGGACGCCCCTCCCAGGCGATGCGCACCGCGCTCGACTCGACCCAGATCTCGACGCCATCCCGCCGCACCAGGCGAAACATGATGCGGCCGCTGGAATTGCCGCTGCCGGAAAGCCGTTTCCGGATCTGCGCCCTGACCGCCTCCGCGTCTTCCGGATGAATCACGGTGGTGAAGCCGATGCGCGCCAGTTCGGCCATGGCATAGCCCGAGAGGTTCACCGCGCGGGGGTTGCAGTACACGACCTGGTCGTCCTGCACCACCACGATCGCTTCGTTGACGTTCTCGACCACGTCCCGGTACATGTCCTTGGACCGGCGCAGCGCCACGTCCTGCGCGCTCTGCCGGCCTTCGATGTCGTTGAGGGTGATGAACGCACGGCGCGCGCCGCCGGCAAGCGCGAGCGGGCGGATGCGGACCTGGGCGCTGAACGCGGTGCCATCCCGGCGCCGCAGGCGCCAGGCCTCTTCTTCGCCGGCCGTGGCGGCGAAGATCCGCCGCAGGAAGGCGGGCATGTCGGGGGAGTCGTGCGGGGCAACCAGCGACCAGGGCTGGCCGTTCAGGAAAGAGGCCGGATAGCCGAGCATGGCGCAGAACGCCTGGTTGGCGCGGAGGAAGCGTCCCGCCTCGTCGAGGAAGCAGATGCCGTCGGCGGAAGCATCGAAGGCGGCCAGCAGCAATTCGGCGTCGCCGTTGCCGTTGCCATCGTCATCATGCGCCGAAGTCGATCGAGTGCCCAACCCGCCCCCTGGACGAATCCGGCAGGGGCACGGCGGCCCACTCGTGGCCTGTCATGCTTTCTCGCGCCCTCGCCGGAAATCTTGTCTTATCGAAACAAGATAACAGAGCGGGGACTGGCGTGCCAAGGCTTGTTGCGGGCGATGCCTACTGTGTCGTGAACGACCAGTTGCGCGTGACCGACGTTCCATCGACGATGCCGCGGAACTGCACGTCATAGGTCGTCCCGGCCGCCAGGCGGTCGAGCGGAATGATCGCCGCGGCCGAGGTGGGCGTGTGGACATCGACCGTCTGGCCGGACACCTGCGAATTGGCGACGCCAACCAGCAGCTGGGCCGGCAAGGCGCTGCCGCCGCGCGGACTGACGGTGAAGCTGGTCACGCGCACCGAACCGGTGATGTTGGCATGCACGCTGATCGGATAGCCGACCTCGTTGCGCGAGGCGACGGGGTCGGGCGATTCATTGTCGCTGAAGAAGTTGAGCGGCACGCGCTGCTGGCCGTTGAACGGATAGGTCACGACGGTGCCGGAGGCCAGTCCGCCGTTCAGGCCGATGGTGGCGAAGTTGGTGGTGAAATAGGTCAGCCCGTTGTTGACGGTGGCGGCGCCCGAACCGGCCTGCTTGAACATCGGCTCGAAGATCAGGAAGCGGTGGTAGATGGCGGCGATGAGGTCTTCCGCGGCTTTCACGCCCGAGGTGTCGGAGGTGCTGGAGATCACTTCGCCATACGCGTAGTTGTCGCTCGGGAGGGTGAAGCCGGCGGCGACCAGGCGGTCGTTGACATAGCGTCCGGTGAAAGCGGGCAGGCCGGGCGTCTGCTCGTGCGTGATGACGTTGTTGACCTTCTGGTAGTTGGAATGCCCGAGGGCGGCGGAGTCGATCTTGGCATTGCGGCTGAAAGCCGCGAGGCCAAGCTGCTGGCGGCGGAAGTTAAACCAGTTGTATCCGTCGGTGGCGGTATCGCCGGTCAGGGCGGGTGCGCCGGCTTCGGTCGTCGCCGTGGTCGCCGGCGTCGTCTGCGATGCCGCGGCGGCATTGCTTGCGCTGCTGTCAGTGGTTGAACTGGCGGTGCCGTTGCCGCCGCCGCCGCATGCCGCCAGCAGCAAGGTGGCAAGCAGCATCGGCATGGCATGTCGTCCGATATGCACGATCATGAAGGGTCCTGTTGTCTCGATAATAAGTTGCTGTGCATAAAGTAGCAGCAAAGTTTCATTTAGATGCGGGCTTTCACAATCGGTTGCAAGATGCCGTGACGAATATGTGACAAAGCGTGGCAAGCATCGCCGGGTTTGTCAAACATCAATTTCGCTTCCGGCGTTTGTGTCACGCACCATGCCGCGAGGTCGAAAAAGACACTTCCGCGAGCAGGCCGCTGCCCTGCGGACGGCCGCGCAGCGTCACCCGCGCCTGGTGCAGCGCCGCAATGTCGCGCACGATCGTCAAGCCGAGGCCGGTCCCCTCCGCATTCGCGGAATGGGCGGTCGACGTGCGGTAGAACGGGGCAAACACGCGTTCCCTTTCATCGGGCGGCACCCCTGGCCCGGAGTCCTCGACCTCGATGCGCGGGGGGTCGTCATGCGCGCGCAGGGTCACCTGCCCGCCGGCGGGCGTATAGCGGATGGCGTTGTCCACGAGGTTGGCCACCATCTCATGCAGCAGCAGGCCATTGCCCAGGACACTAGGGTTGGCTTCGCCCTCGAACGACAGGTCGATGTCCTTGGCGACCGCCTGCTGCGCGAGTTCCAGTCCGACGTGGCGCAGCAGGTCGCCCAGCGCGCAGTCTTCCTGCTGCGCTTCCATGGAACCATGGCCGGCGCGCGCCAGCGTCAGCAGCCGGTTGGCGAGATGGACGGTGGCATCGGTGGTGCGTGCCATGCCTTCCACGATGTCGCGCAGGGCGCGCGGATCGTTCTCGCGCAGGGCCAGTTCGGCCTGGGTCTTGAGCACGGTCAGCGGCGTGCGCAGCTGGTGCGAGGCGTCGGCGATGAAGCGGCGCTGGCCGGTGATCAGGCGGTCCAGCCTGCCCATATAACCGTTCATTGCCGCCACGAGCGGCCGCACTTCCTTGTGCACATGCGACGGGTCGAAGTCGGACAGGTCGGTGGGCTCGCGCACTTCCACGTCGGCCTTGAGCTGCATGAGGGGACGCAGCACGATGCTGACCGCAATCCAGGCCAGCAGCGCCGCCGCCGCCACCAGCAAGGCCTGGCGCGACAGCGTCTCGACCAGGATCTTGCGCGACAGGTCGCGCCGCGCCTCCTGCGATTCGCCGACCTGGATGAGCGCGATGCCGCGCATGGTGTCGTCGTATACCGGCTGGTACAGCGCGGCGATGCGCACCGCCTCGCCGTGGTAGGTGGCGGGATAGAAGTAGACCAGGGCAGGGTAGGCTTCCGAACGCTTGACGCCGCGCGGCAGGGGAGGCAGGTCATCGAAGCCGGCGACCATCTCGCCGTCCAGTCCGGTGACCTTGTAGTAAAGGCGGCCGAGGGTATCGGTCTCGAAGCTGTCGAGCGCCACGTAGGGCACGTCGGCGGCGACCTTGCCGTTGACGATGGTGACGCGTTCGGCGAGGGCGCGGGTCGATGCCAGCAGTGAACGGTCATAGGCCTGGTCGGCCGCTTCCAGCGCGTTCTGGTAGACGGAAATCGCATCGAGCGCCACCAGGATGGCCAGCGGAATCAGCAGCCAGCGCAGCAGCTGGCCGCGCAGGCTGCCGAGCTTCCTTTCCGGCGAGGATGTCATTTCGCCACTTCCAGCAGGTAGCCCAGGCCGCGCAGGGTGGTGATGGCGACGCGTCCGGACTCCAGCCGTTCGAGCTTCTTGCGCAGGCGGTGCACGTAGATCTCGATGGCATCGCGGTTGGCGTCGTCCTCCAGGGCGAACACCTCGTCGAACAGCTTTTCCTTGGACACCGCGCGCCCGGCGCGGTTGATCAGCGCTTCCAGCACCGAATGCTCGCGCGGCGTCAGCGCCAGTGGCTCGCCGCCGTAGGTGAACATGCGCGACACCGTGTCGAAGGAGAGGGCGCCGCAGCTCAGGACGAGGTTTTCATTGCCCTGGGTGCGCCGCAGCAAAGCCTTGACCCTGGCTTCCAGTTCGGCGAGCTCGAAGGGCTTGGCGAGGTAGTCGTCGGCGCCGAGGTTGAGCCCCTGGACCCGGTCGTTCAGCCCGCCGCGGGCGGTCAGCACCAGCACCGGCGTCTTGCTGCCGCGGGCGCGCATGCGCCTGAGCACGTCCAGGCCATCCATCCTGGGCAGGCTCAGGTCGAGGATCACGAGGGCGTATTCCTGGGTATGCAGCAGGGCGTCCGCATCGGCCCCGTCCATGGCGCACTCCACCGTCAGCCGGGCATCCTGCAGGGCCTTGGCCACCAGGCGGGAAAGTTCGGCGTGGTCTTCCACCAGCAGGATGCGCATGTCGGTCGTCTCTTTGTCGTCTATGAAAGCGGTTGCATTACACGGTTCGTGTCCCGTATACAGGATAAGGCAGCTTGCCCCGGCAGGCCACGTCTTGCCCAACAGTTATTCGTTGCTTCGTTCATTGCGGCGGCCGCACAACGCGCCCTGGACCGGAAATTGGCCGCGTGCCGATTGAAAGCCAATTGAAAGAACGGCTGGTTAGGATCGACGCCATAACGAAAATTCCGGAACAAGGATCGTGAGAGAGACGTTCATCCGTTGCCTGCTGATGGTGTTATGGGCGGCCGCCAGCCTGGCTGGCGCGAACGCGTTCGCCGCCCAGGCGGATGCCGCCACCGAATGCATCGTTCCCTCCAAGCCGGGCGGCGGTTTCGACCTTACCTGCAAGCTGGTGCGCAAGGGCATGGCCGTCATCGAGCCGGCCGCCGCTTCCATGCACCTGAGCTATTTGCCCGGGGGCATAGGCGCGGTCGCCTGGAACATGGTCATCTCGCAACGGCGCGCCGGCCCAAACACCGTGGTCGCCTTTTCCGGCGGTTCGCTGATGAACATGGCACTGGGAAAGTTTGGCAGGTTCACGACGGATGACGTGCGCTGGGTCGCGGGCATCGGCACCGACTACGGCATGATCGCGGTGCGCCGCGACTCTCCCTACAAGACCCTGCGCGAGCTGGTCGAGGCGATCCGGAAAGATCCGTCGACGCTGCCGGTCGGCGGGGGAGGCACCATCGGCAGCCAGGACTGGATCAAGATGGGGCTGCTGGCCAAGGCGGTCGGCGGCGATCCGCGCAAGCTGCGGTTCGTTGCCTTCGAAGGCGGCGGCGAAGCCTTCACCGCCCTGATGGCGGGACATGTGCAGGTGGTTTCCGGCGATGCCTCCGAAGCGGTGCTGCATCTCGCCAGCGGCGACATCCGGGTGCTGGCGGTCCTGGCGGACGCCCGACTGCCGGGGGTGTTGCAGGACGTGCCGACGGCGCGCGAGCAGGGTTTCGACCTGTCCTGGCCGATCATCCGGGGCGTGTACATGGGCCCCGACGTCAGCGACGCGGACTACCAGGCCTGGGTCAGGCGCTTCGACCGCATGATGTCCACGCCGGCCTTCGACCGCCTGCGCGCGGAACATGGCTTGTATCCCTTCGCCATGACCGGCGCGGCATTTACCGGGTATGTGAAGAAAACCGTTGAACAGGCAGGCAAGCAGGCCCGCGATCTCGGGCTGTTACGTTGAGTTTCAAAACCGATTCAATTCCAACAACAAGGAGTGACTTATGTTTTCGAGGAAAATGATTGCAACCGCCTTCGTACTGGCCTTTGGCGCCTCCCAGGCGGCGATGGCCCAGGTTCCCGCAGGCTATCCGGCAGACTATGCCAAGATCGTCGACGCTGCCAAGAAGGAAGGCAAGGTGGTGATCTATTCCGCTACCGATACCAAGGCCGCCGAATCGCTGGTGAAGGACTTCAATGCGATGTACCCCGACGTCAAGGTCGAGTACAACGACATGAACTCCACCGAGATCTACAACCGCTTCATCTCCGAAGTGGCGGCCGGCGGCGCGACCGCCGACGTCCTCTGGTCGTCCGCCATGGACCTGCAGGTGAAGCTGGTCAACGACGGCTACGGCCTGCAGTACAAGTCGGCCGAATCGGGCGCGCTGCCAGCCTGGGCGTCGTTCAAGGACACGGCCTACGGCACGACCTTCGAGCCCGCGGTCTTCGTCTACAACAAGCGCCAGGTCACCGGCGACGAGATTCCCCAGACCCATGCGGACCTGGCGAAGCTGCTGACGACCAAGGCCGACAAGTTCAAGGACAAGGTCATCACCTATGACATCGAGAAGTCCGGCGTGGGCTTCATGTTCATCACCCAGGACCTGAAGGCCAACGACCATTTCTGGGACCTGGCGAAGGCGCTGGGCTCGGTCGCGGTGCGCGTGCAATCCTCCACCGGCACCATGCTCGAGCGCGTCTCCTCGGGCGAGAACCTGCTGGGCTATAACATCCTCGGCTCCTATGCGCTGGTGCGCGCCAAGAAGGACCCCAACCTCGGTGTCGTGATTCCCAAGGATTACACCCTGGTGCTGTCCCGCGTGCAGTTCATCAGCAAGTCGTCCAAGCATCCCAATGCCGCGAAGCTGTGGATCGACTACATGCTGTCCAAGCGCGGCCAGACCGCGGTTGCGAACGACGCCAAGCTGTATGCCATCCGCTCGGACGTGACCGGCGAAACCACGTCGGCCGAGCTGACCAAGGAAATCGGCAAGGGCCTCAAGCCGCTGGCAGTCAATGCCGACCTGCTGCAATACCTGGACCAGGGCAAGCGCCTCGGCTTCATGAAGCAGTGGAAAGAATCGATGAAGAAGTAATCCCCTTCGTGCCCGGCTGGCGAGCTTCATGACGGCAGCCGGGCACGTCTTTTTGCACCGACCGAGACTTCCATGCAAACCATTTCCCTCCCGCAGACGGCCGAGGCCGAACGCAAGCCCTGGCGGCGCCGGCTGAACTGGCCGCGCGGCATCGTCGTGACGCTCACCGCGATCGCGATCTTCCTGCCCCTGCTGCTGATCTTTTACCAGAGCTTCCTGTCCGCGCCTTTCTTTATGCCGATGAAGGAATTCGGCCTGGATTCGTACAGCTTCATCTTCGACGATCCGGACTTCCGCCAGGCCTTCATCAACGGCTTCGCGCTGGCCACGGGACTGACCGTCATCGCCGTGCCGCTCGGGGCGATGCTCGCGTTCCTGATGGTGCGCACCGACCTGCCGGGCCGGAAATGGATCAGCCCGCTGCTGCTGGTGCCAATCTTCGTGTCGCCGATGGTGATGGCCTTCGGCTACGTGGTGTCCATGGGTCCGGTCGGTTTCTACACCTTGTGGGTCAAGCAGCTCATCGGCGTGCAGCCCTGGAACATCTACTCTTTCGTTTCCATCGTCATCATTGCCGGCCTGACGCACGTGCCGCACGTCTACCTGTACTCGTCCTCCGCGCTCAAGAGCCTGGGATCGGACGTCGAGGAAGCCGCGCGCGTATCCGGGGCATCGCCGTTTCAGGTGGCGCTCAACGTGTCCCTGCCGATGATCATGCCGGCGCTGGCGTATGCCGGAGTGCTGGTGTTCTTCCTCGGCTTCGAAGTGTTCGGCCTGGTGCTGGTGCTGGGCGATCCGGAAGGCCACCTGGTGCTGGCCACCTACCTGTACAAGCTGACGAACAAGCTGGGCACGCCGTCGTATCACCTGATGGCGGCGGTGGCTGTCTGCCTGGTGGCGGTCACGATGCCGCTGGTGATGCTGCAGCGCTGGCTGCTCAAGTCGGCCAACAAATACGTGTCCATCAAGGGCAAGGGCGCGCGCCAGAAGGCGCTGCCCCTGGGCAAATGGAAGTGGGTGGCGTTCGGCTTCATCGCCGCATGGCTGATCTTTACCATCTTCATCCCTCTCTCCGGCATCGCGCTGCGCTCCGTCGTGTCCTACTGGGGTGAAGGCGTGAAGCTGTCCGAAGCGTTGACGATCCAGCATTTCCGCGACATCTTCGACCAGCCGTCGCTGGTTCGCGGCATCGTCAACACCGTCCTGATCGGCGTGATCGGCGGCGGCGTGGCAGTGATCTGCTATTCGGCGATCGCGCTCGCCGGACATCGCAAGCCCGACGGCATCACCCGCTTCCTGGACTACAGCGTGCTGGTGCCGCGCGCGGTGCCCGGCCTGCTGGCAGGCCTGTCCTTCCTCTGGGTGTTCCTCTTCGTTCCCGCCACGCTCGACAGCGCATTGAAGTGGTTCGACAACGACATCGCGAACTGGCTCTCGGAGAACTTCATTCCGCAGCTGCGCGCACTGCGCTCGACGATCTTCTCGGTGTGGCTGGCCTACTCGGTGGTGTGGATGGCTTACGGCCTGCGCCTGATCTCGACCTCGCTGTTGCAGGTCGGACCGGAACTCGAGGAAGCGGCACGGGCGGTCGGCGCCAGCCGCGGCCAGGTCACGCGCGACGTCACCCTGCCGCTGGTGAAGTTCGGCATGATGGGCGCCTGGCTGATGGTGTTCCTGATCTTCGAACGCGAATATTCGACCGGCGTGTACCTGCTTTCTCCCGGCACCGAGGTGATCGGCGCCATGCTGGTCTCGATGTGGGCATCCGGAGCGGTCGACCTGGTGGCCGCGCTGTCCTTCATCAACATCACCCTGGTCGCGATCGGCCTGGGCATCGCGCTGCGCTTCGGCATCAAGCTGCACGACTAACTCATACGGAAAAAGACATGTCCAACGTCATTGCAAAAGAAACCGTCCAGGCTGCCGCGGCGCCTGGCGTCGCGCGCGGCGCGGTGCTCTCGGTCGACGACCTTTATCTCGACTATGGCAGCGGGGCCTCGGCAAACGCCATCCTGAAGGGCGTTTCCATGAACCTGCAGAAGGGCGAAGTGGTCTCCCTGCTCGGTCCGTCGGGCAGCGGCAAGACGACCCTGCTGCGCGCGGTGGCCGGCCTGGAAAGCCCGAAGGCGGGCACGATACGCATCGGCGAACGCGCGGTGTTCGACGGCGCCCGCAACATGGAGCTGCCGGCGGAAGAACGCAACCTCGGCCTGGTGTTCCAGTCGTATGCGCTGTGGCCACACAAGACGGTGTTCGACAACGTCGCCTACGGCCTGAAGCTGCGCAAGATGAGCAGCAGCGAGATCAGCGACCGCGTGAAGAAGGTCCTGCCCCAGCTCGGCCTCGGCCATCTGGCCGATCGTTTCCCGCACCAGCTTTCGGGCGGACAGCAGCAGCGCGTCGCCATCGCCCGCGCGCTGGTGTACAACCCGCCGGTCATCCTGCTCGACGAGCCGCTGTCCAACCTCGACGCCAAGCTGCGCGAGGAAGCCCGCGCCTTCCTGCGCGAACTGATCATCCGCCTCGGCCTGTCGGCGCTGATGGTGACGCACGACCAGACCGAAGCGATGGCGATCTCCGACCGCATCCTGCTACTCAACAACGGCAAGATCGAACAGCAGGGCTCGCCGGAACAGATGTACGCCACGCCGGACACCCTGTTCACCGCCGAGTTCATGGGCAGCAACAACCGCCTGCCGGCCAAGGTCCTGCAACGCAATGGTTCCCGCGTGACCCTGCAGATCAACGACTCGACGGTGCACGGCACAGCGCGCGGCGCGGGCCTCGGCACCGAGCCGGCGACCATGATCCGGCTGGAGCAGGTCAGGGTGTCGGGCACGCAGACCGAGAATGCGATCAAGCTGCCGCTGGTCACCTGCATGTACCTGGGCGACCGCTGGGAATGCCTGTTCCATCCGCATGGCGCGAACGACATCAGCGTTCGCGCCTACAGCTCGCGCCGGCTCGAACCCGGCGAATACTGGCTGGAATTGCCGGAAGACAGCCTCTGGGTGTTCTGACGAATGTCCAGGAAGGCGCCGGACGGGGGACCGTCCGGCGCCTTCCCGCATCTTCCGCCTGCCGCATCCTGCCGCTCAGGCCATCTCAGGCTATCCTTGCGGTTTGCCTGCCTGCCGTTTCCTGCCACTGCACCGATGGTTCCCTTTCTCAATGCCCTGCTGCTCGGGTTTCTCGCTGCCCAGCTGTGCGCCTTCCTGAATACGCCGCTTCCCTGGATGATCGGCCCCCTGTTTACCACTGCGATCTTCCGCATGGCGGGGGTGGACCTGCGCGCGCCTGTGGCGGTGCGCGAATCGGGGCAATGGGTGATCGGCACGGCGCTCGGCCTGTATTTCACGCCAGTCGTGCTGAAGGTGCTGGCGAGCTACTTGGGGTTCATCCTGGCCGGCGTGGTCTTCGCGCTCACCCTCGGCACCTTCTGCGGCTGGCTGCTGCACAAGCTTTCGGGCGTCGACCGTACCACCACGTTCTTCGCGATGGCGGTCGGCGGCGCGTCGGAGATGGCCACGCAAAGCGAACGCCATGGCGCGCGGGTGGACCGGGTGGCTGCCGCGCATAGCTTGCGGATCATGATGGTCGTGGCCATCATTCCCTTCTGCTTCAAGTTTGCCAACCTGCACGGACAGGATGTGTTCGTGCCCGGGGCGAAGGTGGTGGATACGATGGGCCTCATCGTCCTGATCGGCGCCACCAGCGTCTTCGCCCTCTTCCTCAAGCGGATGCGCTGGCCGAACGCCTGGGTGATCGGCCCGCTCGCGGTCACGATCGGATTGACGGCATCGGAAGTCAACCTGTCTGCCTTGCCGGAATGGATGGTGCATTTCGGCCAGCTCTTCATCGGCATCTCGCTCGGCACGCGCTTCTCGCCCGAGTTCCTGCATACCGCGCCGCGCTACCTCGCCAGCGTGGCGCTCACCAGCAGCGTGGCGATGGCGATCGCCGCGCTCTTCGGCATCGGTCTCTCCATGGCCAGCGGCATCCATCCGGCCACCGCGGTGCTCGCCACCGCGCCGGGCGGCATCGCCGAGATGAGCCTGACCGCCAAGACCCTGCAGCTCGGCGTGCCCATCGTCACCGCCTTCCATGTGACCCGCATGGCGGCGCTGGTACTGACCATCGGGCCGATCTTCCGCTTTACACAGCGACTGATCCGGGCTTGATCCGGATCCGATGCCCGGCGAAGCCGGATGGCCGCGCCGGCAAGGCGTCACGCCGCCGCGCCCGCCTGATCCATCGCGCCTGTCGCCGGAAGGACGGTGGGCAGGCTCGGGTCCAGCAGGCAGGCGAAAAGCTGGGGAATGTCGATGGCCTGCAGCAGCAGGGCGCCGTCGTTCGCCTTGATCACTTCCTTCACCAGCAAGCCCTCGGCATTGGTTGAGAAGGGCGTGGGAACGATCTGCTCGCTGGTGAATTCCGGCACGCCATGCAATTCATCCACCAGCAGGCCAGCGCAGCGATTGCCGTGCCGGACGACGATGACATGGCTGCCGTCGTCGGTCGCGGCCGGCGTGCCGCGCATGAGATAGGCCAGGTCGAACACCCAGACGAAACGCTTTTCCTCGCCTTCGCGCTCCAGCGCGAGCACGCCGACGCGTTCGCGGCGGCCGCCCATCGACACGGGCGACACGTCGGCCGCGGGCAAGGCTTCGACCACGGTTTGCGCGGGGATGGCGAACAGCGAGCCGTCGAGGAAGAAGGTGGCGAATTCCTCGCCGCCGCCGAGCATGCCATTGTCGATGTGGTACTCGGGACGCGAGAAGCCGCTGCTGCGTTCCCGCACTTCGCCGAATGCGGTGAAGACCACGGCGATCACGTCTTCCCGATAGCCGTCCGTTACCTTGAATTCGCGATAGCCGTGGTTGACCGTGCAGCCCATGATGGCGTAGTGGCCGTCATGGATCACGATGCGGGACAGGCTCTTGCCGTTGGCGAGCTTGCGCATGCCGTCGTCCAGCGCCAGCGTGGAACCGACGGGACGCGTGGGATCGGTGCTGGCGATCACGCGGCCCTTGCGGTCCACGAAGAGCGCGGTCGCCGCCGGCTTTTCGGCCAGCGCGCCGCGCAGCATCGCACCGAATTCCGGCGCTGCGTCGAACACGATGCCGATGCCGCCCACGATGGAGGAGGGCGTGTCCGGATCGCGGATCGCGGCATGGTAAACGTAGGTCGGCCGGTCGCCGTACAGGCCGGTGGCGGCGAACGGGGTGACGTGGTAATCCTGTTCGGTGCGCAGGGCGCGCACGCTCGCGAGGGTTTCCGCATCGATGCTCCTGCCTGCCAGGGCATCGTTGCCGCCGTCGCGGTCGCTGCAGGCAAGGATGCGGCCTTCGGCATCGTAGACGAAGATGCGGGTGTACACGGTGTAGAGACGGTTGATGTACGCCAGGATGCCGCCGAGCTGCTCAAGGGTCTCGTGGTCGAGATTGTCGCCGGCGAGCGCATGCCGCAGTTCCGGCGTCAGCGCCCACCAGCGGCAGTCGTCGGAACGTTCGTAGAGGTTGCGGTCGAGCAGGTCGACGAGGAGATGCGACACGAATTCCGCGGCGCGCAGGCTCGATGCCAGCACGGTTTCATAGAGGTCACGGATGGACTGGGAAAACACCTCGTTGCTGCGGGCGCCGGTTTCGCTGATCTGCTCGAGAATGGTCTTGAGCTTGAGCAGCTCGCCCCGCTTGCCGGCGGTCATGACCTGGCCATTCCACACGACGCGGCGGATGGTGTCCGCCGCGGTCATGATCTCGAAAAGGGGCGGGCAGAAGTTACGGGCATGCGACAGCAGGCCGTCGGCGATATCGACGTCGAGCGATCCGAGGGCATTGCGGCCCATGCCATGGAAGGCGACGTCGACCGGCACCATGACCTGGCCCTGCCAGCCGGGCGGCCCCATGTAGCCCTGGTAGCCTTCCGCGCTGAAGGTGCGCACCAGGTACTCGCGCCCGCCGTAGATCATGAGGCGGGGGCTGGCATCGCGGTTGACCGGAACTGTGGCGCCAATCGGTATCCAGAGCTGATCGGCGCTGGCGATCACGCGGTTGCCGCCGTCGAGCAGCAGCATGTTGACGCGTTCGTCGGCGTCGCGGTGCGAGCGGAAGATGCCGGCCATTTCTTCCTCGAAGTGGAAGCAGAGGCAAAGCACGCCGACCACCGCGCCGGTTTCGGGATGCAGCATGCGGCGCGAGTAGATCAGCGCGGCGTCGCGGCCGGGGCGCAGATCGCTGGCACGGAAGGTTTCGACGTAGTTTTCGCAGGCCAGGGTCTGCGCGATGAGCGGGTCGGTGCTGCCTTCGACCGGCGACGACTCGTCGATCTGCACCAGCACGTTGCCCTGGGTGTCGAGCAGCATGATCTCGTCGTACACGGTGTACTTGCTGCGATAGGCGCGCAGGCGGGCGCGGACGGCCCCGGCGTCGTCATGGAAGCCGGCGACGAAGCTGCACAGCTCGCGGTCGGTGGCGAGGAAGCCGACATCGGCGGTGCGTTCATACAGGTTGCGCACGACGATGTCGATCACGTACTGAGCCTTCGTGCCGATCTCTTCCAGCACATTGCCCACCTTTTCGCGAACGAGGCTGTTGACGAGTTCCTGTTCCAGGCGGTTGAAGCCGGCGCGGGTTGCGGCCATGGTAGGCAGGATGGTCTTGGCTTCGACCGGGCAGTTCATCTTCGCGGACGCTTCGATCATGCGCCACATGAGGTTGAGTTCGCGCAGCGATTGCTCGCAGCGCACGACGTCGCGCATGTAGGGGAGGAAGGTGTCGATGGGAAGGGGTACAGTGGTATCCATGGCGCGCTCTTTGTTGGGGTCTTCGAAAAGGATGTCTTCGCTGCAGCGCAACATGCTTGCAAGTTACGGGCCAGGGTTTTCCCCATGGCAATTCCACTCAATGCACCATCCGAGGGATTGAAGGCAACCTTGCTGGTGCAGGAAAGACGGGAAACCGAGGCGCCGCTGGCTTCCGGCAGGGAACAATTGCTTGCGGTGTTTGTCTGAATGAGCAACAGGGAGCGTCACTGCGCCACATCGCGCGCAAGCCGACACCAGGGCTTCCGCCACAGAAAAACACGCTGCGCATCAGCAGGAAAACCCGCTGCCCGTTCCGCTTCGATGGACAGGCACTTTCCTGTTCATTCGCTGTTCCAATCATTGACTGCCCATGGCGCCGCACGCCTGCCGTGCGGGAATGGGCTCGAATGGTATAGAGTTGAAGACATGCCGGCCAGGCAAAGGCCGGCAGTCCCGTTTTGAATGCTGAATTCATGAAAACTGTCGCACCCGGCACCGTCATCTTCCATCGCCATCGCGGTTATGGCGTCATCACCTCGGTCAACCTGTTGACCGGATGGGTGGCGGTGCGCTTTGGCGACGAGGTCCGCACGCTGGACCTCAACCTGTCGCATGACGAACTGCAGCACGCCGACGGCGAGCCGATCCGGTTCCGGCGCGATCCGCCCGACCGCATGCCGCACGCGCGGCTGATGGCCATGCTGCGCGAACTGCACCGCGCCGGATACCAGCGGCTCTACCTGTACAGCTGGCCGAAACCGTCCGGCATTCATTGGCGCTGGCACCTGTTCACCGGCCAGCGCAACTGGATGGACCGCTCGTGGCGCGAAGGCTGGTATGGCTCGGGGGCGGATTACAACTTCAATCCCGTCATGGGATGGGGCGACAAGCCCGGTGCGACGACGCAGGAACTGGCCAGCTCGCTCGCCCAGTTCGATCCGCAGGGACTGGCCCAGGCATTGCGCCGCGACGAAGACCATACCGCCTGGTTCGATGCGATATGCGAGGTCCTGCTGCCGAACTATGCTTACACGCTGGGCTGGGACCTGCGCGATGGTCCGGTGCCGGAGCATCTGCCGGTCATTCCGGTGCGCCGCAACGTGCCGGCCTATTCCGGCCCGCCGCTGCCCTGGCCGCCGGGCTGGAGCAAGATGTGGACCGGCGGGCAGGCACTGGTCCGCACCAGCTTCAAAACAAGTCCCTCTGGCGCCCCTTACGACGCTGTTCGCTGAGCTGGGCGATCGAGGTCTGGCGCGGCCCCGGTTCGAGCCGGACCGGGTCGTCCGCCCGCAGCTCCCCTTCCTGGATCACCCTGAGGTAAAACCCGGTGAATCCCGACTGCAGCATCAACTTCGAGGCATGCGAAAACCCCATCCGCGCATTGAACTTGAAGCAGGGCTGGCGCGGTTCGGTCACCTGCAGGATCACGCTGCCTGCATGCAGCCTGTCGCCGACCCAGGTTTCCGTCTCGAGCAGGCCGGCCAGGGTCAGGTTTTCTCCCATCGTGCCCGGAGGCAGGACCTCTTCCTGCTTGAAGACGTCCGCGCGCCGGTCCTGCCAGAACGGATAATGTTCGGAAGGATAGGCATACACCGCCTTCACCAATCCGCCGTGCACCGTCAGGTCAGCCTGTTCGTCGCCGTCGAGGCCGAGCCGGCGCACCTGCACCGGGCCGTCGACGGCATGCTTGCGGATGCCGCTGACGATGCGGCGCATGCGTTCAGACTGCGGCACGAACAGCTCGGCCGCACGACCGACGTTGACGCTGAGGATCTTCATGCCGCCTCCGCCGTGCGCCTGCCAGCCATGGCCGCGGCTGCCTGCGATACCAGGATCGCCGCGCCCATCGGCAGGGCGCCGAACCAGGACAGGTTCTCCGTGCCTTGCGAGGACACGATCAGGCCGCCGATGAACGCGCCCATCGCCTGCCCCAGGTAAATCGCCGACGAGTTCATCGCCACCGAGGCCGACGCCAGGCGCGGCGCCATGCCGACCAGCCTGGCTTGCTGCGAGCCGTTGACGGCGAAGCAGCCCAGTCCCCAGACCAGGGTGAGCAGGGCGGTCAGCGGCAGCGAGCCGCGGCTGATCGGCCAGGACAGGATCGCGATGAACATGCAGCCCATGGCGGCGCAGCCGACGCGCACCGGGCCGGCCTTGTCCATGAGGCGCGCGCCGAACACGTTGCCGATCACGCCGGTGACGCCGAAGCACAGGAACATCAGGCTGATGATGGTAGGCGTGGCGCCAATCGAATCCTTGAGCACCAGCGCCATGTAGGAAAACATGGTGAACATGCCCAATGCCTGGATGGCGGTGACGGAAATCGCCAGCAGCAGCGGCGCGTCCGAAAACAGGGCGCCCCACGCCGCGCGGTCGATCGGCGCGATAAACAGCTTGGAAGGAATCTGGCGCCAGACGGCGAATGCCGAGACCAGCGAGAGCAGGCCGACGAGCGCCATCGTGGGACGCCAGCCGAGATGCGCGCCGAGATAGGCGCCGAGGGGCGTGCCGAGCACCGCGGCGATCGACCAGCCGAGGAAGACGAAGCCGATCGCCTTGCCGCGCACTTCCGGCGCCACCATCAACCCGGCCGTTGCCGCGGCCTGGGCGGTGAAGAGCGCCGCGCCGATCGCAGTCACGACCCGCGCGAGCAGCAGCAGCTGGTAACCGGGCGCGAGCGCCGAGACGAAATGCATGGCGGCGTACAGCAGGAGCGACGCCACCAGCAGCTTGCGACGCTCGATGGCGCTGGTGAGGCTGGCGAGGAACGGTCCGCCGACGCAGATCGTCATGGCGAAGGCGGAAATGATGAAGCCGATGGAGGCGGGCGGCACGGACAGGTCCGCGCTCAGCTCGTTGAGCATGCCGGGCACGATCATGACGCCCGCGCCGATCGCGAAATTGCCGAGGGTGAGGGACCAGAGTTTGGGTTGCATGAGGGGTCTTCGCTGGAATGACCCGTCGATGTTACGCGCAAACGCGCCAGCCCGCTGACCGCCTCCCGGCCTCGCCGTCAGGCCTCCAGGGAGGCGGGATTGAGCACGTTTTTCGGCGTGCCGGCGGCGAAGTCGACGATGTTCTGGAAGGCCGCCCGGAAATACAACTCGTAGCTGTCCTTCTCGACGTAGCCGAGATGGGGCGTGGCAAGCACATTGGCGTAGCGCAACATCGGCGAATCGGCGGGCAGGGGTTCGGTTTCGAAGACGTCGAGCGCGGCGAAGCCGGGGCGTCCCTGGCGCAGGGCGGCTTCGAGCGCGCCTTCCGCCACGAGTTCGGCGCGCGAGGTGTTGACGAACAGCGCGCCATGCTTCATGCGGCCAAGGTCGTCGGCGGTCACGATGCCGCGCGTGGCATCGTTGAGGCGGAGATGCAGCGACAGCACGTCGGCCTCGCTGAAAAACGCTTCGCGCGACGCGGCGGCGGCGTAGCCATCCTTGACCGCGGCCTCGCGGCTGGGCTCGCGGCCCCACACCATGACGCGCATGCCGAACGCACGGCCATAGCCGGCGACCAGGCGGCCGATCCGGCCATATCCCCAGATGGCCAGCGTGCGGCCCTTGAGCACGTGGCCGAGCGTGTTGAGCTCCGGGGTGACGGACGCGGTCTGCCACAAGCCGTCGCGCAGGTTGGCGGCGTATTGCGGAATCTTGCGGGCGGCGGCCATGACCAGCGCCCAGGTCAGCTCGGCCGGCGCGGTCGGATCGCCGACGCCTTCGACGATGGCGATCTTCTGGCGGGTCGCCGCCTCGACGTCGACGTGGCCGCTGAGCTTGCCGGTCTGCGAGATCAGCTTCAGGTTGGGCAGCCGGGCGAGCAGGGCGGCGGACAGGGCGGTGCGCTCGCGGATAAGGACAAGGGCGTCGAAGTCCGCCAGCCGTATCGCCAGCTGGCCTATACCTTTTGCACTATTTGTAAAAATTTTCACGTCATGGCCGTCAAGCAACTTGAAGCAATCGAGGTGGCGCACGGCGTCCTGGTAGTCGTCGAGGATGGCAATTTTCATGTGGTTTTGGCAGTCCTGTGATATTTCCGTAATAAATCGACGGGTATTAACGGCTCGTAAAATGCCCTACTACATAACTCAACAATTCTTCCTACAAATTTGTCTCAAATCATTGAGCGCAGTGGCAACGGCGTGTAGAATCGGCCCCTACTTCTCGCTGGATCCGCTCCGGATCGCGAGCCCACCAGCCTGACATTATTCCATTTTTCAGGCTGCGCAGCCGGTGGTAGAGCTCTTGCTTAAGTCAGGCATGCATGCTCCCCAGGCCGCTTCGACAAGACCGCCGTACCGCTAGAGAAACGACAACTTTAGCCGAGCCACAAGCTGACGACGATCCTGCCGTGCCGGGACAAGACCGAATTCTTTATTGGCATTGGAGGTAGTTCTCTATGAATCAGCCCGTCATGGGTGGCGTTGCTCCGGTCAACGCTCCGTCTTACGTTAAACACCAGAAACTGGTCAGCTGGGTTGCCGAGATCGCGGCCCTCACCAAGCCCGATCGCATCTATTGGTGCGACGGCTCCCAGGAAGAATACGACCGGCTTTGCGCCGAGATGGTCGCCGCCGGCACCATGAAGAAGCTGAACGACGCCAAGCGCCCGAACAGCTACCTGGCCTGCTCCGATCCGTCCGATGTCGCGCGCGTGGAAGACCGTACCTTCATCTGCTCGGAAAAGCAGGCAGACGCCGGCCCGACGAACAACTGGATGGCCCCGGGCGAGATGCGCTCCACCCTGAACGCGCTGTTCGACGGCTGCATGCGCGGCCGCACCATGTACGTGGTGCCGTTCTCCATGGGCCCGCTCGGCTCGCCGATCGCCCACATCGGGGTCGAACTCTCCGATTCCCCGTACGTCGCCGTCAACATGCGCATCATGACCCGCATGGGCAAGGGCGTGTACGAGGTGCTCGGCGCCAGCGGCGACTTCGTGCCCTGCGTCCATTCCGTCGGCAAGCCGCTGGCCAAGGGCGAGCAGGATGTGCCCTGGCCCTGCAATCCGACCAAGTACATCGTGCATTACCCCGAAACCCGGGAAATCTGGTCCTTCGGTTCCGGCTACGGCGGCAACGCGCTGCTGGGCAAGAAATGCTTCGCGCTGCGCATCGCCTCCACCATGGGCCGCGACCAGGGCTGGCTGGCCGAGCACATGCTGATCCTGGGCGTCGAGTCGCCGGAAGGCAAGAAGCACTACGTCGCGGCAGCCTTCCCGTCGGCCTGCGGCAAGACCAACTTCGCCATGATGATCCCGCCGGTCGCCTTCAAGGGCTGGAAGATCACCACCATCGGCGACGACATCGCCTGGATCAAGCCGGGCAAGGATGGCCGCCTGTACGCCATCAACCCGGAAGCCGGTTATTTCGGCGTCGCCCCGGGCACGAACACCGCCACCAACTCAAACTGCATGGCGTCGCTGACCGCCAACACCATCTTCACCAACGTCGGCCTGACCGATGACGGCGACGTCTGGTGGGAAGGCATGACGAAGGAAGCGCCCGCTCACCTGATCGACTGGCAGGGCAAGGACTGGACGCCGCAGATCGCCAAGGAAACTGGCCGCAAGGCAGCCCATCCGAACGCCCGCTTCACCGTGCCGGCCACCCAGAACCCGGTTCTCGACCCGTCCTGGGACGATCCGGCCGGCGTGCCGATCTCGGCCTTCATCTTCGGCGGCCGCCGTTCGACCACGGTGCCGCTGGTGACCGAGGCGCGCGACTGGATCGAAGGCGTCTACATGGCCGCGACCATGGGCTCCGAAACCACCGCCGCGGCCGCGGGCCAGATGGGCGTGGTGCGCCGCGACCCCTTCGCCATGCTGCCGTTCGCCGGCTACAACATGAGCGATTACTTCCAGCACTGGCTGAACATGGGCTCGAAGATCGCATCCGCCGGCGGCGACCAACCGAGGATCTACTGCGTCAACTGGTTCCGTACCGACGAGAATGGCAAGTTCGTCTGGCCCGGCTTCGGCGACAACATGCGCGTGCTGAAATGGATGCTCGACCGCATCGAAGGCAAGGCCAACGGCGAGGAGCATGTCTTTGGAGTCAGCCCGACCTTCCAGGACCTGACCTGGGACGGCCTGGAATTCACCGAAGAGCAGTTCATGCAGATCACCTCGATCGACCGCCAGGCATGGCTGTCGGAAATCGACCTGCACACCGAATTGTTCGACAAGCTCAAGCACAACCTGCCGGACGAGCTGGAATCCACCAAGGCCAAGCTGCAGGACAGGCTGGCTTCCTGAGAACTTCGTAAGCAGTTGTTACCCGTCCAGACGGGCAAGCCTTGAAAAGCGCGGCACATACCATGCCGCGCTTTTTGTTTTTTGGACCACGTCCACTAAGGTGCGGCCTGCCACGGTTGCATCCGTGCCCGGTCGCCGCACCGCTCGTTCCCGCAAAAACACCGCCCGGCGGAAAAGCAGTCCACGGGAAACCATTCATTACAAATTGGGCATTGCCTTGCAGAAACGCCGTGCAACAATGCCTTTCAAGGAGCGGCCCGTCGCCAAGCCGATGCCGGCATTCCGGCGCAGGGCCTCCCATCCCCTCCTTCAAGCCTCGCTTGAACGCAACACGCAACAGCAGAAGAACAGCGTAACGACTCGCAGCATCACTGCAGCACACTTTGCGGTACAAACATGGCAATTCAATTTACCAACTCTACCTTCGATCACATCGACATCGCGACCTCCCATCGCGACGAGATCCTGCTCGAGCTGATCGATACCGCGACGACGACCGCGACGCGGCAGCTCGAGGCCCTGGCGATCCGGCTTGCCGAAGCGCTTGCCCAGGAAGCGCGCATCGAACCCGATCCGGCGGCGGCGCAGCGCTACGCCGCCTCGGCCGGCCTGCTGAAGAAAAGCCGTTTCCCGTTCTGCTTCGCGGCCTCGGACCGGATCGGCAAGGCATTCCGGGCGGAGATCGCGGCCCTCGGCGTCGCGGCCGCGCACGTGGAACAGCTGCCTTCCCATTCGCTCGCGCCCGACCTCGAAGTCGACAAGAAACTCAGCCTGCTGAAAGAAGGCCATGCCATCGAAGCGCTTCATGCGGAGCGCTTCACCGCCCTCAACGCGCGCCTCGGGCATCTGCTTGGACGAGACGCCTTGTCCGCCGCGGAGAGCCCGTTCCGCGCCCAGGTCGTGCTCGATGCCATCCATGAAGCCTGGTGCGACTTCGAAGCCAGCAAGGCCGCGCATCACCTGGTGTATCCGCTGCTGCAGTCCGAGAATTGCGCCGACTTCGGCGCGATCTACCAGGCCTTGAATACCATCCTGGTCAAGCGCGCGGTGCTGCCGAATCTCGTGGTTCCCCGCGCGGAAGCGGCGAAGCCGGCGCCGGAAACGAACGACGACCCCGTGACCTCTCGCCTGCGCACCATGTTTTCGCAGGACAGCGCCCCGGGTCCGGTCAAGGACAGGCCGCTGGGCGGCGCCTTGCCGACCCTTTTCCATGACGACCAGGTGCAGGTGACCGCGGCGCGCAACGAACTGCTCGCCCACATCGCCGCCATCCAGCGCAGCGGCGCCGGACCGATCGGCACGCCCAGCGCCGAGGAGGGCGCCACGCTGCTGTCGCACATCTTGTCCACGATGCCCGCCGAGGCGCGCTCGCGGGAAAACCTGCATACCATCGACCTGCTGATCCGCGTCTTCGACGCCGTCTTCCGCGACGCCGGCATGCCGCCCGAAATGAAAGCGCTGATCGGCTCCCTGCAGGTGCCGGTGCTCAAGGCCACCCTCAAGGACAAGGAATTCTTCTTCAGCGACGATCATCCGGCACGCCGGGTGATCGACTTGCTGGGCCGCCTGGCGGTGGGCTGGGACCGCAAGGCCGGCGCCAACGATCCGCTCTACCAGACCATCCTGCGCAGCGTGAAGCGCATCCAGTCGGATCAGCGCGTCGGCTCCTTCGCCGATGCGCTGGCGGACCTGGAAGCCTGGGTCGGCAGGGAAGAGAGCGCGGAAATGCAGGCCCTGGCATCCAGCGTGGTGTCCATCGTGCGCCAGGAGAAAACCCGGGTGGCGCTGAAGCAGGCGAAGTACGAGGTCGCGCTGCGCGTCGGCACGGGCGAAGTGGCTGCCTTCGTCGAAACTTTCCTTGAAGAGAAATGGGTCACGGTCCTGACGCTGGCGTACAGCGTGAAGGATGAAAAACCCCAGGCCGCGGGCAATGCCGTCAAGACCATGGACGACCTGTGCTGGAGCGTGAAGCCCAAGATCACCATGGAAGAACGCAAGGAACTGATCGCGCGTCTGCCCGCCATCGTCGAGAACCTCAACAAGTGGCTCGACGCGATCCGCTGGAACGAACCCGAGCGCGTCAAGTTCTTCGACGACCTGGCGAAATGCCATGCGTCCATCGTGCGCGCCCCGATGGAATTGTCGCCGGAACGCCAGCTCAAGCTGGCTCTGTCCGTCGCGCAGAAAGCCGCCGAACGCCGTCTCGCGCGCCAGGCGGGCCGGCCGCCCGAACCCCAGCCGGATGAATTCGACCGCCAGGTCAAGGAACTCGGCCGCGGCGCCTGGCTGCAGTTCACCGGCAAGGCGGGCATGAAGGTCAAGGTGAGGCTAGCCTGGGTCAGCCCCCTGCAGAGCCATTTCATCTTCTCGACGGCGGAGCGGGTCGAAGCGATCTCGATTTCCGACGATGACTTGGCGAAATCCCTGCGCCAGGGACGTGCCGCCGTGCTTTCCCTGCCGGGATTCGTCGGCCGGGCGCTGGCCGAAGCGCTCCACGCCGACGGCGACGCCAGCTTCAACGATCCGGCCGCGAAGGCTGCCTGACGGTCAGGCGGGGTGCCCCGCCTGCCTGTCCTTCTCCTGCTCGGCGCTGCGCCACACGACCGGCGCTTCGCAATCCGGGCGCAGTCCCATGCCTTGCGGGTAGGCGCTGCGCACGCGCGCCAGATCCTGCTCGATATCCCCGCTCAGCTGCGCGAATTCCGTCAGGCGGACTTCCTTGTTGCGGTAATCGATCGCCGCCATGCCCAGCGGCACGCCTGCCGTTAAAGCGATGTGGTAGAACCCGCTGCGCCATCCGTCGCGGTAGCGCCGCGTTCCTTCCGGCGCCAGCGCGAGCCAGAAGCCGTCGGCGTCGCGGATGCGTTCCGCCAGCCGCTGGATCGCGCCGGTGGAATTGCCGCGCTCGACCGGCTCGCCGCCCCAGGCCCGCAACAGAGGTCCCAGCAGCAAGCCGCTCGCGCCGGAGAACAAGGCTTCCTTGCCTAGCCAGCGAAACTTCACGCCGATGGCCCACTTGGCCAGCAAGCCGATGATGAAGTCCCAGTTCGAGGTGTGGGGATACACGATGACCACGCCGCGCGGACCGGGCAGCCCCGCGTAGCGCACCCGCCAGCCGGCAAGGGCCAGCATCCGTATCGCAAATCGTTGCAGCATGCCGCGCGCGGCGCCGCAGGTGAGAATGGTGTCGTTCATGATCGAACGATTATCCCTCCGAACGTGCCGCATGGAAATAGACGAACCGGCATGACGGCGCTTGCCATTCCGTCAAGGCTTGTTGCTACAATGCCTGCACCGGCGCGGCACCGGCCCTCGCGGCGCCGAACGCCCACATGCAGACTCACCCGCAAGTCCACAAGGAGAACGGAATGGAAACGCTGTCGCTTGGCCTGGCGCTGTTTCTTGGAGTGCATCTCGTGCCGGTGATCCCGCCGATGCGCCGCGGCTTTCTCGCCACGCTCGGCGAAAAAGGCTACAAGCTCGGTTTTTCCCTGATATCCGCAGTCGGCCTGGTGCTGATCGTGCTCGGCTATGGCAGGGCACCTTCGCAGCCGCAGCTGTTCGCGCCCTATGTCGGCGCCATCCACGCGGCGCCGCTGGTGATGATGATCAGCTTCGTGCTGCTTGCCGCGGCCAACATGAAGACCCGCATCCGCCGCGCCCTCAGGCATCCCATGCTCATCGGCGTCGGCCTGTGGTCGCTGGTGCACCTGCTCGCGAACGGCGAGCTCAAGGCGACCATCCTGTTCGGCAGCTTCCTGGTGTACGTGGTCATCGACCTGGTGTCGGCCACGGCGCGCGGCGCGGTGAAGCCCTTCGAGCCGGTTCCCAGGCAGGACGTCATTGCCGTGGTCTCGGGCATCGTGCTGGCCTTGCTGGTGATGACCTTCCATCGACTGATCTTCGGCGTGAAGGTCGTGCCCTGGGGCGTTTGAGGAATTACTGAGGGATCACTGAGGCGCTACAGACGCATCAGCGCGCCGGCGCCAGCCGGCCGGTCCCTGCCGTTTCCCCGGGCAAGGCCAGCCAGGCGCTGGCAAAGGCGGCGGCCGGCAGCGGCCGGCTGAAGTGATATCCCTGTCCGACGTCGCAGCCGTTCTCCATCAGGAAACGGCGCTGGGCCTCGGTTTCCACGCCCTCCGCCACGACATCCAGGTTCAGGATGCGGGCAAGCGAAATGATCGCCTTGACGATGGCGGCATCGTCTTCATCCGTGGCGATGTCGTTGACGAAGGAGCGGTCGATCTTCAGGATGTCGACCGGCAGCCGCTTCAGGTAATTCAGGCTGGAATGGCCGGTGCCGAAATCGTCGATCGAAATGCGGATGCCCAGCATCTTGAGGCGGGCGAGCTTGTCGAGCGACTTCTCGATGTCGCGCATGACGACGGTTTCGGTGATCTCGAGCTCGAGTAGGCGTGGCGGCAGGCCCGTCGCGGCGAGCACCCCGGCGACCACGTCGACGATGTCGTCGCGCATCAGCTGGCTCGGCGAAAGATTGACCGACACCATCAGCGCATCCCGCCCTCCATGTCCTTCCTGCCGCCAGGCCATGGCCTGGGCACAGGCCGTTCTCAGCACCCAGGCGCCGATGTCGATGATCAGCCCGCTTTCCTCGGCCAGCGGAATGAAGTCGTTGGGCGTCACCATGCCTCTTGCGGGACTGCGCCAGCGTACCAGGGCTTCCGCGCCGACCACGGCGCCGGTCAGCAGGTTGATCTTCGGCTGGTAGTGCAGCACGAACTCGTCGTTGGCCAGGGCCTGCCGCAAGGCGTTGAGCGTGCCGAGGCGTTCGGTGGCGTCCTGGTTCATGTCGGCCGAAAAATACTGGAAATTGTTGCGTCCCAGTTCCTTGGCCTTGTACATCGCCGAGTCGGCGTGGCGCAGCAGGGTTTCGGCATTGTCGCCATCGTTCGGATAGACAGCGATGCCGACGCTGCAGGTGATGCGTAATTCGAGATCGCGCGCCATCCAGGGCCGCGACACCGCCTCGATCACCCGCCCGATGGTGTCTTCCACCGTCTTGCAGTCCTTGTGGTTGCCGAGCACGATGACGAATTCGTCGCCGCCCTGGCGCGCCACCGTGTCGGCGGCGCGCATGCAGGAACGCAGCCGCCCGGCGATCATCTTGAGCAGCTCGTCGCCGAGTTCGTGGCCCAGGCTGTCGTTGACGAACTTGAACTGGTCGAGGTCGATGAAGGCCACAGCCGCCAGGTGCTTGCCGCGCCGCGCGTTGAGCAGCGCCTGCTCCAGGCGGTCGCGCAGCAGGTTGCGGTTGGGCAGGCCCGTCAGGGCATCGTGCGTGGCCTGGAAGCGGATCTTGGCTTCGTAGGCCTTGCGCTCGGTGATGTCGACCACCGAGCCCTCGAAGAACAGGATGGCATCGTCCGGGCCGCGTACCGCGCGGGCGTTCTCGGAAATCCAGATCACGTTGCCGTTGCGCTGGTAGACCTGCGATTCGAAGTTGATGACGGCGCCCTGGCCGTTCATGTGCTGCAGGAAGTCGACGCGGCGCTGCGGATCGACATACAGCTGGCGGTCGAGGTCGCGCAGGGTGTCGATCATCTGCTGCGGCGAGTCATAGCCGTAGATGCGCGCCAGCGCGGGATTGACGGCGAGGTAGCCCTTGTCGGACGTGGACTGGAAGATGCCCTCGATGGCGTTTTCGAAGATGCTGCGGTAGCGGCGTTCCGCCTCCTGCAAGGCATCTTCCGCCGCCTTGCGCTGGGTGATGTCCTGGACGTAGCCTTCCAGCGCGAAGCAGGCGCCGTGCGCGTCCCGGATGCCGGTGCCGCGTTCCCAGACCCAGCGCACCGCGCCATCCCGCCGCACGATCCGGTATTCCAGGCTGAAGCGTTCATTGCGGCGCAACGCATCGAAGATGATGTCCCGCACGCGGGAACGATCGTCGGGATGGATCAGCTCTTCGTAGCTGATGGTGGCGTTGGCGATGAAATCCCCGGGCAGGTAGCCGGTGAGCCCCATGCAGCCCTCGCTCAGGAATTGCATGGTCCAGTTGCTGTCGGCGAGACATCGGTAGACCAGGCCGTCGAAATTGGCGAGCAAATGGCTGAGCAGCCCGGATTCCGGGGAAAATGCCTGCTGGGCCGGGAGAAATGCGCGCGCCATTTTCACGTCGTCGATGAAGCACCCAGGACGGTGCAAGAAGTCGAGATAGTTTTCCTGTAGCAAGTATAGTGCCACGGAAGGCGGCCTGGAACGGATGACGGCGTCTCATTGACCCATCCACCGCCGCCGCTCGCGTTGCCGAGTCACAACACGGTGGCACTGTGTCTCTGCGAACCGGGACGGCAGCTTCGAATCTCACCATGGAATGCGGCATGCACCACTTCGGAACTTGGGGCGAGCCAAGATAATTAAAGCACGGTCGTACGAAAACCAGGAAACTGGTCTAGTATGGAGGCTGGCTTTTCAACTTGAATGCAGCGATGATGACTTCCGTTTCCACACTCGACGCAGCCCTCGAAAAAGACTTTTTCACCCTGCCGGACCTGGTGCGCCTGCATGCCGCCGCGCGCCCCGGCCATCCGGCGCTGGTGCAGGATGGCCAGACCATCGACTATGCCGGACTCGACCGGCTGATGGACCGGATCGCCGCCGCCCTGCAGCGTGACGGCGTGCAACCCACCGAAGCCATCGCGATCTGCGCGTCCTCCTCCCTGCACTATGCCGCCGTCTTCCTCGGCGCGCTGCGCGCCGGCGTGGCGGTCGCGCCGCTGGCGCCCTCGTCGTCGCCGGACAGCCTCGCCGGCATGGTGGCGGATGCCGAGGCCAGGATCATGTTCCTCGACCAGGATGCCGCGGGGACGCTCGACCAGGCCGCCGAATCCGTCGCGGTGAAGCGCATCTTCCTCGACGACGAGGTGGTGTTCGCCAGCTGGCTGCCGGACGAGGACGCATCGCCCGCGCCGGTCCACATCCAGCCGGACTGGCCGTTCAACATCATCTATTCCTCCGGCACCACCGGCGCGCCCAAGGGCATCGTGCAACCCCACTCCATGCGCTGGACGCACGTGCAGCGCGGCCAGGTCAATGGCTACGACCCGAGCGCGGTGACGGTGATCTCCACGCCGCTGTATTCCAACACCACGCTGGTCAGCTTCTTCCCGACCATCGGCATGGGCGGCACGGTCGTGATGATGGCCAAGTTCGACGCCAAGACCTTCCTCGAGCTGGCGCAGCGCCATCGCGCCACGCACGCGATGCTGGTGCCGGTGCAATACCAGCGCATCATGGCGCGCGAGGATTTCGGCAACTACGACCTGTCGTCCTTCCGCATGAAGTTCTGCACCAGCGCGCCGTTTTCCGCCGCGCTCAAGGCGGACATCCTCAAGCGCTGGCCGGGCGGCCTGATCGAGTACTACGGCATGACCGAAGGCGGCGGCACCTGCATGCTCGCGGCCCATGAATTCCCGGACAAGCTGCATACCGTCGGCAAGCCGGCGCCCGGGCACGACATCCGCCTCATCGACGACGCCGGCCGCGAAGTCGGGCCGGGCGAGCTCGGCGAGGTGGTGGGACATTCGGCCGCCATGATGAAGGGCTATCACAAGCAGCCGGCCAAAACCGCCGAAGCGGAATGGCATGACGCCAGCGGCAAGCGCTTCATCCGCACCGGCGACGTCGGCCGCTTCGACGAGGACGGCTTCCTGGTGCTGATGGACCGCAAGAAGGACATGATCATCTCCGGCGGCTTCAACATCTACCCGAGCGACCTGGAGGCGGTGCTGCGGCAGCATCCGGCGGTGCAGGAAGCCGCGGTGGTCGGCGTGCCGTCCACGCGCTGGGGCGAGACGCCGGTGGCATTCGTGGTGGCGTCCGGCCCTGCCACGGCGGACGAACTGCTGGAATGGGCGAACCAGCGCCTGGGCAAGATGCAGCGCCTCGCCGCGGTCGAGCTGGTCGGCGTGCTGCCGCGCAGCGCCATCGGCAAGGTGCTCAAGCGCGAACTGCGCGACGGCTTCGGCAAGACCCTCTAACGTGACCTGAATCTCTTCACCATGCTCGATACCACGCTCTACAACACCGAAGAAATCCTGCGCTTGCTGGACCTGGAGGAGATCGGCGAAGACCGTTTCCGCGGCCAGAGCCATTTCATGGGAAGCCCGAACGTCTTCGGCGGCCAGGTGCTCGGCCAGTCCTTGCATGCGGCGACCGCGACGGTCGATGGCCGGCGCCCGCATTCGCTGCATTCCTTGTTCATCCTGCCCGGCAATCACCGCCTGCCCATCGACTACGAAGTGGAGCGGGTGCGCGACGGCGGCACCTTCAGCACCCGCCGCGTGGTGGCCTACCAGGAAGGCAAGCGCATCTTCGTGACCTCGATTTCCTTCCAGACCGCCGAGGAAGGCCTGTCGCACCAGAAAGCCATGCCCGACGCCAAGCCGCCGGAATCGCTGGCGTCCACGGTGAAGACCTGGAAGGAGAGCGCCGGCAACGGCAAGCGTCCCTTCATGCCGGTGCCGGTGGACTTCCGCGCCGACCACGGCGGCGACCTCTACAGCGGCCACGAGGGCAAGCCCGGCAAATACGTCTGGACCAAGGCGCCGATCACCCTGCCGGACGACGTGCAGCTGCATGAAACCCTGTTCGCCTACGTGTCCGACTATGGCCTGCTCTGGACATCGCTGCAGCCGCATGGCGTACGCATGGGCGACCCCCGCCTGCAGATCGCCAGCCTCGACCATTCCATCTGGTTCCATCGCCCGTTCCGCATGGATGAGTGGTTGCTGTTCGCCATGGAAAGCCCGAACGCGTCCGGCGGCCGCGGCCTGTGCTTCGCCCATGTTTACAACCAGCAAGGCGAACTGGTCGCGACCCTGGCGCAGGAAGGCCTGATCCGCCTGCGCGAGAAAAAGAACCCCTGAACGCGGCGTGCGTCAGACGATCATGAAACGATTGCGCGAGATTCCCCTTTCCCTCCTC
Organism: Noviherbaspirillum galbum; assembly: GCF_010974945.1. Taxonomy (GTDB): domain Bacteria; phylum Pseudomonadota; class Gammaproteobacteria; order Burkholderiales; family Burkholderiaceae_D; genus Noviherbaspirillum; species Noviherbaspirillum galbum. Next base: position 31,819 of record NZ_JAAIVB010000073.1, on the reverse strand, counting down.
GATCTTTCGCCGGTGCAGGCCGGTGGCACGCCGGCCGACGCCTTCCGCCGGTCGCTCGACCTGGCGCGGCACGGCGAACGCTGGGGCTACCACCGCTTCTGGCTGGCGGAACACCATGGCATGCCGGGCATCGCCAGCGCGGCGACGTCGCTGCTGATCGGGCATGTCGCCGGCGGCACGACGCGCATCCGCGTCGGCTCGGGCGGCATCATGCTGTCCAATCACGCGCCGCTGGTGATCGCCGAGCAATTCGGCACGCTGGAATCGCTTTATCCCGGACGCATCGACCTCGGCCTCGGAAGGGCGCCGGGAACCGGCGCCGCCACCATGCGCGCCTTGCGCCGCACGCTGGAACAGGATGGCAACGAATTTCCGGAACAACTGGAAGAACTGCGCGGATTCCTGCAACCCGATCGTTACCGCCAGCGGCACAGCCTGCAAGGCGTGCGGGCGATTCCCGGCGAAGGCCTGGAGATTCCGATCTGGCTGCTGGGATCGAGCGATTTCAGCGCGCGGCTCGCGGCGCAGCTCGGCCTGCCCTTTGCCTTCGCCGGACAGTTCGCGCCAGCCTCGATGCGGCTTGCGCTGACGCTGTACCGGCAACTGTTCCAGCCATCGGAAGCGCTGGCCGAACCCTATGCGATGGTCGGCGTCAACGTGTTCGCCGCAGAGACCGAGCAGGAAGCGCGCCGGCTCGCGACCACGCACCAGCAGATGCACCTGAACCTGCTGCGCGGCGTGCCCGGGCAGATGCCGCCGCCGGTGGAGAGCATGGATGGCCTGTGGCTGCCGCACGAACAGGCGGCGGTGCATGCCAGCCTGGGCGGATCCATCATCGGCGATGCGGAACAGGTGAAGCAGCAGCTGGAGCAGTTCCTGGCCGATACCGGCGCGGACGAACTGATGATCCATGCCATGATCCACGACCACGCGGCACGGCTGCGCTCCTATGAGATCGTCGCGCAGCTGGCTCGGGAGTAACGATGTACATGGTGTACTGGACCGAGTATGACGACGGTGGCGAAGGCGGTCATGCCGTGGCGCATGGCAGGTCCTTCGGTTCGGAAGAGATGGGCGCGGCGCTGAAGTTCATGGAAGAACTGCGCGCCCGGCAGCGCGACGGGGAAAGGATCTGCTTCGTGGCGATGTCTTCGGAAAACCCGGATTCGGTGGGCAAGCCCGGGGTGGCCGATCCGAGCCCCGACTACGACTGGAAAAAACGCCGGCGCTGACGCTGCTCGCCGGCCCCTGCCTGCCGGCCGCTACTTGCCGACCACCGGCGTCGCCTTCTGCGACGACACGAAGATCACCGCGTCGGTCAGGGCACGCACGTCATGGGTTTCGCCCGGCGTGGTGAACATGTAGTCTCCCTGCGCCAGCTCCACGCCGCCCAGGCTCACCATGCCGGACAGCACCAGCACCTCTTCCGTGCCTTCATGGCGGTGGGTGGGAAAGTGCGAGCCCTGCGCCAGGCGCACCACCGAGGACCGGCCGCCGCTTTCGTTGTTACGGAAGAGGGCACGCTCGATGCCCGGGTAGTCGGTGGGAATCCACTCGCGATCGACGGCGCGCTTGACCAGCATGGTTCTCTCCTTGTATGAGTGACACTACTCTATCAAAGAACGCCTTGCTCCGCGCCGGCAATGAATTGCTTGATGGCAGGAATCAGCGTGCCGGTCGCGTTGAGCGTATCGGCATGCCGGACGCCGGGAATGGCGACGAAGCGCGCGCCCTTCGCTTGCGCGGCGCGATGCGCCGGCACATGCCGTTGGTCGTGCTCGCCCACGCACACCTGCACCGGCATGGGCAGCCGCAGGAAACCGGCCTCCATGCTGTCGCGATCGATGGCCGCAGCGCACAGTGCGCGCAGGTCGTTGAGCAGCAGCATGCGGCGCGCCTCCGGTCCGAGCGGCTCGCCGAGGAAGCGTTCGAAGGCGGCAAGGAAGACATCGCCATCGCTGCCATCCACGCCGGCGAAGGCATCGAAGCGTTCCGCGTAGGGATGCGCGCCGACCAGGGTCAGGGAAGCCACGCGTTCGGGCGCCTGCAAGGCCATGCCGAGCGCCATCCAGCCACCCATGGAAAAGCCGCAGAAATGCGCCTGCCGGATGCCGGCCGCCTCGAGCACCGCATGGACGTCGCCAAGCCGGAGCCCGAGCGCATAGGCTTCGCGCGCATGTGGCTTGCCGCTCTTGCCATGGCCCCGCGCATCGACCAGCACGACGCGATGCGTTCTTTCAAAGGCGCTGGCATAGCCGAGCACTTTCCAGTGCGCGCTGCTCGACCCGAAACCGTGCAACAGGACGAGCGCCGGCGCGGCAACGTCGCCGCGCGCATCGTAGTAGACCGGCACGCCATCATGGTCGGCAAAGGCCATCGTCTTCTCCCCGGGGAATCAGGCGATGCGCCGCGCGGCCGGCGCGTCGAGCACGAGGTCGGATTGCGCATAGGCGACGCACGGCAGGATGTAGTTGTCGGCCTTCTCTTCCGGGGTCAAACCGGGCCACTCGATGCGGTACGCCACCTTGCCCTGCACGAGGCGGCACATGCAGGTACGGCAGGTGCCGTTGCGGCAAGACGTGGGAAAACGCACGCCGCCCATCAGCGCGGCGTCGAGCAGCGGAACGGCATCGGTGATTTCGACGGGATCGCCGCCGGCGACGAAGCGCGCTGTGAAATGTTGGTCCATTGCCAAGCGCTTGCAGGGCAAGCGACGAAAGAATTCAGGATGAGGTGCCGGGAATTGTAGCAAGCCAGGCCAGGGCCAGCAGGTGCAGCACGGCGCTCGTCCACAGGACCGCATGGAAGCCCGGCTTGCGCGTCTTGTGGCGCAGCAGGTGCCGGCCCAGCAAGCCTCCCGGCCAGCCCCCGAGCAGGGCCAGCAGGTGCAGCGTGCGCTCCGGCGTACGTCTGGCCTGGCGCCGCGCCGCCGCCTTGTCGCGGGCATAGGCGCCGAAGGTAACGATGCTCAGGCTGGCATACCAGGCGGCGAGCACGCCGGCGATCGGCGTCACGGATTCCGGCGCAGCAGCGTGTCAATGGCGGGATCGAGCTGTTGCAGGAAACGCTCGACCTCGGCGGTGTACACCGGGTCCGCGCCGAGCCGCTCGTTGATCTGCGCGTGGCTCATGTCCTTTTCCAGCGTGCCGGCGCGCGCGCCGAGCGAGGCGTCGCGCGCGACGAAGGCATGGGCCTGCTGGCAGGAGGTGACGCGGCGGCTCGAGCACACCGCCAGCAAGGGCGCGCTTGCCTGCGCGAGCTGATGGTAGGGCGACGCGAGCTGCCAGTATTGCGGATCGTTGCCGAAGGCCTCGTCATACAGGCGGAAATGCCGTTCCTGCATCACCTTGGGAATGTCGTATCCCGCGCTGTCGAGCGCGACGGTGCCCAGCCATGGGCGCGCGCCCGCGGCCGAAGCGGTGGCGGGGGAAGCGGCGAGGTAAGCCACCAGGTGCGCCCCTGCGGAATGGCCGATCAGGACGAACTTGCCGGGGTCGGCGCCCCAGTTCGCGGCGCGCTGCTGGGCTGCGGCAAGCGCGGCCGCGACATCGCGCGCCTGGTCGACGGGGCGGGTGTCGGGAAGCATGCGGTAGTTGGTGGAGATCACGATGAAGCCGCGCGGCACCCAGTGCGCCACCTTGTTCTCGACGACGTTGGACATGGCCTTGTCGCCGCGCCTCCAGCCGCCGCCATGCACCAGGAAGAGCACCGGCGCCGGTTGCTGCAGCCTCGCCTGCGGCAGGTAGACGTCGAAGCGCTGCAGCGGGTCGGCGCCATACGCTTCGTTGCGCAGCACGCGCACGCCATCGGGCACGCGGGCCGGCCCGCCGCCATGGCCGTCGTCGAGTTCGCCGTCCTGCCGGACGTCCTGCTGGCCATGCTGTTCATGCTGGGCGCGGCGTTCCGCGAGGCGGTCGCGCAGGGGTCCGGCAACGGAAACCTGTGTGGCAAGCACCGCCGCGATGGCGAACGAGGCAAGGACATGGAACTTCATCGGCAGACCAGGCATGCTTTTCCTCCAATGGCAACGTGGCGCATGAAAAACGTGCTGCATAAGGTAGCGCGCCGCCGCGCGAATGACAATGTTTTCCGCCCGCGGCAATCATGCGCATCGCGCCAAAACCAGGAAGCGGAGAAAAACGGATAATGTCGGCTCATCATTTTTCGAGGTTGATCATGAGCGATTTTCGTAGCGACACCGTGACGCAGCCGACGGCGGCGATGCGCCAGGCGATGATGGACGCGCCGCTGGGCGACGACGTGTTCGGCGACGATCCGACGGTGAATCGCCTGCAGGAAACGGCGGCCGCCATGCTGGGTTTCGAGGCGGGCCTGTTCGCGCCGAGCGGCACGCAGACCAATCTCATCGCGCTGATGACGCATTGCCAGCGCGGCGACGAAGCGATCGTGGGCCAGCAATGGCATACCTATCGCTGGGAGGCGGGCGGCATGGCGGTCCTGGGTTCGGTCCAGCCGCAGCCGCTGGAGCACCAGCCGGACGGCACCATCGCGCTGGCCGACATCGAGGCCGCCATCAAGCCTGACGATCCCCATTTCGCGCGCAGCCGGCTGGTGGTGGTGGAAAACACCACCGGCGGCAAGGTGCTGCCGATGCAATATATGCATGACGTGGCGGCGCTGGCAAAGGAGAAGGGCTTGCGCGCCCACATCGACGGCGCGCGGCTGTTCAACGCGGCGGTGGCCCTGGCGGAAGGAAGCGGCGCAGGCGATCCGGCGGCGACCGCGCGCGACTTGTGCGCCGGCTTCGATTCGGTGTCGCTCTGCCTGTCCAAGGGACTCGGCGCGCCCATCGGCTCGCTGCTGCTCGGTTCGCAGGAATTCATCCGGCAGGCCCGGCGGGTGCGCAAGATGCTGGGCGGCGGCATGCGCCAGTCGGGCCTGCTCGCCGCCGCCGGCCTGCATGCCCTCGAGCACCATGTGCGCCGCCTGCGCGAAGACCACGCGCATGCCGCGCTGCTCGCCCAGGGCCTAGCCGATGCCGCCGAAGGCAACGACAAGCTCAAGGGCAGGACGGTGCTGCATCCGGTGCAGACAAACATCCTGTTCATGGACGTGGACACATCGGTGGCCGATGCCTACCTGGCCTTTCTCGCCTCGCAGAAGATCCAGGTCACGAGCGGCATCTACAAGATGAAGGACGGCGCGATGCGCCGCATCCGCTGGGTCACGCACCTCGATGTCGGCCGCGGCGATGTGGAAAGGGCAATCGAGGCGACGCGCCTGTTCTGAAGCTCGTCGAGGTTCGTTGAAGCTTGCTCAACGTCCTCCGCGCGCGTCCGGCCGTCGCGCCGAACGTCGTGCCGGATTGCCGGTTTTCATGGAACCGGCTTGATTTCCGCCGGTCCTAAGCGCCTGTACCACGGGAAAGCTTGCCTCTTAAAAAGCTTGCCTGTCATTCAGACAAAGGGACCATGCGGAATTATCTTTGGGCAGCGGCCGCGGCGGCAGGCATGACCGTCGCGCTCTCGGCGCAGGCGGACGTCAGCGTCATCGGTGAGGTGGGCACGACGGGCATCGGCTTCCATGCCGCCGTTCCGGTGCGGGAAAGCGTGAACGTGCGGCTCGGCCTGGGTTATCTGGGCTACTCCTACCATGGCAGCGCGCGCGACATGAACTACGAGTTGTCGATGCGGGCCAGCACCTACGATGCCTTGGTCGACTGGTATCCCATGCAGGACAGCGCCTTCCGGATGACCGCCGGCCTGGCCTACAACGCCAACAAGATCGACGTTGCCGCCAGGCCGAACGCATCCGGCAACTATGTCGTCAATGGCAATACCTATGGCGCGGCGAATACCGGCAAGGTGACGGGCAAGGTCGATTTCGGCAAGGTGGCTCCCTACCTCGGCATCGGCTGGGCGCGAAAGGTGGATAAGGGCTGGTCGGTGTCTTCCGACGTCGGCCTGCTGTTCCAGGGCTCGCCGCGCAGCACGCTGCGCGTGTCGGGATGCACCGCGCCCGGCGAGGTCTGCAGCCAGTTTGCCTCGGACGTCGCGCGCGAGAACGCGAGCCTGACAGATGAAGTCGGCCGCTTCAAGGTGTATCCGGTGCTGCGCGTGGGATTGAGCTACAAGTTCTAGGCCCGGTCGCGGACCGGGCCTTCGCGGCGGGCGCTGTTCATCATTCCAGCATGGAACGCAGCATCCACGCCGTCTTTTCATGGATCTGCATGCGCTGGGTGAGCATGTCCGCGGTCGGCTCGTCGCCGGCCTTGTCGACGATATCCATCATGCTGCGCGCGGTGCGCACGACGGCTTCCTGGTCCTGGGTAAGCTGGCGGATCATTTCCTTGGCGTCGGGCACGCCATCCGGTTCCTTGATCGACGTCAGCGCGGAAAACATGCTGTAGGTGCCGGGCGCGGGACTGCCGAGCGCGCGGATGCGTTCGGCGATCAGGTCCACCGCCTCGGCCAGCTCGGTGTACTGCGTTTCGAACATCAGGTGCAGCGTCTGGAACATCGGGCCCTTGACGTTCCAGTGAAAGTTGTGGGTCTTGAGGTAAAGGGTGTAGGTGTCGGCGAGCATGCGCGACAGACCGTCGACGATTTTCCGGCGGTCCTGTTCGGAAATACCGATATCCATTTCCATGCAGATTTCTCCTGGTTGTCCATTTGTTACTCGTCTAGGACAACGTCACCCTTGCCGCGTTCACCGGCGTCCATCCCTGTTCGCCCGCTTCAGTGATTCGGATCGGAGAACACCGAGTCGCCGCCGGACATGGCGGTGCCGCCGCTCGACGTGCCGCTGCTGACTCCCGCCGTGCCGTTGCCGCCGCCGGCCAGTCCGCGCAGGAATCCGCCGAGCGAATCGCCATTGCCCGCCGGCTCGTCGCGGCGGCGCACCGACTGGATGCCGTTGGGACCGATCACCAGGGTCGTGCTGCCGTCGCGCGTGGTGACCACGCCGTAGCCGGGCGGCAGGTTGGCCGGATTGTCGGGCGTGTCGTCGGGCGCGGTCCATTGCGGCGGCGCCTGCACGAGCACCGGGGCGGGACGCTTCGGCTGCGGGAATTTCGCCTTGGTGTCGATCAGCTTCGCCTTCAGCGTATCGCGGAAAAAATCGCCGACGAGCAGAGCTGCATTGTGGCCGCCCTGGCCCCAGTAATCGCTGCGCATGGTGATGCGCGAATCGTTGAAGCCGACCCAGGCGCCCGCCACCAGGTTGGGATGCATGAGGATGAACCAGCCATCGGTGTTGTTCTGCGTGGTGCCGGTCTTGCCCGCCAGGTCAGCGACCAGGTTGAAGCGCGTCGACACCATGCTGCCGGTGCCGCGCTTGACCACGCCGCGCATCATGTCGATCAGTTCGACCGCGGTATCTTCGGTCATGACCCGCTGCGATTCCGTGCCGAACTCCGCAACGACGTTGCCCTCGCGGTCCTTGATGCGCTTGATGAACACCGGCCGGCGGTATTCGCCGATCTGGGCAATGGTGGAATACGACGACACCATCTCCAGCAGCGTGACGGGGCTGGTGCCCAGGGCCAGGGACGGCACCGCGTCGAGCTTGCTTTGCTTGATGCCGGCGGCGCGCGCGAGATTGATGATGTTGGGCAGCCCGGCTTCCTGCATCACCTGGGCGGTGATCGTGTTGCGCGAATACACCAGGCCGTCGCGCATGGTGACGAAGCGCCCGCTGGCCGGCGTCATGTCGGTCGGGCGCCAGATGCTGCCGTCCGGGGAACGGATTTCCACCGGGCCGTCCTGGTAGACGCGGTCCGGCCGCAGCCCGAGCTCGAGCGCGGCGCCATAGACCATGGGCTTAAAGGTCGAGCCGGGCTGGCGTTCCGCCTGGGCGACATGGTCGAACTGGTCGACGTCGAAGTCGCGGCTGCCGACCCAGGCCTTGATCTCGCCGCTGGCCGGGTCCATCGCGAGGAAGCCGGCTTCCAGCCGCGTCTTGGCATTGCGCAGCCGCGCCATGAACTTGCTGTTGCCCTTGAGCTTGGCGATCACCGCATCTTCCTTCTGCCCGGCCGCGACGGCCTTGCGGAACTCGGGCGACTCGCGCACGAAGCTGTCCACCAAGTCGGCGCGTTCCTTCCAGAATTGCTTGAACGGTTCGACCTTCTTGCGCAGGCCGGCGTAGGCCGTCGGCGAGTTCGAGGCGACGCGCTTGCTGCTGCTGGCCCATTCCACGTCGGCAATGTTTTGCAAGACTTCCGTTTCGCGCTCCACCGCCTGCGTCGCCGCGTCCTGCAGCTTGTCGTCGATGGTGCTTTCCACCACCAGCCCGTCGGTATAGATGTTGTAGTCGTTCTTCTCCGCCCAGTCGATCAGGAAGCGTCGCACGTAGGCGGCGAAATGCGGCGCGCTGCCCAGCGGGTCGGGCTGGCGGTATAGCTTGACCTGCAGCGGCTGCTCCTTCATGGCGTCGAATTCCTCCGCGCTCAGGTGGCCATGCTTGACCATCTGGCCAAGCACCACGTTGCGCCGCTTCTGGGCGCGGCCGGGCGCGAGGATGGGGTTGTAGTAGCTGGTGCCCTTGAGCATGCCGATCAGGGTGGCGCTTTCGAGCACGTTGAGATCGGCCGCCGACTTGTCGTAGTAGGTGCGCGCCGCCATCTCGATGCCGATCACGTTGTAGAGGAAGGGCACGGTGTTCAGGTAGAGCTCGAGGATCTGGTCCTTGGAATAGGCTTTCTCGAGCTTGAGCGCGGTGATCATTTCCCGCAGCTTGCGGTCGACCGAGCGGTCGCGTCCGATTTCCTCGGGGAACAGGTTGCGCGCGAGCTGCTGGGTGATGGTGGATCCGCCTTGAGCGTCGCCGCGCAGCGTGTGGTAGACCGCCGAGACGGTGCGCTTGAGGTCGATGCCGGGATGCTCGTAGAAGCGATGGTCTTCGGTGGACAGCAGGGCTTCGACCACGTGCGGGGAAATCTGGTCGAGGTGGACTTCTTCCTGGTATCCCCGGCTGTAGGTCGCGAGATGTTCGCCCGAGGCGGAGACCAGCACGCTGGGCTGGGCGCCGCGTACCGCCAGCACGTCGTCGATGCTCGGCGTGGTAGGTTCGATCTGCGAGAAATACGCATAGGCAACGATGGCCACGCCGACGAGCAGGATCAGCACGGAGCCGGTGATGTTGACGGTGTGGCGCACGAAGGCGCGGGCAAAGGAAATGATGCTCGCCCGGGCACCATGGTGCTGGGGTGTCGGGTCGTCGACCATGGATATCGCTTGCTATTTAATGAATTGGAGTTTGGACAAGGCCATCGCCAGTTGGTTTTGCCGGCTTGCTAGAAACGGCGCAAGCGCGGCCGCGGCGGCATGCTGTAGCGCAATCGGGGACGCGCGGTGTTGGCGGCGGTTGACGCCGCTACGGGCGCGAGATGAGGAAAACGCCGCGGCATGCTTAAATCGGGGTATCAGCCGCCATCCCTTTTCCCATGCCCTTCCTGCTGCCCTGTTTTTATCTCGACGAACCGCTGGACGAGGAAGACCTTGCCTTCGTCCGCCGCTCCCTCACCGGACACTGGGCGAGGTTCAAGACCGGCGCCGCCGACGTGGAGCAGCGCCGCGTGCCGGCGGTGCTCCCCGCGCCGGATGAACACGGCCGCTACGCCGATACCCGTGAAGAGCGCGCGGAGCGCATTCGCGCCAACCTGCGCCATGCCGGCATCCGCCAGTGGAATGGGCGCCAGGTGCTGTGGGTCATGCCGCGCGACACCGACTGGGACGCGATCTTCCAGTTTGCCATCCGGGAAGAGACCGGCTTCGGCCCCTACGTGGCGCAACGCTGGTTTCCCGAGAACGGCGTGCTGGTCAGAAACACCATCCGCATCGTCGACACCGACGCCATGCTGCGCCGCCTCTGATCCGGCGGGCCAAAAGAAAAAAGCCCCGCCGGTCGTCGATCGGGCGGGGCGAATCCATCCTAGGCGGATAGAGGAGACATCGTTTCCTTACGTGGCGTGGTTGTCGCTTTTCACCAGGCGCAGGGCGGTCAGGCCGTGCTTGCGGGTGACGCGGCGCGACGCCTGCATCACGTCGGCAACGCCGAGACCCGGCTGCTTCGCCGGCGGCGCGGACAGGCGCGTCACGACCGGGGCCAGCAGGTAGGTCATCGGGAAAGCGAAGGGCCAGGACACCAGCCACGATTCCAGCCAGGCGGCGACGACGTCATGCTGCGGCTCGCCGATGGCGACCATGATGGCGGCCATCATGCAGGTGATCGCGCCGCTGAGCACGAAGGCGGGCAGCAAGGAAGCCAGCGCGCGGGAACGGCGCAGTCGCGCCGGCGACAGGCTTGCCGGCGCGCGCGACGCTGCCGGCAGGGTGCGGGCGGCCTGCCAGACCTGCGGATGGGGGCGGATGACGGTAGGCATGATGCGTTTCGGTCGTCGGCGGCCTCAGTTGCCGCGCGCGGCGATGGCGCGCAGTTCGGAGGCAAGGCTGGGATGCGCGGCTTCGACGTCGCGCGCCATGCGGTTCAGGGCCAGGACGCCTTCGGTGATGCTGCGGAAGCTGCGTTCTTTCCGTGTCGCACGCGGCTGGATCACCAGCAGGCCGGCGCGCAGCAATCCGGTCAGCAGCGGCCGGAACAGCATCATGAATGCGGCGAGCATGCCGAAGCCGAGCAGGGGGCGCATGATGCCGGCGGAAGCGCCGACGGCGGTGTGGAAAGCCGGCAGGACGGCGTGGGCGGGAAGGGCGATGGTAAAGATAGACATGGTGGAACTCCTAAACGGCGTAATCGTCAATTTCGTCTTTGCTGCATTGCAGTATAGGGACGCATGAGTTATAAAACCAATTTCATGTCGGCATATCAGATATAATTTCCGGAAATAACTAGTTGACTGGGAGACCCACCCATGAGCTTTCTGACACTGGACCTGAACTTGCTCCGCGTCTTCGATGCGGTGATGACGGAACAGAACCTGACCCGGGCGGCCAACCGCCTGGCGATGACGCAGCCGGCGGTGTCCAACGCCTTGCGGCGCCTGCGCGACGCGCTCGGCGACGAACTGCTGATCCGCACCGCGCACGGCGTCAAGCCGACTTCCCGCGCCGAAACCCTCTGGCCGTCGGTGCGCAGCGCCCTGTCGCAGCTGGAAGAAGCGATCGTCCCGGAAAAGACTTTCGACATCACTACCGCGCGCCATACTTTCCGCCTGGCCATGGCTGATGCCACCGCCGCGCTGTGGCTGCCGTCGCTGGTGCGATCCATTGAAAAGGAAGCGCCCGGCATCATGATCCGCATGGTGCCGCTGACCACGCGCGAACCGCGCCCAATGCTGCTGCGCGGCGACATCGACCTCGCGGTGGGTTTTTTCCCGGGCGTGGTGGCCCAGCTGACCGGCGCCCAGAATTCACTGGTTTCGCCGATCCGCCATGAGCAGCTGTATTCCGGTCGCTATGTCTGCGTGATGCGCAAGAATCATCCGCTGGCCAAGGAAGAGCTGACGCTGGACAACTATTGCGATGCGAACCACCTGCTCGTGAGCTTTTCCGGCCGCGCGCACGGCCTGGTGGATGAGGCGCTCGCAAAGCTCGGCCGGGAAAGAAAGATCCTGCTCACCGTCAACCAGTTCTTTACCGGCGGCCGGGTGGTGGCGACCTCCGACCTGATCACCGTGCTGCCGCGCCACCTGATCGCTTCCACCGGCATCACCGGGGCGCTGATCACCAAGGAACTTCCCTTCGACCTGCCTTACGTGCACGTCGACATGCTCTGGCATGAGCGCGATACCCGCAGCCCGGCGCACCGCTGGCTGCGAGACCACCTCAGCGGTTCGACGCGCAAGACCTTCACCATGATGGGAATCCAGGCCTGAACGACGCTCGGCCTCTCGAGGCGAGTCCGGGATTGCAAGCTTGACACTATCCGAGGCCGCGGCATAAGCTGCGCGCTGGAAAGGAACCGCCCATGCGCCTCGCTGCCATCTTCGCTTCACGTCTCGTCCTCGCGGGCGCATTCGGCCTTGTCGTGGGCGGCTGCGCCGCGCCGCCGCGCCCGCCTGCCGACATCCCGCGCAACCAGTACGATGCCGTCGCCGACTATGCCGGCGAGCTCATCCGCTACCGCATGGACAAGGCGGACATCACCGGCCTGAGCATCGCGCTGGTGGACGACCAGCGGGTGGTCTGGGCCCGGGGCTTCGGCCTCGCCGACAAGGCCGGGGGCGTCCAGGCCACGGCGCAGACCACCTACCGCGCCGGATCGATCACCAAGTTGCTGACCGCCACGGCCGCCATGCGCCTCGCCGAAGACGGCCGGTTCGACATCGACAAGCCGCTGGCAACCTACCTTCCCGGCTTTTCCATCCGCAGCCGCTTCGGCGGCACGCCGCCGGTCACGCCGCGCATGCTGATGACCCATCACTCCGGCCTGCCCAGCGACCTGCAGCAAGGCATGTGGACCGCGCATCCGCAATCCTTCACGACCGTGGCCCAGCGGCTGCACGACGACTACGCGGCGTATCCGCCGAATACGGTCATGTCCTATTCCAACCTCGGCTATGCCCTGCTCGGCCACGCGCTGCAGCAGGCGTCCGGGGAGGACTATGCCGCGCTGATGCAGCGCCTGGTGCTGGGTCCGCTCGGCATGCACGATGCGTCCGTTTCGTCCGCGCCGGAAGGTCCGTTGATGTCCAAGGGCTATCGCAAGGGCAAGGAGGCGGCGGAGTTCCCGCTGCGCGACGTGCCGGCCGGCGGACTCAATGCCAGCGTGATGGACCTGTCGCGCCTGCTCGAGATGGTGTTCGCCGACGGCCTGTCGGACGGCAAGCGCGTGATCGGCGCGCCGGCCCTGCATGAAATGTTGCAGCGGCAGAATGCCGACGTGCCGCTGGACCGCGACTTTTCCATCGGCCTGGGCTGGATGATGACGCCCATGCAGCGGCTGTCGCCGGAAGACACCGGGCCGGTGCTGCGCCACGGCGGCGCCACCGTGCTGCACCGGGCGCAGCTGATCGCGCTGCCGCGCCACAAGCTGGGCGTGGTCGTGCTCGCGAATTCGCCCTCCGCCGGCGGCGTCGTCAACGAAGTTGCGGAGGCGACCCTGCGCCTCGCGCTGCAGGCCAAGACGGGCATGCATGAATCCCGGCGCGAGCGGCCTCGCACCAGCATCGCCGTGGTGTCGGAGCAAGACCTGCATGCCTTCGTCGGCTACTACGCCACGCCCTATGGTTTCGTGAAGGTGGACGGCACCGGCGTGAACCTGCATGCGGATGTGCTGGGCCGGCGCCTGCACCTGGCGGTGCGCAGCGACGGCAAGCTGGGACTGCAGTACCGGCTGCTCGGCATGGTGCCGCTGTCCATTCCGGGCCTGTCGAATTTCGGCCTGTCGCGCGACACCATCGCCGGCAAGGAAGTGCTGCTCGCCGATTCGGGCGGCTACGTCTCGCTGATCGGCGAAAAGATCGCGCCCGTACCCTTGTCGCGCAAATGGCTGGCGCGGCTCGGGGAATATGAAATCATCAATGGCGGCGACGCGGCCTTCTTGCCGTCAAAAATCTCGCTGCGGGTGGAGGATGGCTTCCTGCTGGTGGAATCCCGCGTGCCCGACCTCAGCGAGGAAACCATCCGCATGGCGGTTTCGCCGGTCTCGGATTCCGAGGTGGTGGTGATGGGGCTGGGAAGGCAGATGGGGGAAACGATACGCGTCGAGACGGTCGACGGCGAGGAGCGGGCGTACTACTCGGGATACATCCTCAGGCGCAAGACTGACTGAGCGCCGGCTGAACGCCTTGCCGGGCAAGGCAGAAGCCTGGCGCGTTCAGCGGATGGGCAGCTTGGTGGTGTTCTTCACTTCTTCCATCACCGCATAGGTGTGGGTTTCGCGCACGCCCTTCAATTGCAGCAGCGACTTGCCGAGGAATTCGCGGTAGGCGTTCATGTCCTTCACCCGGGCCTTGACCAGGTAATCGAACCCGCCGGCCACCATGTGGCACTCCAGCACTTCCGGAATGACCTGCACGCTGCGCTTGAAGGCATCGAACACCTCCGGCGTGGTGCGGTCGAGTACGACCTCGATGAAGACCAGCAGCGACACGTCCAGCAGCTGGGGATTGAGCTGGGCGGTGTAGTTGACGATGTACCCGGCTTCCTGCAGCTTGCGCACCCGTTCCAGGCAGGCGGCGGGCGAGAGGTTGACCCGCGACGCCAGCTCGACGTTGCTGATGCGCCCGTCGTTCTGGAGTTCGGAAAGAATCTTCTTGCTGATCTTGTCGAGCATGATGATGACTCTAAAATTTTCTTCGGCGCGATTGTCCCACAAAATAGAAAATTTCGATAGCGAGGGTTATTTCCAGAATAAATCCATAGCGAACCTCAATACAATCGGAACATCATTTTTTCGATCCGATGACACCCATGCAAATCGCTTCCAGGGACCTGCCCAAGGCACAGTCACCCTCTTCTCAACCACGCTCCTCCAGCCAGCCATTCAGCGCCTTCCATGCCGACGTCCGGCACGAGGCAACGCCCCTGCGCGCCGCCATTACCGCGGCTTACCGGCGCGAGGAAGGCGAAGCGGTGCGCTGGCTTCTCGGCCAGGCCTCCACGACTCCCGCCGCGGGCGAGCGCATCCAGGCCATGGCGCGCAAGCTGGTGCAGGCGGTGCGCGAGAAGCGGACCCGCGCCTCCGGCGTGGACGCGCTGATGCACGAATTTTCGCTGTCTTCCGAAGAAGGCGTGGCGCTGATGTGCCTCGCGGAAGCCTTGCTGCGCATTCCCGATCACCAGACCGCCGACCGCCTCATCGCCGACAAGATCAGCAAAGGAGACTGGCGCAAGCATCTCGGCGAATCGCCTTCGCTGTTCGTGAACGCCGCCACCTGGGGCCTGCTGATCACCGGCAAGCTGGTCTCCACCAACAGCGAGCAGGGACTGGGCTCGGCACTGACCAAGCTCATCGCCCGCGGCGGCGAGCCGCTGATCCGCAAGGGCGTGGACCTGGCGATGCGCATGCTGGGCAACCAGTTCGTCACCGGCCAGACCATCGAGGAAGCCCTTGCCAACAGCCGCGACAATGAAAAGCGCGGCTACCGCTACTCCTACGACATGCTCGGCGAAGCCGCCCTGACCGAAGACGACGCCGCGAAGTACTACGCCGCCTATGAACAGGCGATCCATGCCATCGGCCACGCCTCGAATGGCCGCGGCATCAAGGATGGCCCGGGCATTTCGGTGAAGCTGTCGGCATTGCATCCGCGCTACTCGCGCGCGCAGCACGCACGCGTCATGTCCGAACTGCTGCCGCGCCTGCAGCGCCTGCTGCTGCTGGCGAAGGAATATGGCATCGGCCTGAACATCGACGCCGAGGAAGCCGACCGGCTGGAATTGTCGCTGGACCTGATGGAAGCGCTGGCCTTCGACCCGCAACTCGCCGGATTCGACGGCATCGGCTTCGTGGTGCAGGCCTACCAGAAGCGCTGCCCCTTCGCTATCGACTACCTCGTCGACCTCGCGCGCCGCAGCGGCCGCAAGTTCATGGTGCGGCTGGTGAAGGGCGCCTACTGGGATGCGGAAATCAAGCGCGCCCAGGTGGACGGCATGCCCGGCTTCCCGGTCTACACCCGCAAGGTGCATACCGACCTGTCCTACCTGGTCTGCGCGCAGCGGCTGCTGGCCAGCACCGATTGCATCTATCCGCAGTTCGCCACGCACAATGCCCATACCCTGTCGTCGATCTACACATGGGCGAAGGAGAAGGGCGTGGAAGCCTACGAGTTCCAGTGCCTGCACGGCATGGGCGAAACCCTGTACGACCAGGTGGTGGGCGCCGACAAGCTGGACAAGCCCTGCCGCATCTATGCGCCCGTCGGTTCGCATGAAACCCTGCTGGCCTACCTGGTGCGCCGCCTGCTGGAGAACGGCGCGAATTCTTCCTTCGTCAACCAGATCGTCGACGAGAACGTCCCGATCGATGCGCTGATCGCCGACCCGCTGGAAGTTTCCGCCAAGCTGGGCGGCAGTCCGCATCCGAACATCCCGCTGCCGCTCGACCTCTATGGCAGCGAGCGCCGGAACTCCGCCGGCATCGACCTGAGCAACGAAGACAGGCTGCGCGAACTCGACGACGCCTTCCGCGCGCAGGGCGCCGGCCAGTGGCAGGCCGCGCCGCTGCTCGGCGAAAAAGCCGGTGTTGCCGCGGTTGCGTCGGTTGCCGCGGTTGGCAATGCGGCCGCGCAGCCGGTGCGCAATCCCGCCGATCACGCCGATATCGTGGGCCACGTGGTGGAAGCCGACGAAGACACGGTGCGGCAGGCGCTGGCGATCGCGGAAGCGGCCGCGCCGGCATGGGAAGCGACGCCGCCAGCCACGCGGGCCGATGCCCTGCGCCGTGCCGCCGACCTGATGGAAACCAAGCTGGCCGAACTCATGGCGCTGGCGATCCGCGAGGCGGGCAAGTCGCTGCCGAATGCCATCGCCGAGGTGCGCGAGGCCGTCGATTTCCTGCGCTACTACGCCGCCCAGGCAAGCAGCGAACCCGCCGCGCCGGCGCTCGGCCCGGTGGTCTGCATCAGTCCCTGGAACTTCCCGCTGGCGATCTTCGTCGGCGAAGTGAGCGCCGCGCTGGCGGCCGGCAACGTGGTGCTGGCCAAGCCGGCGGAACAGACGCCGCTGATCGCCCACCGCGCCGTTTCCATGCTGCACGAGGCAGGCATCCCGCGCGCCGCGCTGCAATTCCTGCCGGGACGCGGCGAAACCGTGGGCGCGACGCTGACCGGCGACGCGCGCGTGCGCGGCGTGATCTTCACCGGGTCGACGGAAGTGGCGCAGCTGATCAACCGCACGCTGGCGCGCCGCGCCGCCGAGGAAGGGCAGGACATTGCGCTGGTGGCGGAGACCGGCGGCCAGAATGCGATGATCGTCGATTCCAGCGCGCTGCCCGAGCAGGTGGTGCAGGACGTCATCAGTTCCGCCTTCGACAGCGCCGGCCAGCGCTGCTCGGCGCTGCGCGTGCTTTGCCTGCAGGCAGACATCGCCGACCGCACCCTGACCATGCTCAAGGGCGCGATGCATGAACTCAGGCTGGGCAGGCCCGACCGCCTCGCCATCGACATCGGCCCGGTGATCGACGCCGAAGCGCAGCAGGGACTGCTGGCGCACATCGACCGCATGCGCGGCAAGGCCAGGGACTTCTTCCAGCTCGCCTTGCCGCCGGAATGCGCGGACGGCACCTTCGTTCCCCCGACGGTCATCGAGATCCAGTCGCTGTCGGACCTGAAGCGCGAAGTGTTCGGACCGGTGCTGCACGTGCTGCGCTACCGGCGCGACGAATTGCCGCAGCTCATCGATGCGATCAATGCGACCGGATACGGCCTGACGCTGGGCATTCATTCGCGCATCGATGAAACCATCGACTTCATCACGTCTCGCGCCCATGTCGGCAATATCTACGTCAACCGCAACATCGTGGGGGCGGTGGTCGGCGTGCAACCCTTCGGCGGCGAAGGCAAGTCTGGAACCGGACCCAAGGCCGGCGGGCCGCTGTACCTGAAGCGGCTGCAGCGCAAGGCGGCGGTGGCGCGCGGCGCGCACACCATCCACGCCCGCAGCGCGCAAGGCGATGGCGCGGCGCTGCTCGATGCCTACCTCGGCTGGGCGGAAAGCCATGGCCACGCCCGGGTCGCGGCGCTGGGCAAGGATTACCTGCGGGCCACCCTCCTGGACACCACGCTGGTGCTGCCCGGCCCGACCGGCGAACGCAACACCTTGTCCTTCGCGCCGCGCGGACGCGTGTGGTGCGCGGCCGCATCGACCGAATCCCTGCTGAACCAGCTGGCTGCGGTATTTGCCACCGGCAATTTCCCGGTGGTGTCGCCCGACACCCAGTCCTTGCTGCCGGAAGGCCTGCCGCGAGCGGTCCGCGGGCGCATCGGCGTGGCCGGCGCGAGCGACGGCGCGGACCTGCACATCGCGCTTGTCGACCAGTCGCTGGCGGGCGCGCTCGCGCCGGCGCTTGCCGGCCGGGATGGCGCGCTGGTGCCGCTGGTGGAAACCCACGAGCAGGAAGCCATCGCGTTGTGGCGGCTGGTGGCCGAGCGCGCGCTGTGCGTCAACACCACGGCGGCCGGCGGCAACGCGAGCCTGATGACCCTTGACGCGTAAAGATTGCGCGTAAAAACCGGCCCCTTGATCTGGCATCAAGCCGGGTCTTGCCGGGCGCCCGACCGCTGAACTCGGGGCATGCAGTCCAGTCTGACCTGCATGCCTCGAGCACCCTCCCTTCCTTCGGCGCGCGCCGTCATCCTCGGCGCGCTGCTGCTGTTTTTCGTGCTGCTGCCCGCGCTGGCGGCATTCGCCTTGCCCCGCATCGACTGGAACCGCGCCAAGCCCTGGATCACCCAGCGCGTGGCGCTCGCCTTGCAACGCGAATTCGACATCCGCGGCGATCTCGCCTTGACCTGGCAACTGCCCGACAACGCGGAACTGGGATGGCGCAGCTGGATCCCCTGGCCGCGCCTGCGGGCGGAAGACGTGGTGCTCGGCAATCCGGACGGTCCGGACTGGGCCGGCAGGCCGGTCATGGCACACGTCCGCGAAGTGACTTTTTCCCTGAATCCCCTGGCCTTGCTCGACCGCACGATTTCCATCCCGCTGCTGGTGATGGACTCGCCCATCCTGTCGCTGGAACGGCGCCAGGACGGCAGCAACAACTGGACCGTCGGCGACGATGCCGCCAGCGGCTGGAAGCTGGACCTGCACCAGCTGGCGCTGAGCAAGGGCAACGTGCAGCTGCTGGATGCCGTGCGCGATGCCGACATCCGGATCGACATCGACAGTCCGCAGGCCGATGCCGGGGAAATGCGGGAGATGCGGGAGATGCGGGGCCGCGATTACCGGCTGAGCTGGAAGGTGCAAGGCAGCCTGCGCGGCGAGGCGGTCAGCGGCGAGGGCAGGGCGGGAGCGATCATGGCGTTGCGCCGGAAACGCGCCGTCTATCCGGTAGAGGCCAACCTGCGCATAGGCGACACCACGATCAATGCACGCGGCATGCTGTCCGGCGTGACGCGGCCGGGACAGGTCGACCTGCACCTGAAGGTTGCCGGGCCGAGCATGGCGCATCTCTACCCGCTGCTGCAGATGGCACTGCCGGAGACGAAGCCATTCTGGACGGAAGGCCACCTGCGCGGCGCGCCGGAAGACCAGGGCGGGGCATGGATCTACGACAATTTCCGCGGCCGCATGGGCGACAGCGACCTGTCCGGAACGCTGACCTACCGGACCACGCGACAGCCTGCGGCAAGCAACGGCGCCAAGGGCGATAAGGGCGCCGCGCTCGCCCGTCCGCGGCTCGAGGGAACGATATCCTCGGAATTCCTCAACCTGCGCGACCTGGCGCCTTTGATCGGCGCCGACTCGCAGGAAAGCAAGACCAGGCGCGGCGCCAAGGTCGTGCAGCCGGAGAAGCGCATCCTGCCCATCGAGGACTTCCGCGCGGAACGCTGGCGCAGCATCGACGCCGACGTGCAGTTCACCGGCCGCAAGATCGTGCAGGGGAAGCAGCTTCCGGTCAGCAACCTCGTGACGCGCATCCAGCTGCAGGACGGCATCCTGGGACTGGCGCCGCTGAAATTCGGCATTGCCGGCGGCACGCTCACCTCGACCCTGAAGCTCGACGGCAACAGCCAGCCGGTGAAGGCGGAATTCAGCATGAGCGCGCACCACCTGAAACTCAAGCAACTGTTTTCCAACGTGCCGGAACTGCAGTCCAGCCAGGGCGAAATCAACAGCGAAGCCAGCCTCGCTGCGAGCGGCAATTCCATCGCCGCGCTGCTGGCCTCCTCGGACGGCGAAATCAAGACCATCATCGACCGGAGCGCGGTCAGCCGCTCGTTGCTGGAAAAGATCGGCATGAACGTCAGCAGCCTGGTGGCGACGCATCTCTTCGGGGATAGCCAGGTCAGGCTCCAGTGCGCGGCGGGCGACTTCGTCGTCGAGCAAGGCGTGATGCGGCCGAGGACGGCGATCGTGGATACCGACGAAGCGGCCATCTACATCGGCGGCGACATCGATCTCGCGCAGGAACGCATCTCGCTCGAACTGCGTCCCGATTCCAAGGGCATGCGCCTCATCTCCTTCTCGTCGCCGCTGCGCGTGACCGGACCGTTCGCGGAGCCGAAGGTCGAATTCAATGACGATGCCCTCGATGGCCGGCCGGAAGGGGAGGCGCCGTCCGCGCCGGCCTCCAGCCTCGGTCCGCTTGCCGCCGGCTTGCTGGCGCTGGTGCATGGAGGCCCTGGCGACAAGAGCGAATGCGGCACCATGATCCGCACCGCCAGCGCCCAGAAGCACGCGCCGCAGCGCTCGAAAGCCAAGGCCCAGGCTACCGCGTCGCGCGGCCAGGAACGCAGCAGCGGCAAATAAGCGGTCCGTTTTTTTACTAACAGTGGTGTACGTTTTTGCGATAGAACAAATAGCGGCTCGCGTGTCGGAAATTTCCTATAAATATGGTATGTCCGCCTACCCGATTTGCGTTAAGTTAGTCTCTCCAATGTTAAAGACACACGCATATGGATGGGGAAATAGTCCTGATCAAGGAAAGAAACGGTTACCGGATCATCTACGGCCATAGTCAGCTGAAGGCGATCCTGAAGAAGGCCAACGAAGTCTTCGTCGACGTGAAATGGGAACAAGGCAAGGCAAAGATCTTCCGCACCGGCCAGGGCCTGCTCGTCGCCAAGGATAGCCGCCACCTTCCTTTGCTTAATTTTTAAGCATCTCACATACCTGCTTCACGATGCCGACGGCATAGCGTGAAGCCACCCTGTCGATGAACTGCAGGAAGTCGATCGGTGCCGCCTCGTTCGCGCCGTCGGAAATCGTCCTGATGATGGCAAACGGCAGGCCGAACTCGAAACATACCTGCGCCACCGCCGCGCCCTCCATTTCCACCGCCAGCACTTCCGGCAACACCGTGCGCAAATCGCCCAGCCTGTCGCGGCTGTGTATGAACTCGTCGCCGCTCGCCACCAGGCCGAGGTGCAGCCGCGGTTCCTGGAGGCGGAACAGGTGGCGGTCGTCTTCCGTCACGACCTCATGCAACTCTTCATGCAGGAAACGGCGCGCGGCGCGGGCGACGGTCTGCGTCAGGTGCCGGTCCGACGGCAGCCTGCTTTGCCCGGTGAGCGGGATTTCGAAGACCGGAAAGAGCGGCCGCGCATCCATGTCATGTTGCACCAGGTCATCGGCGACCACCACGTCGCCGACGCGGACTTCTTCGCCAACACCCCCGGCCACGCCGGTGAACAGGACGTGGGTAACGCCGAAGCGCTCGATCAGGGTGGCGGCGGTGGCGGCCGCGGCGACCTTGCCTACCCGCGACAGCACGCACACGGCATCGATTCCCCAAAGCGTTCCGCCGACATAGTTGCGCATTCCCCGGGTACTGGCTTGCGGATGTTCCATGAAATCGACGAGACCGTTCTGTTCCTGCTGCAGGGCACTGATGATACCTAGACGGATGGGTTGGTTGGACATGGTGGCAATGGTTTTTCTGGTGGATGGTTGTGAATGCTGGCCGGTGCTTGCGCGAGGAAGGTTGTTCGCTTTTTTATCTTGTTGTTGATGTTTACGATTGGTAGTAGTTGTTAACTGCGGCGCTTTTTGTGGATAACTCGGTAAACCGAAACGAAATCAAGAACTTCCTTCCTCCAAAAGTCGCTGGATAAACGCTGTATGGGCGAAGGACGGATCGTGGACAAAAAAACCGGTCCTGGATAAGTCCACACTTGTCCCCAAAAGCTCCTCCGGTAAACCGCCAGGTTATCCACAGAATGCGCGAAACCGCCACCGGCCGCCCGGCAAGGGCAGGGGATTCCGGGGTTCCAGACGGGTCAGCGGGCCCACAAGGCATGCAGGAGGTCGAACACCGCGGCGATCGTGGGCTCGTGCCGGCGCTTGGCCAGGGCGATGAAGCTGAGGTCGGTCGTGATGCTGACCGCGTCGGCAATGACCAGGCCGTGGATATGGGCCTCGCGCAGGGCAATCGATTCCCGGACGAGCGACAGGCCGACGCCGGACTTCACCAGGTCGAGCATGGACGGTTCCTGGTCGACCATCGCCACGGTATTCGGCGTGACCTTGGCCTGGGCGAACACCTTGGTCAGCAGGCGGTGATGCGCCGATTCCGGCGGCGTCCAGATCCAGGGCAGGCGGGACAGGGCAACCCAATCCTTGCCGGCAACCCGGCTTTTCCAGCCTTGCGGCGCGACGACCGAATAGTTGAACGTGGTCAGGGTCTGGTAATGGCATTCCTTGCCCGGCGTGCCGAGGAAGAATCCCATGTCCAATGCGCCCGCCTTGACCTGCTGCAGAACCCAGCCCGACATGCCGTGCTGCAGCTGGGTGGTGAGCTGGGGATAGGTTTCCACGAGGCGCTTGAGGAAGGGACCGAGCCGGATGAATTCCGGGTCGAGGATGGTGCCGATGGAGAGCGCGCCCGACAGGGTGGAATGCAGCGACTGCGCGCCCTGCCGGAATTCGGCCATGCTCTCCATCACGCGTTCGGCGAAGGGGAGCAACTTGGTGCCGTCGTTTGTCAAACTCATGCCTGCGGGCGTCCGGGTGAACAGCTGCAGCTTGAGTTCGGATTGCAGCGACTTGATCTGCAGGCTGACGGCGGGCTGCGTAAGGTGGAGCTTGTCCGCCGCGCGGGTGAGATTGCCTTCCCGCGCGACGGTGACGAAAGCTTTTATCTGGGTGAGGTCCATGGCCGATTATAAGCCGGACTTATATCGTTCTTGACAAGAACTCATTGGATTCCTTGATCCGTCAAGAATATGCTGTCTCCAACCCGACCATGTCCCAAAGGAATCTTTATGACCAAGCTGATCCAGCATTTCATCAATGGCCGCATTGCCGAGTCGAGCAGCGGACGCGAGCAGGACGTGTTCAACCCTGCGACCGGCGAAGTGAGCGCGCGCGTCGTGCTGGCCAGCGAGGCGGAAGTCAATGCCGCCGTCGCCGCCGCGAAGGCAGCCGCGCCGGCCTGGGCCGATACCGCGCCGCTCAAGCGCGCCCGCGTACTGGCGAAGTTCAGGGACCTGATCGAGCAGCACCACAATGACCTCGCCGCCGCCATTACCCGCGAGCACGGCAAGGTCTTTTCCGACGCCAAGGGCGAGGTGGTGCGCGGCCTGGAAGTCGTGGAATTCGCCTGCGGCGCGCCGCAGCTGCTGAAGACCCAGTTCACCGACAACATCGGCGGCGGCATCGACAACTGGCAGATGCGCCAGCCGCTGGGCGTGACCGCCGGCATCACGCCGTTCAACTTTCCCTTCATGGTGCCGATGTGGATGGCGCCGATGGCCATCGCCACCGGCAACACCTTCATCCTCAAGCCGTCCGAGCGCGACCCTTCGCCCTCGCTGATGGTCGCCGACCTGTTCAAGCGCGCCGGCCTGCCGGATGGCGTGTTCAACGTGGTACAGGGCGACAAGGTGGCGGTCGACGCGCTGCTGCATCATCCGGACGTACAGGCGGTGTCCTTCGTCGGCTCGACGCCGATTGCGGAATACATCTACACCGAAGGCACGAAGCGCAAGGGCGCATACCCGCTGCGGGTGCAGGCCCTGGGCGGTGCCAAGAACCACCTGGTCGTCATGCCCGACGCCAACCTCGACCAGGCGGTCGATGCCCTGATCGGCGCGGCCTACGGTTCGGCCGGCGAACGCTGCATGGCGATTTCCGTCGCGGTGGCGGTCGGCAGCGTCGCCGACAAGCTGGTGGAAGCGCTGATCCCGCGCGTGGAATCGCTCAAGGTCAAGAATGGCATGGAAGCCGACGCCGAGATGGGTCCGGTGGTCACGGCCCAGCACAAGGCCAAGATCGAAGGCTACATCGAGCAGGGCGTGAGCGCCGGCGCGAAGCTGCTGGTCGACGGCCGCGGCCTCAGCGTGCCGGGACATGAAAAAGGCTTCTTCCTGGGCGGCACCCTGTTCGACCACGTCACCCCGGAAATGACCATCTACAAGGAAGAAATCTTCGGCCCGGTGCTGTGCGTGGTGCGCGTGCCCGACTTCGCCTCGGCGGTGAAGCTGATCAACTCGCATGAATTCGGCAACGGCGTGTCGCTGTTCACCTCCGACGGCAACACCGCGCGCGAATTCTCGCGCCGCATCGAGGTCGGCATGGTCGGCGTCAACGTGCCGATCCCGGTGCCCATGGCCTGGCATTCCTTCGGCGGCTGGAAGCGCTCGCTGTTCGGCGACACCCATGCCTACGGCGAAGAGGGCGTTCGTTTCTATACGCGCTACAAGTCGATCATGCAGCGCTGGCCGGATTCGATCGGCAAGGGCGCGGAATTCACCATGCCGGTTGCCAAGTAAGCAAAACGTGACGGGCTGTGAATAACCCGGTGGAAAGCCGTTGGGCGTAAACGGGACAAGTGCCGGTTTTTCCCCAGGCCGGTTTTTTGTCCCGAATCCATCCTCGCACCATACAGGAGCTGTGCAAATGCTTATGCTTGGCGCAAGACCTTGAAAGGACGGGATTTTTCCGGGTTATCCACAAGAAGGACGCAACGTTAACCACTACTACCAATCGTATACATCAACATCGATATAGAAAACCGGAATACCCGTTACCAGCCAGGAAAGCGCAAAACCACCATGCAATTGCTCGATTTCTGCCAGCACCCGATCATCCAGGCACCCATGGCAGGAGGCGCGACCACCCCGGAACTGGTTGCCGCCGTCTCCAACGCGGGGGCGATCGGCGCCTTGGCGGCGCCCCTGCTTTCGCCGGCGGCGATCGTCGAGCAGGCCGAGCGCATACGAGCGCTGACCGACAAGCCCTTCATCATCAACCTGTTCGTGCAAGGCACGCCGTCCCCCTCCGAGGCCGAGGTCAAGAGCGCGATGGAATTGCTGCGCCCGATCTGGGAACCGCTTGGCTGGGAATCGCTGCCCCTGCCGGCGAAGTGGTGCGAGGATTTCCAGTCGCAGCTGCAAGCCGTCATTGACGTGCGGCCGGCCATCGTGAGTTTCACTTTCGGCATCCTGATGAAGGAACAGGTGGAGCTGCTGCATGAAGCCGGCATCTTCGTGATGGGAACGGCGACCAACGTGGCGGAGGCGCGTGCCTGGGAAGCGGTCGGCGCGGACGCGGTCTGCGCGCAGGGCATCGAGGCCGGCGGCCATCGCGGGACCTTCATCGGTTCGCAGTGCGAAGGCTACGGCACCATGGTGCTGGTGCCGGCCATCGCGGACGCGGTGCGCATCCCGGTGGTGGCGGCCGGCGGCATCATGGACGGACGCGGCATTGCGGCGGCGCTGGCGCTGGGCGCCCAGGCTGCGCAGCTCGGGACCGCTTTCCTGACGACCGACGAAGCGGGCATCCATCCGATCTACAAGGAAAGATTGCTGGAAGCCAGCCATGCGCCGGTACGCTCGCTGACCACCCTGACGCGATCGTTTTCCGGACGCTACGCCCGCGGCCTGGTGAACCGCTTCATCGACGCCATGCGCGCGGTGGAGCCGCAGGTGCCGGCCTATCCGGTGCAGAACGCCTTGACCGGCGTGATCCGGGCGCAGGCCGGAAAGATCAACGAGTCGGAACTGATGTCGCTGTGGGCTGGGCAGGGCGTGGCGATGGTGCGGTCGATGCCGGCCCGTCGCCTCGTGGAAACGCTGGTGACGGAGTGGCGCAACGCGTCGATCTGACAACCCAAGAAGGCAGGCAAGGAGCAGGCTGTGGAATTCGCAGGAAAATACGATTACATCATCATCGGCGCGGGCAGCGCCGGGTGCGTGCTGGCCAACCGGCTGGCGCAGGACGAAGGCGTGTCGGTGCTGCTGCTGGAGGCAGGCCGCAAGGACGACTACATCTGGATCCACATCCCGGTGGGTTACCTGTATTGCATCGACAATCCGCGGACCGACTGGCTGTTCCGCACCGAGGCGGACGCCGGCCTGAACGGGCGCGCGCTGATCTACCCGCGCGGCAAGGTGATCGGCGGCTCGTCGTCGATCAACGGCATGATCTACATGCGCGGCCAGGCGCGGGACTATGACGAATGGGCCCGCCTCACCGGCGATGAGGGCTGGCGCTGGCAGAACGTGCTGCCCGTCTTCAAGAAGAGCGAGGACTACCACAAGGGCGCGGATGAATTCCATGGCGCCGGCGGCGAGTGGCGCGTGGAACGCCAGCGCCTGAAGTGGGAGATCCTCGATGCCTTCCGCAAGGCGGCGCTGGAGCGCGGCGTGCCCATGGTCGAGGACTTCAACCGCGGCAACAACGAAGGTTGCGGCTATTTCGAGGTGAACCAGAAGAACGGCTTCCGCTGGAACACCGCGCGCGCCTTCCTGCGCAACGCGAACGGCCGCAAGGGCAAGCTCGACATCATGACTGGCTGCCACGTGAAGCGGCTGCGGCTGGAGCAGGGCGCGGATGGCCTGAACTGCACCGGCGTCGAGTTCACCGGCGGCAACAGCGAGTGGTACGCCGAAGCCGCGCGCGAAACGATTTCCACCGCGGGCGCGGTCGGCTCGCCGCAGATCCTGCAGCTGTCGGGCATCGGTCCGGCATCCCTGCTGCAGCGGCACGGCATTCCGGTCGCCGCCGACGTGCCCGGCGTGGGCGAGAACCTGCAGGACCACCTGCAGCTGCGCATGATCTACAAGATCCGCGGCGCGCGCACGCTCAACATGATGGCAAACAACTGGTTCGGCAAGATGAAGATCGGCATGCAGTATGTCGCGACGCGCAGCGGTCCGATGTCGATGGCGCCGTCCCAGCTCGGCGCGTTCGTCAAGTCGTCGCCGGACCAGGCCACGCCCAACCTGCAATATCACGTGCAACCCCTTTCGCTGGAACGCTTCGGCGAGCCGCTGCATCCTTTCCCCGCGTTCACGGCAAGCGTGTGCAACCTGAGGCCGACGGCGCGCGGGCATATCCGCATCGCCTCGGGCGATCACTTGCAGGCGCCGAAGATCACGCCGAATTACCTGAGCACGCCGGAAGACCGCAAGGTAGCCGCCGAAGCGCTGACGATCACCCGCGAGATCGTGGCCAAGCCGGCCTTGCAGAAGTATTGCCCGGAAGAGTTCAAGCCCGGCCCGCAGTACCGCACGGAACAGGAACTGGCGAAGGCCGCTGGCGACATCGGCACGACCATCTTCCATCCGGTCGGCACCTGCAAGATGGGCAGCCGCGACGATGCAATGGCCGTCGTCGACAGCCAGATGCGCGTCAGGGGAGTGAGGCGCCTGCGCGTGGTCGACGCGTCCGTCATGCCGACCATCACGTCGGGCAACACGAATTCGCCGACCATCATGATCGCGGAGAAGGCGGCGGAATGGATCAAGGCGGCGCGGCGCGATGCAAGCGCGGCGAGCATCGTGTTGCCGGGCGTGACCGCCGCGGCATGAGGCCACGATGGCAAGTCATGAAACACCCATGCGGAATGAGGTCGAAATTTGTTTCAGGCATGCGCACGGCAGATGTTCATGCTACCATTCCGCCGTTGCTGGATAACAATTCTGCAATGCAGTTTGATATGGCACAAACGTCAGGCAGATGAATTCGCAGTCGTC
The DNA here is from genome assembly GCF_010974945.1 of Noviherbaspirillum galbum. Taxonomy (GTDB): domain Bacteria; phylum Pseudomonadota; class Gammaproteobacteria; order Burkholderiales; family Burkholderiaceae_D; genus Noviherbaspirillum; species Noviherbaspirillum galbum. The sequence goes on along the minus strand of NZ_JAAIVB010000073.1, from coordinate 4,314 downwards.
TTGCCTGCCCCCTAGTCGTACTGTGTACTGTGTGAGTTTTGCCACCAGAGTCTGACGAACAGTCAACAGGGAGACAACATGTCGGATGTGGTTTTAGAGACCAAAAACCTGACCAAGGAATTCAAGGGATTCACCGCGGTCAACAACGTCAGCCTCCGTGTCGAGCGCGGGCACATCCATGCCTTGATCGGGCCGAATGGCGCGGGCAAGACGACGTGCTTCAATTTATTGACTAAATTTCTGGTGCCGACCTCGGGGCAGATCCTTTTCAACGGCCGCGACATCACCATGGCGCCGCCCTCCCAGATCGCCCGCCAGGGCATCATCCGTTCCTTCCAGATTTCAGCCGTCTTCCCTCACCTCAGCGTGATGGAAAACGTGCGCATCGGCCTGCAGCGCCCGCTCGGCAACTCCTTTCATTTCTGGCAGAGCGAGAAGAAACTCAGCGCCCTCAATGACCGCTGCATGCAGCTGCTGGCGGAAGTCGACCTGGAAAAATTCGCCGACACCATGACGGTGGACCTGCCCTACGGCCGCAAGCGCGCGCTCGAGATCGCCACCACGCTCGGCATGGAACCGGAACTGATGCTGCTCGACGAACCGACCCAGGGCATGGGCCACGAGGACGTGCACCGCGTCACCGAGCTGATCAAGAAGGTATCCGCCGGCCGCACCATCCTCATGGTGGAACACAACATGAGCGTGGTCTCGGGCATCTGCGACCGCATCTCGGTACTGCAGCGCGGCGCGTTGCTGGCCGAAGGCACCTACCAGGAAGTTTCAAACAATCCGCAGGTGATGGAAGCCTACATGGGCACCACATCCGGCGCACTCGAAGGAGCACACTGAACATGGCGGCACAAGCACTGTCGATCTCCGGCCTGCACGCCTGGTACGGCGAATCGCACATCCTGCATGACGTCAATTTTTCAGTGGAGCCGGGCGAGGTGGTCACGCTGCTGGGCCGCAACGGCGCCGGCCGCACCACCACCATGCGCGCCATCATGGGCCTGACCGGCGCCCGCAAGGGATCAATCAAGATCAACGGCGTCGAGTCCATCGGGCTTCCGACCCACAAGGTCGCCCACCTCGGCGTTGGTTACTGCCCCGAAGAACGGGGCATTTTTTCGTCGCTGTCGACGGAAGAAAACCTGATGCTGCCGCCGATGGTTTCCAAGACTGACAAGGGCATGTCGATCGAGGAAATCTACGACATGTTCCCCAACCTGAAGGAACGCCGCAACAGCCAGGGCACGCGCCTGTCGGGCGGCGAACAGCAGATGCTGGCGGTGGCGCGCATCCTGCGCACCGGCGCGCGCCTGCTGCTGCTGGACGAGATTTCCGAAGGCCTGGCGCCGGTGATCGTGCAGGCGCTCGCGCGCATGATCACGACCCTCAAGGCCAAGGGCTACACCATCGTGATGGTGGAACAGAACTTCCGCTTTGCCGCACCCCTGGCCGACCGCTTCTATGTCATGGAGCATGGCCAGATCGTCGAAACCTTCGCTTCATCCGAGTTGAACGCGAAGATGCCTGTGTTGAATTCGCTACTCGGTGTTTGACCACTTCAATCAACAATAAAGACAGCCACATTTCGTAGGCATGTTCACCTAAGGAGAATGAAATGAAGTTGAAAGCAATGGCTTGTGCCATGGCCGCTCTCGCAGCAGGCGCCGCAGGTTCCGCTTCGGCGCAGATTTCCGGAGACACGATCAAGATCGGCATGATCACAGACCTGTCGGGCCTGTATGCCGACATCGACGGCATGGGCGGCGTGGAAGCGGTGAAGATGGCGATCGCCGACATGGGCGGCAACGTCAACGGCAAGAAAATCGAATTCATCTTCGCCGACCACCAGAACAAGGCTGACATCGCCGCCTCCAAGGCGCGCGAATGGTTCGACCAGCAAGGCGTGGACATGCTGATCGGCGGCACCAACTCCGGCACCGCGCTGTCGATGGCAAAGGTCGCGGCCGAGAAGAAGAAGCCCTTCATCTCGATCGGCGCCGGCACGGCGCGCCTGACCAACGAAGAGTGCACACCCTATACCATCCACTATGCCTACGATACCGTGGCGCTGGCGAAGGGAACGGGTTCGGCGCTGGTGAAGCAGGGCGGCAAGACCTGGTACTTCCTGACCGCCGACTACGCCTTCGGCGCTTCCCTCGAAAACGATACCGCCGCGGTGGTCAAGTCGTCGGGCGGCCAGGTGCTTGGCGCCGTCCGTCATCCGCTGTCTGCATCCGACTTCTCGTCCTTCCTGCTGCAGGCCCAGGCGTCCAAGGCGCAGATCCTCGGCCTGGCCAACGCCGGCGGCGACACCATCAACGCGATCAAGGCGGCCAACGAGTTCGGCGTCACCAAGAGCATGAAGCTGGCCGGCCTGCTGATGTTCATCAGCGACGTACACTCCCTCGGCTTGAACCTGACGCAGGGCATGTACCAGACCGACAGCTGGTACTGGGACCAGAATGACGACACCCGCAAGTGGTCCAAGCGCTACTTCGAGAAGATGAAGAAGGAGCCGACCAGCCTGCACGCAGCCGACTACTCGGCGACCATGACCTACCTCAATGCGGTCAAGGCGATCGGCACCGATGACGGCGACAAGGTCATGGCCAAGCTGAAGAGCACAAAGATCAGCGACATGTACACCAAGAACGGCGTGATCCGCCCGGACGGCACCATGTTGCACGACATGGTTCTGCTGGAAGTGAAGAAGCAGTCCGAGTCGAAGTATCCGTGGGACTACTACAAGGTCGTGCAGACTATCCCCGGCGACCAGGCTTTCACCACCAAGGCTGAAACCAAGTGCGCGGCGTGGAAGTAAGCCGCTAGGTCCCGGTATCCCTGCGTCCTTCCCGGGAAGCAGGGCGGGGCAGTTCCGGCAATACCAGGAACGCTTTCCTGCCCATCCTCCAGAGCGGTGCGGCGCCGTCGATGGCGTCCCCGTTCCGCAGGCCCCGGATCTAATCCGGGAAAAATTCCGGTCCGTTCCCCCGCGGGGAGCGGACGCCATCGTGTTCCTGCACTCTTATCACTATCGCCCATGGAAATATTCGGCATTCCATTGCAAGCACTGCTGAGCCAGCTTCTGCTCGGCCTGGTCAACGGCTCCTTCTACGCGATGCTGTCGCTGGGACTGGCGGTCATCTTCGGCCTGCTCAACGTCATCAACTTCGCCCACGGCGCGCTCTACATGATGGGCGCCTTCCTCGCCTGGATGGGCCTGAGCTACTTCGAGGTGAACTACTGGGTCATGCTGATCGCGGGGCCCATCCTCGTGGGCATCTTCGGCGTGATCATCGAAAAGACCATGCTGCGCTGGCTGTACAAGCTCGACCATCTCTACGGACTGCTGCTCACCTTCGGCATCACGCTGATGCTGGAAGGCCTGTTCCGTTCCTTCTATGGCGTGTCGGGCCAGCCTTACTCGGTGCCGGAAGCGCTGGGCGGTGCCTTCAACCTCGGTTTCATGATCCTGCCGAAGTACCGGGCCTGGGTGGTGTTCGCCTCGCTCGCAGTGTGCCTGGTGACCTGGTTCGTGATCGAGAAGACCAAGCTGGGCGCCTACCTGCGCGCCGGCACCGAGAACCCCAAGCTGGTGGAGGCCTTCGGCATCAACGTGCCGCTCATGGTCACGCTCACCTACGGCTTCGGCGTGGCGCTCGCCGCCTTCGCCGGCGTGCTCGCCGCGCCGGTGGTGCAGGTGTCGCCGCTGATGGGTTCCAACCTCATCATAGTGGTGTTCGCCGTGGTCGTCATCGGCGGCATGGGCTCCATCCTGGGCGCGATCCTCACTGGCCTCGGCCTCGGCGTGATCGAAGGATTCACCCGGGTGTTCTACCCTGAACTGTCGGCCACCGTCGTGTTCATCATCATGGCCATCGTGCTCATGATCCGCCCGGCCGGCCTGTTCGGCAAAGAGAAATAAGAGGAGTCCCAGCATGAACAAGAAAGTCGGCTATTCGATCGCCCTGGCCGCCGCCCTCGCGGCGCCCTTCGTGGTCTATCCCGTGTTCCTGATGAAGGTGCTGTGCTTCGCGTTGTTCGCCTGCGCCTTCAACCTGCTCATCGGCTTCACCGGCCTGCTGTCCTTCGGCCATGCGGCCTTCTTCGGCGGCGCCGGCTACTTCGCCGGCTACGTGCTGCGCAACATGGGCCTGCCTTTCGAGCTCGGGCTGGTGGCCGGCACGCTGGGCGCGGCGGTGATCGGCCTGGTCATGGGCCAGCTGGCGATCCGCCGGCAGGGCATCTACTTCACCATGATCACGCTGGCGCTGGCGCAGATGCTGTTCTTCGTGTTCCTGCAGG
>NZ_JAAIVB010000072.1 GCF_010974945.1 Noviherbaspirillum galbum | reverse complement strand
TTGGTTACCGGACCTGAGGATGGTTATTCACTGGTCGTTATGGCGAAGACATCATCAGGCAATCGCCAATTTCTACCATCGCCGCCGCAGAGTGCAGCCAGCATGACTTACAGCTGTAGTACTAAGAAAGTTCCGGGCACGCAGATGCGGCGCGCCCGGCAACGATAGGCTCAGGAGCGCATCGCCTTGGGAACGACGGTGCTGATGCGGTGTTTCTGGCGCCTGTCACCCATGCGCTCGCGCAATTCCTTGATCGACAGGTTGGTGACCTCATGCATCCGGAGGAGCATGGCCGAACCGACCGGCAGCCGGCGGTGCCGTATCTTGCTGATCAGCGGCGGCGCCACTTCCAGCACGCGCGACAGGGCGGCATCATTCTTCAGATTCAGGTCCTCGATCAATGAATCGAGGAGACGGTTAGGATCGTAGTTGATTTCCTGAGGTGCCTGCGATGTCGTCATGGTCAATATTCTTGGATGGGTGGATGAATGACTTTCTGCACGCATTGCGATGCCGAGCCCGCGTGGCCGCGCCTGCAGTACCAGTCAGAAAATTGTAATTCGCCCGGGAAGGATGGTCCCGATATTCAACAGGCAAATTGATGCATGGCAAATAATGGCCTGCGGGTTTAATTTTCTTCCATGCCACAAGAGTCCATTCCTCGCTGCAAGCGGATGGGGAATGATGGCATTGCTGGCAGAACGGGAATGCATGCCATGATCTCCCGTACGCCACGCCTCCTTCCATCCGCCTGCGATTTGCGGGCAATGTAGAATCCGTGAAAGACCGTTTCCCGCTTGCCGCCAACCTGAGGATAGACATTCCATGCCTAAATTTGCCGCCAACCTGACGATGATGTTCAACGAAGTTCCCTTCCTGGAACGCTTCGAGGCAGCGGCCAGTGCCGGCTTCGGTGCCGTCGAGTTTCTCTTTCCCTACGAGCACTCCGCGGAAACCATCGCCGGCCTGCTGGGCCGGCACGGACTGCGCAATGTGCTGTTCAACATGCCGCCGGGAGACTGGGCTGCGGGGGAACGAGGCATGGCTTGCCTGCCGGGGCGGGAGGAAGAATTTCGCGCGGGCGTCGCCAAGGCAATTCATTACGCGCTGGCGTGCGGAACGCCGAACCTGCACATGATGGCGGGTCTGCTGCCGGCCAATGCCGACCGGGCGCATCACCGCGCGGTGTATGTCGACAATCTGCGCCACGCTTGCGAAGAAGCCGCGAAACACGGCATCAACGTGCTCATCGAACCCATCAACACGCGCGATATCCCGGGATATTTCCTCAACCTGCAGAGCGAGGCCCATGCGATTCGTGAAGAGGTGGGCAGCCCCAACCTGAAAGTGCAGATGGACTTCTACCACGTGCAGATCGTGGAAGGCGACATCGCCATGAAGCTGAAGCGTTACCTTCCCCATGTCGGTCACATCCAGATTGCCGGCGTCCCCGACCGCAACGAACCCGACGTCGGCGAGGTGAACTACCCCTATCTCTTCGATCTGCTGGATTCCATCGGATATGGAGGGTGGATAGGATGCGAATACCGTCCGGCGCAGGGCACGGTGGAAGGACTGGGCTGGCTCCAGCCTTATCTCGACCCGGAAAGGAAAGCCACCGGCACGGCGCCATGCTGACCTTGTGATGTCGGAAAACTTAACATGTCAGTAATGGCCGTTACTAATACCTACGCAAGCCATTGATTTCAAATGATTAAATGATGCGGCACGACCTTTGCTAAAGATTGGTGGCGGCGCGATGCGGCGCGAACCCGACTCCCACTCATCGGCAAAAGGAAAACCCATGAAAGTAAACAGCTTGCTCAAGGCAGCCGTTCTTGCTGCCGCAGCCTTCGGCGTCCAGGCTGCCAATGCGGCACTGGTTTCCTGTCCTTCCTCCTTCGTGACCGACCCGACGGCCAAGGTAGAGGACAGCACCGGCACGCATACGGCGGCGAGTGCCTGCCAGTACCTCACCCCGGCCGACAGCAGCAACGTTGCCTCGATCTCCAACATCAACGCCGCCGGCTTCTTCGGCCATTCCGACTGGACGGGGAACGGCTCTAACCTGCAGATCGAAGCCGCCAGCTCGGCGGGCACCTGGGCAATCACCGGCGCCAACTTCGCCGCGAACGACTACATCATCGTCTTCAAGGATGGCTCGGACACCAACCTGGTGGCCTTCCTGCTGAATGAACTGTATTCGTCCGGGACCTGGACCACGCCGTTCACCAGCGCGATCTTCAATTTCAACGGCAACTCGCAATCGCATAACGTGTCGCACTACACCATTGCCCAGCGCAGCAATCCGAGCCGCGTTCCCGAGCCTGCACCCCTGGCACTTCTCGGCCTCGGCGCGCTGGCATTCACCATGGCACGTCGCCGCAAGGACCAGTGCTAAGGCATTGGGCCTCTCCTGAATCAGCTTGCTTTCCTTCTTGCCGGCGCAGATGCGCCGGCTTTTTTATGCCCGGGATTCATGCTCGCGCGCGTTCTGCCTTGTATCATGGTGCGGCCGCTCAGCCTTCAAGCCCATCGTTGCGCCTTGCACCTTGCGCGATGCCTTGAGACGAAATGCGCCAAGGCAAGATATATCGACTATATCGCCGTCACGATCTCCTGACTGGCGGTATTGCCTACAATTCTTGCATCCGTCATCTGACGCACCTTTTTTACGACAAAGGCAAGCACGGGAATGGGACGCCTCACCACGCATGTCCTTGACACTGCCAATGGCATACCAGGTCAAGGGATCCGAATTCACCTGTACAAGGTCATCGACAACCAGCGACAACACCTGCTGGAAAAGCTCACGAACGCCGATGGCCGCTGCGATGGCCCGCTGCTGGAAGGCGACGCCTTCGCTCCTGGCGTCTACGAACTCGACTTCCTGATCGGCGACTACTTCGCCGCACGCCTGCCCGCGCTGGCGGAACCGCGCTTCCTCGACGTCGTGACGCTGCGCTTCGGCGTGGCCGACGCTTCCCAGCATTTTCATGTTCCTCTGGTGGCCAGTCCCTGGAGCTATTCGACGTATCGCGGCAGCTGAAAGGGAAGCACGAACAATGGAAGCCCACCTTCTCGACTGGAGCAACCTGCTGCTGCGCTGGCTGCATGTGATCGTTGCCATCGCCTGGATCGGCTCGTCGTTCTATTTCGTCTGGCTCGACAACAGCCTGACGCCTCCGGAAGATCCGGAGCTCAGGGCGAAGGGGGTCAACGGCGAACTCTGGGCCGTGCATGGCGGCGGCTTCTATCATCCGCAGAAGTACCTGCTCGCGCCGAAACAGCTTCCCAAGGACCTGCACTGGTTTTACTGGGAATCGTACAGCACATGGATGTCGGGCTTCGCGCTCTTTACCGTGCTCTACCTGTTCAATCCCCGCGTCTTCCTGATCGATGCCAGCGTCGCCAACCTCGCGCCGGCGGCGGCCGTCGCCGCTGCCCTCGCCTTCCTTGCCGTCGGCTGGCTCGTCTACGACGGTTTGTGCCGTCTTTTGCAGGGAAAGGATGGCTTGCTGGCGGTGCTGGTGGCCCTATTCGTCGTCGTTGCCGCGTGGGCGGCCTGCCACCTGTTTTCCGGGCGCGCCGCCTTTCTCATCGTCGGCGCGATGATCGCCACCATCATGAGCGCGAACGTCTATTTCTGGATCATTCCAGGGCAACGCAAGGTCGTGGCAGCCATGAAGGCAGGCGACCCGGTGGACCCGATCCACGGCAAGCGCGGCAAGCAGCGCAGCGTCCACAACACTTACTTCACCTTGCCCGTCCTGTTCGCCATGCTGTCGAATCATTACAGCATGACCTATTCCCATCCCTACAACTGGGCGGTGCTTGTCCTCATGATGGTCGCAGGCGCGCTCATCCGGCAGTTCTTCGTGCTGCGCCACAAGGGCATCACCAATCCCGCCTATCCCGCGGCGGCTATCGCCATCCTCGCCGGCCTCGTCGCATGGACCGCGCCGCAGGCAAGAACGGCACAGGCCGGCCCATCGGCGGACGCCAGCCAGGCCGCCGCGCCAGACCTGGCGCAGGTGCAGGCAGTGATGCAGGCGCGCTGCGTCCAGTGTCACGCCGCGCAGCCCACGCTGATGCCCGCTCCCGCGAAGGGAATACGACTGGACACGCCGCAGGAGATTCGCTCCCACGCGCAGCTCATCTACCAGCAGGCAGTGGTCCAGAAGTCCATGCCACTGGGAAATGCCACGAACATCACGGATGATGAACGCGCGGTCATCGCAAGGTGGTTCGAGAACGGCGCCAAGTGAAGCACCAGACAGCAGTAGACCGGTAATGAGAGGCCTGCCGGCAGGCAGGGCCGGCCCGGGCAGATGAAGAGTGCTTGCCGCTGCGCGGCTTAGGAACATTCCTACACGGACCGATGTCTTGCCGACACGAATTTTAGGCAATGCACGGATAGTGCCCCGGTGGCATTCGTTTCATACTATGTTCCAAGGTGGGCGGCATGTGCTGTCCCGCCGGCAGACCAACAGGAGCGTGCCATGATCCCGGATCTTTCTTCCCCGCGTCCCCATGCCTTTCCTGATGCGGCTCGCCCGATCGGCGATCCTTCCTGGCAGCGCACGGCCAAGCTCTGGTCCACCCTGAAGGAAGTATGCGACCTGCTGCGTATTCCGGTGACCACGGCGGTCGCCATGCAGGAAGACCTCTTCCAGCACGTGCAGTTCAAGGCCGGCCAGCGCATCCATACCATCGGCCAGCCCTTCGACGTGCTCTACGTCGTCAATTCCGGATTTCTCAAGACCGTCATGATCGATGCCCACGGCAACGACCAGATCCTGAGCTTCCCCATGAAAGGCGACCTGTTCGGCGTCGACGGCATTCATGCGGCGCGCTACGAATGTGAGGCGGTTGCCCTCACCAATTGCGACGTCATCCTCATTCCCTTCAAGAAGTTCAGCGCGCTCGGCCGCGCGCATCCGGAACTCGAGTCCGCCATCTATGGCGTGATGAGCCGTGAACTGATCCGCGAGCAGACCATGGCGAGCATGCTGGGTTCGCTGTCGGCGGAAGCGCGCGTGGCGCGCTTCCTGGTCTACCTCTCGGAACGATTCGGCGAACTTGGCTACTCGGGCAAGCAGTTCAACCTGCGCATGACGCGAAACGAGATCGGCAGTTACCTCGGACTTACCCTCGAAACCGTCAGCCGCACCTTCTCGGCATTCAACGAAATGGGCCTGATCTCCGTCGACCAGCGTGCCATCGACATCAAGGACTTCAATGCGCTGAAAACAATGCGCCGCCTGCCGGCGTCACGCAACCGCAAGGAAAAAGCCGCCGCTGCACAGCAGGCCGCGGCTTAGGGTGGATGTCAGCGGCGCCCAGGTCCGCCGCTGACATCCGCTTCAATCGGAAGCGTCATTCCGCTGCATCCCCCAGTCCGGCATCTTCCTTCAGGTGCTCGGCCAGCACCGCCCTGACGGCGGCAATCCTTTCCTTGCATACGGCATAGGCCGCCGCGCTCTGCTGCACGATGGGCACCAGCGCATCGATATCCAGGTCATCCTGATTGCGCAACTTCTCGGCATTCGCCTTGAGCGTCTGGTAAGCCTCGTTGAATCCCTGCACCTGGCTGTCAGCCATTTTTTCAGCCATTTTCCATTTCTCCTTCACCATGGTTTTTTCCCCGTGCACGCTTGTTCGCTTTCACGGGAACGGGACGGACCTTCAATGCGCCATCCCTGAATGTAATTTCCAATTCCGCATGCCCGTATGCGGCGGCCATGCTCGACACCGGCACGGCGTTCACCGTGACCATCGCGAATCCGCGCTTCAAGGTCGGCTCCACGCCATGCGACATGATCGATGCAATCTTTTCCCGGGATGACTCTTCGGCTGCGGCGAGCATTGCGCGCGCATGATGCCGCACGTCGCCGGCATGCCGGTGTGCATCGCGTTCACGCCGGTCCGTCAGCAGGCGCACATGGATTGCCGCTTCCTGCCAGCGTGCCTCGACCTTGTCGGCGCCAGCATTGGCGATCCGCGCGGCGGCTTCATTGATCCGGTTGTGCTGCGCGGCGGCGTCCTTCGCAGCGGCAGCGAGGCAGCGCGATGCCGCTTGCATGACCTCGGAATGATGCTGACGCAAAAGAATCCCGCCGTTTCCGATCGCGCCGCGCGCGGCCGCGGCGATGGCAGCGTAACGATGCCCCGCTTCCTTGTCCGCGATCGCAACGGCCGCGGTCATGCGCTCCGCGATGCTTGCCTTCAATGCGGTCGTTCCCTTGTCCGCATGGGTCAGCGCGGTTTCCGCGCCAGAGCGGATGTCGCGGTATGACGTCCGGACGCGTTGCTCCGCCAGCGCCAGCGCACTGGACGCCGAAGACCGGATCTCGGCGTCATGCTGGCGAATGCGGGTCTGCGCGGCATAAAGGCGCAGCTGCGCGCCGGTGCGCAGGTCGGCGTGCAGCCGCAGGACATCTGCGCGCGCCCTGCCCTCGATGGCAAGCGCCGCATGGCTGATCGTTTCCCAGTCGCGCAGCGCCTGCAGCGCCCGCGTGGCGATGCATTCCTTGATGTGTGCAATGACCTTCGATGGCGTGCCGAAAGACCGGTTCGCGTATTCGTCCATGATGCAAACGTCGCGTTCATGCCCAATGCCGGTGAGCACCGGGGCATGGAAACGGCAAACCATCTTGGCCAGCAGAAGCTGGTTCAGCCACTGCAGGTCTGTCTGGGCGCCGCCGCCGCGAATGACGACGAGTGCGTCCACGGGCGCCAGCACGTGGAATTCATGCGCATCGATGAAGGCGCGGCGCAGGGACTCCTCGCATTTCTCGCCCTGGAAGACCGCGTGAAAATATTCGAAATGACACAAGCCTGCCCGCTGCAACGCGTCCGCCGTCACCTGGAAATCGTCGAGTCCGGCCGCGCCATGCGGCGCGATCACGCCGACACGGCAGAAATCCGCGGCGGCCGGCAAAGCCTTGTTCTTGTCAGCGATTCCCAGGCCGTCGATCGCTTCGCGGATGCGCTTCAACCGGGCATGCATGTCGCCCAGCGTATAGCCCGGGTCGAGATCGACGATCACGAGGGAAAAGCCGTGCTGCGGGTGGTACTGGGGCTGCGCCAGGACGAGCACCTTCATGCCCGTCGCCAATTCAGTGCCCGTCGCGTCGACGAATTTGCGGCCGATCCGGCTCGCCTGGGCTTTCCAGATCACCGCACGGCACTTCGCCAGTTCCTTGCCGTCTTCGTCACGGTCGACCGCATCGAAATACACATGACCGCCCGATGCCCGCAAGCCGCTGAATTCCAGCCGCACCCACTCCGGCGAGGGATAGACATGGCTGATCGCCGCCGTCAGGCGCATCAGCATCTGCCCCAAGCTCATGGCGGCCTGCGTCGTCGTCAACGCTCCAGGCAGCGCCGCCGCCTGCGCGCCAGTGGGAAGCCAGCGGTCGAATTTCGCGAGTTCCTGCCCGGGCGGCACGAAGTAATGCCCGGTTTCCGTGTCCAGCATCGCGCCAAGCGTCAAGGCATGACGCGTCTCATGGCTGGGGATGGAAAGAAAGGTTTTCATCCCGCAAGCATATCGCTTGTCCGTGCCGAGGAGTTTGACGGTCATCGCAACTTTTTTGCCGCTTATGCAGGGATCGCTTGTTCGCGGCGTTGCACTGCGGGTAAGCTGTGGCCAGCCAACCAACCGATGATTGCCATGCCGTCAGCTGCCAAGCGTTTGTCTTTCGCCAAGCCTTTCTCCGCATTGCTTGCGCTGGCAACGTTTTCCTGCATGGCGGCCGACCTGACCGTCGTGGTCAAGGGAAAAGGCAAGGGCGAATATTTCCTCGCGCTGCATGACACGACCGACTCCTGGATGACCGGAAAGCGGCCGTTCCGCCTGGAAAGCGGAACGTATCAAGATGGCATCGGCATCAACATTAAGGATGTCCCCGCGGGCGAATATGCGGTGAGCCTGTTCATCGATGAAAATGGAAACAAGGCCCTCGACAAGTATCCCATCGGCCTGCCGCGGGAGCCCTACGGGTTTTCGAGAGACGCCTTCGGCTGGTTCGGTCCGCCCGGATTCAAGGACGCGGCATTCGAGCTGCGCACGCCAGCAATGTCGACCACCATCAACCTGCGATGAGGCAGTAACGATCCCCTCTACAGCACGCGATTGAACCAGAGCAGCGAAAGCAGCGCGGACAGCAGCGCCAGGCAGGCGGCGACGGCCGCAAACAGCGCCGTCGTCTCGGTTTCCTTGCGTTCGATGGCGATGCGCGAATTCAGCGACTTGTAGATCCGGTTCAGGTCCTCGGCCGTGCCCGCATAAAAGTATTCTCCCTTGGTGACCGAGGAAATTTCCTTGAGTGCATCCTCGTCCAGGCTGGTATGCATGGACCAGCCGTCCGCCGTCACGATCTGGCCCTCGACGGTGCCAAGGCCGATGGTGTAGACCTTGACGCCGCGCTCCGCCGCCAGCTGGGCGGTCTTTACCGGCTCGGGGCCGGTCGTGGTATGGCCATCCGTCAGGAGGATGATTGCCGCATTGGCATACGAACCCGGTGCCACCGGCTTGAAATCCCGTGCAGGCTTTTCCCTTCCGGCTCTGCTGTCGAGGGACGAGCTTCTTTGATCGCGGGAGGATATCCGGCCCGGATCAGCGCTCGTCAGGTCGAATTCCGCATCCGGAAAGATGGCTTTCAGCGATACCAGGATGCCGCTGCCGACCGCGGTTCCATACTGTAGCTGCAAGCGGCTGACGGCATCCAGCAGGTCTTCCCGGTTCGTGGTCGGAAGCTGGATCATGCTGGCCGTGCCGGCGAAGCTGACCAGTCCCACCCGCGTATCGCCTGGTTGCTGGTTGACGAACGCCTTGACGGCGCTGATGGCGGCATCGAAGCGGGTTGGCTTGACGTCGTTCGCCCGCATGCTTCCGGACACGTCGATCGCCAGGATCATGGTCTTGTATTGCGACGGCAGGGTCACGACAGCGACGGGCCGCGCAACGGCCAGCAGCATGCCGGCGAACGCCAGCAGGAAAAGAAGAGGCGGCAAGTGCTGCCGCAGGCGCTGCCCCTGGCTCATGGCCGCCTTGACCGTTGCCAGTCCGGCATACTGCATCGCCATCTTCTTGCGCCTGCGCAGGATCGCAATGTAGAAGAGCACGAGCAGCGGCAACGCCAGAAGCGTCCATAACAGTTCGGGCCAAAGAAACCTCATGACGCCCTCCATGGTTGGGCGGAGCCACCCGTCGCGAGCCGGCTGGCATGCTTGCGGAGATCGGAGAACCGATACAGCGCATCGACGATATCATCCTCGGTTGAGATTTCGAGCACGTCAACGCCAGCCTCCGCGAAGCTTTCCCGAAGGCGCTCCTCGCGCTCGCCCACCGCGGCGACGAAACGGCTGCGAAAGCCCGCGTCATGCGTGTCGACCAGGATCTGCTCGGCGGTCTCCGCATCCTGGATGGTCAGCAAGCCGAGATCCGGCAAGCTCATCTCGAGCGGGTCGTAAAGCCGGATCGCGATCACATCGTGCCGGTGCGTGAGCGCCGCCAGTGGGCGCTCCCATCCCGGCTCGGAAATGAAATCCGAAATCAGGAAGACCAGAGAACGCCGCCGCGCCACGCCTGCCGCCGTTTCCAGCAACTGGTGCAAGCGCGTGCCCGCCCTTGAGCCGGACGTTGCCGGATCGGGCGGCTTGCATCCATGCATGCCATGCAGCAGGCGCAGGATCTGCTGGCGGCCGTTGCGCGTGGTGAGTACCGAATCCTTGCCCGCGCCGTACAGCACGGCGCCGAAACGGTTGCCGTGCCGGTTCAGCACGCTTGCCAGGACGGCCGTCAGGTAGATGGCCTGCATGCGCTTGCTGACCTGCTGCGAGCCGAAGTCCTCGGATCCGCTGAGGTCGAGAAGGAACCATGCGGTGAGTTCGCGCTCCTCGTGGAACTCCTTCACATAAGGAGTCTGCATGCGCGCCGTCACGTTCCAGTCGATGTGGCGGACATCGTCCTGGTACTGGTATTCGCGCAGGTCGGCGAGGTCGATGCCAATCCCGCGGAACAAGGTGTGGTAGTCGCCGTGCAGCAAGCCGTCGAGGCGGCGCAGGACGGTCATCTCCATGCGCCGCAGGAGCGCTTCAGGCGTTGGCGTCGATGCGGACATGGCTTTCGAGTACCTTTTCCGGTGGCGGGAAGCGCTTGAGGATGCGCAGGATCAACTGGTCGGCGGTCACGCCGTCCGCCAGCGCTTCGTAGGACAGTGATAGACGATGCCTGATGACGTCGGGCACCAGGTCGACCACGTCTTCCGGACGCGCGTGATGGCGCCCGCGCAACAGCGCCAGGGCGCGCGCGCCTTCGATCAGGTGGATGGACGCGCGCGGACTGGCGCCGCAGGAGATGTACTTCGAGAGATCGTTCATGTCATACCGCGCCGGGGAGCGCGTGACCGCGACCAGACGAACCGCATAGCGCACCAGCGAGGGGTCGACGTAACATTCACGGCAATGGCGCTGCAGGCGCGCAAGTTCGTCGGTGGTCGTCACGGCGGAAACGTCCTGCTCCCTGGCGGTGACCCGGCTCACGATCACGAATTCCTCTTCCTCGGTGGGATAGCTGATCAGCACCTTCATCATGAACCGGTCGACCTGCGCTTCCGGGAGCGGGTAAGTGCCTTCCGTTTCGATCGGATTCTGGGTGGCCATCACCAGGAAAGGCTGCGGCACCCGGTGGGTCACGCCCGCGATGGTCACCTGGCCCTCCTGCATGACTTCCAGCAAGGCGCTCTGTACCTTTGCGGGCGCGCGGTTGATCTCATCCGCCAGCAGCAGGTTGGAGAACACCGGCCCCAGCGTGGTGCTGAATTCACCGGTCTTCTGGTTATAGATGCGCGTTCCGATCAGGTCGGCGGGCACGAGATCCGGCGTGAACTGGATCCGGTGGAAGCTTCCGCGTATCGTCTTGGCCAGCGTATTGACCGTGAGCGTCTTTGCCAGCCCGGGCACGCCCTCCACCAGCAGATGGCCGCCCGCCAGCACCGCGACGAGCACCCGTTCCAGGAAGTGGTCTTGCCCCACCACGACCCGCTTCACCTCGTACAGGATGCGCTCCATCTTGCCGGCGATTTCCGACCGGCTCTCTCCGAAACTGGCTTCCGAGTTGTTCATGACTCTCCTTTGCAGGTCAGAAGGGCGACATGCCGACGCCGCTTGCGGCAACTTCGATCGGTACGGCAAAGCCGATGCCGACGAAGGTACCTGGTTCATGGGGGCTGAGAATGGCGGTGACGATGCCAACGACTTCCCCATCCATGGTGACAAGGGGTCCGCCGGAATTGCCGGGATTGGCGGCGGCGTCGAACTGGATGAGGTTGTCGAGGACTTCGTTGTTGTCGGGCGAATGGTAGACGCGCTTCAGTCCGGAAACGATGCCCGATGAGGCAGAAGGCCCGATGTTGAAGGGGAAGCCCACAGCCATCACATGGTCGCCCACGAGCAGGCCGTGCGTGCTGCGCATGGTTGCCGGCAGCAGGTCGTCGGGGATGGTCTTCGCGCGGATGATCGCCAGGTCATGCTCCGGCATCCGCTTGACGACGTATGCCTCCGACTCGGTGCCATCGTAGAAGTCGACCTTCAGCGTATCTTCGCCGCCCTGCACGACGTGGAAATTGGTCAGTATCGTTCCATTGTTGACGATCACCACGCCGGTTCCCACGCCGCGAAGCTTGCCCTCTCCTCCCCTTCCCTTCGCCTTCTGCACCACGCGCACCACCGACGGCCGGATCCTTTCGAACGCGCGAGCTTCCGCAGAGGGAAGCACCGTGGTGCTTAGCGTATGCAACACGGCGGCATCGATGTCTTTCTGCGTCAGTTGCGGCGGCGCAAGCCAGGCTTGGTAAGTGAGGAAGCAAAGCGCCGTCAGCGAAGCAGACAGCAGCGCCAGCCAGGCGCTTGTCTGGTTCAGGCGCGGCTTGCTTTTCGGTGGAGTGACTGGAGTCGCGCTTTTCGATCCGGAAGCTATCGCGGGCGGCGGATTTTCAGTTCTCGTCGCCGAAGGCGATGGATTGCCGGGCGCGTCCTGACGCGGTGGCTGGGGAGTGCCTTCGCTCCGTTCGCCGAATGGGGCGGCGATTCGACTGCCACTGCTTTCATCGTTTCCCCCGGAATGGGCGGTACCACGCGGCCTTTGCGACGAGCGGCTGTATATCGGTGTTCTCTTCATAGGAAGCCCCTTCCCGTCCGCTACTGGCCGGGCCCATTTCGATAAGAGGCAGCCAAGGCACGCAAGTTTCGTGATCGTTTGTTGATCGCGGTCACGAAAATGCATCCCGGCGAGGTCGACATGGCAGGCGCTTGGGAAGCTATCGGGCGGTGGCATGGAAGCTCAAGGGCGAACCCGACCTTAAAATGATGAGCGACCTGGCAAGCTGGAATAAGGCGTGCCGCTTAGAAATATTTTTGCATTTTGAACATCCGCAAGCTTGACAAGCAAAACTTATTCACTGTCAAGTTCCGAGCGGCTTCTTGCCGGACTTAGGATGTCTGTGCAAAGACTTTTCACACCCACCCCACCCTAAGTCATTGATTCAAATGAAAATTTTGTTTTGCCCAAAAATTAGGCAAACTAATGAGGTCCGCATGAAACCTGCATTTCGGCGCGGTTTCCCTGAGTTAATCACAAAGTTATCCACAGGCAATGTGGGTATTCCAGAAACATTGTTTAATATCAAGTATTTGCCTACCGTATGTAAGAATTTCCTTACACCTTCGCAGGTACCACCGGCTGACCTCAGGTTGATGAGGTCGACAGCATTTCCGCGATGTCGGGATCTTGGGCGAATGCGTCGGCGAAGTAGGAGACGAACCGGTTGACCTTCAGCGAAGGACGGCGGGATGGCTGGAACACGACGTTCAGCGGTAGTGGCGGCGGACTGTATTGGCGGAGGATTGGCTTGATCCTGCCAGCACGCAGATCGTCACCGTACACCCATTGGGGAGAGTAACTGATCCCCAATCCGTCGAGCACAGCCTCGCGGATGGCTTCGGAGCTGTTCGACTGAAAATTTCCATTGACCCGCACGATCAGCTCCGGTCCGTTGTCCTGCCGGTAGACCCATTCGTTGACGTTCGCAAGGCCGGTGTAGATCAGGCAAAAATGATTCAACAGGTCTTGTGGGTGCTGGGGCTCTCCATAACGCTCGAGATAGGCGGGCGCGGCAAACGTGGCACGGTGCGCGGTGCCGATCCGCCGCGCGACGAGGCGGCTGTCCTTCAATTCACCGACCCGGAAAGCGACGTCGATGCCGGCGGCGACAAGGTCGATGAATCCATCGTCGAGCTGCAAATCAACCTTGATGTGCGGGAAGCGCGCATAAAACCCTTTCAGGCGCGGCACGATGTGCAGGCGTCCGAACGCCACCGGTGCGGCGACGCGCAGCATGCCCGTGATCGCATGCTCGGCCTGATGGACTTCGATGCGCGCTTCTTCGAGCATGTCCAGGACCTGCCGGCAGCGATCGTAATAAAGCTGCCCGGCTTCGGTCAGGGAATGGCTGCGCGTGGACCGTACGAGAAGCGTCGTCCCCAACTGGCTTTCCAAAGCCTGTATCTGTTTGCTGATCGCGGACTGGGTGGCCAATGCTTCGCGGGCCACAGCCGAAAAGCTCCCTGTCTCTACCACCCTCACGAAGGTTTCCATCAAGCGTAGCCTGTCCATACCCTTTCCTTATTCATTCCCATGCAGAATAAAACATATTGCCATGGCATGGGATTTAAATCCCCCGGGAATGACCATAATTGCATGCTGACTTGCCGCGCAATAAAACCGCCCCGTTCGGGTCTCTGCGGCGGCAAGGATGGAACCCCGAAATAACTCATTGATTGCAAGAGAGGAAAGAACCATGAATGCATCCGTCACGCCCTCCAGGGAAAGCATCGAGCAGGCGAAGCTGTTCCAGCCCGCACGCATCGGTGACATCGACGTGGCAAACCGCATCGTCATGGCCCCGCTGACGCGCAGCCGGGCGGACGAAGCGGCTGGGGATATCCCGGGCAGCAACCTGAACATCGAGTATTACCGCCAGCGCAGCAATGCCGGACTGATCATCAGCGAAGGCACCCAGGTATCGCCGGCAGGGAAAGGTTATATGGCGACGCCCGGAATTTATTCGGATGCCCAGGTCGAGGGCTGGAAAGCCATCACGCGCGCCGTGCATGACGCAGGCTCGAAGATCATCGCCCAGATCTGGCATGTTGGCCGCGTCACCCATCCTTTGCTCAACGGCGGACAGCAACCGATTGCTCCGTCGGCCATCAAGCCTGACGTTGTCGCCTACACCCACCAGGGCAAAGTCGAGGTTCCGGAGCCTCGCGCGCTGAGCGTCGATGAAATCAGGGAAGTCGTCGACGAATACCGGCGCGGTGCGGCGAACGCCATCCGTGCGGGCTTCGATGGCGTGGAAATCCATGGCGCCAATGGTTACCTGATCGACCAGTTCCTCCGCGACGGCGCAAACAAGAGGACCGATGCCTACGGTGGTTCCCCCGAAAACCGTGCCCGGTTTGCCCTCGATGTCGTGGATGCCGTCGCCCAGGAGATCGGCGCAGGCCGGGTCGGCATTCGCCTCTCGCCCGTCACTCCGTTCAATGATTTGACGGACAGCGATCCGCAGGCAACGTTTGGCTATCTGGTCGAGCAACTGAACCAGCGCGGCATCGCCTTCATTCATTTCATCGAGGGCGCAACCGGCGGACCGCGCGACGTTCCCGGCTTCGACTTTGCCTGGGCCCGCAGGACGTTCAAGGGAACTTACATCGCGAACAACGGCTATGACCGGCAGATGGCGATTGAGGCCGTGGAAACGGGACGCGCCGACGCCGTGGCGTTCGGCAGGCTGTTCATTTCAAACCCCGACCTCGTGCATCGCCTGCGGCAAGGCGCTCCGCTGAATGCGCCCAACCCGCAGACCTTCTATACGCCAGGCCCGGCCGGGTACATTGATTATCCGGCGCTGAACCAGGCTGCCTGACCCGCTGCACCGCCGCTCGTTTAGAGTGCTCTCCGATGACCGCGACGCCATGCACGTGGTCATAGCCTTCTCTCCTCGCGAAGCATAAGCAAGCCATGCGGATTACCTGCATGGCTTTCTTGCGCATTCTGTTTCCCCGCCCTTCCCGTTGCGGCGCCAGAAGCGTGATCATTCCCGCAAGTCGCCAGTTCGCCTTTTCCCATCTCGAAATGAACGCCATTTGTGATCCGATCCAACGTTTTCCCGTCAATTCCAGCAGTTTTTCCACAGATCAAGATTTATGCTCTAAACTCTTGAAAATATTCCAGAATTTGATCATCTGAAGTTTTCCAATCATGCATTACCCTCAAGGATCCAATCCGGACCTGCTCGCTAAAGCGCCTGCACTGACGAATCCCGCGGTGGTTGGAGACTTCGAGAAGTCAGCCCTACGTCAATTGCGGTCTCTCTGGCCACGCCCCAGGCTGGGGCAAGGCGTGCTGTTCCTCATTCTTGTCCTGGCTTACATCATTCCCGGCTTGATCGGCCACGATCCATGGAAGCAGGATGAAACCTATATCTTCGGCATCGTGCAGCACATGCTCGAGAGCGGCGACTGGATCGTGCCGAACGTCGCCAATGAACCGTTCATGGAAAAGCCGCCGCTCTACTATTGGGTGGCCGGGATCCTCGCCACGCTTTTCTCGCCCTGGCTGGCGCCACATGACGGCGCGAGGCTGGCGACCGGATTGTTCATGGGGCTGACCTGCGGGGCGTTGGCGTGGACCGGAAACCGCTGGTGGGGCAAGGGCCAGGGGCGCTTGAGCGTCGTCGCGATGTTAGGCAGTCTCGGGCTGGTCTTCTATGCTCACCTGATGTTGACCGACATCCCGATCCTCACCGGCTTCGCCTTGGCCTGCTGCGGTTTTGCCGTCTCGCGTGAACGCCCTGTGCTGGCGGGCGCGTTGCTCGGGACAGGCGCCGGCATCGGCTTCCTCAGCAAGGGCGTGCTTTCAGTAGGCGTGCTGGGATTGACGGCGCTGATCCTGCCCATCGCGTTCGCGAACTGGCGCCAGCGCGCGTATTTCAAGTCTCTTGCCGTCGCGGCGATGGTTTCCCTGCCTTGGCTGTTGATCTGGCCGGTGCAGCTCTATATCCGCTCCCCCGAGCTTTTCATCGAATGGTTCTGGCTCAACAACGTTGGTCGGTTCATCGGTTTTTCCGTGGCGACGCTGGGCGCGCCCCACAAGAGGGGGTTCTGGCTCGAGACCCTGCCATGGTTCGGCTTTCCCTGCCTGCCGCTCGCCGGCTATGCCGCATGGCGATTCAAGCACGAGCTGCGCACGGATGCGCGCATCCAGGTCCCCCTCGTCCTGTTCTCGGTCATGATGTTCGTGCTTGCGGTGTCCGCGTCGGCGCGCCCGAATTATGCCTTGCCGCTTCTCGTTCCCGTCTGCCTGCTGGCAACACCTGTCGCAAGCCGCATTCCCGGGCGGCTCAACCTGACCTGGGACTGGGGCTCGCGCCTGGTTTTCAGCGGCATCGGCCTGTTCATCTGGGGCATCTGGATTTCCATCATGGTCACCGGTGCGCCGCCATCGTGGCAATTCCTGGCGACCCACCTGCCCGACGACTTCAACCTGCAAAACAGCGCGGATGAAATCGCGATTGCATCCTCCTTAAGTCTGCTGGCGGTCCTTGCGTGGCGACGGGTGTCGCGCACAGCCGCCCGCGGACTGCTCAGCTGGACAATCGGCCTGACGCTCTGTTGGGGCCTGCTGGCCACCTTGTGGCTGCCCTGGATCGATGCGGCGAAAAGCTACCGCGACGTCTTCCTCTCGATGCACTCGGCTATGCCGCAAAAGCACCGCTGCATCGCCAGCGAGGGCTTGGGCGAATCGGAGCGGGCCATGCTGCGTTATGTCCTTGGCATCAACACCCAGCGGCAAGAAGTCGTCGACGGTTCCGACTGCGACCTTCTGCTGATCAACGGCCTTGCGAAGAACCCGCCTGCCGATATCGACACCTCCCGGTGGAAGCTTGCCTGGGAAGGTGCCCGGCGTTGCGACAGGAGGGAACGGTTCTGGCTGTACGTGGCTAAGTGACGGCCCGGGAGGGCCATGGCCTATATGGCATCGAAGCCATCGATGAAGGATCGATGGCTTCGACGGTTGCACCAGCCCGCAAGATGAAAATCAGGGGAACATGCGGATCCACGCGGTGCCATTGATGCCCGCGCCGCTGACCGTGGGTTCGCTGTTGACCGTGATGTCAGAACCAACCAGGTCCTTGGCAGCGACTGCAGGGAATTCGGCCGTTGCCGCGGCGGCAGGCCGGAAGATCCTGCTGAACGACGAGAACGTCACATGCATGGCAAAGTGGCCTGAGATCTGCTCCAGTCCGGCGAGGCTTTGCCCGGCCTGGGAAAACGCCTTTTCAAGGTCCATGTAGAGGATCTGGCTTCCCGTATCGCTCCCACGGTCGGGGATGTCCGTCAACTGAATTAGCTTCACCGACCCTTGCGGCAGCGGCAGGTCCGTGCGGATTTCCGCGCCGCTCGCTGTCTTCCCATACACATGCAGCTTGGCGCCGGCCTGCACGTTCACGGTATCCAGCTGCCCGGCGGCGTTCGTTGCCATTTCCACGTTGTCGAGGATGAAGCGCATGATTTCCGGCGACTGTCCGGCCGCGATGCCCGGTGAGTTCGATAACTCGGTCAGGTCGAAACCAATGCGGCCGACGACCTTCTGGCCGGCGACCTGCTGCGTGGCATCCGAGGTCAGCACGTTCTTGTCGAGGCGGATGCCAAAACCGGCAAGAGGCGCCGCCGGCGCGGCCGCCGTCGGTTGAACGCCGCATACGCCATCGTTCTGCGCGTTGCAGCCCTGGGATGCGGCGAATGACTCGAGGCCGGCGATCGGCGTCACCGCGCTTCCGGATGCGATGTCAACGATGCCGGTCTGTCCTTCGAAGACGTTGAGCCCGACCGGCAGGTAAATGACGCGGTTGGTACGGATATACAGGATCTGGTTGGCCACCATTTCCATGAATCCAGCCAGCTTGGCGTCGCTCGCCGGGCCGGTCGCCGTCGTGCCTGTGGTTGCCGGGGTCGTGCCCGTGGTGGTTCCTGTGGCACCGGGCGTGCCTGTCGTTCCCGTCGCGCCTGTTGTTGGCGGAGTGGATGTCGTCCCCGTGGCAGGCGTGGTCGGGGTTGCCGTCGAGCCCGTCGTTGCCGGCGTCGTGGGAGTCGCCGTCGTGCCGGTAGTGGCTGGCGTGTTTGAGGCGCCCGTCGTGGTCGTGCCGCTCGTAGATGAGGTGGAATCGCTGCCTCCGCCGCAAGCGGTCACGAACATCGCGGCGAGAATCACGGGAATAAGTCGTTTCTTGCTGATCATGGTGTACCTCTCTGAACTTTAGTGTTAACTTGCCCGATAGTCCCTACAAAACCATGCCGGTCAATCATCTCCCCCGGCCAGCCCTTTTGCCCGCTTGGCCCGGCGCAGGCGTTGAACCAGGCCTGCCAGCAAGCGATATCCCGGCCCTTCCAGCCGCTCCACGTCGTGCAGGAGCCACTGCTTCAGCAGCCATGCGCGGCCTTGCCATTCCTTTCGCGCAACCTCATGCATGGCGGCGAGGAACTGCAGGCGGTTGCGATAGATGTCGGCATGCTTCACGTCCACCCGCTTGGCGAGGAGACGGTATTTGTAGCCGTAGCGTCCCTGCAGAAGATGAAAGCGCCGCGCGCCGCGCGCGATTCCTTCGCAAATGGTGTGGTAATAGCAAAGGATCCCGAGGCTGTAGTCGTTGAACCTGGGATCATGAGCGATGACATGCATGAAGTAGTTGTCGCCGATCCTGAAGCCGATGGCGCCCGCCGCAACCTTGCCGTCGATTCTCGCCACGCCCACGATGCCGCGTTTCCTCGCGAAGTCGACGATCCAGTCGATTTCGGTTTCCGTGAAGCGCGGAACGATATTCTTGCTTTGCATCCGCATGCAGCTCAGCGCGATGATGTCCGTCAGGTCGCCGGCATCGATCTCCTGCTCGAGGTACAGCTCGTAGCGGTAAGACGGAAATGCCTTCTGCAAGGCGCTGGTATAGCGCTTGATGTTGCGCCGCATGTTCTTGCCGACGGCGGTCTCGTAATCCTTGACCGACGGCGGAAGGTCGACCACCATGTCCTCCCCGCTCACCGTCGCATGGCATGGAAACGCTACCGTCTCGAGCGGTGCCGTGACCTTGGGAAGGCGAATGCGCCGCACCGACGGGTAACGTTCGAACATATGGGTGGCAAAGCGGCTGAGCTCGGCATCGGACAGCGTGAGATACTCGCTGACCACCACGACTTCCGTGGCGTCGTGCTTGTAGGGAAGGGCCGCGACGGGCACGCCGTCACGGCTAGCGACATACAAGCTGGCATCCGCATAGGCTGCTTCAGCTTCGAAATAATGCGGCGAGCAATACAGGTGCGCATATACCTGATCGATCGCTTCCTTTCCCGCTGCCGGCAGTGACCCTTCATGACAGACGACATCGACGCCATCATCGGCGGCACTCGCCATGCTTGGCCTGGCGGCCGGAGAAATGGCGATCGTGGTATTGATTGTTTCCATGATTCTTGCGGTTCCCTGTTCTACGATCGCGGACTCAAGAGACGTTCGGCGGAGAATGACGCACCGGCACATCGGCCAGGACGCCGTGGGCGTCGGAGCGCATGCGTATCCGGTCCGCGCCGCGCTTCAATTTCTTCAAGCTGTTCATTGCCGTGTGCACTGCCCGTCCCGCGAAGCTCGAGTTGTCCTGGCGCCGGGCATGCGCCTCCGCCCAGTCCTTGATCTCGTAAAGTTTTCCGTTGATGCCGAATCGGATGACGGTGTCCGCATGGCGAAGCCGATGCAGCGATGACCTGAAGATCAGCACATCGCTCAGGTCATGCTGGACACCGAGCAACCGATACTTGTATTCGTAGCGTCCCCACAGGAAGTGGTACTCCCTGCCCTTGCGGCGAATGCATTCGCAGGCCGTGAGATAGCAGCAGAGCGTGCCCAATCCGTGTTCGTCGTAAGCGGGATCATGCGCAATTACTTGCAGGAAGTAGTTGTCCGCGACGCGATAATTGATGGTGCCTGCGCACACCTTGCCGTCGATCGTCATGATGGTCACCAGGCCGCAACGCTCGACCAGCGACATGATCCTGTCCGTCTCGGCGTCGTCGATGTAGGACGTCTTGAACCGGCTCGCCATGCGTGCGCGGTTCAGTTCGATCACCGCCAGCAGCTGATCTCGCGGCACCTCGCCACGTTCATAAGTGACCCACGACACGGTTGGATGGCAGCGCTTCAGCTTGTTGAGATAACGCTTGATGTACGCCCGGGTCGACTTGCCCATCTGCGCGAGGTATTGCTCCTCGCTGGCGGGAAGCGTGAGCACGATGTCTTGCGTCCGCTTCGCGGAAACCGACGGGAAGCGCTTCGTCGCGGCGCTCAGGATTGCCGTGAACGCGATCATTTCCACATCCGGATGGCGGTCGAATGCTTGCTCGGCGAACGCATCCACCGCCGCTGGCGGGAAGGCGCACTGCTCGTTGACCACGAGAATCCTCTTCCCCTCGTGCCGAAACAGGAACACCGCGACGGTCTTGCCATCGCTTTCCAGAACGCAGGCATGCGTGTCCGTAGCCAGCACACCGTACACAGAGTAGTACGCCGCCGAGGAGTGCAGGTGAGCATAAAGTTGATCCAGCATGCCGATGGCAGGATCAGGCAAGGCGCCGGAGTGCCATGTCACCTTGATAGCTTGGTTTTCCATGTATCGTCATTGCCAGACCTGGTCGATTCCTTTGCCGTGCTGTTTCCCGGACGCGATGACGCGTGCTTCGCAATGCCCGGGCCCGGCAGGATGGTCTGGCTTCCTTTCCTTCAAATGATTGTCGATATGGGGCGGTGAAGATTCGATAATTTGCTCCGGCTTGAGAGCACTCAATGGCAACGCGTGTCATCGACGGCAAGGCTGTTTCCGTCGGCATGGCGCAAGTCGCATTGCCGTTCGAATACCTCATGAATCAACGATCACCCAGTCCGGCAGGAAAAAATCATCCGGATGATTCATGTGGTCCAGCGCATTCATGCGCCGGGTACGCACCACGACCTTTTCCGGATGGCGATTCAGATAGGCGCCCCACCAGCTGAAAGAGCTGAATCCTGCAGTCACGTTATGCTTGCAACGGCTCATCAGGACCAGGTCTTCATAACCGTGCGCCGCGTCGTTATGATCAACATAGGTCAAGCGCCCGGGCAGCTTGAGAGCCGACTTGACCCAGTCGATGTCATCGGAGAACACGAAAAATTCCGGATCCTTCAGCCGCTCCCTGAAGTAGTAAACCGCGTTCCGGTAGTAGTCCTCGGTCAAGATGCCTTCGTACCAGCTGCGATATTCCGGGTCGGTAACGATATCTCCTCTCCGGACGTGGATGCTGACCGACTCGGCGGACCGCATCCGGCTCTCCATCGCCTGGCTTGCTGCCGACAAAGGCTCCTTCAGCATGAGGTCTTCAAGCAACTGCGCGCGGAGATGGTCGAAATAGCGGAACGAGAAGAAACAGCCGCGCAGGATGGAATCGTCGGGGAGCGACATGAGATCAGGCTTGTAGCCCCAGTCGCCTCGCGCTTCCTTGAAGAATCTCCGCTCCTGTCCGGACGCCTTCATGAGCAGCTGGGCAGGATCGACGCCATAGCGGCGGAACAGGCGGGCAGTCTGGCGGACGAAATCGTTTTCCTTCAGCCTCGACTTGACCGCGCTGTAGAAGCCGATGGTCGAATTGGTCTTCGCCTCGCCTTCCACCTGCCCGGGATAGTCCGCGCGAATGTTGAAGCGGTCCAGCTGGAACGAATGGCCGACATAGGATCCGTTATTGACGCCATTCCTGCAGTCGTTGTCCACGTCCAGGTACAGCCCCGTGCCCAGCTTGTCGGCAAGGGCTCTCGCGGCCGCATACATGAAAAGCTGATTTCCCAACCCGCTGTGAATCTGCACCACGATCATGGAACTTGCCTCAGCCACTCCCTGACGGGAATTGCATTCATTCAATTTAGTTGCAAGTTTGGACGGATGGCTGTGACCATTAGTGCCTGCGACTGACCTGAATCAGTCTTCTTTCCGCGGACCAATCGTTGGGTCAAGCCTGGATCATTGGAAAGCAGGGAAGGCAGGCGTGCGACAATGCCATAGGATTGCATAATGGGCACGGTAAATAGATTCAACTTTCCAAGAGGCCACGCCGTCCCCATAATGCGGTCATTCATTTCTTGTTAGCTAAGGGGAACTTCATGGGCATGATGCAGGAATTCAAGGAATTTGCCGTCAAGGGCAACGTCGTCGATCTCGCCGTGGGTGTCATCATCGGCGCCGCTTTTTCAAAGATCGTCGACTCGCTGGTTCAGGATGTCATCATGCCGGTTGCCGGCAGCATCTTCGGCGGTCTCGACTTCAGCAACTACTACCTTCCCCTGCACGGTCAGGGAACGACTCTCCCCTTGGCAGAGGCGAAAAAGGCAGGCGCCGTCCTGGCCTACGGTAACTTCATTACCGTTTCGCTCAACTTCCTGATCCTTGCCTTCGTCATCTTCCAGATGGTCCGCTTCTTCAATCGTCTCCGGCGGAACGCCAAACCGGCAGCAGAACCGGCTCCCGTGGTCGAGCCCGTCACGCCGGAGGATGTCGTCCTTCTCCGTGAGATCCGTGACTCGTTGAGGTCGACTGCGCGGGGCTAAGTCCTAACGCTGACTTCTGCCGTGTTCGTCGGCTCGCCCGCGGAATCGCACCTGTCTTCGCCAGGTTCGGTTCGCCTGACGCTGCCTTGCCATCGAACATCTTTTTACCACGAAGACTATGTTAGGCTGGCCAAGCCTAAAGCAACTCGAACAACATCAACCCGACGAGGAGACACTATGCTTCATCCGCAAGCCCGCGCCCTGCTCGATCTGATGGAACAGCGCGGCGTCCCGCCCACGCATACCCTGCCGGTCGAAGAAGCACGAAGCTTCTACCGCGATCGGCGGTTCTATACACAACCCGACCCGTCCAGTGCCGTGCACACGCAAGACTTGACTGCGGAGGCGGAGGGCCGTTCGATCAGGATGCGATGCTACAAGCCGGCATCGCCAGATCGCGTTCAGGCAAATCAGCGTCTTCCCATATTGGTGTATTTCCATGGAGGTGGCTGGGTCATCGGCGACCTGGAAACCCACGATGTCCTGTGCCGCGAACTTAGCCTGCATGCTGGATGCGCAGTCGTTGCCGTGGATTATCGGCTGGCGCCTGAGCATCGTTTCCCGGCGGCTGTGGATGATTGCGTCGTGGCGACGCGCTGGATCAGGGATAATGCGGAGTCGCTCGGTGTCGATCCGAATCGGCTGGCGGTGGGCGGCGACAGCGCCGGAGGCAACCTTGCCGCCGTCGTGGCGCTGAGCGCGAGAGACGCGGGCGATCTTTCCATTACGTTCCAGCTGCTGATCTATCCTGCAACGGACATGCGTCGTACCGCGCCATCCCATGAACGGAACGGCCAGGGGTATCTTCTGACCCAAGACACCATCCGCTATTTCCACGATCACTACATAACCGAAACCGACCACAATCTGGACTGGCGCGCGTCGCCGTTGCTGAGGGAAGACCTGTCAGGATTACCCCCGGCGTTTGTCTTGACCGCGGGCTACGATCCCTTGTGCGACGAGGGCACAATGTATGCGCAGCGCCTGAGCGAGGCTGGAACCCGCGCCACCCTGGTCTGCTTTGAGCGGCAGATACATGGCTTCATCACCATGGGAAAAGTTCTTCACGAAGCCAATGACGCGGTTCGACTCTGCGGCGATCAATTGCGCGCGGCGCTGGCTTCGGCTGGGTGACGCTGGCAAATCCCTAAAGGTATTTCCTGGCATCTCCCAGCCATCCCGCAGCGCCGCCATCAAGCCGAACGTTGCGGGTGGCAGGCTTGCCAAAGCCTCGCACGGGCGACAAACGCACGAGCGAGGCTGCCTGCTTCCTCAATAGTTCAGGCGTCCATTGAATCCCACAACACCGATATCGAGGTAATGCGACCCGCTGCGGTTGGTGTCGGAGAAGTTGATGGGGTACCCCGCCAGCTGATAGCCGTTCATGGAGGTCAATGCCTTCGTCACCTTTTCGGGCGTTGGATTCGATCCAGCCATGCGGACAGCTTCCAGCAAAAGCCTCGTGTTGATGAAGACCTCGAAGTTAGTGGGATTCGAGCTGATGCCCTTTCCATACGGGCTCTTGAGAAACGCTTGAAACTCCTTGGCCAGCGGCAGCGTTGTCGTCTCCGGATTGGGCACGACCTGGCTGATGCCCATTCCGCGGACCCGTTTTTCTCCCACCTCCGCGGCGAGCATCTTCGCGGGCACGAATGAAAGTGTGTAGATCTGGGAAGCACCTGCCGGCGCGTCATACACCTTCATGAATCGCGTGACGGCGTCCGGCACCCCCATCAGGAAAATGGCCTGTGGCTTGGCTGAGATCATCGCCTTTGCATGCTGCGTGAAATCGGTCTCACCAGTCTTGTAGGCCGTCTTGTTGATCACTTCGAAGCCATATTGCTCGGCTGCCTTGGCGACACTCTGATTGATGCCGGCGCCAAAACCATCGTCCTGGTAAAGCAGGGCAACGCGCTTGATTCCCAGCGTGGACACCAGCCTCGAAATCTTCATGACTTCGTCGGTGTACGTTGCGCGCGTATGGAAAATCTGCTCCGAACCGGGTCCGCGCAAGACATCAGCGCCGCTGAAAACACCCACGAGCGGCACTTTGGATTTATTCAGAATGCCTGATTTCATGACGGCGATGGCATTTGCCGTACCTACCGCATTGAGCAGGGCAACCACGTTATCCTTGTTGATGACTTCGTCGACAAGCGCGGCGGTTCGGCGCGGATCGTATTGGTCGTCCTTGGTCACGCGGACGATAGTGTTGCCGTTGATTCCGCCCTTGGCATTGATCATGTCAAAGTAGCCGTTGACGAGTGCCACCCCCTCCGCACCCGTCGCGCCATTGGGGCCGGTGATTCCGGAAACGGAACCAATTCTCACCTCCCCTGCGGTCGCAACGCCAGCCAGCGCGATTGCGGTAATCGATGCGGCCAGCATGTTCCTCAAAGTGCTCATCTTGTCTCCTCTTGTCGTTTTATGAAACGAAGTTTATGGTTGTCTTTAAGTTATTAAAGGCAACGTTTTAGAGAATAGCACGACCATGCTAAAAATAGCTCATCGGCAAGCAAGGAGTTGCAAAATGCGACATTTTTCGAAATCAGTCCCTACGGAAAACGAATTCTTGGTGTTGCTACGATCACGGCAAAAGGGCAAGCACTGATTGCGCATACAGCATTGACAAAACAAAGTTATACACTGGTCGACATAAAACAAAACCTTGGGCCAATGCTTGATTCCAACCGGCTGGATGATAAACATTTTTGCTTTAAGTCGATGATTTTAAAGTGTTTTTGAAATTGCTCATAAATTAGGCATTCTGTGTTGGGCCGCATCAGTGCTGCTTCGCGCCTTCGCCGAGGCGACTTACCCACAAAGTTATCCACAAGAAATGTGGGTATCCAAAAACCTTGTTAAATATCAAAGACTTGCCTTTCAAAGAGCCGGATTTTCTACCTTTCTTTACGGCCTAAGAAAAATTCCTGCCGTATGAAACGACCCGTTGGAACGAATAATCGACCCTCTGGAGATCACGCATGGCCCACTTTGGGGACTTTCAAAACGAGATTTATTTTGCAGGCCTCAGCGGGGTCATTCAGAAATGGCCGGTCGATTTTCCGACCTTGGAAAAGCGCGCGGCCGAGGCTATGTCAACCTCCCTGCTGAATTATGTACGTGGTGGATGCGGCGATGAGACTACGCAGGATAGAAATGCCAGCGCATTCAAGCATTGGGGCATGACGCCGCGCATGATGGTGGATTGCACTCACCGTCACCTAGACATCGAACTGTTTGGCCTGAAGCTTCCCAGTCCGTTGTTCATGGCACCAATCGGCGTCACGGGACTTTGTACCCAGGACGAGCATGGGGACCTTGCGGCTGCGGCGGCATCCAGGATGACAGGCGTTCCTTTGGTGGCTTCGACGCTGTCGAACGATCCGATGGAAGCGGTCGCTTCGGAACTCGGCGACGTGCCCGGATTTTTTCAACTCTATACGCCTAGAGACAAGGCGCTCGCGGAAAGCCTTGTTCATCGCGCCGAAGCGGCAGGGTTCAAGGCGCTGGTGGTTACCCTGGATACGTGGGTCACCGGCTGGCGGCCGCGCGACCTCAATACAGGCAACTTTCCCCAATTGCGTGGCCACGTCCTGACCAATTACACGTCGGACCCGGTGTTCCAGCGAATGCTCGGGCCAGCCATCAACGATCGGGCCACGGTGGTGCAGCGCTGGGCACAGACCTTCGGCAAGGTCTTGACGTGGGATGACATGGCATGGTTGCGATCGATTACCAAGCTTCCCCTTGTCCTGAAGGGCATCTGCCATCCGGATGATGCAAAACGAGCGGTCGACTGTGGCGCTGACGCGATTTACTGTTCCAATCATGGCGGGCGTCAAGCCAATGGAGGAATCGCCGCGATCGATCATTTGCCGCACGTCGTTGCGGCCGCGGGGGATACGCCCGTCCTGTTCGATTCCGGCGTCCGCTCTGGCACCGATGTGGTCAAGGCGCTTGCACTCGGCGCGCGCGCCGTCGGGATCGGCAGGCCTTATGTTTATGGATTGGCGCTTGGTGGTGCGGCCGGCGCCGCACACGTACTGAAGTGCATGCTGGCCGAAGCAGACTTGTTGATGGCCGTGAATGGGTATCCAAGCATTGATGCGGTGAGACGGGAGGGTGCGGTCAGGGTGTCATGAATGCGCGATGAAGCGTTAGGCGTCTGCGCGGCTTCAACAGCTCTGCAACAAGAAGATTTGGCTCATGAGCAACTACACGATGCGGCGCGGGTCCTTGACCGATTGCCAGACCAGTCGATGCTCTGCGTCATTAATTGCTTTGCTTGAAAAGCACCTTGGATCGTAAGCACCCGGCGAACACACCTTGCGGTAGCCCCGGCCGATAGGGATGATCGTGTCCACCTAAATAAGTGGACACCTCATGACAGAACTCATCCGTACGACACCACGCCGGCGCCGCCATAGCGCTGCCATGAAGGCGCAAATCCTGGCAGAGTGTGAACGTCCTGGCGCATCGATTGCCGCCGTAGCCATGGCACATGGCATCAACGCCAACCTCGTTCACAAGTGGCGTGCCCGCGCAGTGAGGCGTCAGGGCGCAACCGTTGCAGCTTCTGCCGCTTCGTTTGTGCCGGTACCCTTGCCGGCAGCCGGTATTGCAGCCTGCCCCGAGCTACGCATCGAATTGTGCCGTGGGCCGGTTAAGGCCATTGTCAGCTGGCCGCTGGCCGAGGCGGCGCAGTGCGCGGCCTGGCTGCGCGAGGTACTGCGGTGATCCGCGTCGATGCCATCTGGCTGGCCACCGAGCCGCTGGACATGCGCGCCGGGACTGATACAGCGCTGGCACGCGTGGTCAATGTGTTCGGTGCTGCCCGCCCGCATCATGCCTACCTGTTCGCTAACCGGAACGGCACTCGCATGAAGGTGCTGGTCTACGATGGCCTGGGGATCTGGCTGGCGGCTCGCCGGCTCAACCGCGGCCGCTTCGTGTGGTGTGGTGAAGCATCAGCGGCCACCATGGCGCTCAATGCCGAGCAGCTGCAGGCGCTCATCACCGGTCTGCCATGGAAGACGCTGGCCACTGACCACGCCATTGCGCTGGTCTGATGCCTCGTACGTATACTGTTTCTGTTCCCTTGCGGCACTGGTTCTGGCACACTGCCGCGCATGACTTCCACGACCGATCTCGCCCATCTCGACGCCGAAGCGCTACGCGCACTGGCCGCACGGCTGATGGCCGAGATGCAGGTCAAGCAAACGCTCATCGACAAGCTTACACACGAGATGGCAGTGCTCAAGCGGATCAAGTTTGCCGCATCCAGCGAAGCGTACACCGGTGAGCAGCAGCGTCTGCTGTTCGAGACGCTCGACACCGATATCGAAGCGCTGACGGCCGAGATCGAGCAGCTGGCACCGGCTAAACCGGCCGACGACCAGAACGAGAAGCGGCAGCCCAGGCGCGCCGCCTTGCCGGCATCGTTGCCGCGCAAGGATGTGCATCACGAACCTCACGCCACGACCTGCCATTGCGGTTGCCAGTTGCAGCGCATTGGCGAAGACGTGGCGGAGAAGCTCGACTACCAGCCCGGCGTCTTTACGGTAGAGCGCCATGTGCGCGGCAAGTGGGTGTGCCGGCAGTGCGAGACGCTGGTGCAGGCCCCGGTGCCGCCGCAGATCATCGACAAGGGCATCCCGACGGCTGCACTGCTGGCGCAGGTGCTTGTTGCCAAATATCTTGATCATCTCCCCTTGTATCGCCAAAGCGGTATCTATGGACGATCTGGGTTTGCGATCCCGGACACCACGCTGGCGCAGTGGGTAGGCGTATGTGGCGTGCGGTTGCAGCCGCTGGTCGATGCGTTGATCGAGCACCTGCTGGCGGAATCGGTATTGCATGCCGACGAAACACCAGTGGCAATGCTCAAGCCAGGTCTTGGCAAGACGCATCGTGCGTACCTGTGGAGTTACTGCAGCACCAGTATCAACACGATGAAGGCCGTCGTGTTCGACTTCGCCGAGTCGCGTGCCGGGCGCCATGCTGGCGAATTCCTGGGTAACTGGCGTGGCACGTTAGTCTGTGACGACTTCGCTGGTTACAAGGCGTTGTTCCGAGAGGGCATCGTCGAAGCAGGCTGCATGGCACACGCGCGTCGCAAGTTCCACGAACTGTATGCGAACCACAAGAGCCAGATCGCCGAAGAAGCGCTGAAGCTGTTTGGCGTGCTGTACGACGTTGAGCGGCAGGTACAGGGGTTGGACATCAAAGCCAGACAAATGCTACGGCACAAGCTGGGCAAACCGGCAGCCGATACCTTGCACGCCTGGCTGTTGGCACAACGCCAGCGTGTGCCGGAAGGCAGTGCCACTGCCAGGGCGATCCATTACAGCCTGGAGCGCTGGGGAGCACTGACGCGCTATCTCGAAGATGGCGCGGTGCCGATCGACAATAACTGGGTCGAGAACCAGATCCGTCCGATTGCCCTTGGCCGGAAGAATTGGCTATTTGCCGGTAGTCTGCGAGCCGGGCAGCGCGCTGCCGCGGTGATGAGCCTATTGCATTCGGCCCGGCTCAATGGCCATGACGCGCATGCCTACATGAAGGATGTGCTTGAGCGCTTGCCCACGCTGCCGGCCAGTCGGATCGACGAATTGCTGCCGCATCGCTGGACGCCTGCCTGATCCCATCGTTCAGCAATCAACGATAACGTCAAGACGGGATCGCCGGGTGCTTACCTTGGATCTCCGAATTGCGGTTAGGGACAGCCGCAAGCAGGCGGTGCGCATGGTCAGCATGCGACGTGCAACCAGCAACCTGCGGTGAGTGGCGCAGACGTTTGGCGCGCGCAAAAGCAAAAACCCCAGCCGCGGGGAGCGACTGGGGTTTGCATGGGGAGCCTGACGATTACCTACTTTCACACTGGTTGCAGCACTATCATCGGCGTGGAGTCGTTTCACGGTCCTGTTCGGGATGGGAAGGGGTGGGGCCAACTCGCT
>NZ_JAAIVB010000071.1 GCF_010974945.1 Noviherbaspirillum galbum | reverse complement strand
GCCGGCACGCTGGGCGCGGCGGTGATCGGCCTGGTCATGGGCCAGCTGGCGATCCGCCGGCAGGGCATCTACTTCACCATGATCACGCTGGCGCTGGCGCAGATGCTGTTCTTCGTGTTCCTGCAGGCGCCGTTCACCGGCGGCGAGGACGGCATGCAGGGCGTGCCGCGCGGCAAGCTGCTGGGCATGGTCGACCTGTCCAGCGACATGACGCTGTACTACGTGGTGCTGGCCATCGTCGTGGCTGGCTTCGCGCTGATCGTGCGCACGGTGCATTCGCCGTTCGGCCAGGTGATGAAGGCGATCAAGGAAAACGAGCCGCGCGCCATTTCGCTGGGGTATGACGTGGACAAGTACAAGCTGCTGGCCTTCGTGCTGTCGGCGGCGCTGTCCGGCCTGGCTGGCGCGACGAAGACGGTGGTGCTGGGCTTCGAGACGCTCACGGACGTGCACTGGAGCATGTCGGGCCTGGTGGTGCTGATGACGCTGGTGGGCGGGCTGGGTACGCTGGCCGGACCGCTGGTGGGGGCGATCATCATCATCGCGCTGGAAAACAAGCTGGGCGACCTCGGCAACTGGCTGGCGACGCTGACGAACGTGGAGTGGTTCCGAACCATCGGCGAGTCGGTCACCATCGTCACCGGCTTCATCTTCATCATCTGCGTGCTGGCCTTCCG
>NZ_JAAIVB010000070.1 GCF_010974945.1 Noviherbaspirillum galbum | reverse complement strand
AAAACAAGCTGGGCGACCTCGGCAACTGGCTGGCGACGCTGACGAACGTGGAGTGGTTCCGAACCATCGGCGAGTCGGTCACCATCGTCACCGGCTTCATCTTCATCATCTGCGTGCTGGCCTTCCGACGCGGCATCGTGGGCGAATTCATCGCCTTGTTCAAGCGCGGACCGACGGCGGGTCAGGGTCATTGACCAACATTCGCACCCGATAAAAAAGCGGCCCGCGGGCCGCTTTTTTCATGCCGGCGCCGCTCGCGCGTTCCGGCCCCGCTTTCAACGCTATAGCGCAGCGGCATAGATCGCGCGTGCGTCATCGCGGCGGATCTCGCGCGGGTTATTGGTCAGGAGGCGGGTCTGCAGCATGGCGTCGTCCGCCATGCGGTCGAGGTCGGATTCCTGGATGCCTACCTGGCGCAGCTGGGTTTCGATG
Source organism: Noviherbaspirillum galbum (assembly GCF_010974945.1). Lineage (GTDB taxonomy): Bacteria > Pseudomonadota > Gammaproteobacteria > Burkholderiales > Burkholderiaceae_D > Noviherbaspirillum > Noviherbaspirillum galbum. Next base: position 53,602 of record NZ_JAAIVB010000070.1, on the reverse strand, counting down.
CCGGTACGGCGGGCGATGTCATCCATGCGGTCGATCAGGGCCTGCGTACGGGCCTCGACGCTGCCGCTCGCTCCGGGCGAAACGATCTCTGCCAGCTCCGCATACATGCCGGCGGCTTCCGGTGCATTGAAGCGCAGCACATGCGGCAGGACCAGCGAGTTGGACAATCCGTGCGGGACATGGAAGATGCCGCCGATGGGGTAGGCGAGGGCGTGCACGGCTGCGCAGGGCGCGTTGGCAAAGGACTGGCCGGCGAGCATGGCGCCGAGCAGCATGGCCTGGCGCACCTGCAGATCCTTGCCGTTCTCGCAGGCGGCGACGATGTTCTTCGACAGCAGGGACAGGGCTTCCCGCGCCAGCATGTCCGACAAGGGATTCTTCTTGTGCTTGGTGGTGTATGCCTCGATGGCGTGCACCATGGCATCGATGCCGGTGGCAGCTGTCACCTTGGGCGGCAGGCCCACGGTGAGTTCCGCATCCAGCACCGCGACGTCCGCATACAGCTGCGGGGAGACGACGCCCATCTTCGTCGTTTCTCCGGTCGTGACGATGGAAATCGGCGTCACTTCAGAGCCGGTGCCTGCCGTAGTAGGTACTTGCACAAGTGGCAAGCGGCTGCCCTTCACGTTTCCGATGCCATACATGGTTTTCAATTCTTGGTCGCTGCCTGCCAGCACGGCGATCAGCTTGGCGACGTCCATGGAACTGCCGCCACCTAGTCCGATGACCAGGTCGGTTTCCGAGTGGCGCGCATCGGCCACGGCTTTCAGCACGACGGCTTCCGGCGGATCGGCCACGACGTCCGAGAATATGCTGACGGCAAGGCCGGCTTCGCGCAGGCTGGTGATTGGCGCGTCGACCAGGCCCGTCTTCAGGAAACCGCCGTCGGTCACGATCAGGGCGCGGCGCGCTTTCGGGAAATGCTGGGCTACGAGCTGGCCAAGCTTTTTCACCGCGCCAACTTCACTGACGATGTGCGGAACGGTGCTGAACGTGAAGGCTCCGAATGAGGCTGAATTGGTCATTTTCTCTCCTGTGTGAACTTTTTATTGTAGCAAGCTGGGCGAGGATCCGGCACGAAAACCATGCAAGCTTAGCGAGGGCGGCAGAAGGGTAAAATGGCCGCTTCGCGTTACTTGATTCAATGCAAGATTTATCGGGCGGTCCGGCATGAGCAACCATGCCGGGTCGACCGTTTTCACGGGAAACAAATGGAATACCTCATTCTTTGCGTCGCCGCCTTCATAGCTGGATTGATCGATGCCGTGGTGGGCGGGGGCGGCCTGATCCAGATCCCTGCCTTGTTCTCGGTATTGCCAACGACGGCTCCCGCCTCTCTGCTTGGCACGAGCAAGCTGGCGGGCATCTGGGGAACGAGCGCGGCAGCCGTGAACTTTGCGCGCCGCGTGAAGGTGGAATGGAATGCAGCCACGCCGGCGGCGGTCACGGCGTTTGCGTTTTCCTTTCTCGGCGCTTTCACCGTCACGAAGATCCCGCCCGATTTCCTACGCAAGGTTTTGCCTTTCGTCCTGCTCGCGGTCTTTCTCTACACGCTCAAGAAGAAAGATTTCGGCAGCATCCACGCGCCGCTGTTCGGCGGAATGCGCGAGAAGCTGATCGCAATCGGTGTAGGGGGCGGCATCGGCTTTTATGACGGTTTCTTTGGGCCGGGCACTGGCAGTTTTCTTGTCTTCCTCTTCGTTCGCTTTTTCGGCTTTAACTTCCTTTCGGCATCCGTGGTAGCCAAGGTTGTCAACGTCGCGTGCAACCTGGCGGCGCTGTTGTGGTTTTGGTATAGCGGCCACCTGCTGTGGCAAGTAGGATTGATGATGGCTGTCTGCAATGTCGCCGGATCCCTGGTGGGAACGAGGCTAGCAATCAAGAATGGCAGCGCGTTCGTCCGAAAGATCTTCCTGTTCGTCGTTTCGCTCCTCATCCTCAAGACAGGGTATGACGCTTTTCTGAAATAAGGCGAAAGCCGCAGCGATGTTTCACGTGAAACATTCCTTGCTCGATGAATCAGGTCAATGTGAAAGGGGCATCCGATTGGACCCGAAGGCAATCTTTTTGCGAACCGAAGCTGGACGCACCGAAATTCATGACAAGAAATGCGGGCTGACCCAGAGCGAGCGCCTCGTCCTGATCATGGTCGACGGTGTTTCCAAGGTGGACCAGATCAAAGAAAAGCTGACTTCCATCAATGGAGATCGCTTCTCCCGGGCAATGCAAACCCTGCAAAAGAAAGACTTGATTACGCCGATTCTTCTGCCATTGGATGACCAGGTGGCCGAGGAGCTAGACCAGCAGGTAGTCGAGCGCTTCCTGCATCAAGATGCGCTGGACCCCATTACGATCATTTCCTTTCAGCCCGAGGACGAGTTTGGCGACGGCGAGCAGCAAAAGCCCGCGCCGACCGTTGTGCCTGAATTGACCGAAGTAATGCCTTCGCCGGCAATCGACGTGGCGCACGCCAAAATGGCCGATGAATTGCATGAAGAACTGGTTGCGAAGAACCTTGAAAGGAAACGCAAGCTTGCCGACCAGGAGGACATCCAGGCGCGCGACCTTGCTGCCGTGTCCGGAGCTCCCGTGGTGACAGTAATGCCCGTCGCACCGGAGGCTATCCAGGCCGTAAAAGCCCCCGTGCCGCCCGTGGAAAAAGTGGCGAAAGGGAAGGGTAGTCTGCATTGGGAACATGCCGTCATTGCCTTGGGAGCGGCTCTGATCGTGGGTTTTGGCATGCTGAAGCTCTGGAGATGATCGATGTTTCACGTGAAACAATCGGCGAAGGCGGCGTGCCTTGAATCCAAGAAAAGCCAATGCGGCGTCATGGAAAAACGCCGTATAATCTCGCCTCCAGCTCCCCAGTCCCTTTCTTTGCGTCTCTTCGAGGCGAACTATGCTTTTTCCAACTGAATTTGATGTGATCGTGGTCGGCGGCGGCCACGCCGGTACCGAAGCCGCTCTTGCCTCTGCACGCATGGGCCAAAAAACCTTGCTGCTGACCCATAACATCGAGACCCTCGGGCAGATGTCCTGCAATCCGTCGATCGGCGGCATCGGCAAGGGTCATCTCGTCAAGGAAGTCGACGCCATGGGCGGCGCGATGGCAATTGCCACCGACGAAGCAGGCATTCAGTTCCGCATCCTGAATTCATCGAAAGGCCCCGCAGTCAGGGCTACACGCGCCCAGGCAGACCGGATACTCTATAAGCAGGCAATTCGTGGCCGACTGGAGAATCAGCCCAACCTCTGGCTCTTCCAACAGGCGGTGGACGACCTCATGGTCGAGGGCGACCGCGTGGTTGGAGCGGTGACCCAGGTCGGCATCCGCTTTCGTTCCCGCGCCGTCGTCCTGACGGCCGGCACTTTCCTGGATGGGAAAATCCACGTCGGCCTGAATAATTATTCCGCGGGCAGGGCAGGCGATCCGCCGGCCGTGTCGCTCTCGGCACGCCTCAAGGAACTGAAGCTGCCGCAGGGGAGGCTGAAGACGGGTACCCCGCCGCGAATCGATGGGCGCACCATCGACTTTTCCGTCATGGAGGAGCAGCCCGGCGACCTCGATCCGGTGCCGGTGTTTTCCGTGATGGGTTCGGTAGACATGCACCCGAGGCAGTTGCCTTGCTGGGTGACCCATACCAACGAACGCACGCATGACATCATTCGCGGCGGACTCGATCGCAGCCCGATGTACACCGGCGTGATCGAAGGGGTCGGCCCGCGGTATTGCCCGTCCATCGAAGACAAGATCCACCGCTTTGCGGACAAGAGCGCCCACCAGATTTTCCTGGAGCCGGAAGGGCTCACCACCAACGAGTTCTACCCCAACGGCATTTCCACCAGCCTGCCATTCGACGTGCAGCTCGAGCTCGTGCATTCCATGCGCGGCCTCGAAAACGCGCACATCCTGCGGCCCGGCTATGCTATCGAATACGATTACTTCGATCCGCGCGGCCTGAAGTCCTCGCTCGAAACCCGCGCCATCCAGGGACTCTACTTCGCCGGACAGATCAACGGCACAACCGGCTACGAGGAAGCCGCCGCCCAGGGCATGCTGGCCGGACTCAACGCTGCCTTGCAGGCCCAGAACCGCGAGCCCTGGACCCCGCGCCGCGACGAAGCCTATCTCGGCGTCCTGGTCGACGACCTGATCACCAAGGGCGTGCAGGAACCTTACCGCATGTTCACCAGCCGGGCAGAGTACAGACTCAGCCTGCGGGAAGATAATGCCGACATGCGGCTCACGGAAATCGGCCGCCGGCTCGGTTGCGTCGGCGACGCCCAGTGGGCGCACTTCGAGCGCAAGCGCGAAGCCGTCGCTCGAGAAATGGAACGTCTCAAATCGACCTGGGTGAATCCACGTATCGTCAGCACGGACGAAGCAGAACGCCTGCTGGGTAAGGCGATAGAGCGAGAGTATGCGCTAACTGATCTCCTGCGCCGGCCGGGGGTCAGCTACGATAGCCTGATGACCCTGAAGGGAACCCAGGGGCAGGACCTTGCCGGACCGGGCGTGTCCGACGGCGCGGTACGCGAGCAGGTCGAGATCCAGGTGAAGTATGCCGGTTACATCGACCGGCAGGCCAAGGAAGTCGAGCGCCATGACCATTACGAAAACCTGAAGTTGCCGGCAGCGATCGACTACATGGATGTGCGCGGCCTGTCGGTCGAGGTTCGCCAGAAGCTGAACAAGCATCGCCCGGAAACCCTGGGACAGGCTTCACGCATTTCCGGCGTCACCCCGGCAGCCATCTCCCTGTTGCTGGTGCACCTAAAGAAGGGCGGCTTCAAGGACTTCGCCGCATTGCCCGACCAGCAGTCCGCCGCATGAGGGCCTTCGATCGCCCGGCGCTGACCCGCACCCTGGAGCAGGGCGCGGCGTCCTTGCCGCTCGTCCTGGACGCGCGGCAGATCGCCGCGCTGATGGATTACCTCGCCTTGCTGGCGAAGTGGAACGGCGTCTACAACCTGACCGCCGTACGCGATCCCGCGCAGATGGTGACCCAGCACCTCCTCGATTCGCTGGCCGTCGCGCCCGCATTCGCCGATGCGCGCCACATCCTGGACGTCGGCGCCGGCGGCGGCCTGCCGGGTATCGTCCTTGCCATCGCGCGTCCCGACATGCAGGTGTCGCTGATCGACACCGTGCACAAGAAGACCGCCTTCCTCACCCAGGTCAAGGCAGAACTCGGCTTGGCGAACGTCACGGTCCACACAGGGCGCGTGGAGGAATTGCGCGTGCCGCAACCCTTCGACGTGATCACGTCGCGCGCCTTCGCCGACCTGGCGGACTTCGTGAACTGGTCGAACCACCTGCTGGCGCCGGACGGACGCTTCATTGCCATGAAGGGCGTCATGCCCGAAAAGGAAATCGCCGGCTTGCCTGCCGGCTGGACGGTCGCGGACATCCGTTCCGTGCACGTGCCGGGCTTGCAGGCGGAGCGGCATCTCATCGTCATTTCGCGGGAGGCATCATGATCGACATGTTCCAGGCCATCGGCATTACTGACATCCGGCAGCTGGTCGCAGCGACCATGGTCTTCCTCATGCTGCCCGGGCCCGGCACCTTCTGCGTGCTGACCTGCACCGGCCAGCATGGCTTGCGCGGCGGCTTCGCTTCGCTGGCCGGCCTCATGCTGGGCGACGCCGTGCTGATGTTCCTCGCCGCGGTCGGCGTGGCCGCGCTGCTCAAGGCCAATCCGCTGCTGTTCCAGGGCATGCAATACCTCGGCGCGGCCTACCTCGCCTACCTCGGTTTCAAGCTGCTCGTGGCGAAGGGAGGGGAGGGCGGGGCCATCGTGCCGTTCTCCAACGCCGCCGACTTCCGGCGCGGCTTCCTGGTCACGCTCATCAATCCGAAAGCCATCGTGTTCTACATGGCCTTCTTCCCGCTGTTCATCGATCCCGCGCACCACCAGGGCAGCCTGACCTTCCTCGCGATGGGCGGCGTGATCTCGTCGTGCACCCTGTTCTATGGAAGCCTGCTGGTGCTGCTTGGCAATGCCGCCGCGCGCCGGCTTGCCCGCAACCGCCGCATAGCCACCTTCGCGTCGAAGGCGGCGGGCGTTTTCCTGATCGGCTTCGGCATCAAACTCACCACCAACTAAAACATGGCAAAAATCTTCTGCGTCGCCAACCAGAAAGGCGGCGTCGGCAAAACAACAACCGCCGTCAATCTCGCAGCCGGACTTGCCAGGCTGGACCAGCGCGTGCTGCTGGTGGACCTCGATCCGCAGGGCAACGCCACCATGGGGGCAGGCATCAACAAGGCGACCCTGGAAAAATCCGTGTATGAAGTCCTGCTCGGCATGGCCGAGCTGGCGGCTGCGCGCGTGCGCTCCGAAAGCGGCCGCTTCGACGTGCTGCCCGCCAACCGCGAACTGGCCGGCGCCGAAGTCGAGATGGTGGAGCTCGACAACCGCGAGAAGCGGCTCAAGGACGCCATCGCCTCGGTCGAAAGCGACTATGACTTCGTGCTGATCGACTGCCCGCCGGCGCTCTCCATGCTTACCCTCAACGGCCTGTGCGCCGCCCATGGGGTGATCATTCCCATGCAGTGCGAATACTATGCGCTCGAAGGCTTGTCCGACCTGGTCAACACCATCAAGAAGGTGCATGCCAAGCTCAATCCCGAACTCAAGATCATCGGCCTGCTGCGGGTCATGTTCGATCCGCGCATGACCCTGTCGCAGCAGGTGTCCGCGCAGCTCGAGCAGCACTTCGGCGACAAGGTGTTCCGCACCATCATTCCGCGCAACGTGCGCCTGGCCGAAGCGCCCTCGTATGGCATGCCCGGCGTGACCTTCGATCCCGCGTCCAAAGGCGCGCAGGCCTACATCGCGTTCGGCGCCGAGATGGTCGATCGCATCAAGACATTCTAAGCATCCAGGGGGCAGACATGGTCACGAAAAAATCCAAGGGCCTCGGGCGCGGACTCGATGCATTGCTGGGCGGGTCCGCCGACATGACCGAGGCGGTGCCCACCGTCCCCGGCGCGCCTTCTACGCTCAACGTGGCGCAGATGCAGGCCGGCAAGTACCAGCCGCGCACCCGCATGGACGAAGGCGCGCTCAACGAGCTTGCCGCCTCCATCAAGGCGCAGGGCCTGATGCAACCCATCCTGGTCCGTCCCGTGGACAGCGGCAACGGCGGCAGCAATGGCACCAATGGCAGCAATGGCAGCGGCAACGTTCAGCACAATGGCAGCACCCGCTACGAGATCATCGCCGGCGAACGCCGCTTCCGCGCCGCGCAGATCGCCGGGCTGAGCGAAGTGCCTGTGCTCGTCAAGGACGTGGACGACCAGGCCGCCGCGGCGATGGCACTGATCGAAAACATCCAGCGCGAAGACCTCAACCCGCTGGAAGAAGCGCAGGGCATCCACCGCCTGATCAGCGATTTCGAATTCACCCACGAGCAGGCGGCCAATGCCGTCGGCCGGTCGCGCAGCGCGGTGTCGAACCTGCTGCGCCTGCTCAATCTCGCCAAGCCGGTGCAGACCATGCTGATGGCAGGCGACATCGACATGGGCCACGCTCGCGCCCTGCTCGCGGTCGACTCCGCCACGCAGATCACGCTTGCCAACCAGATCGTCGCCAAGCGCCTCTCGGTGCGCGAAGCCGAAAAGATGGTCGTGCGCGCGAGCACCGAGCTCGCCTCCGCCGGCAAGCCGCGCGCCGGCAAGGAAAAGTCGCGCGACATCGCGCGGCTCGAGGAAGAACTGTCCGACGCGCTGGCGACCCAGGTCTCCATCAAGCTCGGCGCCAAGAACAAAGGCCAGCTCATCGTCGAGTTCGCCAGCCTCGACGCGCTGGACACCCTCATCGCCAAGCTGCGCGCCTGATCCCCGCCGGCAGCGCAGGCCTTCCATTACCGGGCAGGTAATTGGCCTGCCCGCGCCTGCCCGCTAAGCTGACATCAAACCGAGACGAATCATGACAAGCGACCTGCCCACCGTGCTGATCCTGCCCGGGCTCTACAACTCCGGCGACGGACACTGGCAGACGCATTGGGAACGGTCCATGCCGAACGCGCGGCGGGTGCAGCAGCACAGCTGGGATGCCCCCGACCGCGCCGCCTGGGTGGCCGCGCTCGACGCGGCGATCCGCGAGGCGGCCGGCCCGGTCGTCCTCGCGGCGCACAGCCTCGGATGCGCGCTCGCCGCATGGTGGGCCGGCGAACACGGCGCGGCGCCGCACGCCGCCAAGGTGGCGGGCGCACTGCTTGTGGCCTTGCCCGACGTGGAACGGAAAGATTTTCCCGGAAGCGCTACCGGCTTCGCGCCGATGCCGCGCCGGCGCCTGCCCTTCAAGGCGATCGTTGCCGCGTCGAGCGACGATCCGTGGTGCGGAATCGAGAAGGCGGCATCGTGGGCGCGGGACTGGCAGGCAGGCTTTCACGATCTCGGTCCGCTGGGGCATATCAATGCGGAAAGCGGGCTGGGCGACTGGCCGCGGGGCAGGGCGTGGCTCGCTGAATTGCAAGCCTGACCCTAGTAGTTTTACCGTAGTCCAAAAGCGTTACTGCCACTGGGCAAAGGTTTGACGCTGGCTGTGGAAAACACTTATAATCCCGGGGTTTGTCGAGACGCACCATCAAGAAACACAGCGGCCTGAGAAGTCTTATCGCGGAGCCAAACCGGTGCATGAAGCGGGCGCGTGACGCCTGGAAACTGCACGTTTTTGGAATAGCCATGCTGCGCGTCGTTCTCCTGCAATTGGCGGCCACGGTCGTCACCGGCCTGATCGCTGGAATGCTCGGAGGCGTCCACGCGCTGATCTCCGCGCTTCTCGGTGGACTGTGCTGTGTAGTGCCGAATGGCTTGTTCGCCTTGCGTTTGTTTTCGAACGCGCGAAAGCCGGGTGCGGTCAACCCGATGACGTTTTTCATCGGTGAATTTATCAAGATTGCGTTGACGATCGCGCTGTTGGGCGCGGTGGTCTGGCTGTATCACGATTTGAACGGGCTGGCGCTGATCGCCGCCTTCATCGTGGCGCTGAAAAGTTACATCATCTTAATATTTAGGCACTGACTCATGTCCACCACAACCGAAGCGGCAGCACACGCGCCGACCGCATCCGAATACATCGTCCATCACCTCGGACACCTCGCCACGCATCACCAGGAAAAGATCGTCGACTTTTCCATCATCAACATGGACACGGTCTTCTGGTCCGTCGCCATGGGCATCGTCGGCTGCCTCATCATGTGGGCGGCCGCGCGCCGCGCGACCTCCGGCGTTCCCGGACGCCTCCAGGCCTTCGTCGAAATGGTCGTGGAAATGGTCGAGGACCAGTCCAAGGCCATCGTCCATGGCGACCGCAGCTTCATCGCGCCGCTGGCGCTGACCGTGTTCATCTGGGTTGCCCTGATGAACTCGCTCGACTTCCTGCCGGTGGACCTGTTCTCCGGCCTGTTCCGCGTCATCGGCATCGACATCCATCACCGCGTCGTGCCGACCGCCGACCTCAACGGCACGCTCGGCATTTCCCTCGGCGTCCTGGCACTGATGCTCTACTACAGCATCAAGATCAAGGGCCTCGGCGGCTGGATCCATGAGCTTTTCGCCGCTCCGTTCGGCATCTACATGGCGCCGTTCAACCTCCTCCTCAACATCATCGAATACGCGGCCAAGGCAGTGTCCCTGGGCATGCGACTCTTCGGCAACATGTATGCCGGCGAGCTGCTGTTCCTGCTGATCGCTTTGCTCGGTTCGATGGCCACCGCATTCGGCTTCGTCGGCCACGTCATCGCAGGCTCCATCTGGGCGATCTTCCACATCCTGATCGTTATCCTGCAGGCATTCATTTTCATGATGCTGACGCTGGTCTACATCGGCCAGGCCCACGAAGGCCACTGATCGCCGGGACGACCCTCAGCACGTAAAGAATCGAAAGATAGGCAGTACGTAAAGAAGTAGTAATTTTCATTTTTTGTTTTCAACCTTAACCTTTTGAAGGAATTCTCATGACTGACGTCTCTTTTGTTGCTCTGGCTTGCGGCTTGATCATTGGCCTGGGTGCTATCGGTGCCTGTATCGGTATCGCCATCATGGGCGGCAAGTACCTCGAAGCTTCCGCCCGTCAGCCTGAACTGATGAACACCCTGCAGACCAAGATGTTCCTGCTGGCTGGCCTGATCGACGCGGCATTCCTGATCGGCGTCGGTATCGCCATGCTGTTCGCATTCGCCAATCCTTTCGTCCGGGGTTAATCGGGCGACCAGCCTGAACACTGAGCTGCCGAACCTTCGCGTTCGGCATTCTTTACTCTAGGAAGGAAAAACGCCGTGAATCTGAATGCAACCTTGTTTGCGCAGTTCGTGGTCTTCTTCATCCTCGCGTGGTTCACCATGAAGTTCGTGTGGCCCCCGCTGATGAAGGCACTCGACGAACGCGCCGAGAAGATCGCGAACGGCCTGGCAGCCGCCGAGCGTGGCAAGGCAGAGATGGCCGCCGCTGAAAAGCGCGTGCAATCCGAGCTCGCCACTGCGCGTGACGAAGGCCAGAAGCGCATCAGCGACGCTGAAAAGCGCGCCGCCGCCATCATCGAAGAAGCCAAGAAAACTGCCTCCGACGAAGCCGCCCGCATCCTTGCGGCCGCCCGCGCCGATGCAGAACAGCAAGTCACTCGTGCACGTGAAGAACTGCGCGCGCAAGTCGCTACCCTCGCGGTGGCCGGCGCCGAGCAGATCCTGAAGCGTGAGGTGAACGCAGCGGCCCACGCCGACCTGCTGAACCAACTGAAGACCGAGCTGTAATCATGGCCGAACTCGCAACGATTGCTCGCCCTTACGCAGAAGCACTGTTCCGTGTCGCCAAGTCCGGCAACATCGCCGCCTGGTCCGACCTCGTGTCGGAAATGGCGGCGGTGGCTGCGCTCCCCGATGTCAAGACTTTCGCCAGCAATCCGAAACTTTCGGATTCGCAGATCGTCGATACTTTCTTGTCCCTGTTGAAATCAACCGTCTTCCCCGAAGCGAAAAACTTCGTGCAGATGCTGGTGGAAAACGGACGTCTCACGCTGTTGCCCGAGATCGGCACGCAATTCCACGCGCTCAAGAACAGCGCCGAGGGTGCCGCCGACGCCGAGATCACCAGCGCCTTCGAGATGACCCCCGCACAGGTGCAGGAACTGGTCGCCACGCTGGAAAGAAAATTCGGACGCAAGCTCAATCCGTCGGTCAAGGTGGACAACTCGCTCATCGGTGGCGTACGCATCGCGGTTGGCGATGAAGTGCTGGACACTTCGGTTCGCGCCAAGCTGCAGAAGATGTACACCGCCCTGGTCGCGTAAGCACCGGACGCTTCTTGACTGCTATGCCCGCTGCCTGCCAGCGCAAGCAAGCCGAGATTAAAAAATTTAGGAGTTAACATGCAACTCAACCCGTCTGAAATCAGCGAACTGATCAAGAGCCGGATTCAAGGCCTTGGCGACACCGCTGAGATCCGCAATCAGGGCACGGTCATCTCCGTGACCGACGGTATCTGCCGCATTCACGGTCTGTCCGACGCAATGCAAGGCGAGATGCTGGAATTCCCGGGCAACACCTTCGGCCTCGCGCTGAACCTCGAGCGCGACTCCGTCGGCGCCGTTATCCTGGGCGAGTACGAGCACATTTCCGAAGGCGACACCGTCAAGTGCACGGGCCGCATCCTGGAAGTGCCGATCGGTCCCGAACTGAAGGGCCGCGTCGTCAACGCACTGGGCCAGCCGATCGACGGCAAGGGTCCGATCAACGCCACGCTGTCCGCCCCGATCGAGAAGATCGCTCCGGGCGTTATCGCACGTCAATCCGTCTCCCAGCCGATGCAAACCGGCCTGAAGGCAATTGACTCCATGGTGCCGATCGGCCGCGGCCAGCGCGAACTGATCATCGGCGACCGCCAGACCGGCAAGTCCGCCGTCGCGATCGATGCCATCATCAACCAGAAGGGCCAGGACATGACGTGTATCTACGTCGCGATCGGCCAGAAGGCATCCACCGTCAAGAACATCGTGCGCGCGCTCGAGCAGAACGGCGCGATGGACTACACCATCGTCGTCGCCGCCAACGCGTCCGAGTCCGCAGCGATGCAGTACGTCGCCGCCTACTCCGGCTGCGCCATGGGCGAGTACTTCCGCGACCGCGGCGAAGACGCACTGATCGTGTACGACGACCTGTCCAAGCAGGCCGTGGCCTACCGCCAGGTTTCCCTGCTGCTGCGCCGTCCGCCGGGCCGCGAAGCGTATCCGGGCGACGTGTTCTACCTGCACTCCCGCCTGCTGGAGCGCGCAGCCCGCGTCAACCCCGACTACGTCGAAGCCTTCACCAACGGCCAGGTCAAGGGCAAGACCGGTTCGCTGACCGCGCTGCCGATCATCGAAACGCAAGCCGGCGACGTGTCCGCATTCGTTCCGACCAACGTGATCTCGATTACCGACGGCCAGATCTTCCTCGAGACCTCGCTGTTCAACTCCGGCATCCGTCCCGCGATCAACGCCGGTATCTCGGTGTCCCGCGTCGGTGGCGCAGCCCAGACCAAGGTCATCAAGAACCTGTCCGGCGGTATCCGTACCGACTTGGCGCAGTATCGTGAACTGGCCGCGTTCGCACAGTTCGCCTCCGATCTCGACGAAGCCACCCGCCGCCAGCTGGACCGCGGCGCGCGCGTGACCGAGCTGCTCAAGCAGCCCCAGTACTCGCCGCTGCCCATCTCCCTGATGGCCGTGTCGCTGTTCGCCGTGAACAAGGGCTACTTCGACGACATCGACGTGAAGCGCGTGCTGGCCTTCGAATCCGGCCTGCACAACTTCATGAAGACCAGCCATGGTGCGCTGCTGAAGAAGATTGAAGACAGCAAGCAACTCGACAAAGACGGCGAAGCAGAACTCGCCTCCGCGATTGCCGCCTTCAAGAAGACTTTCTGAGCCAACGCGCTGAAGGAGTAAATACTCATGGCTGCAGGCAAAGAGATACGCGGCAAGATCAAGAGCGTCGAGAACACGAAGAAAATCACCAAGGCGATGGAAATGGTCGCCGCATCCAAAATGCGCAAGGCGCAGGAACGGATGCGCGCGGCCCGTCCCTACAGTGACAAGATTCGCAATATCGCCGCCAACTTGTCGCAGGCCAATCCGGAGTACACGCATCCTTTCCTGGTCAAGCAAAGCGCAGCGAAAACCGTGGGTGTCATCGTCGTCACGACCGATAAGGGTCTGTGCGGCGGCATGAACACCAACGTGCTGCGCCAAGTGACCAACAAGGTGCGCGAGCTCGACGGACAAGGTACCAAGGTTGAAGCAGTCGCGATCGGCAACAAGGGTCTCGGCTTCCTGAACCGCATCGGCGCCAGGGTCGTTTCGCAAGTCACGGGTCTCGGCGACACGCCGCACCTCGACAAGCTGATCGGTCCCGTCAAGGTGCTGCTCGATGCGTACCAGGAAGGCAAGCTCGACGCGGTCTATCTGTTCTACACCAAGTTCATCAACACGATGAAGCAGGAACCGATGATGGACCAGCTGCTGCCGCTGTCGGCGGAGCGCATGCAGGCGGACAAGTCGTCCCACGCCTGGGACTACATCTACGAGCCGGATGCGCAGACCGTCATCGACGAACTGCTGGTGCGTTACGTTGAAGCCCTGATCTATCAGGCTGTCGCGGAAAACATGGCGTCCGAGCAATCGGCGCGCATGGTGGCGATGAAGGCTGCTTCCGATAACGCGGGTAACGTCATTGGCGAGCTGAAGCTTGTGTACAACAAGACTCGTCAGGCCGCGATTACCAAGGAACTGTCCGAGATCGTCGCCGGTGCGGCTGCGGTTTAACGTAACGAATCTATTTAAATATTGAAGGAACGAAAATGGCTGAAGGCAAAATCGTTCAGTGTATCGGCGCCGTGGTTGACGTGGAATTTCCGCGCAACGCCATGCCCAAGGTATACGATGCCTTGAAGATGGAAGGCTCCGCCCTGACCCTGGAAGTGCAGCAGCAGCTTGGCGACGGCGTGGTCCGTACCATTGCGCTGGGCTCCTCCGACGGTCTGCGTCGCGGCATGATGATCAGCAATACCGGCGCACCGATCTCGGTGCCCGTTGGTCCGGCAACGCTGGGCCGCATCATGGACGTGCTGGGCAATCCGATCGATGAGCGTGGTCCCGTTTCGGCGGAACGCACGGCATCCATCCACCGCAAGGCTCCCCAGTACGACGAACTGTCTCCCTCGCAGGAACTGCTCGAAACCGGCATCAAGGTGATCGACCTGGTCTGCCCGTTCGCCAAGGGCGGTAAGGTCGGCCTGTTCGGCGGCGCAGGCGTGGGCAAGACCGTGAACATGATGGAGCTCATCAACAACATCGCGAAGGCGCACTCCGGCTTGTCCGTGTTCGCCGGCGTGGGTGAGCGTACCCGTGAAGGCAACGACTTCTACCACGAAATGGCCGACTCCAAGGTCGTCGACCTGGACAACCTCGCCAACTCCAAGGTGGCGATGGTCTACGGCCAGATGAACGAGCCGCCGGGCAACCGTCTGCGCGTGGCGCTGACCGGCCTGACGATCGCGGAATCCTTCCGTGACGAAGGCCGTGACGTGCTGTTCTTCGTGGACAACATCTACCGCTACACGCTGGCCGGTACCGAAGTGTCCGCACTGCTGGGCCGTATGCCTTCCGCGGTGGGTTACCAGCCGACGCTGGCAGAAGAAATGGGCCGCCTGCAGGAGCGCATCACCTCCACCAAGACCGGTTCGATTACGTCCATCCAGGCCGTGTACGTCCCTGCGGATGACTTGACCGACCCGTCCCCGGCAACCACCTTCGCCCACCTCGACTCCACCGTCGTGCTGTCGCGTGACATCGCCGCGCTGGGTATCTACCCCGCCGTGGACCCGCTGGACTCGACTTCCCGCCAGCTGGACCCGAACGTGGTCGGCGCCGAGCACTACGAGACGGCCCGCTCCGTCCAGGGCACGCTGCAGCGCTACAAGGAACTGCGCGACATCATCGCGATTCTCGGCATGGACGAACTCGCACCGGAAGACAAGCTGGTCGTGGCACGCGCTCGCAAGATGCAGCGTTTCCTGTCGCAGCCCTTCCACGTCGCCGAAGTGTTCACCGGCTCCCCGGGCAAGTACGTTTCGCTGAAGGACACGATCAAGGGCTTCAAGATGATCGCCAGCGGCGAACTCGACCACCTGCCGGAACAGGCCTTCTACATGGTCGGCACGATCGAGGAAGCCATCGAAAAGGCCAAGAAGCTGCAGTAATCCTGTCCAAGCCGCCTTCTCCCGAAGGTCGGCCGGGAAGCCGATGGGTCTCCAGGCATGACGGAAACCCATCCCCATCCCGGCCTTCCCCTCGAAAGGGAAGGAGCTGGTCGGGTTACGCAGTCTTCCATCGAACAACAAAGGTTCCAACATGGCAAACACCATTCACGTCGACGTCGTGTCCGCCGAAGAGGAAATCTTCGCCGGCGAAGCCGAGTTCGTCGCGTTGCCGGGTGAAGCGGGCGAGCTGGGCATTTACCCCCAGCACACGCCGCTGATCACGCGCATCCGTCCCGGCGCGGTACGCATCAAGGTACCGGGCCAGGCCGAAGACGAATTCGTTTTCGTGGCGGGCGGTCTTCTCGAAGTGCAGCCGCATGGCGTCACCGTGCTGGCCGATACCGCCATCCGCGGTCATGACCTGGACGAGGCGAAGGCAGCCGAAGCCAAGCGACTGGCCGAAGAAGCCCTTGTCAACAAGGATTCCGCGATCGACTATGCAAAGGCGCAGGCAGAACTCGCCGCCGCCGTAGCACAGCTCGCCGCCATCCAGAAGTTGCGCAAGAAGCGTTGATCCGGCAGGGCACGTCAGCATGACAATCAAGGCAGCTTCGGCTGCCTTTTTTGTTACCAGGCGCCGAGCCATGCGTGCCTGAGCCCTGTACGATCAAGCCTGCCGGTGCGGCCCTTCCGTCATCAGCGTTATTCGCGAACCATGCAGCAGTTTCTCCCCGAACTCGTCGCGCTACCCCTGTTTCCGCTGCTGTCCTGGCAGGGAAAGCGGACCCGGCGCAAGACGCCGCGCTTGCCGGAAGCGGACGGCCCGCGCGAGGGCCTGGCCGGCGCGCAGCTCGCCGGCCAGGCCTTGCGCATCGTCGCCATCGGCGAATCGCCGGTCGCCGGCGTCGGCGTCCCCACCCAGGAAGACGCCATCACCGCACAACTCGCCCGCGCGCTGTCATCCAGCCTCGGCCGTCCCGTGGCATGGCAGGCCCATGGGCGCAACGGCGCCACCGCCAGGGAAATCGGCGAAGCCGTGCTGCCGGGGCTGCCCGCCGCCCCCGTCGACGTGGCGCTCGTTTGCTTGGGCGTCAACGACACGACGGCGTTCACGCCGGTCGGCCGGTGGCGCGATACGCTTTCCAGCCTGTTGCAGGCGCTGGAGGAACGCTGCCAGCCACGCATCATCCTGCTGGCGGGCGTGCCGCCGCTCTCCCGCTTTCCAGCCCTGCCGCAGCCCCTGCGCTGGGTCATGGGGCTCAAGTCCGCCGCGCTCGACCACGAGAGCGCACGCCTGGCAGCGAGCCTGCCTGCCGTGCTGCACGTGCCGCTGCATGTCGACCTCGTCTCGCCGCAGATGATGGCAAGCGACGGCTACCACCCGTCCGTCCGCGGCTGCGCGGTGTGGGCCCGCCAGATGGCCGACCTGTGCGTGAACCGCATGCCGGGCTGAACGAAGGCAGGCACACCTGCCGGGCGCCGGATCGCGCTTCCATGCAGGCGCTTTTCCGCTTCCAGGAAAGCGCCGCGTTTCACGCACAAGCAGCGTCGCAACCAGCGTTACCAGCAGCGTTTTAGCCCGCCCTGGGCGATAATGCAGGATTACCGAAAGACGCCCATGCCCACCAACTTCGCCCCGCTCAAGAACGATACTTTCCTGCGCGCACTCATGCGCCAGCCCACCGATTACACGCCGCTCTGGCTCATGCGCCAGGCCGGCCGCTACCTTCCCGAGTACTGCGCCACCCGCAAGCGGGCCGGCTCCTTCCTCGGCCTCGCCAAGAACCCGGATTACGCCACGGAGGTGACGATCCAGCCGCTCGACCGCTACGCGCTCGACGCCGCGATCCTGTTCTCCGACATCCTCACCGTCCCGGATGCGATGGGACTGGGGCTGTATTTCGCCGAGGGCGAGGGCCCGAAGTTCGAACATCCGCTGCGCGACGAGAAGGCCGTGATGGCGCTGCAGGAACCGCCTCCCGGATCCCTGCAATACGTGTTCGATGCCGTGACCCAGATCCGCACCACGCTCAATGGCCGCGTCCCGCTGATCGGCTTCTCCGGCAGTCCGTGGACACTGGCGTGCTACATGGTGGAGGGCGGCGGCTCCGACGACTTCCGACTGGTCAAGAGCATGATGTACAACCGCCCCGATCTCATGCACCACATCCTCAAGACCAATGCCAGCGCCGTGGCCAGCTACCTGAATGCGCAGATCGAGGCAGGCGCCCAGGCGGTCATGATCTTCGATACCTGGGGCGGCACCCTGGCGGATGGCCTGTACCAGCGCTTCTCTCTGGCCTACATGCGCGAGGTGGTCTCCCGCCTCAAGCGTGAACACCAGGGCGCGCACATTCCTGCCATCGTCTTTACCAAGGGCGGCGGCCTCTGGCTCGAAGAGATCGCGGACATCGGCGCCGACGCCGTCGGCCTGGACTGGACCGTCAATCTGGGCGAAGCGCGCCGCCGGGTGGGTGACCGCGTTGCGCTGCAAGGCAACCTCGACCCGATGACCCTCTTCGCCGGCGCCGAGCAGATCCGCAGCGAGGCCACGCGCGTGCTGGAATCGTTCGGCAAGCCCCAGGCGGGCAACGGCCACGTGTTCAACCTCGGGCACGGCATTTCCCAGTTCACGCCTCCCGAGGCCGTCAGCGTGCTGGTCGATACGGTCCACGACGTCGGCCGCAGGCTGCGTTCCGAAGCCTGACCCGCGGCTTAAGCACGATCAATCCCGCCGGAAATACCATTGACCGGCGGAACGCTGCGCTTATTCACAGTACGGTGATGGTGCGATGCGGAAACAACCTCGATTCGGCGCCTTCACGGCAGGCGCGAACGCCTCCCGCAAGTCATTGAAATTGAAGGAAAATTTTTTCTGGCAATTCGCCGCGAAACCGCCGAAACCCGCGCCAGCCGTGGCTCTGCGCCGAAGTGCCGGCACTTTCTCCACAAAGTTATCCACAGACTTTGTGGATACCCCGAAAAACTCCTTTTCCATCGCCAAGTTACGGAGGAATGTGAAAGTTTACTTTAAGATTCTTGGGCGGCAGTGAACCAGGAATGCAGCACAACATGGTCGTACCGATTTCCCCGAACGGTTTCCGCCCGGACAACGAAACGCATGCGGGCAGGCAATTGCCGCCGCGCCACGACGCTGCGAAATCTCAAGCGGATTGCCGCAAAGTGGCGCAAACGAGAGACAGCGGCGGGGCGGTTATTCACACAAACTGGAATCCCGAAAAATTGTCAAGTTGCGCGGAATTTTTCCGAGGGAAAATATCCGTCGCTAGGAACGCAGCGCCAAGCGTCTGAAAATTAAGGAAAAAATCGATGCAAGAAAAAGCGGCAACGTAGCGGAAACCGCCCAGTGGAGCGCCTCTCCAAAGCTTTCCCAAGACTTGCCCACAAAGTTATCCACAGCTTGTGTGGATAGACCGAAATCCTGCTTTAGAAACCGTGGCTTAGCGTTTTTTCTAAAAAATTACTTTAAGTTTGTGAAACAACGCATCCTCAAGATCGCCCTCGACACGCCGCTCGACCAGCTCTTCGACTATGTCTGGCTCGACGACGGCGCAAGCTCGCCGCCGCGCCCCGGCCAGCTGGCCATGGTCCCGTTCGGCAAGCGGGAAGCCGTCGGCCTGATCATCGCCATCGAAGATACCTCGGACGTCCCGCCAGACAAGCTCAAGCCCGTGCTTTCGCTCCGCGCTCAGCTCGAGCCGCTCCGGCCCGACTGGATCGCCTTGTGCAGCTTCGCCGCCGATTACTACCAGCGGCCCCTGGGCGAGGTGGTCATTCCCGGCATTCCGAAGAACCTGCGCGCGGAGACCACGGTATCCCTCGACCGGGCGCTGAAGCGCCTGGCGGGCAAGGAACACGCTCACGATCCCGCTCCCGCCAACATGCCGCCGCTGAATGCGGCACAGCGCGAGGCGGCCGAGGCGATCGCCGCCGCCGAGGGCTTCGCGCCCATCCTGCTGTACGGCGTGACGGGAAGCGGCAAGACCGAGGTCTACCTGCAGGCGGCGGCGCGCATCCTCGCCAAGCCGGAAAACCATGACGCCCAGGTGCTGATCCTGACGCCGGAAATCAACCTGACGCCCCAGCTCGAAGCCAACGTGCGGGCGCGCTTTCCGGGCGTCGACGTGGTCACCCTGCACAGCGGCCTCGCGGAAGGCGAACGCCTGCAGCACTGGATCGCCGCGCACCTCGGCCGTGCCCGCATCATCCTTGGCACGCGGCTCGCGGTCCTCGCTTCGCTGCCCGCGCTGAAGCTCATCATCATCGACGAAGAGCACGACCCCTCGTACAAGCAGCAGGAAGGACTGCGCTATTCCGCGCGCGACCTCGCCGTCTGGCGCGCGCGCCAGCTGGACATCCCGCTGGTGCTCGGCTCGGCCACCCCGTCGCTCGAAACCTGGCACCATGCGCGCACCGGCCGCTACCGGGAGCTCACGCTGCGCGAACGCGCCGTGCCCGACGCCGTGCTCCCCGCTATCCGGCTTGTCGACATGGAGCGTGACAAGGCCGACGGCGGGCTCACCGCCAGCTTGCGCGCCGCGATCAAGAAGCGTCTCGACCAGGGCGAGCAATCGCTGCTTTTCCTGAACCGCCGCGGCTACGCGCCGGTCCTGTCCTGCGAGTCCTGCGGCTGGATCAGCAACTGCGTGCGCTGCACCGCGTTCATGGTCCTGCACAAGTCGGAGCACCGCCTGCGCTGCCATCATTGCAGCATGGAGCAGCGCATTCCGCGCGCCTGCCCCACCTGCGGCAACGTGGACCTGCAGCCGCTCGGCCGCGGCACCCAGCGCATCGAGGAAAACCTGCAGCACCTGTTCCCGGAGGCGAGGCTGCTGCGCATCGATGCCGATTCCACGCGCCTCAAGGGCAGCGCGCAGGCCGCCTTCGACGCCGTGCACCGGGGCGAGGTGGACATCCTCATCGGCACGCAGATGGTCGCCAAGGGACATGACTTCCGCAACCTCACGCTGGTCGGCGTGCTCAATCCCGACACCGCCCTGTTTTCGCACGATTACCGCGCCAGCGAGCGCCTGTTCGCGCAGCTCATGCAGGTCGGCGGACGGGCGGGCCGCGCGGCGCGCAAGGAAGATGGCAATGCCGCCGAAGTCCTGATCCAGACGCGCTACCCGCAGCATCCCCTGTATGCGGCGCTCATGGCGCACGACTACGACCGTTTCGCCGCCGGCCTGCTCGAGGAACGCCAGCAAGCCGGCCTGCCGCCTTACCTCTACCAGGCGCTGCTGCGCGCCGAGGCGCGCGAACTCGATGCCGCGCTGGCCTTCCTGCAGGAAGCCGCCGGCATGCTCCAGCCGCCCGGCATCACCATCAACGATCCCATTCCCATGGCCTTGACGCGCGTGGCCAACGTCGAGCGCGCCCAGCTGCTGGTCGAATCGCCTTCCCGCCCCGCGCTTCAGGCCTACCTGAGGGAGTGGATGCTGCAGCTGCGCGCCATGAAAAGCCGGGTAAAGTGGTCGCTCGAAGTCGATCCGATGGATATCTGAACAGGGAGACGCCTTGACACAAGCAACCAGCCTGGAACGGGCGGACGGCATCCGCATCGCGGTCGTGCCGCAGTTCGACGAACCCGCTTTCACCGAGACGGTCGAGCGCCTTTTCGGCGACCTTGCCCGCCGCTCCCTGCTACGCTCGCAACTGGGCGACGACGCCTTCGCGCGCGCCGATGCGTTGCGCGACAGCCTGCCCGCGCCGGAGCGCCTGCGGGTGGGCGCCTTCGATGGCGACACGCTCGTCGGCTGGTCGATGGGATGGTATGAACGCGGCGGCGCCTTCTACGTGGCCAATTCCGCTGTCCTGCCGGCCCACCGCCGGCGCGGCGTCTATTCCCGCCTCGCGCGCGCCGTGCTCGACGAAGCCGCCGCCCGGGGCTGCCACACCGTGTATTCCAGGCACCTGTCCACCAACAACCCGGTGCTGATCGCCAAGCTGCGGCTCGGCTTCGTGATCACCGGCATGGAGTTTTCGGAGGAGCTCGGCTCGCTCGTCCGGATGTCGTTCTTCCTCACGCCGGAACGGGCCCGCCTGCATGCCGAGCGCAGCGGTCCGGTGGGCGGTTTCGACGGCCGGTCAGGCTGAGTCCGGTCCGGAGGCGCCGGGCAGGGCGGACCGTTGTGCATGCCGGCCGGCTCTGGCAAGATGCGCCCATTCCCCCTTGACCGCGCGGGCGTCAGCGCCACGCTTCGTCCTTCCCGACCAGCATGCACACACCCGAGATCCGCAGACTGCTTCCCGCCGACGCCGATGCCTACCGGACCCTGATGCTGCAGGCATATGCGGCGCATCCCGAAGCTTTCACCGCCAGCGTCGACGAACGCGCCGCCTTCCCGATGTCCTGGTGGGAAACGCGCGTCGGCGCGGGCGAGGACAGCATGGAAGCGAGCTTCGGCGCCTTCGACGGCGCGGCACTGGTGGGCGCGGTCAGCTACCGCCGCGAGCCGCGGCCGAAAAGCCGCCACAAGGCGAGCCTGCTCGGCATGTTCGTCCAGCCCGCGGCGCGCCATGGCGGCACCGGCAAGGCCCTCGTCCAGGCGCTGCTGCGGCATGCGCGGGGGCAGGCGGGCTTGCGCGTGGTCCAGCTTACTGTCTCGGAAGGCAACGAGGCGGCCCAGCGGCTGTATGAGCGCTGCGGTTTTTCGGTCTTCGGCGTCGAACCGCTGGCCATGCGCGAAGGCGAGCGCTACATCGCCAAGGTCCACATGTGGACCGATCTCGCCGCACCCTTGCCATCATGAAAGGAGTTGCCATGCGTCTTCTTCCGATCACTGCCTCTATCGCACTGTGCGCGGCGGCCATCCTGCCTGCTGCACCCTCGGCCGCCGCCGGCGAAGAACGCCAGGCCCGGCTGTCCGGTGAGGTCAGGGAAACCGAACGCGCCTTCGCCAAGACCATGGCGGACCGCGATCATGCCGCGTTCACCCGTTTCCTGTCGGACGAAGCGGTATTCTTTTCGGGCCCATCGCCCCTGCACGGCAAGGAAGCCGTGGCGGGCTGGTGGAAGCGCTTCTACGAAGGCCCGCAGGCGCCGTTCTCCTGGGAGCCCGACAAGGTGGAGGTGCTGCCTTCCGGAGGGCTGGCGCTCAGCAGCGGGCCGGTACATGATCCCGCGGGCAAGAAGATCGGCACCTTCACGTCCATCTGGCGGCAGGAAGCGCCCGGCGTATGGAAGATCATCTTCGACAAGGGCGAGCAGGCCTGCGACTGCGCCAAATGAGGCTGGTAGGGGTCTTAACAAACCACAAGACCCGCCGGAACGAAGGAGGCTAAGGTGGACATGCAGCACCGGGTCCTGCCCCAACTTCCATCGTTCCTGTCGTCATGCGCGCCTCCTGCCCGTCCGCGTTCGCCATCGCCGCCGTCGTTGCCGTCCTCGTTGCTCTTGGGAGCGTAGCCGTGCCCGCCGCGGCCAGCGACTTCACCGGCGTCTGGACAGCCGCGGTCTGTCCCGGCGGCACGAAGTATGCGCCCGGCAAATGCTCGCAATTCGTGCTCGAGCTGTTCCAGAAACAGGACCGGCTCTGCGGCTCGCATACCTTCGCCACCGCCAGCGCGACCATGGTCGACGAGGCCGCTTCCGGGCCGTCCATCCTCGGCAGCATCGCCGACGACACCGCGAACGTCAGCCTCGTGAGCAGCCGCGCCAGGCCGGACGCGCCGGTCAGCGGACAACTCAAGATGACCGGCGGCGGATTGCAGTGGAAACGCACCGACAAGCCGGGACGCGATGACCTCCTGCCCGCAACGGCATCGTTTACCCGTTCGCGCTACAAGACCTTGTTCAGCCCCGTGTATGCGCAGCAACTCAGCGCCGCCTGCAACCTCGCCAATACCCAGCAATCCGCACCGCCCGCAATCAATGGTTCGGGCGGCTCAGGTGTCTCAGGCAGCTCGGAAGCATCCGCCGGAACCGGCGCGGCCGGCAACCCGGGCGTGCCGGCCGCGTCCCCGCCGCGCGAGATCCCGCCGATTCCCGATCACCGCGAAGGCGGCTAGGGAAGATTCATCCTGTCCAGGCAGTAAAGAAACCAATCGGCCCGCCCTGCGTCGAATCCAAAACGACAATGTTTCCCCTTCGGCATGCACGATGCGAGCGCAAGAACCCTTTCTTGATCCCCCTTCCATGGCCAGCGGCCTCCTGCGTCCCGGACGCAACTGCTGGCGCATCGAGCGGGCGCGACGCTTCGCCATGCTGGTCGATGCCGACGCCTACTTCCGGGCGGTGCGCGCGGCCATCGTCAATGCCCGGCACAGCGTCTTCATCCTGAGCTGGGACATCGACAGCCGAATCCGCCTCGTGCCTGACGGCGCCAGGGATGGTTATCCTGAACCCCTCGGCGATTTCCTGCATGAAATCGCGGCCAGCCGGCCAGACCTGCACGTCCATGTGCTGAACTGGGACTACGCCATGCTCTACGCGCTCGAGCGGGAATGGCTGCCGGTCGTGAAGCTGGACTGGCGCACCCACCGCAACCTGGCCTTCCGCATGGACGCGAACCATCCCCTTGGCGGATCGCACCACCAGAAGGTCGTGGTGGTCGATGACGCGGTCGCCTTCGTCGGCGGGCTCGACCTGACCAAGGCCCGCTGGGATACCTCGGACCATGCCTGCCATGCCCCCTTGCGCTGCGACAGCGACGGCAAGCCGCACGCCCCTTTCCATGACGTGCAGGCCATGGTCGATGGCGATGTGGCCTGGGCGCTCGGCGAGCTAGCGCGGGCGCGCTGGCAGCGCGCGACCGGCGAACGCCTGGCCGGCCCGCGCCGCAGCGAACACGATCCCTGGCCGGACGGCGTGCAGCCCGACATCGTCGACGTCGACGTCGCGATCTCGCGCACCGAACCGGCCTTCGAAGGCCATGCCGGCGTGCATGAAGTGCGGCAACTGCACCTCGACGCCATCGCCGCGGCGCGCCGTTCCCTGTTCTTCGAGAACCAGTATTTCACCTCCGGCCTGCTGGCCGACGCGCTCGCCGAGCGCCTGAAGGAGCCGCAGGGGCCGGAAGTGCTCATCGTGTCGCCGCAGACCCAGAGCGGCTGGCTGGAGCAGGCCACGATGGGCGTGCTGCGCGCCCGGGCGCACCGGCGGCTGGCCGACGCCGACGCGCATGGCCATTACCTGATGGCATGTCCCCACATCCCCGGGCTGGTCGAGCAATGCCTGAACGTGCACAGCAAGGTGTTCGCGGTGGACGACGACCTGTTCTGCGTCGGTTCGGCCAACCTCAGCAACCGGTCGATGGCCCTGGACACCGAGTGCAACCTGACGATCGAAGCGGCCGGCAGCAACGGCGAGCGGGAACGCCTGCGGCTGGCCATCGCGCGCCTGCGCAACCGCCTGCTGGCCGAACATCTCGACACCTCGCCGGAAGCCGTGCGCGAAGCCATGCTGCAGCAGGGCAGCCTGCTCGGCGCGGTGCGCGCCCTGCGCAATGAAGAACGCTCGCTGAGGCAGATGGCGCCCAGCGTGCCGCCGGAACTCGATGCGCTGATTCCGGAACAGGCATTGTTCGATCCCGAGCAACCGATCGAGCCGGAAAAGCTGGTGACCGACGTGGTGCCGCGCGAGGCCCGCAAGCCCCTGCCGGGCCGGCTGATCGGCCTCGGCCTGTTCGCGCTCGGCTTGGCCACGCTGGCGCTGGCATGGCGCTGGACGCCGCTGCGCGAATTCGTCAACCTGGAATCGATGGTGGCCTTCGCGCGCCGGCTGGACGACCTGCCGTTCACGCCGCTGGCGATCGCGGCTTGCTACATCGGCGCCGGCCTGCTCGTGGTGCCGGTCATGCTGCTCATCGCCGTCACCGGCATCGTGTTCGGGCCGGTGCAAGGCACCCTGTATGCGATCGCGGGCACCGTGCTCAGCGCCATGGCGACCTACGGCATCGGCCACTGGCTGGGACGCGATACCGTGCAGCGCATGCTCGGCGAACGGGTCAACCGCCTCAGCCAGCGCATCGCCAGCCGCGGCATCCTCGCGGTGATCGTCATCCGCGTGCTGCCGGTGGCGCCGTTCAGCATCGTCAATCTCGTCGCCGGCGCCTCGCACATCCGCTTCCGCGACTACATCATCGGCACCTTCCTCGGCATGCTGCCCGGCATCGTCATGACGGTCACCTTCGTGCATCACCTGGCGGAAGCCATCCGCCGGCCCAGCGCGGGAACGATCGCGGTGCTGGCAGGCGTGGCGGCGGTGATCATCGTCGTCGCCCTGGCCTTGCGCCGGGCGCTCAGGAAAAGGGAGGAACAGCGCGCATGACCGATCTGTCGGACGCCAGCCGCGCCTACGCAGCCGACGCCCACGCGTCATCCACCGGCGATCCGTGGCCGCTGGCCATCGCCACCTACAACATCCACGGCGCGGTCGGCTGCGACGGCCGGTTCGCTCCGGAACGCATCGCCGGCGTACTGAAGGAACTCGATGCCGACATCATCGCCCTGCAGGAAGTGCCGCTGGGCGGCAGCAGGACGCCCAACGTCCTGGCCGAACTGCAGCGCGCCACAGGCTACGCCGCGGCCGAGGGCCCGGCCTGCGACACGCGCGAAAAGCGCTATGGCAACGCGGTGCTGAGCCGCTACCCCATCCTGTCGGTGCGCAGCATCGACCTGTCCTTCGGCAGCCGCGAGCCGCGCGGCGCGCTGGACGCCGACGTCGACTGCCATGGCCACATGCTGCGGGTGATCGCCACGCACCTCGGCTTGCGGCCGGCCGAACGGCGCGACCAGATCCGGCGGCTGCTCGAAAAATTCGATACCGACGAAATGCCGGTGATCCTGCTCGGGGATATCAACGAATGGTTTGCCTGGGGCAAGACGCTGCGCTCGCTGGTGAACCACTTCCAGGCGGTGCCGGCGCCGACCACCTTCCCGTCGCGCTGGCCCCTGTTCGCGCTGGACCGCATCTGGATCCGGCCGCGCCACCGCCTCGTGCATGTCGAGGTGCATGCCACGCCGCTGGCGCGGGTGGCATCCGATCATTTGCCGCTGATTGCCCGCATCGACGGCTGAAGCGCGTCAGCCGTCCGGGAGCCTCAGAGCCGCCGCAGGTCCGAGGGGACGCTGGAGCTGGTTGCCTGCTCGGGCGAGCCGATCAGGTGCGGGCGTTCGTCCGGGTTGAAGTCGGTCCAGTCGCCTTCGGTGATCGTGCCTTCGGCGAGCTCGATGTCCGACGCCGCCAGAGAGCGCAGCAGGTTGACCGCCTGGTGCATCTGGTCTTCGCCTTCCACGGCAATCGCCAGCATCATGCCGGAGCGCCGGATCGGTTCTTCGTTGCCGACGTCGTCCGGATGGTCGCTATGCTCGTCGCGGTCCTTCATCTTCGCCATGCTGCCCACCAGCCCGCCGATGTGCGCGCCGAGCAGGCCGCCGGTGATGGTGCCGACCGGACCGAGGATAGGA
Organism: Noviherbaspirillum galbum; assembly: GCF_010974945.1. GTDB lineage: Bacteria > Pseudomonadota > Gammaproteobacteria > Burkholderiales > Burkholderiaceae_D > Noviherbaspirillum > Noviherbaspirillum galbum. The sequence goes on along the minus strand of NZ_JAAIVB010000070.1, from coordinate 26,928 downwards.
GCGGCGGCGAGGCCGATCGCGCCGCCCGCCGCCGCGCCGGCCGCCACGCCCTGGCCGGACTCGCCCGCGCCGGGCGAGCGGTCATGGTCGCCGCCGATGGGATAGGTATCGTGTTGCCCCTGGGGATTGACGAAGAACGCGGAAATGCGGTCGCGCGCGAAGCCGGCGCGGGTGAATTCATCGACCGCTTCATCCACTGCCGATTGTTGCTGGAACCTGCCTGCGATGATGGTGGTAGTCACTCTTGCCTCCTTATAGACAGCCATTCAACTCGGTATGAACACGGGCGGCGGCATTAGTTCTTGCAGCCGCGCATGATCTGCCGCATGTAAGTTTTTCCCTGATCAAGGTAAAAAGCGCTGCGCGATGCATGGCCCGCGCGCCTGCCGCGAGGCGCGCACGCACGGCCAACGGCCCGGCCCGCAACTTGCATGCCGGCGTCTTCCTTGAGCATGCATGAAGAGGACTCGACATGGCGCATTTTTCCGACGACCGCCAAGGCATTGACGACGCCGCGGCTGGCGTGGTGACCGACGCCGCGGGACAGCGCGCGTCGCTGGTGAACATCGAATCCGGCAGCGGAAGCGAAGATGGCCGCGCATGGATCCGTCTCGCCGATGGCAAGCAGATGCTGGTCCCCGCCAGCCTGCTGCAGCGGCATGACGATGGCGGCTATCACCTCCCGCTCGCCTTCGACGCCGCGCTCGAACAGGCGCACGGCGTGCAGATGACTTTTCCGGTGATGGAGGAAGTCCTGCACGTGGACAAGCGCGTCGTCGAGACCGGCCGCGGCATCCGTCTGCACAAGACGGTCGATGAACGGCATCGCACGATCGACGAGCCGCTGATGCGGGAAGAACTTGCCGTCGAACACGTGCCCGTCGGGCAGATCGTGCCCGAAGGCCGCCTGCCGGAAACCCGCTACGAAGGCGACACGCTGGTGGTGCCGGTGCTGGAGGAAGTCCTCGTCGTGCAGAAGCAATTGCTGCTCAAGGAAGAGGTGCGGATCACGCGCCGCAGGCAGGAGGTGCACGAGCCGCAGCAGGTCGCGTTGCGCTCGGAACACATCCGCGTCGAGCGCTTCGGCGACGAAGAGCAGGCACGCGTTATGCCTGATGATTTCCACGCTCCGTTACCTCAGTCATCTCAGCCACACCAGCCCGGCTCCACCGCCGGATAACCTGCATTGTTAGGAGACTTCAATCATGGACAACACCGTAGTAGGCGTATATGACAGCTATGCCCGGGCTGAATCGGCGCTCAACGAGCTGCTCACAGCGGGCTTCTCGCGCGGCGACGTGCAGCTCTCGCCCGACATGCAAGACGCATCCACCGGCCAGGATGGCGCGGGCACCGCGGTCCGCCGCGACGACGCCGGGGAAGGCCGCTCCGCCATCGGCGATTTCTTCCGTTCGCTGTTCGGCATGGAGGAAGAGCACCGGGAACACCACGACATCTATTCCGAGGCCGTACGGCGCGGCAGCTGCGTGCTGACGGTCAGTGCCGACACCGAGGAAATGCGCGACCGCGCCGTGGAGATCATGAACCGCCATGATCCGATCGACATCGACGAGCGCGCCGCGCACTGGCGCAGCCAGGGCTGGAACACCTACGATCCGGCGGCGCCCATGCTGAGCGGTTCTGAAATCGAGAAGGACCGCAGCATGTACACCCAGGGCCGCGACATGAGCCTGTCGGAAAATGCCGGCATGAACCTCGGTACCGGCATGGGCGCCGCGTCCAGCCGCGGCGAAAACTTCCGCGACACCGCCGCCGCCGAAGACATGCGCAACAATGCCCTGAACGACCGCACGGTGGACAACGCGATGAGCTCCTCCGCCTTCGATGACTCCCAGCGCGACCGTTCGGTCGACCGGGCCCTTGCCGGCGGCACCGAAAGCGACATGCTGCGCAACCGCGACCAGTCGTTCACCACCGACAACGACATGGTCAACGACGCCGCCGCCATGCCCGCAACGCAGTCATTCACCAGCGACATGAACGATGAAGCAACGCGCGACCGCACGCTGGCGCAGGAAGCCAGCGCCAATCTGTCCGACCGGATGGGCAATGGAGCCAGCAATGGAGCGACGCGCCACGACACGACCGAGCACCTCGCCGGCCGCGACATGGCGGAAGGCACGCGCATCCCGGTGATCCAGGAAGACGTCGAGATCGGCAAGCGCGAGGTGCAGCGCGGCGGCGTACGCGTGTTCCAGCGCGTGCGCGAGCAGCCGGTGAACGAGAGCGTCGACCTGCGCGAGGAGCACGTGAACGTCGAACGCCATCCTGTCGACAAGCCTGCCACCGAAGCCGACCTGGCCGCCTTCAAGGAAGGATCGATCGAGCTGCGTGAAATGGCCGAAGAGCCCGTCGTTTCCAAGACGGCGCGCGTGGTCGAGGAAGTGGTGCTCAACAAGGAAGCCACGCAGCGCACACAGGAGGTCAATGACAGCGTGCGCCGCACCGACGTGGAAGTCGAGCAGCTCGGCGCCGGCAGCGGCACGTCGCGCATGACGGGCGACTTGACGGGCAGCATGGCAGCCACGGACTCGGTCGGCATGACGGGCATGGCCGGCGACGATGACGCCGATTACCGCCGCCACTGGCAGTCAGCCTACGGCGACTCCGGCGGACGCTATGAAGACTATGCCTCGGCCTATCGCTACGGTTCCACCATGGCGGGCACCGAACGCTTCAAGAACTATCGCTGGGACGAGGTCGAGCCCGACGTGCGCAGCGACTGGGAATCGAGCCATCCCGAGAGCACCTGGGACAAGGTGAAGGACGCGGTGCGCTACGGCGCCGAGAAAGTCACCGGCCGCCATCACTGATCGGCGCGCCCCTGGCGTGAAAAAGGCCGGCCATGCGCTGCATGGGCCGGCCTTTTTCATGGAAAGCGCTTGCCGCGGCTCAGCCGAGCTTGCCCAGTTCGGCCATCTGGCGGATCACGCGGATGGTGTCGATGTCGGCCTCCTCGTAGGCCGATTTCCGGAAGTCATTGTAGAAGGCGTCCATGTTCTCTTCCGGCGCGTCGTCCTCGTATTCGAAGCGCACAAAGAACTGGTCCTTTTCCGGTTCCTCGATGGTCATCGTCAGGCGCGACTCGGGGATGTCGTTCTGCTGCGGCACGTTGTAGACCACCTGGCGCATGGGCTCGTAGGTCACCGTGTCGCGCACAGTCAGGTCGCCGTAACGGCAGACGCGCGATACGCCGGATTCATGCTTCTCGGTAATCGTGCAGCTGTCCAGCCAGGGAATGAACGACTTGGGCAGTTCGGCGCGCAGCACCAGGCCGCGCCACAACTGCTCGCGGTTCAGGGTATCGATCAGCGGATTGAGCGGATCGTTGATTTCGACGAGGTGGGCAAACTTCATGATGGGAAGGGAAAGATGGTGTATCCGCCAGGGCATCCGCGCGCTGCGGTTGCCTGCGCGGTTTCCTGATCGAGGCCGCCTAGTGTAGCGTTTTCCCGCCTGCCGCGCCGCCGGGCGGGGTCTTCATTCCACCACGCCCAGCTTGCCGCTGTGGCTGCCCATGTACCAGAGCCTGCCCTTGGCATCGACGACCATCTTGCGGATGCCTTCGTTCTTCGTCGGCAGGTCGAAGACCCGGAATTTCTCGCTCGCCGGATCGAAGAGGGTTACCGTGTCGGTGCCGATCTCGTTGGCCCAGACCTTGCCCGCGCCATCCACCGTGACCGCATAGGGATTGCCGCTGGGACCTGCCGGCATCTCGTAGGACTTGATGATCTTCCCGCTGCGCGCATCGATGTGCGTCAGCTTGCCGTCGCCGTAGCGCGCCACCCACAGCGTATCGTCAGGTGCGGCGGCGATGCGCCGGGGCAGGGAGCCCTTGCCGAAATCGATCTCCGTGACCTTGCCCGTCTTCGCGTCGATGCGGCCCACCCGCTGGCCGCTGGCCTGGCAGAACCAGACGTTGCCCGACTTGTCCATCGCCAGGCCGTACGGGCCGTCCCGGCTGTCGAATTCCGTCATTCTGCCGCTGGCGCGTTCGTAGCGCGTCACCTTGTCGGCGCCCTGGTTGGTAAACCACAGCGCTTCGCGCCCGTCGAAGATGATGGTGTGCGGCGTGCCGCCGGATGGCGTCTTGTGCGCCGTCATGCGCACCGGCTTGCCGTCGGCGAAGGGAATCTCCAGCAGCGTGCCGTTGCCATGGCCCGTCATCCAGACCGTGCCTTTCTCATCGACGACAAGGCCGTGCGGCCGCGTGCCTTCCGGCAAGTCCCATTCCTCGAATTGCCGCGTGGCGGGATCGAAGCGCGCGAGCTTGTTGCCATGCATGACCGCGATGTAGATGCGCCCGTCCGGCGCGGCGGCGGGGTCGCGGGCGAAACGGGGCGTGGGCACTGCCCACTCGCTTACCTTTCCCGACGGAGAGGACACGCCGGGAACGATGGTGTAGTTGGAACCCCCCGCCATGGCGAGCGCGGGGAGCAGGGCAACGACCGCAAGCACTGTACGCATGATCCGCTCCTAGACAGCCATGCCTCATTGTGAACCAGGCGCGGCCGCTTTGCAGCACTTGCCCTGCGGCTTCGCGGCCGCTTACTGCGGATGGCCGAGTTCCATCGCCCAGTACCACTTGTACTGGCTGGCATCGTTCCTGACGCAGGCCACCGCCACCTCCGTGTAGGCGGCGTTCATGATGTTCGCGCAGTGGCCGGGGCTGGCAAGCCAGGCGGCCATCACCTCGGCGGGCGTGGTCTGGCCGGCGGCAATGTTTTCCCCTACGGCGGACCAGGCGTAGCCGGCGGCGGTGATGCGCTGGCTGAAGGTCGTGCCGTCCAGGCTCACATGGGAAAAGTAATTGTTGGCCGCCATGTCTTGCGCGTGCGCCGCCGCCGCGTCGAACAGCCTGGCGTTCCAGGTCACCGGTCCCGCTGCCTGGTAGGTCGTGGCGCCGCAGGCGCGGCTGCTGGCGCGCGCCTGGTTGATGCGGGCCAGCAGGTCCTGCTGGAAGCTGCCGATGCCGCAGGTCTGCGCGGTGCCGGCGCTGTCCGCGGCCGGGGCAGCGGCGGGAGCCGGCGAAGAAGCGGGAGCAGTCGTTGAGGTCGTTGCCGAAGGGGAGGGCGTTGTCGATGATGCTGGCGCGGTGCTCGCGGCCGGGATCGACGCCGGGTTCGATGTGACGGTCGACGCCGGCGCTGCGGCACCGGCCGGCTGGCTGGAAGAGATGGAAGCTGCCGGTGCTGCCGCAGTTGCTGCAGTGGAGGCATCGTTTCCGCCGCCGCAGGCGGCAAGCGCCGCGCAGGACAGCGAGGCGAGAAGCAAATGGCGGTTCAAAAAAACTCCTGCAAATGATCAGAATGGGCGTGCTTGTCCGTATCGGGAGCGAAACCGCTTCACAAGGACATTACTGAATGGAAAGAGTTCCCGTCCGAGCCTTTTCCAGGCGGGCTGGCAGGCCATTTCCGTTGCCATTCCTGCAAGCCGAAGATAGTCCTTCAAGTGCCATGGAATCACGGGCATAATTGACCGGAGGCATTATTTCCACGGGATGGGCAACCATGCAGGACGAACAACATCACCGCATCGGGGGGCTGAGATTCCTTGTCGCGGAAGACGACGAATTCCAGCGCCACTGGCTGACGGTCATGTTGACCAAGCTGGGAGCCACTCACATCACGGAAGCGCAAAACGGCCGCGAGGCGCTGAAGATCCTGAGCGACGCGTCGAGCCGCATCGACATCAGCTTCGTCGACCTCAACATGCCCGGCATGGATGGCATCGAGCTCGTCCGCCATCTAGCCAACGGCGAACACGCAGGCGCCGTCGCCCTCACCAGCGCCCTCGGGTCAGCGCTGCTGTTCTCGGTCGAGACCATGTCCAAGGCCTATGGCATCGACGTGCTCGGCACCTTCGAGAAGCCGGCCACGCCGGAGGTCCTGGAGCGGCTGATCGGCAACTACAAGCCTTCGTCGCGCGCCCGGGGCGACGCCCAGCAGGCGCTCCCCCAGTTTTCCCTCGACGACATCCACGCGGCACTAGCGCAGAACCAGTTCGAGCCCTTCTTCCAGCCCAAGGTCGAGCTGGCCACCGGCAAGGTCAAGGCGGTCGAAGCCTTCGCGCGCTGGCGCCATCCGGCCCACGGCATCCTGACGCCGAAAGCATTCATTCCGGTGCTCGAGCAGAGCGGCAGCATGGAAAGGCTGACGTGGCGCATTATCGAGCGCTCGGTCGCCGCGTGCCGGAGCTGGCACGACCGCGGATTGATGCTGTCGGTGTCCATCAACCTGTCGGCCACGGCCCTGAGCGAAGCCGGCCTGGCGGAACGCATCCTCGCGCACATCCATGAGCATGGCATCGAACCCGCCTTTCTGACCATCGAGATCACCGAGCTCATGGCCATGACCGATTCGCCGGTCTGCCTCGAAAACCTGGCCCGCCTGCGCATGAAAGGCTTCGGCCTCTCGGTCGACGACTACGGCACCGCCCGCTCCAACATGCAGCAATTGCTGCGCATTCCCTTCCTCGACCTCAAGATCGACCGTTCCTTCGTCGCCGGGGCCGCGCAGAACGAGCAAATGCGCATCGCGCTGAGTTCCTGCCTTGATCTTGCGCGCAAGCTGCGCCGCAATTCGGTGGCGGTCGGCGTCGAGACCCGCGAAGACTGGGACCTGCTGCGCGGCCTGGGCTGCACCTATGCGCAGGGATTCTACATCGCCAAGCCGATGGAACGCGAAGCGGTACCCGACTGGATCGATGAATGGAACCAGTTTTTCTGACCGGCTGCTAGAATCGCCGGCTCCGCCGTTTTCCCCGCAAGCACCTCACGCATGTCCCATCCCAACACTTCCGGCCTGCATGGCATGAATCCTCCGCAACGCGAGGCCGTCAAGTACATGGACGGCCCTTGCCTGGTGCTGGCCGGCGCCGGCTCGGGCAAGACCCGCGTCATCACGCAGAAGATCGCCCACCTGATTGAGGACCATGGCTACAAGGCGAGCAACATCGCCGCGGTCACCTTCACCAACAAGGCGGCCGCCGAGATGCAGGAGCGGATCGCCAAGCTGCTCAAGGAACCCAAGGAAGCCAAGCACCTGACGGTCTGCACCTTCCATTCGCTCGGCGTGCAGATCCTGCGGCGCGAAGCGAGGGAACTCGGCCTGAAGGACCGCTTTTCCATCATGGACAGCGACGATTGCTTCTCCCTCGTGCAGGACCTCGCCTGCACTACCGACAAGCAGCTCATCCGCCGTATCCAGACCGACATCTCGCTCTGGAAAAACGGCCTGGTCGACCCCGAGGCCGCATTGAAGCAGGCCAAAAACGAACACGAGGACCAGGCCGCCCGCATCTACCGCAGCTATGTCGCCACGCTGTCCTCCTACCAGGCGGTGGACTTCGACGACCTCATCCGCCTGCCGGTCGAACTTTTCCGCGGCAACGAGGAAGTGCGCGACCGCTGGCAGCGCAAGCTGCGCTATCTCCTGGTCGACGAATATCAGGACACCAACACCTGCCAGTACGAACTCGTGAAGCTGCTGGTCACGGGCCTCGGCAAGAAGCCGATGTTCACCGCCGTGGGCGACGACGACCAGGCCATCTACGCCTGGCGCGGCGCGACCATCGAAAACCTCAAGCAGCTGCAGGTCGATTTCCCCGACCTCAAGGTCATCAAGCTGGAACAGAACTACCGCTCATCGACCCGCATCCTGCAGGCCGCCAACGCGGTCATCGGCAACAACCCCAAGCTCTTCGAGAAGCAGCTGTGGTCGGAGCACGGCCTGGGCGACCCGATCAAGGTCATGGCCATGCAGGACGACGAGCAGGAAGCCGAACAGGTCGCCATCATGATCTCGGCGCACAAGTTTGAGCGGCGCGCGAAGTTTTCCGACTACGCCATCCTGTATCGCGGCAACCACCAGTCGCGGGTGATCGAAACCGCGCTGCGCAAGGAACGCATTCCCTACACCATCTCCGGCGGGCAAAGCTTCTTCGACCGCGCGGAAATCAAGGACATCGTCAGCTACCTGCGGCTGGTCGCCAACGAAGACGACGACCCGGCCTTCATCCGCGCCGTCACCACGCCCAAGCGCGGCGTGGGCCAGAGCACGCTCGAGGCGCTCGGCGCCTTCGCCGGGCAATGGCAATGCTCGCTGTTCGAGGCGGCCTTCAAGGGCGGCATCGAGTCGAAGCTCAACGACCGCCAGCTCGGGCCGCTGCGCGAGTTCTGCCACTTCATCAACGGCCTCGAGGCGCGCGCGTCCCAGCGCGGAGAAAACGCCGCCGAGCTGCTCGACGAGATGATGAAGGAAATCGCCTACGAGTCCTACCTCTACACCACGTTCGACGAGAAGCAGGCGCAGTCCAAGTGGCAGAACGTGCTCGACTTCACCACCTGGCTGAAGGAAAAGGGCACCGGCGGCAAGGACGGCACCGCCGAAGAAAAGAGTTTGCTCGAACTCACGCAGATGGTCGCGCTCATGACCATGCTCGAGGGACGCGACGAAGAGCCGGACGCGGTCCGCATGTCGACCCTGCACGCTTCCAAGGGACTGGAGTTTCCGCATGTCTTCCTGGTTGGCGTGGAGGAGGGCATCCTGCCGCACAAGGGCGATCCGGACGCGCCGGTCGAGACCCTCGCCGCGCGCATCGAGGAAGAACGCCGGCTGATGTACGTCGGCATCACCCGCGCGCAACGCAGCCTGCACGTAAGCTGGTGCAAGAAGCGCAAGCGTGCGCGGGAAAGCGTGAACTGCGACATGTCGCGCTTCATCAAGGAGATGAAGTTGGACGAGGGCGACGCGGTGCCCAAGGAAGAGGAAGTGCTGACGCCGCAGGCGCGGCTGGCGAATCTCAAGGCCTTGCTGCAGAAGCCCAAGGCGGCGTAGAGCGGCCTATCGAGGAAAATGGGATTCCCGCCTGCGCGGGAATGACAGAGATGGAATGGCAGAAGTCGCTCTTGTCTGCATTCGGCAAAGCATCCGCTGTCATTCCCGCGCAGGCGGGAATCCCATTTCTCAATCCTCGCCTTCGCGCGACTTCCCGCGCGCCCCAAGCTGCCGCTCGAAGGCCTCGTCCAGCTTGCTGATCTTTACTTTCTTCTGCGGCCCGGTCTTGTTGGCGAACTCGACGAATTCATCCATCGTCAGGTCGGCGCTGATCTTTTCCGGCGCGCCGCCCGGCACCGCGCGCAGCAGGTAGAAGAACCCGCTGGCGGTCATGCCAAGCGAATAACGATGTGCGGGGTCGCGGGTGTTCAGGCGGGTGACGGCGGCGGCGGCTTTGGTCGATCTCATGGCGCTGTGAGGACGGTGGAGTGACGCTGTGGCGAAGGGTGAAGGACGGGCTGCGAAACGTCCAGTCTAGCGTGATTCCGGCCGGGCCGCGCTGATGCAAAGCAGGGCGGCCGGGATTGGCTTAGCATGACCATTTTCCTTTCCGGAGCCTTACCATGGCCAGCTTCGATTTCAGCGGCAAGCGCGTGCTCGTCACCCAGTCCGATACCTTCATGGGGCCCACCCTCTGCGAGGTGTTCCGCGAGAACGGCGCGGAGGTCATCGCCGACGACCAGGCCCTGCTCGACCCGGCGCTGCCGGCAACCATCGTCGCAAAGGCAGGGCGCATCGACATCCTCGTCGCCAACCTCGCGGTGCCCGCGCCCTATACGCCCGCGGCCGAGGCCAGCGACGAAGAATGGCGGAACATGTTCGCCCACATGGTCGATCCGCTGCAGCGCCTGGTGCGCGCGGTGCTGCCGCAGATGGTGCAGCGCAGGTCCGGCAAGGTCTTGCTGATGGGCAGCGCATCGGCGCTGCGCGGCATGAAGCGCGCGTCGAGCTACAGCGCCGCGCGCGGCGCGCAGCTTGCCTACATTCAGGCGGTCGGGGTCGAGGTTGCGCCGCACAACGTGCAGGTCAATGCCATCGCCCAGAACTTCGTCGAGAACCCGACGTATTTTCCGCCGGAGGTGCAGGCCAATCCCGCATTTCAGGATAGGCTGAAGCGCGAGGTGCCGCTGGGACGGCTGGTGGCGCAGCGCGAAGATGCGCAGTTCGCCGCCTACCTGTGCAGCGAGGCCGCGAACTGCTTCGTTGGCCAGACATTCCCGGTATGCGGAGGCTGGGTCGCCCGCTGACGGAAATTTATTGCGGGAGCGCCGGTCGAATCCTAAGATGAAGAAAAGGAGACGGCCATGCGTCCTGTTCACCTCCCCAACCTGTCGCGGTACTGGCTCGCGGCGGGCATGATCCTGCTTGGATTGGCGCTCATCCCGGAAGTGTGCGCGGCGCGCATCCCCAGCAAACAGGATTGCCGCGAAGCCGGCGACTTCATCCGCAACGCGGCGATCGCGCGCGATGGCGGCATGACCGAAGACGCATTCCTCACGCGGCTGCGCGAAGACATCGAACTGATCCAGGCCTTCCCGCCCGCGTTGCGCTGGTTCGTGCAGGACGACGATGACGCGGCATTCCTGATCGAAGCGGCCACCCGGGTGTTCCAGAAGCCGCAGCAACCCGCGGCGCAGCAAAGCGATTTCCTGCGCGCCTGCCATGCGAGGACGGCCCGATTGCCCGGCACCAGCCTCTAGATCCATCGCTAAGACAATTCCCGATCGACCTTTGGTGTACGCCCGCCGCGGGTCCTGCGTCGCCATGACGCCGATGCTACACTCCCTCTCACAACAACCAGAGAAGGAGACACCATGGACAAGATCAATCGACGCCATGCGCTGCAGTCCGCCGGCCTGATGGCGCTGGGCGCCGTGACCGGATGCGCGCTGCCCGTCAGCGCCGACAATCGCGCCAAGACCATCTTCGACGTCGCGCAGCCGAGCATTCCCATCGTTGGCATGAGCGACGCCTTTCCCGTGCGCCGCATCTATTGCATCGGCCGGAACTACGCCGCGCATGCGCGCGAGATGGGCTCCGATCCCACGCGCGAGCCGCCATTCTTTTTCCAGAAGCCGAGCGACGCGGTGCAGTTCGTCAAGCCCGGCCAGACCGCCGACCATCCCTATCCCACGCTGACCAAGAACTATCACTACGAGATCGAACTGGTCGCGGCGATCAACAAGGGCGGACGCAACATCCCGGTCAGCGAAGCGCTGAACCACGTGTACGGTTACGCGATCGGCCTGGACATGACCCGGCGCGACCTGCAGCGCGGCATGGGCGACCAGAAGAAGCCTTGGGAAATCGGCAAGAGCTTCGACAAGTCCGCGCCGATCGGACCGATCCACCCGGTCGCGACGGTCGGCCATTTCACCAAGGGCAACATCTGGCTCAAGGTGAATGGCCAGGTGAAGCAGAACGCCGACCTCAGCCAGATGATCTGGTCGGTGGCGGAACAGATCAGCAACCTGTCGGAAGCCTTCGAGCTCATGCCCGGCGACATCATCTATTCGGGCACGCCGGAAAACGTCGGCCCGGTGGTGCGCGGCGATGTCATGGAAGGCCATATCGACGGCCTGCCCAACCTCTCGGTGCGCGTGGTCTGATCATTCCGGTAACGACAGGCGCGGTGGCAGCAACGGGGGGATGAAACCGCGTTGACGAAACCGCGCCTGATGCCGCATCCTCTCCGCTCTGGAAGGAAAATCCCATGAGCACCGAAGAATCCATTGCCGACCTCGAAATACGCATCGCCCGGCTCGACGACCTGGTGGACGTCCTCAACACGACGGTCTACCAGCAGCAGAAAAAGATAGCCGAACTCGAAACCCTCTGTACCGCGCTGGCCCGGCGCCTCAAGGAACTGCGCGACACCGCGCCCGAAGCCGCCCCCGCCAACGAACCGCCCCCGCATTACTGACATGAACGACGACAACCCGGATCTGCTGCGCGCCAAGATCAATGGCGAAACCTCCCGCATGGCATGGAAGGAACTCGAGCGCTTCTTCGCCGCCGGGTCGGTGATCGCGGTCGATGCCGCCCTCGACCTGGTCGAGGTCGCCCAGCGCATCGCATCCGACGACAAGCGCGCCGTCGCGCAATGGATGGAAACCGGTCAGGTGGGACGCGTCAGCGACGCGCAAGCGATGGCCTGGCATGACGCCGACGCCGAGCTGTGGGCCGTGGTCGTCAAGCCATGGATCCTCGTGCAGGACAAGCCGAGGAGCTGAGCACCATGTCCGCCAAGCCTGTTCTCAAGTCGGTATCCAGGCCGGCGGCCAAGCCTGCCGCCAGGCCGCAGCGCTCGATCGGCACCCTGATCGGCGCGACCGCCCTGGTGCTGGTCGTCGGCTTCGCCGCCACCTGGTTCTACCTCAAGCGCGGCGAGCGCCTCGAAAGCGAGCGTGTCTATTCCAAGCCGCGCGAGGTCACGCTGGCCACCAAGGACTACAGCATGGCCGCCACCTTCGCCGTCCGCACCAACGGCAAATATGCCGAGTGGGCAGGCAGCAACGGCAAGGTCATGGAAGACATCTTCAAGGAAGCGTTGATGATGGCCTCGCCGAGACGCCTCCTGTCGCCCGAGGGCATGCGCGAATTCCAGGGATCGGTGCGCGCGGCCATCAACCGCCGGACCGAAGCCGGCCGGGTGCAGGAAGTGCTGGTCACCGACTTCCTCTACACCTCGGACGTGAATTGAATCGCTTCCTGAATCACACGACTGACCGCCATGGAGCCGCCATGCAGGACATCATTGCCGAACGCACGCTGATCGCCGAGGGACTGACCATCGTGGAAGGGCCGCGCTGGCACGATGGCAGCCTCTGGTTTTCCGATTTCTGCCTGCAGAAAGTCATGCGCGTCGAACCCGACGGCAGGCTGAGCGAGGTGGCGCATGTGCCAGGGCAGCCTTCCGGTCTCGGCTGGCTGCCCGACGGCCGCCTGCTCGTGGTCTCGATGCATGATCGCCGCGTGCTGCGCCTGGATGCGCAGGGGCTGGCCCTGCATGCCGACCTGTCGGCCCTCGCCACCTGCCATTGCAACGACATGCTGGTCGATGGCCAGGGCCGCGCCTACGTCGGCAATTTCGGTTTCGACATGTTCGAGAAAGAGCCGGAAAGGCCGGCGGAAATCATCCTGGTCGAGCCCGACGGCAGCGCGCGCATCGTCGCCAGCGACATGCGCTTCCCGAACGGCACCGTGGTGACCCGCGATGGCCGCACCCTGGTCGTCGCCGAAACCTTCGGCAAGCGCCTCAGCGCCTTCGACGTTGCACCGGACGGCACGCTATCCAACCGCCGTGTATGGGCCGCCTTCGACGAGGCGATGCCGGATGGGATCTGCATCGACGCCGAGGACGCGATCTGGGTCGCGTCGCCACCGACCCGCGAATACCTCAGGGTGAGAGAGGGCGGAGAAATTACTCACCGTATCGCCATCCCCGGCCAGGCCATCGCCTGCGCGCTCGGCGGTGAGGATGGCCACACCCTCTATCTCACCTCGGGCAAGCTCCCCCGGCCGCTCAAGGCGCTTGCCGAGCGCCAGGGGCGCATCGAATCGCTCAGGGTGGACGTGCCGGCAGCGCGATGAATTCAGCCCGCGCCGTCCGCCGCGCCTCAGGCCGCGGACGGCAGCTTGCGGTCGGCAGCCTGCGCCGCGACCATGCAGATCCAGTATTTCAGCTTTGCCGAACGAGACGGCACGAAGAAGGGATCCTTGGCCGCGATCTCGACCGCCAGCAAGTCCATCGTTACCCGGCTCCGGGCTTCGTCCCACCATGCGTCGATGAAGCGCTCGAACCCGTCGCGCTCGTTCTCCGCGTCGAAGGTCAGCAAGGTTCGTCCGCCGTCGGCCGGCATCTGCACCCAGCCGATCCGCTTCGCATTGCAATGAATGGACGCAGTCATCCCCGCGCCATCCAGTCCCCGAATTTTTCTCACGTTCTTGAGCGAATACATACCTTGCCTTGACTGAATCATGCCGGCCGTCGATTGCGGCGGTCTCGGTTAGATACAAAAGCGGCGGGTAGTTCCACGGGGAAATTAAAGTCTGGAGGAAAGGAATCGCGGATGGGCGCGACAGGCAAATCGATGGGAGAAAGGGGGAGGAAAAGGTGGCGCGGCTGGCGGGGATCGAACCCACGACCCTTGGCTTCGGAGGGCGAATTATATGGTCTATGGAAGTCTTCTGTTGAATACAGAGATATTATTAATCAATGACTTAGCGCATTGATGTATTTAGAAGTTCTCCGTGGTACATTGCGGATTCAGTCCACAAATAGTCCACGAATGAAAACCAAGATCACTCGCGAGCTTCTCCGGGATGTAAAGCCAAAGCAAGCCGCCTTCGATATCCTCGATACGGAAGTTCGAGGATTCTTGGCCAGGATTACGCCAAGCGGCGCAATTTCCTTTGGGATCCGCTACACAAACGCCGCCGGCAAGCAAAGCCGCTATTCCCTTCGCAAAGCATTTCCCGCGGTTGGCGTCAGCGAGGCGCGGGAAGCGGCCCGTATCAAGCTTGGCGAAATTGCGGCCGGCAAAGATCCAAACGACGAAAGCAAATCAAAGCAAGCGGACAAAATTACTCTCGGTGAATTCCTAGACGAGCATTACAAAGCTTGGCTTGTCTCGAATACCAAGACCGGCAACATGATTGCCAACCGCATCAAGGTTTCATTCCCGACCTTGCTTGATAAACCGCTTGTTGAGCTTACCGGCCTAATGGTCGAAAAATGGCGATCCGACCGGAGAGAAAGCGGCATGTCCGCATCGACAACCAATCGGAACATTACAGCTCTACGAGGTCTTTGCTCCCGCGCGGTCGAGTGGGGATTCCTTGCGCAGCATCCGCTAGCCAACGTCAAGGCATTAAAAGAACCGAACGGCAAGGTCCGCTGGCTTTCGGACGACGAAGAAACCCGCCTACGCAATGCGCTTGATGAACGGGAATTTGTTGGCCGCGCAGAAAGGGCGAGTGCGAATGAGTGGAGGCGAGCGCGCAAATATGACTTGCTACCGGATTTCCGGGAGGTCGCTTTTCTTGACCACCTAAAACCAATGGTTCTTGTTTCGCTAAATACCGGATTACGGCAAGGCGAATTGTTTGGTCTGCGATGGGTAGATGTGAAGTTGGATCTTGAACCTCCCCATTTGACGATCCGCGACGAAAACACGAAGTCCGGCCAGACAAGACATATACCGCTTAACGACGAGGCTTTAGAAACACTCAAGCTTTGGCAGCAACAAACCCCTGGCGACTTTGTTTTTCCCGGTCCAAATGGCAAGCCGATAACGGAAATCAAAACGGCTTGGGGCCGGCTACTCAAAGACGCAAAAATCGAAGACTTTCGATGGCATGACATGCGCCACCACTTCGCAAGCCGTCTAGTGATGGCCGGGAATGATCTAAACACGGTTCGAGAATTACTTGGCCATGCGGACATGAAGATGACGCTTCGATACGCTCATTTGAGTCCAGAACACAAAGCCGCGGCCGTTCAAACACTAATGAAAAGGAAATAGCGTGGATCTCGAAAACAGCGATGAAATTAACTTGTTTGATCTTTCTTTTAACTTTGAAGATTACTTCGAGAGGTCCAAACAAGGCCAACTAACCGAGCAAGAGCAAAGCGAATTCGCGGCGCGAGTTATGGGGCAGTTTTGCCGGGATTTTTACAAAAATGGAGATCCCGCAGACGTTCCATACTGGATCATGAATTACCTTGCGGATCAAATGTTTAAAGCGCTTGCCGGGGAGCCATTGCAACAAGTCTTGCCAATGCCTTGGGAGGACCAAAAAGCAAGCTCACCTTGGACGGAGAAAGGGGAAAGGGCGCTGAAAATTTATGCGGCCATCCAGAACGAATTAGCCGCAAACTCAAAGGCAAACGTTACTGACTTGATCTACCAACAAGCCAAAGAAAATTTCATTTCGTTCGAGACGGCAAGGCTGGATTACTACGCCATAAAGAAGGGAATTAATGGGCCTGGAATACCGGAAAAATTTCTAAAACGCGGCCCCGAAAATTAGAATAATTTTCTCGGGCAATATTTATAAAGCTTTAGAGCGCGCGGGTAACTAAAGTCCTTATCACGCACTTCCACTGAAGTAGCGGTGTGTATTCAACCGACGATAAGGATTTCTATGAACAAGGCTAGTTTCACAATTGCCCAGTTCTGCGCGGAACACGGGAACATTTCCAAGAGTTTCTTTCACAAGCTGGTCAATGATGGCAAAGGCCCGCGCATCATGAAGATTGGCCGGCGCACATTGATTAGCGCCGAGGCCGCAGCCGAATGGCGGTCCGAGATGGAAAAGCAAACCACGCAAAACATCGTGGAGGTTTGACTATGAAAGACCAAAAGAAGAAAGGCGCAGCCCCCTTCCAAGAGAATGCGCCTTCCAAAGTACAGCGTGCCAAGCCTAGCAAGGAGATGACGATACTGTCAATCTTGCGCGCTGGCCAGAGCTTGAACCGGTTTGAGGCGGAGCGCCTGGGCGATCATTGCCTAAACACGACGATATCTAGCCTTGGAAACAAGGGTTATCTTTTCCGCGGCGAATGGGAAACCGTACCCAACCGGTTTGGCGGTGAGACTAGGGTAAAGCGGTATTACTACTTGGGAGTTGCGTGATGACCAACCCCAAAAATATTGACGTTCGCTTAACCGCGGCGTATTCTGGCCAAGTTGCCGATAAAGAGGCAACCGAGTTTGGCGACTCGAATAGACAGAGGCGGACAACCGCCGCACGGCGGTATTTTTACGTCCATTCACTATCTCACTTCCTACGGGCGGCGGTAGTGGGGATACCTTCGGGTATGCCGGTTTCCTTTGTCACCGGTTCGCCAACCCCGCTATTCGCCGCTCACCCGTTTGGCGACGGGACCGGCTCAACTGACAAAGGAGGCGCTCATGCCTAAAAAGATCAATGTATCCCCACGCGAAGCCGAAACCATTGATGGCTTGATTGAGAAATCAACCAAACTCCAAGCCATGCTTCTCGCGATCCAAGGCGACGGCTTGAAGCCGTTCAACAACTTGGCGGAAAGCGTTCAAGACACTTATCTATGGGCTTGCTCCGACTTGGCCAGCGAACTCATGGAATTGGCTCAAAGGCTTGGGGAGAATGATGTATGAGCGTTGATATCCTTCTTTCCAATCTCAATAAAGTCCGAAAAACCGGCCCAAACAAGTGGGCGGCTTGCTGTCCCGCTCACGATGACCGGGGACCAAGCTTGGCCGTTCGCGAGCTGGACGATGGCCGCGTTCTACTCCATTGCTTTGCTGGATGCGAACCCGAACAAATCTTGGCCGCTGTCGGCTTGACCTTCGACGCTTTGTTTCCGGAACGTCTTGCCGGCGATTCGCTCAAGCGGGAGCGCCGGCCGTTCAACGCGGCGGACGTTCTTCGATGCTTGTCGTTTGAAGCGGTTTTGATTATTCAATACGCCAACGAGATAGCGCGCGGCGAACCGCTTTCGGAAAAGCGGAAGCAACGACTTTTAACCGCGGCATCGAGGTTCCAACGAGGCTTGGAGGTCGCTAATGCGTAACGATTGGCCAAGTATCGAACGCGGGGCGGCGTTGCTTGACGCTCCAATATATCCGGCCACAAAGGACCGTTCCGTCCAACTCCGCCGCGGCTCCACCATTCAAATGAAGCCAATTCATTGGCTTTGGGATCAGTGGCTTCCCGCTGGCAAGCTAACTATCCTGGCCGGTGCGGCTGGAACCGGCAAAACCACTTTGGCGCTAGGTTTGGCCGCAACGCTAACCGCCGGCCGGCATTGGCCGGACGGAACCCAATGTAATCAACGCGGAAACGTCTTGATATGGTCCAGCGAAGATGCGCCGGACGATACGCTTGCGCCACGGTTGAAAGCCGCCGGGGCCGATCTGGATAGATGTTTTTTCATTGATGGCGTTGCGGAAGATGGCAAGAGTATGCCGTTTGATCCTTCAACGGATATAAGCGGGTTATACGAAGCGGCGGACAAGATCGGCGGCGTTTCGCTTTTGATCATCGACCCAATTGTTAGCGCCGTCGCTGGCGATATGAACAAGGCAAATGACGTTCGACGTAGCCTCCAATCTATCGTTGATTTTGCCGACGCTTATAACTGTGCCGTTCTTGGTATTACGCACTTTACGAAGGGAAGCGGCGGCCGCTCTCCCCAAGACCGAATACTTGGATCCCAAGCTTTCGGAGCGCTCGCCAGGATGAACTTGGTTGCCGCGAAAAAGGAAGATGACGAGCGGCGGGTATTGGCCAGGGCAAAGTGCAACATTGCCCGCGATGACGGCGGCGTCTCTTATGCTATCGAGCCAACGACTATCGACGGCGGAATCGAGACAACCGTAGCGACCTGGACCGGCACGGTGGAGGGATCGGCTCGCGAAATCCTTGGAGACGTCGAGTTTGACGATAGCGAAGAAGGCGGGGAACGAGAAGATGCGGCGCGTTTCTTGCGGGATCTGTTATCGGACGGACCATTGCCAAGTAAGCAAATTGAAGCCGAGGCTCGCGGCGCTGGATATTCAATGGCTACTATCCGGCGCGCGAAAGTCGAAGCAAAGATTGAAGCCTTCCGGGATGGCGGTCCGGGATCGAAAGGCCATTGGAAATGGCGTCTAGGTCCTTAAGATGCTCACTTTTCCTTAAGGTGCTCACGGAAATACATGAGCGCCTTAAGGATTTTTGAGCATCTTAAGAAATTCTTTGAGCCGAAAGCGCTTTTGCGCTCTATAGCCATCCATAGAGGTTTTATCTTTTCGGTTCAATACTAATAGCTTTGGTCTATTGCTATAAGGGGAATACCTAAACCCCTTTTGCAAAAGGACCACCGATGAACATCAATGCCATCAAAGAGCAACGTGCTCTGGCAGTCACCGAAATGCGCTCGATTGTCGAGCGTGCGCAATCCGAAAGCCGTTCCCTTACCTCCGACGAGTCCGCCAAGTTTGACGCGCTGAAAGCTCGCGTAACCGAACTGGAAGGCCAAGAGTCCCGCGCTTCTTTCCTTGCCGATGCCGAACGTCGCATGAGCGGAACGCCGGTCAACGGCGACAAGGCTTTTTCTGACCTTGAGCGCAATGTGTCGCTGCTCGAAGTGCTCCAAGCCGGCATGGAAGGCCGCAGCCTCACCGGAGCCGCCGCCGAATACAGCAAGGAAATCGAGCGCCGCAATGGTCGCAAAGCTCAAGGCATTTTCGTTCCGCTGGCCGCGCTTGAGCAGCGCAACACCACCACCACGGCTTCCCAAATTGTCCCGGTTGACTACAAGCCGGAGCAATTCATTGAACCGTTCCGTAACCGTCTGCTGGCCCGATCCCTTGGCGCTCGCGTGCTGACCGGCTTGTCTGGCAACGTCGAAATCCCCGCTTACGGAACCGGCATTACTAGCGGATGGGTTGCCGAGAATGGCGATCTGTCGACCTCCGGCATGACCTTTGGCAAAAAGACGCTTACCCCCAAGCATGTTGGCGCTCTGTCGGAAATGTCGCGTCAACTGATCCAACAAAGCTCTCCCCAAATCGAGCAATTGATTCGCGACGATATGGCGTTTGCGCTGGCCAAGGCGATTGACACCGCGATGATTAAAGGCGGCGGCACGAACGAGCCAACCGGCATCCTGGCAACCTCCGGCATCCAAACGGCAAGCCTTTCGACGCTGGACTATGACGGCATCTTGGCGATGTTGGAAAAGATTGAACTGGTCAACGGATCCGCCGGCGCTTGGCTGACCTCTCCGCAAGTCGCAACGAAACTGCGCGGCACTCTCAAATCCGCAAGCGCTGGAGCTGCTTATCTGTCCGAAGGCGGCCGTATGGCTGACCTCGCGGTCAACAGCACCAAACAAGTTCCGGTCAAGACCGGTTCGCCCGATACCGGCCGCTTGATCCTTGGCGACTTCTCGCAAGTCATTCTTGGCGTTTGGTCCGAGCTGGATATTCTGGTTAATCCGTTCGATAGCGACGCTTACAAGCGCGGCGGCGTTCTGGTTCGCGCAATGGCAACGTGCGACGTCGCAATCCGCCATCCGGAAGCGTTCGTGGTCGCGGATGACGTAGCAATCTAACGGAGCGGCGCGCATGAGGACCAATACTTTCGAGACACGATCGGGCGGCGATCTGCGCGCCATCTCCACCAACAAACTTACCGGCTATGCGGCCGTCTACAACTCGCTCAGTCAAGACCTGGGCGGGTTTGTGGAGCGCATCATGCCGGGAGCTTTCAAGCGTTCCCTGGCCAAACCGGACAATATCCGCGCGCTCTACGAACACGACCACCAAAAGACGCTTGGAAGGGTTGGAGCCGGCACTTTGGAGCTAACCGAGAACAGCAAGGGACTTTATTTCGAGTTGACCTTGCCGGATACGACCTACGCTCGCGACCTTGGCGTTCTTGTCCAGCGCGGCGACATTGCCGGTTGCTCTTTCGGCTTCCGCGTCCCGGAAAACGGCGATAGATGGGACATTCGTGGCGGCGTATTGACCCGCGATCTTCTAGACGTCGAACTTCACGAAATCACGATTACCGGCAATCCGGCCTATCTGGATACGACCGTTGCCGTTCGCAGCATGGAGCAATGGCGAAAAATTAACTCTGACCGAGCACGCTCGCTAGAGGCACTTTGGATCGAAACATTATGAACATCATTGCCCGCGCTCTAAGCCTTATTGGAGTCGAAAGGCGCTCCGCTGATCCTTCGTGGGATGGCGCGGCGCTATTGCGAAGTGGCGGCGTAACGCCAGGACGTGCCGAAAGCCTATCCGCGGTCTACGCTTGCGTATCTGCCATTTCCGAGACTATCGCGTCCCTCCCGCTGGTTTTGTACCGGCGGACCGATGATGATGGCCGCGAACGCGCTACGTCTCACCCGCTCTACAAGGTTCTTCACGACCAACCGAACGAACTACAAACGGCGCTCGAATTCCGCGAGATGATGACCGCAAGCGTCCTTTTGCGTGGCAATGCTTATGCGGAGATCCAACGCGGCTACGATGGCCAAGTTCGAGCGCTTATCCCTATTCCGGCGGATCGGGTAACAGTCATTCGCCTTGAGAACGGCCGAATGGCCTATAACGTCTCCGACCTCAAGGGAAACGTAAAGCGGTTCCTGCAAGAAGAAATCTTCCACTTGCGGCATAGATCCGATAACGGAATGCTTGGCATTTCGCCCGTTACGGCAAGCCGGGAGACCGTTCAACTGGCGCTTGCCGAACGCGACCACGGCAATAGCACTTTTGCGAATGGAACTCGCCTTTCCGGAATCTTGAAGTTTCCGCAAAAGCTCAAGACCGAACAACGGACAAATCTTGCTTCGAGCTGGACTAGCCAATATTCCGGCGGCGCTAACGCTGGCAAGACCGCCATTCTCGAAGAAGGCGTGGAGTATCAAACCGTCTCGATGAGCATGGAGGATGCTCAATGGCTCGAATCCCGGCAATTCTCTGTCGAGGAAATCGCGCGCCTATTCCGGGTTCCCCCAACCATTATTGGCGACCTCCGACATGGCAACTACTCCAACTCCGTCGAGATGAACCGGGTTTTCGTGGTTCATACCTTGCGCCGCCATCTGGCCATGTGGGAGCAAGCTATCTCGCGCGCTCTACTCACCGAAGCCGGCCGGCGTACCTACTTCGCGGAGCACAACGTAGAGGGTTTGCTTCGCGGCGATAGCGCCAATCGAGCCGAATTCTATTCCAAGGGGATTACCGATGGCTGGCTTACCGTCGATGAAGTCCGCAAGTTTGAAAACCTCGATAAGTTGACCAATGCCGAACGCAATCAAATCCCATCGAACCAAGATGCCCAAGGCGCTTGATACCGTGCGCACGCTTAAGGATAAGCAAAGGGCAAATGGCAGAACGCTTGCGCTCAATGGCACGGCTTGGCGCAAACTCCGCGCTCTTGTCCTGGCGGAGCAACCGCTTTGCGCTGACTGCGAGCGTTGTGGTTGGACTACCCCCGCGAATGAAGTAGACCACGCCGACAACGACCCGACCAACAACGAGCGATCCAACTTGATTGGCTTGTGCCGACCGTGCCACTCCCGCAAGACGCAACACTTCGAGCACTACAAGCGAACCGGCCAGTGGTTGCCAATCAAGGGTTGCGACGTCCACGGCCGCCCCTTGGACCCGCTCCATTTTTGGAACACGGACCGTCGAGCGCAAAAATCACCAGAACAAAACGGTCCCGAACCGGCTATGGGCACTCACGCACGCGACCGCACTTGAAAGTTTTACTTAAGAAAATTTTGGATGGCGATCAATAGACAAACTGGCATGGTAGCCATAGCGATAGAACGAAGGAGTGTGATGGAGTTTGAGGTCTCGCTCGCATCGTACATCGCAACCAAAATTATTAGGCACACAAGCCCCCATGAACCCATGCGTAAAAATCGCGCTACTCCTCGCTTGATGCCTCCTAACGTTTCAGCAAGAGCTACTTTGTCGGCATTTTCAACGTCCATAAGTTCTTTCTCACGGGATTTATCTAGGCCAAATAGTACAAGAAACCCTTACAACCAAAAAAGAATTTGAAACTGGCAACAACCAATTGCTATGGCAAATAGACCCACTCCAACCGCGATAAAAAAACTTGCTGGCAACCCCGGCAAGCGACCCATGAACGACCGGGAAATCCTCCCGACCGTTGGCGCTCCCACTTGTCCGGACTGGCTACCCGTCGAGGCCCGCGACGAGTGGAACCGTATCGTGCCGGAGCTGGACAACCTGGGCGTGCTTACTTGCGTGGATAACGCGGTATTAGTTGGCCATTGCGCGACCTATGCGGAGATTGTTTCCACGGTTCGAGCCGGCGAGCCTTTGAAGGCTGCGCTTCTAGCGCAAATGCGTGCTTATGCGAGCGAGCTTGGTTTGTCTCCGGCGGCAAGAGCAAAACTGGCCGTGCCAAAACGGGAGGAAGACGATGAAACAGCGCAGTTCTTCCAATAAGGCCGGCTACTGGTACGACGAAGCCGCCGCGGAGCGTGCCGTCCAGTTCTTCTCCAAGTGCCTAACGCATACCAAGGGCGAGTGGGCCGGCCAACCGCTACACCTGGACGAGTGGCAAGCGGAGAAAATCATTCGCCCGCTATTCGGTTGGAAGCGAAAAGACGGGACGAGAAAGTACCGGACGGCTTTCATTATGATTCCCCGTAAAGCCGGCAAGTCAACCTTAGCCGCCGGGATTGCAAACTACTTGCTCTTTGCTGACGGCGAACCGGGAGCGGAGGTCTATTCGGCCGCCGCCGACCGCGAACAAGCGGCAATCGTTTTTGAGATGGCAAAAGGTATGGTGGATGCTTCCGCCGCGTTGCGTACTCGCTCGCGATCTTTCAAGCGGTCCATCATCGTTGGCTCAACCAATTCCAGTTACAAGGTACTTTCTTCCGATGCGTACACAAAGCACGGCTTGAGCGCTCATGGAATTGTGGTTGACGAGGTTCACGCACTACCAAACCGCGAGTTATGGGACGTTCTAACGACCTCCACCGGCGCTCGCCGCCAGCCGCTTACCGTCGCAATTACGACCGCCGGCTATGACCGTAACTCGCTTTGCTATGAGCTTTACGACTACGCGGTAAAGGTTCGAGATGGAGTCATTGAGGACGAGGCGTTCTTGCCGGTTATCTTCGAGGCTGGCCAAGAGGACGATTGGAAGAAGCCGGAGACTTGGCGAAAAGCTCACCCTGGCTTGGGCGTATCGGTCAAAGAAGAATACTTTGCGGCTGAGTGTGCCAAGGCGCAGCAATTACCGGGATACGAAAACACGTTCAAGCGGCTTTTGCTGAATATCTGGACCGAGCAAAACACTCGATGGATTCCGCTTGAGACTTGGGACAAATGCGGCGGCGAGTTACCGGATCTGTCCGGGCGGGTTTGCTATGCCGGATTGGATCTTGCCTCCACCACCGATATTGCGGCGCTTGTTCTTGCCTTCCCTATTGCCGGCAAGGTCCATCTTCTTCCGTTTTTCTTTGTTCCGCGGGAAGGCATCAAGCGGCGATCCAGCCGGGACCGCGTGCCATATGAAGTTTGGGCACGCCAAGGCTTGATTATCCCAACTGAAGGCAACGTAATTGATTACGACATCATTCGAGCAAAGATCAACGAGCTAGCCGAGATATACCAAATCAAGGAAATCGCGGTTGACCGCTGGAACGCCACGCAGATTTCAACGCAACTAGCCGGCGATGGGTTCGAGATGATTGGATTCGGCCAAGGCTTTGCCTCGATGAGCGGCCCAACAAAAGAACTTGAGCGCCGAGTCCTGGCGCAAGAAATCAACCACGGCGGCAACCCGGTTCTTCGCTGGATGGCGTCCAACGTTTCTATAAAGCAAGACGAAGCCGGGAATATGAAGCCGGACAAGTCCAAAAGTACCGAAAGAATCGACGGTATTGTCGCGGCGCTTATGGCGCTTGGCCGCGCAATGGAAGCAGACGAAGAACGGCCAAGCGTTTATGACGAAGGCGAGTTTGCGTTCTTTTAGATTTTGAGAGGGTAGAGTACGCCCCCGCGCAAGCGGATTGGTACTCGCGGGATCAGTCGGCAAGTGCCCGCGTCGAGCAAAACCCCGACAACCGGCGGCGGGCAAACCTTTCAGACCTCCGCTCGCGCGGCCGGTACTTTCAACAGAGGACCAAAAATGATTACCCTAGACGAAGCAAAAAACTTTATCCGAGTCGATGATAACGCCGACGATGACTTGATTTTGGGAATGATTGCGACCGCAAAGGCGCATGTAGAGAACTACACTGGCGAAACCTATGCCGATGGCGAGGTTCCCGCTCCAATCAAGTCGGCCGCGCTCTTGTTGATTGGCGAGCTGTACGACAACCGCGGGATCCAGTACAACGAAGCCATCTATACAAGTCGGACTTTTGCCAACTTGTTGAATCAGTATCGGAAGCTTGGCATCTAGTTGCCGTAACGCTCCGCCGCTAGTCCACCAATAGACCACGGCCAAAACTGGCAACCTTGAAGGGATGGCGAGAAATGAGCTAAGTCATTGAATTTAAATGGCGCGGCTGGCGGGGATCGAACCCACGACCCTTGGCTTCGGAGGCCAATACTCTATCCACTGAGCTACAGCCGCACGGGACATCAGCAGTGATGCTGAAGAGCCATGAAGGATACCGGGTTTCGGCCGTGGCGTCCATGCAAATCCGGTAATCTCCATACCAAAGGCCCACCTTTCCGACTATAATCAAGGGTTTTGCGAGGTATTGCGCTGCGGCACAAGGGAGACTCTGGTTCAAGCGCGGACCCGACACCGGTTTCGAAAAATGCAATGAGGGAATAATGAGCGACGCACACAACGAACACGCATCTGCCATCCAGACGCCCAAGCAGCTGGTTGCTGCGGTCCTGGCAGGTTTTCTCGTACCGATCATCGCTATCGTGCTGTTGGTCCAGTACGTGACGAATGCGGAAAAGGTCGGTGCCGGTTCGACCAGCCAGACCCAGGAAGCGATTGCCGCCAGGCTGCGTCCGGTTGCCGACGACGGGTTCATCCTGAAAGACGCGAATGCGCCGAAGCAGCTGCAAAGCGGCGATGCCGTCTTCAAGGCGGTGTGCGCAGCCTGCCACGCAACCGGCGCAGCCGGCGCTCCCAAGGTGGGTGACGCAGGTGCCTGGTCGGCACGCATCGGCCAGGGCCAGGCAACCCTGGTGGAGCATGCGATCAAGGGCATCCGCGCCATGCCGGCGAAGGGTGGCAATCCCGACCTGGACGACGTGGAAGTCGAACGCGCCGTGGTCTACATGGCCAACCAGTCCGGCGGCAAGCTGAAGGAGCCTGAAGTCAAGGCAGCCGCTGCTCCCGCTGCTGCCGCACCCGCGGCAGAAGCCGCTCCCGCAGCGCCTGCCGCTCAACCGGCCGCCGCCGCCGCTCCGGCCCCCGCTGCTCCCGCCGCTGCAGCCGCACCGGCCGCTGCCGACGGCAAGAAGCTCTACGAATCCGCCTGCGTGGCCTGCCATGGCGCGGGTGTTGCCGGCGCACCGAAGTTCGGCGACAAGGCCGCCTGGGAACCGCGCATCAAGCAAGGCAACGCCACCCTGTACGAGCACGCCATCAAGGGCTTCCAGGGCAAGGCTGGCATGATGCCGCCCAAGGGTGGATCTTCCGCCTCCGACGACGAAGTCAAGGCTGCCGTGGATTACATGGCCAGCGCCGCCAAGTAAGCTGCAAAGTAAGCCGCCGTTCTAGCGCAGTCCAATGAAAAAGCCGACCCTCGGGTCGGCTTTTTTGCGTCTGCCCGTTCCCGGGTCTTATCCAAGTTGTCAGCGCGGCGGGAGCAATCCGCCCGTGCTTCCTTGCCCGCCATAGCCGCCTGCGGGAGCGGGGTAGCTGCCTGCGGGTGCCGGATAGCCGGCAGCCGGAGCCTGGGGATAGCCCGCCGGCGCCGGATACGTTTGGCCGCCGTAACCGCCTTGCGCCGTGCCCGGATTGCCGTAGGGACCAGACGGGCCGCCCGAGGATTGCTGGGGCGCCTGCGCGTTGGCCTGCTGTTCGGCGACGTAGATTTCCACGCGGCGATTGCGCGAGCGATTGACGTCCGTATCGTTGGGGGCGACCGGTTCATGCGAACCGCGGCCGTCGATCGCAACGCGGTTCGACGCCACGCCATGCTGGACGAGGTAGTCCCGCGTATGCGCCGCCCGGTTCACCGACAGCGGATCGTTGATGGCGTCACTTCCGGTGTTATCGGTATGGCCTACGATGTTTACCCTGGCATAGGGGTTCTCGACCAGGGTGCTCGCGAACTTGTCGAGGATGGGACGCAGGTTGGCCTTGATGTCGGAGCGGTTGGTATCGAAGGAAATGTCAGTCGGGATATCCAGCTTCAGGCGGTTGTCGGCGGTCTGGGTGACCTGCACGCCGGTTCCTTGTGTTGCCTGCTGCATGACGCGCTTTTGCTGTTCCATGCGGGCCGACCAGATGTTGCCGATCACCGCGCCCGCTGCGCCGCCGAGCGCCGCGCCTGTCGCCGTGCGGCGGCCGCCGCCATCGCCCGTCGCCGCGCCGATCACCGCGCCGAGTCCGGCGC
>NZ_JAAIVB010000006.1 GCF_010974945.1 Noviherbaspirillum galbum | reverse complement strand
TGCCCTGCCCTTACGTCCATTCCGC
This sequence comes from Noviherbaspirillum galbum, assembly GCF_010974945.1. GTDB lineage: Bacteria > Pseudomonadota > Gammaproteobacteria > Burkholderiales > Burkholderiaceae_D > Noviherbaspirillum > Noviherbaspirillum galbum. The sequence continues at coordinate 10,645 of NZ_JAAIVB010000006.1, read as the reverse complement.
TGTCGCGGCTGCTTGCTGGAAACCCCGATGCATAACCGGGACATTTGAAAACGGCTGCAGGTGGGACATCTGAAAATGGTTGCAACATTGCTTGTAGCGCCCCAAGTAGAAGTGTCGCGATCCATCCGCTCCAAAACGCCCCGAGCCAGCATGGCGGCTGACGCCAGTTACGTCAGCCCGGCTCAAGCTCAGCTTTCCTTACCTTCGGCTGATTCCATGTCGTCCGCTGCCAGCGGGCGTTTCGTTGCCGGTGGATGGTCCAGTTCGCAATGCGCGACGTCGGTTGCTGCGACACAAGCCTCGAAGGCGTCGGCGACCTGGACAACGTCGAAGATGTAGAGCATGTCGTCTACCTGAACTTCCTTGGTAGTGCGTCGGATCGTGGGCATGTCGAGATTTCCTTGGCGCAGGAATGTCCGGGGAATCCGGACGGCTTACTCCTGCGGATGCCAGACAGGATGGACGGACAAAAGATCCCTGTCTTGAAGCGGCATCAAAACCATTGGGGAAAAACGCGGACTGCTGGGTGGGACATGCCTTTCGGCATGGCGGACGGATCGCCGGGGCAACGATCTGCTGTCAGGCGCGGCGCCCGATGTAGGTCACTTCCGCCTTCGGAAGAGATGGCTCGGCCTTCGGTTCCTCGGGCTTTTCCATCTTTTCCATTGCCGGGGCTTGCTCGGCCGGCCCCAGGTCCAGCGGCTCGAGCGTCAGGGGCAGAGGTTCAAGCGAAAGTGGCTCGCGCGTTCCGGAGGCCATCAACGCAGACGTTCCCGCGTCGGCAAGCTGCTGGCTGGACAGCGCCTGTCCGGCAACGTCAGCTACGGCGGCATCCGGAGACGGGCCGGGATCGTCGAGTTCGAAGTCCGCGAATGCCAGCGGTTCCTTGGTGCCGGCCTCAGAATCCGGGTGCTTGCGATGGATGATCTCCATGACATCATCCGGAACACCGCTTTCGGCAATCTCGCGGTCGGGGGCGCTCGCCAGGTGGATCAGGCCCAGGATATCCTGGTACACGGCCAGCGGGAAGCCCTGGCGGATACCCTTGCGGTCATCGGGCAGCAAGCTCTCGAGGTAAGGCACCACCTCCGGCGTGTTCCATAAGGCGATGATGCGCTCGGTGATATGCGGGAAGTCCGTGAGACAGTTTCCGGGATAGGAAACGACTGCATGGCGGGAACTCCAGTCCGGCACGTCGACATTGAAGGATTCCATCGTGCGCAGGCGGAGATCGTCGAAGCTGGCGCGGTCGCCGACCTGGCGGTAGGCATTCATCAGGTAAAGCCACGGCAAGGGAGAACGCGGCGTCTCGACATGATTGAGCGGCCCGAGGATTTCAATGACCGCCTTCGGCCGATTGAGCGCCAGCCAGGTTTCGGCGAGTTCGATCAGGTCGGAAATCTCTTCCGGCGACGTCAGGTTGAGCAACTCGTTCTTGAAGCCACGTTTCTGGCCATTGTCTGCGCCACCCTGTTCGGCGACGCTCGCGCTGCTCAGGGAATTGGCGTCGTCTGCCAGACTCAACCAATCCGGGGCGGCAGGCGCCGCTGTGCCGAGGACGGCGCGCTGGGCGTCGACCTCGTTGACTGCATCCTGCTGATTTTCTACCTGCAGCGGTTCCGGACGAAGAATGGCGGGTTCGGCAAACGATTCGCCCTGCACGTCCTCTTCCCTGCCCTCCTCGCCATCTTCTATATCGTCAAACAGGTGCGCATCGAATTCAGCTTCGAGAAGTTCTCTCTCGCGGCGCATCTTGCGGTTCATCCACAGCAAGCCGCCGAAGCTGGCGGCCAGTGCCGCAGCGAGGCCTTGCACCCAATGGAGCAGGTTCTGGTTCGATTCACGCAGGGCGGGCTCGGTGGTCGCCAGCGCCGGCACGCTCGCAGCGCTGCGGCTCGCGCTGACTTGCGGCGGTTGTGGAGTAGCCTGGATTGCTTGCGATGCCGTCGTTGCCTGGATCGCTTGCGTGGAAGCGGATGCAGAAGCCGCAGCAACTGAGGCGGATGCTGGCGCCTGCGCGGCGACGTTTTCCTGGCTGGCAGGAATATCCGCGGGAATGACGCTCAATGTGGTGGACAGCCGCAATCCGAACGGGGCAAAGACAGGCAGTATGGCGATGGGAGCAGCCGTACCGGCATCCCGGGCGCGCTCGTGCGAAGCCTTGGCCGTCATGCGCCGTTTTTCCCTGGGCGCACGCTCGCGGCGCATGTCTTCACGCGACGCGGTTTGGCGGACTCTGGCGCCCTCTTCCGGCGCCACGCGCGCCGCGGCGGCGAGTTGCTTGTCGTTGCGCGGCATCGCGAGCTCCGCCTGGCTCGCGCCGGCAATGGCCTCCGACCCCTGCGGCATGTCCATCAGGACCTGGTATTCGCGCCGCACCGGAGAGTCGCATCCCATCGACACCATCACCGACAGGATGGGTTCATTCACGGTCTTGGTGGACCGTATCTGGAGCAGGGAATCTTCGCCCTTGGTCAGCAGCAGGGTGCGGACCGGAATGAAAACGGAGCCATCGAGCGAGCCGATGTCGGCCTTCACGCAGCGCGCGGCATTCTGGGGATCTTCCAGTCCGTGGACAGGGAGTTCGAGGAGCAGCGGCTGGCCCAGCCGCGAAACGACATTGACCTGGCCGAGGCCGATCGCATAAGTGATCGAACACCACGCAGCAAGCGACAGCGGCAGCAGGACGAGGAACGGCCGACCGGCTTCACGCAGCGCCGCGGGCTGCATGTTGCGAAATTTCTGGAGACGGTCGGTCGATTTAGGCATCGGGTCGCAATCAGGCACGGTGAATGGCGCTGGCAGGCCGGCAATAACAAAAAAGTTATTGCTTATGTTCATCATGATTGTAGCCGCAATGCAACGAACGTGAACAGGAAACAGAGAGAGAATTTGGCCCCTACATTTCGTTACCTGTGGTTTCAAGGCACTATTCTGACTGGTTTCTTTACTATTTCCCGGTCACGTCGGGCTTAGCCTGTCCCGTTTCGCGAGCGCGAGGACCACCGCGATGAGTTCGCCAGGTTCGACCGGCTTGACGACGTGGGCATCGAATCCAGACAACAGGGCTTTCTCCCGGTCCTGGGAACGCGCGAAGGCGGTGACCGAGGCGGCCGGGATGGCATGATTCAGCCCGCCGCCCTGCCTGAGCCTCCCTATCATCGAGAACCCGTCCTCCCCGGGCATGCCGATGTCCGACAGCAGCACATCGAAGCCGCGCTGCCCCAGCAGGGAAAGCCCTTCCTGCGCGTTGCCGGCGGTCGTGACCTTCGCGCCGTGGATGGAGAGCACCTGGCTGATGATGTGCAAGGTGTCCGGATCATCGTCGATCGCCAGGACCTGGATGCCATTGAGTTCATCGTAGCGCTTGTCGCCGGCCCCGCCTTTTACGAACGCATCGATGCTTCTTTCCCGCATGACCGCGACCGGCAAGGTAATGACGAAGCGAGACCCTTTTCCCCTGCCCTCGCTGCTGGCCTGCACCGCGCCGCCGTGCATTTCCACCAGGCTGCGCACCACCGACAGGCCGATTCCCAGGCCGCCATGGCGCTTCGTCGGTCCCATGTCGCCCTGGCGGAAACGATCGAATATATGGGGCAGGATATCGTTGTCGATGCCGATGCCTGAATCCTTCACGGCGATCTGGAGATGCGAGCCGGCGCGTTCGAGCGAAACGTGCACGTTGCCGCCCGGCTCGGTGAACTTGATTGCGTTGTCAAGCAGGTTGCCGATGGCCTGCTGGAGCCGCGCCGCGTCACCGCGCACCGGCGGCGGCAGGACATCGAAGCGGGAAGTGAGATTGATCTGGCGCGATTCCGCCGCCGCGCGGGCGCTGGCGACCGCGCCGTTGAGGCAGCCCAGCATGTCGAGCGGGCCCATGTCTATCCTGAGCGTGCCCGACATGATGCGCGACAGGTCCAGCAGGTCTTCGATCAGCTTTGCCTGCGCCCGGGCATTGCGCTCGATGATGGCGAAGGCTTCCGTTTCCTGCTCGCGTGTCAAACGGCCGAGCTGCAGCATGTGCGCCCAGCCGAGGACCGCGCTGAGCGGCGTGCGGAGTTCATGGGAAACCGTCGCCAGGAAATCATCCTTGAGATGGTTGGCATGCTCCGCCTCCTTCCGTGCAAGCTTTTCCTTCTCGAGCAGTTCCTCGATGCTGGCTTGGTGCTCCCGCACGGTCACCCGCGCGCGCGCAAGTTCGATGCTGCTGCGCACCGCGACCGGCAGCTTCGGATATTCGCCGCGGCGCTTGACGATGTAGTCGGACAAGCCCTGCTTCATGCCTGCGGCGCAGGTATCTTCGTTCCCGGTGCTGGTGAACATGATCACCGGGCACTCGGGATCGTCCTGCTTGATGCGCCTGAGGATGGCGAGGCCGTCACTCCAGCCCAAACGGAAATCGGTAATGACGCAGTCATAGGCGTTGGCCGCATGCAGGTCGAAATCGCTTGCCGTTGCCGCCTCGACGATCGTTGCCTGCGGCAATTCCGTGCGCAGGGCGCGCACCGTGAGCTTGCGGTCATCGCCGTTATCGTCGACCACCAGGATGTTGAATGCGGTATCCATGCGATCACCTTCTTCAAGCCGCGCCGGGAAGTACGAACCAGAACAGGGAACCCTGCCCCACCCGGGACTCCACGCCGCATTGGCCGTACATCCTGCGCACGGCCGTTTCCACGATGGCCAGGCCGATTCCCGACCCGCGGAATTCATCGACCCCGTGCAGGCGTTCGAACGGCCGGAAGATCCTGTCCAGCCGATCGGGACGAATGCCAATGCCGTTATCCTTCACCAGCACCCGCACGGCCGGGCCGCCATCCCCGTCCACCGTTTGCTCGCAGCGGATGAACACCGAAGGCCGCTCTCCGGGCGCGACGAATTTGATGGCGTTCGACAGCAGGTTCTGGCAGGCCTGCACGCATGCCTGCCGGTTTCCCATGACCCGCAGCGCCTCCAGGTCGAGGCGGATGTCCGCGCCGGACGCCCGGACATCCGCCTCGAGATTGACCAGCGCCGCGTGGACCATGTCGTCGACCGCCACGGGCTGCATGGGCAATTCGCCGCGGGAGAGATTGCTGAACACGAGCAGGTCGTCGATCAGGCTTTCCATGCGCGCCGCCGCATCCGCGATCCGGCGCAGGTAATCCTGTCCTTCTTCATCCAGCCTGCCAGCATAGTCATCCTTCACCGCCTCCGCGAAACCATGCATGCTGCGCAGCGGAGCACGAAGGTCATGCGCGACGGAATAACTGAAGGCTTCGAGCTCGCGGTTGACCTCGTCCAGCCGCTCGTTCACGGTTTGCAGCTCCTGCGTGCGCTCAACGATACGCCGTTCGAGGCTCTGGTTCAGTTCGCGCAGCATGGCGTCGGAACGCGACCGCTCCGCGGCGGCCTTTTCCCGCATCCTCAGGTCGTGCCGGGTGAACAGGAACAAGGCGCCGATCAGGAACACGTCAAGCGCGCCGGCGAAAACGATGCTGCGCCTCGCCTGCTCGGCGCTGCGCGCGGACGCCGCCATTCTTTCCACCAGCTTGCCGCGCTCGATGCCATCGATCGCGGCCACGAGATCGCGCACCTGCTGCATGTATTCGCGGCCGACGTCGGAGCTGACGATTGCCTGCGCTTCGGCAAATCCTTGATCGCGGCGGACCGCGATGCTTCGTCCCAGTTCATCCTGCTTCTTGCCCTGAAGCGCTTCCACCTGGGAAAGCCGGCGCAATTGACCGGCATCGCCCTCGAGCGAGTTCCGCAAGGAAGCGAAGGCCGCGGGCAGCCGTTCGACCGCGTCCCGGTAAGGAGCGAGATACTCTTCCTTGCCGGTGATCACGTAGCCGCGCTGTCCGGTCTCGGCCTGCAAGGCCAGGGACACCAGGTTTTGGAGTTGGGCCGCAACGCTTCGCTGGGCTCCCTGTGCGCGCTGGTTCGCCACGAGCGTGTCCAGCGCGGACAGGTTGAGCCAGATGGACAGGATGACGATGGCGATGCCGGCCATGAATGGCAGCGCCAGCCGGACCTGTCGAAATGAAACGGTGTGTTCAGTGGGCTCGCGTGTCGTTTCTGTCGAATCCTGTTGCTGCTGCACGTTCTTGACGGGATGGCAATCGGGTTCCAGTTGAGAGCAGCCGGGAATGGATTAGTTCTCTCCGCGCAGCATGTGACAGGCGCATGGAGATGGTGACTACATGATGGCAACGATGCCCTGGCCAGCTGGCGGACAGATGATTTCGCTTGGCGCAATGTCGAAAGGAAATTATCCTAGGAGCCAGCAGCCCCGGCCGACGCGCGCGGGCCTGTTTCCTAATTGCGGAAATATCATGTTCAACCACCCGCCTCGCCGGCTGTTCCTGCGCTCTCTTGCCATTCCCCTCTCGGCGATGCTGCTGGGCCTGTCGTTACGGAAAGCCGCCGCGGAAACGGCGCCGGTGCTCATCGGCCTCGATGGCGAATACGATCTCGACAACAGCATTTCCGCGGAAGCCGTCGAACTTGGCCTCAAAGTCGCCATCGCGGAGATCAATGCCGCCGGCGGCGTTCTCGGCGGCAGGAAAATCCAGCTCGTTACCCGCGGCCACCGTTCCATGCCGGCGCGCGGCATCAAGAACATCCAGGAGTTCGCGCGCATGCCCGACCTGGTCGCGGTGTTCGGCGGCCGGTTCAGTCCCGTGATCATCGAGGAACTGCCGACGCTCAAGGATGCGAACGTGCCCTTCATGGCCGTGTGGTCGTCGGCGGACATGATCATCGACAACGGCATGAGCCCGAACTTCGCCTTCCGCCTCTCATTGCGCGACAGCCTGGCGATGCCCAAGATGTTGAGCGTCGCCCGTAAGCGCGGCATCGAGCGCGTCGGCTTGCTGCTCACGAACACCTCGTGGGGCCGCAGCAACCTGGCGGCGGCGAACCAGTACGAACAGAATTCGCGCCTGCCCAGGATCGTGCATTCCACCTGGTATAACTGGCGCGACGCCAGCCTGCTCGACAAGTACCAGAGCCTGCGCGCCAAGGGCGCACAAGCCATCATCCTTGTTGCCAACGACGACGAGGCGGCCACGCTCGTCAAGGAAATGGCCACCCTTCCCGCCACGCAGCGCGTGCCCATCCTTAGCCACTGGGGCATCACCGGCGGCGAATTCGCCAAGCAGGCCGGCCCCGCGCTGCAAGCGGTGGATCTCTCGGTGATACAGACCTTCAGCTTTTTCCAGGCCAGCAAGGAGAAGGTCGATCACTTTCTCAGGCAGGCGGCAAAGGTCAGCGACGTCAGGAAAATCGAGGATATCAAGGGCCCGGTAGGGGTGGCGCACGCCTACGACATGATGCACATCCTCGCGCGCGCCATCGCCATCGCCGGCAGCACGGACCGCGCCAAGGTGCGCGATGCGATGGAGCGCGTCAGCGAATACCAGGGCCTGGTGCGCCATTACAAGCCGCCATTCAGCCCGGCTCGGCATGAAGCCCTCGGCCCGGAACAGCTGATCATGGCACGCTACCGCGCTGACGGTGTGCTGGTGCCGTCGAAGGATTGACCTTGAAAACGGGCCCGCTGCAACAACCCAGCCTCGCGCGAACCTTCGCGGCATCCGCGGCGGTGATGACGGCCATGGCCCTCCTGGTGACGGCCATCATGTCGTTCTGGATCGTGAACCGGGAACGCGAGTCGGCCAACCTGGTGATCGCCCGCAACCAGGCGAACTTCAATGCCGACCGGGTCGGCCAGCTCCTGAAGATCCTTTCCGACAGGGTCGAAGAAATCGCCATCAATCCGATCATGGCGAACGGGCTGATCGACAGCACCGGACGGGAAGCGTATCTGGTCCCCTACCTGCAAGCCCAGCAGAACATCAACGGTGCGCCGGTCGGCATTCTCTTCACCGATTTCGAGGGCAACGAGATCGCGCGCAACGGAAATCATCCGTTTTCGGAAGTCGAACTCATGTGGCTGCGCCGCAAGCTCGAGGCCGGCGAAGACGGGGTAGCCATCATGGAAGCGCCGGACGGCGCGGTGCTGCTCGGCGCGGAAATGCTCAGGTATGCACGCACGCATACGCCGGAAGGCGCGTTGCTCTACAAGATAAGGCTGTCCGACGTGGAACGCAGCACCGGCGCGCAGATCCACTGGGTGGGCGACGGCCAGCATCACGCCGCGGAAGGCCACCCCGAGCAGGTGATCGCCCCCATTCCGGTGAGCTTGCCAAGGCGCTTCAATGCCATCAAGCTGGATGTGCACGTGAAGCAGGATTACCTTCGGCAGGAGCCGGCCTGGTTCGACATCCTCGTCTTCGTCAGCGTGGCGGCCCTGATCTGCATCGGCGTGTTCGGCGTGGCGTTCCGGCTGGCGCAGCGCCTGACGCGCGACTTGCGCGACCTCGAAGGTTTTGCCCGGACGGTCTCCCTGGAGGCGGTCGGCGCGCGGCGCGCCCTGCCGGGTCGAAGCGCGGAAGTCAGTAGTCTTGCGGAATCGACCAACCGCATGCTGGACCGTTTGCGCGAGCAGCACGCGGAGCTGCAGTCGGAAAAGGAAAAGTTCTTCCAGATGGCAAACACCATTTCGCAGCTTGCCTGGATGACCGATGCCGAGGGCAAGGTGCTGTGGATGAACGACCGCTGGCATGCCTACACGGGAACCGTTCCTAGCGATCCGAACACCCTGGAACGCTGGCATCTGCATCTCGATCCGGAAGGCGCCAAGGACCTGCTCGACCGCTGGCAGGAAACCATGCGCCTGGGACGGGTGGACCGCCATACCGCGCGCCTGCGCGGCGCGGACGGCGTCTATCGCAGCTTCTATACCAACATCGCGCCCTTCCGCAACAGCGAAGGCCGCATCACGCACTGGTTCGGCACGCAGACCGACGTATCCGAACTCGAACGGGCCAAGCAGGAAGCGGAGGCAGCCGCCCGCACCAAGAGCCAGTTCCTGGCGAACATGAGCCATGAAATCCGCACGCCGATGAATACCGTGATCGGCATGGCGGAGCTGGCCTTGCGCCTCGACCCGAAAGGGAAGCTGCGCGATTACCTCGGCAAGATCCAGGAATCCGGCCAGCACCTGCTCGCCATCATCGACGACATCCTAGACTTTTCCAAGATCGAAGCCGGCCGGCTGGACCTGGAAGAGATTCCTTTCGACCTGCGCACCGCCGTCGCCGAGGTCGCCGCCCTGTTCCGTGACAAGGCGCTGGAAAAGGGGTTGAGATTCGCGGTGGATGTCGCCGACGACGTGCCTGCCGTGGTGACGGGAGATGCGCTCCGCCTGAAACAGGTCCTGATCAATCTCGTCGGCAATGCCATCAAGTTCACGCCGCGCGGCCATGTGCTCCTCCGCGTCCGCATGGCAGACGAAACGTCCGCCGGCAAGGTAATGGTGCACTTTGAGGTCGAGGATTCGGGGATCGGCATGGATGAAATCCAGGCTGGCAAGCTTTTCAACCCGTTCCAGCAGGGCGACAGCTCGACGACGCGCAACTACGGCGGATCAGGCCTCGGCCTGGCGATTTCCAAGCGCCTTGCCGAGCAGATGGGAGGAAGCGTCGGCGTCAGCAGCGTGCTCGACCAGGGCAGCCGTTTCTGGTTCACCGTGGCCCTGGGAACGCTTGCAGGCGGCGAGCACGCCCGCCTCGCCTTCCCTCGCGGCGCGCGGCCGCCGCTCGCGGTGAATGCCCGTCCGCTGCAGGACCTCGTCATCCTCGTCGCCGAGGATAATGTGTTCAACCAGGAAGTGGCGCGCGACTTTCTCGAGAGCGCGGGCGCGCGCGTCACGATCGCCGGCAACGGCATGGAAGCGATTGACTTGCTGGACGCCGGCGCCTACGACTGCGTTCTGATGGATGTGCAGATGCCATTGATGGATGGTATCGAGGCGGCGCAGCGCATTCGCCGCATGCCGCAGTGGCAGTCGTTGCCGATCATTGCGATGACCGCCAATGTCAGCAAGGAGGATGTCGAGACCTGCCTGCGCGCCGGCATGACGGACTTCGTGTCCAAGCCCTTCGTGGCGGACAACCTCTTCGCGTTGATTGCCTCGCATGCCGGCATGCCGTCGGTCTCCATGGGCACCGAGCCCGCCCGAAGATCGCTGCCAAGTCCGATCAAGCCGATACCGGCCGGCGACGCGTTGCCGGCATTCGATCCGGATGCATTGCGCACCCTGATCGGCGACGACCTGGACAAGATCCGCCATTTCGCCAATCGTTTCCTGACCACGAGCAGGAACGCGACCGAGGAATTGCATGCGGCCCTGGTTGACGGGGATTTCGCCGCGATGGCGAGCCTCGGACACCGGCAAAAGTCGAGCGCCCGGGCGGTCGGCGCAAATGCGCTTGCCGACCTCTACCTGGCACTCGAAGTCCTTCGGGACAACGGTTCTCCGGAGCAGGCCCGTGCGCTCATAGCCGACATCGACGCACACCATGAGACGCTGGAATCCAGCTTCCAGCGCTGGTTCGACCGCGCCGAATCCTGACGCCGCCGCAAATGAAAAAGCGCGCCCGAAGGCGCGCCCTGTCGGCGGCATGCAGCGTCTTCAGTGAATGATCTTGGCCAGGAAGTCGCGGGCGCGTTCCGAGCGCGGCGCGCCGAAGAACTCCTCCTTGCTGCAGTCCTCCACGATCTGCCCCCGGTCCATGAACACGATCCGGTTCGCCACCCG
>NZ_JAAIVB010000069.1 GCF_010974945.1 Noviherbaspirillum galbum | reverse complement strand
CGTTGCGTGCCGCTCGCTCACACTCGCTATTCATTGCCGCCGGTCAGCACTTCGCCACGTCGGCCTTGACTCCCGCAATTTTCCTGCGGGGTGAACGGTTACGTTTTTTGTTCATGGCACCATTCTCTCAAATGTTGGTGCCTCCACAAAATCCGGTGTGGTTCACGGAGTTGATGAAGATGAAGTAGCGTAAAAGGTGCGGACAACGGACCGGACTAGGTTATTACGAAGTATCGTTATATGCTTGCCGTCCACCGCGGAGTCGGTACAGCGTATCGTCAATACGCATTCTTCTGCTAAAAGATACGTGCCGGCGGAGGTTGAACCTCGTTCAGGCGCTGTTGTAGGCTCCTATTTTCTTCGGCTAGCTCCAAGATACGCCTGCCCGCACTGATTAACTTGGACGCCATTTCATCCCTTTGCTTAATAGCATCTTCCATGCGCTGCTGTATGGAGCGGTTGGCGGTACGACGCTTCTTTGTCTTCTGCGCGGCCGATTCGACATTTGCTTGATGAATTTCAGAGTACGCCTGAATCTCTCTAATAAGTGCAGGGAACCGGGCTTTCTTTAGGGCAGACGGATCGCATCCGGCCTCCCGAGCCACATTGTTTTGGGTGACTGGCGTTCCTGGCGTCAATACCTTCGGTGCGTCGGCCTTTAAGCGCTCGAAGGCTTGGCGGAAGCGCTCTTCCGCGCTTAGTGATCCATTATGCTGAGATGACATTGAAGTAATTCTCCATGGCTTTGCGCTCTGCGGCGAGGGCTTGATATCGCGGTGACTCAGGGGTGTACCGTTTCATTTCTTCTGCATTGCGGCGGTAATCTGCACGTACCTGCGGTTCTTTGGCGCGGTCGTATAGGACATCGACGCAAGGCTTGGCGGAATCCGCGCCGGCGCAACGAGCAACCGATTCGATTCCACCGTACTCGCATACCCCGGCTTTCATGCAACCACCAAGACGGTGCTCGCGGAATGTAACTGTTCCCTTCTTGACCATCATTGCGAGGTCTTTCATGTCCTTGGCGCCTAGCACGTTCACGGCAAGCACCTCTCTATTTCCTCCCACATGAGGTGACACGAATCTATCGTCGTTGACGGCAGACTTAATCAGCGCCGCTTGTGCCTGGTACATCGCCAACACAACGGCCTTCTCCACCTCTTTATTAAAATGCAGGCGGCCGTGATGACGCCCATAGTAAAGCGGCATCAACCGCGACGAATGTTTCATTTGCTGTTGCATCGTGCTATCTGAGATGATTCCTGAAGCGAACATGTTGACAGCCCCCGTGCGTCGATATTGGTGCCAACCCAATGGCCAAACCTTCCCAACAGCAAACTTATCTTCCTGTAGGTTTGGCGTAAGTCTTCGGGCCACTTCCAAGTCCTCAGTAGTGATCCTTATCTGGTCAGGATCGAGCAACAAGGTGTAATACTGCATCGTCTGCGAAAGCGAAGCGGGATGTCCACGAACATTGTATCGGCGGGCGTGACCGCACGCAGATCCCCAAGGCTCCGTCGCTGTGCTTGCTAAATAGGGATCGTCCTGATCCGCCGGAGAAGGTCTAATACTGGGATTCCCCTGATCGCACACCATCCTCAGTTGCGCCATAGTCGTGAGCGCTTGAATTGCCGGTTCGACGCTGGGACTAGCCACCCAACGCGCATCCGCGTCTGGGTCTGTCTTGGTCGTTTCGCCGCAGATGATTGGTACTCGTCCGAGCTTTTCATCCTCTTCCCATTGCAGGCAACTGGTTCGAAGCGTGGATAGCTCCTTGCTTCGCTGTAAAGTGAAGTTGGCGATGTACATCATTCCAGCACAGGTTACGAGTGAGAAGTAGGTGGAGAAGTCGCTCACCGTCAGTTCTTCGGATCGAGGAACGACCCATTTGCTCAACAAGTCGGCAATGCCGAAGCGCGCGGCAATTTCGGGGAAGGTTCCAATGTACCGGTAATTCTTTCGGTATCGTGCATTAAGATTGAATGGGCTACCACTAATCGTGCCTCCTGTCTTCAACGATGCCTCCAGCGATCCGTAATACTCAATGTAGGAGTCCAGACAGAACCGGAAACATGATTCGATTTTCTCGCGATGCCCAATGAAATCCGTCAGACACTCATGTAGACGCTTGACCTGGTAGGTCCATATGCGCGGCGGAATGTAAGGCGTCTGCACTAACTCGTGGTCAGGAGCAACCTCTGCCAGCCGCTTTAATCCATTTTGGTCAATTATTGTAAAGCCGATACTACTTCGGCCGTCATAAAGCCGGTGGAGGTACATGATCGCGGTACCGTATGAGCTTTGCGCCATGACACCGGGCACTTGCTCAAACACCTTCGGAAACTGCATCAGTTGGGCTGCGCTGATACCATTGCGAGTGCACAAGTCAACTATGGGCTTGATCGTGCTGTAAATTTTCATGAACGTGGTTACCTTTTGCGCTGACCGCGACCCCCAGATGAACCATGCCGCAATCATTCTTAACAGTTCAGCGTTTTCATCATCAATGGTCTCCTCTGAGAGGGGACCATCCTCACTGAATTTTATACTGGTCGGGTAGCCGGCCCACGGAGTCAAGTCCCATCTTGAGTCACTCCAGCGCGATACAACCGCGCCCTGTGCGTCTATAACCACTGGCCAGTCGAACGAGGGAGGCCATGATGGTATGCGGTAATTGTTCGACGCTGACGTCACGAGATCGGTCTGGATGCCAAACGTGAATTCTCTAAGATTGCCAGTTTTCATGCGGACGACACCTCTATGGCTTCGATTAAATATGACCACTGATCGTGGTAGTGTCCTTCTTCCACGCGGGCAAGCGCTTCTACCACCCAGTCGCGCCGCATACCATTAGACTCGCGGAACCAGGTCATTTTTTCGCTTATCCTTTCAATCGTGTGCTCGGCAGGGTGAGTGACTTTGCTGTTTCTATCCAGAGGCTGCCGGCTCAATTCAAGGATTTTCAGGTGTCGAAAGCAGGCAAGCGACCACACATATTCAAGCGAGTCGAGGTCACGGTGATGGCAGCACCATAAACACCCAGATGGATTCCTGCAGTTCGGGTCGACGGCCGTGTCGGGCTTATTCTTAAACACCTTCGGTTTCCCATTGCACTCACCAGGAGCAACAGCGACGAATAGATCGGAGCCAGCCAGCACCGGATCGTTCTTCTGATGAAAGTGCGTGACTTCATTAATCGCACGCTGCAGCGATGGCACTTCGTAATCCTTTATCAAAGTTTGCTTGGAATGCTGCGACATGCCGGCCGTCATGTCCGGATCACCGCTGCGCCTCAACAGCCAATTCACACGGACTCCGCGCAGTGCACTTGGGGGCGTCCATGCTACGCTCGCCTGCTCGCAAGCACTCTTGATGGACGAGAAGGCGATGTAAGAATCGTTGCGCACCCCAGATGCCCTGATAATTGGGAAGAGTCGTTCTTCCGAAGGGAAGATATCCCTTCGCCACGCAAGATATCTTTCGAAATGGGGCCGGTATTCACTAAAGATTTCGAACAGCACTTCACCGCCGCGCCTGTGCTTATAATCCCGCACTTTGTATCCGTCGATGTCGCTCGAATACGCAAAGTGCCTTAATCGCAGTCCTTGGGCCTGCGACATGTTCATGCCAGTCTGTCCGATAAACATCAGCATCTCCGCCATGATCCGGAAATTGATTAAGGTTACGCGGTGGCTGTAGTTCAATGATCGGTCGTCTGCATATACGCATGCACGTTTCTGCAATCTGGACAGATAATTCCGATGCACAGGATGCTCCAGGTGCATAACTGGTCCTCGACCTTTAAATGCAATTTCTCCGCCCTGCTGCATAGGGATACGCACCGGGGGATAACTCTCCCAAATCACGCTAAGCGGTGTGCCGTCACAAATATCTTGCAGCAAGCGGCCAAACGCAAATGTTCGATGCAAGCTCTGCTTCTCTGCAACGATGTCTTGCGGCGTTTTTCGCTTGCGAGGGTTCCTGATTCTTGTAGCTCCTACAATAGGGCTTAATCGTTCGAGGATACAATCCAGAATTCTGCCTACGGCTGTTGCGTACGTGTAGGCGGTAAGCTCAGCCAAGTCTTTTTTTATCTTCGACCGATGCCATAAATTCTCGACCCAGGCAGCATATGTCCGCTCTACCTCGGCAATGCTCAGGACGGCTCCGGAAGTATCTCCCCAGACAAAAAATAAGAACAGATACGAGATCTGAACTTTGGCTGTCTCAACACTCCCGCCACCAGCAATATCTCCATTGATTAAGTCATATATACGCTGCACCAGTTCGAAGCGATCTGGCAGCACTTTGCCCAGCGATCCATCCTGGATGGCTTTGTTTGCCTTAGTCACCTTAACGGATGCACCGCCTTTGTATAGCAACCTGTTAAGGCTGAGGGGCGTCTCTTTTTTGCCAACCGGGATCGATGTAAATGTTAGGTCGCGCTGCCGCAGATTGTCACGCATGATATTGGGTCCAGTCGCGTTTCAATAGGCCGGAAAAAGCTTGGCTGAATTCCTTGGCCATCTGTGCTTTTATGGGAGCCTCTTCAAGGAAGCGTACATAGAGGAATGTTGTCCTCTCATGCCTGTGCAACATGGTCTGTTTCACAAACTCGACGGCGACTTTTGGACCGGCCACACTTATTGCAACACCCATCAGCCACGTTCCAAATGTGGCGCGTGTTTGATGAAACTTAAAACTGTGCA
This sequence comes from Noviherbaspirillum galbum, assembly GCF_010974945.1. Lineage (GTDB taxonomy): Bacteria > Pseudomonadota > Gammaproteobacteria > Burkholderiales > Burkholderiaceae_D > Noviherbaspirillum > Noviherbaspirillum galbum. The sequence continues at coordinate 145,600 of NZ_JAAIVB010000069.1, read as the reverse complement.
TAAATCGTAGTCCGTCAGCAACGGCATTTCGCCGCAAGTCTGTCATCAGCCGATTGAAAGTGCTGGACACGTACGGATTGCCCCGACTTGTCAGGAACAACAGTCCACGATTGGGCTCGCTTGCCAGATCCTGCCGCCTGAGCCGCTGCATGGAGTAGGAGTACTCTTTAAGATTGTCGATGAGGAATTTCGGAACCATCAATTCGCCAGACACATCGAACTTCGTCCGCACACCCGTTCCGGGGCCAACTCGCAAGCGGTAGGTGCCAGGAGTTTGAACGTCCGGGTATGCTGTTTCAATATTCTTGACGCCAAGACTGGTAATAGTGTCGATTCGTGCTCCAGCGAGAATGCCTAGGGAGAGCATTAAGTGCAGTTCCCGCAGATTTTGTTCTTGGGTGAACTTCATCAACTTCGCAACGTCTTCAGTTCGTAACGGCGTGAGGCCATCCTCAAGGTGCAGCCCGTTTCGCTTCCGGTTGGGGATGGCAAGCTCGGATGACAGCCGCATGATTGCTCGCTCAAAGCCAACAGAGTCATGGTAGCGGATCACTGTCATACGGTCCTTCCACAGAGGTGAACTCTTCGCTATGAGTCCATAGGCCTGAACGTGACGATAAAACTGGATGACTGCCGCCATCCGAGCCGTTGTTGTGCCGGGCGAGAGACCTCCCGTTCGGTCGCGCTGATCAATCAAATAGCCACGAAACCGCACTACCGATCGGTCATCCCTGCGCACCGGGAAATGACGCCAGTCAAGGCCCTCAGATTCCAGCCAATTCGCGTAAGCTGCCAAGTGCTTCATTAGCGCCAGAGCGGTCTTAGTGGACTGTCCTTGATTGCTTAAAACTTTTTCTATTGAAAAATGGTTCGCTTCGGACCAGGGTTCGCCATTACTCCAAAAAATCGTCGGAAGCCCTTTAATAGGGCGACCCAACTTATCAGGGACGAATTGGAGAGCGTCGCCGTCGATTTCCTCGCGCCACGGGGTATAGTCTATGAATTCGAGTTGAGCCACAGGAGTGCATTTTCAAGACGTCAATGTCCATACGTTAGTGCATTCGTGGTTGAGTGTCCATACACTTCTACTCGCCGGTAGCGCGTATCATGATGGGGACTGGGATGCAAAGGACGGCAAGATGCTGGTCTTGCGCAAGACTTCCCGGTGGATGTGCGGCAACTGCGTGCGCGTGCGCGAAGCACGCATCGCATCTAACGCTGCTTCTAAATAATGCCATTGGAGAGAGACGATGAAGCCAAAAAACGCAATGCCTGCGAGTACCCCGGACGGTTTCATCAACGTGGCGGTGAGCAAGAGCACGAGACAAGGCCTTCATCACCTGAAGGAGTCCATGGGGGCCGCCAGCCAGGCGGAAGTCGTCGAACGTCTGGTAAGGATGGCGCTGGCCATCGAAAAGGCAGCAAAATAACGTGATCGGACCCGCCAATCGGCTCACATGCTGACTGCTGTCCTTACCGGTGCTGAGAGCCGGGTTCTCGCGCGAGACGTTCTCCGTACTGATGGGCCATTTTCATGCCCAGGGTGCGGGCAGGAAGTCATCGCCAAGAAAGGCGAGAAGAAGGTCCACCACTTTGCCCATAAGACTGCCGTGGAGTGCGCGTGGGGCCGTGGAGAATCCGAGGAACACCGCCAGTGCAAGCAGGCGATCTTTGATGCGCTCACAGGCGTTTCGCACGTGGAGAACCTCGAACTGGAAAAGGACTTCGGCGCGGTGGTGGCCGACGTCTATGCCGAGATCCGCGGCGCGAAAGTCGCCATCGAGGTTCAGCGCAGTAATCTGTCCGACATCGCGATCGCCGAGCGCACCCGTGCCTATGACCGTCTGGGCATCTTCGTACTCTGGCTCGCCCTGAACCCACCTTCGCACGGTGAACGCTTCAATCCGGCCGCGTGGCAGAAATGGCTGCATGCGGCGTATTTCGGGCGCGTGTTTTACTGGGTCGAGGGTGCGCAAATCGTCCAGGTTCACTTTGATGCCTATACCGAGCAGCGGGGCGGACAAGTGTATTTCCAGAAGGGCGGAATCGAGCGGGAGTCCACCGTCTTCAACAAGTTCTTCAAGCAGGCCCGCACCACGAACCGGGGCCCGGTATTGGATTTGGCGAGCAGCTTTTATCCGACTGCGCAGCCCGGCCTGCAGATGGGCGGCATCACCGTTCCCCGATGCCGTCTTTTCAGCAGCAAGACACCGCGCTGGTGGACTTGAACGAGCTCAAAGCAGGGCGCGGGCGACGCACTTGCGGCGCCTCATTGATATCGCAGCTTGGCGACAAGTCAGCGCAACAAAGAAATGAATTTGCCCAGTGATGCCAGCACATAGGCGTCCTGCCGGTCGAATTGCTTTTGCCTGTCATCCGACATCGCCCAGATCGCCATGTCCGCCTTTTCGGCGTCCTCGAAATGGATTGGCACCACAAGCGCTTCCTGAACGAACGTCGTTTCCCGTTGCATCCAGGCGAATCGGCGGGCTGGATAACGAAACAACTGGATGGCGTTCTCCGCCATCGCATAGCCACATGGCGTTTGATCGGTCAGGTAACGCGATCCCTGCGCATAGACTGCCCGGCCGACCACGCATTCGCTGACAAGCGTGTCCTCATCCACCAGAACGCTGACGCCGGCCGCGGTACAGGACAGAAGGGTCATGGCCGAGCGACAGGTTGCCTCCAGGAGCGCGGACCAGCCGTTTGGCGCCTGTTCGGCAATCACCGGCAGCATGGCGTCCAGGGACAAACAGCTCAGCGGGCGATCGATCCGCATCACAAGGTCAGCGGTATGCACCGCGTCATCGAGCGTCAATGGCGCTAAGGTCATGAAGTCGTCTCCAGGCAGTGTTGCTCTACCAGTTTCATCAGCTGCCGGTACCGGACCGGCTTGCCAACCTTTTCCTTCGCCCAGTCAGGCATGGTGATGTGCTCGGCAATCGCCGACAGCATGATGATTGGCGTGTTCGCAAACACATCGGGAAGCTCGGTGCGCAGCGCCTCGATGAACTGGATGCCATCCATTACCGGCATCAGGATGTCCAGCAGGATCAGTCCAATGTCCGGGGTGACATGCAGCACCTCCAGCGCTTGCTTACCGTCGAAGGCGGCAATACCAACGAACTTGTTCAGGTCCAGGAAGTCGATCAGGCTCTCGCTCAGAAGCGAGTTGTCATCGACCACGAGAACTTTCTTCTTGCCCATCTTTTCTCCGGCAGCGCAGGCTGTTTGCCTGCATCAAGGTTTATAGATGCCGCTGCCCACGACCAGGTTGTCCACCTTTTCCACGTAACCCGACTTGCGCTCGACCGCCTTGGTCACCGGGTTGGGCCATTTGTAGTCTACCCAACCCTTGCCCTTGGTGTTGGCCACATCGATGAAGCTCTTGATGATGGGCGTGCCGTCGTTGTCCTTCATGTCCATGAGGTTCTTGCCGACCATCTTCGGATTGTTGCCGTGGGCGACCGCGACGCCGTTCATGTCGTAGACGTAGATGTACAGGTCACGGTCATGGAAATCCTTGTTGGCCGGATCGGCAAAGTCGGCGAAGGCTTTGTCTTTGCCGTTGGCCTTGATGGCGGCAACCGCCTTCTTCACCATCGCCACCGCATCGTCCGCGCTGGCGCGGTCCGAGGCCAGGGCCGACCCGGTCACGGTTGCAAACATCGCAGCAGCTGCAAGCATTGTCATCCAACGTTTCATGGTCATCTCCTTTGTGGGTGAGCGTCGGGCGCTCTGGACTTGTGCCGCCTTTCGGCAGCGGGAATGTCGAACAAGGAAAATCACGTAATCAGGACGATTTGCAGCCGATGGGGCGCAATGGGGCGGGCAGGGCGCGCCGCATCAAGGACGGGCTTGAAGTTCACACGTATCTCCCAGGCTGCGGCATTATTGTTTGTGGCGTGCAAACAGGCGCAGGACAACGGCGGTAAGGGAGACGAATCAGAAAGACCTGTGCGTCGATTAGGCGCGCACGGTGAACACAACTCGGGCCCCGTTGCCCGTTGCCTGCGGCGGTGCAAGCGATGAATCTAAGTTACTCCCACCTTTGCCGCAAAGCAAGTCAGTTAGAAGGATCATTCGACGTTTGTCCATGCGACTTGATTGAATATGAAAAACGCGTTGGACAAATCACACTCTTGGTTCAAGATTTTTACCTTCTCGCGAAAAAAGTGCACCAGTCATGGGCGTTGACCGATTTAAGATGAATACTGTTGGTATCGGACTGCGTGATATTGCGGATTGTTTGGAACTTAACTTCCTCTGCATAATTCGCACACATGTTGGCAGGTCCTTGGCTGCAACGACGCTGCGGGACCAACACGGCGCGTCGTCTGCGCATCTGCCAGCGTGGAAATGTCTCCTCTAACCACTCCTGTGGGTTGGAGTTCGCCCGCTCCCCGGCGGGCTTTTTTTGCCTGGATACTGGACTAACGATGGTTTGGAATTCCTTGCCGCGCAAGACAATACATGGACTGCCCTACGAGCTCGGTCCCCAGATCGGGACGTCAGGGCCCTATGCCATTCCCGACTGGATCGACTGGAACGGCGCGCGATACTGGTTCCGTGGCGTGACCTCGGCCGCGGTGGACCGCGTGATCATCGAAGGAAAGACGCTGATCATGCCGCCAAACTTGTCCTTCAGCTGCGACATGCAGCCTGCCTAACGATCTTGAGCGTTGAGGTTAGCGTGCCGAGTTTTTCGGAGTTCCGCGCGTTCTCGTCCCGGCTGACGCTGGCGCTTGGCGTCAAGGGCGTCGCAGCGCGCCCGCGCGCTTTGGCAAAGTTGTTCAATGGCGCCGCGGCCAGCACCAACGTCACGGAAGCAGCAACCCGCAAATGGTTGCGTGGCGAGGCCATCCCGACGCAGGACAAGATCCAGGTACTGGCGGCGCTTCTGGACGTGTCACCCACATGGCTGCGCTTCGGGCACGGTCCGGTGACGGTCGATGCCCATTCGACGGAACTGTCCGACGAGGAATGGACGCTGGTACGGGCGTATCGTCTGCTGGATGAGCAGCGCCGCAAGGCGGTCCTGTCGAGTCTGCTGCAGGGCTGAGACAATTTTTTCGCGCAAAATCGAAAATCATTATTTCAAAATCGCGTTTTTGCAGACAATGGGTGGATGGCTCAACACCAGATCACTTTTGTCTATGGTTTGCTGGCGCCGGATACGCCGGAGCTGGTCGACGCCCACCTCAATGAGCGCAACGCCCTGTGGAACCGGCTCATCAACCGGCACCAGGCGACGCAGACAGCGTTTGAGGCCCACCTCAAACAGGAATTTCCGCACGTCGCCTCGGGACAGGCGCAGCTGGCGCAAGAGCGCATGGCACTGGCTATCGCGGTCAAGGACAAGGTGCCGGACCTGCAGGAGCGCAAGCAAAGGATCAAGGAGCAGTACGACAGCCTGCGCGCGCTGATCGATGCCACGCCGGCGATCGCAGCCCTGTCCCAGCAACACTCCCAAACGCTTTTCGAGCTGGCCAATCAGGACATCAAGGCGTCCTTTCTCTGGTGGCCGAACCACGAAACGCTGATGCGCGAATTCATCCAGGCGCGCGCCAGGTCGCTGTCGAAGCGGATGCCGCTGGGATACCGGGCGGTTGCTGGCGAGGGATCGCTGTACGTCACGTTTAAGCGGCCGGTACCAGTCCTCCATCTGTTCGGCAAATGCCCAACGGTTGCAATCGTCGGGGAGGGCCGCAGGCGCGAGCTTAAGCTTACGGTGGCCACCAATGGCCGGTGCCGCGCCGACAAGCAGTTTGCGACATTTCCCCTTATTTACCACCGCCCGTTGCCTGAGGGTGCCCTGGTCAGGCAGGTGCGGCTGGTATGCCGCCGCGTCGGATCGCAGCGCAAATACGAGGCGCAATTTGTCCTGTCGGGGGCGACGCGAGTCGAGCCTCCGCCAGGAAAGAAGGTGGCGGCCGGGATGGATCTGGGATGGCGCGTGACCGAATCGGGCATGCGCGTGGCTACCATCGTGGACGAAGCAGGGGAGGGCAGGCATGTCGAACTTCCCGCTGACTGGATGCTGCGCTCGGACTATGTGGAGGACATCGACACCCAGTTGAGCGCATCCCTTGTCCCGCACATCGAGACCTTCAAGTCACTTGCGCTGACCCGCGAGACGGCATGGCTGGCACCGATGTTGAGCCGGGAACGTCCGCACGCGGCGTCGCTGGCCCTGAAAGTGCTGCAGGCCGGGCAACGTCCCGTGCCGCCGGCGATCGCGCAGTGGGTGGCGTCCGTGCGCAGCCTGGTCGAGGAACAGGCGCATCTGCGTGAGAAATTACTGGCGCAGCGGCTGGACATCTACCGCAAGGTCGTTGCCGATTGTTGCCGGAAATATCACACGCTGTCCATGGAAAAGCTCAACCTGAAGTCGTTGCAGCTGGTGCATGGCGGCGACGCGTGGATCGATCACCAGCGGCGAACGCATCGCCATCGCGCCGCCCTGTCGATCCTGATCCGGTTGTTTAAGGAAGCGGCGCATGCCAAGCGCATTGCCTTGGCCGAGCATCCGGCGGCCTATACGACTTGCACCTGTCATGCCTGCGGTCACATCAACGAGAGCAAGCCGACGCTGGAGATCAAGTGCGCCGGTTGCGGCGTGACCTGGGACCAGGACGAGAACAGCGCAACGAATTTTTTGATCAAGATACGCCCGCGCCATGCCGCCTGAGTAGCACGGGGAGATCCACGGCGACAGGCGCTCATCGCATCGGAACGGGTCGGCCCTCAGCAGGGATCGGCCCGTTTCTCATTCATTAGCGCGCCTGGCGACGGCCGCGCCGCCCGCAGGTCAGTTGGCGAAGTCGCCTTCCCGCTAAACATGAAATTTTGTTCGCAATCGGTAGAAATCCGGATCCCCGATGCAATATACCTCACGAAATGGGAGTGCCGGGTGCTCATTTGGGCGCCGAATGCAGGATTAATCTTCGCTGACCGGTTAAGTCAACGTGGGGTCAAGCGGCCGCAACACACCGTCAATCCGCGATCCTTTCATGGCAAAACGACATCACATTCGACGTGAATATTAGGTTCTGGAACGTCAGAAATCGCCATATTCCCTTGTGGATAAAGTCGTGCGCAGGGAAACTCCTGCCAAACAACCCCTCCTTTTGCAAAAGTGTCATTAATCGCAACGAAATAACATAAGTCTATGATTTTAAACCACCTTAAAAATATTAAGGTGGTATCCCGGGGCACGAGTGCAGAACCGCGTCTCCACGTCATTTCTGTGGATAACTCATTTAACCCATTGATTTTAAACCACCTTCAAATTTTTAAGGTGTCACCTTTAAAAATTGAAGGTGACACCTTCAAAACTTCAATGTGACACCTTCAAAATTTGAATCTCGCGACCTTCAAACCTTTAAGTTCGTCGACCTTAAAAAGGTTAAGGTCGTATACATAAACGAACATATACATCCATAAACCACTACCACCAGCACCACATCCAACCCCGTGGTCGTGGTGGTTAAGATTCGGAACAACACCGACCCAACGCCAGGAGTCGGCAAGGCGGCCTCACGTGGTGAAGGACGAATCGCAAAACCGCATCCACCAGCACCTCATGCAAGGTCTGCACAGTTTCAAAGATTTTGAAATTTTTCAATTCAATGCCGTTTTGAACGGCAACTGGCCGTCAAATTTCCCGTTTAGCAAAAAAAATTTTGCAAAAGCTGAACCGGGTGTTATATTTCGGCCATCAAGGACTTATGACATGCGGCAATATTTGCTTCACGAAGTACGTTGACGAGTTCGCGCACTATGCGCAAACACATGGGGGGCGGGGCCCGCGAACCCTTGGCAGCTGATCCCAGTTCAGTTTCCGTGCCCCCCATTTTCTCTTTCGATCTGCTGGGGCTAAGGTACTGGGAATGACCACTTCATCCGCCGACGACACGCAAAAATTCAAGGGAAAGCGGTCCCCGTCGGCAATGAGGAACGGCCTGCTGGCAAGTTTCCGCCGCGGCTTTTATACACCTCACCGGCTGCTCGCCCACTTCAAGGGCGATGGCATGCTAGCGATCTTCATGACCCAGCTCGAGTACTGGTTCGAGAAAAAGCCCAACGGATTCTACAAGTTTCAAAGCAAGGCATCGCACGCGCTCTACAAGAATGGCCAGTCATGGCAGGAAGAACTTGGCGGCTTGTCGGAGCACCGTGTGCGCACGTTGTTCCTGGAAATCGGCGTCAGGTACACTGACAAGAGCTCGTTGCAGAAGGCAAAAGAAAGCGGCGATCTTTTCAATGGGAAGTACTACGCCTGCTATGTCAATCGAGCCACAAATGTAACGACCTACTATCGCAATCATGCGCTCGTGGATGAGTTTCTTTACGACCTCATGACCGCCGGCGACGGCGATGAGGATGACGAGCCGCAGTTGGACGATGATGTTTCTGCGATGTTTGCGGAGTACCACCAAGCCACGAGCGGGAAAGAGGAAAAGCCGGATCGCCCTTCGGTACACCACAAATCGGAACCCAGGGACGAGACATCGGGCGCGGCGCCTGATGAGTGCGATGTACCCCCTTCACCAGGACAATCGGCCAGTGACGCTGGTGCCAACGAGTCCAAAGCAGCGGCCCTCAATGCAGAACTGGACACGCTTTTCTTCCCGGCGCTGTCGCAGGCGGAACTTGCGCTGATTCGGGAAGAGATCAAAACGTGTGAACCTGAGTATCGGCAAAAGGTTCTCGACGAGGTTGAAGGACAGCGCCGATCCAGCCGCGGTTTTACGAAGAGTGCGTTGAGGTTCACGCGCTACCTTATCGAAGCGGTGGAGAACAACCAGTTCAGGGAAGACCTCGGTGTGCTCGTTGCAGCAGAGCGCCAGAAACGGCTGGATAGTGAAAAGGCCTTGTCGGCGGCGCGTAACGTATCACGAACGCCGATACCGCCCCCTGCCGACCTGCCGATGGATAGATATTCGCCCAAGCTTCGCACCATTTTGGCTTCGCGCGTCGGCGATGCAGAACGAGAAAGCAAGCCCGTTCTGGAATGATCATCCCTAGAAGAAAAAACCCCCAGCGTTAGCAGCCGGGGGTGAAAATTGTTATCTGGGAGCGACACCAAGGCAGGGAAAGAGGAGGTTCGCCTTGGTGGCACGGGCAAAGAATAGCAAAGCTCCCGCATCCGGAACAATCCCCGTCTCCCTTTGTTACGCATGACGCCGACCAACGGCGCACCGGCCGGGACAAACGGCACGAAACGGGCAAAAAACATTATTTCAAAACCGCGTTTTGTCCTATGCTCGTTGAAAATCTTCAATGAAGGGCATACATGAGCACGCAACAATCTATCGAGCTGGTCCCGGATAACGAGTTGATCGGCTATGACGATACGCAGGGACTGGCGCACCGGATCGTGCAGCTGGTCGCACTCAACATTCCTTTCTCCGACATTTTCATTTACGAAGACAAGCCGCTCATGATCAAGCGGCCGCTGGGAATCTTCGCGGTATCCGACGCGGAAGTCACCCGCGAAGAGATCGAGAGCTTGTTCGATATTCTGGAGCCGAACTGGCGCACCATCATCACCGAGCGCGCATTCGATCGCTCGCGTAACTTGAACGCGGCTCGTATCCGCGCCAACTGCTTCACCTTCAACAACCGCAAGCACCGCGGCGCCGTGATCCGGCGCTTTCCGAGCCGGCCGCTGCCGTTGGCCGAACTGGGACTGACGATCCACGCACAGCAATTCGCAACACTGGACCGCGGCCTGGTGCTGGTGATCGGCGACACCGGGCAGGGCAAATCCACGACGCTGGCTTCGCTGCTCGATCGCATCAACTCCGAGCGTAGCGGCCACATTCTGACCATCGAGGATCCGATCGAGACGGAGATTGCGTCGCGCAAGTGTTTGGTCACCCAGCGCGAGGTCGGGCTGACATCGGACTGCGCCAGCTTCTATGTTGGCGCCATGGATGCGCTGCGCGAAAAAGCGGACGTGGTCATGATCGGTGAAATTCGCGACGAGGATACCGCGCGCGAGGCGCTGGCGCTGGCTGAATCGGGTCCGCTCGTTTTTGCGTCGCTGCACGCGAAAAGCCCCGAACAAGGCCTGGCCAAGATGTCGCGTTTGTTGGGCGGCAGCGTCATGCAGTCTGAATCACTGGCGCAGGCGCTGCGCGGCGTGATCTACCAGGCGCTGGTTCCGGATATGGGCGGCAAGTTCTACCACTTGGCCAATGAGACGATCACGACCAACGCCAGCGTGGCGCAGGCGATTTCCCGTCAAGAGTTCGGCAAAATCCGGACGTTGCTCGATTCCGCCCAAGTGCAAGGCGGTTGCAACACGATGAATAGCGTCTTAATCAAACTCATGATGGAGCGCAAGATCAGCCCACAGCATGCGCTGGCGGTCAGCACGGACAAGGAAAAGATCCGTGCCGAAATCATGCGCCGCTGACCGACAATGAGGAGCCGGGAATGAGACAACACGATTGGAAAGCCGGCGACAAGGCCATCTGGCGCGGCGGAGATTCAGACCACGACCTACAACTCTTTCCGGCCGTCGTTTTGGAGCATGGTCTCGCCGATGTCAAGGTCGAGATCCTGCTGCGGCTGGGAGACAACTGGGCGCGCGAAGTGCGGCACGTGCAGGCGGCGACGCTGACCCCGCGCCGGCGCCGGGTGGCCATGCTGGACGATCCGGCTGGACTGGCAATCGAGTGATTGACTGCTGCTAGGCGGCGGTCTTCGTTTTTTCCGCGAGGTTCTGGACAGCCCGCACCAGGTCGTTTTGCATCAGGCCCATGGAGCCGACAACGGCCCGGTACAGGTCCTCTAGCACCAGCGCGAAGAGAAGCCTTCCTATCCAGATGAGCACCGGCCCGGGCGCTAGCGCCGCGACCTTGCGCCTTGGAAGCGCGTCCAGAATCCATGCCGGGACTTTCGCACCCATGTCGGCCGCCTCATGGGCATGGCTGACAAAAGCGGTGGCGAACGCCGTGTAGAACGCCTGGTCCGGAAGAGTTGCGGGCAATCGATTGCCGGCGGCTTTTCGAATACGGGCTGCAAGATCGCGCACATCGGTCACTCCCCGCGTGTCGACGACAATGGGCACGGGCACTGTCGCAGCGTTCGTCCAGGCTGGAACGCCGAAGGCGGCAAACAGGGCGACTTGAAGCAACCGGCGTCGGGGCTGGCGTGTCATGGTGATAGGTGCGGTTGAAGTTTTTCAACATTCTAGTGCTATTCTGTCTGCCGCAGGCGCTTGCCGCACCGATAGGGCGCAACGGCGATACGCATGGCAGCAATTCTTTCAAAGCAGGGGAATGAGCGTGAGTCTGGACCACTACGCGACGATGGGCATCGCCGAAACCGCTTCCGCGCAGGACATCCTGCAGGCGTATCGGCGCCTGGCCATGAAATGGCATCCTGACCGGCACTCGGGTAGCGAGAACAAGGCGTTTGCCGAGGCGGAATTCAAGAAGCTGCAACGGGCGTATGCGGTACTTGGCGACCCCAACGCGCGGGCCATCTACGACCTCGAGCGCCAGCCGGTCGATCCTTTCGAGGACATGCGACGATCCCATCGCGCCGAGCGCCCCGAGCGCGACTGGCGCGACCACCGGCCGGCCGGCGCCGACGCAAAGTGGAAAGTGACCATCACCGCCCAGCAGGCGGCAGAGGGATGCCGGGTGGAATACCCGCGCAAGTACGCCGAAGCGTGTTCTTCCTGCGATGGGCAAGGCACGACCAGAAGTTGGTGCTCAAAGTGCCATGGACGTGGCTATTCCGGCTACAGCCATTGCCCCCGGTGCAGCGGGCAGGGGTCGGTATTCGTGGACTGCGCCAACTGCGACGGCGATGGCAAGATCCACTACGAGGACCTGATGGCGATCCGTGTGCCGGCCGGGGTGATCGACGGATCCGAAATCGTTGCGCGGCGGCTGGGCAAGCCAAGTCGATATGGTGGCCATCCCGGCGATCTCCACATCACCATCAAATTGAAGGCCGAGGGCGGATGGAAGTTTTCCGGGCTGAACATCACCGGCTCGCTCAAGGTACCGTTCTCTGTCGCCATGTTCGGCGGCACCGTGAAAGTGGCATTGCCGCTTGGGCGCGTCATCGACGTGGATGTGCCGGCGCGCACCAACAGCGGCCGCAAGATCCGCCTGGCTGGCGCGGGCCTGCGCGACCAGCACGGAAACCGCGGCGACGTCGTCATGACGGTGGCCATCACGTTGCCGTCCTCCCGCAAGAAGGTGCCCGACTACATCGAGGCAGCGGTGCGGGCGCTTTACGCCGGCGAGTAGGTCAAGCTTGCGCCGACGGCGGCGCGATCAGGCCCTGCTCGTGCAGCAGACGCAGCACTGCCGATTTTCCCAGTCCCGACTGCGCGCGCTGGGCCAGTGCGAACTGCCATGGCGCGATGTCTTCCGCCATATCGATCAGCTCTTCCACGATCTGCCGCACCGGTCCTGCCTCGCCGCGCAGGATCAGGCGCGCGCGCAGCGTCTTGGCGATATCGCGCCGAATTTGAAGCGGGTGACGCCACGCGAGATCGGCCTCCTGGTCGGCGCCGACGGTAGACGCCGGCAAGGCGCGGCGCTTGGCCCGGCGTTGTGGCGCGTCATCCGCTGCCGGACTGGCGGCAGCCGGCCTCTTGCCGAAGGGATGGTCCAGTTGCAAGGACAATTCCGGAAACACCGTACCGAGCAGCGGATCGAACGACGCGTCTCGCAGGTAATACGGCTCCTGGGCGCGAATGCTCGTGCGCACCCGGTCGCGCCAGTATCGGACCGCTTCGGCGAGCTCGCCTTCCGGTTCGATTTTCCATGCCTTCATTGCCATCAGGTAGACGGTATGCCACGTGTTTGCTTCGACCGCCGCATCGTCGATGATGGCCTCGAGCGTGTTGCGCAGCGCAGCGACGTCCTGGCTGTCGGCCGCGGCGCGCAGGCGGACGAGCCGGCGCAGCACCGCGTCGTCGGCGCGATACAGCGCAGGGTTGTCCGCGCCCGGGAAGCCGTGCAGGCGCAATCCTGCCGCGGCGTGCCGGATTGCCTCAAGCACTGCATCGGTTGCATGGCCATCGTCGGCGCGGCCGGCACTGTCATCCAGTCGCGCAATGCCATCCAGATAGCGCTTGACCAGGTCGGTGACCTGCAACAGGGCGTCTTCAGCCAGTGCTTCTCGAACCGGGTGGCGTGAAGCGGTATTTTCCAGCGGCAGGGCAAGATCGGCGCCGCCGGCGGCCCAGCGTTTCGCGGAGGTAGACTGGGTGACTAGGTGCGCGAGCAGTTCGCGATGCAGGAAACCGGCATGGTCGGACAGGTCCATTTCCAGTACCGCTGCGCCGCCGGCGACGCTGGCGGGAACATCGAGCGCACGGCCGCAGATGGTTGAAACCAGCAGCACCGGTCGCGGCAGGTCATGGTGCACGAGGATGCCCGGTGCCTCGCTCGCCACCCCAAGCGGAAAAAGGGCGACTCCGGTCACGCGCAGCAGCTGGCCGTCCGGCGTGCTGAGGGTGCGCTGGCGATCGAGGATGGCGAGGATTTCCCGCTGCAGCAGCCGGTCGCGCCGCGCGGGATCCGCGGTCGAGGTTTCTCCGTCATCCCAGTCCAGCCAGAATCGCGCCTGTTCAAGTGCAGACTCTTCAGCCTGGCGCAGCAGCTGCGCTTGCTGCCAGTGGCCGATCCAGCAGCCCTGCGGTAGGAGGTCCGGCAGCCGCGCGCGCAGCATCACGGGCGGCACGGTGCCGATGTCGTCGCCCACCACCAGGGTGAGGCGCGGCACGTCCGGCGCACGGCGCGAGGTGCGCTCCAGCGTTGACACCCACAGCAGATCCAGCGCGCGCCCGTCTACAAACGTGAGCCTCACCGTCAGCGGGTCGAGCAGCGCCACACCCGAGACGTCGACCGCTTCGGACGGCAAGTCCATCTCGACCGTGTAGTGCGCACCGCTTAGCCCCGACGCCGAACCCCGCACCCGAAGCGGCGGCAACCACAGCCGGCCCTGTGCATCGAGCGGCAGGGCGACGTCGTCGGCAAGGGGCGAGGACTCAATCGGCATGGGGTGGCGAATGAAGAAGGGCGTGCAAATTCGCCGCCCAGTATAGCACCACGCCCTGAATCAACTAATAAACAAGCCATGACACCCCCTTCCCACAGCCTCTCTCCGGACTCCCTTCCTGCCGAACCGCGCCGTTGAAAAGGGCCTTCCTTTTATAAAAGGCTCACCCTTATACCAGGCTCATCCTTTTAAAAAGGCGAATCCTTTTCAAAGGCAAGGGGCGAGACCGGTCGGACTTCGCCCGAGGTCGGCAAGGCAGGAGCGGGTCGCGCCGGGATAGGCGGTTTGTGCGGTTTCCGGTATATTAGTAGATAGCAGGTTGACACGATGACGAGGTGAAGAAGGGAGGGGAGGATGCAACGGCAGGCAACTAAACATTTGCGCACCGGCGACTTGTTCGATGTGCCCGACGTGTGGAAGGCAGACCCGGTCACGGCGTTCGAGGCGTTCGTGACTTCCATGGCGTTCGTCGAGCTCTCGCAGCGCCGGCCCAAACAGAGCGACCCTGTCGCGCGAGACAAGCCCAAGGGCGCGTATCCCCTGCGCGCCTCCAGCGCCAAGGTCTATTGCCACATGTGGCAGCGCTTCATGCGCTGGTGCAAGGAAACCGATGCGCCGTTCTGGATGCTGACCAAGGACGGCATCGAGGCCTTTCTTGAGGAGCGCGGACCCGACGGCAACCGCCTGATTCAGTCCGCCACCATCCGGCGCCAGTACGTGACCATGCTCGAGCGCATCTACAAGCACCTGCAGATCGTCCCGAATCCCGCCCTGGGCGCGAACTTCGACATGGCCGACTCCACCCAGCTGCGCGGGCGCAATGAAGACACCGTGACGTTGACCGCGGAGCAGCAGCAGGCTTTTCTCGATGCCTTGCCCTTCGTGGCGACCAATCCCGACGACCCGATGGCCGGCTGGGAAGTGCGGCGCGACCGGGCAGTCCAGGCAATGATGCTGGGCGCCGGGCTGAAGGTCTCCGAAGTCATGGGCCTGTACACCGCCAATGTGCAGGTCGATCGGCGCGACAAGGATGGGTGCGTGCCGGTCGAAGTGTCCCCAGCCTCCGCTGGCGGCACCGTCATCTGGCACACGACGCTCTTGCGCCCGCCGGCGGCGGCGATCGTGCTGGACTGGATTGCCGAGCGCAAGACGCTGCCCGTTCGCGGCATGCTGCTTTTTCCGACCTGGCGCGGCACCCGGCTAGACAAGACCTGGATCTACCGCAAGACGCGCGAGACGTATGCCGCCGCTGGGCTGGAGGTGCCGCGGCGCGGAGGGCGCACCCTGCGCAATACCTATGCGGTGTCGCAGCTGGCGGCAGGCACGGCGCCTGCGGATGTCACGGCGCAGTTGGGGCATCGTACACAGCGTGCGCTGGAGACCTATACGACGGCGTTGGAAAAGCAGCGCAGGAAAGCACAACGAAGGGGCGCTTCGCCTGACAAGGAAGTACCAATCTAAATTCGTAACAGGCGATATGCAGAGAAAAAGATATGTACCCCGCAGACCTCGCCAGCATATGCAGACGGCGCTCAGGAAACAAATCTTAAATCGGCGCGGTTCATGCTGATCAATTTAAAGGCGTTTTTGAAATGACTGAAAATTACTGGTGGTTTTCTAGCGTCACTACAGCAGGGCTACTTGCCGCAGCCGCATGGCTTTCCCGCGAGTGGATAAGTGCGCGATTGACGAAAACGATTCAGCATGAATTCGACCTGAAGCTCGAAAAGGTGCGAGCGGAGATTCGAGACAGTGAGGAGAAGTTGAAGGCCAGAATTCGTGAAAAGGAAGGTGAGATAGCTGCGCTTCGAAGCGGAGCACTCTCTGCCTTGGCAACAAGACAAGCAGCAATCGATAAGCGCCGCCTTGAAGCGATTGATCAACTTTGGAACGCCTTCAATGTGCTCGGACCCGTGCGCTCGCTCGCCGCTGCCATGACACTCATCAAGTTCGAGTCTGCTGCCCAAATCGCCGAACGCGATCCAAACGCGAGGAAAATGTTCGAAATGATGGGCGCAGGTCTTGACTTAACAAAACTCGATCACAGTGATGCGGACAAGGCGCGACCTTTCGTGACTCCAATGGCTTGGGCTGTCTACGTCGCCATACGCGCGGTAGCAATGCACGGCGCGATTAGATGGATGATATTGAAGGGTGGGCTTGGACAAAAGGACTTAGGGGATACCGAACAAGTGCGAACGCTTGTGGTAAAGGTCCTTCCGCATTACGAGAACTATCTTAAGGAACATGGCTTTGCAGTTTATGACCAAGTGCTGCGGGCGCTTGAAGACGAACTTTTGAAAGAGCTCAACGCAATGATGTCGGGCGTTGAAGCTGATAAGGCGACCCTAGAGCGCGCTGCCGATATTATTCGAAAAGCAAACGACTTGCAGCAAGCAGTAATTGACAGAGCGGGCGAAGCCAAGTAAATGGCATACGGACCAAAAGAACCCCGCAAGGCAAGAAGTCTTACGGGTTGAGTGGTTTAGGGCAATGCACCTGCGGTCAGCAAGGCACACTCGGTCGACCTGATCGTCAAGAGAAGCGTGTAATGGCAGCCCTTGTGCTGGCTCAGTTCGCGGGAGAATAATAGCTGCATTGCGCAGGCGGCATCTAAAACACATTGCCGCAAACAGCCAATCCAAGGTAAAGGAAAACCATGAGACATCAACACCGCTATCGCAGGGGCGACCTAGTCGAGGACATTCAACTTGGCGGCTTGCCTTACCGCGTAGAGAGGCTTCTCTTGGATGCGGATACCGACGTTGGCCTGTACGTGCTTAAACGCGTGGACAGCAACACAGAACTGCTCCGTAATGCCAAACTGGTTGATAACACGGAATGTTTTCAGCTTCACCAGAGGCAGGAATAGGCAGGTTCTACCGCTTCAAAGTCGAATACAGCACACCGCAACGCGAGACCATGGCGGGTTTTCGGTTAGAGCGGCGCAACGGCTGAGATCAGGGAGCTAGGCCGGCCGAGGAAAAATCCTTGGGCGTAGCGCACATTCAGCGCGCGCAGCACATCCATTTCCAACTCAGTTTCGACGCCTTCCGCGACGACCTTGCAACGGGTTTGCTCCGCAAAGCCGATCACGGCCGCCGCCAGGGCGCGCGCATCCGGGTTCTTGTCGATGCGCTGGATCAGGCTGCCATCAAGCTTGATGATGTCGGGTTTGAGCTTCAGGATGTGCCGGAAGCTGGCATACCCTGCGCCGGCGTCGTCGACCGCGATGCGCATGCCACGCTCGCGCAAGGGCGCAAGGCGCGTTGACAGCGACAGGTAGTCGTTCACCAGGGCGTGTTCCGTGATCTCCAGCACGAACCGGTCTAACGGGGCATGGGCAAAGAATTCCTGCACCGCAGGGCTGAGCAGCAGTGCGGGCGACACATTCAGCGACAGGTAAGTGTCGTCGCCAACATGCGGCAGTGCCTTGATCGCCTTTTTCAAGACCGCGATCTCCAATTCCTCCTGACGGCCGACGATGGCCGCGTCAACGAACCATTGATCTGGCGGGCGGTCCGGGGACACAAGGAAGCGTGCCAAGGCTTCATGACCCGCCACACGGTTTTCCTGGATATCGATGATCGGCTGGTAGAACACCGTGAAACTATCCTCCGACAGGATCGCATCAATGCGCGCATTCATTTCTTGATGCGGCGCATCGGTGGCTTCGCGCTCAAGCACCCTGCCCACAAATTCGGCGAATAGACGCAATGTGGTCAGGTGATGATCGGTCGGGGTGTCGATCGCTCGGTGACTAAAACAACAGAATGTGCCGTACAGCGCGCCATCGCTGAACCGGATGGGCACGCCAAGATATACCCCAATGCCCAGCTTGGCGGTGATCGGAAGGTTGCTCGCCTCCTGGTTCAGGATGACGTCTTCCAGGAACTCGGGTAGCCGCCCATCGAGTATGCGCTGACAGTATGTTTCCTCAATCGGGTCTGAGCCACCTACCTCGATGGGCGCAAATTGCTGCTTGGAATCGACGTAGCGGAAGATACGTCGTCCGCCGTGGAATTCAGCGATGAAGGCGACTTCCATGCCCAAAAGCTTGCGTACCGATTGCAGCGCCTCCGAGACGATCACACTGGATGGCGCGGCAGTGGGTCCATTCGACACCTGTTGGCCTTGAAGATTTTTCCCGTTCTTGTTTGCAATTGTGGTATTCATGGCAGAGAGATTCACAATCTAGCTGTCTTGAACAGAGGATCTCGGGTGCTACAACAAATATATTTACGGTGGCAGCTCCCGCAATCCGACCGATGCTGACGTAGCAGTCAAAGAAAAGTATAGACCATCAGTACCGCAAAGACAGCTATCTCGAAGAGCAAAGCTCCCTTAAAAGGTGCAATGTAGCTGCACGACCAAGGTTTGAAGCGTGGACTTGTCCGAAGTTGTGACGGAATAAAAGCAACGACGGAAAACATTCTTGAAAGCGATGAAAGTTGCAACGTTGAACCTGCGCCATGGCGGCGGCACACGCGTTGTCGCGCTCGCGGCACGACTGGCTGCGTTGGACTGCGACGTCCTGGTGCTCACGGAATTCCGCTGCAACCGTCATGGACAATGGCTGGAGCAAACCCTCGCGCACAGCGGATATCACCACTTCATGGCCATCGTTGCGCCGGAAAAAACGAATACTGTGGCCATTGCTTCGCGTCTGCCTTTCACGTTCGATGACACGGTTTGCCAAGGCATGGAATTGCGATCTCGATTACTGCCCGTTGCCATTGGCTCCTTGCGGCTGGTCGGCGCGTATTTCCCCCAAGGGCGCCACAAGCGTCCGGTCTTCGATTGGCTGCTCCATGAAGGATTGGCGTGGATGGGCGACGATGGCATCGTGCTGGGCGATCTCAATACCGGGTTGCACGGTATCGACGAGGCCGGCCATACCTTTGCAGAAACCGCGCGCTTCAGGCAACTGGGAACTGGCCCCTTGGTTGACGCCTGGCGCACTCGCCATGGTGATGCGCGCCAGTTCAGCTGGTACAGCAATCACGGCAACGGATTCCGCATCGATCATCTCTTTTGCACGCAACGACGTTACGACCTTCTGCAGGCGATTGCCTATGACCACGCTCCCCGGTTAAGCGGAGAATCCGACCACGCAGCCCTCATCGCCATGTTCCACTCGACGACATAAGTGCAGGCTATTGAGAAAGACGGCAAAAGAAAAAACCCGCAAGGCAAAAGCCTTACGGGTTGGGTGGTTCAGGGCAAGGCCCTTTCGGTCAGCAAGGCACGCCCGGCTGCCGTGATCGTCAAGAGCGAAGCATAGTGCAGACTCTTGTGCTGGTTCGGCTTCCACTGGATGAGTCCCAGCTTCAACAAGCGCTCACGGCAGGCCTTCGGATAGAAGTCGGAATCCACGCCCCCGCCATTGCTGGCCAGGGCATCCCGCAGCAAGCGCTTGTCGGTGCGGGTAAGGACTTCGTAGCTAAGCATGGCAGGCCGTCTAAAACGGCACCGGGTCAACCAGGTTGATGCGCTGCAGGCAGGCCTGCTTGAACGCCTCGATCGCCTTCGGGTGCTTGAAAATCTTCTCCGCCATGTTCAGCGCAGACTGGAGCCGCACCACGTCTTCGATGGTCTGCATCGCCGCGACCTTCTGATCCAGCACGGCCTTTTCTTCAGCCGGGATGGCATCGCCCTGCAGCTCGGCGATACGGGCCTTGCACGCCTGCGTGAACTGCTCGACCGACTTCGGATGCTTGAAGATGGTAGTCGCCATCTTGATCGCGGTGTCGATCATCGTCGCGTCCGTCACCTGGGCCATTTTCTGGATCTTGGCATCCAGTACCGCTTTTTCGGCGGCGGGAATCTCGCTCTGCGACGCAGTGGCTGCCCCGGCAGCGCCTGCCTGCGCGGATTGAGCGCCTTGTGCACCAGCCTGCGCCTCCTGTGTGGCGCCGGAAGATGCCGCCACCGGTGACGCGCCAGGCGACACTTGTGCCTTGTGGTCCTTGTAGACCTCGCGGGCATCGTTGACGTACTTGTTGTCGTCGAAGCGGCCGAGGAACACGTCCGCGCCAAAGCCAAGCAGCGACAGGCACTTGCTCATCGCGTCGGTTAGCGACTTTTTCGGGGCTTCCTCGTCGGTGAACGGGCCGTACTTGTTCTTGCCGATGAACGTCGTCTGGCCGTACTGGATGACCGCGCCGACAGCGGGTCTGCCGTCAGGCTGCTTTTCCGTGGTCGAGCGGTACCACAGGCGCACGCGGACCACGTGGATGACTTCGCGGCAGGTCGTCGTGCCGTTGGGCGCGATGATCGGAGCGCCGTCGACGTACTTCTCATCTTCGATCTCGATGCCCCAGCCGATGCCCATCGGGCCGAAGACCGCGGTGGCCAGCTGCGCGAGGTAGGTGGAATTGATTGACGTACCGGAAAAACCGCCGCCACGGGTAAAACCCTTGGTGTGCGCCGGATCGGGCGTGCGAACGCCGTTCCACAGGGTCAGGTTGTCGGGGTTGACCACCGGTGTTTGCGTTGCCGCAGTATCATTGGTCTTAGCCATGTTTTACTCCTAGAAGTGAATGGCCATGCGGTTCGCATGGTGCCCGACATGCGCGCAAAAAAATAAGTGCAGGGAGGTTGTCAATGGCGAAAAGCCGCTCACGACAAATCTTAAACGTAGTAAAATTTCCTAAAATGGATATTTTCTACGAGGCTTCCATGAGCGCCACTTCCGCTGATGCGATTACTCCTGCCGTCAACCAGGTCAGCGGCGTGCTCACGTCCGTCCAGATCTACAACGGACGCTGGGGCCGCGGCTATGTGCGGCTGGACGACGATGCCTATCTCACCGTGACCGGCGAAGCGCTGAATGGGCTTAGCGAGGGCAACCGCTACCGCTTCGACGGCAAGGTGGTCGTCCATGCGAAGTTCGGCACGCAGTTCGAGTGCCGCGCGGCCGTGATCGAGATCCCGCTGTCCGAGGATGCGCTGGTGCGCCACCTGAAGAAGAATTTCAAGGGCGTCGGTGAAGCCACCGCAAAGAAGCTGGTCGCCTCCTATGGCGGCAACCTCGCCGCGCTGCGCGACACCCTCGTCTCCAACCCGTATTCACTGGACTTTTCGGCGGTGACGCGCCGCAAGGTCGCCGTGCAGGGCGGGGAGGACCTGAAAGGCCTGATCTACCGCGACCTGTCCACCCGCATCGGCATCACGGGGGTGAAAGACAGCATCCTGCGCAAGTTGGCCGAGTGGCTGGTGCCGCAGGTCGAGGAAGCCGCCGATCCGGTGGCTGCCGCCTGGGCGCAGTTCTCCGCCGACCCCTACCAAGCCATTCAGTACTTGGACGGCTATGGCTTCGCCGCTGCCGACCAGATCGCGCTGCGCTCCATCGGCTTTCCGCGCTTTCATGAGTTCCGCATGGCGGCGCTGGCCACGCACGCGCTGCGCGAAGGCTGCGAGCAGAACGGACACACGTTCCTGACGCTGGATAACGTGTTCGAGCGCATTTCGGCGGTCGACACCGACGTCTCCCCGGAGAAGGCCATGGCCGCCGCCGAAGCCCGGTCCGAGCCGATCATCGTGGAAGAGGGCCGCTACTACCCGCGCCACCTGTGGCATGCGGAAAAGGCACTCGCAGCCAACCTTGCCACACGGGCGCTGCAGATGGGCGAGCCGATCGTCAGGATGGCCGAGGACCGCCTGTTCCATGAAATCGCGATGGCTGAAAAAATGCTGTCGCAGCCGGAAAAGCCGTTCAAGCTGGACGAGAGCCAGCACAGGGCCGTGGTCGGCATCCTGACCTCGACGCACCGGGTGCATACGCTGACTGCCGGCCCCGGCTGCGGCAAGACCGCGCTGATGGAAATCCTCGTTCACGTGGTGCGCGACAAGAAAATCCTTTTCTGCGCGCCCACGGGCAAGGCCGCAAAGGTGCTCTCATCGCGCGTCAAACGCTTTAACTTGTCGGCGTCGACCATCCATTTGATGCTGGGCGTGACCGTCGAGGGCTTCCAGTACAACGAGGAAAACCCGCTGGATGCGGACATCATCATTGCCGACGAGTCGTCGATGGATGACCTGATGCTGGCGCGCGCCCTGATGGATGCGGTGCCCTACAACGCCCACATCATCTTCTTGGGCGACACCGACCAGTTACCCTCCGTCGGACCCGGCCAGGTGCTGGCGAACCTGCTGCAGATGCCGTTGAACCACCACCGGCTGTCGGTAACCCACCGCAATGACGGCGGCATCCTCGATGTCGTGCGCCAGGCGGGCAGCGGCTGGGTCGATTGCGTGAACCGCCCTGACGTGACGTTTTCCCACGGCCTGCCGGCCCCGGACGACGTGGGCATCACGCGCGTGGTGAACGCCTATGTCAATGCGATCAACCGCTGCGGTATTTCCCGCGTCGGGCTGCTCATGCCCCGCCGCAAGGGCGACATCCATACGCCGGGCTGGAACACGACCTACCTGAACGAGCTGCTGCGCGTCAAACTCAATCCGGACGGTGCCAGGGTGGTTGGCACGACGCTGCGCCTGGGCGACCGCATCATCATCCGCAAGAACCTGCTGCTGGAGCAAGGCGAGGACAAGGACGGCAAGAAGGTGGTCGAGCAGGTAGTCAATGGCGACACCGGCTTCATCCGCGAGTGCCACGTCGACCAGACGGGAACGTCGGTTGCGCACCTGTACCTGGAGCTCGATGACGGAAGGAGCATCAAATTCCCCGGCAAGGAGCTTGAAGCGATCGGGCTGGCGTATGCGATGACGGTACACGCCGCCCAAGGCTCGGAATACGACGTGGTGATCTTCGTCTGCACCAACGGCTCGCCAACCTTCGTGCACCGCGGGATCGTCTATACGGCGTTTTCCCGGGCCAAGGTCAAGCTGCTTGTGCTGGGCGAGGACAATGTCATTCGCCAGATCGTCAAGCGCGACATCCCGCAGAGAAACAGCATGCTGGTCGAGCGAATGCGCGCGGCCATGCGCCGCATCCAGAAGGCTGGCGGGGTCGCCTGAGCGTGCAAGACGAAAACATTATTTCGTTTTTTGGATTTCGGGTATAAAAGCAGGATCGAACCGGCCGTGCGGGGATAAGCGCGGACATTTTTTTCTTCCCGCCTTCGAAAAGGCGAAGCAAGAAAATCTGACTTTCGGTCAGAAAAACCACAGTTTTTTGCAAAAAGGCGACGTAAAACACGAATTCCGTGTGTTCCATAGTGACGGCACACACAACTAGTAACACTGCCTTGACCATCAGTTGACAGCCCTTTTGTAGGGCATAAACTCTTTCCTAACGGCAACAAGCCGTACAAACAATACTAAAAACGAGGGAAGCCTATGCATGCTGGGAAACTGCCGCTCGTCGATGACGACGCGGTCATTGAGGTCAGCGCCGAATGGAAGTCCGCGACCTGCGACCTTTTCAATCTATCCACACCGGAAGCGGTTTTCGACCGCATGTGCGAGATGGCAAAGTGGCTCGACTACGAACACTGCTCGCTGACCGCCTGGTTACCGACAGCCATCGAAGGCAGTTCGGTGCGCGAATACCGTTTCACCACCTTTCCAAAGGGTTGGGAAGACCTGCGCAAGACTCCGCATAATCCATTGACAGACACACTCATCACCCGTCCAATGACTGGACTTCTTCCACAGGTACTTGACCGCGGGCTAAGGTGGAGTCATGTCATTCAGTCTATCTACGCTACCGGCTTGTACAGCGGAGCGATGAGCGCCTTTCACCACGACGGCATTGTCGTGTCGCTTGGCTGGGGCACTGCCAAGAAATGGGAAGAGCATCCGCAAGACCCGAACTACGTGCTCGCGTGCCTGAAATTCCACGGCAAGATCGTCGCGCGTGTCATGGGCCCATTGTGCCTGCCGCGCATGATTGGACAGGAACCACTGTCTGGTAGCGAGCTCGATGTCCTGCGCATGGCAGCAGCTGGGTTTTCGGTGGAGCAGACCGCCAAATTACTGCATTGCTCAGAGCCGGCGGTCAACAAGTGGCGATCCAGTGCGACCAAGAAGCTGGGCGCTGCGAACACCTTGCATGCCACTGTTCTCGCAAACGGTGCCGGGCTGTTTATGAACGATAAGCGCAACTTCCCATCTCACCAGCCAAGCATGGATGACGCCGCAGCTTAAGATCCGAGAAGCGCCAGTCTACGTTGCAATTCTTCAATGCGTAATTTCAACATCTATATAGTTTTTTACCTTGTAAGCACCGCGAAAGAAAAGTATCTTTGCACCTGTCCGCTTGCTCAGGGGCAATAACAAAAAGAGTGATTCGCTCTTCCAGTGCGAAGCGACTGTTGCGAAGCAATACCATGCATTTGCCAACGATTCGCTTGCTGCGTCTGCCTGAACCGGCGGGCGACATCAACCGGAACGTCCTCACCTTATTGTTAGTCGAATCGGGCTACGCCCGGACCGACGTCACAAACATAAACATGTGGCAATGACCGCATGACCGGGGTCCGCATCGCGGAGACATCTGGGAACAGGCCGGCAATGCCGGTACTGTAAGGCACTGTGGGATGACGCCAAAGAAGGCGCATCCTCGCTGATAGAGGAAGAGGGAACCATCATGTTGCGCATTGGCACTAGCTTCGCCACGTATTTCTTGAAAGAAGTTCCGCAAGTCAAGCAGGACGCCTTCACCATCGTTTGCCGCTCTGGTAACTTCAAAAACACCACGCCTCGGGTTAGCAAATTAGCCTTGACCCAGCCTGCGGAAAACGACCCCGCACCCGTGGATGCTATCGCCCCCGCTGACGCTCGGCCAGCCGCCCAGTTTCCGCTCGTCTGCTTGAGCTAACACCTGCAGGGCGCGCACATGCGCCCGCCGCTCCCTTTCCAGTCAAGGCATGAAAAAGCCGGCTCGACAATGAGCCAGGGCGAACTGTTGCCTGTTGAAACCGGAGGCGGTGTCAATGCCAGGAATTGAACGCGCGCCCCTCTTTCATTGTCTTGCAATTAACATGAGAACATTCAGCAGCTTCGGCTTGAGCCACATTGATATCCCGGCCAACCTCAAGATGGTCATGGACGCGATCCATCCCCAAGACGTTCGCAACGAGGGGCTAATCGAACGGCTGGTGGCGCCACGCACGGCGAAAAACGATGCCGCATGGGATCCGTGCACTCGCGTGGTCTGTCCGCCGCTTCCGCAATCGTTCCTGCAGCGCTATCTTGACCAGGCGCTGACACGTCGAATGTCCACTCTTGCCAAGGCACCACGCCGGGTGTACTGTATGGATGCACAGAAAGGAGAAGAAAATGAACACATTTCTGCAAGTCGTCCAGACCGCCGCGCGTGACGCAGTGCGCATGTACTTTGCGCCGTTAGTCGGCGCCTTCCAAGCCATGCGTGACGAGATCCGCCGCTGAAAGCAAGCTGTATCGAAAAAAGCCGCCGCTAGGGCGGCTTTTTTTCGCCTGTACTCCCGCCAATCGCGTGCCGGCCACATTTATTTTTTCCCCGTATCTCCTCCCGTTATGCAATGACGCATGCAGCAATTGAGGAGAAAAAATGAATAACGAAAAATGGTGGACCCCGATCGTGCGCTTTGGCGTGCACGTCATGGTTGGTCTGGTCATCTTCCTGGTCATCGCGGCTGCCGCGATTGGCCTGGATGTGCTGGTGGAACGGTTGGCAGAGTTTGGCGCCAACAAATTCACCGTCAAGTTGCTGGGACTGTTGGCAGATGCTCTGTTGCTAACCGACTCAGTGTGTTTTGTTGCGCACCTGTTGCAATCGGTGCTCAAAGCAATCCGGGAGATTTTTAAAAAATGAACCCTTTGTTTCAGGAGATAACCGCAGCAGCGGCTGAGAGCCCGCGGATGTTCTTCGGCCCCGTCATCGGCGCGGTGAAGTCGATCATCCACGAATGCCGCACCGACTCGCGCTCGCGAATCGACGTTGCGACCCGAAAGCCTGAACCGCACAAGCGTCTGGGCCTGTGATCAACCTGCCGCACGCTGTCTTCGGACACGTGCGGCTTTTCTTTTTTCCGGCCATCTCCTGCACTTTGCCAATTCCGGCAAAGACCATCCCAGGAGATATGCCATGTTCCTTTTCGCAGAAGTATCCTTTCCCGCGCAGGCCCTGCAAGTCGCGGCCATCCGAATGGCCGTCGCCGAGTTCGACCGGTACCATGTTGTCCTGGCGCGTCCCGACAGCACGATGGTCACAATCGAGGATTGCGATGACGGCCGCCACCTCTGCTATGGCTTTCTGAAAACGCTCGACGCCCACAAGGTCCCGTACGACTTCAAATACCTGTTGTGGGGCCAACCGAGCGAACAGACCGACCATATTCGTTTCGACAAGCGCGGCAAGCGCATCGTCTATGAGACCTCCATCGCCGATGATGCCCTGGGCCGGTTCGCCGAGTCCGTGCTCGAATTGATCCGGCAGGGCAAGACACAGCACGCCACCGCCATGCTCGAGCAGCAGTGCGCCATGACCTACCTGCGCACCGGCAACCAGCCCAGGATGGCTGCCTGATCGACGTCCAAGCCGCCACTTTTGACCACCCCCATGCGCCGCCCGGATCCGTCCGGCGGCGCATTGCTGTTTACATTTTTTTTTCCAAACATATCGACTCACTTCGACAACGCAACACGGGCTGCAGGCTGTTTCGCCGCCCCGCGCCTTATCTGGCCACGGTCCCTGCCGACGGTACAGACCCGATTTTTTCGTGAGCGGCTCGGCCGCACCTCTACCACCCATTTCACTTTTCCGGAGGCTTCTCATGATCACCAATTGCTCGCTCGCCGTGTTCTTTACCAAGGAATACGTCGCCCGCCCGCAAGTCCAGCAACCTGCCAACGTCGTCGCGCTGTTTCAGCCACAGCCGCCGGCAACAGGCACCGCTCCCCACCGTCCCGGCCAGAAAGTTCTGTCTCAATAAGCAGTCTGCCCGGTCCCTTTCACTCCTCTTCGTCCACCGTCCCCCAAGGCCGGTGGACATTTTTTTTTCCCCGCATGTCCTGCCGCTACGTCGATATTGGCGCAGCTTTTTCTTTTTTAAGGGGAACGCAATGCACCAGCTCATTATGAAATCCACGACCACCGTTGTTTTTGGTTCCGCCGCCATGATGATCATGCACGGCAAACCGAGCATGGCTGTCGTCTATCTTCTGCTGACCGGCACTGCGTACCTGGCTCATCGCTGGACGCATGCTTAAAGGAGAACCAGATGTCTTTGCAAAAGACGAATCCGCCGGATACAGTGCAGGTTCCGCCTGCAGTGCCTCCACCGGAGATTGATATGCCCAAAAGCTTTACTTTTTCGCTCGATGACATCAATTCCGTCTTCGGAATCTCGGCCGACACGCTGAGCGCCTTGGCCCACAGCCATGGCGTATCCGAACAGGAATTGATCATTCGTGCGGTGACGCAGCTGGCCCGAGCCGAGATCCCCGATCTCGATCTGGATGCACCGCGCCTGTCGCCTGAGCAAGTCGCACAGCTCATGCAACGCAGGGTAAAGCTTGAGGAATCCCGCCAATCCAACGGCGCCAACCTCAAGGATGTGTTTCTCGACTTGTTGAGCGAGCAAGGAGATGCAGATGCAGACGATTCCCGCCCTCAGCATGGGGGACATACTTAGATGTTGGTGGCCGCAGGATGCCCACCTGGTTCCCGGCCCGAAGCTCCGACCAGTCTTCGTTCTGGGCGAAACAATGGAGAACGCGCAGCGCCATGTGCTGGTTGCCTACGGTACAACACATTGCGAAGCCGAGCGCGAGTCTTCCAATGGCGGCGACGTCATTGTGAAAGCTGGCGCTGATGTGAAAGGCATGTTGACGGCGGATACCCGCTTTGATTTCAACTATCTTTGCTTGATTCCGGCAACCGCAGTCTGGTTTGCCGCTGGAGAGTCCCCGGTGCAGGTTACGTCGTTGCCGGGATCGATGTTCCGCCTCGTCGCGGACGCGATGCGATATGCGGGCATTGCTCGCATCTTGAGACGCCATAACGTGCGCCTTTGACTAAACGACCCCGTTGCCTACAGGTGACGGGGTTTTTCTTTTGGCACTCGCTAACCCGTTGAATCCACAACGCTTTTTTCGTCGCAAAAAACATCTTTTTTTCCATACATACCGACCACTATGATAATTGATGGCGGAGCTTTCTCTGCCGGAAAGCAGATTTTCTGCTTAGAGGACGCGAGGCAGCCTTTGGCCAGCCGCGTTGTGTATAGAGTTCTTGCGCGAAGCGCGGAGATACACGTTTCTTCGGAAACCGAGATTTGTTCATGACACACAATGAACGCCTGTCTGATCGGCATCTTGATCAGGACGATACCGGTGCGTTTGCGCCTTGGCCTCTTCTCGCGGCCTAACCCGAGACCCTCCCAGAGGATTCCGCTTGCGGTACTGGGATTTTTATTGATGCGCGCCTGCGCCTTGGATGCACATTCGGTGCTCTGTTATTGCGCTCCTGCGCCTGTGATCCAGCCAGGTGACAACGTCGCTGCTTTGATCCAACTAACTCCCCTCGGTCTTCGGACCTTGGGGAGTTTTTCATTTGAAAGCGGGTTTCAGGAAATGTCTTGAACGCCCTTGTACTTAAATTTCGCGCCAGGGCAGCAGCACGGCCGCGGCGCGTCCACGCGCACCAGGATCATCTGATCCGCACCGCACCCCTGGCACTGATGGACGAAATAGCGGCCCTTTTTTCGTTCCGCCGATACGCTACTTGATTGCTCGCTCGGATGGTCACGCGTGACCATCGAAGAAGTAGTAAAGAAATCAGACATAGAAAATTCAGCAGGGACGTGCGCAGCGCAGGGATGTTGTGAGGATACTAGGATTGAGAAGGGCGCACTAGCGAGGATGCGCGGTTGCAACAGTCGATCCTCGCCGGTGCTTCAGCTTCGATTCGGAAGCATCAGCGTGCCATCAGGCGTTCGAGTTTGGCCACCACGCGATTAAAGTTGTGGTTCTTCCCTTGTACGTTATCGATCAAGGTCGGGACAAAGGACAAGGGGATCGCCGCCATCAGAAATGTCCTGACCATCACCATCTTGCTTGGGAGGACCACATCCCCCGCCATATCCCATGCGGCCACCATGCACAGGGCAACGCACATGATCTCGATAGCGAGCGCAAGAGATGCTGGCGCAGACATGAATTTTTGAGATTCCATTCCAATCCTTTTCGACTTGTTTCGAGGCTGATCTGCTATTGCACTGGTCCTCCCGCCTCGCAAAGAACGACCAATTCCGAACACGCCGCAGCGTCAGCCAGCGAACGCTCAATCCCAAGGCGTGCGCAGCGGCGTAATCCCGCTTCGCATCAGTGAAAAAATCCGGGCCGCATCCTTGCTTGGGAGCCGGGCAATTTCTGCATCGTCGCCATCAGAGAGCAACAACCAATCTTCCATACCAGTCTTCGACGGCGGACAGTTCTCCGTGAAACTGGCCAGCGTCGTGCAAAACCACCGCGCCTGTTCGCTCAGATCGTGATCGGCAATTTCCCGCACCAATGCGATCGCTCTTGCTGCATCCGCGAGAAACCAGAGCACCAGGTCGTCGACCTGGTCACGCCATTGCGCGACCACCGTGTTGACGACGCCTTCCGGCAGCGCATCCAGGTCGAGGACCGCGCCAAGCGCCGGCGCGTTTGTGTCTTTGGCGATCAAAAAAATCTTAGCCATCGTGCAATCCTTCGGCATCGACCATGACGTTGTCCTTGCCGGACCGCTTGACCCGGTACATTGCGCTGTCCGCCCGGGAGATGGCATCTGCAATGGGCTCGCCGGCATCGACGACCGTGACACCAATCGACAACGTCACGCCGTGCAGGTTGCGCTTGGCTGCGGTCGCGCGCATCCGCTGCACCACCTTCTGCGCACGCTCCACATCAGTTTTGGCAAGATAGACAACAAATTCGTCCCCGCCCCAACGCGCGGCGAAGTCGCCAGCACGAATGCAGCCTTGTATGACGTCCGAGACATCCTTCAGCACCTGATCGCCGGCGTCGTGTCCGTGCGTGTCATTGACCTGTTTGAAGTTGTCGAGGTCCAGCAGGAGAAGCGCCCCACGATGTCCGAGGCCACGGCGCAACGCTCCGGAGAAGCCACCGCGCGTGAGCAACCCTGTCAGGGTGTCATGTTCGGCCTGATCGACCAGGCCTTCGACCATGCTCGACAGCCCATTGGACACGGCGCCACCGCAGGCGAGTTCCAGTGCCGCAGCATGCGCCGCATTGGCGGCATCCTGTAGTTCATGCCCCTGCAGCAGCATCTCGATTACCGCCACCGCGAACGGGTAATCGAGCAATGCCGACCCGCCTTCGGTTTCCGGCGGCAGGACGCGGGTGCGCTCGCCGTCAGGGTGGTAGATCACGCCGCCGCCGCGGCCGCGCGCCAGAAACACCATGGTTTCCATCCGATGCGCGATCTCGGACGCATCAGCCAAGTCTGTTTCCTCCAACAAGCTTTCGAGCTCGAGCGGCGAAAGCACCAAGGCGGTCAGCTTGCCGGCCAGCGGGAGAAGCTTTGCGGCCAGTTCTGGCGCCACGCCGAATGCGACCATGGGTATCGACAGCGCCTCGGCGCTCTCTCCAAGATCTGCAATCGTTTGAAGAGACAGCGTCGCATCCATATAGAGCGCATGCACACCATTCAGGGCCTGCCGCAATCGCTGCGCGCCAAACTGGTGACTGGATATCGGGATGGACGCGACATGCCCGGTCTGCCCGTGAGCGCCGAACCGTACTTCCGCCCCGATATCCATGCCTGCCACTTCATCTGGTATCAACTGAATGCCAGCCGAAGCAATGTGCGCCCCCAGCAGTCGGGACAACTCGGACGCGTTCCACGCGGTCAACAGACGCGGTACGGTATCGAGCCGGGATAGGCAGCTGGCTGTCTCGTAGGCGGTACCGCCCACGCTGATGTCGATTTTCCCGTTGCCAGCGCGCGCGGGCGCGGTCGCCCCGGTCTGGATGACCAGGTGGGCGGATCCGGCGACGAGAACAACGCGGGGCAGGGAGGACATGTCGGGCATGACCGGCAAGAGTTGAGTTCCCCGAAATCGTAGCGCCAAATTCAAAAATGAAATAATGAATTTTGCGCAAAAATCATTATTTCAAAATCGAACAACGAGGTACATTCTCAAAAAATGATCTCGTTGTGAACATGGACCCAACCGTCAAACCTACGCACGCCGCCCCGGAATTCGACTTCGCGTCGCTGTATTCCCACGCCTTCAATGCCAACCTTGGCGGGCCGCGAGATACCGCTTCCGTGGTCGGCCTGTCGCTGGCCACTATCATGTCCTCATCGGCGTTTGCGAACCTGATGCCGGTTTTCGTTCCGTTCGGCGCGGCACTGGCGGCATCGGAACAATTGTCCCAGCGCTTGCTCGCGCCCTGGCGCGATCACTACGCCCTGAAAAGCTCGATCGGTGTGAAATCGGACGAGTCGCCCGTGGTTCCGTTTTCCAAATCCGGCCTGCTCGTCGGCTACGCCACTGACACGGGCAAGCCCATTTTCCTTGGTGACGACGCGCTGTTTCGCCACCTCTGGATAGTTGGCCAATCCGGTGTGGGCAAAACCGTGGCAGCCTCGCTGATGATGTACCAGCAGATCCAGCGCAATGGAGGGGTCCTCTTCATTGACGGCAAGCTCGATGGCGACAACATCTTGTCGATGTATCAGTTCGCCGCGGCCTGCGGGCGCGAAAAAGATTTTTACGTTCTCAATCCGGGAGACCCGGACAACTCCAACACGTACAACCCGATTCAGGACGGCGACCCTGACGAGATATCGGCACGCTTGATGGGCCTGATCCCCAGCACCGAAGAAAATGCTGGCGCGGACTTCTATAAGCAGGCAGCCAACCAGGGCATCGTCACGCTTGTGTCCGCAGCACAGCGCGCAGGGTACAAATATAACTTCTACGATTTGTCCGTACTGCTCAACAATTCGAAGGCATTGGAAGACTTGCTCGACAAGCTGCTGCGCGTGGCGCCCAAGGCCGACGAAACGCGCAATCTGCGGCTGTTCCTCGATCAATACCGGCTGCCGGCCAATGACACGCGAAACCCGATGGCCGGGCAGATCGACCTGAAGCGGCTGAAGGAAACCTTTGGCGGCATCGGCGGCAGGCTGTTCACGTTCGGCACGAACCAGTTCGGCAAGGTACTCAATTCGTACACGCCGGATGTGCGGATGTACGACATCATCAGGAACGGGAAGATTTGCTACGCAGCGCTGCCCACGATGGGCAAGGCGATCGCGGCAAACAACTTCGGAAAAATGATTCTCGGAGACTTCCGAACGGCCGTCTCATGGCTGCAGGCGAAGAAGGAAGATCGTCCAAAACTCCCGTTCATGGCCTTCTTTGACGAAGCAGGTGCCTATGTAAATATGGAATGGAGCGTTTTGTTTGAACAGGCCCGATCAGCTAGGATTTTTTTGGTCCCGGCGGTGCAATCCGAGTCGAACTTCAAGGCAATCAGCGACGATTTCAGCGAGCGCGTGATTGGCAATACCAGCACAAAGATGGTGTTCCGCGTGGGTTCCCAGGCCACGGCCGAGTCCGCCGCGGACCTGATCGGCAAGCACATTGCGGTCGCCAAAACGCTCACCCATTCGGACAGCAAATCCGAGTCCGCCCAATCGTTACGGGCGTCCCCCACAGCAAGCATCGGCGACTCCAGCGGCAGCGCCTTTGCCGAGCGCGAAGAAGAACAGCACCGCGTGACCCCCGACCAGCTCAAGAGTCTGGACAAGGGCGAATGCGTGATGCTCTACGAGGGAAGCAAGATCTATAACCTGCGCGTGCCGATGCTGACCATCCGGCCCGAACTGGCGGAGAAGATCGGCAAGGTCAAGCTGAACAAGCCGCGCAACCGGACCCGGCCCAACGGTCTCGACTATGGCGACCTGAAGAAGCTTGACCGCTTCCTTAGCACCGTCAAAGGCAAAAAGTACGACCGCAAGGACGATCAGGACGACGAGGACAATGATGAATAAGCCCGCCATTATTCCGGCCAGCCAAGAGGAGGACGACGATGAGTTTCACTGGAGTGGTTCTGACGACATTTTTAGTCGGGCTGGTCGCGCTGCTAATCCCACCACTGCGCAGCGTGCTCACGCACTTCTTAACGACTTATTTGAGTCCGCTGCTGAAGGAGATCCTGAAGCTTGCAGCGCTTTGGAGCTGGGCGGGTTTGAAGGGGATCGTGGGGTACCACTGGATATTATTTCGCAACCTGACGACGCCGAGATCGACCCTGTTCCCAAGCTTGGAAAAACAGAAAGACGAAAAGTCGCCCTGAAGTCCAACTACATCACGCTCGAGGACTTTGAGGAAGGCACCGAGCGCGAATGCTTCCAGCTGATCTACAACCATGCCCGCTTCGTGCTGGCCAAGGACACGACTCCCGAACTGATGGCGCGCGGCATCCAGTTTTTCTTCTGCGCATCCGACACCGAGGTCACCTTCGTGGAAGCGGCGGCCGCGATCTCGACCACAATCCGCACCGACGTCATCCTGCTGCGCTTCCAGTACGAGTTCTGGCGCCGCTACATGGTCTTTTCCCAGCCGTTCGACTGGAGCGCCTATCCGGTGCCGGACAGGGTCATGAACCAGTTCGCCTTCGCAGGCATGTCCCTGTATGCCGATGATGTGGCCACCATTCTGGCGCGGGAAATCTGGTACCGGCCCGGCATGACCGTCGACGAAGCGACCGCGCTCATCAAGGAAGAGTTGCCGGGAAAATATGCCCTGCATGCCGACGAGAAGATCTACGAGGTGATCGATCACCTTAGACACCTGTACCTTCTGTCGCAGAAGGTCGACAGCTTGTATGTGACTTACAAGAACCCGGAGCTGCAGCTTGATGAATGGTCGAAGGAACACCGCCAGGACGCGTCGCGCAGCAACATCTGGTGGTCACGCCTGTTTTGAATTGAGTTACGGAAAGAGCTCTATGCACAAGAATCTACTGCGTCTCTTAAGCCTGACCGTCCTCCTTGCGGCGTCGTCGGCGCATGCCAGTGTCAATAGCGACTTTCCGGTGTTCTGGGTCGCCGGAGACCCCAACGGCGTGGCGCATGCGTTCCGAGGCGTCGCCGCGTTCTTCGGGAACGGCAACTGGGCCGGGTCAATCATGGCAGGCGGAATGACGGCAGCGGCACTGGTTGGTTTGCTCCTAGCGATTGTCTCCAGCGCCTTGCGCACCCAGTTCATGGTCGGGCAGTGGTTTGTCGGTACCGTCATTGCAATGGCGATGTTCACGCCGACCACCACCGTAACCATCAAATCGTTCTTCGATGAGAACAGTGCAACCGTCTCGCCGCGCATGATCGTCGTCGAGAACGTTCCATACGGAATCGCCTTTCCAGCCGGGATGGCCAGCTACGCGAGCAAGACCATGGGCGACACGTTAATGACCTGGTTTACCAACCCGGACGAGACGGGCGGTGCGTTGGCTGAAGGTGCGTCTGGTTTGATGAGTCCTCTCAAGTTGCTGACAAGACTTAATGGCTTGTACGACTGCTCCAGCGACCACGCCACCATCTGCAACAACGCCGTTTCGTTCTTCAATCAGTGCAAGGCCACGGCGGCAACCGCGGAAGCGATGCGAGAACAGGGAACGCTGCGCACGCTGTTCGAGGAAAAGTCACAATCGGTACCAGGCTATATGGAGTACCGGACATACAATCCTGCCAACACCGACACGGGTGGCTATGACAGCGTGTACCTGCCGTGCAAACAGGGCGCCCAACAGATCTGGGCGGCAATGCAGGCCTACT
Source organism: Noviherbaspirillum galbum (assembly GCF_010974945.1). Classification (GTDB taxonomy): domain Bacteria; phylum Pseudomonadota; class Gammaproteobacteria; order Burkholderiales; family Burkholderiaceae_D; genus Noviherbaspirillum; species Noviherbaspirillum galbum. The sequence continues at coordinate 110,808 of NZ_JAAIVB010000069.1, read as the reverse complement.
TGAATGGAGACGGTTTCGCCAAGGACGTGCTACGGTCGACCGCCAGTTCGCAGTCTGGTGGCAAGTCAGCAGACAATGGCGGCGCTCAGGATCTCAATGCAATGAAACAACAAATCGAGGTGCTCAATACCAAGCTGCAGAACGTCCTAGCCGACGTCGACGCCGCCAATAATGACATCGTCGCCAACGCCACTTTCCATCGCATCGTCCGCGCAGCGCTGAATACCGCAGCGGAAGTTTCACCCGCGCAGGCAAATCGGGTATTCGTCGATGCGATGCTTAATGCCAAGCGAAAGGCGGCTGCCGACCAGGCGGGACAGGCCTCACTGTTCATTTCGTTCATGACCCAGGCCATGAATGCGTTTTCCTTCCTCTTTGCAGCCACGGCGCCGATCATCGTATTGGTGGCGATGGTGATGGGACTTGCCGGATTCAAGGTCTATGGAAGCTGGCTGCTTTTCGGCGTCTGGAGCCAAAGCTGGCTGCCGATCGCGGCGCTAGTGTCCTACTACGTGGAGAGCGACTTCTGGCGGCGCCTGCAGGATCTGAAGCTGAGCGGACAGATGGCGCTGCCATACATCGATCAGTTCTACGACCAAGCCACCACCGTTCTTTATACCGGATCCACGTTGATGTCGGCGGTTCCGATCATCACCTTGTCGCTGATTTCAGGGTCGATGTATGCGATGACTAACCTTGCCGGAAAATCCACCGGTACTGATCGTGACTACGTGGATGAGAAGCGAATTACACCAACATCACAAGAAGCCACAAACTCGGATCACATCGCCAAAGTCCAGACTGCGGGCGGTGGGATGCATACCGCGCTTGCCGGAAGCGCATCGGGCATGTTGCGACAGAAAGATCTAGACGGCTCGATGAACTGGTCTGCAGGAAACCAACTTTCCATGGCGACGGCGCGGGTTCATTCCGCAGAATCAGCAGAGGCACGTTCCTGGTCAAAAGTGCAGGAGAAAAAGGCGGCGGTTGAAGCGGCTGAAAAATATGCCCGTTCAGACAAAATGGGTACGCATGACGACGTGGGACATAAGACGGCAGCTCAAAGTGCAGAGCGCGCCGAAGGTTCCCTGAGCAACGACAAAGCACAGATCAAGACGTACACCAGCGACGTTAAAGCTAGTACTCAGGTTGGGTTGGGGCTGAAGACGGGCGGTGCAGCCACTTTACCAGTCAAGGGGACACCTGTTGGCGGAGGCATACCGTCGGCATCCTATGGCGCCGGTGGCGAGATCGGGTCTACGGTTAGCACATCAGACACTTGGACCGACGCAAATCAAAAGCAGACAAGGGATAGTCGCGCGGCAGGTACCTCGACATCTTTGACAGATAGTGCGGAATCGGGATCGGGCGTAAAATCAAGCACAGATCTATCCCACGACAGACAAGTTTCTTCAGCACGTGCTGAATATGAAGCGGCAAAAGCAGAGCATAGTAAGAACGTCTCTGAGCGAGAATCAGCTCAGCGTGAAATGAAACAGGCAATGTCATACGGGGCTGATCTCAAAGCTAACATTGGCTCCCTCACAACCAATGCTTTCGCTACAGATCGCGCACAAGCTGTGACCTCCGCCCAGATGGGCGCCCGCGCTGCGAGTATGGAAGGCGCGCAGCGCTTGGATGACATGGTGAACAAACATGGCGGATGGGGAAATGCCAACGCTGTGCAAATAGGAGTATCCCAAGCTCTGCGGAGTGGAAATAGCCAGGATGTCTCGGCGGGGCTCGGTGCAGCGGCGGCGCTCGCCCAGACAGCAGGGCAGCAAACTGTGGCTGATGCAATGCGCAACGAAATTGCTGTACGAAGCCACGAGAATGCCGTCGGCTCTCAAGGCACGGCCGGTGCACTCGGCAACGTTGTTTCGGGATCCTCAAATCTGCAACAGGCGGCAAAGTCAGCTGGCGTGTCGAGTGTTCCTGGTCCAGTAACCATGCCGCGCGGCATTGGGGGAAATCCATTTGGAGGGGACCCAGTCAAAGATAAAGAGATCGCTGCTTACTACAACCGTCCGGAGATTAGGCAAAACGGCCGGCACGCACAAGAGGTCAAGGTGTACGACGAAATGGTTCAGAAAGGGATTAGTCCATCCGGTTCGGCCGGACAGGCAATTCTAAACCAAGCCAAGCAGGAGTCTGCGGCAATGTACGGAACGACAAGAGGACACCACGAACGATCAATGAAAGCGACCGAACGCAAGTAAATACGCAAAAGAAAACGGCAAGCAAAGTAGCTGCTTGCCGTTTCGAATTGCGAGGTGTCTGAAACAAGACACCCGCTTAGATCACAGATCGTTGTTGAAGGTGAACCCTTGATCGAAAAGGGAGCCATGGCTCGCGCCGAAACCAAGTCCGCCAAGACCGGCCGTTGCGCCTAGGTCGTCGATACCACCGTGCAGCGGAAGTCCATTTGCACTGACACCTTCACTTTTGTCCTGGAAGATGACCGTGAAAAACTTTTCATCCTGACCAATAACATTGGCGTCATCTTGCACATTGCCCGCGTCGGTCGAGCTAAACACACGTTGCAAAAATTTAAACATAATTACACCTACTACATTACATCGTATTCACCGCGTCCTTCGCGGCCAGGGTTTGCACCTGACTAAGAGTTCAGCGCTCAAGGCGCTTGGGATCTCTCCCTACATAGGTTTCGCCACCAAATGGCGGGGACCGCTCCCCACAAAACGCACAAAAAAGGGCGTATGGAACTAACCATACACCCATTTTTACCTTTTAACTAATATTTGAGTTGAAATTTTGCAACAGATCAGCGTTTGTAGTGAAACATTCAACTCATGCTGCCAATACTTTTCGCTTTTGCTCTTCGAACTCATCTTGGGTGAGCGCGCCTGATTTGAGGAGTTCGTGCAACTCCGAGATCTGACTTGCCACGCTTCGTGCGTCACTAGGGGGAACAGACGCGACTTGCGCGATTGGACTTGCATGTGTCGAACTGGCCGGGCGTCCGGCCTTATAAGACCGGTACGCTAGATAGGAAAACAGCGGAAGCGTGATTAACCAGAGCGGGAAAAGCAGCGCCAGCGCGGCGTAGAAGAACGTGCGACCTTTCCACGTGTTTGCGACCTCATCCGGCCCTGCCTTGAGAAGACGGCCCAACCCAAGAAGCAAGGCGACTGGCAACCCAATCAAAACGAGTACGATCATCCAGTGCCAGATTGACAAATGCGACATGCGGTTGCCTCGTAAAATGTATTGCAAAAAAGCAACCTTATCACATCGACACTACGGCGTCACAAACTTCGAGTTAATGATCTTGCTCGTCAAGATGCGCTGCGTCAGGCGCTCGACTTTTTCGTTGCGCTCTGCAACTTTGGCGAAGGCTTGTGCCTCCTGGTTGAGCTTGCCCAGATTGGCGCGCTGCTGGTCTGTCATGGCAATGGTGCGCTTTTCGGAGCTTCCCGTTGTCGGCTGGTAGATCCCGGCAACTGTCTTCACGATCGCCATGCCGATGGAAGAGGCCAACGTATAAGACATCACTTCGAATGCTTCGTCCAGTAGCGCAAGACGCGTGGCCGGATCACTTTCGGCGAGCATGACCAGCATGCGTTGAACCTGAAGCGGCGTCTTGCGGAGCAGTGCGAGTTCGTCCGCGCTCAACACGTCTCCTTTCATGTATTTGTCCATGATTGAGCCGTCGCCAATCATGGCAAGACGCGGGCCGTCCGCGCCGTCGAAGTCCTGGATCGTAATGCCATCCTGGGGCCCGGCGAACTTTTCAATCAGGTAGCGCTTGATCCCGCGATAGTTGTATGCGCCGTTCGGGTCGATTTTCTGGCAACCGAACGGGTCAGCCTTGAAATCGACGCACTTGAGATAACTCTTCTGTGCCGAAGAGTCGAAACCGCGCACGATGTCATCGAACGTCAAGGTCTCAGCGTACCAGCCGTCATCCATCGTCTGGGGGCCATTAACCGAGGCGGCGGTGGAATCGTCATCAGACTGCTTCACTGACTTATAGACTTTCGTGCCAATTAAGCTTTGGACAATCTGCATGCCTTCCTGCTCGCCACCAAGCACCGCGAAGTCGATCCGGTCCGGGCCACCATTGGTATAAAACGTGTTGAAAAGCGTGTTCCCGTAGTCGGTCGAGGTATTTTGCGCCTGCTGGCGGTTCGCCTTCGAATCCTTGAACAGGTTGTTCATCGCGCCCCACACGTCCTCGACGTACCCTGTTACCGCATTCTGATAGCTCTCCAGCGTATCCTTGGTGTTGGCGCCGCCGAAGTCCTTGCTTTGCAAATCCTTGTTCAGCGAGGAATACAACTGCTGCGAAATGCGGCAGGAATTCATCGTTCCTGAATTGACGACGTTCGCCAAGTTCTGGAACGTCTGCAGGATGCTCGAGCAATCGTCACACATCGCTTTGACCGCAAGCTGAAGAAGAAAGCCCGGCGCGCCTTGCATGATCTTGCGGACCAGCTCCTTGAAGGCCTCGACCTTGAACATGGTGAAGCTGCCCAATGTCATGTCGACGCCTGCGCAGCCTGCTGCCAGCCGCGGCGGGTCGAAATAGGCCACCTGGTACACCTTATTCGGTGAGCGCAGAGATATCGACGGACCATAAAGGCCCATCGACTGCTTTCCATTTATCGCGCCTCCGGCCGACGAATACCACATGCCGTCCAGTGCACTGCCGATGTCGGCTCGCGTGGCGCCCATTATCATCGACCCTGTGACCAAAAGGGCCACCAGCTTGACACGCGCTTTTGCCATGTTTGCTCCCTCAATTCAATCGATTGCCAATTGCCTGTTGCAGCATCTTGACCAGCTCTTTCGGGTCGTCAGTGTCTTTCATCGTGTTCTTGATCTTGGCGATGTCTTCCGCCGGCACAATGCCACGCCGTTCGAGTTCAGCCATGTCTGTCAATTCTTTCGGCACCAAGTCGCGGTCAATCGCGGCCTGTACGATCTTCGCCTTTAATTCATCCACTGCCATCGCGCCGTGGGCAACAACCATCACGTTATCGGGAGGCACAACCATTACCACCGCTGGCGTCAGCTTCAGCGCCAGCTGCTTGAACGTCGCACGGCCGTTGTCCACCACAAAATCCTTCGCAGTCATGCCGGGCAGCCCCTTGCCGTCTTCCGAGATGTTGCGCACGGCAAAGCCCGTATCCCTTGCAAGCATCGTCATGACGGGGTGTTGCGCATGGCAATGAATACAGGCCGAATCGAAGAAAAACCATAGACCTGCCTTCTTGGCCATCTCCTTGACAATCGCATCCCGTGCCTTGTCTACCTGCCATAGCGCCGAGCGCCGTGCGGAGGTCGCTGTTGGAAACCGAACGGACTCATTGAGGTAGGGATCGTTCTCGACGGCCTTCATCCCAGCAACCGCGAAGTTGTCGCCCATGTCCAGCAATAGGCGCTGCATATACATGTACGCCCGTGCATTTTCCTTCGTGGGATTGGCAATCGCGTTGTCACGAAGGATTTCAATCTTCTGCCGCATCCACGGAACCGTGAACGGCTCGGGCTTCTTTGGCTCAGCAGGCGCAGCAACCTGCGGCATTGGGGGAGGTAGCGGTGGTACCGGCTTTTCCGGCTCAGGTGCCTGCTGGTCCAATTCGCGCGGGTCCTTGTAAAAAAACCAACCTTCCGTTTTCCGATTGAAAAATCCATTTCCCGTATTGGCGGCAGTGCTGGTTTCGCCATCCACCTGCGCAGCAAATCCCGGAATTGCCATACAAATCGCGGCCAAGAGGGCGATCAGGCCTTTCCCGGGCAGCTTTTCCGCTTTTTTCCGCGTCATTGGAATTTTTCGCATTGGGAGAAAAATGATTATTTCAAAAACAGAATTTTCCGTACTATAGCCTCAAAGCATTTTTTGAAATAATGATTTTGAAGCGCTTCCTGTTCATTTCTCTTTTTGTCGTCACCCGCGTCGCCGCCGCCCAGCAGCTCGATGCCTGCTTTGCCGCGTCCGCGAAAAAATACAATCTTGACCCTCGCCTGCTGTGGTCGATTGCCATGGTCGAGTCCCGCGGACGGGCCAGCGCCATCAACCTGACTCATTACCAGCGCACCAACAGTGTCGACCTGGGCATCATGCAAATCAATTCCGGCCACCTGCCCACGCTGGCGCGGTACGGCATCACTCGCGACATGCTGATGAATGACAGCTGCCTGAACATCGACGTGGGCGCATGGATTCTCGCGGATTCCGTGCGCAGGAACGGCGCGACGTGGAATGCCGTCGGCGCTTACAACACGGCCTGCAGCCAGCTCAAGGGCAAGGCCTGCGAAGACTCGCGCCGCCGCTACACCGATCTCGTCTGGAAGTGGTACGCCGGGGCGGGCAAGACGCTCCCGGCACAAGCCTATGTCCAGACCGCACGGGCGCCCGCTGGCCCCGCGATCACCATCGAGGACGAAACCAATTGAAAGACGTGATTGCCTATACCGCCGGCGTAGCACTGATCTCGTACGTCGGGTATATCTTCATTTCGCCGGACGAACCCACGCGCGCAAACCGTGCGTGCATACCGGCCGCTGCGGCCACGCGCCTGCTGGGATCGGTGGTGCGCCTGGTCGACGAGGATAGCGGGGAAAGCATGGCCAAGGGCAAGCCCCAACAGGTGCTGTCCGCTTGCCGCACCGCGGTCTGGTACTGGGCCAAAGACAGCCGCAACCCACCGGTCTTCCCCAATGACGATGCCTTATTCGGTTCCTTTGCGGACAAGACCTATGGCGCAAAGGCGGCAGAGCCGTCCGGCACACCGGCCACTGCGCAGCCCGCCGCGTCTAGCGCGTCAGGTGCGGCATCCGGCGCTTCTGCAGCGCCAATTGCGTCACCGTCGCCGCTGGACGATGCAGTCAACAAGATCAAGGCGAAAACAAGCAAGTCTTCGCCGCAAAAGGGAGACGAGGCACTGTGATGGATGAATCCAGCTACGACTACAACCCGGTTTCAGACTTCTCATCGATCCTGGTGCCGGAAGATGGCTACGCCTATGTCGATGGCCTCGACGAGTTCATCTCGACCGATCGGGGCGACACCGAGGTCGTGTATTTCCTGAACCATGTTTTCCCGCAGGCATTGCACGAGGGCGCATCCGATATCCATTTCATCCATCATGTGAAGGGATTCCGGGTGCGGTTCCGGATCAATGGCGTGCTCGAAGACCGGTATTTTCTCAATTCGGAAGCGGCACGCGACCTCGACCTGAAGATCCGATCCCGTTGCATGCTGGCCACCAGTGAGCGCGAGGCGCCGCTGGATGGCTCCTTCTTCATGCTGATCGATGGCCGCCGGGTCGACGTGCGCGTATCGATCCTGCCCAATTCGCTAGGCCAGTCCATCGTCTGCCGCCTGCTGGACCAGAACAATGCGGGCCGCACGCTCGACTCGATCTGGATGCCCGATGCGGTGCGCGAGGTATTGCTGCAAACCTTGGCGCTCGAGGAAGGCTTGATCCTCAATGTCGGGCCGACCGGCTCGGGCAAGACGTCGACCCTGTACGCCTGCCTGAATCATCTGAACCGGCCGGGCATTCATATATGCACCGTCGAAGATCCGGTGGAATATTCGCTTCCCGGCGCCAACCAGGTCACCGTGCGCGCGCCTGAGCGCACCTTTGCGAAGGTCCTGCGATCCTTTCTTCGGCAAGATTTCGACGTCGGACTAGTCGGGGAAATCCGAGACGCCGAAACTGCCAACATCGCGCTTGCTGCGGCCAATACCGGTCACCTGATGTTATCGACGCTGCACACTCGCAGCACGCTGGCCACCGTCAGCCGTCTGGCGGACCTGGGGGTAAAGCACTACGAACTGGCCGATACGATTCGCCTGATCGTGGCGCAGCGGCTGCTGAAACGGCTTTGCCCGCATTGCTCCATGCCATACGAAATGGACGACTTGGAACGGGACGCGCTGGCGGCGGAGGAGGGCGGGCATCTCGTTGACACCTATGGGCAGTACTGGGTGGCAAATCCGGATGGATGCGACGCTTGCGAGGGCGGGTATATCGGCCGGGTACCGGTGATGGAAATGCTCGCCGGCACGCGCGAACTCAAGGCGGCGATCGAATCAACCGACCGGGCAACGATGGTAAAGCGGGCGTATGAGCAACACCAATATCAGCCGCTCATCGTTGCGGGCACGGTAATGAGTGCCAACCGCCTGGTTGATTTCCACGCGGCGCTCAAGATCAATATGTAGGGAGGAGCCATGGATCGTCGGCAATTTTTACTTGGTGGCGGCGCGCTATTGTCGTTACCCACACTGGCGCAGGAACTGGCGCTGCAGCCGCGCGCGCAGGGACAGAACCCGACCGATCACCTTCGTCCCTATACGGAAATCGGCAACTATACCGATGACCGGGATCGGGTCTTCATGTTTTTTTCGTACGCGTGCCCCTATTGCGAAAAGTACGCCCCCGGCATAGTCGAATGGGGAAGGACTCTACCGGAGCCCGTGCAATTGGTTCGCGTGCCGCTGCTTACTACCGAGCGCGTTTCCCAATCCGCAGCTAGTGCCTTTTATGTGGTCCGTGAAGTGGCGCCGCAGCGGATTGACGAGTTCGATGCACTTGCGTACGCCGCCGCATCCAACGCCTACACGCCAGAAGCGTTCCCAGACGTTTTGCGAAAAATGAAACTTCCACGGGAAGCCATACAGAATGCATTGAACAAGCAGGTGACGAAGGACCGCTTTGCCCGAGCGATCCTTCTCTCGCGCCGTTACAAGGCGAACGTCACGCCGCATTTCGGGATTGGCGGACGGTATGCCACGAATGCCAATTTCACCAACGGCGACTACAGCCTGCTCGTCCAGCTGCTCAACGGCCTCGTCTCCCAGGTCATCACTTCGGCCTGAGCATGCGCCGCACACTCTATCTTGGCGCCGTGTTTGCGCTTGCGCTGACTTCACACACCGCGCTCGCCCAATGGAACCGCGCCTACAGCATTGACATGGGGGAGGGACGCGGGCCGGAACTGACCGTGCTGATCGATCCGGCGTGTTCCCCATGCATCCGCGCCTTTACTGACATTGTTTCCCGGCTGGCGCTCGGGGAGCCGGTGCTTGCGCGCCCCTTGCGCTGGATACCCGTGGGATGGGACGAGCAGGGGATTCTGGCGGCAGCACGGGCACTGGAGCGAAACAGCATCCAGGGGCTGACCGCCCCTGTCACCAGCATGCCGGACCAGAAATTCATCGAGCAGGCACGCTACAACACCGCGCTGGCGCAGGATTCCGCCGGCACGCCGTCCTTCTACCTGCCCGGCCGCGGTACCAAATCGGGATACACCACATGGAACGACTTCGTTACCTGGCTTTCGCGCTGATCCTGTTCGTCCACGCAGCCAGCCACGCCGAGGCGCGCTACGACAGCTGGCAGATCCGGCACCCCGTGGCGACCGCCATCGTCTCCGCGACCACGTTCGGCTTTGTGCCGGGGGCATTTGCCAATGACCTCGTGGAAGTCTCGGATTTCATGGAAAAGGGATGGACGCGTGCGGGACTTGCGCTTGTCCAGCCACATGCAGAAAAAAGTTTTCAGAACGCAAAAATAATTATTTCATTTTTGGAAGTGCTGATAGCCTTTGTCCTTGTGTACCGCATTTCAAGGAAAAAACGGTGAGATTGCTCCTACCCATGTGCGCGGCGATGCTGCTGGCCGCTTGCGAGACGCCGCCGCAGGCCACCTATGTGGCGCAGCGAGGTTACCTGAACGTCGAGCGCGTGCAGACCAGTTCGCAGATCGCGGTGATCGCACCTTCGGAGCAGACCGTGATTCGGGACCATCCTCCTGAGATCATCCGGGCGAACTCGTGGGCAGTCGTTGTTCCTGCGCCGGCGACAGTACCGATGGCGCCTGCTGTCACGTTGGCGACGCTTGGGTCTCCGGAGCCGCTGATGTCCACTCCGCCGGAAAAGAAAAAAGCGTCCAAGATCAAAAAACAAGCGCTGGCAATCAAGCCGAAAGCGAAACCGGCTGATTGCAAGCCGGGTGAGGAAAGGTCATAAGTCATGGAAGTCAGTATTCCCCAGATGGTCGATGAGTTCCCGCAGGTGATGTGGTGGGAGGCGGATGAATTGGTGCCGATCCTGGTCGGCATGGGCGCCGGCACGGTATTCGAAGTCTTTACCGCCGGGATGCTGGCGGGCCTGGTCCTGAGCGGAATCTACATCCGGTACAAGCGCAACGCGCTGCCCGGATCGTTGCACCACATGATCTACTGGTGGGGCACGTCGGGACTCAACACGGTCTTCACCAATGGCCTCGAGACGGAGGCCGAGCAATGAACCTGATCAAACTCGGCCGCAACTGGAAAGCCACCCTGAGCGCCAATCTGCTGCTCGCAGGAGCGCTGGCCGCCTCCGTGATGGCAAATCTTGCGCTAACGACGAAACTGGCGACCATGCATGAGCGCCTTGTGCTGGTGCCGCCGATGATGACCACCGAGACGGTGGTCGGCTGGAACGAGGCGTCCAAGAATTTCTTCGAGGGATGGGGCCTGTACGCCGCATCGATGATCGGATCGGCCACGCCCAAGACCGCGGGGTTTGTCGCCGGCCATCTCGAATATATCTTTGACAAGTCGATCTTCCAGGCGGTACGCACGCAGCTGCTGTCCATCGAGAAAGACCCCAGCTTTGCGCGGACCGGCTCGGTCAACGTGTTCACGCCCAAGACCGTGACCTGGGAAGCCTCGACCAACCGGCTGTTCGTCTCCGGTCAACTGACCTCGACCGCCTACCGCGCACGCACCACGACGCTGGCCAACGTGCCGGTGACGTACCAGATGTCGATGCGCATGGAAGCGGGTGCGCCGAAGATCACGACCTTCACGTCCTATATCGGAGCGGCGCGTACCGCCAAGTGGGAGCGCGAGCACCCGGCCGAGGCGCAGAAACTGCAGCGGGCAGCCGACGAAAAGGCCGCACAGATCCTGCCGCAGGAGAACGAGGTTCTGAAAGCGATCGAATCGGGCATCGGCAGCGCACAGGAAATCATGGAAGAAGGGGATGGCGCGGCAACCACGCCAGCAAGCCCGACAGGCAAGCCGGCAGCCAAACCCCAAGCCATTGGCGCTCCCGCACCGCGCGTCGCGCCTCAAGGTCCGGCGCCGGTTCGCACGCCCCAGTCGACCGCGCAGCCGAGCGCGAATGGCCGCACCACATCGGATAACCTATGAAGACAACCAAGCTCCGGTTCCCCCTGCTGGCGACGGTACTGCTGGCGTTTGGGCTTGCCCAGGCGCAGACACCGGCCGCCCCTCCGCAGCCCACGTTCACTGTCACCTTTGGCACTGCCGCACCGGCAAATCAGCCTGCGGCGCAGCCGATCTCGATCACGCGTCCTGCGCTTCCCACCGGTGCCGCCGTTGCATCCGCCGCCCCGACAGCAGCGGCTGCAGCAGCAAGCGACCGCTCGTCCGCCCCGGCCGACGCCCCGGCAAGAACAGAACTGCAGAAGCTCACCGAAGGCCGGTTCCCGTCGCCGCCCAAGCCGTCCACGCCCAAGGAACTCACCACGGCAGCGCCAGAGGTCATTGCTGTGCGTCATGGCGTAACCGCCCGGATCGAGGTCTCAGACAGTGCGCCGAACCTGATTTCGACACCTTTCCGCAAGCCGCGCGTGGTCGACATCGACAAGATCGCGCAGGCACGGCCGCTGGGGTCGGACGTCTTCGTGCTGCCCTCGCGCGAGACGACAATCTTCATCAAGGATACGGCGCAGGCGAATTCCCCGACCATCGGCCTGCACCTGGTGCCGCAGCGGCGTCCCGGGCGCGCGATCAACCTCGTCATGGATGGCGGTATTCCCGCAGATCGGCGCGAGACGACGGATTGGGGCACGAAGCCATCGGATTACATCGACGGTATCCGGTCCACGATGAAATCCGCTGTCATGGGCGAAGTGCCGTCCGGCTTCACCGAAGGACCGCTCTCCGCACCGATGGCAGTCTCCGGTGCGATCGCCGCCACGCCGGTCAAGCGCTATGCCGGGTCGGACGCCGATATCTACCGCTACCGCCTCGTCAACAAGGGAACGGCAATGGTGACGCTGACAGAGGAAGCGTTCGCCAGCGACCGCGTCAAGGCCGTCACGATCTATCCGAACCTGGCCATCGACGCCGGCCAATCCACTGAGGTCTTCATCATGTTTGCGAAGGAGGACGCCGAATGAGCGGGATGGCAGCGTGGCAACGCCGCATGGCGGGGCTCAATCCAAAGCAAAAGAAAACCGGTGTCATCCTGCTCGTCGGGACCGTGGTGTTTGCCATCATCCTGATGCTGACATCCAAGGCACCGACCACCCAGCGGCGAGACGACAAGCTAGCGGTCGAGGTGGTAACGCCCAGCAAGCGCAATATCGACGTTGAAAACCTCAACGCGTCGATCACAGCATTGCAGCGCCAGCTTCAGGAAACCCAGGCGCGGCAGGTGAGCGCGGAGGGCAAGCTGGCCGAAGCACTCTCGTCCCTGTCGGACCAGATCGGCAAGGGCCCCAACAGCGAGGACATTGATCGCCGTGTGGCTGAAGCTGTCAGGAAAAACGGCGGCAACAAGCCATCGACCGGGCCGGAAGGGAATTTTCCGCTTCCCGCTCCCGGCACCGCACCCGCGCTGGGCACCGCCTTGCCGGGCGCGCCACCCGGCGCCAATGCTGGCGCCGGCGGCAACACGGCGCGCGGCATCCAATTATCCGGTGACGACGAAGACGAGGAAGGACGCGAAAGCACCGGCGTGGCCGTGACCACCACCGACCGCGCCGGCAAGGCAAAACGCACTCCAGGCGCGTGGTTCCCCATGGGCACGATCCTTTCCGGCGTTGCTATGAACGGCGGCGACTTCCCGGTCTCCAATGCCGCTCGCCGCGATCCCCTGCCCATGCTGGTGCGAATCAAGAAGGATGCCATTCTCCCCAACAATGCCCGCGCGTCCGTCAAGGAATGCTTTGCCATGATTTCGGGTACCGGCGACATGAGCGCGTCCCGCGCCATGCTGCGCGCCGAGCGCCTGTCCTGCGTGCTCGATGGCGGCAGATCCGTCGAAGTGCCGCTGAACGGCTATGTCGTCGGCGAGGACGGCAAACCCGGCCTGTACGGCAAGCTCGTCACCAAGGAAGCCGAGACAATTGCCAAGGCGCTGCGCGTGGGCATCGTCGGTGCGGTCGGCGTAGGGCTGACCGGCTGGTTGAGCCAGGAACTCAGCGCCAGCAGCGGCAATGTCAATGTCAACTTGGGTGGAGCAGGTAACGGCGGCGGCGGTGCCGGCGGCAACGGCGGCGCGGCTCCGATTGGCAAGAGTTTCGAGAAGATCACCGAATACTACTCATCGCTGGCCAAGGAAATCGTTCCTGTGGTCGAAATCAACCCGCTTCGCCAGATCGACATCGTGTTGGTGCGCGGCCTCGAAATCCCGGTCAAGTAAAGGATCATCATGCGACTGTTAGCACTTTGCGCCATTCTCACGACGCTGTCAGGATGCACCGCGCTGATCGGCGGAAGCAATGAAACCGTCTGCGGCAACGGCATGGGCGTGCCATGCACCTCCATTCGCAGCGCCTATTCGATGTCGAACCACACGACCCAGTTCGCGGCCCAGGGGCAGTCGGACAAGGCGATGGCGGACGCGCCGGTGTCGGCCGTTGCGGTATCCCTGCCGCAGCCGGTCGCGCAACCGATGCCAGTGCTGGAGCCGGCCAAAGTCATGCGGGTCTGGGTCAACAAGTGGGTGGACGCCTCGGGCAACCTGAACTATCCCTCTCTCGTCTTTTCCGAAGTCACCCCGCGCCGCTGGGCTGGCGTCAACCAGAGCAAGCAGCCGCCGGGGCAGATCGTGACCGCCTACCGGATTTTGCCAAACACAGAAGACGCGACCATGGTGACATCATCAGGCAAGCCGTTCGTCTCCAAGGCCGCGCCGGGCGCACCGGTCCCGGCCAAGCCAGCTGCGCTGCCTACAGGCTCGACTGGCGCTGGCAGCAACGGCGAGCCGACACCCGTCGCCCTGCCAAAGCCTGGAAACATGCAGAATTAATTATTTCTTTTTTTAAAAATCGGCTACATTTCCGATACCCTCACTCAAAAGGAACCCGCCCATGCAACACCTGACCCTTGCTCCGACTCTCGACGCCGCCAAGATCCGCAAATTCGCACGGCATGCCTTGATCACGCTCGGCATCCTCGTCGCGGTCTTTGCCGTGTTGACGTTTTTCAATTCGGCTGACGCCACGTCGTCGTCTACCGCTACCGCCGATGACTTCGACACGCTGGTCACGTGGGTGCGCGGCCAGATGGAAGGCTCTGCCGGTAAGTTCCTGGCGCTGCTGGGCTTTGCCATTGCGCTGGCCGCCGGCCTCATCAAGGGTTCCATTGCAGGCATCGTGTTCGGACTGGGCCTCGCGCTCTCGGCAGCCTATGGACCGGGCATCCTGGTCGGCATCTTCTCCGCGACGTTCTGACGTTCCTGCTCCTTTTGTCTCCTCACCCCTTCAACGGGTTTCGAGCCGCCTTCGGGCGGCTTTTTTCTGCCCGTCGCATTTTGTGAAAAAAAGATTATTTCAATTTTTTGTTTGATGCTAGGCTCATCGCATTCGTTTGATTCAGAGGATGCGTTATGGGTGTCATGCAGCGAATTGAGGCAATGCTGGAGCGCCGGAAGGTTGCCGACCTGTTCAATTGCCTTGCGGTCGACCGCGATATCTTTTTCTTCGAGGACGGCCATATCGGTTCGGTATTGGCCGGGAATTTCCTGACGGGCGCCAACGAAAAAACCCAGAAGATGCTGGACAACCTGCTGGCGGAGCCATACCCGCCGGGCACCTTTTTGCAGGACATCCAGTTGGGCATCCCCGACCTGCATAATGCACTCGAACCCTACCGCGCGGCGCGCATGTACGCCGAAGGCGGCAATCCCATCGCCGGGCAGGCGTGTTTCGAGCGCGCCGACTTCATCGAACGCGCCGCCACCCGCGCCATTACCAGCGGCGTGCGCACCACCATCATGGACACGCTGCACTACGTCGCCATCAAGGTGCCGATCAAGGGTTTTCCGGTGCCCCGCGAAGACGAGCTCAAGGATTTCCGTGAACTGCGCGACCGCGTCATGGCGATGTACGAAGCCGCTTCCATGCGCATGACGGTTCTTGGCATCGAGGGCTACCTCGCGCTGATGCGGCGCTACCTCAATATGTATGGCACATGGGAGGTCGGCTACGACGACAATGAATTGTTGCGTGACCAGCTTGCCGCGCCGGGGGCACGCATCAAGGTGCGCGCCGATTCCGTTCGCGTGGACGCCAATGGCGATGGCGGCCGGCAGCACATGGGCGTCCTGACCGTCAAACGCTATCCCAAGCGTGCCTCGATTGCCGTGATGGACCTGATGCGCGGCACGCCGGACGGCATGGGCACGCAGATCAACATGCCCTATGCCCTGACGACCACTATCCACTTCCCCGATCAGAACGCCAAGATCGGCAAGATGCGCGCCAAGAGCGTCCTGGTCACGCAACAAGCGTACGGCCAGATGATGAAATGGGTGCCGTCGCTGCGCACCAAGAAGGAAGGCTTTGACGTACTCCTTGGCGCGGTGGATGAAGGCAACAACATTGTCGAGATCAATACGACGGTGACTGTCTTCAGCAAGGATCCGCGCGCGCTGAAAAAGCGCATGAAGGACCTGTCGGCCATGTACCAGACATTCGACTTCGACATGCGCCCGGAGCGCTTCATCGTCTGGCCAAGCATCTACAACGCGATGCCGCTATGCCCGACGGTGGCGAGCGTGCGCAATACCCATCGCTTCAAGACGATGGCATCGAGCCAGGCGGCGCGGTTCTTGCCGGTCATTGACGAGTGGCGGGGCTATGGCGACGCGCACCTGCTGGTCACGCGACGCGGCCGCACCTTCAGCTACGACCTGTTCTCGCCCTACAACGTCAACTATAACTGGACGCTCACCGCCAAATCCGGCGCAGGCAAATCGTTTGCGGTCCAGCGGATGATTCAGGACTACCTCGCCTTGGGGACGCAAATCTGGATTGTCGACAAGCGGCGCAGCCACGCGAAATTCACCCGCGCCCACGGCGGGGAATACATTGAGTTCACCGACGAGGTCTTCTGCAGCCTGAACCCTTTCTCCGAGGTCTACAACATCGACGAGAGCATCGGCGTGCTGGTGCGGCTGCTGTCGAAAATGTGCAACCCGACCCATCCGACCACCGACGCGGAAAATACCCGGTTGACCGAGGCGATCAAGAGCGTCTACCGCACGAAGGGCCGGGCGCTGGAGATCACCCATCTGTGGGAGTACCTCAACCGGCAGGCGGACGACGCACAGTCCAAGGAACTGGCAAAACGACTCTATTCGTTCACCAATCAGGGGCCTTACGGTAGTTGGTTCCGCGGCCCGAACTCTTTCAGTCCCAATGCGCAGCTGACCACCATCGAAATGGCAGGCCTCGATACCAAACCGCACTTGCAACAGGTCATCCAGCAGCTAGTGATGATCAAGGTCGAGGCCATGATGTACCAGAAGGACACCGCCGTTCGGAAAATGCTGATCGTGGAAGAGGGCGGCGACCTGATGCGCGACGAGGGATTCTCGGCGTTCCTGGCCGCGCTTTACTCGAAGGTGCGCAAGGAATCCGGCTCGGTCGGGTTGATCCTGCAAAGCCTGTCCCAGCTTTATGGCAGCAAGCACGGGCAGTCCATTGCCGCGTCGTCCGATACCCGCATCGTCATGGAGCAGAACGTCGAGGCAATCTCGGCCGCGCGCAAGCAGGAATGGACGGAAATGGACGACTACGAGGCGGCGCAATTGAGCGGCCTGCATACCGTCAAGGGAAAAGCCGGGTATTCCGAACTGCACTTCAAGACACCGGGTGGATCCGGCGTGGCACGCCTGATGGAGCCGCGCTTTAACCAGGTGCTTTTCTCGACAGAAGGACAGGAACGCCAGCAGATCCTCGACGCGCTCGACCGGGGCGACGACGTGATCGAAGCGGTCCGCCAGTTTGTGGATGCCGAGACCGCGGCCATCCGCGCCACAGAATCCGTTTAAGAAAGGAACACGCATGAGCGACACGCCGTCCCAACCGCAAACCTCACTTGTGCAGCCATCGGCACCTTCCGAGGCGACACCTGCCATCGCTGCTGCGGCTGCCGCACCGGCACTTCCCGCAGCACCCGCCAAGCAGTCGTCCGGCGATGGTGGCTATCTGACGCTGGCGATGGCAACGGCGGCGTTGGTCATTGCCGGCTTGACGGGGTACAAGGCGTGGGCGGCCGGCTCGACGGGCCCAACCTGCATGCGCACGATCGACATGCCGAAGCTGACGCGGTTCATGATCTCCGACATGATGGACAAGACGGCATCGTCCAGCCTGGACGCCGCTGACGCCACTTATCGCGCCAAAGTCAGTACGCTGGACGCGGAAGTCGCCAAGCTCGCCGGGGGATGCCTGCTGGTGCGCCGCGATGCCGTCGTATTGGCCAACGACGCCAAGGACATCACCGCCGATGTCGCCCGCGCGATCGGCTTGGACCTGTCCCAGCCTGCCACCCGCAAGACGCCCCGCCCGGATCCGGCAGCCATGTCGCCCGTTCCCGCTCCCACCGGCAAGGCCGCCAATGAACCCGGCTCGAAACTGGACTAGCCTGCCGCCGCGCAACAGACGGCTCGCGCTGGCCGTCCTCTTGGCCGCGCCGCTGCTGTATGTCGCGGCCGGCGCCGGGCTGGCGGAAGTCAAGAAGCACGGTTCGCTGTTTTTCGATCAGCAACGCATTGCCTGCCTGCCGTGGGGGCTGTATGCCGGTACCTATGACACTGGCGAGATCGCGCGCGGGGAACTGGTGGCGTTCCGGGTCAAGGGCATCCCGCCCATGAAGGACGGCTCGGTGGTGGTCAAGATTGCCGCCGCCCGGGAGGGGGATGTCGTCGATATTGCGCAGGGCGTGGTCCGCGTCAATGGGAATGTGTTGGGCGATGTGCGCTATGGGGCGCGGACATTGAACAAGCCCGTCACGGCATGGGATACGCATTA
The DNA here is from genome assembly GCF_010974945.1 of Noviherbaspirillum galbum. Lineage (GTDB taxonomy): Bacteria > Pseudomonadota > Gammaproteobacteria > Burkholderiales > Burkholderiaceae_D > Noviherbaspirillum > Noviherbaspirillum galbum. Next base: position 92,767 of record NZ_JAAIVB010000069.1, on the reverse strand, counting down.
CACGGTCGGCAAAAACGAATATTTCATGTTCGGCAGTGAGTACCGCTCCTACGACTCACGCTACTGGGGATTGATCAAAGGGGATCAGATTGTTGCAAAAATGCTTTGGGTTCTGTAGCGCGCTGCTGGTAGCCATTCCCGCGCTGGCGCAGACGGTAGACACCGACCTGATGAGCACCATCCGCCAGCACAAGGCGCAACTGGAGACCTACCGCTCCGGAAGCGGCAATGCCGCCGATCAGGGGTTGATGGATTTCCTGAAGAAACAGCAGGAGTCCGCGCACGACCCGCGCGCGGCCAAGGAAGCCATCACCGCCATGGGCATGGCGCCGCAGACTGCACCGGACGGCAATCCGACCGGCGAGCAGATCAGGAACGCCCTGTCCATCGTATTCATCAGCCTGGGCATGCCCAATGACGAACTGCGCTACCTGCTGCAGGAAGGCGCCGGCAAGAAGGACGTGGTTTTCTTGCTTCGCGGCACGTTCAACAATGACATGAAGGACACCTTGAAGCGGATCGTCGACTTGGTGCCGGCGAAGGATGTGCGCCAGACGCCGAACGTGTTCATCCTGCCGCAGGCCTTCGCGAACTACAGGATTGGCGCGGTGCCGGTGGTGTTCGGCCAGCACAAGAAGCAGTGGTACCAGGTCAATGGGGCGCCGTCCATCGCGATGGCGATGAAGGAAATCCAGGCGGGCCGGGCCAATCACCAGATCGGCACGATGTGGCCGGTTGCCGAGGAGGATATTGCCCAGCGGATGAAGCAGGCCGTGGCTACCCACGACTGGCAGGCCTGGCAGCGCGAGCTCGCCACTGACATGCAAAAGAAGATCGAGACCGGCCATCAGCTTCCCTATTCGCTGTCGGACGAGCGCTATTACGTGGACCTGTCGATCACCTTTCCCCAGGACGTGCGCGGGCAGGACAACAAGATCGTGGTCAAGGCCGGCACGCGCATCAACCCGCTCGAGCGCGCGCAGGTGCCCGGCGGCGCAATCATGGTGCTGGACCCCGCCGACGCCCGCCAGCGCAAGATGGTCAAGACTTGGCTGCAGAAATGGCCGGCAGGCATCGTCATGGTGTCGCGCTACGAGGAACAGGGCATCCGGGAACTCGGCGTGAAGGTGGTCATGCTCGATCCGGTATCGGTGGCGCGCTTCCAGCTGCACGCAGTGCCGGCGCTGCTGACCGCGGACAAGCAGCAATTGCTGGTGCAAACATTTGCGCCGCGCGTGGAAGGAGGCTTCCAGTGAAGCACCTTCTTCGCCTTTTCCTCGCCGCGTTCGTGGTATGCGCCGCTCTGACGTCCCCCTCGGCGCAGGCGCAGGCGCCGACACCCACGCCGGTGCTTGGCTGCAGCAGCGCCAATCCGGCCGGTCTGTTCACGGACTTCTGCTACGACAGCATGTTCCCGATCCGGCTCATGGGGATGTATGACGTGCCCTATGTCACCGATGTGCCGCCGCCGCCGGCGGCAGCCAGCTACAGCTTCCCGCCGGGCGGCTGTTTCTGCTGGGAGTGCTTTCTTGGGGTATGCGTGCCGGTCCCAGGCTTTCTGCGCGGAGCATGGATACCGATCCAGGTGATCGAAGCCACGCGCGCGCCGGGGTGCGTGGTCATGCTCGAGGGGCTGAGTTTTGGCGAGGCGGTGGCGCCGCTGAGCCGCTTCGGCGGCGAGTCCGCCAAGAACACGGGCGGCGAGCCGGGCGGCGGCTTCCGCCATTTCATGATGTACGACTTCCCGCTCGGGCCGGTCTTTGCCGCGATGCTTGGCATGGCCCAGTGCGCAGCGCTGGGGCCATCGTACGAATCGCTGATGAGCTCGCTGCTCCTGCCGTTCTGGACACGGGCCGACCTGTCTAACCTGCTGTTTCCGGAGGCGTTTGCGTTCGCCACGCCGCTTTCCGCCCTGACGGGCGCGGCGTCCTGTGCGGCCGCGACCACCGGGTTCGGCACCGGCCTGGACGATTTCCTGTTCTGGAGCATGGGATGCTGGGGCCGCACCTACCCGCTGACGGGCTCCTATGGCACGCAAAACGTGGTCACGGGATCGTCGCTCATCGCGGCGCGGGCCATGTTCACAATGGGTGCAATCTCGCGCTTGACCGGCGGCATGTTTTCCAAGTACGGCATCACGACCATGGGCAATAGCGTCGCCCAGGGCGGGTGCTCGCCGCATTACACCCCCTACGTGCAGAAATCCGAGTTCAAGATGGCACAGCTATTCCCGGTCCCGGAAAGCGGGGTAGGGGTTGCCACCGTGACGGCGCCGTCGGGCGGCATGATCGAATCGTCGCCGATCGGCATGCTGCTGTCGCGCTGCGCGCACCGCGTAGGCGAGTCCGACGCGAAGTGGGGGCCGCATCGCAAGCAGCAGATCACCGGCGAGGACCAGGCCTACCTGATCTGGCGCTGGGTGGACTGCTGCCTGTTGTAACCGAACATTTGCAAAGAGGAAAAATATGCACCGAGTGCTTGCCTGCCTGGTCGCTTGCGCCGCTCTGGATCTGATGCACCCGTGTTACGCGGGAATTGGCTGGACCGATGAGGAAACGCGCGTGTATGGATTCGAGCCCATTCCGCTGACCGACGCGGAAAAGGCCGATCCCAACCGCAAGAAGAAGCCGCCGCCGCCAATCACGGGCACGGCCGAGGGCTTTTCCATGTCGGGCAACGCGGCAACCGCCGCGCGCAGCGCCGAAGTCTCCGGCCAGACCGGGGAACTGTTCTCCAACCGCAGCAATGAGCGCCACCCCGATCTGGAAGCCTTGACCATGCAGGCACCGGCGCAGTTGCCGGCCGACATCAGCAACCCGATGCGGCTCGCACCAAAGAAGGAGTGGACAAAGGAGCAGCGCGACGAATTCCAGCGCCTGTCGCAAGGGCAGGCCGTATTTACCACCGCCTGCACTCCTGCAATCATGAACCAGCTCAGCGCAGCCGGCATGCAGCTGAATTGCCAGGGCATGGCGCCGGTGGACCGGGGTTACTGCGTGGGGGATGAATGCTCGGGCGATTGACGAAACGGCGAATCCTGCTCCTTGGGTTGCTTGGCGCCTGTCTCGCGGCGCCTGGCACCGCGCAGACGATTCCCTTCCTGGACGGCGGACAGAAGCGCGCCTATGACCTTAGCCGAGCCGCCGCCACCGGAAGCGAGGCCGCGCTGGAGGAATTGCGTTCCCGCGCCAACGACGGCGACCGCTGGAGCGCGATGCAGTTTGGCTGGCTGCACCACACCGGCAAGGCGCCGAAGGCCGGGCGCGACATCAAGATCGCGATGAAAGCCTACCGCAAGGCGGCAAAGATTGCGTCCGATTCAGCCGCCATCACGGGCAACCCGCTGGCGGCGTACAACATGGGCCTGATCTATCTCTACGGCGATGATGGCGTCGAGTCCGATCCGCACGAGGCGGCAAAGTGGTTTTCCGCCGCCGCCGGTGACGAAACCAAGGTGTTCGTGCCGGCCGCGATGAATCTGGCGAACCTGTTCGAGTATGGGTTCGGCAACGTGGCGCAGGACCTGGCCGAGTCAGCGCGCTGGTACCGGGCCGCGGCTGCGCACAAGGAACCGTATGCACTCTACAAGCTCGGCGCCATGCTGGCCAACGGCATTGGCGTGGCGGCCAACCCATTCGAGGCGCAGATCAAGCTCGAAGCCGCCGCCAAGATGGGCAGCACCGATGCGATGTACATCCTGTCGCGCCTGTCGATGGTCGACCATGGCCTGACCGAAAAGAATCCGGTCAATGCCGCGAAATGGCTGCTCATCGCGTCGGAAAACAACCCGCAGTTCAAGAAGCTCGCTAACGAAGCCATGTCCAAGCTCCCTCGGGACAAGCAGAACAGCGCCAAGAACATGGCCATGGCGTGGCTGAAATCATATGGTCGACCCATGCCCCGGACAGATTATCGGGTACCACTCAATACCTTGACGCAATAGGGTTGGTCTCGCCGGGGACGCTTCGGACTCCGCATAAAATAAAATTTATTGAAAATGAGTACAAATATCGTTGAAATGCCCGCGCCGACGGTGCGGCAGGCCGGATTTCTGGAAAAAGCACTCGCCTCAATCAAGCCTTCGCAGTGGCTCAACCGGCGCAATGAACTGGCAGGCGCGTATAATCGGTGCCCGCGCGTACGGATGATCCTGTCACGCAATGCGGACAAGTTCGGCGTTGACCTGGATGACCTCAAGCAGGATGTCTGGATGGTTTTTCAGGAAAAAATGCTTGCCATCCTCGACAGCCCGGCCAATGTGTATTCCGTGCTCTACCGCTGCAGCGAGTTGTGTTCGCGCAGCCTGGTCAACGGCGTGCGGGAAACCACGCTGGCCGTGGGCGACGATGAGGACGTCAACGAGGTGATGCACCGTCTGATCGAAGCCAATGGCGCAGTCAGCGACAGCATGGATGCGACGATCGAGATTGACCTCGACACGCACAAGGCCCGGTTGGCGGTGCAGCAGAAGCTGGCGGCGTTTGGCTGGCCGCAGGACATTCCACGCGACGAATCCGCATACCGCCGCGCCGGCAGGCCGCTGAAGGAATCGCGCCCGCTTCAGCGCGGCATGCCAACCGAACCCATGGAAGATCCCGTGTCCAGATCACTCATCAACCCTGACCTCAAGATCGAACCAATCGATCCCGCTACCATTCCCCATTTCCAGCGACGGGATGGGACCACGTCCAAGCCGGTGTCGGAGGCGGCACAGCAATTGTTCGACATGCGGGAAAAGATCCAGGTGCCCATTGCGAAGTTCGCGGAAATGGTGAACGAGCGCCCTGAAATGGTCCGGTCGCTGTTCTATGGCGCCCACAAGGACGATGACTTGGCGCGCACCCTGACCAAACGGGCCAAGACGGTGCTTTCAGGCATGCGCAAGGATCCGGACATGACCTGGCTGCTCACGCATGACATGGCCGCCGTCTACAAGCGCTGGAAGAAGCTGTGGCAAATGCCCGATGAATTCTCCACGATCAGGGCCATCGCCCACTACACGGGCAGGATGTATCCGACGATGCGCCTGTGGCTTGTCCAGAACCGCAAACCGATCAACATCTTCGATCTGTACGACCTCGACCGCCTGGTGCGCGCATTGACGAAGAAAGTGCACAAGGAGCAAGCAGAGGGCGGGGAGGCGTGGATGGTTCAGTTCAGGATCAAGCCACGCGGGGCGCCTCCTCGCACCAAGACCGCTGCCAGTGCCGCCCCTGCGGCACAAGCCGTGCCGAAAAAGGCAGTGGTCACGAAAGCGACCTCTGCAAAGACCCCTGCCGCAAAGAAGATCGCAACCGTCAACCCTGCGCCGAAGCCGTCGGCGACGACCTCAAGCAAGCCCGCTGCAAAGAAGATGGGTGCCGGCAAAGCCGCGGAGAAGAAAGCGGCTGCGAAGCCGGCAAAGAAGGCAGTCGCCAAGAAAGCCGCAAGAAAGACGGCAAAGGTGAAATGACAGGCGGCGCGAGCTCGCCGCCTGTCAAGCCGAACCGATCGACACAAACGCAAACCCTGCCTTCAACTTGCATTCCTTGATCTCGCCGCTCCGGATCAGGCTCAGGACTTCTTGAATCCGTTCCTCGTCATATTTCATCGCCAGCCAGGAGCACAGCGCCTCGACTTCGAGTACATAGGTTCCATTCTCAATGCCTAATGTTTTTACGTTGCCGTCTGCGCACTTGCGAGGCAAATGGGCACTGAGCTGCCAACGATAATCCTCAATTCGCCATTCAAGAGACTCTTCCTCCTTGCCTTCCTGCGAATCGGTGTCGGCCGTGCCAAGTAGCGACATTTGAGACGGCGGCGCTTGCGTTGGGGTGATGCCTGGAGTGAGAACCGGGACAGGCGCTTCGGTGGGCACCGGGGTAGGCGACGGTGACGGCACAGGCGCGGGAGTAGGGGCAGTAGTCGCAACCGGCGTTAGCGCTGGCGAGTGTGCTTCAGGGGCAACGGCCAGGCGACGCATGCTGATCACATTGCCGCCTGCAACCGAATGCATTGTCGGTGCGCTGGGCGCTGGTGCCGGTACTGGCGTCGGCGCTGCTGTGGGCGCAGAGGCCGGCGGGACGTTTGCTTTTTCGGTGTTTTTCTTCGCCGCGGCTTGCTTGGCCACCGCATCCGCGAGGTCCAGTCCCACTCGATTGTCCGTCCCGAGCAGTTCGTTTTCCATCGCGATATCGTGGGCACTCTTGTTCGCGTTTTTCTTGCCTGCATTGCCCAGACGGCTGTTGCGGATGACCGGAATGAACCCGAAGTCATCGAGCCTTGCGAGCGAGGTAAGGTCGTCAAAGTGATTAATCAGCTCGGACAGGTTGATCACGATGCAGGACGCCCAGGTGAACTTCGGGTCGCCACGATCCTCGTCCTTGGCTGGCGTCTTGTTCTTTTCCGCCCAGAACTTCTCGGGTGGATAAAACTCGACCCGGTAGAGCGCCGTTTCCGGGTTGCGCCCGCCTGCCTCCTGCTGCGTATACAGCGCGCCCTTTTCGTCCAGCATGCGCAATACAACCTTGGTCATTGCGCTGACCGCATTGGAAATCTGGGGGGTATAGTTTTCCCGACCCAGTTCGGCGCATAGCGCACCAATGAAATCGTCCTCCTTCAGCACCAGCATGTCGATCTTGAGCACCGGATGGAAGCGCCGGATGCCGACATTGCTGTGCTTGTCCTTGCCGTTGATCGACTCGTTGCGCAACAGCACATCGAGAATCGCATTCCAGACATGTTCCCGCTTGTCCGGCTCGGCATCCAGTCCCATCGGATCGGCGCCAGCCTCCAGCGCCATTTGCGCCATGCGTGCGTTCTCGCCGGCCTCGCGGCGCGACGCTAGCGTGTCTGCCCGGATGAGCAATTCCAGCAGCGCATGGAGCCGGTCGCTCAGCGGCAGAAAACCGTCTTCGGTCGGCGTGTCCTGCGGGTGATGATAAAACTTGACCACCACGCTCAGTATCTCCCGGTCCTCAGAGGGCAGCGCCCAGTATTCCGGCATGCGGGCGAGGATGCGCACGCCGGTGCTGTCGTGATCGGGTCGGCAACCGATGATTTTTCCCTTGTCATCGAACTGATAGCACTCGATCTTGCCGATGTCATGCACAAGGCCGATCAGCGCAACAAGCGGGTCGAGGTGGTCGAAGCGGTAGCTTTCGTTGCGCAGGGTCAGGTTGACGGTGTATTCCGGTAATTTAATCTTGCCATCGTAGGTATGGTGCGGCGCGAGCTTGTCCATGTACCACGACACCAGCAGGCTGTGCGACAGCAGCGTTCTGCCGCCATGGCCGCTTTGCACGTGCGAGGCGGGCAGGTGCCGGTATTGCATCAGGATCGTCTCAATGCCGACCATGAGCGCCGCGTGCTTGGGGTAGTCCTCGCCAAACCGCGTATGCCAGCGCTCGAGAAAATCGGTCGTGGCGTCGGACTGGATCTCCGGGACAGTGGCGACGGCTTCGGTGGGGATGCGCTGGGCTGGTTCCCCCTCGCGGCGAAGATCATGGTAGTGCAGGGGAGCCAGGCCGATGCTGCTTTGCAGCCCGTGCTGGATGCTGCCTTGTAAACGCTTGCTGGTTTCACGGCGGTCGAACCAGATGGAAAACACCGAGGCAAACACGCCGCAGAAGACTCCGCCGGCGATGGCCGCCAGCACCGACAGCGTCCAGTGTGTATCCAGCACGCGCTCGCCTCGCAGTAACGCTGGCACATCGAAACTGACTTGCCAGAGGGTGGCCAGTGACCACCAGAATACCGTCACGCAAAACGCGGCTTTGACAATGGGCTGTCGGCGCATCGGTCGCACTCCTAATCGATTAACCCAGCAGGCGGCGGCGCGCAATCTCGCTGCTACGCGCCGCTTCCTTCTCTTCCTCGGTCAAGCTGGCCCACTTCGGATGGCTTTCCAAATCGTTGGCCGCCACGGGCTGCGCACCCTCGGCCGGCGCCACCACGGCGGGCTGTGCCGGAACCTTGCGCTGGCTCAGGCGGAACTTCGCGTGCAGCTCGATCATCCAGCGCGGGAACTCCTGGTCCTCAGCCATGTAGAGGATGTCGAACTCGGAAGGCTGTTGCGGCGCGTCGATATGAATGTACGGCTGGGTCACGACTTCGGCCTTGCCGTCGTCGCCGGTCGCGCCGGTCTCAATCGGCTTGACCCGGTATTTGCCGTGAGTGAGGATCAGATCACCGCGGCGCACTTGGCTGGCGATCTTCTCGGCGAGCTTGCCGTAATAGCGCACCGGCACGATGTTGGCCTCGTCGGCATCCTGGCGCAGCAGGAAGTCTACGGCGGCGGACTGCACGTATTTGCCGTCCTCGTTGATCATGACGGACCGCTGGTTGACGCCGACCACCATCCCGGCCAGATGCACCTGGTTGCAGGCATCGGTCTGACGGTATCCCGCGCCATACGGCTTGAACTCGACATCGTCGTGCGCCTGCTTGGGAACCGCCTTGTCGAACGCCGAGCGCAGCGGCAGCTCCAGCACGTTGGGACGCTCGAACGAGCGCGCATACATCACCAACCCCGGCGAGCCGTCCGCGTTTGGGATGCTGCGCACTTGGCACACCATCTTGATGGCTTGGCGCTTCTTGAAGTTCGACGGCATCTTCACGCCCGGCGGCACCGTCACCGGCAGCACCAGATTGACGTTGTTCGTCATTTGCAGGTAGATGGTGTTGGCGCGGATCTCGTAGACGTATCCGGCAAGGTAGGCGACGTTCTTGAAGCCGCGGTAGAACTGGTGCTTGATGGGCTCGCGCCGGGAATTCAGCGAGAGCAATGTGACATGGTTTGTAGATGCCATGTGCGGGTCCCTTTCACGATTTTTTGGTTGTCGAAAGAATGCGACTCAAAAATCGTACCCGCATATTTAAATTTGAAATAATTATTCCTTCATTTTTTAAAAAATTTCCCGAAAATCTGGCTGCCGCCGTGCCAACACCAACGAAAAATCGCAAATGCGATGAGAAATTTCAATTCCCGGCAAAAACGCAGATGTTTTCTTACAAACGCAGCGTTTTCCTCCTATTACTATGGAACAAACAGAAATAGCTTTATTCCTGTATACAAGACGGTTAAAATGCGACGGCAATTTCGAATTTTTCTCTATTTTTTTAGCGCATTGAAAATTTTCTGCTGCTGAATAATCGTAAGATATATCCACGGTCACGCCATTTTCGCTTCCCGATAGGATTTTTCTGCGGATGGCCGACATCAATGACGCAACTTTGACCAGTGAGTGACGCTATGAGCGAAAAAGCTACCCCGACGGGCAAATCGGCCAAGACGCCAAAGGCTTCCCGGGTTCCACCTTTCCGCGAGCGCAGCGCAGGGCTGATTTACGAGATGCACAACAAGATGGCGAGCCATGGCCACAGCATGAAGGACCTGGCCGATATCGTTGGCGTGTCCTATCCGCACATGACTGCACTGATGGCCGGCGACCGCTGGTGGGCGGGCACGGATCGCGACGTTATTGAAAAATTGGCAAAATATCTCGAAGTCCCGGTCCTGCAGGTTTACTTCTGGTCGGGATTTTTGCAGCCGGGAGATCAGCACTTCGATGAGGATCTCCAAACGCGAGCCAATGAGGTCTTCAAGCGTGCGCGGTCCGATCCCTATACCGGCCCCATCATGTGCAGCGAGGCGAGTTGGAACGCCGCTGCCCTTGACCTGAAGAGCATGGTGACGATTCTGCTGGAAGTCATCCATCAGGAAACCTCGCTCAAGCTGGCCGAAACCGAACGTGGCCTGAGCACGCGCCTGGGCTTTGCTCAATTTCGCCGCGAAAAGGGAATCGGCTCCTAATTCCTGAACGGTCCTAAAAAAGAAAATCCCCGGCAAGGTGTGAACCTGCCGGGGATATTTTTTTCTGCTCTAAATGGATACGCGCACCGCGTTGATGACCGTCTTTGCCAGGGTCTGCATCGTATCGGTGACGAACAGCGGGCGCCCGGTAATGCGCTTGTACTGGTCGACATGGTGCTCAAACTCCTTGCCGATCAATACCACCGCCATATCGACGCCCAGGTATTCCGCATCCCTGAACGCGGCCTCAACCTGTTTCATGTTGGACGAGTCCCCATCAGTCAGAAACACAAGCAGCTTGCGCTCCTCGTCCCGGCACGCCAGATCAGCCAACGACTCTACCAGCGCCTGATCGGCGTAGGTCGAGCCGCCAATCACACTGAGCACCTTGTCGCGGCCCTTGTGGCTGCCCCATCGCTCATCGAATTGCTTGATGCAGCAGTAGCCATCATCAAACGTCCAGGCCGAGAACGGCACGTCGTGCAGCTCCAGAAGATCAGCCAGCGCCACCATCACGCCGCCGGTGGCCTGCAGGCGGGAAATCCCGGTGCCATCGTCAAGCTTGTCGCTCATGGAAGCCGACACATCGACCACCATCGAAACGGCGGTGCTGATGCCTTCGGCCATGATGCGATGCATCATGATGCGCGCATCGAGCGTCTTCACCCGATGCAGGCTCCCGCTGTGGATGCGTCGGCCGGTCAGCCCCACTGATTTGCGGCATTCCGTCTTTGCTTCCATCAGCGCCTCAAAGTCGCGCCCCAGGGCTGCCTTGACGCGCGCGGACACGTCCATCCATTCCTGCGGGATGGGGGCAACACGCGCCTTGCGGCTGGACGGGTGAATCTGGCCCGCATCGCGTGACAACGGGCTGGAGGCAAGCGCCTTCCCGATTTTCTCGCCAATATCGCCGGACTCGGTCATGTTGGCGTTCGGATCGGTCTCGATGTGGCGCGCCGCGCGGTTTGCTGTCGGGTCGCTGGCGTCGGCGGGATCTTCACCGGCCACTTGCCGAATGAGCTTCCAGATCTGATCGACCAGGTGGCCCACCTCGACGGTGGTTTCCGCGTCCGGGGCTTTGCAAACCAGGTCCCAGATTTTGGGCCACAGGCTGCCGTATTGCGCAGCGACGAACTGCGCATAGGCATTGGCCACGGCTGCGAGCGGCACATCCTGACCGGCCAGCAACCGGGCCCGACCCAGCACAAGGATGGCGTTGCCCAGTTCGTGCTTGGGCGAATTGGCGCCGACCTGGCTTGCGGTACCGAAAAATCCCTGTTTCGACAGGTAATCGACCATCGACACGAGATTGCGCGCAACGCCGGGATAGACGCGGGAGGCGCAGGTTTCGATGCGAATATCCTCCAGCGCATTGAGCAGGAACGCCTGCATTCTGCCTTTGGCACGGTACTTCGGCATCACGGTAAAGTCCGTGTGGCGGGCATGGCCCACGCATTCGTGGTCAAGGACGCCGGCCAGCATTTCCGTGGCCTCGCGGCTTTTGGCGGTGCCTTCGACCCACTTGCGTGGAAGCGAGATAGTGTCCGGTGTCACCGACGCTGTCTTGCTAGCGGTGAGGACGACTTTCATGTTGTAACGCGCTGCGAGCATGCGTGCCAGGAGCAGCATGGATTTAACGTGGTCGACTTGCATGGGACTCTCCTAAGGAAGTGCTTGCGCACGGGTAGACAAAGCAGGAGAGATGCAGAACCAAAGAAAAGCGCAACAGCATTCACGAAAAAGAATTTCGCAAACGAAAGCATTCTGATAGGCTTGAACCAGATCGATGTCAATCGATCAACTGTAGCGCCATCCCGACGCTTCATCCGATGGCACGCCCGGCTTGGCATCCACTTGGGGAATTAAGACCGATCGGCATCCCGGATGCGCAGGCTCCAACAAGAAGAAGGACAAGTCATGCAAACCATTTTTAAGACAACGACCGCCGCCCTAATTGGCGTATCTCTTTCGTCGGCCGCACTGGCAGCGGACGTGCGAACCCAGGTTGAAGTGCAGACGGCCAAGGCCGAGCTCGTCATCCCCAATGGCACGTCGCAAAGCGTCACAGGCGCGGTCAAGGATGCGTTCACTACCTGGGGCATCAAGGCGTCGGCAAACATGCGCAGCGTGCCATCAGTCATGCCGGCGCGCCCAGACGAGCCGATTAGCGTGCAACGCTACCTGTCAGGCACACCCGTCGTCGAATATGAGTGCAAGACAGCGTCCGCTGAGATCATTCGGCAGCCGGCCGGGGCCGGAAATGCCTTTGCCGCAACGGGCGAGCGCTATCAGGCTTGTATCTATCCATTCAAGAATGGCGTCAAGGTCTATGTGCTCATGACGGCGGTAAAGAAGCTTGAACCACTGACGGGCAAGCTGTTTGACGGTATCACACGGGCCGTGCGTGGCGAGGACGGCGACTTCATGACGCAACAGATCAACAAGCGCATCGAGGCGATCCGCGAGAACCTTCCGACCGTCCTCGTTGAACGGATCGAGGTGCCCGGCATGGAAGTGCAGGAACCCGACAAGGCCGCCGTTGCCGCGATCATCCCGCCTGCACCCCAGCTTGTTGGTACTGCCCTAGTCGCCGCGCCCGTTGCACCGGCTGCCGCGCCTCAGCCGGCGCCGGCCGGTTCCGCTGCGCAAAAGATTGAAGCGCGGAAGAACCTTGCCGCAATGGGATTGACGTACCACTCTCAGGACCAGTTCGTTGCCGCGATCCGCCGCAAAGATGATGTTGCGGTCCAGGTGTTCCTGGAAGCAGGGGGAATCGATCCTAACGCCAAGGACAAGGATGGCAAGGCTCCTGCTGACATTGCCATGGCATCCGGCTCGCCTGACATTGCACGTATGATTCGTGGGGAAAACAAGGCTCCCGCTGTAGCAGCCCCGGCACCGCAAGCGTCACCGGCGCCAGTCGCTACGGCTGGCGCAGCCCCCTCGGCATTCATGCCTGCCGGTTTCACGCAATCGGTAAACGCCGTCGTCCCAGCGAACCATGCCCAGTCGAATCCCGACGCAGTTGACACCTCCCTGATTCCGCCGGCGACGCTGGCCATGATCAACGCTCAGATCGATGCCATGCCAAATATGTCAATCGAGCAAAAGGAAGCGATGCGGCAATCCACCATTCAGAAACTGAATCAGCAATATTCAAAGATGCGAGCCCTGAGCAACGGTACGGTACGGTAACGCCCAACAAAAAAACAACCCCGCGGCCAATGGCGCGCGGGGTGAAATCAGAATCGGTGTTGACGGTATTTGGCGAGAGCAGCCTTGCCTTCGTCAGTCAGCACCCAGAACTGCTTGATCTTCGGGCCGTATTTGGTGCTCGAGATTGTCTTCACCGCGCCGGCGGCTTCGGCCATGATCATGGTTGATCGGTGGCCGCGATAACGGGAAACCGCCAACGCCCCGGCCTGGTGCCCGCCATGGATCTCGACGAACACATAATTCAGGAATGTCACCAGTTCGCCAGTAATGCGCGGCTTGCGGTCCAGGTCAACGGAGTGTTTCTTCTGGACAGGCGCGGGTTTTGAGGTCACTGCGGGGAGGTCGAAGAAGTCGAATGCGCTCATGACGGCCTCCATCATGCGGACGCGGTGAAACTGCCAATGGTGCAAATGTGCCACGGCTTCATCATGCTGGACGCAGGCTTAACCGCGCAGCGGCCGTGGTCGCCAAAGATGTTGGGCTTGTAACGGGCACAACGCTTGCATGTCGTGGGAGACGGGTCAACGGTTGGCGTTTGAGGATTCGTGGGAGACGTGTTGACGCTCAGCGTCTGGGAAGTCGCGGGAATCGACTGGACCAGCATGTCGATCAGTCCCGATTGTGCTGAAGGTTGTCTTGCCATGTTTGCTCTCCTGTTGGTGAAACCGCGCGGGATTGCGTCGGCCTAGCAAACAGAAATGCAAGTAAAACAAAATGATTCAGACGAGAAAAAACCCCGCCATGCGAATGCATGAGCGGGGTTGTGCGGATCAGGGAACCCTTGGTTAGAAGGGGAAATCCGAATCAGCCGGCGCACCAGCAGTCTCGAGCGCAGGGGCTTCGGCAGCAGCTTGATCCTCAGCTGCTTCTTCCTTGTTCTTGTACTCGGAAACGGAGATCGACAGGTAAGCGTCGTCCTTTTTCGTCTTTTTCAGCCAGCCGGCCAGACGCAGTTTCGGGCCGTTGGTTTCCTTGTCCAGGTTCAGCACGCCGGTGAAATCCGGCTGGCCGTCCTGCTCCTTGCGATCGTTCGGGAACAGCTTGCCGTTGTAGAACGACGTGGTGCCTTCCACGGTGCGATCGATGAACACGAGGCTGATCTGTTTCTTGCCACTGTTTTTCGACAGTTCCTTGATGCCGTTGATTTCGACCTTGTCCATGCCGTCCTTGTCGCTGCCGTTACCGTGGTAATCGGCCTTGACCTTTTCAGTCTTGGACTTGTTGAACACGTTCTTGTCGCTCTTGTTCTGGAAGATCGACGCATTGAAATTACGCTTGGTGGTGATAGACATGGTATTTCTCCTATGAAGGGTTTAGCCAGAGCTAGGAACGGTTTTCCGGCAGACTTAAACTAGCGAGACGACATGCAACGAAAAAAATAATAAAAATGCGGACCATTTTTCAGGACAGTCCGTCACCAATACGACCAGGCATTGCGGCCTGGAAGACAAAGCCATCGCATCCAAGGTAAGAGCGGGAGAGCTGGTAGCCCATCAACCGCATGGTGGAAATCGTCTGATGCACGCTGTCATAGGATTCCCACTGCGCGCGCAGACGCGTGATGATGATGCGCGGCAGGAGGTTGGCCGGACAGGACGCGATCGCACGGGTCAGGGCGGAGGCCATGCCCGGTGCCTCGATGACAACCACGTTTGGCCGCTCGCGCTGCAACAAACCCATCAGCGGGGCCATCGAATGGATCATCACCCGCGCACCTTCGTCGACCGGACAGGCGTGGTCGAAGGCCGCTTCGTCCAGCGTCTCGGCGGGCAGGCGCAGTTCAGCGGCCGTCAGCGTGTAGTCCGGCGCCACGCCCCATCCCAGATGGGCTTCCACGTTCAGGCTTGGATTGGCGTCAAGATTGGCCGAGGCCAGCGCGTACATCTTGGGCGACGGCTCGAAGGCGACCACACGCCTGGCGTGGCGTGCCGCCAGGAGCGCACAGGCCATCGATCCGGCGCCGATATCCATGACAGTATCGTCTGTGCGAACAAAATCCCGAATTGCCTGAAATTCGGTCTGGGCAACATCGCTTCGACCTTCCAGAATTCGGACCGTGTGCTGATCCATGTCGTCGGAAATCACCAGCTTAATTCCGTCGAAATCGACGTACATCGTCGGCGGAGCAGGTGCAAAACGCAGGTGTTGGATCGGCATATGCAGGAAAATATTAGTATCCAAGCTGTGAATTTTTTCTGATAATTAAATTCATCGTAAAGCATTTTCTAAATTTGAACTAATGAAAAATCGCGTTTTAGTCATCGCCGAGAAAAAAAATCTGGCGCAGGATATTGCGAATGCGCTGGGCCGTCCGACAGCCCGTTCCGGCTATTTTGAAGTCGGCGAATATGACATCTGCTATGCCTCCGGACACCTGTTAAAACAGGCCGATCCCGACTTCTACGACGAGAAATACAAGAAATGGCGCATGAATGACCTGCCCATCATCCCGGCGCAGCAGAAGAAAATCGTCCGCACCGACAAGAAAACAGGCAAGACCGATGCGTTCGCCACATCGCAGTTGAAGGTGCTGAAACAGCTGATGCAAAGCGCCGTAAGCGTGGTGAACGCGGGCGACCCGGATCGCGAGGGACAAATCATAATTGTTGAGATTCTTCAACATTTGAATTGTCGGCTGCCTGTCAAGCGGCTTTGGCTCAATGCGCAGACGCCGGCCGGAATCCGCGAGGCGTTCAAGAAGATGAAGGACGATGCCGCCTTTCGCAGCCTGGCGCTGGCCGCCGAGTGCCGCGCCGAGGCCGATTGGGTCATCGGCATGAGCTGCACCCGCGGCTACACGCTGGCATGGCAGTCTCGCGGCCACGACGGGGTGATGAACGTCGGGCGCGTCAAATCGCCTGTAATCGGCCTGGTGGTGCAGCGCGAACTGGACATCGAGCAGTTCGTACCGAAGACCTTTTATATAGTAAAGGGCGCGATCAAGACTCGCGCCGGCAATTTCGTTGCCAAGTGGGTGCCGCCGAAAGATGCGGTCGATAGCGCCGGCTTTGATGGCGAGGGCCGGTTGCTGGATCGGCGCATCGCGCAGGGTGTAGTGGACAGGACGATCACCAAGATGGGCGTCATCGAGGTCGCGGACAAGAAGCGCGTCAAGCAAAAGCCGCCGCTTCTGCTGTCGCTGGGCGACCTGCAGCGGCTGGCGCACAGTTTCGGCTTGTCGCCGGACCAGACCTTGAAGGTGGCGCAGGCGCTATACGATGTGCACAAGCTGACGACCTACCCACGTACCACCTGTTCCCATGCGCCCACAGACGAATGGAAGAAGGCGCCGCAGGTGCTGGCGGCGGTGCGCGGCAATTTTGGATCGGCGTGGGATTTCGACGGAGCGCCCGACACGTCTCGGCAATCCGGCGCGTGGGACGATGGCAAGCTCGATGCGCACTACGCCATCATTCCGACTGACATGCGCAAAGACCTGTCCGGCCTGTCGCGCGAGGAACAGATCGTCTACCGCCTGATCGTATCCCACTGGCTGGCCCAGTTCTACCCGGACTACGAGTACGACACGACGACGTTGACTGCGCTGGTAGAAGGAGAACGTTTCACGGCCACGGGGCAGACCCCGGCGCTGACGGGATGGCGCACGGTGATCCCGTTGAAAAAGAGCGCGGAAGACGAGGACAAGCAAGCGCTTCCCCTAGTGTCCAAGGGCGATCCCTGCCGCTCCAACCCCGTCGAAATCCATGAAGACCAGACCAAGCCGCCACCGCGCTACAACGGCGCGACGCTGCTCGACGCCATGGAAAAGGCGTGGAAGTTCGTCACAGACCCCAAGGTCAAGGCGCGATTGAAGCAGACCGAAGGCATCGGCACGCCCGCAACGCGCTCCACTATCATCGCGGAGTGCATCAGCGGCGGCTTCATCGTTGAAGAAAAAATGGGCAAGGCAAACGTCTACCGCCCGACGCAGAAGGCCCGTGTCTATTACCAGGCGCTGGATGCCGACCTGTCTCGCGTGGACCTGACCGCGTATTTCGAGGGCCAGTTGGAAGAGGTGGAGAAAGGCAGCATGGATGAGACTGCCTTCAAGACGATGCTCACCCGCCTGGTGACGCGCCTCATGGCAAAGCTCAAGGATGGCAGCATCGCCGCCGCCATGCCCACGCCCCAGCAAATCCCTGAGGATGCGATTGTGTCGCGTAGCCGTTCGTCCACGGCGAAGACGGGCACCAGGCGTGGCGGCGCCGGCAGCAGCACCAGGGCGCGCAAACCGGCCACGGCCAAGCGCGATACAAAGGTTGCAATGGCAGAGAGCGCAGAAGGGACGGTGAAGGCAGCAACACGGTCGACGAAAGGCGAATTTTTCTAAGATTTCTGTTGAAAATTCTCAATTTCCAGCCGATTTCACAACGGAAAGCGAGCGAAGCCGAAAAACTTTTTTAAAAACTCATGCAGAAATAATTATTTCAAAAAAAGCTTTGTTGCTAAGATCAGCCGAAAACTTCCTTAAGGAAACCCCATGGCGACCTCTTCAACAGCACTGCTTGAGACTCTGTTCGACAATGGCGACCTGCTCATCGAGCCCGCCAATGCCAGCATGTATGGCTATGACGTCGGTTCCGAAAAGACGCGCGGCCATGCGGAAAACTCACCTCCTGCCTTAGTGACGTCTCCACCTGTTGCTGTCGCATCCCTGGCGGATGCGCCGGTTGCCGGGACCGAGCCGGGGCTGATTCCCTTTGATTTCGAGACGCTCTCCCGGGAACTCGAGGAAGAACGGGCGCACAACACCGCCAAGCCGGTGTCGCAGGAGCCGATTCCCTTCATCGACCATGATCTCGACGCGGCAGAGCCAGCGCCGATGCAGGCCGATGTCGACCTGCTTTACCAGGACATCGATCCGGCCTTTGAACCGGAACCGATGCCGCTTGCCGAGCCATTTCCGGTCTATCAGCCTGAACCCGTGGCGCAGCCGGTTTTGCCGCCCGTTGTGCAGTCCGCAGCCCCGCGCCGCACGACGATCATGCCTCAAGGCACCGCGCCTGGCGCAGTGGCTTCCCGAACGACGCCTGCAGCGCCTTCCATGCCTGCCATGAGCACGGCTGCGCCGATGCCCGAAGATTCGCCCGTTGAACAAGCGCCTGCCGCAAAGCCAGCAAAGCCCGCACGGCCGGCCGGCACGAAGATCAATCGCATGACCGTGATCCGCATTGCAACGCTTTGCACGGTAATGACCGCTGGCGCAGCAGTCTTTGTCGGGCCGAAGCTGGGATTGCCTGTTGCGTTGCCTGATTTCACCAATATGGTCGGGTCGAGGGCGTCCTTGCCTGCCAGCCCTCAACCCGTCCGTCCTGCCCCGACAGCACAAGCGCCAAGCCGGGCAACTGCGCCGGGCGACGACGTCAGCGTGGTCCAGCTTTCGGGCGACAACGCAACCGCGCTCCCGGCCCTATCGCACACCCCGATCGTTCCAGCCCCGGTTGCCGCTAACGAACCCGTGCAAAGTCTGCCGGTGGCGCAGCCCGGTGCCATTGCCAATCCCCCGGGGATTGCGCCCGCGCCATTGCAGCCAGCCACACCTGTACCGGCGACAGCGGCAATTCCCGCCATGCCGGTTGCCGCTGCTGCCCCTGCTCCCGTTGCAGCGGTGGCGCCATCGGTCCCGGTCAATCCGGCGCCATTGGTTGCTCAGGCTCCCGTTACGACAATCCCTTCGGTTAAGGCAGCGCAGCCTGTTGCCATTGGGCCGCAAGCTCCAATGGCCGCGACCCCGGCACCTGTTGCCGCGGTCCAGTCCCCGGCACCCGTCTCATTACCCCAAGCAGTGACAAAACCTGCGGCAATGCCAGCACCAACAGCGGCTCCAGCGGCTGTTGCGCCTGTCACGCCGTCGCCCACGGCGGTTCAAGCGCCAACGGCTGTGCCGCCGGCCGTCGTGCCGCCCACGCAAAACGCTGCCGCGCCGGCCGCAGCACGTCCCGCGACACAGGCGCCTGCAGTCAATATCAAGCAGACGAGCGCTCACGCAAAGGCCCAAGCGAGCGCAGCGCCGCGCCCTTTGCCCGCGCCGGCCGCAGCCACTTCTACCAACGCCAAGCAGCAAAGCCGCATGAACACGGTAAGGGAAGGGCAGGGACAACCGACTCACGACGACGACATCATCTATCCGATCACCATCAAGTAAGCGAGGACTTCTATGGCACGCGCATCCCTTACCAGCATCATCGGTTCATTCTTCCGCCGCAACCGCACCTCCAACGTTGACCTGCAATCGCTTAATGAAGATGTAGCACTGCTCGCGCAGGAACAAACGGCCCCGGCAGTCGAAGCCGGCGCCCTTGCGCAGACCGAGGCCATCACCGAATCGGCAGCCACGCCTGCTTTGACTTCCGAGCCGACCCCGGTACCCGAACCCGTGGTCGAGGCGACAGCGCCGCAAGCCCTGGTCAAGCCTGCGTTGACGAAGGCGCCGAAGCAAAGCGTGGTGGCCGAGGAAAAGCGGATGACGGCATTCAACCCCGTTCTCCTGAAGGTCGGAAAGATCACCAACCAGTTATCACCCGGCACCACCCTGTTTGGCAATCTCGTCCTGTCCGAAGGCGGTATCCGCATCCGCTGCCATGTCGAAGGAACGGTTGTGCAATCGTCGGACTCGCTGGTCATCGTCGATCAGGAAGCGGTGATTCACGGCAGCGTCACGGCGCAATACCTGCTTGTACTGGGAACCGTCAACGGCGACTTGACCGCGGACCGCATCGTCCTGGGCGCGAGCGCCAAGGTCAACGGCGACATCAAGTACAGCCGCACGTTCGGCGCAGTCGCCGGTTCACAGATCGACGGGCGCATTTCAAAAGTGGTCGCGCAGCCGACCGCAACGCCGGTGGCCCCGACGGAAGCTGAGCCGAGCAAGATTTTCGCGTTCCCGACACTTGACCGCGTGGAGGAGCCGATCGCCCAGTACGGCGGCTTCTTAAAATAATTTGAAAATCTTCAAAAAGTATTATTTCAAAAAAACGAAAACCGATAAGATTGACTTCGATCAAGCTAGGGACTCCGGTGATGAAGATACGAGCGGCACTCGCAATAACAGTGGTTCTGGCCAGCGCGGTGCATGCGCGCGCGGCCAGCGACGCAACGTCACCCGATGCCGGCCAGTTGTATCGCCCGCTCGCTTCCGACAAGACGCTCAGGGCCGCGATGACCAGGCTGGCCGCGCAGGCGGGCTACTCGCTGGACTGGCGTACCAATACGGATTATCCGTTGACCGCCAAGGCATTGTCGCAACCGTCCAATGCTGACTTCTTCGCCACCCTGCGTGTCCTCGCCAGTGCGTATTCGAAGGCCGCGAACCCGTTGACCGCGGCTGTCTGCGGCAAGCGCCTGATCGTGGACATCGCAACAAATCCGCCCCTATGCGACGCAGTGACCGCAGCGGCGGGTGTCGCACCCGCGAACGAGAGCGCCGTCCCGGCCGCGCCGAATGTGCCCAGCAGCTGGACGTTACGCGCCGGCCGCTCGATCCGCCCGCAAATCACCGATTGGGCAAAACAGGCGAATTGGAAGCTGGAGTGGAACCTGAGCCGCGATTGGGTCGTGCCGAGCGACGTCACCTACACCGGGTCGTTCGATGTCGCGCTGGAGGCGCTCGTCAATCAGTTGTACGCGCAGGGCAAGGCACTTCGCCTGAACCTGTGGGAAGGAAATCATGTCGCGGAGATCATCAGCAATGAAGTCAAATAAATGGATCACCACGCCGCTGGTACTGGCCCTTTGCGGTTGCTCGACCGTCAAGGAAATCCAGCAGGACGTGCGCGACAAGCGTGATACCGCAACTGAGGCGATCAGCTCGATGCAGGGCAAGGCCACGACTGGCGCCGTCTGGCGAACAGCGCAGCCGAAGCTGACCGGCGAGGAAATCAAGGTGGTTGCCGAAGAAAAGCTGCCTGACGTCTTCCTCAAAACGTTCCCCTATACCACGCCCGGCCAATCCATGACGTCGATCTTCGAGGACATCAGCCGGATCATCGGCTTCAAGGTCATCCAGACCGGCGCTCAAACAAACAACGGCGCGCAAGGCGGCATGATGCAGGCCAACATGCCTGCTGGACAGGCGGGCGTGCAGATGCAAGTGGAATGGGCAGGCACCCTTCGCGGGCTGCTCGACTTCATTGCGCAGAAGTCCGGCTTCGCGTGGCGCTACGCTGGCGGACAGGTCGAATTCTTCAATGAAGAAACCCGATTCTTCCAGGTCTACCTGCCCAAGGCGGCACGCAGCGTGTCGGCATCGATTTCCCTGTCCGGCGCCGGTGGCGGTGGCGGCGGTGGTGGAGCAGGCGGCGCGGCCGGTGGCGGTGGTGGAAGCGGCGGATCCCAGCCCACTGGAAACGTCAGCGTCACCTCGTCGCAGACCATCGACTCCTATGCCTCGATCGTCTCCGGCATCCAGGGCATCATCAACGAGGGCACCTCGGCAAATGCGCAGGCTGGCATGCCCCAGATGCAAAACCGTGCGGTCATCGCCAACCCGGAACTGGGCATGATTACTGTCACAGCCCGTCCCGCCGCCATGCGCCGGATCGCTGAATACATCGAGGCGATCAACAAACGCTATGCCCGCAATGTGCTGGTCGACGTCAAGGTCTACAACGTCAACATGTCCAAGGAGGCCAACGCCGGCTTCTCGGCCAATGTCCTCTACCAGCGCCTGAATCGCTATGGCTTTGCGCTGCAGGGCCCGGGTAATCTCCAGCCACAATCGACGCCGGGCCTGATGCAGCTCTCCAGCACCGATCCGAACAACCGCTTCAATGGTTCGACGGTACTGGCGCAGGCGCTGCAGGGCTTGGGCGAAGTCAGCCTGGTCACCAGTGGCACGGTCAACGCCGTCAATGGCCATCCGGCTCCGCTGCAGGTGGCTGACGAAATCACGTATGCCGCCACGTCCTCCGTTGCGCAAACCGTCAATGCGGGTACGGCCACGGCGATCACGCCGGCCTCGCGCGTGGTGGGTTTCACCGCCAACTTCATTCCGCAGATCCTCGGCGACAACCGCATCCTGCTCGAATACCAAATGACGATCTCGTCGATGCAGATCAGTCAGTTCACCAGCGGCGGCGCAACGATCCAGCTGCCCAAGGTATCGAGCCAGTCCTTGCAACAGCAGGCTTTCCTGCGCGACGGGCAGACGCTGGTGCTGTTCGGCTTTGACCAGACGCGCTCATCCAACGACAACAGCGCGTCGCCCAGTTCCTACAGTGTGTCCAGCCGCCAGGAGCGCTCGATGACGGTCATCCTGATGCAGGTGTTTGGAGGTTCCCGTGAAGAAATCTAAGGTGTTGGTCCTTGCCGCCCTGATGGCCGCCGTGGCGGTGAGCAGCGTCGCGCGCGCAGAAAGCTTTTCGGAAACCATGAGCAATCTCGATGCCCAAAGCGCCATCCTGAAAAAGCGCTCCGAGGTGAACGCGCTTCGTCAGCAGCTTGCAGCCGGCACCACGATGACCGGATTGCCCCGCGTCGTCTCCGCCTTTGGCGTGGAAAACGCGATGGTTGCCAAGCTTTCCATGCCGGATGGCTCGGTGCGCGTGTTCCGCGAAAACCAGTGGGTCAGCGACTCGCTCAAGATCGTCGCCATCACCGGCGGCGGCGTCACGGTCGCCATCAAGAACCAGAAGGAAACCATTCCGCTGGCCTTCGCGGTGAACGCACCGGGAGCCGCTGGCATGCCGGGTCTGCCCGGAGCGCCGATGGGTGCGAACGGGGCCGCGACCGTGCCTGAAGCTCTGCTCCCCCCACTGCCGCGACTGGACATGCCGCGCCCGACTCCTGCCAAGCCCTGATCCCGGTCCCTCCATGGCGATTCTCCAGTTTCAGGACACGCAGGTAGCCGTTGGCGTCGATTGGTCCGTCTATCGGAGCAAGGGCGCCTTGCGCAAGGCCATGCGTTCGGCAAAAGGCCGGGGCCAGAACGGCCATCTTGTCCAGCAGCACGACAAGGAACTCGTTCTGGGAGTGCATGCCTGCCCGTCCAAGACCGTCTATGCCGGCGCTGCGATCGTCGCCCAGGTGCATCCGGACGCCGTGCTCTGCGAAAGCGTCACGCTGCCGGGCGGCGAGACGGCGTGGTGGGTGTGCGCCATTACCGATGGCATCCCGTCGCCGGCCAAGGACCGCCTCATGGACGAGGGCGAGGCGCGCGCCGAAATTACCGAGTTGATGAGCTACCAGCCCAATTCCGTCCTGCTCGGCACCTTCGGCGGCTCCCATGCGACCTTTGAGCAGGTGCTCGAGAGCGCAACGGAGAAGCAGCGGCAGGCTTCCCGACTCGAACGCCCCACGTCGATAAAACTGATTGGCGCGAGCGCTGCCGCGGTTATCGTCGCGATTGCCGGTGCGGGGTTTGCAACAAAGCAATACCTTGACCGCACCGCCATGCAGCGGCAGAAAGACTCGCTTGCCGCGTCCCAGCAGAACCAGCTGATGGCGGCGCTCCAGCTCAAGCTCAAGCGCGAAGCCGATGTGAAGGCTGCACAGCAGCAATTCAGGAACGAGGTTGAAACAGCCCGCAACCAGATGCGCATGCATGCCGTGCCGCAGGCGCTGTATCAGGCGTGGATCGACGTTTCCCGACAGTTGCCGGTCAGCTTTCACGGCTGGGCGCCGATGGAATTGCGCTGCGACGAGCGCCAGTGCACGGTGCGCTGGACGATGACGCCGCTTGGCCGCTCGATCGACGGCTCTGCCATCCCCAATGCCACCCGTGTCAATGACACCGAGGTCACGCAGACCTGGCCGATCAAGGAGATCGAAGTCGTCCCGACCCGTCCGGTCGGCGCGTCCAGGAGCGAGGAAGTGCGCCTGACCCTGAAGTCGCTTGGCGAAACCTATCGCTGGAACGTGCAGCCGGACAACGCCAATGCGGTCGTCGTGCAGCCGCCGCCGATGCTCAAGGACTCCGAAAAGCCGGTCACGGTAGGCCTGCGCGGGCGCTGGCGCTTCGCGACGATGGACGCCGTCGGCGTGAAGTCGCAATCCGACTATTTCGTGCACAGCATCGACACCCACGCTCTGCCGGTCAAGCTGACCGGCATGACGATGACTGGGCTGGGCATGCAGGGATCACTCAATATTTCACTGGAAGGCGAATATGTGGTTCTCGAAGATAGCGCCAATTAGCCGCAAGGATTCGGTGCCGGCGGCGCAGCCCACCGCATCCGGCGCGCGAACTGTCGTGCGCCCGGTCGCGCAGCCGCGCCCGACGCCGACGGCGCCGATTCCTCTCGCACCGGTGCTCAACGACATGTCGAGCGTGCCCCCCGGCCCGATCCTGAATCAGGCGATCGGCCTGTCGGTCGAATGGAACGGTGATTTTGCAATCATCGAAGACCGTCCCAAGACCGCGGCCATCGTTTGCTCGGAACGCATCTACGGCAAGGCCGGAATGCACGAGGTCATGCGCGTGCTCGACCAGAAGGGGTTCCACAGCAAGCGACTAATGCGCGCCACCGCGGAAATCATCAAGGTGGCCCACGAGCGGGCCAGCGCCAGTGCCAGCATGGAAACGCTCGACTCGGCCGATGCCACCGATACCGAGCGCATCGCCGGCGATCTGATCAACCAGGCTGTCGAAAAGCAGGCCAGCGACATCCATATCGAGACGCGCGACTCCCACGCCGATGTGATGTTCCGCATCAACGGCGTGCGCGTATTTCACCGCCAGATCTCCAAGAACACCGCCAAGGGCATCGGCGTGGTCATCAATACCGTCCACGGCGACAATAGCTCGAAAGATGTGACCTGGGACGATCAGCAGGTATCGGACTGCACCTACGAGCACACGACCCCGAAGGGCCAGCAGGTGCAGGTGCGGTTTTCCTCGATGCCCATTCACCCCAGCGGCAACTTCGAAATCGTCATGCGCGTTCTGGTGATGGACGAGGAGGGCATCGAAGCCGACCGTCTGGGATATACCGGTGACCAGCTGGCGATGCTGGCATCCGTTCTGGCCGGCGCCACCGGCATGGTGATCTTCTGCGGCCCGACCAACTCGGGCAAGAGCACGACCCTGCAGGCGGCATTGCGGATGATCCACCAGCGCTGGGGCACCTCGATCAAGATCCAGACCGTCGAAGACCCGGTTGAGTACCGGCTGGTCGGCGGTTGCCAGTCCAGCGTGGCGCGCAACAAGAAGAAGTCCATCGACGCCAATACCGGCAGCGCTTTCACGACGTTCCTGCGCGGCGCGCTGCGCCAGGACCCGGACGTCATGATGGTCGGCGAAATTCGCGACGCCGAGAGCGCCACCATCGTCAAGGACATGGTGCTGTCGGGGCGCAAGCTGCTGACCACCCTGCACACCTACTCGGCCATGCGCGCCTTTGTCCGCCTGCGCGAGCTGGGCGTGCCGATGGACCTGCTCACCATGCCCGGCTTCATCAGCTGCATCGTCTATCAGCGCCTGGTCCCGCTGCTTTGCCAGCAATGCGCGATCCCGCTGGTCGACGAGCGCGGCGCCAACCGCCTGCCGCCGGACGTGGAGCATCGCGTGCAGCAAGTGACCGATTTGTCGGTGGACGACGTGAAGGTGCGCGGCGACGGCTGCCCGCATTGCAACCACACCGGTTATGTGGGACGCACCGTCTGCGCTGAGTTCGTGGTCCCCGACCACCGGATGCTGCAGATGTTGTCGGACGAGAAATTCATCAAGGCGGACGAATATTGGCAGTCGAGCGGCTTGTTGTCGGTCGACGGCATCGGCGTGACCGCCCTGGCCCACGGCATTTCCAAGATCAAGCGCGGCCTGATCGACCCGCTGGACGTCGAGGCGCAGATCAACCTGCTGACCTCGGACGTCGTGGCCTCGGAACAGCAAGCCGATGACTACGACATGAAGGACAACTACATGCGGAGACCCAAATGAAGGAATTGTTGATCCGCTTGCAGATCAGCGCCCGCGCGCGCGAGGAATTCTTCCTGTTGCTGGCCAACTTCGTTCAGGACGGCATCACGCTGTTCGTTGCGCTGAGTAGCATGGACAAGCAGTTCGAGAAGCTGGGCGATCCGCGCCGCTACATCACCAGCACGGCGATCAAGCGCATGCGGGGCGGCGACGAGCGCCAGGCGGCCGCTTATACCTTCGGCGAGGCGCTTGAAGGGCTGGTGCCGGTGTCGGAGGCCATGATGATCGACGCCGGCGAGCAGGCAGGCAGTCTCCATGAGGGATTGCTGCGCGCGGCCAAGGCGGCATCGAACGCATCGCGCATGGGCAAGGCGATCGCCGGCGAAATGGTCTATCCCTGCATGCTTGTGCTGATGACCGTGGGCGTGCTACTGGTGCTGTCGCTGAAGGTGATGCCAATGTTCGAGCAGCTTCTGCCCCGCGAACAATGGCCCACGGCCACGGCAACGCTGGGTGTGCTGGCGGATAACGCGGTACGCATCATCATCGGCACGGCCATGCTGCTTGGCGTGTGGTTCGGCGCCTTCATCTATAGCCGCGACCGCTGGACGGGAAACGTTCGGGACAAGTTCGACCGCTTTGTCTTTCCGTGGAGCATGTCACGCAACGTCAAGGCGGCGCTGATCATGGCGTCCATGGCATCCCTGCTGCGCATGGGGATCCCGCTCTCCAAGACGCTCGACAAGCTTGGCGATACCGCCGGTGACTGGGCGACAAACCATTTCCAGCGAATCAAAGGACGCATGCGCGCCGGTGGCGACGAGGGAGAAGCGATCGCCGGCGAGTTGTTCGATCCCACCTTCCAGTGGCAGATCGTCCTCTATTCGCAGAGCACCGAGTTCTCAAGCGGCCTGGACCGCTTGGCAGAACGCTTGACCGAAATCACGCTGGTCAAGGTCAAGGGAACATTCACCGTCATCAAGGCCATCGCGATGCTGGCCGTGGCCATGATGATCGTGTGGATTTATGCCAGCTTCACGCAAATCACGATGACGGCCCGGTCGGTGTCCTGATTCCTCTTTTTAACGTCGTAGGGAGTGACACATGAAAGTACGCAGCAACCAGAAGATGCTTGGCCTGACCAATAAGAACAAGGGTATGACCCTTCCAGAAACCCTGCTTGTGCTGGCAGTGGGCGCGGCGGTTGCCGTGGTCGGCTATGCGGGCTACAAGACCGCCACCGGCGACGTCGGCGGTGCGGCTCTTGCACAGGACACGGTCACCATGATTGCCAAGATCAAGCAGACATGGGGCAGCACTGGCAACTTCACCAGTCTGTCGGCAGCCAACCTCAATAACGCCGGCCTGCTGTCGAACTCCAGCTACAAATACGACGGCACCAACATCGTTGACGGTCTGGGCAATACCGCGACCATCGACGGTGCGACAACCAAGTTTGCCATGCTGCTTGGCCCGTACAGCAAGGATGATTGCGCGCGCATCGCGCCGCAACTCGTTTCCGCAGCCTACAACATCAATGTCGGCGACGCGGCGGCACTCACTGGCGGCAACGCGGGTACTGTGACCGGTGGATCGGCCTTCAAGGCGGGTACGACCACGACGCAGGCCAACATGCTGACCGGCTGCGGCGGAACCAACACGGCTCCGAAAATCGCCATCGAAGTACGCTAAATCCTTTCCACGCGCTCAGCAGGTTTTATGGATCACATTACCGATCTCCATCTGAAAAACGATGAGCTCCACAACTCCTTGGTGTTCCCGGGACCGCGCAAGATTGACGACGCGGAGCTGGACGAAGCCAAGCAGTTGCTCACCCGGTGCCAGACGTTCCAGAAAACCGACTTCATGGTCAGCCATGAGGGCCGGTTCTGGCGCGGCCGGCGTGACGCCAATGCGGTGGACGGCCAGTGGTTCCGGCTGCGCAAGATGCCGCCGGAGCCGCCAAGCCTGGAGAAACTGCCGTCGCCGATTGCAAGCGGCATTCACAAGCTGTTGCTGTCCAAGCAGCTCAAGGCGGGCGGCCTGATCTATATCGTCGGATCGCCCGGCTCGGGCAAGACCACGACCGCGTCCGCGACTGTCGTTTCCCGGCTGCGCGCTTTTGGGGGTGTGTCCTACACGGTAGAAGATCCCCCGGAAATGCCGCTGAACGGCTGGCACGACAAGGGCTACTGCAGCCAGACATGGGTGGCGGGCGATCAGTCCGCGGACTGGGCCGAATCGTTGCGCGGGGTGCTGCGCTCGCAGCCAGCCTCCACGCCAGTCATCCTGTATGTCGGCGAAGTGCGTGACGCCGCCAGCGCGGAAGCGATGCTGCGCGCCGCCAGCAATGGGTTTCTGGTCATCGCAACGGGCTTCGGCACCGACATCATCACCGGCATCGATCAGTTGATCCGGCTGGGCAGCGAAGAAAGCATGGTGGGCATTGCCGCGATGTTGCGCCTGGTCGTGCATCAGCGCTTGATGGACGGAGCGCTTGTGGCCAGCTGCCTGGCATCGTCGGGCGCCGATTCGCGGGTGGCTGCGCGCATTCGCGCCGGTCAGTTGCCGCACCTGAGCAACGACATCAACTTCCAGTCGAACATGATGCGCAACGGGCAGGACCCGCTGGAGATGGTGTAAATGGGCAACCTCGCATTGTTTGTGGCGATCATGACTGTCGTGCTGGGGCAGGCGGCGATTCAGGCTGGCTACAAATCGCGCGAGTTGCCGCAGGAGGCGGCGATCGCCTCCGCCCAGGTCGGCCTGTACCGCGCCTTCATGGTGATCGTGCAGCAGTACGTGATCGCCAACCCCGGCTATAGCGGCACGCTGACCTGGAGCACGCTGAAGGCGGCTTCCACGACGCCGGACAGCATGAAGAACCTGAATTTGAACTCTACATGGAAGGCAATTGCCGATGGCACGGGCAATTTCGTGATCTGCGCTCAGCTCTCCGAGCAGACGACTGGTGCCCTTGGCCAGTTGATGCCGGCGTCCGCGGCCCCGAATCGGTTGACAATCAACGGGCAGGATTATGTCTATGTCGGTGACGCGACCGAAGCGTCATCCAAGGTGACCCAATGTCTATGAACGCTTCTCATCTCCCCGCTCACAAGCGCCGTCAGCGACAAGGCGGCATCTCGATGGCCGAAGTCCTGCTTGGCGTGTCGGTGTCGATGGCAGTCTTGCTGTTTGCTGGCCGCTACATGGTGCAATGGCAGTCCGATATGCGCGCCAAGAACGTCGCCGAGCAGTTCCAGTCGTTCCAGCAAGCGGCGGCGCAGTACTACTTGGGCAACACGGCCGGCATGCTTGCGGCCATGGCCGACGGCACGGGTGCGGCCAGCTATTGCATGGTCAAGGCCAATGTCACCACCGGCGCCGGCGGCACACAATCAAACGACACGACGCTGCATACCTGCGCGTTCGACGCGAACTGGCTCGTCTACAAGGGCCTGCTGCCGCCGACATTCAAGGCAACCAATGTCTTCGGGCAGCGTCTGGTAAGCATTTTCAAGCGCGTGTACGACGCCTCCAATGCGCCGACGCAGTACGCCGAAATGCTCGTCGTCGCGGCTCAGGACACCAATTCCGTCAGCACCCCCAGCTACGGCGAAGCGACGGCTGCCGCCGAAATCATGGGCGGCAATGGTGGCGTCGTTCCTGACAAGGACCGTGCCACGTGCAAGTCGGTACGCTCGTCCAGTACCTATCAGGTATGCGGAGCGCAGGGAACGTGGCAGGTTGATCTTTCCAAATTCATTAGCTCCTCCCAGCTGAGTACCTTCTCCAGCGCACTACCGAATTGACCCCGCGAACCATCGCATGCAACGAATGACACTCAAGAAACCGGGCCTTACCATGAACAAGTACCGTAGCAGCCTTGCTCTATTCATCGCCGCACTCATGTCGGGATACAACCCGATGGTAGCCAATGCTGCCCCGATTGTGGTCACTCCTGGTAGCAACGCGGGGTACATGTATTTTGGACCTGCAGCGTCCGGTGCTGCCGCGACTTCAACCACGACCAGCACGCAAAGCTCCACGGGGTGTGATTCGTCCCGTTTGTTCACCAGCTACACAACGTACACGACAAGTCAGGCCATCACCATCCCCACCGGCGTCAACTGCATGAAGGTTGAAATGGCAGGCGCGGGTGGTGGCAGCAGCTCGTCAGGCTACTCGGGCAATTCAGGACAGAAGCTGACGCAGTACTTCAATTTGAACGGGTCGCAATCCTACAGTTTCCAAGTTGTTGTCGGGCAGCCGGGCAACAGCAGCGGGACACCTGGCAGTGGGCTGGGGAGTGCCGGTAGTAATGGCGGTGGCGGCACCGGTGGATCCGGAAGCAGTTCGGGCAGCGGTGGCGGAAATGCCGGTAGCGGTTATGGCGGCGGCGGGGGTGGGGGTGGCTACGGTGGTGGCAGTTATTACGGTGGCGCGGGCGGTGGCGGCGGTTCTGGACTGGCTACCAGTGGCAGTACTTCAACCTTGGTCGGCGCTTGTGGAGGTGGAGGTGCCGGGTCCGCCGCAAATGGAGGCGGCTTTGGCGCTTCCTCGCAAGGCGGCGGCGGGGGAGGCGGGGACTGGAGCAGCTTGGGCGGCGGCGGCGGCGCCGGAGGCTATGCGCCAGGCGGCGGAAATGGCAACGGCACTTATTTGAGCCCCGCGGAAGGAACGCGCGGCACCGGTGGTGCAGGCGGGAATGGCTCCAGCACGTCTGGTGGCGGAGGCGGCGGCGCTGGCGGCGGTGGCGGCAATGGAGGTGCTGCCGGCGGTAACGGCTCAGCGGCAAGCGGGTCAACACCGGGCGCGGGGGGCGGCGGCGGAGGCCAAAATGCCCCATACGGCTACGGTCCCGGTACGGGCGGCGCAGGAGCGGCAGCCTCAGGCGCAACAGGCGGCGGTGGTGGCGGCGGCGGCGGCGCAGGAGCCTACTATAACGGAGCCGGATATTCTGCACAGGGGTCTGGCGGTAACGGAGCAGCCGGCGTCGGATCTACTGGCGGCGGCGGCGGTGGCGGCGGCGGCAATGCTTACTGGGCGTCAGGCGCTTATGGGCCGGCAGGCGGATGTGGCGGCAGCGGTTCTGGCGGCACTGGTGGAGGAGGAGGTGGTGGTGGTGGTCAGTCAGGCTATAGCACCGGCGCAGGTACGGGCGCGTGCGGAGCTTCCACCGGTGCTGGCGGCGGCGGCGGAGGTGGTGGTGGTCTACCGGGTGGAACTGCAGGTGCGAACGCCAACGGCTCAAACGGAGGCGCAGGCGGCAATAACAGCGGTGGAGCAGGTGGCTCTGCTGCAGCCGCTGGCGCCAACGGCCCGTATTTCAGTTCGACGAATTTTGCCGGGTCCGGCGGAAGCGGTGGCGGGAATGCAGGCGGGAATGCAGGCGGTGGTCCTGGCGCTGGTGGTGGAGGTGGCGGCGGCAATTCGGGGCAGAACGGAGGGATGAATAGTGGCGGCAACGGCAATATCTACGGTGGCAACGGTGGCGGCGGCGGAGGTAACGCAGGCCAGTCCGGAGGGGCATCTGGGTCCGGCAGTGGCCCGACAGCCGGTGCTGGTGGGGGTGGAGGCGGAAATGCCGGAAGCCCCGGTGGAGCCGGCGGCGGTAGCGGCTATGGTGGTGGCGGTGGAGGAAACCCTGGGCAGACAGGACCTTCACCTAGCGGTGGCGGTGGCGGTGGAAATCCCGGCGGCGCCGGTGGCACGGGAGGTGCACTAGTCACAAACTCCTATTCCAACGGAATGGCCGGCGGCGGCGGCGGCGGCGGTGCCGGCTCTCTCTGCACATCAGGTGGCACAAGCGCGGGAAACCCGGGCGGCTACGGCTGGGTAAAAGTTTGGTACTAACCAAGGAAAAGCATGTCAACGCTCGGCCAACACATTCTGGATCTCGTGGCAAAGGAAATCGTCTTTACCGACCTTCGCATCGAGGAACGCAAGCCGGTTATGATCCGCACCCCGGTCGGCTGGAAACCGACCGACTATGTGCCCGAGCATGAAGATGTCACGATGCTGCTCAACGCCATGCAAAAGGACTGGAAGGCGCGGCTGGCGGCGGATTCGCACGTCGACTTCTCGACCTTCCTGAATAACATCCGGTTGCGCGGCCATGTCTGCCGCGTCATGGGCGGGAACGCCCTGTGCATGGTCATCCGGCGCCTGCCGGACGCCGCTCCGAAGATCGAAGGAATTGGCTTGCCGATCGTGGTCGAGACCTTCCTGCGCGCGCCGTCAGGCCTGATCCTTGTGACAGGACCGACAAGCTCTGGCAAGACCACGACACTGGCCGCACTGCTTCAGCGCATCAACGAAATGCGCGCCGCGCACATCGTGACCATCGAGGACCCGATCGAATACGTGTTCGAGGACAAGCAGTCGGTGTTCACACAGCGGGAATTGTCCACGGACGTACCGACGTTCTCCTCGGGCATGGAAGCCGCCATGCGCCAGTGCCCGGACGTCATCCTGATCGGCGAGATCCGCGACCAGGACACGGCATTTGCCGCCGTGCGCGCCGCCGAATCCGGCCGGCTTGTGCTGGCCAGCACCCATTCGCAGACCACCATCGGCGCCGTATACAAGATGCTCAGCTTCTATGGCGCGGAGGCGCAGTCCAAGGCTGCATCGTTTGCCCACAGCCTGGTGGGCATCATCGCGCAGGCGCTTCTACCCGCCACGGACGGAGAATCGTTCGTGCTGGCATCTGAAGTGCTCAACGCGCGAGATCCGCAGATGCAAAGTTACTTGTCGCAGTACGACCAAATTAAACAGGCTGGCAACTTGCTAACCACTGGGAAAGGCACGCACTGCATTCCGTTTAACCGTTCCCTGCAAGCACTTGTCTCTGCGCGGCGCATTGATGAGTCCGTTGCCAAGGGATTCAGCGCCATGCCGGTGCAGTTCACGTGATGATCCGCCGCGGCCTCGCGCTCATGGCCGGCCTTGCTGCCTGCCTATGCGCCAATGCACAGGACTGCTGGACGCAGGCGGGGACCCGGTATGGCATCAATCCTTACCTACTGGCAGCGATCGCCAAGACCGAATCCGGTCTGAACCCGCGCGCCATCAACCGCAACAAGAACGGCTCCTACGACGTGGGCCTCATGCAGATCAATTCGGCGCATTTCCCCAAGCTGGCGAAATATGGCATCACGGAGCAGCAACTTTATGACCCTTGCGTTTCCATTCATGTGGGAGCATGGATTCTGGCGTCAAATTTCCGTGACCTAGGCTACAACTGGCGGGCCATCGGCGCGTACAACGCCGCCGATCCGGTCAAACGCTACCAGTATGTCAGCAGGGTGTACAAGCACGTGCCGAAGGCACTGATCCCGCAGACGCCAACGCAACCGTAAACTGTATATCCATGACGTTTGCCCAAATTCTTGTTGATGTCAGCGTCCGGCTATCCGGGGCGTTCGACCATGCCGCGATGAGCGTGGCATATGGTGAAGAAGCAGCAAAGTACTACCGGGAAAAGTACACGAGTCTCTGGGCGATTCAGGAATGGGTAAAAGGGTTTCGTGAGGGGTGGGAACGCGTCGCTGAGACCAAGCCGGCTCTAGTAGCGCTAGCTTATTTAGGGCAAGGAAACGCCTCTTTAAACGCTAACATGACTACGCTAGCCGCCGGCATATGTAGTTTTTGGGGATTGTTATCTATGTACTTCCCCACGATTTTATGGAGCTGGCCTTGCGTCAAGCCTTTCGACGGCGGACACCAATAAGAACTGGCGTCTGCAACGCCAATGACGTAGCCTGAGAAATGTCCGATCCGGTAATGGTTTGCAGAAAGTCCATTTTCGCTTTTTTTATACTCTTCCCAGCCCGTTGCAAGCTCATTCCCTGTATCTGCAAAAGCGCTTGCAGTGGCTACGAAGAGAAATAGTCCCGCCAATTTTTTCATGCCATCCCTCGCTTGTATTGGCAACCATTTCAACGGCTAGTTTGCGATCTGTTTCGCTCGTTCACGTCCCTGCGCCTGAAGTGCGGTTTGCAGTTGCACTGCACTCGCTGCTTTTTCAGCCGCTTTATCAGCGGCCTCTATTCTGGCAAGGTACGTCAACATTTCTGCACGCTGTACTTCCGTTGAAAACAAAAACTTGCCGTCTTTCGCACCTAACTTACCCTGCTGCGTGCTGATCCAATCAAGTAACGCCATTAAGGCTTCGGACTGGTCATTTTGAGCTTTTTCTAACTCCTTTACAGCTGCTTGACTTACAGCGAATTGCACGTGCCTTTAGGGTGAAGAAAGAGAAAGAACATCTGCTGGGATAGAGAGTCATATGGTCACCTGCCTGCAGAAGAGGTGCCATCATGCCCGTTCCTTATTCGATGGATTTGCGTTGGAGAATCGTTCAAGCTTGCCAACGTGGTACGCAGTCGCAACGCGAGGTAGCCGAGTATTTCCAGGTCAGTCTGGCTACTGTGGAAAACATTCTGCGACTGTACCGACGCACCGGCGATGTTTCGCCCCGCAAGCCGGATCACCTGGGACCACCAGCGCGCATCGATGACAAAGCCCGAGAGCAACTGCGCCGCTTCCTGGCAAAACAACCCGATATGACGCTGGCCGAACTGCGGCAGCAACTGGTGCGCGACAATGGCCCTCTGGTGAGCACGTCGAGAATCTGTCGGGTGCTGCAGGAGATGGGATTGCGCCGAAAAAAAAGGCCGTACATGCCTGCGAACGGGACACCACGCGGGTATGTCAGGAGCGGCGACGGTATTACAAGAAGATAGCCAAGTGCCCGGTCAAGAAACTCAAGTTCATTGACGAAACCGGCGTGAACCTGAAGATGACGCGTCGCTTCGGCAGGGCCAGACCAGGCATGCGGGTTCATGATGCCACTCCTAAAAACTACGGCCACAACGTCACCATCATCGGATCGCTGTCCTGTTACGCACTTGATGCGGTGATGACCGTTGAAGGTGCTACCGATGCAGCGGTGTTTCGGGCCTATGTGTCGGAGGTGCTGGCACCGACACTGCGCCGAGGCGATGTTGTCGTCATGGATAACCTTGGTGCTCACAAGGTGGCTGGCATAGCCGAAACAATTGCCAGGCGAGGCGCAGAGCTCATTTACCTGCCGCCTTACTCTCCGGACTGTTCACCGATTGAATCCTGCTGGTCGAAACTGAAAACCAAACTGCGCAGCTTAAAAGCACGTACGCGTGAGGAGCTCGATGAGGCGATTAGAAAAGCCATCAATACCATCAGCAATAGGGACTCCCGGGGCTGGTTTGCTCATTGCGGATACCCCCTAAACCATTAGGTAATCCGCTGTAGTGATTGATTGCGTTCAAAGCCAGAAAGCGCCACTTTCCGCAGGCGCTCGTTTGGCGCATTATCTCGAATAAAGTTTTCGTTGGAGGCGGTGTTCACTTTAATCATGACTTCGCGCTCGGCCAGCAAGTCTCTGAATTGGCGAACAACCTGTCGTGCGGCGTCTCGTCCTTTGGCAGTTATTACAGTCTCGGGTGTCAGCACAGTAGATAGGTTAATAGCATTGAAGCGGGCATCCAGCTCTTGATACGGCTTTATCTGTTTTTCAGTATGTTCAAGAACTGATTTTATAAAGTTTTTCGCTTGTTCTTCTTGGCGCAAAGACCGAAATACGCCGTTCCCAACTACTAAACAGACAACAACCGCAGCGAAAATTCTCCCGATTGCTTTCGCACGGTTTGAGTCATTTTTTGTCATGTGCCACGCCAGGCCAAACGGGATGAGCATTGCTCCCATCGTTTCTGCGACTCGGCCTGCTATATCGTCAGCCGCATCCGTTACAAATATGAACGGAGCTGCAAAGGCCGTCAGAACAAGTCCTGCAGCGATAACATTAAGAAACGTGGCAGGTCTCTGGGCTTTGTGGGACGAGATTGTCTCGGACATAAATCTTATCAAGGTAGATTGACATCATTAACATTCTACATGCCAACTACGCAGATAGAATCACATGAATTGGTCAGCCGGTTGATTGAAGTAACTGTGCTTGGTATGGATTGATACGCACCGGGGATCGATGCACCATCTAATATATGTTCCATGGTATTAACGGTAGCCCTACTAGGTACTCGTGCAAACACTTTGCTAGACGATAAGGTACATCAAGGCTTACCAGGCTAGAGATCACTCAGCAGCGGGCAGCGCCTTCAGGCCGCTTCTGGCAAACGGATCGGCGGCATCAACATACCGCATCGCTGACTTGACATCTTTCCAGCCGACGTATTGCATCAGCGTCTTCAGATCCCAGCCATTGGTCGACGCCCAGTCAAGATAGGCGTCGACCGGGCACAACTTGCGCAGTGCAGGGACCTTGAAGGTCGAGCCTTGGTAGACTCGGTCTCCCTTAGTCTTCGGAAAGTAGCAGGACATGCCTTGCCCTGCGATGTCCTCGACGTGTCTCCCGGTCCCTGCTGCGACAAACGACGTCCCTCGGTAATCCCCAGGCGGTGCCAGTGCGAAGCACCCAGAGCACACTGTCGATCACGGAACGGTCATCGTGTTTAACCGGTCTGACGCGATAGTCTGCTCGACGGATTGGAGGTGGAATCAGCGGCGCGAGAATGCTCCACTACGCGTCCGTAAGAAATAGCCCTGTCGCCATAGCTCGCTCCCTGGGACGTCGATTTCCTGCAGACCGTATTTATGAAATGAGTTCTAACTGCCATTTCGGAATCCATGAATGCACATAATCATTGCGTTGAGCGCCTCATCTGCCACAGCCATACATGAGTAAACTGGTCTCATGAAAAGATAGGTGCAAACAACGAGTGCAATTGCGATTGCCACCGAAGCCGCCACGATCGGTTCTTTCATATCTTTGCCCTTTAAGTTGCCAAATAGAAACCTTAACTGAAATTCAATCTATTGGTAAACGGGGTTAGCGTACTCTCTATGCAATTTCGTGCGGTTCCAGCGAAGTTCTGCTGCATTTTCAAGGACTTACGGGGAACGATTTATTCATTTCTACTGGTTGCCTAGATCGTTGATTTTTAAGTGACTTCCGCTCCACACCGAAGCAAAATGCATGAAAAGCGCACTTACCCCAGAAAGAGCTGAACCGCCGGGTCGCTCGCATAAATTGAAGCGCCTCAATTCAATTTACACAAAGAAAGCACATGAAATAACCTAGAAAACAACTAAACACGGGTCTGCCGGGTGGGTGCCTCCCCGGCTTTTTCGCTAGGTTCAAAAACTGGGCTATTGTAAAATTGCAAAAAGAAAAGGGGAATAGCTATGGAGCAATCTGTCAAAGACACTAGCCCGTACATCTATCGCCCTTTGACAATTCGGGAACGGGTCGTCCATGCGACCGGCGTTGTCATTCTTTCGCTTGTTATTGCCGCAGTATTTACTGCCAAAGTCAACGTTTGGGCCGGCATACCTGTCATCCTTATCGGGTTGGTGCTGGCTTACTTGGCAGGCCGGGCTCAAACGACTATCGAGCGGCGTCCAGGGTCAATCATCGAGAAAAATCCAGTCATCTCGGAAGAAGAGCGACTCAAGAATGAAGCGGCTTCGCGAGCCGCACAGGAAAAAATCGACAAGATTTTTGAGGCTTGGTATGTACGCTACCCTCTGGGGTTTTTCCTGATTTATCTAGCTTGGTACACGGCAGACAGCGGTGCAAAGTGGTATGTCCCTGTCGGTGCAGTAGTCATGGCGCTGGCTTGCATGCACGAAGTGTTCTGGGTACTGCTAATTGTGGCAATTTTCGGCGGCATTGTTTGGGCTGCTTTTGGCGCTATCTCTGGGCTGCCCGTGAGCGTCGCCATCATCATCGGCGCGCTCATCATTGCCAACTCACGTAAGTGACGGGTCGTCGTCATCAGGTTCTGCCCAAGAAAGCCAGTGGCGTCCTGGTGCTTCGTCCGGTTCTTGGCATACACCATACGTCTGCCGAACACGTCTGGGGATTAGCGTGCTTTGAGTGCAGATTGATGCGCTTCAAGCGAAAAAGCGTCGTGAAATCAAAGCACTGGGTGGCGAGGTGACGCGATGAATTAACGGCCTGCTATGTCGCTGAAATTGCATGATATTTGCGACTACAACGTATCATTCTGCACTCAAAGTACGCTGCCTCAATTGAGAGAGCACTAGAGCACTGGTTTTCCTATTCGGCAATCTCATTAGGCTTTGCCCTAACGCCAAGTGACTGGACAAGGACTGCGCTTGGGCAAACGGCATGCACCGCGCCCCTACTACACTAAACAAACCGACGATTGGCATCAACAAGCGCGGGCGCTATGATCGAGGAGAGCGTATGACAAATATCGATCGCATTATTGAAACACTGGGCGCCGCCCCCGGGGCCTTGTGTGACGACTGTATATCCCGCATCGCCAATGTCAGCCCGCGCCAGCAGGTCAATGCTCTGGCTGGCCGTCTCTCTCACGCGAAGCGCATCTTTCGGCAATATGGCCTGCTTTGCTGCGACTGCGGCCGCATCAAGATTGGCAACACGCTGTTCGAAAAGCTTTCTGGAGGCACGCCGGCGTCTTTAGCCACGCCCTCGAATGGTTTTCAGCCAATTCAGCCACCCCAGACGGCGGCGTCAATCGTTATCCCGCAAGCCGCAGTCGTCTCACCACCGACGCCCACTGCCTCCCTGGCCCAACTGAGTAGGAACGAGCCACACATCGCTCATGGCGTGGCCGCGACGCCGAGGCCGTTGCTGCCCTCATCGCTCGTAGAGGGCCGGCCTTGGCACTGGGAGGGCAACGTGCAAATTCTATTAGGACAGTATCTCGATCGCGAGGGTTGGCATATTCAGCGCTTTGCCGACACCGAAAGCAAGGAGGCAGGCATCGATCTGGAAGCCGTGCGTAATGGTCGGCATGTTCTGTTTGAAGTAAAGGGTTTCCCCACCACGGTCTATGATCATGGCGCGAACCGTGGACAGGCCAAGATTACTTCCCCGAGCAGCCAGGCTCGGCAGTGGTATTCGCATGCGATGCTGAAAATGCTGATGCTGCTTGAACAGCACCCGGACAAAGAAATCGCACTGTGTTTTCCGGATTTCATGACCTACCGGCGACTGATTCATGGCACGCGCACTTCGCTGCACGCGCTTAAAGTGTCGGTCTACCTTGTCACTGAAAGCGGCGAGGTGTTTGCCGCCCTTGGAGGGCTCTACAGGGTGTAACTGCAGCGGCGAGACAAGCTATATGCTTACTCACATAAACAGGCCAGCGTTGTGTTGCTGCGCCACCGCGGCGATGGCAAATCATCCTAATTGAGCCCGCAAATAGTCATTGTTCGGGTTACCGTGCTTTTGGTGCAAAATGATACGGTTTATCGCGAATCTAAATCGATAACCATTGATTCGAAATTTACGTGTTTTTAACGTTCTTTTGCTTAGTGTGCATTTTCATCCGTTTGACGTTAATTGAAACCGCCCATGAACGATGAAGCCGATAGTAGGTTGGCACCTTTGACAAGAGCGCTCATGAACTTGCGGTGGCGCTCCCCTATACTTATATGAAGCGAATTTCATGAACAATTCCAACAAAGTTTGGTCGCCCAAGACAGTGCCGAACAATCTGCAAACCGTCCTGGCCGTGTCGGCAGCGTGGCCTCTCACCCCGGCGCAGTATCGCCAAGCAATGGCCGCCAAGGTGGAACGCTTGTTCGCAGCAGAACCGGATCATGGTCGGGCGGCGCTGGAAATGTCGGACGAGGGACTACCGGAAATGGCAGCAATCGCCCGCAATCAACCCCCGAAGGACTGGCCGATGGCGGTAATGATGTCGGACTCGATGATGGTGCTAATGAACAACATCAAGTGGGAGAAGGAGGGGCCGACCCCGATACTGCAACTATTGCACGTGCGTGAAAACCTCAAGGATGAAAGTCTAGCGAGTTTGATCGAACAGATGTAGCCATAGTCTCAGCGACACCAAGAACCGGCCACTGGTCTCGTTGGGACATGTTCTAACACATGTTTGCAATACTTTTATGATCAATCCCAGCCAACAAGGTTACCCAATCTTGTGCGTCGAGAAAGCGTAGTCGTAAATCATTTAACGTCCACCTCGTAAGTCTCCTCGCACTCCATTTGATCTACGCACTTGGCTACTTTTGGATGGAATGACTTGCCCTTTGCATTCCATGCATACGCGTCCTGTTCCACCCAGATGACTACGCAACTTGGGATCGAAATATGCAGAAATATCCAAAATACGCTCACATTTTGGACAAGGCTTGACGCTGCCGTTCTGCAGTCCTTCGGTGTCTTCCAAAATTCTTGTTACGCTCTGAAGCGCAGATGTTTGGGAAGCGTGACTTACCAGCTGGAACAAGCGGTCTGAAAGCGTCTGGATTGGATCTTTCCCTAAGTTGAACCGATTTACGCGCAAGAACTTGTACCCGTAAGACTCGATCACAAGCTGCCGTTCAATGTCCGATTCTTTATAGCACCGCTCCCAATTCGCTGCCGTCACTGTGTCGCGGCGTACGAAGTGTTCGGCAAAGCCGTCATACTCAATGATGATCCGGACGTCATCGCCGTCATCATCTGGGTCTCCGTAATAAGTGAGCAAAAAGTCGGCGCGATAGGCAGGGTCGCTGTAAGACGGGTCTAGCTGACGGAGGTAATCTCCAACTTTAAACTGGGTTTGCAGCTCGATCACGTCTGCATTGTTTTGGTAGAACGCTGTCTTCTGGAGCCAATCGAGAACTTTTGCCTCCATAGGGGACTCGGTCGGGCCTCCGTTCGGGATCGAGCGGCGGGACAAAACCGACTCGAAATGACGGATTGCGCGTCCGATACTGCCTTTGAACTCGTTGGTAGGCTTGGATAGGACGAACAAAATACCTTCCTTTGCCCTGGAAAACCCGACATTAAGGCGCTGAACCTTTAATGCTTCCTCGATCCTTTCCTTGTCTTCATCCAGGGATACCGGGAAAATATAGTTTAATGCGTCATGGGCACGGGTAGCCACCATGGAATAAATGATGAGATCCCTTTCTTCGCCCTGACAAGTGTCAAAAGTCATTATCTTCAACCGAAGCTGCTTTTGAAAGCGATCGGCATAGGTGTCGTTCATCAGCAACCGAGAAAGCGCCTCCTGCTGCTCCCGAAACGGCGTGATGATGCCTACAGACTCTTCTGCGCCAGAGTCAATCAGGCGCCGAAGTTCGCCCAGAATGAATTCTGCTTCTACACTATTACTGTTGCGATGCTTCTCAGCACGTCCGTCGTGCTCCAAAACTTTGAATGAAAGCACGTCGGTCAATGGCTTGGCTCGCACCTTGATAGCCTGCAGCTGACCGCCGTAAAACTGCTCGGAGGAGAAACTGATTAGTTCTTGATACCCACGGAAATGCTTCTTCAGCATGATCTCGGTGTTTGCAATGAGCTTGAAGAAGTCCAGCACCGATTTTTTCACGTCAAACTGTTTCAAACGCTCGATCCGATCAGCGGCACTGGAGACATTCCGACGAAAAAATGCTTCCATGTCAGTGAGGTAGGTCGCGTTGCGCTCCTTGCTTGCCTGTTGCGACTTTACGTTCGAAAACTGCTTCTCATCCCCGAACACCACCACTTTCTCAGCACGCAACAAGGCGGGAAATGCCTGCGCCAGAGAAACTTGGCTGGCCTCATCGATCACCACAATTTGAAAGCACTGATTTTTGAGCGGAACATACTGCGCATAGTCGCGGATGCCGGCAATAATGCAAGGGAAAGCCCCGGAAAATCGGTCAAATTCGTTTGTTGGAAACTGCTTCTTGGCTTTGATGACGTCCCCAATGGATCTGGCAAGTGCCCGGTTTTCTTGTACAAACTGAACAAACTTGCTATCGATCTCCCGTCCCATTCGTGCAGCATATAGGGTTTCCAGACGCGACTTGTCGCCTACGTAGTCGAATGCCGGAGCGGCGTTGAAGGTATTGGAGATCCGATGCCAATCGACCGCGTAAGATGCCAACTGGTAGATTTGGACCAATACCTCACCAGGTGCTGCGCTCTCAGTGAACGGCCAGTGGTCCGGGAAGACCGTTGTGTACGCTGTTACCAGACCGTCGACAAGTTTTGCGGTGCCGGGTGCGGTCCTGTTCATGGCGAGTATGTTGTACACCACGCTGACACGGGGTTCGGCAAAATTGCACTCGGACGCCGCGCGCTGAATTGCGGAGAGTGTGTCCACGACTTGCCTAAGCCCGTCAACGTTCCGATGCATGTCAAGCGAATTGATGCAAGGAAGCGCGGCACCTACCTGTTGATCGATTGCTTTTGCCTTTTTTCGACTAAATAAATAACCGAAAATCGGCCATTTTGCGTTTTCATAGTCAGTAATGAACCGCGTCAGTACCGGAATGTGACTGGGAGTGAGGTCCTTGAAAAGACCTAGCAGCTCAGGACGTTTGGCGACATCCATGACGGCTTTGGCGACAACCAGCGCGCGAACACCCGACTGGAGATCCGGCTTGCTGCTCCCGCCATCAGGCAAAGAACCAGCTACTTCCTGAATGTGCTCGGTCCCCACAGCACTTACTGCCTGTGCCAGGACTTCAAGATGGGCGGGCAACAGAGGGTCACGCAATCGTTCGGTTGAGCCGGGCAGCTTTTCCTCGATCATGCGTTCGGTTACGGTCAGCTTTTGCACCTCGTCGAGTCGAACGCTGGAGTACGCATGAATGGTTTTGGCCACATTTTCACGCAGTGACTCATGAACCGATTTGGTTTCCTCGTCAAGCTGAGTTGCATTGGCCCGCTGCGCTCGATCCTGTTCCTTGATGCGCTCGAGCGATGAAGACGCGATAAGCTTCGGGTATGTCGAGGTCTTTCCGAGGCGCAGAATTGGGTTGGGAAAATCGTCGCCCCCGTGCCGAACCTTCGCCAAGGTCGCAGCCAGTTTGTCTTCGACCACGTCCAGTGCCTCCTGCTTGTCCGAGAGAACCAGAATGTTCTTCCCCGACAGAATGGCGTCGAATGCAATTGCCGAAATCGTGTGGCTTTTGCCCGTGCCGGGCGGGCCCTGCACGATAATGTGTCGACAGTCCTTCGAATTCAGGGCAATCTGAATCTTTATCTGTTCTTCGTTAACTGGAATAGGCGAAGGTGCAACGAGCCGATCCGGAACGCTGACGCCTTCCCACGTCTTCTCGACTGCCGGTGTCGCATTTTTCGGTTCGTCCATGATCATGGCGCGCACGATACCTTCAAACATACTTGCAGCCTCCTGCTTATCGCTTTCCACAGCAGTAAGCAGCGCTTCATAATCGGAAAGAATGGCTTCATCGGCTCTGTCGAATACCGCGAAGTAAGCCGCGTTCGACATGCGCACGCTGGCGCTGTCCACCATTTTTAGGCGGTTTCCCGAAAGATCGAGGTCGGCTGCGACTTCAATCGCCTTTGCCATATTGTTCAGCTGCTTCACCGCTGCGTCAGAGAAGCACTCATTTTCAGGCAGGTAAAGGATTCGATCTTTCACCGGGGAGATGAATGTGCGGCCAGAGTCGGAAGCCATTTCCTGAGCAATCCAGTCAAGCGCACGCTTGTTGATGTAAAGATGGGGGTCGGCCTTGAGCACAAACGCTGTAGCTTGTTCATCGAACCGGATATCGAGCGGAATGTAAAACAACGGGAACGTCGCAGTCCCGAACCGGATATCGCACAAATAAAGGTAAAGACTTTGACCTTCGCTAGTGCGTAACGTGTTATCCAAGTCCCGCATTTCAAGGAACGCGTCGGCCGTTGAAAACTGCTCGAAGAAGTCCGTCAGGGACTTGCGCACATCCACGGTTGCAAAGTATTCGTCCAACAACGCTTCGAGTTCAGCAGATTCTCCGGTCACAATCAGCGTGTTGAGCGGCTCGCCAATCCGGTCACTGACGGGTCTGGTGATGGTGTCGATCAGGTCAGCTTCGATATCGTAAATGGACTCCACTGCCGAATAAGCGCTTTGCTTGAACGGCTCCTCAAGGGTGGAAAGCAATCCTGCCACGACTCTTTGCCCAAAATCGTCAACAAACTGCACCGCGACGGTTTCCACATACTTTTCGGCATCCCGGGCGCCGGCGCTGCGATGTTTGATCGCACAGTCGAGAACACCGCTGCGAATGCTCGCGAAGCTTTCGTCTGGAAGCGCGGCCACTTGCTTGGCGATTAAGTCACGTAGCGTAGGGGAGAGCGGAGCGGCGAAACGCCCCTTGGGGATACGGATTTCCAGCGGCTGGGTTAATGGCTGGCGGACAGTTTTCCAAGCTGTCTCGAATAACGTACTGTACTTTCGTAAGGGGATTCCCATCCTAAACCCAGCATCACTCTTGTAAATGATGCGTCGCCGAGGGGCCTGATGACGTCGAAAGTCAGTTTCGATGAAGTCTTGGAAATAGCGCAGCACGTGTTTGGCAAATCCTGCCACGCCATCCTCAGTTAGTGCTCTCGACTTCGAATCCGGCTGCTCTGTTATGTCAGTCATCTACCTACCCCTGTTTTTCCGGCGTGTTGAGATTTTACAATTTCCTCTCGAGGGCAAACTGATTATTTGCCATATGCAGCCGGCATGCCTTTTGTACGGATCCTACCTTTTTCTCATGATGGTCGCCCACCTTTGTCCCCATCTGAAACGACTTAGTGACAATGAA
The DNA here is from genome assembly GCF_010974945.1 of Noviherbaspirillum galbum. GTDB lineage: Bacteria > Pseudomonadota > Gammaproteobacteria > Burkholderiales > Burkholderiaceae_D > Noviherbaspirillum > Noviherbaspirillum galbum. The sequence goes on along the minus strand of NZ_JAAIVB010000069.1, from coordinate 48,299 downwards.
ACGCTGGGCTTTCGGATTCGCGCGTGCCAAAACAGCTTTGATGTACGCTGTAAAGCGTGTGTCCCTACAATTTGTCAATCGAGGGTTCGGGCAGCGCTTTCAGCACGCTCTTGGCAAACGGATCGATGGCATCAACGTAACGCATCGCTGATTTGACGTCTTTCCATCCAATGTACTCCATCAAGGTCTTCATGTTCCATCCATTGGACGACGCCCAGTTCGCGAAGCCGCGGCGCAGGGAGTGCCCGCTATATAACTCCGCCGATTCAATCCCCGCGCCTTCCAGCATGCTTCGCAAAACGGGAATGAGACTGTCCGTACGCGATCCCTCATCGCGCACATGCCCCCATCGGTCAATTCCCCGGAAAACTGGCCCTTCGACCAGCTGGGAGGCACTGATCCAATCCAGATAGGCATCGACCGGGCACAATTTGCGCAGCGCCGATACCTTGAAGGTCGATCCCTGGTATGCCCGGTCTCCCTTAGTCTTCGGGAAGTAGCAGGACATGCCCTGGCCGGCAGACGCGTTGACATGCTCTACACGTAGGCTAGCGAGCTCGTCGCCGCGGAACCCGCGCCAGAAACCCAGCAGCAGCAGCGCCTTGTCTCGCCGGCTGCGCAGTGCCAATTTCCGGTTGCCCGTTTCCTGGGCAGTCGCCGTTTGCTAGTCAAGCCAACGCACCACCGCCTCAAGCTGGTCGAGTTCCAGCGGCTTGGCCTGTTTCTGCTGCGCGGGATGGGATGCCCGTATGCCACGCATCAGCTTGCGCACCTTTTCGTCCTTGGTAGGGTCGGCAAAGCCTTGGGTTTTGTGCCATTGAGCCAGTGCCGCCAGACGCTGCTGCAGCGTGCTGAATGATAAGCTGGCAGCGTAATGCGCCAAGTACTCGAGCACGCTTTTGGTAGAGGCCGGTAGGCGGCCGCCCCACATGACCTCGAAGTGCCGAACCGCTGACTGGTAGGCTAGGCGCGTGTTTTCGCGCGTGGCGGCGTGAAGGTATTGGTCGAGCTTGGACATGTCGGTTTTAAGGCGCAAATCAGGCGAAACATTGTGAGTAGCAGAAATTGCTCAAATTTATTCGCAACTTACCAACCCGGATATCTTGTCCAATAAAATGTAGACTCTTCCTGGTTGTCCTGCCAATCGAGGCGCCATTCGTGAAACACTGCCAAGTCGTCGGCGACTTGTCCTATCACGTCCCTCAGTTCCAATTCATTTAGCCAACGTTGAGGGATTTCTTCTTCACAAAACATCGCCCCGAGGATGTTTCCTGCAATCGCCCCTGTTGAATCACTGTCTCCTCCATGATTGACCGCCATTATTACCCCCTCTTGAAGATCATTTGCACGTAAGCAGGAGAAAACGGCAATCGCAAGTGCTTCTTCGGCAATCCACCCCTCGCCGATCTTCTGGATAGCAGCTTCAGCGCTGATATCGGAACTGGATAAGCTCCGCGCCAAAACAATTGCATCTAACGATTCTTGATGTTTATCGTGTTGCTGCAACTCGCGCAGTGCAATGTTCAATGCGTTATCGAGCGATTCGCCGTTGACGAGGAGTCCAACAAGTAACGCGAGTGTGCCGGATGGCAGCTGCCCCGTCGGGTGCCCATGCGTAATCGCCGCCACATCACAGCCGAGCTTGAATGTTTCAGCGATGTAATAGCTTTTGTTTTCTAGTAATTTGGATGACATGAACAGACCCACAGGTGCTGCACGCATCACTCCTCCGCATCCTTTGCTGTCATTTTCAGCTTTATTGCCAAAAGATGACATCAAAGAGAGGGCCGACAAACAGGTGCTGCCGGGTGCTCGCCGGGAATACAGCGCCCGATGTGTAGAAAGCCAGCCGTCTATTGCGTCGTCGCGTAGCAAGGGGGACCTTATGCCTTGAGTGAGCAGCCAACGCAGGTAGGCATGGGCAGTAACTGCGACAAGGCTTGTTCCAAGGCCGCGCGTCTGCGTACGCACATATCCCCGTAATAAGCCTTCTGCTGTATAAAGGGTCATCTGGGTGTCATCGGTGATGGCCCCCATGGAACCGAAGCTTTGCACATAATTACTGATGCCATTTGCCCCATGGTTCTGGCGTATTTCCGAAAGGCTGCTGAATTCTACTGCTCCACCCAATGCGTCACCGGCTGCACCCGCGAGGAGGCAGCCTCGAAACCGTGCCCGACGCAGAGCATCGTTACAGATACGAGGCAGAGTCGGGGCATGATTTTGGCTATCGTACAGATCTGACATGTTGCCTCTTTGCGTCTAGGACTTCGGTGCGGAATTTGCGATGTCGATGCATACCCCATTGTGATCGCTTAGCTTATTGCCCCCCTCTGTATAGCCCTCCCAAGCTCGTAGCGATTCTGGCACTACTTGCAAAGATTCAGAGAGACAGATGTGGTCGATCGTCGCGCGGGATTTAAGGAGACCTTTTTGTCTGAAATCTTCCTCAGTTACACATGCCAAACTCGCCTCTTTTAGAGCCTCTGTTAGAAGCTTTACTGACGTAGTATCTTCGTACCACCCAGATCCGTCACGGCTTTGATTGAAATCCCCCGCAACTATCAGCTGATGCTGAGGAAAATTCCGTCGTAATTTTACCCAGTCTAAAGCTTGTGCTTGGATAGCTCGCCTATGTTCTTCCCACCGTTTTTTTGTCCCGTCCCCGCGGTCATTTGCGTAGGTAATGATGGTGCCGTATACCAGCAATTGTCCAATATCCGAATGTATTTCAGCGCAAACGCTGCTCGTTGCGTCAAATGTTTGCAGGACACGCCTTATTGGGAACCGAGACCAGATCGTAGCCGAGCTCTCGCCGGCCGCATAGCTTGAGCAACCTTTATCTGAAGCTGCAAAAGAAAAGCCTGGCAACTGAATTGCATCACTTGTTTCAGTTAGTATCCAGATGTCGGCATCCCACTTCTGAATGACCTCGCTGCGCATCTTGTTTTTTTCAGTGCTACCTAACTTAGGCCGATTTAAATTCCAGGTGGCAATACGTAAGTGCGGGCGGCTTGGGAAATCGATCATAGTCATCCTTGAATACCCTTATAGGGGGCTGCTGCTGTCCCGAATGAGTTCCTTGGCTATCGGGCGAAATACGTTGACAAAAACGTTTGCCATTTTCGCGAGCCATTGAGTTTTTTCTTGGTCGGATGCGAAGTCGCTACCTGAACGAGTGATAGTGAATGTAAAGTCATCACCGGTTGAAAATTTTCTAAATTCACTCTTTTCGGGTAGCTGCATTAATATTTTGTCCACGTTTGGCCTTAGCCGTTCGATGAAGTCAGCATAAGCGCCAGCTCGGCCTGCAAGGCAGGCTCCCAGTTCTCCTTGGCCATTTCGTGTGGCATAAAGAAGGATCCAGACACCCGGCCAAGGCAATGGCAGCCGCACATTGTTCGGCCAGTACAACTTTGGTGGTTCTTGATCAGGATCGTCTATGGACGCAGCAAGGACAGGTTTCCACCAGTGCCTGTATATCTCATGCTGCGCGTTGACCTCTTTTACTTCCGTGTCGGGTCGACCAACCCTCCCAGTTTCCAGATCACCCGTCTCTTCAGCATTCAAAATAGGGACGGAGCCAGTTTCTGATTGGACAACGACCACATGATGCGGTATGACTTGCGTACGAGCGACAACGCGCGGCTGAATAATCAGCGCCGAACCTTCCAAGTCATATAGGGCGACCTCAACCATGCCGAATGCAAATGCTGATGCTGCATTACGGTTGATCAGCTCGGCGATCGCGCCCACATCTTCTCTAATACCGTCTCCAGCAATCAGCAACATGAATCGTCCTTGCCGCATGGCTGCAGCCGTTGCATCAACAAACGCATGCTCCTCAAGATAAGGAAACTTGCTCCGCACCAGCTCAAAAGGAACGTTGCCAGTTATGCCTGTGGCGGCTGAAACTTGGCGTTGCAGATCTGAGTAGGACCACCTGCTTATGGAACGTGCGTAGTCGAGGATTTGAGCCACGACCTCACGACGAGCTTCAGGATTGCGCCACAACTTACATTCAACGAGAGTCAGGCGCCCATGCTGGTTGATGAACGCAAGGTCAATCGGCCCACTACCTGTGCGCAGTTCGGTGCACAGGGGAATGAGCTGACCAAATGAAGAATCAATTTCTGCGATCGGCAGAATGTCAGGATTTTGATGAAGCGTATCGCGCAACCAAGCTTCGTTACGGCAAGATGTATCACCTAGACGTAGGCGTTTTGCCCTTTTAGGTGAAGACCCAGATGATTCCACCACCATGTATTCAGTGTACATGTGCCTCCTGTATGTTCTATCTGTCGAGCAAACTGGCTTTTACGAGACTATCGTGCTTTTCTTACGGAATACGAACACTTAATTATCTCGTACATCCCACTTCACACCAGTTAATCGTCCGTTGAAGTAAAAGTACCCGAACTTCGGAAGGAAAAATGACACTCGCCGAACGGGCGGAAGTAAATGTGCCCGAATCGGGTTCCTGACAGCACCGGTTTCTCCAGTTTGCGTCTATTCCACTGACTTGTGCTTACTGGATGGCAGCCGGTAGTTGGCGAAGGGATCTGCCGCCTCCACATACCGCAGAGCCGACTGAACGTCCTTCCACCCCACGTACTCCATCAGCGTTTTGACGTCCCAACCATTGGCGGTGGCCCAGTTGGCAAAGCCCCTGCGCAACGAGTGGCCGCTGTAGCGCTCGGCCGAGGCGATTCCCGCTTCCGTCAACAGTGAACGCAGAATCGGTATCAGGCTGTCAGTATTGAGGCCCTGGTCACTGACATGCCCCCAGCGGTCGATCGCCCGGAAAACCGGGCCGTTGTCGAGCTGGGCGACATGAATCCATTCCACATAGGCTTCCACTGGGCATAGTCGGGCAAGCGCTGGTGCACGGAATGTCGTGCCCTGATAAGTCCGGTCTCCTTTGGTTTGCGGGAAAAAGCAGGTCATGCCTTCGCCCGGGACTGCTTGGACGTGTTCTACCCGCAACCTGGTCAGTTCATCGCCCCGGAATCCGCGCCAGAACCCGAGCAGCAAGAGCGCCCGATTCCGGCAGTGGCGTAGTTTGGCGCCGCGGTTGTGCTCTTCATGCGCTTTCGCAATGGTGCCGTCGAGCCAGGAAATAACCTGATCCAGTTGGTCAAGCTGTAACGGTGTCGCGCGCCTTTCCTGCGCCGGGTGCAATGCCTGGATGCCACGCAGCGCTTTACGCACTACCGGTGCTTTGGTCGGATCGGGGAAACCCTGTTCAATGTGCCACTGGGCGAGCGCGGCCAGTCTGTGACGTAGCGTATTCAACGACAGGGTTTCGGCATGGTCGGCGAGATAGCGGGCGACGCTGTCGGCGGTTGACGGCAAAAAGCCGCCCCATTCGACCTCGAAGTGCCGGATCGCGGATTGATAGCTTTGCCGGGTGTTTTCCCGGGTCGCGGCTTCGAGGTACTGGTCGAGCTTGGTCATTACGTGTGGCGCTGTCGCTGACAAACCGGGCATTACGCTTGGAAAGGTCCAAAAATCTGCATTTCCGGCTGATCATACCGGATAACGCCCCATTATCCCAAGCAAATTTGCACGCCAAATGAACTTGCCTTTTTGCGTTCCATGGTATGTAATACGCTTGTATGTAAATCTTTATCAAATTCGCCGACCGACATGGCCAGATCCGGAATCTACAAACACGACGTTGAGAAACCTACGGTGAAGGAAAACTGCCAATGTACGAAGTGCGCAAGTCTTTGATTTTGCTAGCCACCCCTTTTTGATCTAGGCAGATTTACTTCACTAAAGTTTGAAGTAAATCTGACAATTCCCAATTTTCCTCTCCTACACTTTCTCTATACGCATTATGCGGTCTGGAGGGGTGATGGCGTCAGATCTGCGTTTCCCTAAAGCAATAACAAACGCTAGGCCGTTTAAGTCACATCGTTACGACGTTCATGGACTTAAGGTTAATCGTAATCTCTCCCTTTTTAATCAGAATCCGCTTAATACTTGGCTCCAACTGGAAGCTGATCCGGCTGTTCTGAGCTATTGCGAACGTCCAGTTGTCATTCCTGATACGTCGCCCAAGAGAATCGTCGACTTCTGGGTTGCCTTTTGCGACCGCGAGGAACTGTGGTTGATTTCTTCTGACAAGGTTGCCTCACCTCCGGAAGAAACTGCCAGAACTTTCCCTGCATTTTGCACGTGGGCTGAATCACAGCATCTTTTAGTGCGCGAGGTCTGCCCCATTGATCACCAGGCTTGCGCATGGTTTTTGGATAACTGGGGACGAATTGTGCGCATGCTCTCAGCAAATCGCCGTTACGTAATGCCCTCGTTATTGAAACAAGTGGAGCAATGCATCAGCGCTCCTACGCAGCTAGCAGCCATTCTGCAAAGATTTCAGGACGAAGATAGCGTGCTGGTACAGTCAGCAGTGTTCATCCTTATCCATAACGGCAAGTTGCGCTGCAGAGACATCGGCACCAATCCCCTGGGTCCCACGTCCGTGCTCGAGCCTGTATGAAAACGCATGCCTTCGGCAAAGCCAATTTCAGTCGTGACTCATTTCCAGATGAATTGCGTGATCTTTCTACTTGGCCTTCAGTCGATATAGGCGCCCTGGATGATACTGATCGCACAGCCTTCCTTTCTCGCCGCCGGGCAATTGAGCTCTACGTTGAGAACCCCGAGGCGTCCCTGGCCATCATCAAAAGCCAGACTGGTGTCGAACCAAAGACGGTCTACCGGCTAATAGATCGATGTCTGACCAGCCATGCCGACGGGCGGATTTATGGAATGCGTGCGGCCATACCCTACGCGCGCCTGAAGCAATATGAACGCACCCATTCGCTCGACAGCCCCCATTTGGCAAGAGGGAGTGGCCTGGCGGGCGCTTTTACGCTGCTGTTGCAACAGTATCCGGCGTTAGAAAAATTTCTGCAGCGCTATGTCAAGCTACGCAACCGCCAGCATGGCAAAGCGCGTCGTGCGCACAAAGCCCTTGCCCGCATCCATAAGAAATTCCTCGAAAAGTGCCGAGCGCTGGGCATCAAACCGCACGAGTATCCCTTCAGCCAAACCATGGCTGGTCTGCGATCGATGGCGGCCTATTTGCAAAAATCCGAAATTCGTCCCCGTAGCTTTTCCAAGCAACATTCAGGTATCGGGGGAACAGGTCAGACGCAAGAAGATGAGCCAAGAGCGCCAGCTGCAACACGTGCATGGGAGGTCGTCGAGTTTGACGGCCACAAATTGGATCTGCGGATCACTGTTCGGGTCATGGACCCGCTTGGTTTCGAGACCCTACTGGAACTGACGCGTATCTGGATTCTTGTGCTGCTCGATGTGGCCAGCCGTGCTGTCATCGGATACAAGCTCGCACTGTCCAGTGAATATAACAAGGATGACGTTGCCGGAGCCTTGCAAGCGGCATTGACCCCATTTCGCCCACGCCAATACAAGCTCCCGAACCTGAAAATGCGCAGCGGTGGAGGCTTCCCATCGGAGGTCTTGCCTCAAACACGATATGCCTGCTGGGAATGGTTCCGCTTCGACGGTGCCAAATCACATCTCGCCATCGACACGCTCGCACGCCTAAACCAAATCGTGGGTTGCTGGCCCGACAACGGTCCACCCGCCGAACCGAATGAACGTCCATTTGTGGAGCGTTTTTTCCACCTTCTGGCGCGCAATTTCGCACATCAATTGCCCGGTACCACCGGAAGCAACCCAGACTCGATCGAACGCCTCCTGAACGACCCAAAAGGAGATCTCAGCCTGTTAGTCGAACTCGAAGAACTGGAAGAGATGATTGAAGTGGTGATTGGGGACTACAACGGCACACCGCACAGCGGAGTCTCAAACAGGACACCGCTCGAAGCCATGGCGCAGCTGCTTGCACGCGATCCCGGCTATTTGCGAACGCTTCCGCGAGTTGTCCACCAGAACCTCTGCCTGTTGCAGGAGGCACGGATCAAACCCATCAGAGGTGATACGACGACGCGTCCTCATATCAATTTCCAGGAGGTGCGCTATACCAACCCGATCCTGGCAAGCAGCCTGTCATTGATCGGCAAAAAGCTGCGTATTTACTTTGATGTGCGTGACATTCGTAGCGTGAAAGCTTTTTTTGAGGATGGAACCGAGCTCGGCGTGCTGAAGGCGGCCCGTCCATGGTGCTATACCCCACACTCATTACGCGTGCGCCAGGAAATTTTCCGACTCAAGCGGGAAGGAAAGCTGAAATACCGCGATGGCGATGACCCTGTCGAGTGCTGGGCAAAATACAAGCGACACAAGGGAAAAACCAGCAAGCGTGCCGCGACCGACTTGGCAAAGGCAACCTCGCACAGCAACGCCATGGCAGAGGATGCACCAGCAACATCAGTGCCTCCGCGGGAAATCACTCCAGTACCGACTGCAGAGGGTGGAGCACTGCTGCGCGAAACGGTGCCGGAGTTGACGGTTCCAGCCGAACCGCCACAAGCGCGAAAACTGAAGATCAGACGCACGATCACATTCTAGACAGGGGACTACCTTGGCCGACACTTATCAGCGTCCTGTTTCTTTTGACTGCCATCCCGTCATCGAGCAAAAGTACATCCTGCCCACCCCCTCGATCGAGGAAATGTACCTGCGTGTGAAGAAACTAATTCGGTTGCGTACGCCTGGCGGCATCATCTTTGCCCATCCGCGGTTCGGTAAAACCTATGGTGTGCGCTACGTCATGCGCGTATTGCGCGAAGATTACCCCAAGGCAGTGGTCCTCAGTTTCGGTTGCCAAAAGAAGAGGTCGAAGTCAGAGGACGCCTTCTTTTCACTGTTACTGCAGGCAGTCGGTCACCCAGGCGCATTCACTGGCAGCGTTCCAAAAAAGCGGGCCCGGCTCAACGAGAGAATCATGGAGCTGGTCAATCGCTCAGGTCACAACTGGTTCGTCATTTTTGCTGACGAAGCGCAGCGTCTGGACGTCATTGAGTATGAATGGCTGCGCGACGTCCATGATGAACTCGAGCGGTACGGCATTCGCATGATCACGCTGCTCGTGGGCCAGCCACAGCTACTGAATCAAAAAAGTGCGTTTCGTTTGAGCCGGGAGACGCAGATCGTTGCGCGCTTCATGATCGACGAGCTGCAATTCCATGGCCTGCTATCGGCAGATGATGTGGCCACCTGCCTGGCGGGCTATGACGAAGCGTGCTTCCCGGTCAACAGTGAGTGGTCGTACACGCGCTTTTTCTTGCCGGCTGCCTATAGTACTGGGTTTCGCCTGGTTAATCAGGCCGCAGTCTTGTGGGACACTTTCAAGACTGCTCACGATGCCGCCGGTTTCTCTTATGACCTGCAGATACCGATGCAGTACTTCGCACGGTCGGTCGAAATCGCCTTGGGCGAAAGCGCTGCACAGGATGATTACCACTTCTCGATACCGCTTTTAACCTGGCAGCTGGCTATCAAGGAATCCAATTTTGTCGCCGCGCAAGAGGAGCTGCGCATCGTCATGACCGATGACCTGCCGGCACAGGATTGAACGATGAAGGCGGCGCGCATCCTCATTGATGAACCTCTGCACCTGGCAAAGGGTTGGAGTTGGCGGGACGATTGGGCGCATGGCTATGATTCCATTTATGGGTTGTTATCGAAGTTTGCGATGCTCAATGCGCTCGGCGCAAAGGACCTTGCGACTCTCTTTATACGTAAAGATTGCGGCAGAAAGACGGTAATCGTCAGCGCACCCGCCGTGGATCTGCGCGACAGTACGTTGTTTGATATCGAAAACATCACCCAGCTAATGCGCCTGGATACGCAGCACGTCCAGCATGCCTTCTTGCCCCACCATCTCGCAAATGGAAGACGACGGTTTCGTGAAATGCTTTGCTGGTGTCCACAATGCGCGTACGCCGGTTTTCATTCCCCGGCATTTCAGTCGGATATGGTCAGGGCATGTCCAGTGCACAACAATCCCATTCGGTCTTGTTGTCCGGCATGCGGCGGCGTCATTCCGTACCAATTGAAGGTAGCTGTCTTTGCCCGACCGTTTTGCTGCCCGGCATGTCAGACCGATCTCGCACCAGCGCTGCGAGACCCAAAGGAGCGTGGGTTGATTTCATTACCACCGCCAGCCACATGGACCTTAAACCTGACCTCGCTGTGCAAGTATGAAGACCGCACCTTGCCAACATGGCTGGACCTCAACGTACGCCGTGGACGTAAGGGACTTGGCAAAGTGATATTTGCATCCGGTAATTGGCTGCGTCCAGTGGACGAATATAAAGTTTTTCTCGACAGCGTCTGGCATGCTTTGGGAGAAAAACGTTGGAAGGCGCAAGCGGGGAATGTTCAATTGCCCCTGGTGGTCGAAATTAACAGCAGGCCCCCGCCAGCCGTTGAGCTCACGCCCGGGCTTGGAAAAGTCCGGGCAAGTGAACCAGCCCATACAAGAAAGCCAGTATCTGAAGTTAAAAAGACATGGGACGACCGTCTCCTGGCGAGTTACTCGATTTATGGGACGGTGCGTCGTCACCTCTGGCGTCATCTACTGCGTGCCCACCGTTCTTGTATGGTTACCGCAGCGCGCCAACTGGACTGGCGCCTGGAAGGTACCCGCACGATCGCCATTTGTCCCGTGGCCGAAGCATTTCTACGCTGGCGCATGCATTGGGAGGGCATAGGAACGCCCTCAGTACTGTTTGGTCCTGTGCCCATCGCTCCAACCGGCTTGTCCGGGTGGGTGTCAGCACAAGCCCCCATTTGTCCAGCAAAATGGACGCGCGAAGCTGAACAGTGGGTCTCTGACCATATGCTTGGACGTTCCTCTTTAGCAAGCTTTCTTGAACTACTTGAAATGGCGACCACGAATGCGCGGACTGGCCAAATCACATGGCAAAGCACCACTGCCAGTGCACGGCATGTTCCATATTGGGCGATCACTGGACGGGACACGCCTTCCGAAGCGGTCAAGCTGTTTTGCGAAGCGGGCAATATGCCCACGTTGAGGGAATTGACAGCGAGCTTGTCGGACACCAAGGATCATCGTCAAGCCCATGCTGCGGCGTTGCGTCAAATTTGCGATGCAAAAAAGGCGACAGGCGCTGCACCCTTAGTTAACAAGTTTCATGGGTCTAGTAGTCTCATGAGGCCACCTATCATGAAATACGCACGACCATCGTCCATCGACAATTTGCGCTAGACTATAAGCAATCCCACAAGGGTATTGGCATGATCCATCGTTTTTCATCACCGTTGCGCCGATTAAGCTGGCTGTTGATCCTGAGCGTCCTCTGCTCGGGCATTGCCATGTCGGCCTATGCGTGCCCAAAGATTGCCGAACCGGTGAAGGCTATGGAAATGGCCATGGACGGCATGCCCTGCGCGGAAATGGATGTTGAAAAACCTGCGCAATGCGCCGAATTCCAGTCGGGCGGTCAGCTTGCGCTTGAGCATCTTGCGGCGCCTCCTGCGCTGACTCCCGTTCTCGTGACCACTGTCCATCCGGCACCGGCTCTGTATCAGTCCGCTGTCATGGATGCGGAATGGTCCGATACTCCTCCCACCTCTGGCATCGACCCGCCTTACCTACGCACGCTCCGCCTGCGCATTTGACCTTTCCCTCTGTCGGTTTACAGCGCGGCCCTTGGCCGTTGCGGGTGCTCGTCCTTACCACAGAGGTTTTCCATGTCATTACAGAAAAATATTCCACTGGCCGGGTACGGTCGGTGGACTCCTTGGCGCCGTCTTGGCGTCATGGCAGCGCTGGCGGCTGCCCCGTGCTTTGCATTGAGCCAGTCGGCTGGCCTCACCATTGAACAAGCCATTCACTTGGCAACGCAGCAGTCTTCTTCCAACAAGGCAGCGATCGCATCAGTTGCAGCCAGTCGTGAATCGGCGGCAAAGGCCGACCAGCTGCCGGACCCAATGCTCAAGCTTGGTGTCGATAACCTGCCTGTCAGCGGCGAGGACAGGTTCAGCCTGACGCGCGATTTCATGACGATGCGCCGAGTCGGCATCGAACAGGAATGGGTCTCATCGGACAAGCGCGTCGCCCGTTCGGAAAGAGCGCAACGCGCCGTCGACATGGAAGAAGCCACCTATCTTTCCAATGTTGCCAAAATCTGCGAGGAAACCGCCAAGGCATGGATAAATGTCTGGCATGGGCAGCGCGTTTCCGCGCTTGCCAGAGCGATGGAGAAGGAAGCGACTGACGACCTGCAAGCTGCCCAGGCAGCCCATCGTGGCGCAAAAGCGGCAGCCAGTGACATTGCGATGGCGCAGCTCGCACGGGTCCAGGCCGGAGATGCGGTTCGCAAAGCCGAACAGGACCTGCAGGCGGCCCGCACCGTGCTTTCACGCTGGACGGTTCAGCCTGTAGAGAAGGTGACGGATGTTATCCCGCCGCTCGTTTCCCATACGCCGCAATTGTCTGTCGGGGAGCTCGAACGGTATCACCCGATGGCGCTGATGGCTCGACGCAGCGTCGCCATGGCCGATGCAGAAACCACGGTTGCCGCCCGAGAGCGCCGTCCCAACGTGTCCGTCGAAGCCAGCTTCAGCCAACGCGGCAGTCAATACGGAAACATGGTGTCCTTCGGCGTCAGCATACCCATACCAATCAATCCTTCCCAGCGGCAGGACCGCGACATCGCCGAAAAGTCTGCCCTGGCAACCAAGGCACGCCTCCAGTACCAGGAAACCTTGCGCGAGTTACAGGCAGACATCTAGAGCGCCTCAACGACCCTGGAGAGCCAGAAGGAGCGCCTGGCGAACCTGAAGGAACAACTACTTCCAGTCGCGACCCAGCAGGTTGAACTTTCCATGGCTGCCTATCGGGCTGGTAGCGGCACTCTGTCCGCCATCTATGGCGCCAGAAAGATGCTGCTCGAGAAGCAGTTGATGATTGCCGACCTGGAAAAGGAAGCTGCCCTGGTGTGGGCCAGCCTGGAGTATCACGTCATTCCGCACGCCATTGCCACCAACGGGAGCATCGAGAAATGAAAACACAATATGCGCTCAAGACCATCGTATTACTTCTGGCAGGCGTTGGACTGGCTGCCGGAGGCTATTGGTTTGGCACCCAGCAACATGGTGAAAACGTTCCTACGACTGAAGCGACAACCGCGACGAACACCGGTGAAAAGATTGACCCGAAGACTGGACGCAAGGTGCTGTACTGGCACGATCCGATGGTGCCGGGTCAGAAATTTGACAAGCCGGGCAAGAGTCCTTTCATGGACATGCAGCTGGTGCCAGTCTATGCCGATGAAGGCGGCGAGCAAGGCGGGGTCAAGGTCAGTCCAACCTTGCAGCAGAACCTGGGTATCCGCTTTGCGACCGTACGTCGGGAAGAGACCCGGGACACGTTGGAAGTTGTCGGCACAACCCAGTTTGACGAAAGTGCCGCGGAAGTCGTACAAAGCCGTGTAACAGGCTACATCGAGCGACTCCAGGTTCGTACGCCGATGCAACGCGTCAAGCGCGGTGACGCCGTCGCCACCTTGTTTGTGCCGGACTGGATTGCGCCTCAAGAGGAGTATCTGGCGCTGAAACGCTCAGGGAATGATTCGTTGGCGTCGGCTGCGAAGCAGCGCATGCGCGCGATGTCCATCCCCGATGGCTGGATTGCGCAATTGGAGCGTACGGGCCAGGTACAGCGGAATCTGACACTTGCTTCGCCAGTCAATGGCGTTGTGACCGAGTTGGCAATGCGCGAAGGCGCGATGGTGTCACCTGGTATGACCATTGCCAAGATTGCGGGACTGAGCAAGGTTTGGCTGGTCGCGGAGGTGCCTGAGGCCGCAGCTGGACAGGTCCGGCCCGGTACGACAGTGGAAGCAAAGGCCAATGCGCTCGGAGAGCGAACCTATTCTGGCAAGGTGCGGGAGGTGCTGCCGGGCGTCAGTGCCGCTACGCGTACGATACAGGCCCGCCTGGAACTCGATAACCGGGATGGCAGCCTGATTCCCGGGCTGTTCATGCGGGTACGCCTGGTCGCGGACAAGGCGTCATCCCGTCTTTTGGTGCCGACCGAGGCGGTCATCACCTCAGGCAAGCGGGCTGTCGTGCTGGTTGCCGGTGACAACAACTCGATGCAACCGGTGGAAGTAACAACGGGGCGCGACATCGGCGACAGCACCGAAATCCTGAGCGGGTTGACCGAAGGGCAAAAGGTTGTCTCGTCCGGTCAGTTCCTCATTGATTCGGAAGCCAACCTGAAAGGCGTACTTCCAAAGTTGGCGGGAGAGAAGGCAGCTCAAGGGACCGCTGCGGCGTCACCCAATCAGCAGGGTGGCGCGGCGGTTTATCGCGGCGTCGGCAAGGTGGAAAAAGTATCGCCTGAAGCCATTACGTTTTCTCATAAACCCATTCCGGAACTCCAATGGCCCGCAATGACCATGGACTTCTCCAAGCCCAATCCTGACGCATTCAAAGGCATCCAGTCCGGACAGGATGCTGAATTCTCGTTCAAGGAGGGGAAGGACGGATACGTGCTGGAAAACGTCACTACAGTTGGACAGAACAAGGACGGGAGCAAGAAATGATTGCATCCATCATTCGCCAGTCCATTGTCCATCGGTTCTGGGTGCTGCTGGGTGCGCTTGTTATTGCCGGCTGGGGAATCTGGTCACTGCAGGGGACATCGCTCGACGCGCTCCCGGATTTGTCCGACACCCAAGCCATCATTCGTGCTCCGTATCCTGGAAAGGCACCGCAACTTGTTGAAGACCAAGTTACCTATCCGTTGACGACCGCGCTGCTGGCAGTCCCGGGAGCCAAGACGGTGCGGGGATATTCCTTTTTTGGGGACTCCTTCGTCTATGTCCTGTTTGATGACGCCACCGACCTGTACTGGGCTCGTTCACGCGTTTTGGAGTACATCAGTCAGGTCCAAAGCCGTCTGCCACTAGGAGTGCGCGCCGAACTGGGCCCTGACGGCACAGGCGTGGGCTGGGTCTTCGAGTACGCGCTTGTTGACCGCACGGGTGGCAACGACTTGTCACAGCTTCGTGCGCTGAACGACTGGTTCCTGCGGTTCGAGCTGAAAACCGTGCCGAACGTAGCCGAAGTGGCCAGTATCGGCGGGATGGTCAAGCAGTATCAGGTGGTACTTGACCCGGATAAGCTGCGGGCGTTCGGTATATCTCATGCGATGGTCTTGGAAGCGTTGGCAAAGGCAAACCAGGAATCGGGCGGCTCCGTTGTCGAAATGGCCGAGACAGAGTACATGGTGCGTTCACGCGGTTACTTGCGTTCACTGGAAGACTTCCGCAATGTGCCATTGTCGGTTAATGAGGCTGGCACACCGGTCATGCTGCGCGATGTCGCGACCGTTCGCCTTGGCCCGGAAATGCGACGCGGCATCGCTGAACTCAATGGCGAAGGTGAAGTCGCAGGCGGCGTGGTCGTCATGCGGTCCGGCAAAAATGCGCTGGAGACCATCAAGGCGGTCAAGGAAAAACTCTCAAGTCTCCAGACATCGCTACCTAAAGGTGTTGAAGTTGTCCCAACCTATGACCGCTCGAAGCTTATCACTGCGGCGGTGACCAATCTTCGGGACAAGCTCATCGAAGAGTTTATCGTTGTCGCCATCGTCTGCGCAATTTTTCTCTTCCATCTGCGCAGCGCGTTCGTAGCCATCGTGTCGCTTCCTTTGGGCGTGCTGGCCGCCTTTATCGTCATGCGTTACCAAGGCGTGAATGCCAACATCATGTCACTCGGCGGGATTGCCATTGCGATCGGGGCGATGGTGGATGCCGCCATTGTGATGATCGAGAACGCGCACAAGCACCTGGAAGCGTACGAACATGCGCATCCCGGTCGAGAAATTGGGGCCCAGGAACGATGGAAGCTGATTGCCGAATCTGCGATTGAAGTTGGACCGGCCCTGTTTTTCTCCCTGTTGATTGTGACCCTGTCCTTCGTTCCTGTTTTTGCACTCGAGGCTCAGGAAGGCAAACTATTCTCGCCATTGGCTTACACGAAGACCTATACGCTGGCCGCTGCCGCCGGTCTTTCCATAACGGTCGTGCCGGTTCTGATGGGGTACCTCATACGTGGAAAAATTCCGCCTGAAGCTTCCAATCCGCTCAATCGCGGTCTGATAGCACTTTACCGGCCGTTGCTGGAAACCAGCTTGCGCCATCCTGTTGCAACCATCGCGCTTGCCGTGGTTGCGCTGGCCCTGACTGCGATACCGTTGTCTCGTTTAGGGGGAGAATTTCTACCGCCACTGGACGAGGGCGACCTGTTGTACATGCCATCAGCCTTGCCGGGTCTGTCCGCGTCAAAAGCAAGTGAGCTGCTGCAGCAAACAGACCGGCTTATTAAGACGGTTCCCGAAGTCGCGACGGTCTTTGGCAAGGCAGGACGTGCCGAATCCGCGACCGACCCGGCGCCGCTGGAGATGTTTGAGACGACTATCCAGTTCAAGCCGAAGGATCAATGGCGTCCCGGCATGACACCCGCAAAACTGGTGGAAGAGCTCGACCGCGTGGTGAGGGTGCCAGGCTTGGCAAATGTCTGGGTACCGCCTATTCGCAATCGCATCGACATGTTGTCCACCGGTATAAAAACGCCCGTCGGCGTCAAGGTTTCCGGGCCGGACTTAAGTGAGATCGACAAGGTCACTGGTCAAATCGAGGCAACGGTCAAGCGCGTTCCGGGCGTGACGTCGGCCTTGGCGGAGCGTCTTAGCGGTGGACGATACATCGACGTGGATATTGACCGGTTGCGGGCAGCCCGCTACGGCTTGTCCATCTCGGATATCCAGTCGGTCGTGTCCACAGCCATTGGTGGCGAGAACATTGGTGAAGTTGTAGAGGGGCGGCAGCGCTTTCCGATCAACGTGCGCTATCCAAGGGACTACCGGGATTCCGTGCAGACGCTTCGCGAATTGCCAATGGTGACGGCAAAAGGTGCACAAATTCGCCTGCAGGACGTCGCTACGGTAAAAGTAACCGACGGGCCACCGATGTTGCGAAGTGAAAATGCCCGACTGTCCGGTTGGGTTTATGTCGACGTCCGCGGGACTGATCTCCGCTCGGCGGTCAACGCAATGCAGTCGGCGGTTCAGAAGGAAGTAAAACTCCCGCCAGGGTATGCCGTCGGCTGGTCCGGGCAATTCGAGTATCTGGAACGTGCGACTACGCGTCTTCAGACCGTTGTTCCGCTGACCCTGGGCGTTATTTTCATTCTGCTTTACCTAGCGTTTCGGTCAATTCCAGAAGCAGTCCTGCTTATGCTGACGGTGCCGTTCGCGCTCATTGGCGGGTTCTGGTTCATCTGGTTGCTTGGTCACGCCGTGTCGGTCGCCACCGCAGTCGGTTTCATTGCGCTTGCAGGATTGGCAGCCGAGTTCGGCGTGGTAATGCTTGTCTACTTGCGCAACTCGCTGAATCATCGGCTGGTTGCCGGGCGTCCCCTTGACCGGGAACTCATCATGGAGGCGATTCGGGAAGGCGCGGTTCTGCGGGTTCGCCCGAAGGCCATGACGGTAGCAGTCATTCTGGCCGGCCTCATCCCATTAATGGTTGGCTCCGGTGCGGGCCACGAAATCATGTCTAGGCTGGCGGCGCCCATGATTGGCGGCATGGTCACGGCACCGCTGTTGAGTCTTTTCGTCATACCCGCCGCCTGGCGCCTGCTGCAGGAACGCAAGCTTCGAACAAATTCTATTTCGCAGCACCCCACTCAAAAGGAGAATCAGCATGAACACATTCATTCGTAAATCAATGTTGGCAGCCATTTTGTGCGCCACTTCTGCCGTAGTCGTTGCCCAGCAGGCTGACATGCATAAAGGCATGGGCATGGGAGACATGAAAATGGGCGACGCGAAGCAAGGTGCGACGTCCCTCGCCAGCGGCGAGGTAAAAGGTATCGACAAATCCGGCAAAACCATCACGCTCAAGCATGGTCAGATTAAATCCGAGAGTGTCCAGATGGGACCAATGACCATGACATTTCCGGTTCAGTCACCAGCGCTGCTTAAAGGGGTCAAGTCTGGTGACAAGGTAAAATTCAATGTTGAGAATGTCAATGGTGTGGCGATGGTAACGGTGCTTGAGCCACAGAAAAAGTAAAAAGGGATGCTATCTGCAGCAAAAAATTGTGCGAACGTGCATGGTGTTCGTTCGCACTCCGCATGCCGCAATCATGTAAGCAGATGGCTCACGTCCTTCCTGATTTGATTTACAGAAGAAGCTCCCAATAGCCTACGTCCAGCCATCGGTCAAACTTTTTCCCGACTTCCTTAAACATCGCAACACGTTCAAAACCCAGTTTCTCATGCAGCCGAACACTGGCCTCGTTAGGTTGCGCAATGCCGCCGATAACGGCGTGCACGCCTGCCCCACGCAGCTGATCAATCAATGCTTCATAGAGCGGGCCAGCCAGCCCCTTGCCGCCTTCGCCGTGACGCAGGTAGACCGTACTCTCGACTGAAAACCGATATGCGGAGCGTTCACGCCACTTGGTCGCATAGGCATAACCGACAACGTCTCCCTCGTGCTCAGCCAAGTACCAGGGGAGGCCCGCAGCTTTTACATTTTCAATTCGCCGGACCATTATAGTGGTCCCCAATTTTGAGACGGTGGTTTAAGCTGTCATCCGTGAAAGGATGATAGCGAATGAGTGAAGGTAAGAAACGCAGGGTGCATACGGCGGAATTCAAGGCCAAGGTCGGTCTGGAAGCGGTGCGCGGGGTAAAGACGGTGACGGAGATCGCGCAGGAATACGGCGTGCATCCAGTGCTGGTAGGCCAGTGGAAGAAGGAGATCCTGGAGAACGCCGGTGCCCTGTTCGACGTCAAACGCGGTCCGAAGCCGGTCGACGAGAGCAGCCCGGAAGACAAGCTGTACAGCGAGATAGGCAAGCTCAAGATGCAGGTGGACTGGCTCAAAAAAAAGCTGGGGGAATGAGCCCGGCCGAGCGGCAACGCTGGATTGAGCGGGAGGACGACATGCCGCTGACGATGCAGTGTGAGCTGGCCGGTGTGCCGCGCTCGTCGGTCTATCGGCGACTGCAAGCGGTGGCGCGCCAGCCATGTCTGGAAGAGGAAGATCGGCTGCGTGCCTTGATTGACGAAGCGTACACCAATCGGCCGTTTTACGGCAGCCGGCGCATGGTGGTCCATCTGCGAGGAGAAGGACACTGCGTCAACCGCAAGCGCGTGCAGCGCCTGATGCGGGAAATGGGTCTGGCAGGCATGGCACCGGGCCCGGCAACAAGCAAGCCGCATCCGCAGCACAAGGTCTATCCTTACCTGTTGCGCGGGGTGGCGGTCACGCGACCGAATCAAGTGTGGAGTACGGATCTGACGTATATCCGTCTTGCACGTGGCTTTGCGTACCTGGTGGCGATCATCGACTGGTACAGCCGTAAAGTGCTGGCTTGGCGCATCAGCAACAGCATGGACGCGTCGTTCTGCGCGGACTGCCTGGCAGACGCCATGCGCAACCACGGCAAGCCCGAGGTGTTCAACAGCGACCAGGGTGCGCAATTCACCAGCGACGCCTTCACCCGCGTACTCAAACGCGAAGGCGTGGCCATCAGTATGGATGGGCGTGGGCGGGCGCTGGACAACATCTTCGTTGAACGCTTGTGGCGCAACGTAAAGTACGAAGACGTGTATCTGAAGGGCTACACCAACATGGCTGAGCTGACGGTTGGACTGGCACAGTACTTCGCGTTTTACAACGGAGCTCGCCCACATCAGGCGTTGGGCTACGAAACGCCAGATCATGTCTATCGTGTCGCCGCTGGCGGAGGTGCGCTGATCATCGACAAGTTCGATGGTGGAGGACAGGAGTGTAGGAGCGGCAGTGGTACGGGGCAGCGCCGGGCAGCTGCTGAGGTGGAAATGGACGCAGCTTAAACTAACCGGCTCAATGTCTTGACTGACGGGTCCACTTTACATCTCCTCGGCGGTCACCTCGGTTTCTTCAAACGTGATCGTGGTGTTCTTGACGTAATAATTGTAGATGCTCGCAATTATTTCGGCGTCGGCAGCGACTGCGGGGCGGATCATTTCTTCTTTTCTCTCCTGATAAGTCGGACCGTGAACAACCTTCAACAGGTCACTTGAGTAGTCCGAATTTCGACACTTTGGTGCAGCAATTATGCCTGCTCTTCCAGAATGGCCTCCGTAGAGTTCTGTCGCGCGGGGCGGCGCACGGCTGCCAGATAAAACAAGAAAGAAGCAATGGCTGCGGCAAGCAGGATCAGGAGTGCATGATGTACTGTCTCAACGCCCTCGAGCATGGCGGCCATTGCCAGCGGCCCCGCTGCCTTTGCAACCAGGGCCGGACCGGCCAGTGCCCCGGAGATGGCACCGTAGTTTTCGCGACCAAACAATTCCTGTGGCACCGTACCCTTCACAATTGTCAGGATACCGTTGCTTAGTCCGTACAGCATGCAGAACAAGGCGACAACCCACTCGTGCTGACCTAGCAAGACCAGCGTTCCCAATGCTGTTGGCAACAACGCAAAGGTGATCTTGCCGACGGATTGCGGTTGCGTCCTGCCTGCAAAGACCATTTCACCGATGCGGCCAACTACCTGCATCGGGCCGATCAGAGTGGCAAAGAATACCGCCGTTCCGGCCGCATGTCCCAGTCGCTGCACCAGGGGAATCAGGTGGACAGACAATGCCGAAAAGATAAAGGCATTCGTTGCAAATGCGAGCGCAAGCTTCCAGAACATCGGGTGTCGGACCGCCTCGGACAAGGTATGGCTGCGCTTGCCGGCTGCAGCCACCGCTTTCGGCAACCGCTTTCCTCGGTTGCTTAAAAGAAGATGTGCCGGCATACACAACACCATATGAAGTGCGGCATAGAACAGGTAGGTGTCACGCCAGCCGACCTCACCATTGAGATGAAGCGTCACCGGCCAGAAGACCGTGCTGGCTAGTCCGCCAAACAAGGTCAATGTCGAGATCCCTTTGCGAGCACCCGTATCAAATTCACGATTGATCGTCGCGAAAGCCGCTTCGTACAGGACCATGGCCATGGCGATCCCGATGACGCCCCAGGCAACGAAATACGACCCCATTGATTGCACCTGGCTGAGCAGGAAAAGACCCAGTCCGGCTATCAACGACCCCAAGCCCATCACGGGCCGGCCGCCATGCCGATCCAGCAAAATACCGGCTGGGGTGGCAATCAGGCCCGCGATCAGCAAGCTCCAGGAGAATGCGCCAAACAGTGGTTCGGCACGCCATCCCAATTCGCGCTGCATGTCGGGGGCAAGGACACTAAAGGCGTAGTACAGCGTGCCCCACGAAATGACCTGGGTCAGCGCCAAAAGCCCAATGATCTTGCGGTCATTGGTTGCGTGCGGGAGATGTTCTGCATGCATGTCAGATCCCTGCCTTTGCCGGACAGCAGTTCGGTGCCAGCATGGAAATGACTTGACGCCAGTACGACCGTCTCGCCGGATAGTGGCTTGAAGCATACAAACCAACGGCGCGCGGCATGTTGCCATGGGGTCGGTACAGGTAAGTGCCAAACACCTGGTCCCAGATTACCAGCGCACGCCCAAAATTGTTATCGCCTTCGCCTGCCTGTGCCGAATGGTGCCAGCGGTGGACCTCGTTGGTACTGAATACGTAATTCAGCCATCCATTACGCAGATCAAGATTTGAATGTTGAATCATGACGACTGGGAGCGTTAGAGCAAGGTACCCAAGGATCACTGCTTCCGGCGTGCCAAGCATCAAGAGCGGAACAACCCCGAATGCATAGGTGATCCCGTAGTTCAATGGATGCATACGGAAATTGTTCAAGGTATGAAGGCGCTCACTGCCATGATGCAGGGCATGCAACCACCACAACCGCCGGTCCTGGTGATGTAGGCGGTGGGACCAGTAGCCGCCGAACTCCGCGATGAGGGTCGCTACCAGGATTTGCAGTAGAAACGGCAGGCTGATCGGGAACAGGTTGAAGGCTGCGGAAGCACCAACCGCCTGGTAAAGGCTTACCACAGTGATCGGCGCTAACCATTTTAAAACCGGATCAATGAGACCGAATAGGACCGCCGCGCTCGACAAATCTGTTTGAAGATCGTCTTGCGCGTGATTCCATTCGGCCCGCGCCGGCCAGATCCGTTCCAGCCCCATCGCGCACAGCGTGGCTGCGACACTTGGTACGATGACCGCCATCTCCAGATTGCCACCAATTTCGCGGGCAATCAGGAATGACACGAGCGAGGCAGCGATCGCCGTGGGCAGGAAAAATTTTGCAACGATGTAGCGCATGATGAGATTCCTTTTATGCGGTGTAGTGGTCACTCAAGCGCAGCAAGCTGAGACCTTTGGCTTGGCCGCTGGCTTCATTGGCCCACATCCGCAGCCGACATTGCCTTTCGCCTTTTCATCAGCGTCTTGCATGCAGCAGGCATCTACACCGGCAGGAGCCTTGCCGCCGCAACAGCCGGCTTCCGCAGAAGTGGCAGCGGGCTGGGTGGCCTGTGCTGGCGTTGTGCCGCAGCAGGAACCGTCATCATCTCCGACAATGGGGCGTGAACTGCACACACCAGTTTCCGGCAGTTCAAGCTGGACATCGTCCGCCGCCGCCATATCGCCAGCCAACGCCGCAACGATCGAACGCACCTGCTCATAACCGGTTGCCATCAAGAAGTTCGGAGCACGGCCGTAGCTTTTCGCGCCGACTGCGTAGTAACCCTGTTCGGGGTGGGCGAGTTCACGGTGCCCATGGGGACGAACGCTCCCACAGCTATGCAGGTTCGGGTCAATCAGCGGGGCAAGAGCATCGGTGCTTTCCAGCCAGGGATCGAGCCGCACGCGAAGCTCGCGCGACATCTCCAGGTTGGGGCGTGCGCCGGTCGCTGCGACAATCTCGTCGATGGATTCAATGACAGGGACACGTCCATCAACTGCTTCCCCCACCACGTTGAGGCGGCCTCCGTCGGTGTTAAGCGCATGGATGCGGAAGTTGCGATGCACCTCCAGTCCCCCCGCTTGCTGGAGTTGCCGGATACGCGTGCCAAGCAACCCGCGAGCCGGAAGCTGGTCGGCATCGCCGCCGCCAAAGACCTTGGCAAGGTTGTTGCCGCGTACTGCCCACACGACCTGGGTGCCAGGTGCTTCTTCGGCTAGCTGAGCCAGTGCAATCAGATTGCCGGCGGCGGAATGACCCGCGCCTACCACCAGCACCCGTTTGCCCGTAAAGCGGCCGCGTTCGCTACCCGCGATGTCTGGCATGCCATAGGCAATGCGGTCGGCAACTTGCCGTTCGCCCAGTGCCGGCAACCCATTCGCCCCAAGCGGGTTCGGCTGCGACCATGTACCTGTTGCGTCGATCACTGAATGAGCGACAATCTCCTGCTCGCCTTCCGGCGTCTCAACCCGGATGACGAAGGGAAGACTTTCCCGGCCTGCCGTCTTGACCTTGTCGATTCCTTGCCGGGTGATACGGATGACGCGGTGCTGAAGGCGCAGGCCGGCGGCGATTTCAGCCAGGCTGGCGAGCGGCAGCAGGTAATCGTCGATGATCTCGCCGGCTGTCGGCAGCACGTCGGCAGCAGGTGCGATCCATCCGGCGCGGGTCAGCAATTCGGCGGCCGCGCGGTCAATGTTGTATTGCCACGGCGAGAAAAGGCGCACCTGACGATACGTGTTGAGGTTAGCGCCGACACTTGTGCCTGCTTCCAGAATGATTGGTTTGAAGCCGCGTTGGACCAGATGGGCGGCGGCCGCAAGACCGACTGGGCCAGCGCCGAGAACGGCGATCGGTAGCGATGAATGCGTGTTCATGGTTTCTCCTTCGTTGTTCGTAAAATGACGAATAAAGCGGCAAAAAAATTACAGCAGATTAATCACTGACTTCAGATGGGCCAATCGCTCGGGGTTGATGCAGTAGCACACGCGCTTTTCATCGCTGGAGCCAAAGATCAGTCCCGCTTCCTTCAGGATCGTGACATGCTGCGACGTCGTCGACGGTGCCAGTCCGACTACATCAGCCAGGCTGCCGAAGAAACAGGCACCGTAGTCAGTCAGGTGCTGAAGCAGCTTGACCCTGGCAGGATGCCCAAGGGCTTTGCACAGCAATGCCAGGTCGTCGGCATCGATAGCGGCCTTTTTTTCTTTGGGTGTAGCAGGAGCACAGCAACTGGTCATGGCAGCAACAGGTATTCGTTAGTCGACGAATACAGAATACAAACGGAAAAAGAAGATGTCAAACTATTTTTCTACAATTCGAATAGTGTAGAATTATCGAAAGCATTCAGGAGAAGATTATGTCTTTATTGCAACCCAAAGAAGCAGTGACCGTGCTTGCGGCTCTGGCACAAGAATCCCGTCTTGCTGTTTTTCGCATGCTGGTCCAGGTCGGCCCGGAGGGAATGGCCGCGACCAAAATCAGCGAACAACTCGGCGTACCGGCGTCCTCATTGTCATTTCACCTCAAAGAACTGGCCCATGCCAATCTGGTGACGACGCGCCAGGATGGTCGCTTCATTTATTACGCCGCCAATTTTGGCCGCATGAACGACCTAATGGCTTTTTTGACGGATAACTGCTGCGGCGGCAACCCTTGCGCACCCATCTGCAGCACAGACTGCTCCACCGCAGCCTAACCGATTCCAGATCTTCATTGACCTTCAACTCATTTGGCCCAAAATGAACGTTCTCTTTCTATGCACCGGCAATTCCTGCCGCTCCATCCTCGGCGAAGGCACTTTCAACCATCTGGCACCGGCCGGCTGGAAGGCCATGAGTGCCGGCAGCAAGCCTACCGGCTATGTGCATCCGCGCTCGATCGCATTGCTGCAGCGTGAAGGCATTTCCACCGAGGGTTACCACAGCAAATCATGGGATGACCTGCCTGCCACCCCGGACATCGTCATTACGGTGTGCGCAAGCGCTGCCGGAGAAACTTGCCCGGCTTACCTTGGCCCGGTGTTGCGCACGCACTGGGGAGTCGAAGACCCCGCGCATGCTACCGGTACGGATGAGGAGATCGATGCCGCTTTCATGAAGGCCTATCGCATTCTGCGTGCCCGCATTGAAGCCTTCCTCGCCTTGCCGCTGGACGAGCTAAAGAACGACAAGGCCGCCCTGAAAGCGGAAATGGACAGGATTGGCCAACTGCATGACGCGGCGGTCGGAGCATGAGGAAAGTCATGATGACTACGTTCTGGGAGACTGAAGCATGACTGCAGCACGACGATATGTTGCCGAAGGACTGGGGACAGCGATGCTGCTAGCCGTGGTAATCGGCTCCGGCATCATGGGCAATCGCCTTGCCGATGGGAACGTGGCCATTGCCTTACTCGCCAACGCCATTGCCACCGGTGCTGGACTGGTTGCCCTGATACTGATGTTTGGCACGATCTCTGGCGCGCATTTCAACCCGGTCGTTACCTTGTCCGAAGCATGGCAGAAGAACCTGCCGGGAAGCCAGGTTCTCCCCTATATCGCGGTACAAGTCATCGGTGCCTTCGCCGGTGTCGCGGCGGCCCACCTGATGTTCGGCGAACCGGTGTTCTTTGCATCGACGCACGAGCGCACTGGCATGGCACAGTGGTGGAGCGAATTCGTGGCGACCTTCGGCTTGCTGGCGGTGATCATTAGCTGCTCACGTAGCCGACCGACTGTGACGCCATTTGCAGTGGCCTTATACATCACGGCGGCATACTGGTTTACATCGTCGACTTCTTTCGCAAATCCGGCAGTAACCCTTGCTCGGGCGGCCAGCGACACCTTTGCCGGCATCCGTCCTGCTGACGCACCAGGTTTCATCGTTGCGCAGTTGCTCGGCGCTGCAGCGGCTACCGGACTCTTTTGCTGGCTTTATCCACCAGCGCCGAAGGATGCGACAGTCGGAGGCACCGTTGCCCCCGGCGACTTCCAGCGCGGGAATTCTACAATTGAAAAGGTGTGAAGCATGGACGTCACGATCTATCACAACCCGGCATGCGGTACTTCGCGAAATACACTGGCGATGATACGGAACGCGGGTATCGAACCGACTGTCATTGAATACTTGAACAATCCCCCAACACGCGACGAATTAAAGGAAATCATCACTCGCGCGGGAGTGTCAGTACGTGACGCCATTCGCCAGAAAGGAACACCGTATGCTGAACTGGGACTCGACGACCCGAACCTGACTAACGAGCAGTTATTGGAGGCCATGGTTGCCACTCCCGTTCTGATCAACCGGCCATTCGTGATCACCTCCGCCGGAGTGCGCCTGTGCCGGCCTTCCGAGGTTTTGCTCGATATCCTGCCAATGCCGCAGAAGGGGCCGTTTGCCAAGGAAGATGGTGAAGCCGTGATTGACGCAAAAGGCCGGAGGGTAGGCAAACATGACTAACGATTTATCAGACCTGCCCAACATCAGCGCTCCCCATGTGGACGTGCCGACGCTGGAGAAACTTGCGCCGTCTACCTCCTTGGCTCACCCACCACGCATCCTGCTGCTTTATGGATCCTTGCGAGAGAAGTCCTACAGCCGGCTCCTTACCCTCGAAGCCGAGCGTATCCTGCAGCACTTCGGTGCGGACACGCGTGTTTTCAATCCGCACGGACTGCCAATGGTCGACAGCGTTTCCGCAGACCATCCGAAGGTCCAGGAACTGCGGAAGCTGTCTGAATGGTCGGAGGGACAGGTCTGGTGCAGCCCGGAACGCCATGGCGCAATGACGGGAATATTCAAGTCACAGATTGACTGGATTCCTTTGGAAGTTGGCAGCATTCGACCAACGCAAGGACGGACACTGGCGGTAATGCAAGTGTCGGGCGGTTCTCAGTCCTTCAATGCCGTCAACCAGTTACGTGTGCTTGGACGCTGGATGCGGATGGTGACCATACCCAACCAAAGTTCGGTTGCCAAGGCATATCAGGAATTTGATGACAATGGCAGGATGAAGCCGTCAGCCTACTACGAGCGCCTGGTTGACGTCATGGAAGAGCTATTCAAATTCACCCTCCTTGTGCGCGACCGGACTGACTATCTCACCAGCAGGTACAGTGAACGCAAGGAAGCATTTCCTGAACTGGCCGCTACTTTGGCTGCTGCGGCCATGAGCCATGAGGCCGATCAGGATGAGACTAAAA
Source organism: Noviherbaspirillum galbum (assembly GCF_010974945.1). GTDB lineage: Bacteria > Pseudomonadota > Gammaproteobacteria > Burkholderiales > Burkholderiaceae_D > Noviherbaspirillum > Noviherbaspirillum galbum. The sequence goes on along the minus strand of NZ_JAAIVB010000069.1, from coordinate 21,250 downwards.
GCGACTCAGATTGAGCGATATTTCGTTTATTAGCGCACGTACGCTCTTCGTTACCATTTCTCTTTTTTCATTGAACTTGACTCGTATGACAAGCGCACTCATGCGCGTCTGACGCTTCAGACAGATTTTGCATGATGGCGCACTCCTGAACCGAGTTTGGCTCGCCACATTGTTGACGCAGTGATGTCAGTTGCCCCTCCAGTACTTGAAGATTGGCCATTTGGTGGCAAATGCGCTCGATATGGTGGTCCAGAAGTTCATTGACGCCATGGCATCCGGCAGTGGGGCTGCTCTTGAAGTTCAACAGTACGCGGATGTCAGAGAGCGACATTTGCAGCGACCGGCAATGCCGAATGAATTGAAGTTGTTCCTGGTGCTCTTCCTTGTACTCACGGTAACCGGCAGAATTCCGGGCCGGCTCGGCGAGGATTCCTGTTTTCTCGTAGTAACGAACCGTCTCGACATCTGTTCCGGTTCTTTTTGCCAGTTCACCAATACGCATAGCATCCTCGATAAAGAGCTTGACTCTGTAGCAGCTACAGGGTTTTTAATGCAAGCATACAGGATTCATTGAGGTTTTCGCTATGCCCAAAGAAATCGAAATCAAGTCGAGCTGCTGTTCTGGCGGGGAATGTTCCTCACTGGCAAAGCCTGCTGCGCAAACAGTCGCTGCTAATGTCAAAGACGAGCTGCATTCGACCCAATACCGCATCCAGAACATGGATTGCCCGACCGAGGAGCGTCTCATCCGCAACAAGCTCGAAGGGATGTCGGGAATCGGCCAGCTTGGATTCAACTTGATGACCCGCGTCTTGACGGTGAGTCACCAACCGGGGCAACAGGATGCGATAATGCAAGCACTCAAAACCATTGGCATGCACGCAGAGCCAATGTCAGCTACGGCTGCAGCGACGGCCCCTTTTGTTCTTGACTCCACCATTGAGGGTGCTCAGCTCACCCAATATCGCATTGAGAACATGGATTGCCCCACGGAAGAGCGCCTTATCCGCAACAAGCTGGAGGGCCTGGCGGGTGTTGTCCAGCTCGATTTCAACCTGATGAACCGCGTTCTCGGCGTGCACCATCGTCTGGAAAGCCAAGCCAGTGTGCTGGCCGCACTGAAGGCGATTGGCATGCAGGCCGAGCCCTTGCGAACCGATGCACCCGCAAATGCGGATGACGCCGATGCCTCGCCGCTGAAATCAGCCCAAAAAATCTTGCTTGTCGTGTCTGGCCTGACGGCAGCAGCCGCAGAGGCACTTGCCTGGAGCAGCCATTCCGACTCATCACCACTCGTCATCGCCCTAGCCATCATTTCGATTGTCACCGGTGGTTTGCCTACCTTACGCAAAGGTTGGATTGCGCTGAAGACGTTCACACTCAATATCAATTTTCTGATGAGTTTGGCAGTCTTCGGTGCAGTTGCAATCGGGCAATGGCCGGAAGCGGCGATGGTCATTTTCCTTTTTGCGGTGGCCGAGCTAATTGAAAGTTTGTCGCTCAATCGGGCGCGCAACGCGGTGCACGGCCTCATGCAGCTCACGCCCGAAACGGCCTCCATGCAAAGCCCTGACGGCAGCTGGCCCGTCGTGCCCACCGATTCCGTTCCCGTAGGTGCCCTGTTCCGCGTCAAGCCGGGCGAGCGCATCCCGCTCGATGGCGTCGTCAAGGTCGGTGAGTCCACAGTCAATCAGGCTCCAATTACTGGCGAAAGCATGCCTGTCGACAAGCGTGTCGGCGATACCGTGTATGCCGGGACTATCAATCAACAGGGCTTGCTGGACGTCGAGGTGACTGCTAACAGTGGCGGAAGCACGTTGTCGAGGATTGTGCGCGTCATTCAAGAAACGCAGGGCAACCAGGCGCCGACACAGCGCTTTGTTGATAAATTTGCCCACTATTACACCCCAGCCGTCGTTGCCATCGCCGTACTGGTGGCTGTAGTTCCGCCACTAGCGTTTTCTGCCCCCTTTGCCGAATGGCTATACAAGGCGCTGGTTATGCTGGTCATTGCCTGCCCTTGCGCACTGGTGATATCCACACCGGTCACCGTGGTTAGCGGACTGACGGCGGCGACGCGGCGCGGCATCCTTATCAAGGGCGGTGAGTTCCTGGAAGCAGGCCACAAGCTCAAGGCCATCGCGGTTGACAAGACAGGAACGTTGACACAAGGCCAGCCAGGCGTCACCTCGGTCAAACCATTTGGCGACTTCACACCTGAGCAACTACTGCTGTTGGCCGCCAGCTTGAATGCCCACTCCGACCATCCGCTGGCTCGCGCTATCGTGAAGGCGGGCCCGCCAGAGGTTGCTTTGAAACCGGTCACAGGCTTTGAGGCGCTGCCTGGTCGCGGCGTAAAGGGGCAGATTGACGGTGTGACGTATTACTTGGGCAACCATCGCCTGATGGAAGAACTCGGGAGGTGTTCGCCGCAGATTGAGTCGGTGTTGGACTTACTGGAAGTGCAGGCGCAGACTGCGGTTGTGCTCTCGTCTGAGCAGGCGACGCTCGGCGTTATCGCCATTGCCGACGTCCTGCGTCCCAATGTTCCTCGGGTTATCAACGCGCTGAACAATCTGGGCGTGGCGACCGTCATGTTGACCGGAGACAACGCAAAGACTGCCAAGCGCATTGCCGAACTGGTCGGTATTGCTGAATTTAAGGGAGAGCTCCTCCCCGAGGACAAACTTACGGAAGTCAAACAACTGCAATCTAAGTATGGCACCGTGGGCATGGTGGGCGACGGCGTCAACGATGCTCCCGCGCTAGCCCAGGCACAGATTGGTTTTGCGATGGGTGCTGCAGGTAGTGACACCGCCATTGAGACCGCCGATGTGGCGCTCATGGACGACGACCTGGGAAAACTTCCAGTTTTTATCGAATTGAGCCGGGCAACCCGGCGCATTCTGATGCAGAACATTGCTGTAGCCTTAGGCATCAAGGTCCTATTCTTTGCTATGGCCCTCGGTGGCGTAGCAACCCTGTGGATGGCTGTTTTTGCTGATGTAGGTGCCAGTATGCTGGTCATGTTCAATGGCTTGCGCTTACTGGGCTTCAAGCGGCAGGTTTAACGCATCGAAATCCTTATCCGCATTAGAAGTAATCGTGTATTACATTCAAATTAGTGAACCTGCCCAAGCTGTGGTTTGTTCCAAAGGTTTGCGATTCGAAAAAGTTTCAGCAAAAGCTTTTTACTTAAACCTGTGTTTTGTGAAACTTTAAAACTTGAATAGAACCGTCTTGCGTGCAAATGACAGGACTCTCGTGTAGGTAAATATCGCACAGACAAAAACAACAGTCTGTCTTGACCCAACATGCCAAGCCGACGTGGTGTGATGGTTCGGACAACGGGCAGTCCGTATCATCCTGCCATTTTCCTTTATCTTCAACCGCTTAGAGTCGACCTTCATCTCGCCGATGGAGCTGGCACAGTCCCTGCAATAGAGAGTTCAAGTGCGACATACCGACGCACCCAACCACCCTCACTCTTCAAGGACCATTGCCATGACCACTCTCACCATCTCTGACCTGACCGCCTCCCACGACCTCGACACCCGCGCCATGAGCACGGTTCGCGGCGGCACCAAAGCCTTTGCCATGCCCGCCTTCTTCGGCCCCAGCGTCAGCTTCGCCAGCAACGAGTTCAACTTCAGCGCCTCGCAGGGTTTGGCTCAGCAACAGAATACGATGGTCAACAACGGCAACAACGTCGCCTTTGCCTCCGATATCACCTCCAACGTCAAGCCCACCCAGAACGGCTCCAACAACATCAGCCTGTTCTGAGCAACATACCGGCTTACGCGATATTGATCCTTCCACGACAGCTATAGAGACCCATCATGACCACATTGCTCATCCAAGACCTGACCATCTCCTCTGACCTCGATGCCGGCGCCATGGCTACCATCTCCGGCGGCTGCTACCAATGCGCTTCCGGAAGCCCTTTGCCGCCATGCCGTTCGGCGGCCCGAGCCTGAGCTTCGCGCAGAGCGACATGAACTTCGCTGCCACCCAGCAGTTGGGCCAGTCGCAGAACACGCTCGTCAACAACGGCAACAATGCCGCTTTCGTCTCCGGCATCACGTCCAATGTCTCGCCGACGCAAAACGGCACCAACAACATCCGCCTGTTCTGAAGCACGCTGTGTGGGGTGTTCCAAAAATGCCCCACACGGTCCCGACGACAGAGCACAAAACTGGGTGCCGCTGCATGTAGCTTGCCTTCACGTTTGCACATTGATGCCCCGGTATCCGACATGCTTGCACGCCAGAATATTGTGGCGCCGGCGTACGAGCGCTGGCAGTGCCGGTTTACAGGTCCTCGTTGAAGCACACCTTACGAAGAGTTCGACCATCTTTATTCATTATTGGAGCATCGCCATGACTAGCATCGTTATTCATGATTTATCTCTCAACAAGGAGCTTGACGACCACGCCACGTCCCGGATTATCGGCGGGCGATTCAAGCGCAATGGCGTGATCCCGGGATATGTCGCACCCGAGGTCATCTATGACGACGGGATCAACGTGCAGACCACCGATCCACTGACCAGCAATGTCGCTTACGATTCTCCATTTACGCCTATTCCAAAGTAGCGAGAGCGTGCAGTCATGGGGGCTGTATCTTGTTAGACAGCGTCAAGCTGAGTACTCAAGCCAATGTGGAACCAGTGCGCATTGGCAAGGCTCCCAACGTAGCGCAAAGGGGCAAAACCATGTTGCTCATGCTCTGCGTCGAATTGACAAATATATACAAAGGCGACATGTGTAAGTTTGAATATTTTTTATGACTTGTCAACTTGTAAAGTTGCACAATGTATAAAGTTGCACAAGGGGATCCGGTGCCGTTTGCGGGAAACTGCGTCGACACTATACGATCGTGGAGGACGTTACATACGTACGGAACAAAGCATGAGTAGCACCATCCATCAATGAACCTTAATAGGATGTAGGTGGTCTCTCCAAAAAGAATTGGTCCTTGTTCCAGCGTAGGCAGGCATGTCACCGATGTGCTCTCTGTGGTACAGTAATGGCCGATTTGACTGCGATTGCCGCAGTCACGAATCATTGATTCAATTCTTGGGTTTCACTAGGTCACAACAGCATCGTGCGACGTCTTTTGATTATTTTCATGTTGATGGTAGTGCCGTTCCAGCTGAGCTGGGGACAGGCTGCTGCTTATTGCAAACATGAAACTAATCCGGCTGTCAGTCATTTTGGCCATCATGTCCACCAGCATACTGCTGGCGGCGAGGCATCCAAGGCGGCGACGCTCAAGGTGCAACTTGGCGATGACAGTGATTGCGCGACATGTGTGTTAGCTGGTGTTGGCATCGCCCCCTCCTCAGAGTTCTCACTTCCTGCTGGCGAATCGACTGCCATTGCGCAGTCAGAAGCCTCACCGCTATTAGCTTCCTGGCGTGCGCGTCCGCCAGAGCGCCCTCAATGGCACCGTGTCGGCTCCTGATCCGGCACGCAGCTTACTTTTCTATTTCCATTTCTTGATTAGCTCATAGCGCGCTTTGCCGGGTCTCTTTCTTTTACTTAAGGAGATTCGATGCAAAAGCTGTTGTTACCGCTCGCTTTGGCGGTGCTGGTTTTCCCCATTTCATACGCGCAAACGCGGTCTACTGACTCGGCAGCGACCTCAGCTGCCATAGCGTCAGGCCAGCCAATCGTTGAACCATCTGGCACCCTCACTCTGAGGGCGGCACTGGACTTGGCTGCTCGCAGTAATGCGGACATCTCTGCTGCGGTTCGCGAAGTTCAGGCAACGGAAGCTGCAGTACAGCAGGCCGGGATCATACGCAATCCCGACATTAGCGCGTCCATTGAAGACACCCGCCGCGAGACGCGAACCACCACCATTCAGCTCAACCAGCCCATTGAGCTCGGCGGCAAGCGCACCGCCCGTGTGTCCGCTGCGGAACGCGGGCGCGATGCAGCCATCATGGAACTCAATGCACGCAAGACCCAGATTCGGGCAGCAGTTGTCACCGCATTCTATGATCTTGTGGCAGCCCAGGAGCGCTACCGACTTGCACAGGCAACTGTCGATCTGGCACAACGGGCCACAACAATTGCCTCCAAGCGCGTGCAGGCCGGCAAGGTCTCTCCAGTCGAAGAAACGCGCGCGCGCGTTGCCGAATCCGGCGTGCGGGTCGAATTGGCGCAGGCAACCGGTGAACTAGATGGTGCCCGCCGCCGGTTGGCAGCGACTTGGGGCAGTACGATGCCGCGGTTTGACCATGCAGAAGATCACCTGGAAAAACTTCCCCAACTGCCTGCGCTGTCTGATCTTGCACAACGCCTGGATCAGTCTCCGGAGCTCTTGCGCGCGCGTATCGAAGTCGACCGGCGCCAGGCGCTCACGCAGGTTGAGCGCAGCCGGCGGACTCCCGACGTCATAGTCAGCATCGGTGCCAAGCGGGATGAACAACTGGGACGTAACCAGGCCATCGTTGGTGTGTCCGTACCACTGCCCTTATTTGATCGCAACCAAGGCAACGTCCTTGAGGCATTGCGCCGCACTGACAAGGCGCGCGACGAATTGACGGCTACAGAAGTACGCCTTCGCAGCGATCTTGCCCAGGCGTATGGGCGTCTTAATGCCTCACTCAATGAAGTGACGCTTCTGCAGAAAGAGGTCCTGCCGGGAGCGCAAAGCGCCTATGACGCTACGACCAAGGGTTTCGAGCTCGGCAAGTTCAGCTTCCTGGAAGTGCTGGATGCGCAGCGCACCTTTTTTCAGGCGAAATCGCAGTACCTGCGTGCACTGGCAGAAACGCAGCGCGCTACCGCTGAAATCGACCGCCTTGTTGGCACCCCGTTTACCGCACCAAGTACGAATACCCCGCAGCAGGAGAAACAATGAACAAGAAACAACTAATCGCTATCCTCGCCATTATCGTGGTCGGGATACTTTTTGGAAGCTACGTAATGCTTAAGGGGAGTGATTCTCCTGAAAAGGCATCGCCGAGCACCCAGGCCGAAGGAGGCCACGGCCATGGCAAGGGCCATGCAGATAAAGAACATCATGGCGGCAAATCAGGTGAAAAGCACGACGACGCCAAGGAGCATGGCGATTCCGAACACCATGAACAAGCGGCCACCAAAGGCTCTCATGGCGGACAGCTTTACACCGAAGGCGATTTTGGTCTTGAAATCGTGCTTGCGGAAGCACAGGGCGAAGCGCGTTTCCAGGTGTTCCTCAGTAATCAGGGAAAACCCTTGCCTCCCAATGCCGCAAAGGTCTCCATCACGTTAAATCGGCCTGATGGCAGCAAGGAGGAAATTGCCATGGTACCTGACAAGGATGCGTTAAGGAGCGCGGTGCCCATTGAAGAGCCACATGTGTTCGACGCCACAATCGCCGCCCAGCGCGCCAACGATTCTTTCCTCTTTAGCTATGCCAAGGAAGAAGGAAAGATCGAAATGACCGAGGCCCAGGCCAAGGCCGGCGGCGTGACGATCCAGACCTCTGGGGCTGCCAAGATCAGGAGTGGCATGCAGCTGCCGGGAGAAATTCGATTCAATGAAGACCGTACCGCGCATGTGGTGCCAAGGCTGACCGGCATTGTGGAGTCGGTGCCGGTCAGCCTTGGCCAGGCTGTCAAAAAAGGGGCCGTGCTGGCAGTTATCACCAGCACGTCGCTGTCGGAGCAACGCAGTGAACTGCTGGCAGCGCAGAAGCGCCTGGAATTTGCTCGTGCCACGTATGCGCGTGAAAAAAAGCTATGGGAGGAAAAAATCTCTGCTCAGCAAGATTACCAGCAAGCACAGCAACAATTGCGTGAAGCAGAGATTTCTGTACAAAACGCCCAGCAAAAACTGAATGCCATCGGTGCTGGCAAAACGACCGGCGGCGCGCTCAACCGGTTCGAGGTTCGTGCGCCGTTTGACGGCGTGATCGTGGAAAAGCACATCACCCTTGGCGAAACGGTCAAGGAAGATGCCAGCATTTTTACCCTGTCCGACCTCTCGACGGTGTGGGCTGAAATTGTCGTCCCCGCCAAGGACCTTGATCGTGTGCGCGTCGGTGCCAGCGCCATGGTGAAGGCAACCTCGGCCGAGTCCAAAGCGGCTGGCAAGGTGTCCTATGTGGGTTCGCTCATCGGCGAGCAGACGCGCTCTGCCAAAGCCAGGGTCGTGCTGCCCAACCCGAACATGGCTTGGCGCCCGGGCCTGTATGTCAACGTGGAACTGACTGCCGAAGAAGCAGATGTGCCGGTCGCAGTTCTGACAAACGCGATCCAGACGGTGAATGAAAAACCCGTAGTGTTCATGCAGATAGCCGACGGGTTTGTCGCGCAACCGGTGACCATCGGTCGCAATGACGGCAAGCAAACCGAGATCGTCAAGGGCCTCAAGCCCGGCGTGCCGTATGCTGCTGCCGGCAGCTTTGTCATCAAGGCAGAGCTTGGCAAGGGCAGCGCGGAACACTCCCACTAAGGCAAAGAAGAGATCATCATGTTTGAACGTATCATTCGCTTTGCCATTGAACATCGCTGGACAGTCATCCTGACGGTTCTCGCGATGGCAGCCTATGGCATCTATAGCTATCAAAAACTGCCCATCGATGCAGTTCCCGACATCACCAATGTCCAGGTGCAGATCAATACGGCGGCACCCGGATACTCGCCCCTGGAGGCGGAGCAGCGGGTGACATTCCCTCTGGAGGCGGTGATGTCCGGGCTGCCTCACCTAGAGCAGACGCGCTCCTTGTCACGATATGGCTTGTCACAGATTACGGTCATCTTCAAGGATGGAACGGATATCTATTTCGCGCGGCAACTGGTTAATGAACGGATTCAGCAGGCCCGGGATCGGCTGCCTTCCGGGATCGCACCGACCATGGGACCGATCTCGACCGGTCTGGGAGAAATTTATTTATGGACCGTTGAAGCCAAGGAAGGCGCTAAAAAGCCGGACGGCACACCCTACACGCCGACGGACCTGCGCGAGATCCAGGACTGGATCATCAAGCCGCAGCTGCGCAATGTCGCTGGGGTTACCGAAATCAATTCCATCGGCGGTTTTGCGAAGGAATTCCTGGTGGCCCCCTCGCCGCAGAAGCTCGCTTCGTACGGCTTGTCATTGGAGAGTGTCGTCACGGCGCTGGAAAAGAACAATGCCAATGTTGGCGCCGGCTATATCGAACGCCGCGGTGAGCAATACCTGGTACGCGCACCGGGTCAAGTCGGATCTCTTGACGATATGCGCAACATTGTCGTCAGCAATGTCCAGGGTGCTCCGGTCCGCATCCAGGATGTGGCCGAAGTCGACATCGGTCGGGAACTGCGCACCGGCGCGGCGACCGAAAACGGCCGGGAGGTGGTGCTGGGCACGGTATTCATGCTCATCGGCGAAAACAGCCGCACGGTTTCCCAGGCGGTCGACAAGAAGATGGCCGAGATCAATCGTACATTACCTGAAGGAGTGGAAGCGGTAACGGTGTATGACCGCACGATCCTGGTCGACAAAGCCATCAACACGGTCAAGAAAAACCTGTTCGAAGGCGCGGTGCTGGTGATCGCCATCCTCTTTCTTTTTCTTGGCAACATCCGTGCCGCCCTAATCACCGCAATGGTTATTCCGCTGGCAATGCTGTTTACTTTTACCGGCATGGTCGGCTACAAGGTCAGCGCGAATCTTTTAAGCCTTGGCGCCCTTGACTTCGGGATTATCATCGACGGCGCAGTCGTTATCGTGGAAAACTGTGTGCGCCGCCTGGCCCATGCACAGGAGCATCACAAACGGCCCCTGACACGGCAGGAACGCTTTCACGAGGTCTACGCCGCCTCAAAGGAAGCCCGCCGGCCCCTGCTGTTTGGTCAGCTGATCATCATGATCGTCTACCTGCCGATCTTTGCGCTGACCGGTGTCGAAGGGAAGATGTTTCATCCGATGGCCTTTACCGTTGTCATTGCACTGGTCGGCGCAATGATCCTGTCGATTACGTTCATTCCAGCGGCCGTTGCCCTGTTCATCGGGAAAAAGGTCGACGAACGGGAAAACGCGTTAATGCGCGGAGCCAAGCGGGGCTACGAGCCGCTCCTCGTGCGCGCCATGGCGAACAAGCCGGTGGTGCTTACCTTCGCAGTGGTCATGATTGCACTGTCGGTACTCATCGGCACGCGGCTGGGCAGTGAATTTGTGCCTAGCCTCAACGAGGGCGACTTTGCGATCCAGACTTTGCGCATCCCCGGCACGAGCCTCACGCAATCAGTGGCGATGCAGCAGCAGGTTGAAAAAACATTGAAAGCAAAATTTCCGGAAATTGATCGGATATTTGCACGTACCGGAACGGCAGAGGTTGCGTCCGACCCGATGCCGCCCAATATCTCGGACGGCTACGTCATGTTGAAACCACAGGACCAGTGGCCTGAGCCGAAAAAAACGCGCAATGAGTTGGTGGCTGCTGTTCAGGAAGAAGCTGCCAAACAGCCTGGCAATAGCTACGAGTTCAGTCAGCCAATTCAGCTTCGCTTCAATGAGCTGATTTCTGGCGTGCGCAGCGACGTCGCCGTCAAGGTGTTTGGCGACGATAACGATGTGCTCAACGATACCGCTGCAAAAATCCAGGCTGTTCTGGAAAAGGTGCCGGGCGCCACCGAAGTCAAGACCGAACAGACGACCGGCTTGCCGATGTTGACCGTCAATATCGACCGGCAAAAGACCGCCAGATATGGCCTCAATGTCAGCAATGTGCAAGAGACCCTGGCGACGGCCACTGGTGGTCGCGAGGCGGGAACGCTGTTCCAGGGCGACCGGCGCTTTGACATCGTGGTGCGGCTGCCTGAGAACCAGCGCAACGATATCGAGGCGCTCAAGCGACTACCGATTCCGCTACCCGACACGCAAGGCAATGGCTCCCGTACCAGCTATGTTCCACTGGGTGAAGTTGCCAGCCTTGAAATCGCACCCGGGCCCAACCAGATCAGCCGCGAAAACGGCAAGAGGCGCATCGTCGTCAGCGCCAACGTGCGCGGGCGTGACCTGGGTTCGTTTGTTGCGCAAGCCGAGCAGCAGATTGCCCAACAGGTGAAAATCCCGTCCGGCTACTGGACCGTCTGGGGCGGTCAATTCGAAAACCTCCAGTCGGCAACGGAGCGCCTGAAAATTGTGGTGCCGGTATCGCTGCTGCTGGTGTTCGTGCTGCTGTTTGCGATGTTCAATAACGTCAAGGATGGGTTGTTGGTCTTTACTGGCATCCCCTTTGCGCTGACCGGCGGCATCGTCGCACTCTGGCTGCGCGGCATTCCGCTGTCAATTTCTGCTGCCGTCGGCTTCATCGCCTTATCGGGTGTGGCCGTGCTCAATGGCCTAGTGATGATTGCCTTCATCCGCAACCTGCGCGATGAAGGGCGCTCGCTGTCAGACGCGGTGCATGAAGGCGCCTTGACGCGCTTGCGTCCGGTGTTGATGACCGCGCTCGTGGCGTCCCTCGGGTTTGTGCCGATGGCAATTGCAACAGGTACGGGCGCCGAAGTGCAGCGCCCGCTGGCAACCGTGGTCATCGGCGGGATTCTGTCGTCGACGGTACTCACGCTGCTGGTGCTGCCACTGCTCTATCAGCTAGCCCATCGCCGTGATCCCGAAGACGCAGGCGAAGACGAAGACGAAGACTCGTTCGTGGAAAGCAAGGATCCACAGGTGCTGTTCTGGAAGAGGAAAAAGACCGTCTGAGGCGTCGGCGTGGACCAGTGGCCCCATGCAACTGCCGTGGGGCAGCTGGGATAGAAGCATTCTAGCGCGCTGTCAATGGTCTCATCATCAAGGAGGCATGCAATTGCTTATACAGGGCATCGCAACAATAACGGTGGCTGCGTTGGCGGCAGCGATGGTCAGCGCCTGCGTCAATGTTCCAGTAAGAGAAGGCTTTGTGCCTTGTCAGCGGCTGGAGCGGTCAAGTCAATGTGTGACCGTCTCACTGGCATCGCGCAGTGACGATATGCTGGCCAAGCAGTTCGCTCCTGCCACCAACGGGATGGCACGCATCTATCTTGCCCGCGCCCATACCCAGGCGCCGACCCAAAGATCGACCGTCTTTGTGGATGGACGACGGATTGCGCAGCTGGCGCCGTTGACGTTTGTGGTCATGGATGTGCCACCTGGTGCCCGCCAGATTTCAATTGATACGCAGGGTCACACCGCACTACTGAAACTGCAGGCCAGCGCAGGAGGCCTGTATTTCGTCGAACAACGCTTCGACTGGCTGTACAACGGCGTCGGTACGGGGATCAGGCTGGTGGAGTCGTCCGAGGCGCAACGCAAGATCGTGGCATTGCAGCGTGTCGCCAGCCTGCCGGCACAGGCGAAGTAATTCGAATGAAGGTTGATCGTGAATGGAAGACGCAGCTCATTTTTCTGATTAGAAGGAGATCATCATGCAGTTGAAGACATTTATCGCAATCGCAAGCCTGGCTGCAATGGGTGCGGTTCCGGCCACACACGCGGCCGACGACCATAAAGGACATGAGCATGGCGGCAAGAGTAAAAATTCTCATACCGACAACGTCAAGCCCGCTTATGGCGGGGTTGTTACGGTCGTCAACGATATCGCCTATGAACTGGTCGCCAAGCCTGACACGCTGACTCTTTATGTGGCTGACCATGGAAAGCCCATGGACACCCATGGCATGTCCGCCAATGCCACGCTCGTTTCCGCATCGGCCAAGGCCGACGTGGCGCTCGCTCCGGCGGGCCAGAACAAGCTTGAGGCAAAGGGAGCGTTTTCCGTTTCTGCGGGTACCAAGGCACTAGTCAGAGTGACTCAGGCAGGTAAGCCGGCACAGAACGTGCGCTTCACACTGAAGTAGCAAACCGGTGAGCAGTGATTGGCATCTTATAGGTTGCTGATTTGGGAACAAAAAGCCGGGATGTCTCTCTACCAAGAGGGTGTTCCTATAAATGCAAATCAAGACGTAATAACATAGAGGAGCAAACGATGGGCGCTGGACATTCGCATGGCATATCTGCCGGCCAGAACGAAAAACCATTATGGATTGCGCTGTCGCTGACAACGGCTTTCCTGATTGCCGAAGTGGTCGGCGGGATCCTGACAAATAGTCTCGCGCTCATTTCCGATGCCGCCCATATGTTTACGGATGCTGCCGCCCTGGCGATATCGTTGGCGGCGATCCGTATCGGCAAGCGTCCGGCAGACCATTTGCGTACCTTCGGCTACTATCGATTCGAGATCCTGGCGGCAGCGTTCAATGCGATTCTACTGTTTCTTGTCGCCCTGTACATCCTGTACGAAGCTTATCAGCGTCTTCAAAACCCTCCAGAAATCCAGTCGCGCGCCATGCTGATCATTGCCTGCCTGGGCTTGGTCATCAACTTGATCAGCATGCGCCTGTTAAGTGCAGGCAAGGACAAAAGCCTGAACGTCAAGGGCGCTTACCTGGAAGTGTGGAGCGACATGCTCGGGTCAGTTGGCGTGATCGCCGGCGCCTTGCTTATACAGGGAACGGGCTGGACCTGGATTGACTCGGTGATTGCAGTCGGAATCGGATTGTGGGTGCTGCCGCGCACCTGGACCTTGCTCAAGGAAAGCATGAATGTGCTTCTCGAAGGCGTGCCTGAAGGGATTGGGCTGGCAGAAGTGCAGGAGGCTATTCTGGCGCAACCCGGAGTCACTAGTCTGCATGACTTGCATGTGTGGTCGATTTCCAGCGGCAAGGCCAGCCTCACTGTGCATGTCGTGTGTGCCGATGCGAACGCAGACTGGCCTTCGCAGCTCGAGGCCATCCGCAGCATGCTCGCAGAGCGCTTTGACATTCACCATTCGACGATACAGTTGGAAAGCACCCCCTGCGAGCAGGACAGTGACGTGCACGCGTTCGCACCTGCGGCGCAGGAACACGACGAAAAGGCTCCCCATTCTCATTGACTGACTAGAAAGAAGCACGTCGTTGAACAAAGTTACATGACGGTGTAGTGCATACAAAGGATATGACTGAATTCTATCCGCATTGCCGCAGGGCGGACGGGAACATGGCGGCGCAGCGAGGCGTTGTCACTACTGCGGCTTCGCAACACAAGTAGTCAACCCAATCAATATCCCTGAAAGGAACGATGATGGCGACAACTCTCTCCCCTGAAGATCTGCAGGCCTGTATTGAGGCATGCGAAGAAGCTCTCCATGCCTGCCTGGAATGTGCAGCGGCAGACATTCGCGAAGGCGGCGCGGCACAATGTGCACTCATTAACCTCGATTGTGCAGATATCTGTGCCGCGACAATGAAAGCGCTCGCCCGTGGCTCCAATCACCACGGCGACTTTTGCGCACTGTGTGAACACATGTGCCGCGTCTGCGTACAGGCATGCGCACCCCATGCGGATAAGCACAGTCATTGCGCGCGTTGCCAGCAGGCGTGTGAAGCATGTGCTGCAGAATGTGCCAAGCATGCAAAGGAAAGCGACGTCTAAATACCCTGGTCAGGCACGCGGGGTGGCCGAGAATGGGTAGGCAACGTCCCCGCGATATATGGCAAGCGTCATAAGGCAATCTACGGTTGCATTCAGTTCGGCAGCAGGAGGTACAGATGATCGAGCACGTTCGCACGGCCCTCGTTGAAGCACATGGTCTGCTGGAGCAGCTCCTGGCCGACGAAGCGGCGCTGGCCAAGATAGTCCAGGCATCAGCGATACTGGCGAACTCGTTCGCGCGAGATGGCCGGGCATTTTCATGTGGAAACGGCGGCTCCATGTGCGACGCCATGCACTTCGCCGAAGAACTAACTGGTCGCTTCCGGAAAGACCGCCGTGGCATTGCAGCAACTGCCATCAGCGATGCCTCCCATATTACCTGCGTGGCCAACGACTTTGGCTATGACGCCGTCTTCGCCCGGTACATCGAGGCGCACGCCCGCCCCGGCGATGTGCTGCTCGCCATTAGCACAAGCGGCAGGAGCGCTTCGGTACTCAATGCGGTGCGTGCGGCGCAAGACAGGCAAGTGCAGGTCATCGGCCTGACCGGACAGTCCAGCTCAGAGTTGGCAACGCTAAGCGACATTTGTATTTGCACGCCGGGCGGCGCCTACGCCGACCGTGTACAGGAATTGCATATCAAGGTCATCCATATCCTGATCGAACTTGTCGAACGCCATCAGCACCCAAAATTGTATGAATAACCCTGGCCTTTCTATCTCCTATTTTGTCAGACGATATGCTGTCGTCGTGCTTGTGATGATGTGTGGCACTGTTCTGATTACCAGTTGCGCCGCCCCCGGGGTTCAAGACAATACGACGTA
The DNA here is from genome assembly GCF_010974945.1 of Noviherbaspirillum galbum. Classification (GTDB taxonomy): domain Bacteria; phylum Pseudomonadota; class Gammaproteobacteria; order Burkholderiales; family Burkholderiaceae_D; genus Noviherbaspirillum; species Noviherbaspirillum galbum. The sequence continues at coordinate 5,991 of NZ_JAAIVB010000069.1, read as the reverse complement.
CTGCAGGCGGGAAGGACGGATGCGGCCATGTGCACAGGTTCCCCTCGCACCAGCTGAGGAAGATGCGCAGGCTAAAACATTTGCGGCGCCGCCTGCAAACCGCGCCAGGGTCTATGTGGCGCGTCCTTATCCACAGGAGCCGCTGCGCAGATCGGCTGTGGTTGTCGATGGCAAGCCGATCAGTGAACTGGCGCTGTACACCTATACGGTGATTGACGTGCCGGCTGGCTTCCACCGTATCGAGGTAATCACCGACGAACCGGTGTCGCTGCACCTGGATCTGAAAGGTGGAAACAATTATTTTATGCAGTACCAGATCGATATCCTGTTTTCCAAATCGACACCGAAGCTGAAAGTGTTGGAGCAGAGTGAAGGCATGCGCAAGCTGGAAAGCCTGCGCCGAGTGCGTTGATCGGCAAATCGAATTGACACGGGCGCAGATGGAGGTATGCAGCGCGACAGTGTCGACTGACTGACTGAATGGTTCTGGCAATGAATATTCAAGGCAAGCTGGTCACGGACGACCTGATGCTCACCCTCGTATTCGGCGCGCTCCTGGTCGGCGCGCTGATCTTTGGTTTTATGGCCTGGCTGTCGTATACCGACAGAAAGCGAAATGCGAAACGGCATTCCATGACAAAGGGTGCCGATCGCATCACCCAACTGAAACGCAAGCGTAAGAAATAATTCTATCTTCAGGGAATGCCAGCGACGGGCGTCCCGCAGGTTCGTCTGCAAGAATCTGCTGAAACTGCCATTGCGCACCGGGCTGGCATTTGTCTGCAACGGCCGAAAGTCGGCCTCTTTTTAGGAGTAACGAAATGAAAACGATTACTGCATCAATCCTGATTCTTCTGCTGGCGGGCTGCGCAGGCTTTGGCTCAACCTCGTCCGGTGGCAAGACAAATACCACGACGCATCAGGGCATCTATGAACCGGAAGGAGGGCGCTAATCCTTGGCAATCACGACGGTGCCAATTGGTCCTGCTTGCCATTGGCATCGCCAAAATGTTCGTGTGACGATTGCCTGAACGAGAAGACGTCGCGATCCGTGCGCCGTACTGGCGACACGTGGGCGGCAGTGACGGCAACGCTGCAAGTTTTAGTGTGAATGGAGAAGATGATGCAATGTCCAGTCTGTAAGAATACGCAGCTCGTGATGGCGGAGCGGCAGAATATCGAGATCGACTATTGTCCAAACTGCCGCGGCGTATGGCTCGACCGTGGCGAACTCGACAAGATCATCGAGCGTGCCCATGGTGATGATCAGTCATTTCCGGGACAGGCTGAGCAGAGCTGGGGGCACTCTGCGCCCGCTGCACTGCCACCTCTTCAACCTGTTCAGAGCGCTCCTTACGGTGGCCAGGAAGAGCACCGCTTCGGGCATGGTGGTGAACATAATCGTGATCAGCAGCGTGCCGGTCATGGCGGATACAGCGATCACAGCAAGGGCGCCGGGTCCTTTTTACGCCGACTTTTTGATTAACTTTTTGGAACTCGACCGTCTAGTTTGCTTGACACGGATGCAAACCCCTGACCGCAACTCTTGTAATCACGGGAATAGCGTATTGCTCCCCCTTGTTGCCCGGGCTGCCGCGTGAAAGCCGGCGAAGTTCGACTACTCGGCAACGACGATTTGGCGAATATCGCGTGTGCCGTGTCATTTATATACCGCGACATGTTGTGGAATGCATCTGCAAGTAAGCGGGATCCGACCTCGATATCCGGTACGAGCAAGTAATTGAAAGCAGATAGTGCTTTCAATTGTGTCGTGTCAGCAAGAGGAATGCTGCCTGGAGTAAATTTTTTCTCTTAAAAGGAAGAATCATGAAAAACCCAATCATAGGTTTAGCAATTGGTACTGTTCTTTGTGCCTCGCTTGTAACTCAGGCATTTGCCGACCATGCTATTCGTGGCGAAATTAAACAATCCTATACGCTAAAGGACGGATCAATCCTCTATGTCTTCAAGAACGGGAAGATGGCAAAAGAAAACCGCTATGGAAACCCAGTTTATCTGGACAAGGGCGAGATCGTTGAGACTGCGGAGGGGCAGAAAATTCCCGTCGTCGGCAACGAGATTGCGCGGCTTAGTCTGCTCAAGCTGCAAGAACACAACGATTAACGCTTAGGACGGATGCTGTGGGTGGCAATGAGCTGGTCCGGATAGCAGCATGTTTGCCTTGGCCCCCACAGTTTGAATAGGCTGGCCGAAGTCGACAAAATTATCGGAGGTATCCATGCCAATGATGAGCCAGTTCTTAAACAGGCTGCGCAGAGCGGGGGCCAATCCGTACCCGTTGCGCAGCCACCTGTTCATCCATTCCAGGATGCCACTTGCGGCAGCGTCTATGAACGCCGCTTCAGGCACGGTAGTGAGCACTATCAGGAACATGCGAGTGGCAGTGACAGCGCAAAACTGGTGAGTGTGCTTCTGTTGGCATTTTTCAGACTGGGCCCCATCCAATGTTGGCTTGACGCCGGCAGTATCCATTAGCGAAGCGATCATATCGCCTCTTTCCACTATCGATGACGAAATGAAAATTCGTTTTTTGTTCAACGACTTAGCGTGAATCGCTATCGACTTGGCGGCACTGGCACAGTCCCTGCAATAGAGAGTTCAAGTGCGACATGCCGACGCACCCAACCACCCTCACTCTTCAAGGACCATTGCCATGACTACTCTCACCATCTCTGACCTGACCGTCTCCCACGACCTCGACACCCGCGCCATGAGCACGGTTCGCGGCGGCACCAAAGCCTTTGCCATGCCCGCCTTCTTCGGCCCCAGCGTCAGCTTCGCCAGCAACGAGTTCAACTTCAGCGCTTCGCAAGGTCTGGGCCAGGAACAGAACACGATGGTCAACAACGGCAACAACGTCGCCTTTGCCTCCGGCATCACCTCCAACGTCAAGCCGACCCAGAACGGCTCCAACAACATCAGCCTGTTCTAATCCACCCGCGCGGGGCGTCATTCAGGATGCCCCGCGGCCTTCGAAGGAGAAATTCATGTCCAAGCTTGTGATTGGCGATCTGCCTGACAGTCAGGAACTCGATCGGGAAGCCATGACGGTTGTACGCGGTGGCAATTCCTGGCTGGCGGGCCTGGGACCGATTGCCAACGTCAATGTCGGCGTCAACCAGAACATCACCCAGCTGCAAAACGTGCAGGTCAATGCCCTGAACAACGTCGGCGTCATCGGCCCCAACTTCGGTGGTCTCAAACTCGACGTCAGTCCATCACAGTGGGCAAATGCAGGTCTTGCTCTGTGATGGGCTTCCGGGCGTAGGAATGCCGCGACGTCAACGCTTGCCTGGATCGTCATATGGAGGAGGTTCAACACTCAGATGCAGGCATTGTTTCTTCTCAGGCAAGCGTTAAGCACACTGCACAGACGATGTACTGTGCCTAGCGCGACAACTGGTTGCGGCGTTCTGGAAGCGCTAACCCGACAGGTGGCTGCCATCAGGTGAGCTGAGGTTAGTCGGAATTAGCTGCTAATAAACCGGTTTAGGACGTTGCGTGTCATGCGCTGGACCGCAGGATGAACCCGGCCGTTTGCCTCACCAAAAGAGTCCAATCCCCAGCACCACTGATTCGATCCACTGGCAAACACACCTGAACCGCTTGGCGCCGTGTAGTACGTCACATTCGAATGGCGCGTCTCGATCCTGCATGCAGGCCCAGTGCATCCTGGGCGCATCACCTCGTATGGCGAGGATGCAATAATCTGTATGTTTGCCGGTGAAGATGCCGGATCGACGCGGTCAACTTCAAAGCCGAGTAGTCCCCTCAGTGCCGTGCCATTCGCCAGTCCGGCGCCTTCGCAAATCCAATGCGACGCATTGGAGATCACGATGTCCGTATCCACAGAATTGTAGTCGTACATCACCCCCAGCAACGCTGCCTCCGGTCGCGCTGGCCTGCCTGGATAGCCGTGGCGCCAGAGCCCCGTTGCCAGTGGAGGGTTGGTGCTGTACAGAGGGTCGCTGACCGGCGCGTCATACTTATAGCAGACCACAGTGCGTCGCGGGTGGCCGTGGCTGCACCCCTCCAACCGCACCTGCCAATATCCGGTATTGGAGCTGAATACGCCGTAATGCACGCCTGCATTGCGCGCTCCCTCAATGGCGTCGCGCATTTCCCGGGTCCAGTACTCGTCATGACCAACAGACAGGAATGCGCGTTGGCGGGTCAGCATTTGCGGGTTCGCGTCGACATCAATGTTCGTGCAGTATTTGACGTCGTAGCCTTCCCGCTCGAGGAAGCGGACCATCATGATTTCCCAGGTGAGAAACTCGCCAGCGCCCTTGCCATTCAGCGGCCGCTGGGGATTGCGATAAGGACGGTTGAAGGAAACCTTGTAGGCCGGTCTCTGGTTGAGGGAGTCGATGTCATAGAAATCGTAGCCACCCCAGTTGTTGTATGCCGCATAGGTCGTCACGCTGCACTGGAACAGCAACGGCGACTGCCGGAGATCATCACGCACCGTGAAGATAATATAGCTCTGCTTGCGGCTCACACCGGCAGTCAGCTTGACCAGATAGACGCCGCTGGCCCAGTCGGTTGGATCTGTCGGATTGTTGGGGATCGTCAGAACATAGGGGTCAATCCAGTGGCACTCCACAAGCCGGGTTGCTGCATCGGTGCGGGGGCTCGGCTGGCGTACACCGCTGCGCTGGATGGGTCCAGCGACTAACCTGCCACCTCTGCCGCCATACCAGCCAATCCGGTAGATTGACATGGAATAGTGCGGCTCGGACGTGTTGACGAACAACTCAATGGACTCTCCACGGCCGACACTGGTCGCAGAGGCATATCCTTCAATTTGTCCTGCATTCGCGTAGTCCGCATCGGTAACGAACCAGGTGTCTGTCACCCCTTGTTGTTCGGTCTTGGCATTTTCTCGTTGAATCACATTCGTTACTGGCGCAGGAGGTTGCGAATGGTGCTGTTCCGGCTGCAGAGGTTGGGTGACGGGGCTAGGATTGGAGGTCGCAGGCAAAGCAGTCGGTGGGGTAGGAACAGGCGATGGGGAACCACCTGAAAGCGGTGCCTGACTCGGAGTTGCGCTGCCCCCGCCACCGCAAGCTGTCGTAAAGATTGCCGAAAGGAAGGCTAGAAACCGGCGCCGGGGAAGTTGATTCATTCTGTAATTTGCCCGATAACATTGAGAGAGAGAATTACCGAAATCATATTGCTTTGCACGATTGAAACTTTGATTGGTTGCAATGAGAAAAACCGCAGCAAGCTTCTCTATGTGATTTGCATCAACACAGACAAAATCACCACGGAAACGAACTCTTTATTTGCAATGCATCGCTACGTGCAAGCTGACGGCGATCTGCCCATGTGGTCAGTGGGCGTGAAATATCGCCGTCCGGCATAAGTGGCGGGTACCAACGCATGGCGTTTTTGGACTAGGTGATTTGCTAAGAGATGAGCGGCTAAAAGCGGATGCAAAAAGTCGCTTGTTTGTAATTCATACGAATCGGTGTTGGAGAATAGCCAACAGCACTCTCACGGGCGTCTGCTAGTGGCCCACACAATCTATTGGCAAGGTAACCACGGTGAATCTTCCTTGCGCCCTTAATATAAAAACCTTTCCATTTCTTTTCAATGACTTAGCATGACCCTCCATCCACTTGGCGGAGTTGGCACAGTCCCTGCAATAGAGAGTTCAAGTGCGACATGCCGACGCACCCAACCACCCTCACTCTTCAAGGACCATTGCCATGACTACTCTCACCATCTCTGACCTGACCGCCTCCCACGACCTCGACACCCGCGCCATGAGCACGGTTCGCGGCGGCACCAAAGCCTTTGCCATGCCCGCCTTCTTCGGCCCCAGCGTCAGCTTCGCCGTAAGCGTCCTTTGAGAGCCGTCTGGACGAAGTGATGTGCCGTCGGCATGATTCGACCGGTGTGGCACGCCTGGTTTGTGTCCACAATCGACATCATGGACATAATGGATCGACCGGTCACTTCCAC
>NZ_JAAIVB010000068.1 GCF_010974945.1 Noviherbaspirillum galbum | reverse complement strand
CGCCGCCATCGCCCGTCGCCGCGCCGATCACCGCGCCGAGTCCGGCGCCGACGCCCGCGCCGGTTGCCGTGCCGCGCTGCACCGAGTTCATGTCGGCGCAGGCACTCAAGGCCAGCACCGCCACCAGGGAAGAAATGGGAAGTGTCTTTTTCATGGATGGGTCCTTGTTGCCAGATTGCTGTTTGGACCCGAAAGAAGAATGCAAGTTCGGCAATTGAAATTGCCTTTGCGCATCAGGAATGCTTGTCAGCCAGAAAGGTCGTTGGCGGCATCTGCCGCGCCGTCAGCATTTTCAGGCTCGCTTTCCTGTCGTCGCCGCAGCAGCCATGTCGCAGCGGCGGCCACCGCTCCCGCCGCGACAGCGCCGCGAAGCCATGGCGTCAGGCGCGTCCGCTTGCCAGCAAGCAGAGGCAGAAATCGCATGGCCAGGGGCAGCAATGTGGCCGCATCGAATCCCGGCGTCCGGCCAGCCTTGCCTCCACGGAAGGCGCCAAGTGCAGTCATGGCGGCTTGTCCCACGATGTTGCGTACGAGGGAATCAGGTTGCAACCCGGCGCGGACGCTTTCCTTGGCCATCAGCGCTTCCGCCCGGTAGACGCGGCCTTCGGCAATCAATTGGCGCTTTCGGTTGGCGGTATTCATGTCGGGGTGGGGATCATGAGGGCACGATCTCACATGAGGGCATCGCGGTCGCCCCGGAGTTCTGCCAGCGTCGCCGGCAACGACAGGCTGTCAGGCGACAGCAGGGAACGCGCGCGCAACAGGATCAGCGCGGCCAGGACGGTGTAGACCACCGCGACCAGCAGCAGGATCTTCCAGCCCATCGCATCCCAGCACAGCGCGACGACCAGCGCGGTCCAGCAAGCCAGTGCGAAGCACAAGGCGATCGTGCCCAGCACGCCGACGATGACCAGGCGCGCCAGGTTGTCGCGGACCTCGCCCATCTCCAGCGCAGCCAGCTCGACGCGACTGACGAAGAGGGCGAAGGCGTTGCGAGCCAGTCCGCTCACGCCATGGACCAGGCCCGGCCTGGCTTCTTGGCCTTGGTTTTCCGGCTGCATGGAAATGGTGGTGACCTTGCGTCGCCGGCTCAGCGGCGCGACATCAGCATGCCGACCAGCAGGCCGACGCCGGCCGCCATGCCGACCGCCTGCCACGGGTTGGCACGCACGTAGTCGTCGGTGGTCTGGGCTGCCGCCTTGCCGCGCTCCAAGGCCATGCCTTGCACTTCCTGGGCTTTCTCCATCGCGGAGTCGAGCAGCACGAGGCCCTTGCTGCGCAGTTCCTCTGCCTTGTCGCCGGAGAGGGTGGAGGCTTCGCGGAACAATTCCTGCGCGTCGCGCACCAGCGTCCGCATGTCGTTCCGAACCGTCTTGATGTTGTTTGTCAGCATGAATATCTCCTTGTCGATTCTCGCGCCCGTGCCTGTACTTGGAAGGCGGACGCATTCATCCCTGTTTGCTGCCTGTCGTGGCATGCGCGCGCACGGCGTCGCGCGGCGCGGTGATGCCGATTTATCTCAGGTAATGGTTGAAATGTAAAGCTTTCGGGTGCAGGCGGCAACGCGCGACACGGACATGGCGCGCCTTTCTTGACGGACATCATCGTCCGCGGGACCGGCCGTCCGCAAACGCCCCCGGTGTCAGGATGCCCGGCCGCGCAATTCCGCGATGCCCTCGAGACTGCCGATGCGTACCATCAGCGGCAGGGCGGCCAATCCCGGCTGGGTGGGACGCCACGCGAACAGCCATTCGCGCTCGCGAGCCTGCAGCACGTCCTTGGAGAAGGCGGAGCCGAGCGGACTCGGCTTGCCATAGGAAATCGCGGCGTCGATGCCCGCCCAGCTCGGTAGCAGGCGCTGCACGGCGCGATGCATGCGTTCGCCGAATTCCTCGGTATCGTGCACGACCAGGCAGCAGTCCGCGCCGGGAAACGCATCGAACAACTGCTCGTCCCAGGCATTTGCCAGGCTCAGGGTCAGGTAGTTGCCGGCCCCCTTGGACGCACGCTGGCCGAAGGGCAGGATCTGGCCACTGGCGGACAGGTCCTGGCTCGCCGGGCGCAGGCGGAACTCCCCGAGCGCGAGCGCACGTTCCAGCCATTCGCGCTTCGAATAGCGGTAGAGAGTAGGCGGGCGATCGCACGCATCGAGGGAGGAGGAGGACGGCGAGGTGTTGCGCGAGGAAGGTTTCATGAATGGAGAAGCTGATGCGACCCCCTCATTAGAACAGAATCGTTCATGCCCTGCCACCGCGCGGACGTGCCGCGTCCCGGCCGCCGGCAACAAAAAAGCGGCCGAAGCCGCTTTCTTGCCGAAGCGATCACGCTCCTTACTTGCCGGTGTTGCCGGTCGAGTTGGAGTTCGTGCCGGCCGGGCTGGCGTTGCCGCCGGTGCTGCCGGTCGAACCGGACATGTCGCTGCTCGAACCCGACGTGCCGGAAGAGGCGGCCGGAGCCTTCTTGGCCTTGCGATGCTTCCTGACCTTCTTCTTCTTCGGCGTGTCGGTGCCGGAAGCGGTGTCACCGCCTGCGCCGGAAGACGTGGTGGCCGACGGTGCGGTGCTGGTGCTGGACGAGGAGCCGGTGCCCGTCGCGCCGCTGGTCGTCGATCCGGTGGAGCCGGTCGCGCCGGTCGCACCCGTGCCGGACGAGGTGGCGCCGGTCGCACCCGATGCGCCGGAAGACGTGCCGCTGTTCGGCGTGGATGCCGAAGTGCCGGTGCCGCCGGCCATGCCGGCGTCGCTGCCCGTGCCCGCGCCGGTGGAGCCCGTCTTGCTCTGGGCCGCCGGGCTGGACGATTTGGTCGGATCGGTCGTCGCCGAGGTGCTGGAGCTCTGGGCGAGCGCGATCGACGAAACCGAGGCGATCAGCACGAACGACAATGATTGGAAAGTGGACTTCAAAGTCATGAGCTACTCCTTTTGTTTTTTAAGGCATTATCGATGCGGCTGCCTGGTTGGTCCTGGTGGGGACATGCCTGCAGTCCGCCAGGAAACCGGACCAGGTTGCGCCGGAAACCGGGGAATGTAACGATCTGGCACCATCAGACCGGCCGCCATGGCAATATGCCGCCACACGGCAATGGCGATCTGACAAGTACGTGTTAGTCAGCCAAAGTCTTGTTAAGATTCCCGCAATTTGTAACAAAAAAACAATTGCAGGATGGGACTGGAGATAACGCAAGCCCGGCCGCGCAAAGACGACAAAGCGGACAGAGAGGAAAAGACGATGACCATCGCCCTGTGGTGCATATTCGCGGCGGGCTTGCTGCCCAACGTGCTGGCGGCGCTGTCCAAGGTTGGACGGCCCTATGACAATGCCCGGCCGCGCGAGGCAATCGAGGGCGGCTGGCAGCGGCGCGCCGACTGGGCGCAGGCCAATGCCTGGGAAGCGTTCGCGCCCTTCGCCGCCGCCGTACTGGTCGCGCACTACGCGCATGCCGCCCAGCACACCGTGGACGCGCTGGCGCTTGCTTTCATCGCCTTTCGCATCGGACACGGCGCGGCTTACATCGGCAACCGGCCCAGCCTGCGCTCCGCATTGTGGCTGGGCGGTTTCGTCTGCGTGGTGGGATTGTATGTGGTTGCCGCGCGAGCCTGACTTTTCCGGCTGGCGCGGTCAGTTTCCTGCGGGTCGGCCCGGCGGGATCAGCTGTCGGCCTGAGGCTGGGCGATGGTGCGCAGCTGGAAGCGTCCGTCGTTGTTGAACAGCCAGGTCTCGGAAATCTCGATTCGCCCGTTCTTCAGCAGATGCGTGGCGGGCTTGGGGAAGGGCGCGGATTTACGCAGGGCCGCCAGCGCCGTCGACTCGGTCTCGCTGTCGCGGTTGCTGCGCAGGATCTCGCTGCGCACCAGGTTGCCGTGGCGGTCCACGACATACTTCACCACGATCACCGAGCGCAGCAAGGCTTGCGGCCTGCCGGCAAAGACGCGCGCGGAATTCGTCTCCGAAATCTGCATCGCGAGGTCGCGCTTGTAGGCTTCATACGATGATGCGTTCGAGTAACTGCGCTGGCTGGCAGCAGGGGAGGAGGGGGAAGCATAGGCGTCGCCCGCGTCACGCGCCTGGCCCGGAGCCGGGGATGACGAAAGCGGGACACGGCTGCCGCAGCCGGCGAGTGCTGCAGCGGCTGCGACAGCCAGCAGGACGAGCATACGTTGAGAAGTCATGGTGGGGCCTGATCGGAAAACGCAGTCACAAGAAGGCGCCGGAAAGCGCCCATGCCAGTTGCCGGCGCGCTCGCTTCGCTCGTGCCCGCCATGCTGCCTAACGTAATGCAGGCGCGAAGCTGCGATGAAGCAACTTTACCATGCGTTACAAGTTATCCAGGCGCAAAAGTGACCAGGACTTCCTGACTTGTCTTAAAGACGCGCCGCGAGCTCCGCGCCTTCGCGGATCGCACGCTTGGCATCCAGTTCGGCCGCCAGCGCTGCGCCGCCGATCAGGTGGTAGCGCGGTCCCGTTCCTTGGTTGTCCTTCGAGTCCGGCGCCTTACCGGAATCCGGCATCAGGTCCCGCAGTGAATCCTGGCCGGCGCAGACGATGATGTTGTCCACCTTCAAGACTTGGGGCTGGCCATCGACTACGATGTGCAGGCCGGCCTCGTCAATCTTTTGGTAATCCACGCCTGCCAGCATCTTGACGCCCTTGCGCTGCAGGGTCGCGCGATGCACCCAGCCGCTGGTCTTGCCCAGCGTGGCCCCTGGCTTGCTCGACTTGCGCTGCAGGAGATAGATTTGACGCACCGGCTTTTCCGGAACGGGCGGACAGAGGCCGCCTGGCGATCCGCCCTCCATGTCGACGCCCCATTCGCCGGCCCAGTGCCCGACCGGGACCGGCAGTGGAATCGCCGGATCGTGCAGCAGGAATTCGCTGACATCGAAGCCGATGCCGCCCGCGCCGATGACGGCCACGCTGCGTCCGACGGGCGCGTCGTTCTTCAGCACGTCGAGATAGGACAGCACGCGCGGATGGTCGATGCCATCGATGCGCGGCATGCGCGGCACGATGCCGGTGGCGACGATGACGTCGTCGAAGCCCTCGGCCAGCAATTCCTCGCGGCTGACGCGGTGATCGAGGCGGACCGTCACCCCGGTCACTTCGAGCAGGCGGCGGAAGTAGCGCAGGGTTTCGGCGAATTCTTCCTTTCCGGGGATGCGCATCGCATAGTTGAACTGGCCGCCGATCCGGCCGCTGGCCTCGAACAGCGTGACGCGGTGCCCGCGCTGCGCTGCCACGGTGGCGGCCGACAAACCCGCCGGGCCGGCGCCGACCACGGCCACGCGGCGCGCCGCCTTCGCCGGCGCGTACACCAGTTCCGTTTCATGGCCGGCGCGCGGATTGACCAGGCAGCTTGCGCGCTTGTTGGCGAAGGTATGGTCGAGGCACGCCTGGTTGCAGGCAATGCAGGTATTGATTTCATCGACCCGGCCTTGCGCCGCCTTGTTGACGAATTCCGGATCGGCCAGGAAGGGCCGCGCCATCGATACCATGTCGGCGTCGCCGCTGGCGAGGATGTCTTCCGCGTCGCCCGGCATGTTGATGCGGTTCGAGGCGGCCACCGGGATGCTCACTTCCTGGCGCAGCCGCGCGGACAGGCTGCGGAAGGCCGCACGCGGCACCGAGGTGACGATGGTGGGTACGCGCGCCTCGTGCCAGCCGATGCCGGTGTTCAGGATGTTGACGCCCGCGCCTTCGAGCGCCTTCGCCACGGCCACCACGTCGTCCCAGCTGTTGCCGCCTTCGACCAGGTCGAGCAGGGAGTGGCGGTACATGATGATGAAGTCGTCGCCGGCCGCTTCCCGCACGCGGCGCACGATCTCGACCGGCAGGCGCATGCGGTTCTCGATGTCGCCGCCCCAGCGGTCGGTGCGCTGGTTGGTGCGGGCGCACAGGAACTGGTTGATCAGGTAGCCTTCGCTGCCCATGATTTCCACGCCGTCGTACCCTGCCTGGCGCGCGAGCCTGGCGCAACGGGCATAGGCCTGGATGGTCTGCTCGATGCCACGCTCGTCGAGCGCCTTCGGCTTGAACTTCGATATCGGCGACTTGACGGCCGAGGCCGACACCACGAAGGGCTGGTAGCCGTAGCGGCCCGCATGCAGGATCTGCATCACGATCTTGCCGCCCTCGGCATGCACCGCGTCCGTCACGATGCGATGGTTGAAGGTGTCGAGCGCATTGTTGAGCGTGCCGCCGAAGGGAAGCAGCCAGCCTTCGCGGTTGGGTGAAATGCCGCCGGTGACCATCAGGCCCACGCCGCCGCGGGCGCGTTCCCGGAAATAAGCCGCCAGCTTCGGGTAGTTGAAGAAGCGGTCCTCCAGGCCGGTGTGCATGGAGCCCATGATGACCCGGTTCTTCAGGCGGGTGAAGCCGAGGTCGAGCGGCGAGAATAGATGCGGAAATGCGGATGTGCCAGCCATGTCTGCCCCCCAGAGGTTTTTCCGGGGAGTCTACTCCAGTGCGTTAGTGGCCTGCCACTAAAATGCGCCGGTCAGCTTGAAGCGCTCGGTCGCGTCCACCAGCGCCGCGGCGATGCCGGGTTCGTAGGCGGCATGGCCGGCATCGTCGATGACCTGCAGGCGCGACTCGGGCCATGCCGCATGCAGGCGGAAGGCGGTTGCGGGCGGGCAGACCGCGTCGTAGCGGCCCTGCACGATGACCGCCGGCAAATGGCGGATGCGGCCGATGTCGCGGATCAGCTGGTCATGGTCGAAGAAGCCGCCGTGGCGGAAGTAATGGGCTTCGAGGCGGCCGACGCCGAGCGCAATCGCGTCCGATCCGAAATCCTCGATCGCCACCGGGTCGGGACGCAGGTAGAGGCAGCTGCCTTCATAGCGTCCCCAGGCGCGCGCCGCCGGCAGGAAAACCTCCGGGTCGTCGGAGAACAGCAGCTTGCAATAGGCCTCGAGGACGTTGCCGCGCTCCTCCGGAGGAAGCATCGACACGAACTGCGCATGCACTTCCGGATAGAACCAGCGCACCCCGTTGAGAAACCAGTCGGTTTCTTCCCGGGTACAGAGGAAGATGCCGCGCAGCACGAAGCCGAGGCAGCGTTCCGGATGCGCTTCGCCATACGCCAGCGACAGCGTCGATCCCCAGGAGCCGCCGAACACCAGCCATTGCTCGATGCCGAGCAGGGTGCGGAGGCGTTCGATGTCTTCGATGAGCAACTGGGTGGTGTTGTTGCGATATTCGCCGAGCGGCGTGGAGCGTCCGGCCCCGCGCTGGTCGAAGATCACGATGCGGTAATGCGCCGGATCGAAGAATTGCCGGTGGCGCGGGGATGCGCCCGATCCCGGTCCGCCATGCAGGAACAGCACAGGCTGGCCGCTCGGATTGCCGCTTTCCTCCCAATACAGGGTGTGGATGTCGTCCACCGGCAGCATGCCGGTGCGGTAGGGTTCGATCGGCGGAAACATGGCTTGCCTCGGCTATGTGGAAAATGACAACCCGCATTGTAGCGAAGCGTCTTGCCGTTCGCTCCATGCGGACGGCGATTCGCGCCGGGTTTCGCGGGATTCGTCGCAATCCGCTCGAGGGCCGGCTGGCCGGCCGGCAGAATGGCTCCATCGACAACCCCTACCGGAGAACATCATGCTGCAGCAGATCGTCGTCAACACCCCCGTCTGGGTCTGGGCCTTGCTCGCTTTCCTGGTGTACCGCGGCGTCCTGGCCAGCATTGACCGCGAGACCAGCCTGAAGAAGGCGTTCATCATTCCCGTCATCATGCTCCTGCTCTCCATCCAGGGCATCGTCTCCGGATTCGGCGACAGCCTGGCGGCCGGGCCGGTGTGGCTGGCCTTCCTTGCCGGCGGCACCATGCTGACCTGGCTGATGGTCGATCCCGGCACGCTGCGGGCCCATCCCGAGCGCGGCATGATCGCTGTACGCGGCAGCTGGACGCCGATGGTGCTGATGCTTGGCATCTTCCTGGTCAAGTACGTGGTGGCGGTGATGCTGGTCATGCATCCCGACCTGCGCCAGCAAGCCGGGTTCGTGGCAGGCGTCTGCGCTTTGTACGGCGTGTTCAACGGCATCTTCATCGGCAAGCTGCTGCGCATCGTGGCGGCCTACCGCGCCGGCGCTGCAGCGTTGCCAGCCTGACGCCAAGCCGGCCGCGGAACCGGAAGTTTTCGCGGGGACTAGCCAAATCGCGGAAAGTCTTGTATAGTTCGAGCCCTTCAGACGTGGTGACAACGTCGCGTGCCGGGCAACCGGCATGATGCAGGTTTCAGGAGTGGTAGTTCAGTCGGTTAGAATACCGGCCTGTCACGCCGGGGGTCGCGGGTTCGAGTCCCGTCCACTCCGCCAAATTGAAAAACGAGCCGAAAGGCTCGTTTTTTTTCGTCCGTAGGGAATGGCTTTGTCATTCCCAATACCTTCTGCCATTCCCGCTACCTTTTGTCATTCCCGCGCAGGCTGGAATCCCATTTCGGTCGTCCAGCGTGGCGCACAATGGGATCCCCGCCTGCGCGGGGATGACAGAGGTAACAGGAAACGATGGAGGTAGAAACAGGGCCGGATGGGGAGACCGGACCAGGAAACTCAAGCCGCCTTCTTCTGCTGCTCCTCGCCGCCCAGCGCTTCCACCAGGTCGCCGATCATCTTGCCCAGTTCCCCGGACATCAGCGCGAAATCCGTATCGAAGCGCTCGTCCTCGTTCTGCATCACCGAGTCTTCCTTTTCCTTGAGCACGTCCAGCGGCGCCACGCGCTTGACGGTCATCGACTCGGTCAGCACGAAGGACACGCGATCCGCCCAGGTCATGGCGAGGCGGGTGCATTGCTTGCCGGCGGCGATGTGGCGGCGCACGTCGTCGGCCTCGATGGTGTGGCGCACGTAGCGCACCGTCGCCTTGCCTTCGCCGGTGGCGCGCAGTTCGGTGTCCTGGTCGACGGTGAATCCGCCGGGCGCTTCGTCCGCGGCCAGCCAGTCGGTCATCGCCGACAGCGGCGCGCGTTCCGTGCGCAGCACGCCGAAGGGCAGCGTCTCCAGCGACTTCAACAAGATCTTGAACACCTCGTCGGCCTTGGACGCGCTGGCGGCATCGACCACCATCCAGCCGTTGACCGGATCGATCCAGACGCGCGTGCTGCGCTGGATTGAAAACGCGCGCGGCAGCAGCTCGTCGGTGACCTGTTCCTTGATTTCCTTCATCTGCTTCTTGCCGGGCTTGAAGCCTTGCTGCTCTTCGAGTTCGGCGGCGCGCGCCTTGCTGACCTGGTTGATCACGCTGGCGGGCAGCAGCTTCTTCTCGGTCGCGAGCTGCAGCAGGATCTGGCGGTTCACGACATGCACCAGCATGCCGTTGCCGCGCGGCGAAACCCATCCCTGGCTTTGCATGTCGCCGGTGGAGCAGGGCGCGAACGCCTGCTTCGTCAGGTCGCGTTCAAGTTGTTCGGACGTCAGGGTCCATGGTGCGGTGAGGCGGTAGATCTGGAGATTCTTGAACCACATGGCAGGAAGTGTCAGGAAGCCGGAACGGTTCCTTGATGGTGAAAAGAGGCGCCATTCTACACGCCGAAAACAGGCGAGTCAGTTGCGTTTACGTCACTTGCGCATCATGCGAAAACCCTGCATCGTTAGCGAGTTTTTCCGCATCGCCTTCCCCCTTTTCTTCCGTCGCGACGACGGCCTCGTCAACGAACAGGCCAAGCTGGGAAAGGTCTTCGTCCTCGTTGAGCCGCACGCCGACGCCGAGCAGCCGCACCGGCCGGTTGCCGCGCTGGAAGCCGGTTTCCAGCAGCTTGCGGCATTGCGCTTCGTCGATGGCCGATGCCACGCATTCCGCCGTCGTGCGCCGGAAATCATCGAAGCGGATCTTCACGTAGAGCTTGTGGATGAAGCGCTCGGCGTCAACCCGGCGCACACGCTGCGCCAGCAAGCCGATCAGCGGCGTCAGCTCGCGCTGGCAGGCATCGATGTCGCGCAGGTCGGTGACATAGGTTTCCTCGACGCTCACCGATTTCCTTTCCTGGCTGGGGCTGACCTCGCGCCCGTCGATGCCGCGGGAAAGGCCGTAAAGCCTGCCGCCGAACTTCCCGAAATGCCGCTGCAGGTCGACGATGCTCCATGCACGCAGGTCGGCGCAGGTATGCGCGCCCAGGCGGTTGAGCTTGGCGGCCGTGACCTTGCCCACGCCGAACAGCTTGTCGACCGGCAGGCGCGCGACGAACTCGTCCACCTCCTGCGGCCGGATGACGTACTGGCCGTCCGGCTTGTTCCAGTCGCTTGCGATCTTGGCAAGGAATTTGTTCGGCGCCACGCCGGCGGAAGCGGTGATGCCCACGGTGGCGGCGATACGGGCGCGGATGTCCTGCGCGATCAGCGTGCCGCTGCCCTTGAAGTGGCCGGATTCGGTGACATCGAGGTACGCCTCGTCGAGCGAAAGCGGTTCGACGAGCTCGGTATAGTCGCGGTAGATGGCAAGGATCTGCCTGGAGGCGGCGCGGTATTTTTCCATGGCCGGCGGCAGCACGATCAGGCCGGGGCAGCGCTGGATGGCCTGCGACATCGCCATCGCGGAGCGCAAGCCATACTTGCGCGCTTCATAGTTGCAGGTGGCGACCACGCCGCGCTGGTCGGGTCGACCTCCCACCGCCAGCGGACGGCCGCGCAGCGAAGGATCGTCGCGCATCTCGACCGCCGCGTAGAAGCAGTCGCAATCGCAATGGATGATCTTTCTGACAGGGGGCGTATTCACTGCTGCCGGCAACGATGGGATTGCTGGACATTGTAGCGGGATTGCCGCCGCCGCCCCGCATGCGGCACGTAAAACCGGCGAATGCGGCGCACAAAGCAAAACCGGCCAGCCCGGTTGCCCGGACTGGCCGATTGAAGGGAATGGTCAGTCAGCCTGGATCAGCGGCCCGACGACGTCGGCGGAGCGGCGGTGGCGGCGTCGTTGTTGCGCTCGATGCTGCCGACCGCGCCGGATGACTTGAATTCCTGGTTGGCTGCCTTCTTGGCATCCTTGTACTCGCTCTTGGCTTCCTTCTTCGCAGCCTTGTATTCAGCCTTGGCGTCCTTGCGCTCCATGCGGCGGCGCACGTACGGGTCGTTAGACGGTGCGCCCGGGTTGCTTGCCGACGGCTGGGTCACGGCGCCGGTTGCCGGCGTGGTCACGACCGCGGCGGGCGTGGCCGAACCGGTGGCGCTGGTGCCGGTGGCGGAGGTGGTCGACGGCATGGTGGCGGTGGAGCCGGTAGCGCCGGTCATGCCGGTGGATCCGGTCGTGCCGGTGGTGGCGCCCGTGGTGCCGGACGAGGTGCTCATGCCGCTGCTACCCGTGGTGCCGCTGGTCGACGGCATGGTGGAGGCGCCGGTCGAGGTGCCTGCGGCGGCGCCGCTCACGCCGGTCGCGGTGGTGCTTGAGGTTCCCGAGGTACCCGATGCGCCGCTGGTGGTATCTGTGGTTGCCGGTGCTACCGGCGTTGCCGCGCTCGGCGTCGTCGTCATGGTCGACGTCGAGCTGGGCGACGACGTGGTGTCGCTGGAAGTGGTGGATTGCGCCTGGGCGACGTTCGCCAGGGCAACCGCGGCCGAAGCGATCAACAGTTTCTGAAGCAGTCTGGACATGATGACTCCTGTTTGAGTGAAAAGGAAAGATGGCATTGCGCGCAAGCAGGATGATGCTGGCGCATGACGTGCCTCGTTGATGAACTGACAAGCCATGGAATCGGAAAGTTCATGAAGCCTTTCCCGCAAGACAGGCGCATGCGTAACAAATCGTTTCGCAGGCCGGCTTGCACGGATGGCAGCTTTTGCATCGGCAATGGACAATTTACAGCGTGTCCCCGCCGTGCCGGGCGGATGGCTCCGGCGCGCCCTGCGGCGGTGCCCAGCAAACTCCCCGGCAAGGTCACGATGACCCATATGGCATGACGAAGCGGCATGCTTATTGCACCCTTGGTGAACCGCCCGCTTCCGGGCATTCCCACCAGGAGTTCATCATGGCAACAAGCACACTCGATCCCGACAACATGCCCACGCCCGACCGGCGCCTGGGCACGGGCCACGGCACCAGCGCGCTTGGCCCGAGCGACATTTCCGATTCCGGCAGCGACGTCCAGGGCGGACTGCGTTCGGCGGACGAGAATGACATCGGCCTCGACAAGGGCACCACCGACGATCCCGACAGCGCGCCGCGCGACATGAGCGCCGGACCGGACATCGGCGACGCCGGCCTCGACAGCGACACCGACTCGATGGGTTCCGGCGAGCGCGCCACGGCGGGACGCGACGCCGACTTCGAGGCGGGCAGCGACATCGATGTCGACCGCATCGACCGCATCAGCGATCTCGACGAACTCGACCTCGACGAACTGGAACATCCCGACGGCCCGGTGCGCGAGATCCGTACCGACCAGCATCCCGGCCGGGACCGTCCGTCCAAGGGGCGCTGAACGCATGGAGCCACTGGATTGCCTCATTATCGGCGCCGGCGCGGCCGGCCTGAGCGCGGCCACCTACCTGGCGCGCTACCGGCGCCGCATCGCGCTCGTCGATGCCAACGAAAGCAGGCTGGAATGGATTCCCACCTCGCATAACTGCCCGGCCTTCGCGGATGGCATTCCAGGTCCGGAGCTGCGTGCCCGCCTTGTCGCGCAATGCAGCAACTATGGCGTCGAGGTCGCGCGCGGCGTGGTGCAGCAGCTCGATCCGATGGAGGGCGGCGGCTTCCTCGCGCAAACCGACGCCGGAGAGGTGACGGCGCGCACCGTGCTGCTGGCAACCGGCGTGATCGACGTCGCGCCGCCGTTTCCGGAAGTGCGGGAAGCCATCGCGCAGGGCTGCGTGCGATATTGCCCGGTGTGCGACGGCTACGAGGCGATCGGGCGCAAGGTGGCCGTCATCGGCCGCGGCGACAGCGGCGTCGGCGAAGCCCTCTTCATCCGCCATTTCTCGGACGACGTCAGCCTGCTTTCCATTGACGCGCCGCTGACGGTCGATGCCGGCCAGGCCATGCGCCTGCGCGAACACGGCGTGCGCCAGGTGACCGCGCCGGTGAAGGCGGTCGAGTTCGATGCGCGTGCCAGGATGATGCATGCCATCCTGCACGACGGGACGCGGGAAAGCGCGGATGTCTTCTACATGGCGCTGGGCACGCTGGTCAATTCCGGGCTGGCGCAACGCCTCGGCGCGCGCTGCAGCGACGGCGGCGAACTGGTGGTCGACGACCACCAGCAAACCTCGATCGACGGGTTGTATGCGGCGGGCGACGTGGTCGCGGGGCTGAACCAGATCGCGGTGGCGCTCGGCCATGCCGCGATCGCCGCCACCGCCATCCACAACCGGCTCAATGCCTGGCGCGACGAAAGCGCGCCGGGCTGATCAGACCGAGCGCCGGTCGACGCGGGAAAAGCTGCCGCCGCTCAGCGATACCCGCAGGTCGCCCTGCAGTCCGGTGTTGCGCGAATACAGCATGAGCGCGTAGTCCTTCAGTTCTTCCTCGTGCTCTTGCTCGCTCATGTCGGCCCAGGGTTTTCCCTGGTGATGGGCGATGACTTCTTCGAGGGAAAACTCGACGGAGCTCTCCACGCCCTCGCCGACGATGCTTGCCTTGATGCCTTCCATGCCTGCTCCTCGTTGACTGGTTGATCAGGTCGAACGTGAAGCGAAAGGCATGCCGGGGCACCCGGGTCTGTTTCTCCATCGCGTCGCCGCGCATGTGCAATAAATTGTTTCTCGCTGGGAACAAAGTCCGATCGGAAACGTCTACGACCAGCAGAACTTTTCAACACCTTGATGAGCGGGTAGACACATGAAGTGGTATTACGAATGGAGACTGAAACGGGTGCGGTTGCAGATCGCTATCCTTGAACAGACGACAACGGCGCGCCTGGTGGAAGACTACACCGGCAGGTCGCGCCTGCGCGTCCTGCAGCGGATGGCGGAAAGCCTCGAGCGCCGCCTCAGCCGCACGCCGGTGGCGGTGCCGATCACCTCGCCGGCCAAGCCCGCCGAGCAGCTGGCTGCCGACTCCTAACCGGCCCGCGGCAAGCCGGGAAGCGGTCGCCATGCCGGCCGCTTCCCGTCGCGTTCCCGCCACTCTTTTCCTTCCTCCCTGGCCAGCGGCTTGCTCAAAGGCAACCCGCTGGCTTATCGTATCCGGCAGGGAGAAACCATGACACGCAGAATCCGCTGCCGGAACGCGGCGCCAAGGCAGCTCATTGCCGCCGCCTTCCTGCTGGCCGCAAGCACGGCCGCGCCGGCGCAGGAAACCAAGATCTACCGTTCCTACGACGCCTCCGGCAACGTGCCGACCTTTTCCGACCGCCCCATCAACCGCAGCTCGCATGTGTTCGCGGTGTTCGACGGCACGCGCCTGTGGCCGCGCTCCGGCGGCGGGCCGGTCAGCCTGCCGCAACTCGCGGCGCGGCGCAAGGCGCTCGAGCCGCTGGTGCGGCGCGCGGCCTCCGCGCACGGCCTGCATGCCGGACTGCTGCAAGCCATCATCGAGGTCGAGTCGGGATTCAATGCCAACGCGCGCTCGCCCAAGGGCGCCATCGGCCTCATGCAAGTCATGCCGGCCACCGCGGCGCGCTACGGCGACGTCGACCTGTACTCGGCCGAGCAGAACGTCGACGTCGGCGCGCGCTACCTGCGCGATCTCGTCACCCTGTTCAAGGGAGACATCCGCCTCGCGGTCGCCGCCTACAACGCCGGCGAAAACGCCGTCATCCGCAACGGCCACCGCATTCCCGCCTATGCCGAGACCATGCGCTACGTGCCCATGGTCATGGAACGCTACGACCGATACAGGTCGCAGCTGCAATGACGATCTCTGGCCGTCATTTGCGCAGGGCCGTGGGCGTGGCGCCGAATTCGCGCTTCATCAGCTTGCGCAGCGCCGTGCCATCCTGGTAGCCGACCTCTTCCGCGATGCGGTCGATGGACAGCGGCGTGGTTTCCACCAGGTGCGCCGCGCGCATCAGGCGGCGGCGCTGGATCAGCTTGACGGGCGAGATGCCGCTGGCCGCCTCCACGCGCCGCGCCAGGGTCTTGGGCGATACCGCAAGCGCCGAGGCCAGCCGCGCCACGGTGAGCGGCTCCGACAGGTGGGCGTCGATCCAGCGTTCGGCGGCGACCACCGTGGGATCGACATCCTTGGCATGGGTCGGCATCATGTACCGCGCCTGCGATGGCCGCTGGTCGATCAGCAGGTAGCGCGACACGAGGTGCGCCACCTTCACGCCCATCGTGTCCGCCACCACGGCCAGCGACAGGTCGAGCTGCGAAAAGGCCGAGCCCGCCGTCAGGTAAGGCCCGTCGCTGACCAGCATGCGCGTTTCATCGAGCTTCACCCCGGGATGGAGCCGGCGGAAGAGATGCGCCAGCCACCACGTCATCGTCGCCGAGCGGCCTTCCAGCAGGCCGGCGCGCGCCAGCAGGAACACCGAGGAACACGAGACCGCGACGCGGGTATGGGCGGTGTCGAGTCCCGCAAGCCATGCCGCCAGCGCCATGGCATCGGGCCTGGAAAAGCGTTCCTCGATGGCTTCCTCGTTGAGCAGGCCGCCCGCCGTGACGACGACCCAGTCCGGCCGCGGCATCTTTTCCGGCAAGTCCCGCAGGCGCAGGTCGGGCGTCAGGCTCAGCCCCGACGCGGTTCGGATGGTCTTGCCCTGGCCCACCGTCAGGATCTGCACCTTGCCGCCGGCGCGGGAATGCGCGAGGAAAGCCGCGCCGGCCTTCAGCGTGTCCAGGGTGATTGCCAGGCTGGAGTCCATGAGGCCGTCGAAGGCCGCGACGAGGATGGTTTTCATGTGTCCATTTTGGCATGAACATGGCCGGAACGGTCAGGCCGGAAAAATCCTTGCGAATGCCCGATTGTCACACCTCGCCCGAGGCGCTATAATTGCGGCCCTCGCGCGGCTGTAGCTCAGCTGGATAGAGTACTTGGCTACGAACCAAGGGGTCGTGGGTTCGATTCCTGCCAGCCGCGCCACTTTTCTTCTCATCGCTTTCCTTTTCTTCCACTTTCGTCCGCCGCCCTCATTCCTGCGGCGTCGCGGCCATGCCGTCCACCGGGCGCCGGTTTCGCCGAAGCACCAGCACCAAAGGCAGCATCAGCACGAAGCTCCAGGTGATCAGCTTGAAGACGTCGAGCATCGCGGTCACTTCCGCCTGCTGGGCAACCTGGGCGGCGATGAGCGCGATCGCCTTGGGATCGGTCGGCGACAAGTGCAGCGAACGCAGGTACTCGGTGAGCGCCGGGTTGTAGCGCTGCACGTGGCCGCCAAGTTCGTTCCATACCACCTGGCTCTGGCGCGAGAGCAGGGTGGTGATGACGGAAATGCCCACCGCCGAGCCCATGGTGCGCACCAGGCTGTAGAGGCCGGCGGCTTCCGCCATGCGCGCGCGGTCCAGCGTGGCATAGGCCACCGTTGACAGCGGCACGAAGATAAGGCCTAAGCCGAGTCCCTGCAGCATCGCCGGCCAGATGATCCAGAAGGTGTTGATGTCCAGCGAATAGCGCGTCATCGCCCACGAGCCGGCGGCGCTCAGCATCATGCCGGTCGCGACCAGGTAGCGCGGGTCGGTGCGGCCCACCATGCGGCCGACGACCATCATGCTGACCGCCGTGGCGATGCCGCGCGGCGCCATCACCAGGCCGGTGGTGACGATCGGATAGCCGAGCAGGCCTTCGAGCAGGATGGGCTGGATCACCATGCCGCCGTACATGCCCAGGCCGAGCGCGGCCATCACCAGGCAAGCCATGCCGAAGTTGCGATCCTTGAAGATGCGGATGTCGAACAGCGCCCGTCCCGGGTAGCGCAGGCTGTACCAGGCGAACGCCAGCGTACCGCCCGCGCCGAGCACCGTCGCGGCAACGATGTCCTTGCCGGCGAACCAATCCTGCTGGTTGCCGCGGTCCAGCGCGTATTGCAGGCCGGCGATGCCGACCGCGAGCAAGGACAGGCCGGTCCAGTCCATGCGGCGTTCGCGGCGCTCGGTCTCCGGCACGAACTGCGACGCCAGGAACCACGACAGCGCGCCCACCGGCACGTTGATGTAGAAGGTCCAGCGCCAGCTCGCGATCTCGGTTAGCCAGCCGCCCAGCGTCGGCCCCAGCACCGGGCCGACCATCACGCCCAGGCCCCAGATCGCCATGGCCTTGCCGCGCTCGTCGGGCGGATAGGCGTCGCCCATGATGGCCTGCGACAGCGGCACCAGGGCCGCGCCGAAGACGCCCTGCAGCAGGCGGAAGGCGACGATCTGCCCGACGTTCATCGCCACGCCGCACAGCGCCGACGCCGCCACGAAGCCGGCGATGCAGACCAGAAGATATCGTTTGCGCCCCAGCACGTCAGAGAAGTATCCGGTCAGCGGCATGAAAATGGCCGACGAGACGAGGTAGCTGGTCAGAACCCAGCTGATCTGATCGGAAGTGGCGCCAAGCTCGCCCTGCATGTGCGGCAGGGCGACGTTGACGATGGTGGTGTCGAGGACCTGGATGAGTGTGGCCGACATCACGGCCAGGGTGATGAAGAGGCGGGAGCTGCGTTGGGCGGCGGGCATCGGCGTCCTGCTCGGCGGATTCAGGGAATGCCGCGTTGCGCGGGCGGAATCACCGCCACCAGCACGCTGCAGGTCAAGCGGTCGAGCAGGGTGGCGTCCTCGCCGTCGCTCCACCAGCGCGCCAGACGGCTGCGCTGCTGGTGCGCCACCACGATCAGGTCGGGCGCCAGGGCGTGGGCGGCGGCAACGATTTCCTCGACGGCATTGCCGACTGCGATGCGGCCCTCGGCGGCGATGCCGCGTTCCCGCAGCCACCCCACGCCTTCTTCCAGCACGGCGCGGGCGGCTGCATCCTGGTGCGTGAACCAGGATTCGGTATAGCCCTCCGGAACCACCGGATGCAGACCGGGCCTCAAAATTGCCAGCAAGGTGGTCTGCGCCTGCATGGCCTGCGCCACTTCGGCGCCTTCGCGCAGCGCATTGCGGCCCTCGACCGAGCCGTCGTAGCACAGGAGGATGGAACGGTACATGATGGACTCACCGGCCCGAGGTGGCGGATTCACCGCTGCGCAGGCTCACCTTCACGCTCGCGGTGGTGCCGACCCGCAACGGATAGCGCGGGTCCGGGTCGGTGATGCGCACCCGCACCGGGACACGCTGCGTCACCTTCACCCAGTTGCCCGTCGCGTTCTGAGGCGGCAGCAGGGAAAACGCCGTGCCGCTGCCGCTGCTCAGGCTTTCCACCACGCCATGGAAGGTCTTGCCGGGATACATGTCCACCTCGACGCTGGCCTGCTCGCCCGGGCGGATCTGCTGGGTCTCGGTTTCCTTGAAGTTGGCGTCCACCCAGTAATGGTCGTTGTTGACGACCACGAACAGCGGCACCCCGGGCTGGACGATTTCACCGGGGCGCAGGTTCATGTTGGTAACCACGCCGTCTGCCGGCGCGGCGACGTGGGTGCGCTTGAGATCGAGTTCGGCCTGTTCGATCGCCGCCTGCGCCACCTGCACGTTGGCATTGTCGCTGCCGGTCTGGCCCAGGGCGCTGCGGGCCTGTTCGAGGTTGGCTTGCGCCGCGTGCAGCGTGGCCGTCGCGGTGGCGACCTGGGTAGCAGCGGCTTCGCCTCCCTGTTCCGACAGGAAGCCCTGTTTCTTGAGGCGCTCGGTACGCTGGAAGTTCGCTTGCGCATTGCGCAGTTCCGCCTCGCGCTGCGCCACCTGGGCCTCGGCGGCGGCGATCGCCGCGTTCTGCTGCGACACGGACTGCGTGGCGAGCTGCAGCTGGGCGCGGGCCTTTTCGAGGGCAACCTCGTACGATCGCGGGTCGATGTCGAAAAGGGGTTGTCCTGCCTTCACGACCTGGTTTTCGGCGGCATGGATCTTCAGGACCGGGCCCGACACGAGCGCCGCGATTTCCGCGCGGTCGGTGTTGACGTAGGCGTTTTCCGTCGAGGCATAAGCCCGACTGTCGGCCCAGTAGCGGAAGCCGAAGAAGGCGGCGATGGCGATGATGAGGGCGAGCAGCAGCCAGCGCACCGGCTTGCGGGAAAAGGGGCGCTGGCGCGCGTTCTCGGGGCGCGCCGGCTGGTCTGGAAGTACGGCTGCCATGGTTTCGTTTCTTTGTCGTCAACTTTGAGACAAGAGGCCGGCCCGATTTGTTTCATCCTTCATGCACGTTATGTCAGGCGACGCACGCTTGGATGAGGTCGCTCATGAATTAACATCGCAGGAAACAATAGGCTTGATGGCCGTATCTACAATCGTTGAACCGCACGGCGACAGCCGCATTGACACGAGGAATGAGGAGCAAGCATGCAGACCGTGACATTACCTTCCGGAGAAACGGTGCCGGCACTCGGCCAGGGCACCTGGAACATTGGCGACCGGCGAGACCGGCGCGCACAGGAAATCGCCGCGCTGCAAGCCGGGATGGACCTCGGCATGACGCTCCTCGACACCGCCGAGATGTACGGCGACGGCAACAGCGAAAACCTGGTGGGTGAAGCCCTTGCCGGCAGGCGCGACGAGGCTTTTCTGGTCAGCAAGGTCTTGCCGTCGAATGCGTCCCGACGCGGCACGGTGAAGGCGTGCGAAGACAGCCTGCGCCGCCTCCGCACCGACCGGCTCGACCTATACCTCCTGCATTGGCGCGGCAACTATCCGCTGGAGGAAACGCTTGAGGCCTTCGCGCAACTGCAGCGCGACGGCAAGATCCGGCACTGGGGCGTCAGCAATTTCGATCCCGGCGACATGGCGGAACTCGTGTCGCTCGAGGCAGGCGGAGAGGTTTCCACCAACCAGGTGCTGTACAACCTCACCCGGCGCGGCATCGAGTTCGACCTGCTGCCCTGGTGCCGGGACAGGGGCATCCCGGTGATGGCCTATTCACCCATCGAGCAGGGACGCCTGCTGCGCCAGCCGGCGCTGCGCAAGGTCGCGGAACGGCATGGGGCAACCCCGGCGCAGGTCGCGCTGGCCTGGACATGGCGGCAGGGCGGCGTGATCGCGATCCCGAAGGCGGGCAGCGCGGAGCACGTGCGCGAGAACCACGGCGCGCTTTCCCTGCAATTGTCCGCGGAAGACTTCGCCGAACTCGACCGCGCCTGGCCTGCGCCGACGCGCAGGCAGCCCCTGGAAATGATCTGAAGGACAGACTCAGCCGCACATCCCGATCGCGCCGCACGAGGTGCAGAAGTCGCAGCCGTCCTTCCTGATCACGCTGGCATTGCCGCACTCCCGGCACAACTTGCCGTGCATGCTCGGCGCGCCCTTCGCCGGCCGCGCCGGCTCATCCATCACCACGCCCATCGCCTTGATCGCCATGCCTTCCTCGGTCATGATGCCCAGCATGGCATAACGGTGGATCACCAGCCGCGCGATGTAGGCGACGGTCGACGGATAGCTTGCCTGCTTCTCGCTGCCCGGCACGCGCGCCAGGAAGTCGCCGCGCGGCTCGGCGTAGTTCAGCAGCTTGCGCAGCTTCATGCCGATCCAGGCCGGATCGACCACGCGCATGTCGTGGCTCAGCAGCTTGCACAGGCCGTCAAGCGTGTGCGGATGGCCGCCGGTCAACCACATGCTGTAGGGCCGGCGGGTGCCATCGGGCATCTGCAGTTCCTTGAGCATCAGCACGAAGTCGTCATCGGTGGAGGGGTTGAACACGTCCGCCACCCAGGCCAGCGTGCCGTCCGAGCCGGTCTTGGGTTCGTGCGGCGCGAACAGCGCGTCCAGCACCGGCGACTTGTCGCCCTCATGCGGCTCGAGAGCCCCAAGCTGGCGGTAGCGCCACTCGACGAGCTTGGCGAACGCCGCGGTCGCGCTCGGCACCGGCACCGGCCGGCCATGCGGCGGCATCGGCATCTCTACCGGGTCGCCGTAGGCATTGCCCAGCATCGCGAGGCGCTTGCGCAGCCAGCCGCGGTCGTTCGCGCGCATGTCGGTCGACAGGGTCTTGGCGATCGCATCGAGGCCGCGCGGCGGCTGTCCGCCGAGAACCCAGACTTCGAAGGGCACGCCGCCCTGGTCGCTGACCGCCACCGCGAAATCGCCCTGCGGGGTTTCGATCATTTCGCTGATCCAGGCCGACGCGCCGGCGGGCAGCTTGGGCCGCGAGGGCCAGCGCAGCGACGCCAGCACCGGCGCGGTCGCGATCTCCTTGAGCACCAGCCGCTTGTCCTGTTCCGGCAGGGTCATGGGAGTCGGCGCGCTGTCGGCCGCGGGAATCGACAGCACCGCGCCGAGCACGCTGTTGGGACGGTAGGTGGTGATGCCCTTCAATCCCTGGCGCCAGGCTTGCATGTACAGGTCCTGGAAATCCGCGTAGGGATAGTTTTCCGGCACGTTCACCGTCTTGGAGATCGCGGCGTCGATGAAGGGGGCGACCGCCGCCACCATCAGCATGTGATCGGTCGCGGAGATTTCCAGCGCCGATACGAAGGCTTCCGGCAGCTTCTGCGTGTCGTGGCCGAGCGCCCGGTAGACGCGGTAGGCGTGGTCTTCGACGGTGTAGTCCTTCTTGCTGCCGTCGGGCATGCGCTTGGTGCGGTTGTAGAACCAGGAGAAGGCCGGCTCGATGCCGTTCGAGGCATTGTCGGCAAAGGCCAGGGAGATCGTGCCGGTCGGGGCGATCGAGGTCAGGTGGGAATTGCGGATGCCGTGCTCGCGGATCTGTTCGCGCAGGGCTTGCGGCAGGCGCGAGGCGAATCCGGAAACGAGATATTTGCCGGCGTCGAACAGCGGGAAGGCGCCGCGTTCGCGCGCCAGGGCGACGGAGCTTTCATAAGCCGCGTCGCGCATGGTGCGTGAAATCTCGGTGGCCAGCGCGCGGCCGTCGGCGGCGTTGTAGCGCACGCCGAGCATGATGAGCGCATCGCCCAGTCCGGTGAAGCCCAGGCCGAGCCGCCGCTTGGCCTCCGCCTCGCGGGCCTGCTCCGGGAGCGGCCATCGGGTTGCGGTGAGCACGTTGTCGAGCATGCGCACGGCAATGCGCGTGACCCGCGCCAGCAGCGCGAAGTCGAAGCGCGCCTCGGCGCTGAAGGGCGCTTCCACGCAGGCGCCGAGGTTGATGCTGCCGAGGCAGCAGCAGCCGTAGTCCGGCAGGGGCTGTTCGCCGCACGGGTTGGTGGCATCGATCACTTCGCAATAGGCGAGGTTGTTCTCGCTGTTGATGCGGTCCAGGTAGAGCACGCCCGGCTCGGCCGCGTTGTAGGTGCTTTTCATGACGAGGTCCCAGACCTCGCGCGCCTTGACCTTGCGGTAGACCCACTTGCCGTCGCCGCGCTGGTAGGCACCGGCGGCCCTCAGCGTGGCATTGGGCTCGCTGACGTGGGCCAGTTCGAATTCCGCGTCCGCTTCCACCGCGCGCATGAAGTCGTCGGTCACGCCGACCGAGACATTGAAGTTGTTGAGCTGGCCGCGCTCCTGCTTGATGGTGATGAAGTCGAAGATGTCGGGATGATCGACGTTGAGCACCGCCATCTGCGCGCCCCGCCGCGCGCCGGCGGATTCCACGGTTTCGCAGGAGCGGTCGAACACCTTCATGTAGGAGATCGGGCCCGAGGCGCTGCTGCCGGTGCCCTTCACGCGCGCGCCCTTGGGACGGATGGCGGAAAAATTGTAGCCGACGCCGCCGCCGCGCCGCATGGTTTCGGCGGCCTGCGCCAGCGCGGTATAGATGCCGGGCTTGCCGTCAACGTTCTCGGTGATGGAATCCCCGACCGGCTGCACGAAGCAATTGATGAGCGTGGTCTGCAAGCCCGTGCCGGCCGCGCTGGCCACCCGTCCCGCCGGGATGAAGCCATGTTCCATGGCCCACAGGAATTCTTCCTGGTGCTTCTTGCGCGACTTTGCCGGCTCGACTTCCGCCAGCGCCTGGGCGACCCGCGCGAAGACCTGCGCCGCGGACGTTTCGCCGCCCTTGGCGTATTTTTCGATCAGGACCTCGGTCGAAATGTCTTGCGGTTCGGAGAGCGTGGTCGCGGCACTGTCAAGTTTATGCATAAGGCACCCGGCGGAAAAAGGCGAAATCAGGGACAAGGAAACTGGGAAAGCCAGGATGCAGGGGAACGGCATCCGGCGGCGAAGGTCGGAGCTCATTCTAGCCAGCGGCGAGGCCGGTTTTCCTTAACCCAGGTCAAGCATTGCCGGCAGGCCATTCATTCCCGGCGTGCCGGCGCGTTCCTGCCGCCGCGCGCAACTTGTCGGCCGTCCCGCGCTCTCAATGGAATGAGACATCGCATGGCGGAGAATGGCTCCGCGGCTTTACACAAGGAGATCGACCATGGCAACACCGCAGCAGTCACATCCCGGCAAGCCGCAGAAAACGTCAAGCTACGGCGCGGGTTCGGAAGGCTGGGACGGCACCGAGGATCCCAGCTCGCCGGTCACCTCGGCGGATTCCGGTTCGGAAGATGCGAGCGGCCTCCAGGATGCCGCCAGGCAGGACCAGGGCACCCAGTCCGACTACAACCTGTCGGACGGCGACGAAGGACGCTTCCGGGTTGCCGAGGAGGTCAGCACCGACATGCAGTCCGACGATGCGCGCCGCGTCGGACAGATGCCGCCGGAGATCAATGCTTCCGGCGTCGGCGCCAATCCGGCGGAGGCCATGGGCGATGCCATGCTGCAACCGGACGGCGAGGAAAAGGAAGCGCTGAGGAAGTCCATCAACCGCGCGGTGCCGCCATCGGTCTGAGCGCTCTTCGCAGCATCGGCGGAACGTGTGGAATAATGCGGCGCTGCCATCTACTTCATCGTTCCGCCATCCACGCCGCATGATCATTGCCACGCATTCCGGAAAATTCCACGCCGACGACGTCTGGGCCGTCGTCGTGCTCGACCTTCTTCATCCCGGTTGCGAGCTGGTGCGCACACGCGACCCGGAACGCATCCGCCAGGCCGATTTCGCGGTGGACGTGGGCGGCATCTGGGACCCGGCAAGCGGACGCTTCGACCACCATCAGAAAGGCTTTTCCGGCGCGCGGCCGTCCGGCGTGGTCTATGCCAGCGCCGGGCTGGTCTGGCGCGAGCATGGCGCACGCTGCGTGCGGCACATCGCGCGCACGCTGTGCGGCCACGCGCTCGGCGACAAGGAAGCCCAGGAGATGGCCTATGCCATCGACAACGACCTGGTCCAGTACCTCGACATGGCCGACACCGGCGCGGCCCGCAACGCGCCCGGCGGCTACGGCCTGTCGGCGGTGATCTCCGGCTTCAACCCGACCTGGCTGGACGAAAAGGGACTGGCGCCGGACGCCGGCGCCGAGGCCATGGAAGCCATGCGCATGCAGCGCTTCCGCCGCGCGATGGACGTCATCGCCGACGTGCTGGTCAACCAGGTGCGTTACCGTGTCGGCAGCATGCTGGCCCTCGACGAAGTACGCGCCTCCGAGCGGCTGGAAAAGGGCCGCCTGCTGTTCCTGAAGAACGCGGCCCTGCCGTGGGCGGCCGTGGTGCGCAACGAGATGCCGAAGGTGGTGTTTGTGCTCAGCTACAGTCCCGCCGAGCAGCGCCACCTGCTGCACACCATCCCCAAGTCGTCGGAAAGCTTCGAGGCGCGCAAGGACCTGCCCGCTTCCTGGGCCGGCCTGCAGGGCGCGGACCTCGCGGCGGTCACCGGCGTGGAGGACGCGGTGTTCTGCCACAACAACCTGTTCATCGCCGCGGCCGTCTCCTTCGAGGGCGCGCTGAGGATGGCGCGCCAGGCGCTCGACTAGCGCCCGGCGACTGGCTGCTCGTGATTACTGCGGCTCGTGGTCGTCCTTGATGGCCTCGGTCCATGACTGCGTGTCTTCCGGCGTCATGTTCCCCAGCGGCTTCACCCGGCCATCGCGCAGGCCCTGCCTTTCCACGTCGCTCAGGAACTGTTCGCGCGAGAGCAGGGTGCCGAGGCAGACGCCCTGCGCGGGCGCGTCGCTGTGGGTTTCCTTGCGCAGCCGCTCGACGAGTTCATCCATGACCGCCACCGGCACGATATGGCGGTCGCCCGGATAGGCGAACCCAAACAGCACCAGGTGCGAAAGCAATACCCGCCAGTGCGATTCGAAGCGCCGGAACAGCCGCCCCCAGTCGAGCCGCGGACCGCATTCGCGCAGCAGGTGCAGCACGTCGGCACCGTCGTAGCGTTCCCGTTCCATGATGAATGCCTTGGACCAGATCATTTCCTCGACCGGCGAAATCCGCACCGGCATGCCAAGCACTTCCGCCTCCCGGGCGTGCTCGAACCATGCGTCGTCGACTTCCGCGATCGCGTTGCCGGAACTGAAGATCAGGTCGATGTAGATGCCGCCGCAATGGATCTTTCCGAGCCAGTGCGGAAAGGTCAGCTCGGCGTCATAGCCCGATTCGCGCATGAGGTCGGCGATGGCATCGAAGTCCCGTCGGCGGATGAACAGGTCGAGGTCCTTGGTGGAACGGTTGATGGTCGTGTGCTGGTTGAATGCCCAGGCGCCCCCGACCAGGTAAGGGATGCGCGAACCATTCAGGATGTGCAGCACGTGGCGGTAAAACACGGCGGGGTCGCGCTCCGCGGTTCCAACATTCAACGCTGTTGCAATCGGCTCAAGCATGTCGTCGGCTCCAGAGTGCCCGGAAGAATCGTCGGGCGACGTGATGAATGACGAAGGGAATCAGCAAAACTTATGCCACGGATCGATTGTCATTATCTTCATCAGGTCGGCGCGTCCGACCAACCCGAAGACACGCATTCCAGGAGGACAGAGTGGTTTCCAACGACAAGATACGGTTCGCTGCGGTCGGCGACCTTCATTGCAAGAAAGACTCCAAGGGCAGCCTCAGGTCCTTCTTTTCCCAGGCGGCGGAATCGGCCGATGCCTTGCTGCTGTGCGGCGACCTGACCGACTACGGCCTGTCTGAAGAGACGGAAATCCTGGCCGAGGAACTCAGCGCTGCCCGCATTCCCATCGTTGCCGTGCTCGGCAACCATGACTTCGAATCCGAGCAGCCGCAGGAAGTCTCGCGCATCCTGTGCGAGGCCGGCGTGCGCGTGCTGGATGGCGAGGCCTGCGAGATCCACGGCGTGGGAATCGCGGGCGTGAAGGGCTTCGCCGGCGGCTTCGGCCGCGGCGCGCTCGGGCCCTGGGGCGAGCATGCCATCAAGTCTTTCGTCAACGAGTCGATCCAGGAAGCCCTGAAGCTCGAATCGGCGCTGGCCAAGCTGCGCACGCCGAAGCGCATCGTGATCATGCATTACTCGCCGATCGCCGCGACGGTGGCCGGCGAACCCCAGGAAATCTTTCCCTTCCTCGGCTGCAGCCGGCTGGAAGATCCGCTGATCCGGTATCCCGTCGATGCCGTGTTCCATGGCCATGCGCACCGTGGCTTCCCCGAAGGGAAGACGGTGAATGGCGTTCCGGTCTACAACGTCGCCAAGCCCTTGCTGCAGAGGACCTACCCCGACAGGCCGCCGTTCCGGATTATAGAAATTCCAAAAACCGAAGAAGTGGCCGTGTAATTCTGACGTAGCGGGTTCGGGCAGAGGCGCGTGCTCGACCGGAAATGATGGAATTGATGGCGGTCAACTAAAGTTTCCGGAAGGTGCTATATTGTTCGATATAACTAGCAGGGCAAACCAGTCGAAAGTCTGGGACGCAAAGCTTCCGGCCTAAAGGAATCCTTCGGATTTCCATGGCAGCGGGGCCGCCTTCTGAAGCAAAGTCATGCTTCGGCGATGGTTCGCCTTGCGTTTCGAGGACTGACCATGAACAAGACCATCGCCCACTGTACCCTTCTCGTCTTTCTCATCTTTCTTTTCCTGCCGCCCTCCGCCTGGGCCGAGTGCGGATTCGTCAGCGCCGAGGACGGCATGACCCTGGTCGTCAGCAAGGATTCCAACCATTGCTTCAAGTCGGAAGCGTTCCGCTCCCGTTTTCGCGAACAACTGTCGAGCGCCGTCAAGACCATGGATGCCGAGGCGGAACTGACCGAGCGAAGACGGCGTGCCTTCGACGACCGCAACCGCGCCAGCCAGAAGCTCTGGTCCATTGCGGAACGCCAGCACCAGGCGTCGGGCGGCCGTTATTTCGGGCAACGATGAGGGAGTGGGCAAGCCGGAAGCCGGCGTTTGCCGTCTCTTCCGCTGCATGAATCCGCTCCGCGGCTTGCGGCGGACCATGTGGTAAGCTCGAACGCTTTCCCGCTTTCTTCCCTGCATCGTCACATGAAGTGCGCCATCGTTCCCGTTACCCCCTACCAGCAGAATTGCAGCATCCTGGTGTGCGAAGACACCATGCGCGCGGCCGTTGTGGATCCCGGCGGCGACCTGCCGCGGTTGCGCTCGGCCCTGCAGCAGCTTGGCGTGACCCTGGAGAAGGTTTTCCTGACGCATGGCCATCTCGATCACTGCTCGGCCGCGGATGACATGCGCAAGGAATTCAGCGTGCCGATCGAAGGACCGCATGCCGACGACGCGTTCTGGATCGATCAACTGCCGGAAGCCACGCGGCGCATGGGCTTTCCGCCCGCCGAGCCCTTCGTGCCCGACCGCTGGCTGAACGATGGCGACATCGTCGGTTTCGGCAAGCAGGAACTCGAGGTGCTGCATTGCCCCGGCCACACGCCGGGACACGTGGTGTTCTTCCATCGCGGCGTGAGGCTGGCGCTCGTCGGCGACGTGCTGTTCCAGGGATCGATCGGCCGCACGGATTTTCCCCGCGGCGACCATGACGCGCTGGTCAACGCCATCCGCGGCAAGCTGTGGCCGCTCGGGGACGACGTGGCCTTCGTTCCCGGGCATGGCCCGACCTCCACGTTCGGCGACGAAAGAAAGACCAACCCTTTCGTCGCGGACAAGCGCTTCGGCTGAGGCCAGCCATCCCATCCTTGCCGCCCGCGGCGCGGGCAATACGCTAAAGCACCTTTACGCAAAGGCGGAAGTCGGGGTCTTCGTCGTAGCGCTTGGTGTCGAATCCCAGGCCCTTCATCAGCTTGAGCATGGTCACGTTGTTCGACAGGACCAGTCCCTCGATCTGTGACAGGCCTTTCGTCCGCGCGACGTCCATGATGGACATCATCATGCGCGAGCCGATGCCCTGGCCCTTGAAATCGTCGGAGACCGCGAGCGAGAACTCGCAGGTGCTCATGTCGGGGTTGGTGACATAGCGCGACACGCCGATGATCCGCTCCTTCTCCGCGAAGCCGCCGTCTTCCTGCGGTTCGCGCCGGCGGTGCACCGCCACCAGCGCCATCTCGCGGTCGTAGTCGATCAGCGTGAAGCGGGACAGCATCCTTTCCGACAGTTCCCGCATCGTCGAGACGAAACGGAAATACCGGCTCTCCGGCGACATGTTGCGCACGAAGTCCTGCAGCATGCTGGCGTCGTCCGGATGGATGGGACGGATCAGGTAGGAGTCGTTGTCGCGCAGCGGGAATTCCTGTTCCGCGTCGCTGGGGTAAGGCAGGATCGCGAGGTGGTTGTAGTCGCTCGCGCCGCCGGGCGGATGATCGATCACGATACGCGCATCCACCACCAGCGCGCCGTTGCCATCGACGATGACCGGGTTGATGTCCATCTCGCGCAGGTGGGGCAGGGCGCACACCATTTCCGATACCCGCAGCAGGACGTGCTCCAGCGCTTCCCGCCTGGCCGGCGGCGCGCCGCGCCAGACGCCGAGCGTATCCGCGGCGCGCGCACGCTCGATCAGGCGCTGCGCGAGGAACTGGTTCAGCGGCGGCAGTTCGATCGCCCGGTCGGCGATCAGCTCGATCATGGTGCCGCCCGCGCCGAAGGAAATCACCGGACCGAAAGGCTCGTCGGTCGAGACGCCGATGTAGAGCTCGCGGCCCTGGGGCTTGCCGGACATGTTCTGGATCGTCACGCCGTTGATGCGCGCATCCGGACGCAGCCGCTTGACGGTCGCCATCATGTCCTGCCAGGTATCGCGCACCGCCGAGGCGTTCTGCAGGTTCAGCGCCACGCCCTGCACGTCGCTCTTGTGCGTGATGTCCGGCGAATCGATCTTCAGCGCCACCGGATAGCCAAGCTGGTTGGCCACCAGGATCGCCTCGTTCGGCGAACGTGCCAGGATGGTCTTCGTGACCGGGATGTGGAAGGACGACAGCAGGGCCTTCGACTCCATCTCGGTCAGCACCTTGCGCCGTTCCGCCAGCACGCTCTCGACCAGGATGCGCGCGCCTTCCAGGTCGGGCTTGGCCAGCGGCGAGAGCGGCGGCGGCGTCTGGTGCAGCAATTGCTGGTTCTGGTGGAAGGAAGAGATGTTGTTGAAGGCATCGACCGCGGCTTCCGGCGTGCGGAAGGAGGGAATCGACGCGGTATTGAGGATGCGGCGGCCCTCCACCACCCGTTCGTCGCCCATCCAGCAGGTGATCAGGGGCTTGCTCATCGCGGGCTGCAGTTCGGCCAGCGTGCGGGCGATCGCTTCGCTGTCGAGCCCGGGCTTGGGCGAGAGGATCACCAGCACGCCGTCGACCACCCGGCTGGCAACGCAGGCCTCGATGGCGGCGCGGTACTGCGCCGCGTCCGCATCTTCCGACAGGTCGATCAGGCCGTCGATGTTCGCCAGCGGCGCCAGGCTCGGCTTGAGTTGCTCGGCGGCTTCCTTCGGCAGGATCGCCAGGGTGAGTCCCAGCTCGTTGGCCCAGTCCGCGGCCAGCACGCCGGGCCCGCCGCCGTTGGTCACCACGGCGAGGCGTTTCCCGACCGGCAGGTAACGCGCCGACAGGCATTTCGCGGCCGAGAACAGCTGGACGAAGGATCGTACCCGCACCGCGCCGGCCCGCTGCAAGGCGGCGTCGAACACGTCGTCGCTGCCGACGATGGCGCCGGAGTGGGTCAGCGCCGCGGTCGAGCCGGCGGGCTTGCGCCCCGCCTTGAGGATGATCACCGGCTTGGCATTGGCGGCGGCGCGCAAGGAACTCATGAAGCGGCGCGCGTTGCGGATGCCTTCGAGGTAGACCACGATGCTTTGCGTCTGGCGGTCGTCGGCGAGGAAGTCGAGCGCCTGCGCGATGTCGACCGCCGTATTCGGCCCGAGCGAGATCACGCTGGAAAAGCCGACGCCATTCTTGCCGGCCCAGTCGAGGATGGAGGTGGTCAGCGCGCCGGATTGCGACACCAGCGCCAGCGAGCCCGCCTGCGCGAGCGGCCCGAGGGCGCCGGCATTGAGCAGCTGGCGCGGCCGCTGGAAACCCATGCTGTTCGGACCGAGCAGATACATGCCATGCCGGCGCGCGATCGTATGCAGCTCCTTGGCAAGATTGCCATCCACGCCGCTCGACACGATCAGCGCCGCCTTGCTTTGCATGCGGCCAGCGATTTCCAGCGCGGGCACCAGTTCATCGTTTTTCAGCGCGATGATCGCCAGGTCCACGCGCGAGTGCGCGAGGTCGCTCAAGGTGCCGCGCATGCCGATGTCGAGGTAGGCGATGTGCCCGCCGAACTTGCCTTGCCTGAGCTGCTCGCAAACCAGGCGCGCGAGGTGCGACTGTTCTTCCGGCTGGTCCGGATTGCCGGCGAACACCGCGATCTGGCTGGGCATGAAGAGAGGATGAAGGTAGTGCTTTTGCATGATGGCAATCAGGATGGGGAAGCAGCCGGATGGTATGCAAGCCCGCCGCGAATTTCCGTGCGTTAAATCAAATTTCGCCGCAAGCGCGTCACTTGGATAGCGAAAGCACAAGGAAGGTTGCCACGCTTGCATTGAAGAATCGTCATGGTGTTGTGCAGCGGCGACTGAAAACGCCGAGGAAAGCGCGAATGCATTTCCACGGGGAAGCATGGAATGCAAAATGGAAACGTCATGCAATAGGGCATGGCGTACCGGCTTCACGTTCATCCTTCTTTCGCCGCACCACTCATGCTTCCACCTGCCATTTCCCGTCGCACCATGCTGGTCCTGGCATTCGCCGGCGCGCATGTGCTGCCGGGCGCGCAGGCGCAGACCACGGTCACCCAGGTTCTCGCGGGCGGGGTAACGGACATCGATTACCTGAATTCCGCCGCGGTGCTCGGTAAGATCAACGCCGGATACGCCTACGCGCACAAGCTGTCCGGCGCCGGCGTGACGGTTGGCGTGCTGGATGCCGGCATCACGCCCGCGCATCGGGAATTCTCGGATCCCGGAAAGATCCTGCCCGGCTTCAATGCTCTCGATGGCGGCAGCGACGTGACCGACCATGTCGGGCATGGCACGCATGTCGCCGGCATCGTGGCCGCGCAGCACAACGGCATGGGCACCATGGGCGTGGCCTTTGGCGCCAGCATCCTGCCGGTCAAGGTGCTGGGCGACGACGGACGCGGATCGTCGCAGGCGCTGGACCGCGGCCTGCGCTTCGCCATCGGCAAGGCGCCTATCGTCAACGTTAGCCTGGGAGCGGAAAACGCCTATTCGCCGGCGGCCATGAAGGAAGCGGCCCAGGCCGGCATGCTGATCGTTGCCGCGGCGGGGAATTCGGGCGCGGCCAATCCCGGCTGGCCCGCCCGCTTCGCCCGCGAGTCCTGGGCCGGCAACCAGATCATTGCCGTCGGCGCCGTGGATGCGTCGAACCGCATCGCCTCCTTTTCCAACCGCGCCGGCGACACTGCCGGCTGGTTCCTGGTTGCGCCCGGCGTGAATGTGCTCTCCACCTGGATGAATGGGCAATACGCCACAATGAGCGGCACGTCCATGGCGGCCCCGGTGGTGTCCGGCGCGGCGGCGCTGCTCAAGCAGCAATGGCCGGCCTTGAGCGCGGCCCAGATCGCCAACATCCTGTTCGTGACCGCGACCGACCTCGGCGTCCCCGGCATCGATCCGATCTATGGCCGTGGCCTGCTCAACATCGAGAAAGCCCTGCAGCCGATCGGCACGCTCACCACGACCACGCTCAACGGCCGCACCATCAGCGTGTTGTCCGGCACCACCCAGGTGTCGTCGGCAACGACCAGGTTGCTGGGCCTCGCCACCACCGGCCAGCTGCGGGTGGTCGGCCTGGACGGCTTCCAGCGCGACTACCAGGTCGACCTGGGCCGCTCGGTGCTGCCGCCGGCCGGCCTGTCGCTCGAGCAGGTGTTCGGCGGCATGGACCGCCGCATCGACGTCGCCGAACATGTCCTGCCGGGCGGGGGCGAGCTGGCTGTCGCCTACGCGCGTGCGCCTGCCAGGGCGGGCAGCCTCTTCGGCCACGAGGAAGGACGCGGCGGCATCGCGGCCTTGTCATACGTGGCACAGCGACCGGACAGGTCGTTCGCGTTCGGCATGGGCAGCACCGCCGGAAACTATTTCGGCGCGGGCGGACTGCTGCCGCAGCAGGGGCTGGCGCTGGGCAGCGTGACCGCGCTGGCGCATCCGTATTTCGCGCTCGTGCCGGGCGCCGCGCATGCCGGTTTTGCGCGCCGGGCCGACGACTTCGGCATCAAGTTCGGCGTCCTGTCGACCGGCGCCGACCGGACGCTTGACGCGCCGGACATCTGGATGCCGCCCGGCACGGGACGGCAATTGCGGGCGCGTTCGTCCCTGGTCGAATTGTCGCGCGACGATGGCCATGCGGCGCTGGCGCTGTCGTTCGCGCGCATCCAGGAGGCGAGCGGTTACCTCGGATCCTATGCAAGCGGGCCGCTGGTCCTTGCCAACAGCGCGTACACCCAGGCCCTGCAGCTTTCCGGCGCGGTGCGCATCGCGAGCGGAATCGCGCTGGCAGGGCAGGCGTCGTATGCCGCCACGCCCGGTGTTGCCAGCGATGCCGGCCTGATCACCGGCGTCGGCACGACCCGGACGAATGCCTTTTCCCTCGCGCTGATCGCCGCCGGACGCTTCCGTCCGCATGACCGCCTGAGCCTTTCGGTTTCCCAGCCGATGCGCACCTACGCCGGCATGATGACGATGGACGCCTACACCGGGCTCGACGACCAGGGATCGCCGACGCGGGAAAAGATGCGCTTCTCGATGGTGCCGTCCGGCCGCGAGCTGCGCGGCGAATTGAATTACCTCGTTCCGCTGCGGGCCGCCGCATCGGTCGGCATGACGCTGATGCTTCGCCACGAACCCAACCACCTGGCGGATGCCGCCGCGGAAAAGCTGCTCGCCTTGCGCTACCTGGCGCCGTTCTGAGCCGCCCGGCGCGGTGGTGCGTCGCCGCATCGGCATGTCCCCGCGCACGTCCATGGCCGGCGCCTTGTGGTTTTTCGTTCCCGCCGCGGAAGCCGGGTGCCCGCACCGCGCGCAGTGCTGGACACTGACCATGGCAAGGGATAAGCTGGTTGCCAATCAGCAAGTCATTTCCGTCATGTTGAACGAATCCGTCACGCTTTCCGCGCCGCCTTCCGGTGCCAGCCAGGAGAAACAGTTCTGGCGGCAGTCCGGAAAATTTTCCACGCCCATGGAGGACGACTTCCAGCGCGAAGTGGAGCGCCTGCGCAGGCGCCGGATCGAACGGACAGGCATCGCCGCGATCATCATCTACGGCGCCTTCGCGCTGAGCGACCAGGTGATGGTGCCCGACGTTTACCTGATGGCATGGGCAATCCGCTTCATCATCGTCGTTCCCGTGATGCTCGTCAGCACGGTCTTTTACCGCCACTTCAAGTCGGCCGGGGCGCGCGAACTGGCGCTTGCACTCTGTACCATCATCACAGGCGCCAGCCTGCCCGTCATTGCCGCCCTGAGCAGTCATCCGAACGCGGTGCACTACCAGACCGGCATCACGCTCGTCGTCCTGTTCGGCAACATCATCCTCAATCAGCGCCTGCGCAGCGCGGTTGCCACGTCGGTGATCCTCGGCGTGCTGTACGCTTTTTCCCTGCACGCCATGCGCGGCATGAGCGCGCCGATTGCCCTGAGCAACTGGATGTTTTTCTTCGCGGCGGTATCGATCAGCCTGTTCGCCTGCGTGCGCATGGACCAGGACCGCCGGCGGGCCTATCTCGCGCATTGCCGCGAGGAAGAGCGCAATGCCCAGCTCAGCGAGGCGGTCGCCAAGCTCGAACGCCTGTCGGTGCAGGATACCCTGACCCAGCTCTACAACCGGCGCGAGTTCGACCGCCGCTTCGCCCTGGAATGGGGCCGTGCGCGCCGCGACCTCGCTCCCCTGGCGCTGGTGATCGTCGACGTGGATTGCTTCAAGCCGTTCAACGACAACTACGGGCATCCTGCCGGCGACACCTGCCTGCGCAAGGTGGCCGAGGCGCTGTCGTCGGTGCCGCGCCGTTCCTCGGACCTGGTGGCCCGCTTCGGCGGCGAGGAATTCGTCGTGCTGCTGCCGGAAACCGCGCTGGAGGAAGCCGGGAAGATCGCCGAGAGGATGCGCATCGCGGTGCTGCAGCTGCAGATCCCGCATGCCCATTCGCCGGTCGCCGCCGTGGTCACGGCCAGTTTCGGCGTGGCCGCGATGGTGCCCACCGCCGGCATGCGCGAGGCCGACCTGCTGGCCGCCGCAGACGGCGCGCTCTACCGCGCCAAGGCCGAGGGCCGCAACCGGGTCAACGGCATCGTCGCTGCCTGATTCAGGTATTGAGCGCCGGCGACGACGGCTTGCGTTCCAGGTTTTCCGCGCGCGGCAAGGTTAGGATCAGGATGGTGCCCTGGCCGTGCATGCCGCTGATCTCGACGTCGCCGCCCATCGCCGCCACCCGCTCCTTGATGCCGATGAGGCCGAAGGAACGCGGTTTTCGCTGGTCCCCCGGGTAGCGGCCGGTGCCATCGTCCTCGATCACGATCCGCAGCCCGCCGCCGCCGGCGCTCAGCCTGATCCAGGCATGGCGCGCGTTCGCATGCCTCACCACGTTCGACATGGCCTCCTGCACGATGCGGAAGGTCGAGGTCGCCTGTTCATCGTTGAGCATGTCGCCGATGTCCTCCCGTTCCGCCTGAAGCATGAACTGCACGCCATGCCGGGCATTCATCTCCTTGACCTGCCATTCGATCGCGGCCAGCAGGCCGAGATCCAGCACGCTGGGGCGCAGGTTGTTGATGATGCTCCGCACCGAGCGGATGGTGATGTCGATCTGCTTCAGCACGAGGTGCAGGCGTTCGTTGACCTGGGGATCTTCCGCGCCGGGCTGCAGCAGGCCCGACACGTCTAGGCGCAGCACCATCAGGTTCTGGCCGAGATCGTCGTGGATTTCGCGTGCGATGCGCTTGCGTTCGTCTTCCTTGACACGCTCCTGGTAGTTGGCCAGGTCACGCAGTTCGCGCTGCGATTGCTTGAGCGCGGCTTCGGAAAGCACGCGCGCCTGCACGTCGCTTTCCAGCATCAGGTTCGCCCGCGCCAGCGACCGGCTCCAGTCTCCCAGCCGCAACACGTAGACCGCGCACAACACGGAGAGCGAGGAGCCGGCAACGAGAACCAGGAAGGCGGTCAGGAAGGGCGTGCCGGACGCCGTCTTCGCCATGTCGACGCGCCAGATGCCGTCGGCCATCGCGACCGGCCAGGAAACGACACCCTTGCCTCTTGCGAGAATGCCGTCCTTGCCGTCGCCGCCGGTGCCTGCAGGCTTGTCGCTGGCAAACAGCAGGGTTTCCGGCTGTCCGGGCCGGACGTCGATGATCGCGACCTTGGCGGCATCGCCCAGGCGGGAACTCCTGATGGTCCGCCGCGCCAGCGCATCGATGCGCAGCGTGGCAGCGGTGTAGCCGCCCGGCGGACCCTGCGGCAGGGGCGCGGCAATGATCATCACTCCGGCGCCTGCTTCGCCTTCGGCGCCGGCGCGCATGTATGCGGTGGCCGGTTGTCCGCGCAGCATCGCCCGCTGCGCCGTCTCCTGCAGCAAGGGTTGCACCGCTGGCGGTACGTCTTCGGTGGACAGCGTACGGCTGCCTCCGGCAGATCCCGGTGCCGCATAGGTCATCATTTCCGTTCCGGGCAGTTCGGCGAGCATGGGACGGGCCAGGGAGTTGAACGCCCTGGCGTCCATGCCGGGGGCGATGCCGAGGAAACGGCCAAGGGTGGTGAGGGCCACTTCCACGTCCCTGACGTTTTCCGCGAGCGCCTGTGCGTATTTTTCCGTCTCCTGACGGAAGTCCAGGTCTGCCCTGTCCTGCTCCGCGGCATGCAGGCGCAGCGCGGCGACGCTGCTCAATGCCAGTCCTGCGCCGAGGATCAGCATGGCGGCGAGTGAAGCGGAAAAGCGTCTTTGGCTGGCAGGCAAGGACATGGACTTTTTCACGCAAACCTATGGTCAAGAAAACCATACTACCGTCATGCAGAGTTGTAAATCTTTGATTAATATCAAGTCTGTTGCGTCGCAGCATTGAGGCCGTGGCGTTAAGCCAACGATGCCCCGGCGCGCTACATTGGCTGGCGTACTGGCCCGTTTTCGCGCCGCCAGGCGCGCCTGCCGCCATCCTTCAACCCTTGCACGGCGGGGAATTGCCTTCTCCCGCCTGGAGAACCCATGAGCATGCATGTCTTCACCTACGGATCACTGATGTTTTCGCCCGTCTGGGAACGGGTGGTGCGCGGCAGTTACGAGGCCGAACCGGCAGTGCTGTCCGGCCATGTCCGCCATGCCATCCTGGGCGAGACCTACCCCGGCATGATCGCCTCGCCCGGCAGCGAAGTGGCCGGAATGCTTTACCGCGGCGTGTCCGATGCCGATGTGGCGGCCCTCGATGCCTTCGAGGGCGTGGAATACCGGCGGGTGGCGGTGCAGGTTGCGGCCGGCGGCCGTCCCGTCGAGGCCCAGACCTACCTGTACCTGATGCCGGACAGGCTGAGCGCGGATCCGTGGGTGCCCGAGCGCTTCGAGATGGCGCGCTTCCTCGGCACCTACTGCGTCGACAAGCTGGGAAGCTGACGCCGCCGGCCCGCCGCGGGATGCCGGTGAAAAACGTATCCGGCCGGTCGAGCCGGTATAATGCGGCATCACATTCAAGCAAGGGCAGCCTTCCGGTTGCCGCTTCGTCAATCCATGCTCGCAACACAAAAACAACAGATCGCCGACCTGTTCCAGGCGGCCCTCGCGCCCATCGTGGCCGACACCGGACTGCAGCCGCAGGTCGTCCTGGAACGCCCGCGCGATCCCTCGCACGGCGACATCGCCTGCAACATCGCCATGCAGCTGGCCAAGCCGCTCAAGAAGAATCCGCGCGAACTCGCGCAGCAGCTCGTCGCCGCGCTGCTCGCCAACAAGGGCCAGCTGATCGAGACGGCGGAGATCGCCGGACCGGGCTTCATCAACCTGCGCGTCACCGCCGCCGCCAAGCAGGCGGTCGTGCATGCGATCGCCGAACAGGGCGACGCCTTCGGCCGAGGCGAGGTCGGCAAGGGCAGGAAGGTGATGGTGGAATTCGTGTCGGCCAACCCGACCGGGCCGCTGCACGTTGGCCACGGCCGGCAGGGCGCGCTCGGCGATGCCCTGTCTTCGCTGCTGCAGGCGCAGGGCTACGACGTCACCCGCGAGTTCTACTACAACGATGCCGGCGTCCAGATCGGCAACCTCGCGCTATCGGTGCAGGCGCGCGCCCGCGGCTTCAAGCCGGGCGATGCCGAATGGCCCGAAGCCGCCTACAACGGCGACTACATCGCCGACATCGCCGCCGATTTCCTCGCGGGAAAGACCGTGTCCGCGAGCGACGGCTCGCCGGTCAGCGCCAGCGGCGACGCCAACGATCTCGATTCCATCCGCCGCTTCGCCGTGACCTACCTGCGCCATGAGCAGGATCTCGACCTGCAAGCCTTCGGCGTCCGCTTCGACAACTACTATCTCGAATCCTCGCTCTACACCGACGGCAAGGTCGATGCCGCGGTCGAGGCCCTGGTCAAGGCCGGCAAGACCTACGAGCAGGATGGCGCGCTCTGGCTGCGCACCACCGAATACGGCGACGACAAGGACCGCGTGATGCGCAAGTCCGACGGCACCTACACCTACTTCGTGCCTGACGTCGCCTATCACATCACCAAGTGGCAGCGCGGCTTCGGCAAGGTCATCAACGTGCAGGGCAGCGACCACCACGGCACCATCGCGCGGGTGCGCGCCGGCCTGCAGGCGGTCGGCCTCGGCATTCCCCAGGGCTATCCCGACTACGTGCTGCACAAGATGGTCACCGTCATGCGCAATGGCGAGGAAGTGAAGATCTCCAAGCGCGCCGGCTCCTACGTCACGGTGCGCGACCTGATCGAATGGTCCGCCGGCGACGCCGTCGACGAGAATGGCCAGCGCGACCTGACGCGCGGCCGCGACGCGGTGCGCTTCTTCCTCATTTCGCGGAAGGCCGACACCGAATTCACCTTCGACGTCGACCTGGCCTTGTCGCAGTCGGACGAAAACCCGGTCTACTACGTGCAGTACGCCCATGCGCGCATCTGCTCGGTGTTCGCGCAATGGGGTGGCGTCGAAACAACGCTCAAGGATGTCGACCTGTCGCCCCTGACTTCGCCGCGCGAGGCGGCGCTGCTCGCGCGCCTGGCGGAGTATCCGGAAATGTTGCAGAAAGCGCTCGACGAACTCGGCCCGCATCAGGTAGCGTTCTACCTGCGCGATCTGGCCGGCGAACTGCACAGCTATTACAACGCCGAGCGGGTGCTGGTCGACGATGCGTCCACGAAAATGGCGCGGCTGGCGTTGATGTCGGCAACGCGCCAGGTATTGCGCAATGGTTTGGCGCTGATCGGCGTTTCCGCGCCCGTTCGTATGTAGGAAAACATGAAGACAAGGCAGCAAGGCGGTACAGTCATCGGCATCATCATCGGTCTGGTCATTGGTCTGGGCATCGCGCTGGCGGTTGCCATGATGATCACCAAGACGCCCATGCCTTTCACCGACAAGTCGGGCAAGCAGACCAGGCTCGATCCCACCCCGAACCAGATCAGCGATCCGAACAAGCCCTTGTACGGCAACAAGGCCGCGGCGAAGGATGCCGCCAAGGATCTCGGCCGGGGCAAGGAAGCCGAACCGCCGGTCAATACCGCTGCGCCCCAGCCGGAGAAGAAGGCCGATCCCAAGGAAGAGGCGCGCATCCCGGCCACCGC
Organism: Noviherbaspirillum galbum; assembly: GCF_010974945.1. Classification (GTDB taxonomy): domain Bacteria; phylum Pseudomonadota; class Gammaproteobacteria; order Burkholderiales; family Burkholderiaceae_D; genus Noviherbaspirillum; species Noviherbaspirillum galbum. The sequence continues at coordinate 118,208 of NZ_JAAIVB010000068.1, read as the reverse complement.
CGAACCCGGCAGCGCCGACAAGCTGAAGAAGGCCGAACCCAAGGCCGCCGAGGTGAAGATCGGCGATACCAAGGAAGCGCAAAAGGATCCGGCCAAAGCAGACGACGAAAAATGGAATTACTATCTGCAGGCCGGCGCCTTCCGCGATCAGGGCGATGCCGAGGGCATGCGCGCCAAGCTGGCTCTGATCGGCGTGGAAGCCAAGGTTTCCGAGCGTCAGTCCGATAGCGGCCTGCTCTACAGGGTACGCGTCGGCCCGTTCGGCCAGATGGATGCCATGAACAAGGTACGCGGCAAATTGTCCGACAACAGCATCGACGCGGCAGTGGTGCGCGTCGCAAAATGAAACAAAGGAACCCCATGCGTTTTCTGAAACATGTCCTGGCTGCACTCAGCCTCGGTTTCGTTGCCCTGGTCGCAGGCGCAGCACCCGCCAATCCTCAGAACGGCGTCGATTACCGTACCCTCGACAAGCCGCAACAGACCGATTCCGGCAAGAAGGTCGAAGTCACGGAATTCTTCTGGTATTCCTGCCCGCACTGCTTCGCGCTCGATCCCGAACTCGAAGCCTGGGTCAAGAAGCAGGGCGACAAGATCAACTTCCGCCGCGTGCCGGTCGCCTTCCGCGATTCCATGGTGCCCCAGCAAAAGATGTTCTATGCGCTGGAAGCGATGGGCAAGGGCGAAGAACTGCATCGCAAGATCTTCAACACGATTCATGCCCAGCGCCAGCCGCTGGACAGCGAGTCGCAGATCGTCGACTTCCTGACCAAACAGGGCGTGGACAAGCAGAAATTCCTCGAGACCTACAATTCATTCACCGTCCAGACCAAGGCGCAGCGCGCCAAGCAGCTGCAGAATGCCTACAACATCGATGGCGTTCCCCTGCTGGCCGTCGAAGGACGCTACATGACCTCGCCGTCCATTGTTTCCGCCAGCATGGGCAACGTGCCGGAATCCGCGCTCGCACAGGGAACCTTCCAGGTGATGGACTGGCTCGTCGCCAAGGCCGCCAAGGAAATGAAGGGTGAGGCCGCGCCGGCCAAGGGCAAGTAAATCCCGCCGCATCGCCAGCCAGACCATCATGACAGCCCGTCTCTCGCAAGAGGACGGGCTGTTTGTCCATGCGCCTCGTTCCGGAAGCGATGTTATGCTTCACGCCATTCAACGAGGCATGCCATGACCGAGAGTCCTTCCTTCAAGCGGGTGTTCATTACCGGCGCATCCAGCGGCATCGGCGAAGCGCTGGCCAGACGCTACGCGGAGCAGGGTGCCGTCCTGGGTCTCGTGGCGCGTCGCGGCGACATGCTGGCCCGGCTTGCGGCCGGCCTGCCTCATCCCGAGCGGCACTGCATCTATGCCGTGGATGTGACGGATCACGGCGCGCTGGCCGCCGCGGCCCGGGACTTCATGGAACGGAACGGCGGCGTCGACGTCGTGATCGCCAATGCCGGCGTGTCCCGCGGGACGCTCACCGAGCATGCGGAAGATCTGCCCGTGTTTGAGCGGGTGGTGGCAACCAACCTGATTGCCACGGCAGCCACCTTCCAGCCCTTCGTCGCCCGCATGAAGGAACAGGCCGCGGCGGGTAATCCCGATTGCCGGCTGGTCGGCATCGCGAGCGTGGCCGGCATGCGCGGCTTGCCGGGCTCGGAAGCCTATAGCGCCTCCAAGGCGGCCGTCATCAGCTATTGCGAATCCTTGCGCGTGGAAATGCGCGGCAGCGGCATTCGGGTCGTCACCATCGCGCCGGGTTACATCGACACTCCCATGACCCGGTCGAACCGCTATCCCATGCCCTTCCTGATGCCGGTGGACCGCTTCGCACGGCGCGCGGTCGATGTCATCACCGGCGGCGCCAGCATGCGCTTCATTCCCTGGCAGATGGGTGTGGTCGCTCGCCTGCTGCGCCTGCTTCCCAACTGGCTGTACGACTTTGCCTTTGCCAGGGCGCCGCACAAGGCGCGCGGATCATGAGGCTGGTCGATGCCATCGGTACCGAGCACGTTCCGGTCGTGCAGGAGGAAGCGCGCATCGTCTGCCTCGTGCCTTCGATCACCGAATTGCTGTGCGACCTCGGGCTGGCGGCCCGCCTCGTCGGCCGCACCGGCTTCTGCATTCATCCGGCGGAAGCGGTGGCGTCCATCCCCAAGGTGGGCGGGACGAAGGATGTCAACATCGAGAAGATCCGCCGCCTGGCGCCGACCCACCTTGTCGTGAACATCGACGAGAACAACAAGCCCGACGTCGACGCCCTGGCCGCCTTCATTCCGCATGTGGTGGTGACGCATCCGCTCGGTCCGCGCGACAACCTGGCGCTCTACCGTTTGCTGGGAGGGGTGTTCGGCGCGGAGGAACAGGCCGAGATCCTGTGCGAGGCCTTCGAGCGCGAATACGCGGCGCTGGAAGCAATTTCGAAAGGCGCGCCCGGCACCATGTTGTACTGCATCTGGAAAGACCCCTGGATGACCGTGTCGCACGACACGTATATCGCCAACATGATGGCCCTGGCGGGATGGCGGGCCTGGACGCCAACTTCCGACGCACGTTATCCGCGCTTCGAGTGGTCGGACCGGCTCGTCTCGGAAATCGACCGGGTGCTGCTCTCCACCGAGCCTTACCGTTTCACCGAAGAGCATGCCGATGCGCTGGAGCGGCAGATTGGAAAACCGGTTGACCTGGTGGATGGAGAAATGATGTCGTGGTACGGAAGCCGGGCGATTCGCGGGCTGCGTTATCTGAGAGAGATGATGGTGTTGATGGAGGCGGGGAAGATGGGAGGAAGCATCGCTTACCGGGACCCGCACCTCGGGCAGGATTGAGTCGTCACCGATTCCCGGCCATGAGAGACGGGAATCAGCGCAGGTCGGTCCTATTCCTTCTGGCGGTTCAGCCTCACCAGCATGCGGATGAATTCACGGGCGATCGCCTGGTGGTGCTCGTCGAGCCGCTGGAGGTCGGCGACCAGCTTGACGTCGGCGGACTCGAAGCGTGCCGGGCCGGCCGCGCTGTCGCCATTGACGGAATCCGCGCCGCCAAAGCGCAGCCATTCAGCGGGAACGCCAAGCCAATGGGCCAGCGTACGCAATTTTTCCTGGGTGGGGATGGCTTCGCCGACGAGCCACTTGCGGGCGGCATGCACCGTAATGGGGCGTCCATCGAAGCGGATGTTGAACTCGCGGGCGAGCTGCGTCGGACTCTCGGGAGAATAGTCGGCGTTTCGCAGTGATTGCTGCAGGCGTTCGCTGAAGCTTTCTCGTTCAATAGTTGGACTCATGAGCGGGAACTATTCCATGTCGTGCTTTAACAGTCAGTCATATAGGAATGACAACCGATCGTGACCTAAACTGTCAAGCAAATTTAACTAACCTTATCTGAGCTTTATAGTTTCGGACAAGGCATGGGCCGTCGGATGACGAGCCAACGCTGAGTGACACTCAAGAGCTAACTGTTCAATGTATCAGGAATAGCACAGAAAACTGCATACGCAAGACGGATGCGATGGCAATTAGAGTTCGCCGAAGCCGTAGTCGCGTTCGACCAGGGCGATGCGCGTCTTGAACGCCGTGTACCATTCGGCGCGGCCACGCTCCTGCGCGACGAGATGCTCGGCATGGGCTTTCCAGGCGCGGATGGCTTCCAGCGACGACCAGTAGGAAACGGTGATGCCCAGGCCGTCGCGGGCGGATTCCACGCCGAGGAAGCCCGCTTGTTCGCGTGCAAGCGCGATCATGCGCTCCGCCATCTCGCCATACCCCGCGTCGACATCGGTGCGCAGGGAAGTGAAGATCACGGCGTAGTAGGGTGGGCGCGGCGTGGAGGCGATCATGGCAGGATCAGGCGGGAGAGGAGAGGGGGCGGGTGCGAAAGCGGATGATGCCGTCCTCGCCGACGCTGCGGTCAAGCACGCCGTCGAACCAGAGCTTGTGCAGGTGGGCCAGCGCTTCGCCGAGCGCGAAGGTCAGCTGGTGCGCGTCGAGCTTGCGGCGAAACATGACGGGAACGATATCCGTCGCGGATTGCGGTTCGCTGCACGCCGCGACCACCTCGGCGAGGCGCTCTCGATGGTGTTCCGTCAGCTGGACGATCCTTACCTGCAGTCCGCGGAATGGCTTGCCGTGCGAAGGAAGCACCAGCGTGTCGGCGGGAAGCGGCACGAATTTCTGAAGGGAATCGAGGTAGAGCTGGACCGGATTGGCTTCGGGTTCGACCGCGAACACCGATACGTTGGTGGAAATCCGCGGCAGCACCATGTCTCCCGAAATCAGCAGCCGGAGGTCGTCGCAATACAGCGCCGCATGTTCCGGCGCGTGGCCGAAGCCGGTGATCACCTGCCACGCATGCCGTCCTACCCGGATCCGCTGGCCATCCTGCATGCGGCGGTAACACGCCGGCACCGCCGGCACCAGCGTGGAGTAATAACTCTTGCGGCTGCGCAGCTGCTCCAGCATGTCGGCATCGACCATGCCATGACGCTGGAAATGCGGCAGGGACGCGGTGCCATCCACGCCGGGCAGCGCGGCCGACATCATGCGCGCGAAGCCGTATTCGCCGGTCGTCATCCAGAGCGGCGCGTTCCAGCGCGCGCACAGCCAGTCGGCGAGCCCGACATGGTCGGGATGGCAGTGCGTGACCATCACCCGCAGCACCGGCTTGCCTTCCAGGGCCTGTTCGAAGATCTGTTCCCAGGCGGCGCGGGTGGCGTCGGACGCGATGCCGCAATCCACGATGGTCCAGCCGCCGCGGCCATCCTGCTCGTCTTCCAGCAGCCAGAGATTGATGTGGTCGAGGGCGAAGGGCAGCCCCATGCGCAGCCACTTCACGCCGGGAGCCACCTCGTGGACCTGGCCGAGTGGAGGGAGGTAGTCGCCGAAGGCGTAGTTCAGTTGGGATTCGAGCGGGTTCATGGTGACGGTAGAAAATGCCTTCTGGTAACTGCGGAATGTTGCGCCGGCGCGGCCGGAATGCGGCGGGTACTTTACGTTAACGTAAACTGGAATTACAGTTAGCCATTCTAATCACAAACGCCGAAGGTTGCCGACGCCACCATGCCGACCTACACCATCACCGAACTGGCCAGGGAATTCGACATCACGCCGCGCGCGATCCGGTTCTACGAGGACCAGGGCCTGCTCAGCCCCAAGCGCGAGGGCGCGGGCGGACGCACCCGGGTCTACAGCGGCCGCGAACGCACCCGCCTCAAGCTCACCCTGCGCGGCAAGCGCCTCGGGCTCTCGCTGCAGGAAATCAAGGCGCTGGTCGACATGTACGAGTCGCCCAAGGACACGGCGGCCCAGCTCAAGCGCTTCCAGACCGTGCTCGCCCAGCATCGGGAAGCGCTGGAAAGGCAGCGCGAAGACCTGGAAGTGACCCTGGCGGAAATCGCCGCCCACGAGGACGAATGCCGTAGGCTGCTCGCCGGCGGCAAGCCCGACAAGAACGGCGGCCGCAATGAGGGCGGCGAAGGCAACGACGGGAGTGATGGCGAGGCCACGGACGGCAAGCGCGCGCCCCGCCGCGTCCGCAGCGCCGCCTGAGCCCCGGATGCCGTATTTTTACCGTGCCTGCTTTACGTTTACGTAAACGTCAAAGCGAAGTATCATTCCACCAATAATTCCATCATGCGAGGATGACATGCTCCACTTGCCCGGACTGACGTTTGACCATGGCGATGACATCGCCGCGCTGCGCGAAGCCGTGCAGCAGTTTGCCGCCGCCGAGATCGCGCCGCGCGCCGCGGAAATCGACCGCACCGACCAGTTCCCCATGGACCTGTGGAAGAAGATGGGCGACCTGGGCATCCTCGGCGTCACCGTCAGCGAGGAATACGGCGGCACCGACATGGGCTATCTCGCCCACATCGTTGCCATGGAAGAAATCTCGCGCGCCTCGGCCTCGGTCGGCCTGTCCTACGGCGCGCACTCCAACCTCTGCGTCAACCAGATCAAGCGCAACGGCACAGAGGAACAGAAACGCAAGTACCTGCCCAAGCTCATTTCCGGCGAACACGTCGGCGCGCTCGCCATGTCCGAGCCGAATGCCGGGTCCGACGTGGTCAGCATGAAGCTGCGCGCCGACTGGAAGGGCGACCGCTGGGTGCTCAACGGCACCAAGATGTGGATCACCAACGGCCCCGATGCCGACACGCTGGTGGTCTACGCCAAGAACGACATCGAGGCCGGCCCGCGCGGCATGACCGCCTTCCTCATCGAGAAAGGCTTCAAGGGCTTCTCCATCGCGCAGAAGCTCGACAAGCTCGGCATGCGCGGTTCGCACACTGGCGAACTGGTGTTCGAGGATTGCGAGGTGCCGGCCGAGAACGTGCTGGGCGGCCTGGGCAAGGGCGTGAACGTGCTGATGTCGGGCCTGGACTTCGAGCGCACCGTGCTCTCGGGCGGTCCGCTGGGCATCATGCAGGCCTGCATGGACGCGGTGGTGCCCTATGTTCACGACCGCAAGCAGTTCGGCCAGCCGATCGGCGAATTCCAGCTCATGCAAGGCAAGCTGGCGGACATGTACTCGACCATGATGGCCTGCAAGGCCTACGTTTACGCGGTCGGCCAGGCCTGCGACCGCGCTACCTCGCCCGAGCAGGTGCGCGCGCTGCGCAAGGATGCCGCCGGCGCGATCCTGTATTCCGCGGAAAAGGCGACCTGGATGGCAGGCGAAGCCATCCAGGCGCTGGGCGGCAATGGCTACATCAACGAATACCCGGTGGGACGTCTCTGGCGCGATGCGAAGCTCTACGAAATCGGCGCGGGCACCAGCGAAATCCGCCGCATGCTGATCGGACGCGAGCTGTTCGCCGAAACGAAGTAAAGTTTTCGAACCATTCGCCGCGACGTCCGCCAGTTCCAGCGGACGGGCGGCGCAGCCACCAAGGGCAAGGCCAGCACGATGACTCCACCCGATCCGGATTACCGCCAGGTCGTCGAGCGCAGCTTCCAGGAAGCCGCGTTCCTGTCCGACCTCGGCATTCGCCTGCACGACGTCGGCCCCGGCTGGTGCGAGACCGTCCTGCCCGTCGCGCGGCGCCATCTGCAGCACACCGGCATCATCCATGCCGGCGTGCAGTCGACGATCGCCGACCATACCGCCGGCGCCGCGGCGATGTCGCTCACTCCGGCCCACGAATACATCCTCACCGTCGAATTCAAGATCCACCTGCTGCGCCCGGGCAAGGGCGAGTCGCTGTTCTGCCGCGCCGAGGTACTCAAGCCAGGCCGGCATTTCCACGTGGTGGAGTCTCAGGTCTACGCGCTGGACGACGGCAAGCGCACCCTGGTCAGCAAGCTGGTCGCCACCATGGCCGTGCTTGCGCGGCCGTCCGCGGAAGCGTGAGCGCCCATGACGACGCTGCATTCCGCCACGCCCATCCTCCGCCATGACGCGCTGTCGGCCGCGCTCGGCAAGGATGTGCTCCTGAAGCTGGAGAACCTGCAGCCGTCAGGCTCCTTCAAGCTGCGCGGCATCGGCCTCATGTGCCAGCGCGCGGCGCAGCGGGGCGCGGTGCATTTCGTCTGCCCTTCCGGCGGCAATGCCGGCTTCGCCGCCGCGGTCGCCGGATCGCGCCTTGGCATCCGCACAACCATCCTCGTGCCGCAGACCACGCCGGAATCCGTGCGCCAGCGCATACGCGACATCGGTGCGCAGGTCATCGTCGCCGGCGACGTCTGGGATGAGACCAATCACGAAGCCCTGCGCCTGTGCGAGGCGCCCGGCGTGATCTACATTCCGCCCTTCGACCATCCCGACATCTGGGACGGCAATGCCACCCTGGTCGACGAAGCGGCCGCCCAGTGCCGGCAAGCCGGTCATGACTTCGACGCGGTGATCTGTTCCGTGGGCGGCGGCGGCCTGCTGTGCGGCGTGCTGGAAGGCCTGCACCGCAACGGCCTTGCCCATGTGCCGGTCGTTGCCGTCGAAACCGAAGGCGCGGCGTCGCTCAACGCGGCAATGAATGCCGGCGCGCTGGTCACGCTGCCTGCCATCCGCAGCATTGCGTCCACCCTCGGCGCCAAGCGCGTCGCCAGCGCCGCCTTCGACTGGACGCGCCGCCACCCGGTGCATTCCGTCATCGTCAGCGACGCGCAGGCCGTCGACGCCTGCCTGGGTTTCGCGGACGACATGCGCATCGTCGTGGAACCCGCCTGCGGCGCGGCGCTTGCCGTTGCCTATGAGAATCTTGAGGTGATCGCGCCTTTCCGCCGCCCCCTGGTGGTCGTTTGCGGCGGCATCGGCGTCGATTTGGCTAAACTAGCGAGCTGGAAGAATCAATTCAATCTCTGACCATGCGCTACGCCTTTCCCAAGCTTCTCAAGTCCCAGATCGCGTACGACATCGCGCGCACCATCCTCGACGGCTTCGACAAGCACTACCGTCTGTTCCGCGCCGCGACCCACGACGCCAAGCGTTACTTCGAGCAGGGCGACTGGAAAACCGCGCAAACCGCCGCGCGGGAACGCATTTCCTACTACGACAGGCGGGTGGCGGAATGCGTGCAGACTCTCGAAGACGAATACGACCAGGCGGAAATCAGCGATGAAGTCTGGCGCGAGGTGAAGCTCCATTACATCGGCCTGCTGATCGACCACAAGCAGCCGGAGCTGGCCGAAACCTTCTTCAATTCGGTCTGCTGCAACATCCTGCACCGGACCTATTTCCACAACGACTTCATCTTCGTGCGCCCGGCGGTCTCCACCGAGTACATCGAGCCGGAAGAAGCCAAGCCGACCTACCGCGTGTATTACCCCGCGACCGACGGCCTGCGCTTCACCCTCAAGCGCATCGTGACCAACTTCCAGCTTTCCACGCCGTTCGCCGACCTCGACCGCGACGTCGGCCTCGTCGAGGACCGCATGCGGGCCATGTTCGGCAACGACCTGCTGGAGCCGAACCACCAGATCCAGGTGCTGGCCAACCTGTTCTACCGCAACAAGGGCGCCTACATCGTCGGCAAGGGCATCAACGGCAACCGCATCTATCCCTTCGTCGTGCCCATCCTGTACAACCGCAAGGGACAGCTGGTGCTCGACACGGTGCTGTTCGACCCCACCCTGATCACCGTGCTGTTTTCCTTCACCCGGGCCTACTTCCTGGTGGACATGGAAGTGCCCTCGGGCTACGTGCATTTCCTGCGCACGCTCATGCCGTACAAGCCGCGCAGCGAGATCTACACCATCCTCGGCCTGCAGAAGCAGGGCAAGGGCGCCTTCTACCGCGACTTCCTGCATCACCTGCACCACTCGTCGGACTGCTTCGAGTCCGCGCCCGGCATCCGCGGCCTGGTGATGGTAGTGTTCGCGCTGCCGTCCTTCCCCTACGTCTTCAAGGTCATCAAGGACCATTTCCCGCCGCCGAAGGAAACGACCCGCGCGCTGGTCAAGGAGAAATACCTGCTGGTGAAGAACCACGACCGGGTCGGGCGCATGGCCGACACCCTGGAGTATTCCAACGTCGCCTTCCCGCGCCTGCGCTTTTCCGAGGAGCTCCTGGCCGAGCTGAAGTCGGTCGCGCCCTCCATCGTCGAGGAAGAAGACGACCAGATCATCATCCGGCACGTCTACATCGAGCGCCGCATGACGCCGCTGAACATCTGGATCTCCGAGGCGGAAAAGCGCGGCGACCACGCCGCCATCGAGCACGCCATCATCGAGTACGGCAATGCCATCAAGGACATGGTCGGCGTCAACATCTTCCCCGGCGACATGTTGTACAAGAACTTCGGCGTCACCAAGCATGGACGCGTGGTGTTCTACGACTACGACGAGATCGAATACATCACCGACTGCAATTTCCGCGCGATTCCCGCGCCGCGCAACGAGGAAGACGAGATGGCCAGCGAACCCTGGTATCCGGTTGCCAAGAATGATGTCTTTCCCGAGCAGTTCGGCACCTTCCTGCTCGGCAATCTCGAAGTGCGCAAGTACTTCCTGAAACACCACGCCGACCTGCTCGCGCCGGACTATTGGCAGCGCGCGAAGCAGCGCATCCTCGACGGCCACATCGAGGACGTCTTTCCCTATCCGCAGGAACTGCGGTTCAGCTACAAGCCATTCAGCCCGACGGCCCAGGCGGCCTAGGAAGAACACACCCCCAACGGAGATCCACCATGAACGATCCAATTGTCATTGTCGGCGCAGCCCGCACCCCCATGGGCGCGTTCCAGGGCGACTTTTCCGGCCTGTCCGCCTCGGACCTCGGCGCGGTTGCGATCCGCGCGGCGGTCGAGCGCGCCGGCCTCGAGCCGAAGTTCGTCGATGAAGTCCTGTTCGGCAACTGCCTGATGGCGGGCCAGGGACAGGCGCCCGCTCGCCAGGCTGCCATCAAGGCAGGCATTCCCGTCTCGGCCGGCGCGGTCACGCTCTCCAAGATGTGCGGTTCGGCCATGAAGACGACGATGATGGGCTTCGACTCGCTCATCGCCGGCAGCAACGAGGTCGTGGTCGCCGGCGGCATGGAATCCATGACCAATGCGCCCTACCTCATTCCCAAGGCGCGCGGCGGCTACCGCATCGGCCACGCCATGATGTATGACCACATGATGCTCGACGGCCTGGAAGACGCCTACGAGCGCGGCCGTTCCATGGGCACCTTCGCCGAGGAGTGCGCCGCCAAGTACCAGTTCACCCGTGAAGAGCAGGATGCCTACGCCGTGGCCTCGGTCAAGCGCGCCCAGGCCGCCACCAATGACGGCTCCTTCAAGTGGGAGATCGCCGCCGTCACCGTGCCGGGCAAGGCGGGCGACGTGGTGATCGACAAGGACGAAGGCCCCGTGAAGGCCAAGCCGGAAAAGATTCCCTCGCTCAAGCCGGCATTCAAGAAGGACGGCACCATCACCGCCGCGTCCTCCTCGTCCATCAACGACGGCGCGGCCGCGCTGGTGATCATGCGCGAATCCACCGCGAAGAAGCTCGGCTGCACGCCGATCGCGCGCATCCTCGGCCACAGCACCCACGCACAGGAACCGAACTGGTTCACCACCGCGCCGATCGGCGCCATCGAGAAGCTCTACAAGAAGCTCAACCTGACCACCAAGGACGTCGACCTGTTCGAGATCAACGAGGCCTTCGCGGCGGTGCCGATGGCGGCGATGCGCGACCTCGGCATCCCGCATGACAAGATCAACATCCACGGCGGCGCCTGCGCCCTCGGCCACCCGATCGGCGCCTCCGGCGCGCGCATCCTCGTGACCCTGCTCGGCGCGCTGAAGAAAACCGGCGGCAAGCTGGGCGTGGCCTCGCTCTGCATCGGCGGCGGCGAAGGCACCGCGATGGCGATCGAGCTGCTCTAAGGCAGCAACCGCCCCGATCCTTCTCTCCCTCGCCGCGCGGCGACGGAGAGAAGGCAGCGCACCAACTTTCCAGGATACGCATCATGCCCAATGCACTCATCATCGGCGCTTCCCGCGGTCTCGGCCACGAGTTCGTGCGGCAGCTTGCCGGCCAAGGGTGGAAGGTATTCGCCACCGCACGCAACGACGCGGCGCTCGAAGAGCTGCGCGGCGTGGGCGCGCATGCCTGCAAGCTCGACGTTGCCAGGCCGGAGTCGCTGGCCGGCCTCGGCTGGCAGCTCGACGGCGAATCCTTCGACCTGGCGATCTACGTGGCCGGCGTGTTCGGTCCGCGCGAAGGGGCGAAGAGCGCGCCGACCCGCCAGGATTTCGACCTGGTGATGCATACCAACGTGCTCGGCGCGATGCAGGCCTTGCTGCTGGTCGCGCCGATGGTCGAGGCGGCGAAGGGAAAGCTGGTCTTCATCAGCAGCGACATGGCCAGCATCGCCGACGCCTCGTCCAGCTACGGCTGGATCTACCGCAGTTCCAAGGCGGCGCTGAACATGGCGGTCAGGAGCGCCGCCAGCGATTATCCCGGCGCCACCTTCGCGGTGCTCAGCCCGGGCTGGGTCCGCACCGACATGGGCGGCGAGAACGCGCCGCTGGAAGCCAGTGAAAGCGTGGCCGGCATGCTGGACGTCATCGCCGGCCTGAAGCCGGAAGAATCGGGCGCCTACCGGAACTACGCCGGCAAGACCATGCCGTGGTGACCCGCCAGAACGTCAGCAACGACCCCGGACAACGACAAGACAAGGAAGCCAGCACATGGTGCTATCCGAACAGCATGAAATGATCCGCGACGCCCTGCGAACCTTCTCGCAGGAGCGCCTGGCGCCCAACGCCGCGCGCTGGGACAAGGAACACCACTTCCCGAAGGAAGAGCTCAAGGGCCTCGCCCAGCTCGGCGCCTTCGGCGTGGCGGTGCCCGAGGAGCTCGGCGGCGCCGGGCTCGACTACACCTCGCTCGCCCTCGTGCTGGAAGAAATCGCGGCGGGTGACGGCGGCACCTCCACCATCATTTCGGTCAACAACTGCCCGGTGTGCAGCATCGCGATGATGTATGCCAGCGACGCGCAGAAGGAACAATTCCTCAAGCCGCTCGCGCGCGGCGACATGCTCGGCGCCTTCTGCCTCACCGAGCCGCATGTCGGCAGCGACGCCTCCGCGCTGCGCACCACCGCCACGCGCGACGGCGACCATTACGTGCTCAACGGCGTCAAGCAATTCATCACCAGCGGCAAGCATGCCGACGTGGCCATCGTCATGGCGGTCACCGACAAGACTGCAGGCAAGCGCGGCATCAGCGCCTTCTGGGTGCCGACCTCCACGCCCGGCTACGTCGTGGCGCGGCTGGAAGAAAAGATGGGCCAGCATTCCTCCGACACCGCGCAGATCCTGTTCGAGAATTGCCGCATTCCCGCCTCGTACCTGATCGGCGAGGAAGGCATGGGCTACAAGATCGCGCTGTCCGGCCTGGAGGGCGGGCGCATCGGCATCGCCTCGCAAGCGGTCGGCATGGCGCGCGCCGCCTTCGACGCCGCGCTGCAATACGCCAAGGAACGCACCAGCTTCGGCCAGGCGCTGTTCCAGCACCAGGCGGTGCAGTTCAGGCTGTCCGAGATGGCCACGCAGATCGAGGCGGCGCGCCAGCTCATCCTGCACGCGGCCAGCCTGAAGGACGCGGGCAAGCCCTGCCTCAAGGAAGCCGCGATGGCCAAGCTGTTTGCCACCGAGATGGCCGAGCGCGTCTGCTCCGACGCCATCCAGGTGCACGGCGGCTACGGCTACGTCAGCGACTTCCCGGTGGAGCGCATCTATCGCGACGTGCGCGTCTGCCAGATCTACGAAGGCACCAGCGACATCCAGAAAATCCTCATCGGCCGCGCGCTGGCCTGAACGAAAAGGGAGAAAGTCATGCCATTGAAAAAAGGATACCGCCAGCTCGTCGACGAAGCCATGGCGCAGGTGAAGACCTACAGCGTGGATGAAGCGCTCGCCAGGATGACCGATCCGGAAGTGCAGTTCGTCGACATCCGCGACGTCCGCGAACTCGAGCGCGAAGGCGTCATCCCCGGTGCCTATTCCGCGCCGCGGGGAATGATCGAATTCTGGGTGGATCCGGATTCGCCGTACTTCAAGCCGGTCTTCCAGGGCAAGAAGGAATACATCTTCTTTTGCGCCGCCGGCTGGCGCAGCGCCCTGACCACCAAGACCGTGCAGGACATGGGCATGGACAACGTCGCGCACATCGACGGCGGCTTCGGCGCCTGGAAGAAGGCGGGCGCTCCGGTGGAAGACAAGGCGAAAAAGGCATGACGAAGAAGTTCGACCTGGTGGCCTTCGACTGCGACGGCGTGCTCGTCGACAGCGAGCCCGTCACCTGCGGCGTGCTTTCCGACATGCTCAACGAACTTGGCTGGCAAGTCGGCCTCGAGGAAACGATGCGCCTGTTCGTCGGCAGGCTGGTGCGCGACGAACTGCCCATGATCGCCCGCCATGCCGCGAAGCCGGTGCCGGATTCCTTCTATCCCGAATTCGTCGCCCGCCGCAATGCCGCGCTGGAAGCGGGCATCGAGCCGGTAAGGAACATCCACCTGGCGGTGGAGGACCTGGTCAGGCACGACACCGCGTTTTGCGTCGCTTCCGGCGCGGACCGCGCGAAGATGCGCCTCACGCTCGGCAAGACCGGCCTGCTGCCTTACTTCGACGGCAAGCTGTTCAGCGGCATGGAAGTGCCGCGCACCAAGCCGGCGCCAGACGTCTACCTGCTCGCCGCGCAGACCATGGGCGTGCATCCGTCCCGCTGCGTGGTGGTCGAGGATACGCCGACCGGCGTCACCGCCGGCGTCGCGGCTGGCATGACGGTGTTCGGCTATGCCGAGCGCATGCCCGCGCAAGCGCTGCTCGATGCCGGCGCCGCGCTGGTGTTCGACGACATGGCGCACCTGCCCGGGCTGGTGCGGTGATGGGGGGCAAGACCACTTCGGCCTGTCCCTGTGGCGGCAAGGATTATGCAGGCTGCTGCGGGCGCTTCATCGAAGGCGGACAACTTGCGGGGACGGCAGAGGAATTGATGCGCTCGCGGTACACCGCCTATGTCCTGCGCGACGATGCCTACCTGAAGGCAACCTGGCACCCGAGCACTCGTCCCGCCGACAATCTGGTCGCGGACGAGGGCCTCAAGTGGCTGGGGCTGGAAGTGCGCCGGCATGTGCCGGACGGCGACCGTGCCACGGTGGAATTCGTTGCCCGCTGCAAGAGCGGCGGACGCGCGCAGCGTTTGCATGAAGTGAGCAGCTTCGTCCGAGAGGACGGCAGGTGGTACTACGTGGATGGCAGTTTTCCGGAGAAGGGCGGGTGATTCCCTTGTCATTCCCGCGCAGGCGGGAATCCCATTTCGGATGACTAGCTGAAAGCCACAAAACACAAGACTAGAGACACAAGAAACCAGAAACTAGATACAACGAGAACAAGGTACACAAACATGCCGATCATCGAAAGCAAGCTCAATCCCCGCGGCGACGAGTTCAAGGCCAATGCCGCTGCCATGCAGCAGGTCGTGGACGACCTGCGCGACAAGGTGGAAAAAATCATGCTCGGCGGCGGCGACGACGCCCGCAGGAAGCACACCGCCCGCGGCAAGCTGCTGCCGCGCGACCGGGTGCAGATGCTGCTCGATCCCGGCACGCCTTTCCTGGAGTTTTCCCAGATGGCGGCGTTCGACATGTACGACAACGCCGCGCCTGCCGCGGGCGTCATCACCGGCATCGGCCGCGTGGCCGGCCAGGAATGCGTGATCGTCTGCAACGACGCCACCGTCAAGGGCGGAACCTACTACCCGATGACGGTAAAGAAACACTTGCGGGCACAGGAAATCGCCGACCAGAACAACCTGCCCTGCATCTACCTCGTGGACTCCGGCGGCGCCAACCTGCCCAACCAGGATGACGTCTTCCCCGACCGCGACCACTTCGGCCGCATCTTCTTCAACCAGGCCAACATGTCGGCCAAGGGCATCCCGCAGATCGCGGTGGTGATGGGTTCCTGCACCGCCGGCGGCGCCTACGTGCCGGCCATGAGCGATGAATCCATCATCGTCAAGGAACAGGGCACCATCTTCCTCGG
The DNA here is from genome assembly GCF_010974945.1 of Noviherbaspirillum galbum. Classification (GTDB taxonomy): domain Bacteria; phylum Pseudomonadota; class Gammaproteobacteria; order Burkholderiales; family Burkholderiaceae_D; genus Noviherbaspirillum; species Noviherbaspirillum galbum. The sequence goes on along the minus strand of NZ_JAAIVB010000068.1, from coordinate 102,748 downwards.
CGGCCCGCCGCTGGTGAAGGCGGCCACCGGCGAAGTGGTGAGCGCGGAAGACCTCGGCGGCGGCGACGTGCATACCCGGCTGTCGGGCGTGGTCGACCACCTGGCGCAGAACGACATGCACGCGCTCTCGCTGGCGCGCACCATCGTTTCCAACCTCAACCGCCAAAAACCCCGGCAGCTGGTGCTGCGCGAACCGGTCGAGCCGAAATACGACGGCCGCGAACTCTACGGCGTGATTCCCACGGACACCCGCAAGCCCTTCGACGTGCGCGAGGTCATCGCCCGCATCGTCGACGGCAGCGAGTTCGACGAGTTCAAGGCACGCTACGGCACCACGCTGGTGTGCGGTTTCGCCCACATCTTCGGCATGCCGGTCGGCATCATCGCCAACAACGGCATCCTGTTCTCCGAGTCGGCGCTCAAGGGCACCCACTTCATCGAACTGTGCTGCCAGCGCAAGATCCCGCTGGTGTTCCTGCAGAACATCACCGGCTTCATGGTGGGACGCAAGTACGAAAACGAAGGCATCGCCCGCAACGGCGCGAAGATGGTGACGGCGGTGGCGACGGCGGCGGTGCCGAAGTTCACCGTGATCATCGGCGGCAGCTTCGGCGCCGGCAACTACGGCATGTGCGGCAGGGCGTATTCGCCGCGTTTCCTCTGGATGTGGCCCAACGCGCGCATCTCGGTCATGGGCGGCGAGCAGGCGGCCAGCGTGCTGGCGACCGTCAAGCGCGACGGCATCGAAGGCAAGGGCGGCAGCTGGAGCCGCGAAGAGGAAGAGGCGTTCAAGCAGCCCATCAAGGAACAGTACGAGCACCAGGGGCATCCCTATTACGCCTCGGCGCGCCTGTGGGACGACGGCATCATCGATCCGGCCGACACCCGCATGGTGCTGGGCCTGGGCTTGTCGGCCGCGCTGAACGCGGAAATCGCGGACACCCGGTTCGGCGTCTTCCGCATGTGATGGGGGAGGGCGGCGCTCGGCTACAATGCGCCCTCCGACGTATTCCGCCGACTTTCAGGAAACGGAAAGAATCATGCAAACCATTGAAATAGAACACAGCGGCCCGGTCGCCACCGTGTGGCTCAACCGGCCGGACATGCGCAACGCCTTCAATGAAACCAGCATCGCCGAGATCACCCAGGCCTTCCGCGACCTGGGCGCCCAGGCCGGCGTGCGCGTCATCGTCCTCGCCGCGCGCGGGCCGGCTTTCTGCGCCGGCGCCGACCTGAACTGGATGAAGAAGATGGCCGGCTACACCCATGAGGAAAACCTCGCGGACGCCGCCCAGCTCGCCGACATGCTCCGCACCATCTATGCCTGCCCCAAGCCGGTGGTGGCGAAGGTGCAGGGCGACTGCTATGCCGGCGGCATGGGGCTGGTCGCCGCCTGCGACATCGCCGTCGCCGCCGACAGCGCCGGTTTCTGCCTCAGCGAAGTCAAGCTCGGCCTGATCCCCGCCACCATTTCCCCCTACGTCATCAAGGCCATGGGCGAGAGCGCCGCCCGCCGGTATTTCATTACCGCCGAACGCTTCACGGCGCAGGAAGCGCAGCGCATCGGCTTCGTGCATGCCCTGGCCGGCGCGGCCGACCTGGACGCCGTGACGAGCGATATCGTCAAGGCGATCGCGAACAACAGCCCGAACGCGGTCAAGGAAGCCAAGCGACTGGTGCAGGATGTCGCCGGCCGCCCCCTGACGCTGGAACTCATCGCCGATACCGCCGGACGCATTGCCGACATCCGCAGTTCGGAAGAAGGCAAGGAAGGCGTCCGCTCCTTCCTCGAGAAACGCAAGCCGGACTGGCTGCAGCAGCCTTGAGCATTTGCGCCACGAAGAGAGCGACAGCATCACAGGAGCAGCAAGCTTGAATCAAGCAACACAATTCGCGCAGCCGTCGAATGCCGACTGGATCAGCCGCAGCCTCAGGAGCGTGTGGCATCCATGCACGCAGATGCAGCACCATGAAAGCGTGCCGCTGGTGCCGGTGAGCCACGGCCGCGGCGCCTGGCTCTATGGCGCCGACGGCGGGCGCTACCTCGATGCGATCAGCTCGTGGTGGGTCAACCTGTTCGGCCATGCCAACCAGCGCATCAATGCCGCCCTCAAGGAACAGCTCGACATGCTCGAGCATGCGATGCTCGCCGGCTTCACCCATGAGCCGGTCATTACCTTGTCGGAGAAGCTGTCGGCGCTTGCCGGCGGCCGCCTCGGACATTGCTTCTACGCCTCCGACGGCGCCTCGGCCACCGAGATCGCGCTGAAGATGAGCTTCCATTACTGGCGCAACTCCGGCCAGGCCGACAAGCAGGAATTCGTCTGCCTGCGCGGCAGCTACCATGGCGAGACGGTGGGCGCGCTTGGCGTTACCGACGTGGCATTGTTCCGCGATGCCTATGGCCCCTTGCTGCAGCGCGCGCATGTCGTGGCATCGCCCGACGCGCGCGGCGCGCGCGACGGCCAGAGCGCGGCCGACGTTGCCGACGCGGCGGCGGACGAACTCGATGCCCTGCTCCGGGAACGCGCCGGCCGCATCGCCGCGGTCATCGTCGAGCCGCTGGTGCAGTGCGCCGCCGGCATGGCGATGCACGACCCGCAGTACCTGCGCCGTCTGCGCGCGCTCTGCGACCGCCATGGCGTGCACCTCATCGCCGACGAGATCGCCGTGGGCTGCGGCCGCACCGGCAGCTTCTTCGCCTGCGAACAGGCCGGCATCTGGCCGGACTTCGTCTGCCTGTCCAAGGGCATCAGCGGCGGCTACCTGCCGCTGTCGCTCGTCATGACGCGCGACGACATCTACCAGGCCTTCTACGACGCCGATGTCCGGCGCGGCTTCCTGCATTCGCATTCCTATACGGGCAATCCGCTCGCCTGCCGCGCGGCGCTCGCTACCCTGCAGATCTTCGAGGAAGACAAGGTGCTGGAACGCAACCGCGTGAAGGCCGCCGCGATGCGCGAGGCACTCCAGCCAATCGCCGAAGATCCTCGCGTGGCGCATTTCCGACAGCAGGGAATGATCTGGGCCTTCGATGCGGTGATCGACGATCCGCAGCAGGCCGCCAGCTTTTCCCGGCGCTTCTTCACCGAGGGCTTGCGCCAGGAACTGCTGCTGCGGCCCATCGGCCGCACGGTCTACCTCATGCCGCCCTACATCCTCGACGAAGAGGAAATCCACCTGCTGGCGTCGCGCACCCGCAGCGTCTTCGATGCCGTCATGGGAGGCCGATGATGGAATTGCTGGCATCCCTGGAGCGCCGCCTGGCGCAACTCGACGAGCAGCACCTGCGCCGCCGCCGCCGCATCGCCGAGACGCCTTGCGCGCCGCACGTGACGGTCGATGGCCGCCCCATGCTCGCCTTCTGCAGCAACGACTATCTCGGCCTCGCCGCGCACCCGCGCATCGTGCAGGCCTTGCGCGAGGGCGCCCTGCGCTACGGAGCGGGCAGCGGCGCGTCGCATCTCATCAGCGGTCACTCCCGGGCGCACGCGCTGCTGGAGGAAAAGCTTGCCGGATGCATGGCGCCGCATATCGGCGAGGCGGACGCGCTGAGCTTCTGCACCGGCTACATGGCCAACCTGGCGATCCTGACCGCGCTGGCCGGAACGGACGGCGAAATCTTTTCCGAAGCCCTGAACCACGCGTCGCTGATCGACGGCGCACGGCTGTCGCGCGCGGCGGTGCAGGTCTATCCGCATGGCGACACCGCCACCCTGCAACGCCTGCTTGCCGCAAGCAAGGCTGCCACCAAGCTGGTCGTGACCGACAGCGTGTTCAGCATGGACGGCGACATCGCGCCGCTGCATGCGCTGGCGGCCTTGTGCGAGCGGCATGGCGCCTGGCTGGTGATCGACGACGCGCATGGATTCGGCGTCCTCGGCAAGCATGGCCGGGGCGTGCTGGAACACCTCGGACTGTCGTCGCCGCACATCGTCTACATGGGCACGCTCGGCAAGGCGGCCGGCGTGGGCGGCGCCTTCGTCGCGGCGCACCGCACCGTGATCGACTGGCTGGTGCAGCGGGCGCGGCCCTACATCTACACGACCGCCGCGCCGCCGGCGCTCGCGCATGCCTTGCTGGAGTCGCTCGAACTCATGGGCGGCGACGAAGGCATGGAACGCCGCGCCCATCTGCGCAGCCTCGTCGGCGAACTCAAGAACCGCCTCAGGCTGCAGCGGTGGACCTTGTTCGCGTCGGAGACCGCCATCCAGCCCATCATCGTCGGCGACAACCGCGTCGTCCTGCGGGCGGCAGCGCATCTTCAGGAGCAGGGCATCTGGGTGCCTGCGATCCGGCCGCCGACCGTTCCCGCCGGCACCGCCCGCCTGCGGGTGACCCTGTCCGCCTCGCATACCCACGACGACGTCGCGCGCCTGGCGGATGCGCTCAATGCCATGGAAAGGGAGATCGCCGAATGAATGCCATGCATTATTTCGTGACCGGGACCGATACCGAGATCGGCAAGACGCTGATTGCCAGTGCCATGCTGCATGCGTTCGGCAGGTCCGGCGTGCGCGCGATCGGCATGAAGCCCATCGCCGCCGGCGCCGAACAGCGCCATGGCGTCTGGCGCAACGAAGACGTCGACATGCTGGCCGCCGCCTCCAACATCAGCCTGCCGCGCCAGCTGACCACGCCCTATCTGCTTCGCGACGCCACCGCACCCCACATCGCCGCCGCACAGGAAGACGTCGACTTGTCCATTCCGCACATCCTCGGCTGCTACCGCGACGTCGCGGCGCAAACCGATGCAATGGTGGTGGAGGGCGTCGGCGGCTTCCGCGTTCCGCTCGGCAACGGCAAGAGCACGGCCGACCTGGCGCAGGCGCTCGGCCTGCCGGTGGTGCTCGTGGTGGGCCTGCGCCTCGGCTGCCTCAACCATGCCCTGCTGACGGCGGAAGCCATCGCCGCGCGTGGCCTGACGCTGGCCGGCTGGGTTGCCAACCTGGTCGACCCGGCCATGCGGCACGGTGTCGCCAACATCGAAACCCTGGCCGCCGGCCTCGATGCGCCGCTGCTGGGTTGCGTCCCGCGCCTGCCGTCGCCGCTGCCGCCCTTCGCGGCGGAACACCTCGATTTTTCCAGCCTGCCGGGATGGCCTGCGCCGTCCCCGGCACGCGCAAGACCCGTCCAACCTGCCTGAAAAGAGATCGTTGCCATGTCGCTGCCATCCGTCACCTTCCACCCCCTGCCGACTCCAGCCGAAAAGCGCGCCATGGCGGCCCAGCGCTGGCCGGTGGACAAGGTGCTCGAACTGTTCGAGCTGCCGTTCAACGAGCTGATGTACCGCGCGCAGCAGGTGCACCGCCAGCACTTCGACCCCACCGAGGTCGAGCTGGCCACGCTGCTGTCCATCAAGACCGGCGGCTGCCCGGAAGACTGCGGCTACTGCCCGCAGGCCGCGCGCTACGACACCGGCGTCACCGCGCAAAAGCTGCTTGAGCTCGAAACGGTCCTGAATGCCGCGCGCGCCGCCAAGGAGCATGGCGCCACCCGCTTCTGCATGGGCGCCGCCTGGCGCAGCCCCAAGGACCGCGACCTGGAACACGTCGAAGCCATGGTGCGCGGCGTCAAGGCGCTTGGCCTCGAAGCCTGCGCCACGCTGGGCATGCTGGAAGACGGCCAGGCCGAGCGCCTCGCCGCCGCCGGCCTGGACTACTACAACCACAACCTCGACACCGCGCCCGAGTTCTACAACGACATCATTTCCACCCGCCAGTACGAAGACCGTCTCGATACGCTGGACAAGGTGCGCGGCGCCGGCATCAAGGTCTGCTGCGGCGGCATCGTCGGCATGGGCGAGTCGCGCCGCCAGCGCGCAGGCCTCGTGGCGCAGGTGGCGAACCTCGAGCCGTATCCCGAGTCGGTGCCGATCAACCACCTGGTGCAGGTCAAGGGCACGCCGCTGTACGGGCAGGACAAGCTCGATCCGCTGGAATTCGTGCGCACCATCGCGGTGGCGCGCATCACCATGCCGAAGGCTCGGGTACGATTGTCCGCGGGGCGGCGCGAACTCGGCGAGGCGGTGCAGGCGCTCTGCTTCGCTGCTGGCGCGAATTCGATTTTCTACGGCGACAAGCTGCTGACCACCGGCAACCCGGACGTGGAAGCCGATCGCCAGTTGCTGGAAAAGCTCGGCATGCGCACGACGCACGTGGAAGTGAATGCCAAGCTGGCGCATGAAGGATGAATAAGACTCCCTCCCCTTGAAGAGGAGGGAGCATATGGGCTCCCCTTCAAGGGGAGAGAAAAAAAACGCCCCGCGCCCACAAGGCAGACGGGCACCCCCAAAGGAGTCGTCAGCATGTTCACCAAGATCCTGATTGCCAACCGCGGCGAAATCGCCTGCCGCGTCGCCGCCACCGCCCACCGCATGGGCATCAAGACCGTCGCCGTTTACTCCGAGGCCGACGCCAATGCCAAGCATGTCGCCGTCTGCGACGAGTCGGTGCTCATCGGTCCGGCGCCGGCCAAGGAAAGCTACCTGCGCGCGGACAAGATCATCGAGGTCGCCAAGGCGACCGGCGCGCAGGCCATCCATCCCGGCTACGGCTTCCTGTCGGAAAACGAAGACTTCGCCGACGCCTGCGCCAAGGCTGGCATCGCCTTCATCGGCCCGCCGGCCTCGGCCATCCGCGCCATGGGCTCAAAGTCGGCAGCGAAGGCCTTGATGGAAACCGCCAGCGTGCCGCTCGTTCCCGGCTACCACGGCGATAACCAGGATGCATCCTTCCTGCAGGAGCAGGCAGACCGCATCGGCTACCCGGTGCTGCTCAAGGCCTCCGCCGGCGGCGGCGGAAAGGGCATGCGCATCGTCGAGAAGAGCGCCGACTTCAAGGCTGCGCTCGAATCGTGCAAGCGCGAAGCCATCAACAGCTTCGGCGACGACAAGGTGCTGGTCGAGAAATACCTCACCCGTCCGCGCCACATCGAGATCCAGGTCTTCGCCGACACGAAGGGCGAGTGCGTCTACCTGTTCGAGCGCGACTGCTCGGTGCAGCGCCGCCACCAGAAGGTGCTGGAGGAAGCGCCGGCGCCGGGCATGACGCCTGAGCGACGCCAGGCCATGGGCGAGGCGGCCGTGGCCGCCGCCAAGGCGGTGGGCTACGTCGGCGCGGGCACGGTGGAATTCATCGCCAACCAGGACGGCAGCTTCTACTTCATGGAAATGAACACCCGCCTGCAGGTGGAGCATCCGGTCACGGAAATGATCACCGGCATGGACCTGGTGGAATGGCAACTGCGCGTGGCCTTCGGCGAAGCCTTGCCGAAGCAGCAGCATGAGCTGGCGATCCATGGCCATGCGCTCGAGGCGCGGGTGTATGCCGAGAATCCGGAAAAGGGCTTCCTTCCTTCCATCGGCACGCTGCGCCACATGCATACCCCGGCGGCGGTCAACTTCGAACTCGGCAAGGGTGCAATCGGCGGCGATCCGGCCGCAGTTCGCATCGACTCCGGCGTGCGCGAAGGCGATGCAATCTCGCCCTTCTACGACCCGATGATCGCCAAGCTCATCGTCTGGGGCAAGGACAGGGAGGAAGCGCTCGCGCACATGGCGCAAGCCTTGTCGGAATACCAGGTGGTCGGCCTGGCAACGAACATCGCCTTCCTCAAGCGCCTGGTGGAAAGCCAGCCGTTCGCGTCCGCCGACCTCGACACCGGCCTCATCGAGCGCAACCATGCGGCCTTGTTTCCGCAGGCGGCCGGCGCCACATTGGAAGTGCTGGCGCTGGCGGCCGCTTCGCTGCTGGCATCGGAAAGGCAGGGCGCCGCCAACGATGCTCGCAAACCCTGGGCCGATACCAGCGGCTGGCGCATGAACGCCGCGCTCAGGCGCGTGCTGGACTACGGCGACGAGTCCGGCCGGTCGCCGCTGGCGGTGGAATACGCGAATGCCGGCTGGAAGGTCGAGGCCGGCGGGCGCGGCGCCCTCATGACGCTGGTGGAGCAGCAGAGCAAGCGCCTGGTGATCAAGCTCGACGGCTCGACGGTGCGCGGCACCGTGGTGCGCGACGGCGAGACCTTCCACGTGTTCACCGGCGGCGCGCATCATGCGCTCAACTACAACGATCCCCTGGCGCACGCCGGCGAAGCGGAAGCGGAAGGCGGACGCCTGACCGCGCCCATGCCCGGCAAGATCGTGGCGGTGCTGGTCGAAAAAGGCAAGGAAGTCGAAAAAGGCGCACCATTGCTCATCATGGAAGCCATGAAAATGGAGCACACCATCGCCGCGCCGGCGAACGGCACCGTCGAGGACCTGCTGTACCTCGTTGGCGACCAGGTCGCCGAAGGCGCGCAACTGCTCGCCTTCAAGGCGGCATAACATTGCAAGAAGGGAACATCATGGGTTTGCCCCGCAAAGTCAAGATCATCGACGTCGGCCCGCGCGACGGCCTGCAGAACGAAAAGGAAACGATCCCGGTTGAGGTGAAGGTCGAGCTGGTGGACCGCCTGACCGACGCCGGCTTCGTCAACATCGAAGCCGCCTCCTTCGTCTCGCCGAAGTGGGTGCCGCAGATGGCCACCTCGGCCGAAGTCATGGCAAGAATCCGCCGCAAGCCCGGCGTGATTTATTCCGTGCTGGTGCCGAACATGAAAGGCTTCGAGGCGGCCTTGGAAGCGAAGGCCGACGAGGTGGTGATCTTCGGCGCGGCCTCCGAGGCGTTCTCGCAGCGGAACATCAACTGCTCCATCGCCGAATCCATTGAGCGCTTCCGCGACGTGGCCGCCGCCGCCAAGCAGCACAACATCCGCCTGCGCGGCAGCATCAGCTGCACCATGGGCTGTCCTTACCAGGGCGAGGTGCCGCCCGAAAACACGGCAGACGTGGTCAGGCGCCTGCGCGACCTGGGCTGCGACGAAATCGACATCGCCGACACCATCGGCGTCGCCACGCCGAACAAGGTCAAGGCGGTGTTCGAGGCCGCGGGCCGCGAGTTTCCGATCGCCCGGCTGGCGGGGCATTTCCACGACACCTATGGCCAGGCGCTGGCGAACATCTACGCCGCGCTGGAAATGAACGTGGAAATCTTTCACTCGTCCACCGCGGGCCTCGGCGGATGCCCGTATGCCAAGGGCGCGACCGGCAACGTCTCGACCGAGGACGTGCTGTACATGATGAAGGGCCTGGGCATCGAGACCGGCATCGACCTCGACAAGGTGGTCGACGCCGGGCAGTTCATCTCGGCCCACCTCGGCCGCAAGGCGGTGAGCCGGGCGGGCAACGCCATCGCCGCCAAGCGGGCCGCCTGAACGACATCACCGGCTCCCGGATACCCGGGAGCGCAAGCCGCCGTGAAATTGCTGCTCAAGGAAATCCGCGCCTGCCAGGCTTGCGCCGCGCACCTGCCGCATGGCGTCAGGCCGGTGGTGCAGGCGGGCCGGACGGCGCGCCTGCTCATCGTCGGGCAGGCGCCGGGGCGCATCGTGCATGAAACCGGCATTCCCTGGAACGACGCGTCCGGCGAGCGCCTGCGGCAATGGCTGCAGATGACGCCAGAGGTGTTCTACGATGCGCGCCAGGTGGCCATCGTGCCCACCGGCTTCTGTTTTCCCGGCACCGGGCGCAGCGGCGACCTGCCGCCGCGCCCGGAGTGCGCGCCGCTGTGGCATCGCCGCTTGCTCGACGCCATGCCCGGCGTGCGGCTGACGCTGCTGATCGGCGCGCATGCGCAAAAGTACTATCTGCGCGAGAATGGCAAGGCCAGCCTGACGGACAACGTCAGGCATTTCGAGGATGTCCTGCCGCGCTATTTTCCGCTGCCGCATCCCAGTCCGCGCAATCGCCTCTGGCTGGCGCGCAATCCCTGGTTCGAGCAGGACGTGCTGCCCGCGCTGCGCCGCGAAGTCGGGCGCGCCCTGGCGTCCGGGGACGCGTGATCCCAGCTAGGCCGCCATCCCATTCAAGGAGTGTTTGAACGCATGCAAGACGAAACCGATACCCGACTGCCAGACACCGCTCGGCGCGTGGCCGACCTGCTGGCCGCGATGGGCCACGACAGGCAGGTGGTCATGCTGCCCGCGACCGGCAAGACCTCGGCGGAAGCCGCCGCCGGCCTGGGTTGCGACATCGCCCAGATCGCCAAGTCCATCGTGTTCCGCCGCCTGTCCGACGATGCCGCGGTGATGATCGTTGCCAGCGGCGCGAACCGCGTCGACGAGGGCAAGGTCGCGGCGCTCGTCGGCGCGCTCGGCAAGGCCGATGCGAAATTCGTCAAGGAGCGCATCGGCTACGCGATCGGCGGCGTCTGCCCGATCGGCCACGTGCAGAAAACGGTGATGCTGGTGGACGAAGACCTGCTCAAGCTGGACAATGTCTGGGCGGCCGCCGGCCATCCGCACGCGGTGTTCAACCTGACGCCGCGCCAGCTGCTCGACATGACCGGCGCGCCGGTGGCGGACGTCGCGCTGCGCGCCTGAGCGTAGCCCTGCGCGATCTGGCGAGAGACATCAACGGGAGACAAGCATGCAGCGACGCACCCTCATCACAGGCCTGGCTGGCGGCATCGTTGCCGCCGCCGGCGTGGCCCTGCTCTGGCCGCGGCGCGACGCGCAGGCGCTGACCATCGTTGCCCTGCTGCCGCAGCTCGACGCGCTGGCCGCCGCGCCGGTCCGCAGCACCGGCGCCTGGACCCCATTCCAGATCTTTTCCCATTGCGCGCAGACGGCGGAATATGCCCTCACCGGCTTCCCGGTTCAGAAATCGAAGCTGTTCCAGGACAGCGTGGGCAAGACCGCCTTCGCCGCCTTTTCCGTGCGCCGCGCCATGAAGCATGGCCTGGCCGAACCGATCGAGGGCGCGCCGGCGCTGCCCGGCGCCGGCACGGCGGCGCAAGGCATCGCCCGTTTGCGGCAATCGTTGCTGGCCTTCTCGGCGCACCAGGGTAGCCTGCAGCCGCACTTCGCCTACGGCGCGCTCGAGAAGCGGGACTACGAGGCGGCGCTGGTATTGCACGTGCACAATCACCTGGAGGAAATCCGGACGTGACCCGCATTCCCTTTCCGCCGGAAGAGGGCGGCACCGTGCCGTCGCCGTGCATCAATGTCTGCAGGATGAATCCGCAAACAGGGTTGTGCGAAGGATGCTGGCGCACCATCGACGAGATCGTCATGTGGGGCACGGCGGACAACGACAAGAAGAAGGCGGTCTGGGCCGAAATCGAACGGCGGCAGCAGGCCTTGTTTTGAAGCGCAGCAGCGACAAACTTCGGGGAGCAACAGCATGGAAGCCAACAGCCGGACGACGCAGGACCGGACCATAGCCTGGTACTTCGATTTCATCTCGCCGTTCTCCTACCTCCAGAGCGAGCTTCTGCCCACGCTGCCGCAAGACGTGCGCATCGACTACAAGCCGGTGCTGTTCGCCGGCCTGCTGAACCACTGGGACAACAAGGGACCGGCGGAGATCGCGCCCAAGCGGCTGTGGACCTTCGAGCATTGCGCCTGGCTGGCGCACAAGCATGGCATCCCGATGCGGCCGCCCGCCCATCATCCCTTCAATCCCTTGCCGCTGCTGCGGCTGTGCATCGCCCTCGGCTCCTCGGCCGAGGTAGTGCGACGGCTGTTCCGCTTCGTCTGGCGCGAGGGCCATCTGCCCGCCGAGGAGGCGCACTGGCAAGCGTTGCTCGCGGAGCTACGTGCCACTACGCAGATGCTGGATTCGCCTGACGTCAAGCTGCAATTGCGCAATAATGGCGAGCAGGCCATTGCCGCCGGCGTATTCGGCGTGCCGACGGCGGTCGTGGACCAGCGCTGCTTCTGGGGACTCGACGCCACCGACATGCTGGTTGCCTATCTCGGCGGCGACCCGTTCTTCGGCTCCGAACTGCTCAGGCAAGCCCAAACCCTGCCGCAAGGCACCCATCGCAAGACATTGACATGACACCATCGTTCTATGCTCCCGAGCGGCCGGTCACCGGGCCGGCCTACAGCAGCCTGTTCAAGGTATTCGCCACCATCGTCACCATCGGGCTCGCCGCCTACGGCATCCAGGTGGCGCTGCGCTTCCCGCTGCTTGATTACGGCTTCGGCGTCAAGGCCCTGCTGGCCGGATCGGCGCTGATGCTGGGCGTGAGCTATTACTGGTTCCTCAAGTCCACCGTCACCATCGACGAGCACGGCATCCGCCAGCGCTGGATGTACGACCGCAAGGTGGAATGGCGCGACATCCGCAGCGCCAAGATGATCGGCATTCCCTTCCTCAGCGGCATCTTTCCGCCGCGGCTGATCGTCCGCACGGGCAATGCCTTCGTCCCCTTCAACGGCGGCTCAAGGGACATCCTCGTGGAGTTCGCCAAGATTTCCCTGGCGTACCAGATGAAGAAATGAAGCTGCCTGACTCGATGCGCGTCTTCGAGCGCGGCTGGCTCTCGTCGAACAACGTGCTCTTCATCGGCGACGATGGCACCGCGCTGGTCGACACCGGCTACGCCACCCATGCCGAGCAGACGCTGGCGCTGGTGCGGCATGCCCTGGAAGGCAGGGCGCTCGACCGCATCATCAATACCCACCTGCACTCCGATCATTGCGGCGGCAACGCCGCGCTGCAGGCGGCCTACGGCTGCCATACCACCATCCCGGCCAGCGAGGCCGAGAAGGTCAAGGGATGGAACGAGGAAGCGCTGACCTACAAGGCGACCGGCCAGTTCTGCCCGCCGTTCCGCTTCGACGATACCCTCGCCCCAGGCCAGGTGCTGGCGCTGGGCGGCATGTCCTGGCAGGCCCTGGGCGCGCCGGGACATGATCCGCATTCGCTGATCCTGTACTGCGAGCGCGAGGGCATCCTCATCTCGGCCGACGCCCTATGGGAAAACGGCTTCGGCGTGGTCTTCCCCGAACTGGAAGGCGAACCCGGCTTCGACGACGTCAAGGCCACGCTGGAACTGATCGCCGGGCTCGACGTGCGCCTCGTCATTCCCGGCCACGGCGCGCCCTTCACCGACGTCAGGAAGGCGCTCGGCACCGCCTTCTCCCGCATCGACTTCTTCATGGCCGATCCTGCCCGCAACGCGCAGAACGCCATCAAGGTCCTGCTGAAATTCCTGCTGCTCGACCGCCAAAGCATGCCGCTGGCGGACGTGCTGCCCACGCTCGCCGGCATGAAGCTTTTCCACGAAGCCAACAACCGCTATTTCCAGCTGCCGGATGCCGAGCTTGCCGACTGGGCGGTGCAGCAGCTGCGGCGCGCCGGCGCCGCCCGCATCGACAACGGTTTCCTGCTGAACAAGGAATTCTGACGCCGGCGGGAAGCGGCCGTGAATGACCGTTTTTGTCCGCATCCTGTCCGCCGGGCGGCTGTCGCGCGCGGCGGCGCTCTCCTAACATCGAGCCATCGACGTGATGAGGAGAAAGCATGCAGACCATCGGTATCCTGGTATTCGACGATGTCGAGATACTCGACTTTTCCGGTCCCTATGAAGTGTTCACCACCGCCGAACGCGTACGGCGGCGTCTGCATGCCGAAGCGGGCCGCCGCTTCGACTGCATGCTGGTGGCGCCTTCCATGCACCCGGTGCGCTCGCGCGGCGGCATGCTGGTTTTGCCGGAGCAGGCCCTTCCGCCGGCCGGCAGCATCGACGTGCTGATCGTGCCCGGCGGCGAGGTTTCCGCCGCAAGGCGCGACGCCGCAACCATCGCCTGGATTGCGGAACAGGCCCGCCACGCCGACCTCGTGGCCTCCATCTGCACCGGCGCCTTCCTGCTCGCCGAGGCGGGATTGCTGGACGGCCGCGAGGCGACCACGCATTGGGAAGACTGCGACGACCTGGAACGCGAGTTTCCCGCCTTGCGCGTGCGCCGCGGCGTATCCTGGGTGGACTGCGGTAAAGTGGTGAGCTCCGGCGGCATTTCCGCGGGCATCGACATGAGCCTGCACCTGGTCGAGCGCCTCGCCGGCCGCCAGCTCGCGGAAGCCACGGCGCGCCAGATGGAATACCGGTGGAACCGCAATGGCAACCATGACTTTTGCAACATCAACGATGCCGACGATGCAAACGATGCGAACCATTCCCGTCTATCTTCTCTTGCGGCGGGACGTGCTGATGCTCGACCTGGCCGGTCCGGCGGAAGTGCTCCGATTCGCGAACCGGCTTAGAGAAGCCGAAGGACAGGCGGCGCTCTTCGCGCTGCGCTACATCAGCGCGGAAACCCGCATCGCTACCTCGGTGGGATTGGAACTGGCCGGCTTCGGTCCGCTGCCCGCGGCGCTGGAAGACGATGCCGCCGTCATGCTGGTCGGCTGCGCGGGCGCCGACGATGACTTCGGCACGCCGGCCGCGCAGGCCGCCGCCGCATGGCTCAAGCAGCGCGTGACGCCGGCGCACCGCCTGCTCGGCATCTGCACCGGATCGCTGCTGGCCGGACATGCGGGATTGCTCGATGACCGGCAATGCACCACGCATCACAGCCATTGCGACAGCCTGCGCGAGATCGCGCCGCGCGCCCGCGTGCTGGAGAACCGCATCTACGTGCAGGACGGGAACGTCTATACCAGCGCCGGCGTGACGGCCGGCATCGACCTGGCGCTGCATCTCGTCGCGGAAACTGCCGGCCATCCCTTTGCCGCGGCCGTCGCGCGCGCCATGGTGATCTACATGCGCCGCAGCGGCAGCGATCCGCAGTTCTCGCCCTGGCTGGCGCACCGCAATCACCTGCATCCGGCCATCCATCGCGTGCAGGACGCGATCATCGCCGATCCCGCGCGCGACTGGAGCAACGCGGCGCTGGCCGGCATCGCCTGCACCAGCGAACGCCATCTCACACGCCTGTTCCGCGAACACGCCGGCACCGGCATCGTCGATTACCTGCATCGCATCCGCATCGCGCTCGCGCGCGACCTCGTCACGCAATCGCGTCTCGACATGGAACGCATCGCCGAACGCGCCGGCTTCCAGTCCAGCCGGCAGCTGCGCCGGGTGTGGAAGAAATTCGATTCCCTTCCTCCGGGCGAAGCCCGCCAGCAGGCGGCGAAGTCGATCTGACATCCCGATCCGGGATCGTTTTCCCATTACCGAAAACGCTTTGTTGCAGCCATGCCGCGCTGCCCCTCTTTTCATCGTTGCCGCGCGTCCTTCGATGAAGGATGCCGCTTTCACGACCCTATACTGCAATCGAGGGCAGCACCCGAAAAGACAGGCTCGCGCTTGCGGCGGCTGCACCTCGACACATCAAGAACATTTCCAAATTCTGGGAGCAGGCAATGACATTGAAGCACCTCATCGCGGCAGCGATCATTCCGTTCGCATGCAACGCGTTCGCGAGCGGCGACGCGCCGCATTGGGAATACGAGGGAAAGACGGGACCCAAGGCATGGGGCGATCTCGATCACGGGTTCGCCGAGTGCAAGCTGGGCAAGGAGCAGTCGCCGATCGACATCCGCTCCGCGAAGAAGGCCGGACTCGCGCCGCTCTCGCTCACGTACAAGGCGAGCGGCGCCGAGGTGGTCAATAACGGCCACACCATCCAGGTCAACCTTGCCGATGCCGGCGACCTCACGCTGGATGGTTCGCCTTACAAGCTGGTGCAATTTCACTTTCACACGCCGAGCGAGGAACGCATCGGCGGCAAGGCTTTTCCGCTGGTGGCCCACCTCGTCCACAAGAACGCGGAAGGCAAGCTGGCCGTCGTCGGCGTGATGATCAAGCAGGGCAAGGCCAATGCGGCGCTGAACGGCGTCTTCGGCCACCTGCCCGCGCATGCAGGAGAGAAGCAGGCGCTTGACGCCGGCTTCAATGTCGCCGACATGCTGCCCGTCGACAAGGGCTACTACAAATACATGGGCTCGCTCACCACGCCGCCATGCAGCGAGGGTGTGCGCTGGCAAGTGCTCAAGACGCCGATCGAAGCCTCGAAGGCGCAGATCGAGGCCTTCCAGAAGCTCTACAAGATGAATGCGCGTCCGCTGCAGCCGCTCAACGGACGCGCGCTCGAACAAAGCTAGAACAAAACTAGAAACGAGTTAGAACTGAGCGCGCGAACTGCCTCGCTTGTCCACGCCGGCAAGCGAGGCAATGCCGTCAGTTCGTGCGCTGCGCGCGGTCCTTCTTGTTCTGTTCCTCGATGCGGTCGCGCGCTTCCTTCCACTGGTCCTGCGACCAGGAACGCAGCTCGTAGAAATTGCCGCCGGTAGCGAGATGGTTGCCGCCATCCATCATGATCGCCTGGCCGGTCAGCCAGTCGCAGCCGTCGGCCATCAGGAAGGTGGAGAGGTTCTGCAGTTCCGCCATCTTGCCGGCGCGCCCCATGGGGTTGGTCTTGGCCGAACGCGCACCCGGTTCCTCGCCGGGATTGAGGCGCTTGCTCATGCCCTCGGTCGGAATCTCGCCCGGTCCGATGGCGTTCAGCCGCACGCCGTATTGCGCCCACTCGGTTGCCAGCGACAAGGTCATGGCATGGATGGCCGACTTGCTCATCGCCGACGGCACCACGAAGGGACCGCCGTTGAGCACCCAGGTGACGATGATGGAAATCACGCTGCGGTAGCCATCCTCCGGCTTCCACTGGCCCTTCATCGCCATCTCGACCCAGCGCCTGCCGACGGCATGCGTCACGTAGAAGGTGCCATGCATGACGATGTTCGCCACCGCGTCGAAGCCGCGCGAGGAAAGGGCAGAGGTGGGAGAGATGAAGTTGCCGGCGGCATTGTTGACGAGGCCGGTGAGCGGTCCTTCGGCGAAGATCTGCTCCACCATGTCGTCGACCGCGGCCGCATCGCGGATGTCCAGGCCGAAGGTCTTGACGCTGCCGCCATGCGCCGCCATCAGTTCCTTCGCGGTTTCGTCGCAGACCTGCTTGCGCCGGCCGCAGATGTAGATGTCCGCGCCGAGTTCGAGATACTTTTCCGCCATCGCGCGGCCCAGGCCGGTGCCGCCGCCCGTTACCAGGATGCGTTTGCCCTTCATCAGATTCGGTTGAAACATGTCGGTCTCCTCGTTCACTTCAGTGGATAGTCCGCATCCTTGAAAGAATGCAGTGCTGGCAGATCATCGAATTGCGGCTTGCGGCCCTGCTGCTTCGCGGTGAAGGCCTCCACCAGGTTGCCGGTCTGCCAGATGCCGGATTGCAGCCAGCCCATCTGCTGCAAGGCGTCATGCGTGGCATGGTCGCGCGCATAGTGGATCGCCTGCTTGCTGCCCCAGATCGCCACCGGCGGCTTCTCGGCGATTTCCTGCGCCATCTGCAGCGCGGCCTCCAGCATCGCCTCCTGGCTGTCGAATACCTCGTTCACCAGGCCTACCGCCAGCGCGCGCTGCGCCGGCAGGCGCCGGCCGGTGTAGGCGAGTTCGTGCACGATGCCTTCCGGGATCAGCTTCGGCAGGCGCTGCAGCGTGCCCAGGTCGGCGGTCATGCCGATGTTGATTTCCTGGATGCAGAAAAAGGCGTCGCTGGTGGCCAGGCGGATGTCGCAGGCGCTGACCATGTCCACGCCGCCGCCGATGCAGCCGCCCTGGATGGCGGCGATGACCGGCATGCGCAGCGCCTCGATCTTGCCGAAGGCCTGCTGCATGTCGAGCAGCTGCGGCACGATGTTGGCGCGGCCGCCCGCGCTGCGCTCGTCGAGCGTCACGCCGCCTTCGCGGCCGAAGACGTCGAGCGCCATGCCGGCGGTGAAATGCTTGCCGGTGGAGGAAATGACCAGCGCGCGGGCAGGCGCTTCGTTCTGCAGCATGTCGAGCGCATGGGTCAGTTCTCGCCACAGCACCGGATGCATGGTGTTCAGGCTGGCGGGGCGGTTCAGCTTCAGGTGGGCGATCTTGTCTTCGATCGCCAGGTCGATGGATTGGTAGTGCATTGGGCTGTCTCCTGTGGTGTCGTTGGTGGTGTCATGCATCCGGCGTGCGCAGCGACTTCAGCACCGCGTTGACCGCCGCGTCGAACAATTCGTCGGCCCGTTCGGTCTTGAGGTAGTAGCCCTTGAGCTCGAGGCTCACCGCGCCGTGCATCGCCGCCCACAGCAGGCGCGCCGCCGCCGTCGGGTTGGACGGCGGCAAGGCGCCGTCCTTCATGCAGTCGCCGAAGGCGTCGATCAGCACGGCGAGCGATTCCCAGGCGGTGTTGCGCGATTCCACCGGCGGCACGAAGCCGGCGATGGCGTCGCCGAACATCACCATGTAGTAGCTGGGATTGTTGCGGGCATACTGATGATAGACCCGCGCATACAGGCGCAGCGGTTCGAGGCCGCTCGTGCCTGCCACGGCGCCCGTCGTTGCCGCGGCGAACTCCGCCTTGAGGCGCGCGAAGCCTTCGAGGTAAAGCTCGTTGGCAAGCCCGTCCTTGCCGCCGAACAGCGAATAGAGCAGGGTGGTGGAACAGTTGACGGCGTCGGCGACGCGGCGCACAGTCAATGCCGACGGACCCTCCTCGGTCAGCAGGCGGGTGGCGGCGTCGAGCATGCCCTGGCGCAAGGTTTGCCGCAGGTCTTCCTGGGCCTGGCGGAAATTCACGACGGGTGCCGCGGGTGTTTTTTGTCTGGTCATGAAAGCGAACGGTCGTTTGAAAAAACACTGTTTTTTCTGGTAACATCATAAACGACCTTCACGAAAACGCAATGCCGCCGGTGCAAGAATCCGCGCAACAGGGCGTTTCATCAAACCGCTGTCGATGCATGTCGATTCAAGGAGAACCCATGACCCAGTCCCATCTGCCCCCCGTGCTGCGGAACCTGTCCCTGCCGGTGATCGGCTCGCCCATGTTCATCGCCAGCGGCCCGGCGCTCGTCAAGGCGCAATGCAAGGCCGGCATCGTCGGCGCCTTTCCGGCGCTCAACGCGCGCCCGGCGGAACAGCTGGATGTCTGGCTGACCGACATCCAGCAGGAACTCAAGGCCTACCAGGAAGCCAATCCGCAGGCGAAGGTCGCGCCCTTTGCCGTCAACCAGATCGTTCACCAGTCCAACGACAGGCTGGAGCATGACGTCGAGGTTTGCGTGAAGCACCAGGTGCCGATCATCATTTCCAGCCTGCGCGCGCCGCCGAAGGAAATGCTGGACGCGGTCCACAGCTATGGCGGCATCGTGCTGCACGACGTGATTTCCGTGCGCCACGCGCAGAAGGCGCTGGAAGCGGGCGTGGACGGCCTCATCCTGGTGGCGGCCGGCGCCGGCGGCCATGCCGGCACGCTGTCGCCGTTCGCGCTGGTGGGCGAGGTGCGTAAATTCTTCAAGGGACCGATCGCCCTGTCGGGTTCGATCGCCAGCGGCGACGCCATCCTCGCCGCCCAGGCCATGGGCGCGGATTTCGCCTACATCGGCACGCGCTGGCTGGCCACCAAGGAATCGAACGTGGACCAGGCCTATCGCGACACCATCGTCGAATCCAGCGCCGCCGACATCGTCTACACCAACCTGTTCACCGGCGTGCATGGCAACTACCTGAGGAAGTCCATCGTGTCCGCCGGGCTGGACCCGGACGACCTGCCGCAGGCCGACAAGACGAAGATGAACTTCGGTTCCGGCGGCGGCAGCAAGGCCAAGGCCTGGCGCGACATCTGGGGCGCCGGCCAGGGCGTCGGCCTGATGCACGACGTGCCGGCGGTCGCCGAACTCGTCGAGCGCCTGAAGGCGGAATACGACGCCGCGCGCCAGCGCCTCGCGCTCTGATGCCGTAACGCAGGCGTGACACACGCGGGCGGGCAGCGCCATGACTGCCCGCCTTGACCGCCTTCCCTTCCCGCGCTACAGTTTCCATCTCCCTCTAACCGCGATGGACCCGTTCATCGCATGCACCGCACGGGCCGACAAGAACATCATTCCCGTGCCACGACGGCATCGCCCCGGCAGTACCCCGTTTCATCCGCAGTCCACGCAGTCCATCGAGTGGCCATTTCCGCGGGCGCGATCCGCCGGCGGGTTGCGCATTGCATGAGGCAATGCCTGGCCGTGTGCTTCGACCGGAAGCCAACCGGCGCATCTGCCCATCACAGCCGCTGCGCAGCCTTGACATGGTGTGTCATGCTTCAATCGTTCAATCCGCCTCCCGTGCGGCTGTTCATGCAGCAGCTCGTGCAGCGCCTCAGGCATTCCCTGCTCGGCCTGCCGCAGTACCGGCGCCTCTGGTGCAATTTCTTCATCGCCGAGATCGGCGCCCGCATTTCCATCGTTGCCTTGCCGTTGCTCGCCATCACCGAGCTGCACGCCGGGCCCTTCGAATCCGGCATCATGGTGGCGTGCCATGCCGGCGCGTTCGGCGTCTCGTCGCTGCTGGCCGGCGTGCTGGCCGACCGCTTTTCGCCGAAACGGGTGCTGCTGGGCGGGCAGTCCCTGGTGTTCGCCGCGCTGCTGAGCGTGCCGGCCGGGCACGCGCTCGGCGTGCTGCGGGTGGAATGGCTGTACGTCATGGAATTGCTGATTGGCCTGGGCCTGGCGCTCATCGTCGCTGCCGGCCAGGTGTATGCGGCGCGCATCGCCGGAACGGAACGCGCCATCGAATCCAACAGCCTGATCTTCGGTTGCGATTCCATCGCCGGCCTGATCGGCCCCGGGCTCGCCGGCTGGCTGGTGGCGCTGCTGACCCCGGCCTGGGCGATCTCGATTGACGGCCTGTGCATCGCGATCTCGATGCTGGTGCTGCTGCCCAACCCCGACCAGCCCGGCGCCGGCGCTGGCGAGCACGGCCGGGCGGCGTCGATGCTGGCGGATTTCCTGGCCGGCTGGCGGCTGTTGTGGGCCGACCCCATGCTGCGCCTGCTGACGGTGTCGGCGGCGATGTTCCATGTTCTCTTCCATGGCCATCTCGCGCTGCACGTGCTGCTCGCCACGCGCACACTCGGCTTGTCCGCCGGCTGGTTCGGAATGGCGATGATGTTCGGCGGGCTGGGCGCGCTGGCGGCGTCGCTGCTGACGGTGCGGCTGGCGCGCCGCGTCGGCGAACGGCGATTGATGGTGGGTTCGGTGCTGGCGCTGGCTGCCATCTGGCTGGTCTTTGCCGCGATGCCGGCCGCTTCCTACACGGTGGTGCTGTTCGCGCCGGCGGTGTTCGCCTTCGACATGATGATCACGTCGTACAGCATCTTGTTCGTGTCGATACGCCAGCTTGCCGCGCCGCCCGCGCTGCTGGGGCGCATCACCTCGACCTCGCGCTTCGTCGCCTTCAGCGCCGCGCCGCTCGGCGGATTCGGCTTCGGCTGGGTGGCCGACCACGTCGGCATGCGGCCGACCTACGCGCTGCTCGGCGTGCTGGGCATCGCCCTGGCGGGAGGCTTCGGCACGCTGCTGCGGAGCGGCGTGGAGAGCGAGGCGGGGCAGGCCGCCGCCGGCTGAGCCGGGATTCAGGATTCCGTCTTGATCGCCCAGATCTCGGCCAGGTTGCGCCAGTAGCCGTAGGCATCCATGCCGTAGCCGACGACGAACTTGTTCGGCAGGGTCAGGCCGACGTAATCGGCCTTGACCGGCTTGACCTTGCCGATGTCCTTGTCGGCGAAGACCGCCAGCACCACTTCCGCCGCGCCCATGTCGAGCAGGCGCTCCTTGACGTGCGCCAGCGTCTCGCCTTCGTCGAGGATGTCGTCGAGCACCACCACCGTGCGGCCCTCGACGTTCGAGCGCGGGATCACCTTCCACTCGATCTTGCCGCCCTGGTCCTTGCTGCCATAGCGGGTGACGTGCATGTAGTCGAATTCAAGGGGGAACTTCAACCGGGTCAGCAGCTGGCCGCAGAACACCACCGCGCCGCCCATCACGCCGAGCACCAGCGGGAAGGGCGCGCTGTCGTCTTCATTGAACCGCTTGTTGAGCTGGTCCGCCACCCGGTCGACCGCGTCCTGCACGGCCTTGGCGTCAAAGATCAGTTCGCCGTCGGCAAGCAGCTTGCGAGCCTTGTCGCGATGGTATTCGGAATCGATGTAAGTCATTCGCAAGTCCTCGGTGCAATTATTCAACGCGGGCAAGACGATACCATATCGGACCTTGCCCGGCGTGCCTGCCTCGCCCTCCTTGGAACCCGCCGGCGCACCGCAGTTCGGGCCCGGCGCGCACGGCCGCGACGTCTTACAATGCTTGCTGGTTCAACAAGCGAGGAGACGCTGTCATGAAGAAAGCCTATGTCGTTGCCGAGATCGCGGTGACAGATGCCGCGGGATACGAGCCCTACCGCACGCTTTCCACCCAGTCGGTCGCGCAACATGGCGGCCAGTTCATCGTCCGCGGCGGCAGCCGCGAACAGCGCGAAGGCGAGGACGCTTCCCATCATGCCGGATTGCGCACGGTCATCGTCGAGTTTCCCTCACTGGAGCAGGCGCGGAAATGGTACGACTCGGTCGAGTACGAGCATGCCAGGAAGATCCGGCAGGCCAATTCCACCGGCCGCCTGTTCATCGTCGAAGGTGTCTGAACAGCATCATCCCAGGCTCTTCCTTGGGGAATCTTTGCCGGCCACCGCGTTCGAACGGGTATTGCAAGAACAGCATGGAGCCGCAATGAAAACCCCAAGATCGACTACCGGGCACATGAAGTCCGCCCACAAGGAACACCACATCAAGACCTCGCAGCACAACAACGCGTCGCCCACGCCGCTGGAGCCGCACGAGCGCGACGAACGCGACGAGCTTCCCGAGGAGCAGCCGCGCGACGATATCAAGCAAGCCTACAAGGACCTGCAGGCCGGCATGGTCGATACCGACCTGCGGGAAACCGGCGGAGTGGACGAGGTCGTCAACGACCGGCCGGGCAAGTCGCCCGACAAGGTGATAAAGAAGAACTGGTAGGCAGGCCCGGGCGGCCTGCCAGGTTCGGGAGGGACGCCGGCTTACTCGTAGGTCCGCGCGTCCTCGATCACCTTGCCGTCGTTCGGCAAGGCGCCGCGCGGCTGCAAGGCAACGCCGCCGCGCAGCTTGGTGATGTCGCGCATCGTGTCCACGATCGCCGCCACCGTCGCGTCGGGCAGTGCGCCGCCTTCGGTTTCGCAGTGCAGGGTCATGACGTCGTTCGCCATCTCCCCGGTGATGACGAGACGCGCCTTGGCGATCTCCGGATGGCGCTTGACCACCTCGGCCACCTGCCCCGGATGCACGAACATGCCGCGCACCTTCGACGTCTGGTCCGCCCGTCCCATCCAGCCCTTGATGCGGACATTGGTCCGTCCGCACGGCGATGCGCCCGCGAGCACGGCGGACAGGTCGCCGGTGCCGAAGCGCACCAGCGGGTAGTCCGGGTTGAACGAGGTCACCACGACTTCGCCCACCTCGCCGTCTGCAACCGTATCGCCGGTGCCCGGGCGCACGATCTCGACGATCAGTTCCTCGTCGATCACCATGCCGGGATTCACCTCGCCGTTGCTCATCGTTTCATAGGCGATGTTGCCGATGTCGGCCGAGCCGTACATCTGCAGCACCGTTGCCACACCGTTGTCCTTCAGCCAGGCGCGCAGCGACGGCGGCAGCGCCTCGGCGCCCACCAGCGCGCGCTGCACGCTGCCAATGTCGGCATTCATCTCGCGCGCCTTCTCGATGATGATCTTCAGGAAGGACGGCGTGCCGACATAGGCGTCTGGCCTCAGCAGGTTCATCGCCTGCACCTGCATCTCGGTCTGGCCGATGCCGGCCGGGATCACCGGGCAGCCGATGCGCGCCGCGCCGCCTTCGGCCATGAAGGCCGCCGGCGTGAAATGATAGGAAAAGCAGTTCTGCACGATGTGCCCCGCCTTCAAGCCGATCGCTGCCATGGGCCGGGCGAAGCGCCACCAGTCCGCGTCCTTGCCTTCCGGATCGAAGATCGGGCCGGGCGACATGAACAACCGGCGCAGCGCCCGCGGGTCGGTGGTCGTCAGTCCGCCGAAGGGCATGGCGTCCTTCTGCAGGTCCTTGAGGTCGGACTTTCGCGTGACCGGCAACTGCGCGAGCGCCGAGCGCGAGGTGATGTCTGCCGGGTTCACGCCTTCCAGGATGCGTCCCCATCCCGGCGCGGCGGCGGCGCGGGCAACGAGTTGCGGCAGTCGCGCCATGAGGTCGCGTTCGCGAACCTGCGGGTCGCGGGTTTCAAGGGCATCGAAATAGTCGGCCATGGCGGGTCTTTCGCGGGATGTCTTGGTTCGGGAGAGGTGTCGTGCGTTCAGGCCAGCCAGCGCTTGCGGCGGCGGTAGAACTTCATGTCGCGGAAGCTCTTGCGCTCCGCGCCGGAGACGCCCAGGTAAAACTCTTTCACGTCTTCGTTGGCGGCCAGGCCGCTGGCCTCGCCTTCCATCACCACGCGGCCGTTTTCCAGGATGTAGCCGAAGTCGGCGTAGCGCAGCGCCACCATGGTGTTCTGCTCGGCCACGAGGAAGGACACGTTTTCCTTCTTGTTCAGGTCTTGCACGATCTCGAAGATTTCCTCGACGATTTGCGGCGCCAGGCCCATCGAGGGTTCGTCCAGCAGGATCATCGACGGCTTGGCCATGAGCGAGCGGCCGATGGCGCACATCTGCTGCTCGCCGCCCGAGGTATAGCCGGCCTGCGAGGCGCGGCGTTCCTTCAGTCGCGGAAAGTAGTGATACACCATGTCGAGCGACTCCTTGAGCGCCGCGCGCGACAGGCTGCGGGTGTAGGCGCCGGTCAGCAGGTTTTCCTCGATGGTCAGGTGGCCGAAGCAATGGCGGCCTTCCATCACCTGCGACAGGCCGCGCTTCACGAGTTCGTTGGGCGTGAGCTGGTCGACGCGCTCGCCCTTGAATTCGACGCTGCCCTTGGTGACGTCGCCGCGCTCGCCCCGCAGCAAGGTAGAGATCGACTTCATGGTGGTCGACTTGCCCGCGCCGTTCGCGCCGAGCAGGGCCACGATCTTCCCCTGCGGCACCTGCAGCGACACGCCCTTCAGGACCAGGATCACGTGGTCGTAGATGACCTCGATGTTGTTCACGGAAAGATAAGGCGCCGACGGTGATGCGGCGGGAGCGATGCTGGCGGTCGGTGTGTTCATGTGGGTTGTCGGTTCTGAGTAATACTTCCGCCCTCCAGGGAAGGGCGTCCGTTCAACTCCCTCCCTTTCAAGGGGAGGGTAGGGGTGGGGATGGGTTTCCCATGCAGGCAAAGAACAGTGTTGATTTCGACAATGAACTGGATGCTGTTCTTTTCTTGCTGCCGAACCCCATCCCCACCCCAGCCCTCCCCTTGAAAGGGAGGGTGCCTGACGTGAAACGAGAAGATCCGGATAAACGAATCAAGACCCCAAACAGGCCGCCTTGATGTTCTTCTCCGCCGCATACTTCGCCGAGGACTCTTCCAGCAGCTTGCGCGTCAGGGCCTTGTCGCCGGTCACCCAGTTCGGCGTGATCGGCACCCACTTCGAGCCGTTCCACTGCTGCACCTTCACCGCGCCCGAGCCTTCGTGGTCGTCGCAGGAGGTCTTCACCGGCGGGAACATGCCGAGCGCGCCGAGTTCCTTCTGTCGCGCTTCGTTCACGTCGAGGTTCTCGAAGCCCCAGCGCACCTGCTCGCCGGTCATTACCTTGCCCTTGCCGAACTTTTCCTGCGCCTTGCGGATCGCTTCCACCCACAGGATGGCCGCGGTCACGCCGCGCATGTGGTAGACCGAGCCGACGCGGGTCTTGTCGTCGAGGTTGCCCTTGCCGGCGTCATAAACTTTCTTGCGGATCTCGTCGAGCACCGGGTAGTTGCCCGGCGTGTTGAAGGTCATGGTGGTGTAGCCCTTGGCGGCTTCGCCGGCCGGGATGGTGTCCTCTTCCGAGCCTGCCCACCAGACGCCGAGGATCTTCTCGCGCGGGAAGCCGTTGCGCTGCGCGGTCTTGATCGCCACCGCGTTCATCACGCCCCAGCCCCACAGGATCACGTAATCCGGCTTGGCCTGGCGGATCTGCAGCCATTGCGACTGCTGCTCGTTGCCGGGATGGGCGACGGGGATCTTGATCAGCTCGAAGCCATACTTCTGCGCTTCGGCATCCAGCACCGGCATCGGCTCCTTGCCGAACGCGGAATCATGGTAGAGGTGGACGATCTTCTTGCCCTTGAGCTTGTCCACGCCGCCCGCCTTGCTGCCAAGGTAGGCCACCATGGCCGTGGCCTGGTTCCAGTAGCTGGTGATCAGCGGGAAGACATAAGGGAAGACCTTGCCGTTGGCGGCGTCGGAGCGGCCATAGCCCAGGGTCGTCATCGGGATCTTGTCGGTCGCGACGCGGTCGAGGATGCCGTAGGCGATGCCGGTGGCGAGCGGTTCGACCAGCGATGCGCCGCCGTTCTTCGACTTCAGGCGCTCATAGCACTCCACGCCGCGCGAGGGGTTGTATTCGGTTTCGCATTCTTCCCACTTCAGCTTCACGCCATTGATGCCGCCGTTGGCGTTGACCAGGTTCATGTAGTCGATGGTGCCGCCGAAGAAGCCGGAGCCGCCCGCGGCGTAGGGACCGACGCGGTAGGACAGGATGGGAATGTACTGCTCCTGGGCGACGGCCGCGCCCATCGTGCCCATGGTGGCTGCCATCACGGCGCCCAGCATGACGGATTTAAGTGACTTCATTGTGCTCCTCCTATTGATTTGGATGCTGAAAGTGGAATCTTTTCAACCCTCTTTGCTTGTTTGTTTTAATGCGGGAAAGGCCACAAGCGAAGCTTTTCCTTGGCGATCTGCCACAACCGCGCGAGCCCGTGCGGCTCGACGATGAGGAAGAAGATGATCAGCGCGCCGAACACCATCAGCTCCAGGTTGGACGCCACCGACGTCGGCAGCTGCAGGCCGTGCGCGATGATGTTCAGCAGGATGGGCAGCAGCACGATGAAGGCCGAGCCGAAGAAGGCGCCGATGATGGAACCCACGCCGCCGATGATGATCATGAACAGGATGCGGAAGGACAGGTCCAGGCTGTAGGCTTCCGGCTCCACCGTGCCGAGGTAGGCATAGGCATACAGCGCGCCCGCCACGCCGCAGTAGAAGGAGCTCACGGCGAAGGCCAGCAGCTTGGTGCGCATCAGGCGGAAGCCGATCACCTCCGCGGCAACGTCCATGTCGCGCACCGCCATCCAGGAGCGCCCGACGTTGGAGCGCACCATGTTCTTCACCATCAGCGCCATGACGCAGACGATGGCCAGCACCAGCAGGTACTTGCTGGCCGGCGTGTCGAAGGTGTAGCCGAACATGCTGATCTTCTGTGCGGTAATCACGCCCGAGCTGCTGTAGTTGGTGAACCACTGGATCTTGGTCAGGCACCACACCACGAAGAACTGCGTGGCCAGCGTGGCGGCGGCAAGGTAGAAGCCGCGGATGCGCAGCGAGGGCAGGCCGAACACGATGCCCACCATGGCGGCGCACAGCCCGCCGAGGATGAAGGCCAGCAGCACCGGCATGCCGGGAATGCGCAGGATGAAGTTGTAGGCGGCAAACGCCCCGACCGCCATGAAGGCCGCCGTTCCCAGCGACAGCTGGCCGGCGTAGCCGGTCAGGATGTTCAGGCCCAGCGCAGCGAGCGCGAAGATCAGGAAGGGAATCAGGATCGCGGAAAAGACGTAGGGCGAGGCGACGAAAGGCACGACCAGAAAGGCCACGGCCAGCAGCGCGGCAATGCCGATGCGGTCCTGGCGGATCGGAAAGACCTGCCCGTCGGCCTGGTAGGTGACTTTGAATTGACCAGCTTCGCGGTAGAACATGGTGGCATCCTTATATTTGGCGCTAAGCGCCCCGTTCTCACCCTCCCCTTCAAGGGGAGGGCCGGGGTGGGGATGGGTTTCGGCAGCAAGCAAAGAACAGCATTAACTTCGACAATGAACTGGATGCTGTTCTTTGCTTGCGTCGGAAACCCATCCCCCACCCAACCTCCCCCTTGAAGGGGAAGGAGCTTTCTCTGTACTTGAAAGAGCTGTGATTCTTCAAATCCGTCGAATGATCTTCTCGCCAAACAAGCCTTCCGGCCGCACCAGCAGGAACAGCAAGGCCAGCACGTAGGGGAACCAGCCCTCGATGCCGCCGCCGACCATGGGGCCGATGAACACTTCCGCCAGCTTTTCCGAGGCGCCGATGATCAGGCCGCCGACGATGGCGCCCGGCACCGAGGTGAAGCCGCCGAGGATCAGCACCGGCAGGGCCTTCAGCGCCACGAAGGTCAGCGCGAACTGCACGCCGTTGCGCGCGCCCCAGAGCAGGCCGGCGACCAGCGCCACGAAACCGGCGACGGCCCAGACGATGCCCCAGATCTGCTGCAGCGGGATGCCCACGGCCAGCGCGGCCTGGTGGTCGTCCGCCACCGCGCGCAGGGCGCGTCCGATCTTGGTCTTGGAAAAGAACAGCGCCAGGCTGGTGACCAGCACCGCGCAGATGCCGGCGGAAGTCACGTCGAACTGCGACACCGAGATGTTGAACTTGTCGAGCAGCACCTGGATGGGCACGTCCTCGATGCCGATGTTGAGCTGCCGCACCTCGGAGCCCCACATCAGCTGGGCCAGGCCCTCGACGAAGAAAGTCAGGCCGATGGTTGCCATGAAGAGCGTGATTTCCGGCTGGTTCACCAGCGGCCGCAGCACGATGCGCTCGGTGGCCAGGCCCAGCAGCACCATCGCCGCCATCGCCAGCGGCACGGCAAGCCACAGCGAGACGCCGAACTTGCTCGAGATGCCGACGGTGGTGAGCGCGGCGAAGAACACCATCGCGCCCTGGGCGAAGTTGAACACGCCCGATGCCTTGTAGATCAGCACGAAGCCCAGCGCCACCAGCGCATACATCACCCCGGCCAGCAGGCCGCCGATGAAGACTTCGAGGATGAAGGTCAATTCCATTGGTTGTCTCCGATTTTTACTCTTGCGCTAGCACCATTCGTCCCCTCCCTTTCAAGGGGAGGGCTAGGGTGGGGATGGGTTTCGATTGTGATCGAAGAACAGCCTTAACAACGAAAGTGAACCGAATGCTGTACTTTGCTTGCGACCGAACCCCATCCCCACCCCAACCCTCCCCTTGAAGGGGAGGGAGCCTGAAAGGCGCCAAGGACGGCAGCAGCACCATCAATGCGCCACACCCAGATACGCATTGATCACATCCTGGTTGCTCCGCACCTCGTCCGGCGTGCCATCGCCGATCTTCTTGCCGTAATCCAGCACCACGACCCGGTCCGAGATATCCATCACCACGCCCATGTCATGCTCGATCAGCACGATGGTGGCGCCGAACTGGTCGTTGACGTCGAGGATGAAGCGGCACATGTCCTGCTTCTCTTCCACGTTCATGCCGGCCATCGGCTCGTCGAGCAGCAGGATCTCCGGCTCGGCGGCGAGCGCGCGGCCGAGTTCGACGCGCTTCTGCAGGCCGTAGGGCAGGCGCGATACCGGCGTCTTGCGGATGTGCTGGATTTCCAGGAAGTCGATGATTTCTTCCACCTTTTTGCGGTGGGCGATCTCTTCCTTCTGCGCCGGGCCCCAGTAGAGCGCCTGCAGCAGGAAGTTGGTCTGCATCTTCAGGTTGCGGCCGGTCATGATGTTGTCCAGCACCGACATGCCCTTGAACAGCGCGATGTTCTGGAAGGTGCGCGCGATGCCGCTCTTGGCTGCCGCATAGGTGTTCATGTCCCGGCGCACCTGGCCGCGGTAGGTGATCTCGCCCTGCTGCGGCCGGTAGACGCCATTGATCACGTTGAGCATCGAGCTCTTGCCCGCGCCATTGGGGCCGATGATGGCGCGGATCTCGTGCTCGCGCACGTTGAAGGAAATGTCGGTGAGCGCCTTCACGCCGCCGAAGGACAGGGAAATGTTCTTCAGGTCGAGAATGACGTCGCCGATCTTGCGGTTGTCAACGAAGGGCATGTCAGGCCGCCTTCTTCAAGGTGGAAAAAGTGTTCACGTCGACGATGCGCAGGTCGGCGGCGACCTTGCCCTGCCTGCCGTCCTCGAACTTCACCTGCGTCTCGATGTACTGCGACGGCTTGCCGGTGTAGAGGGCGTCGATCAGCACCCGGTATTTCTCGGCGACGAAGCGGCGGCGCACCTTGCGGGTACGGGTCAGCTCGTCGTCATCCGGGTCGAGCTCCTTGTGCAGCACCAGGAAGCGGTGGATCTGCGTGCCGGCCATCATGGCTTCGCTCGCGAGGTCGGCGTTGACCTTTTCCACGCATTCCTTCACCAGGTCGTAGGTTTCCTTCTTGGCCGCCAGGTCGGTATAGCCGGAATAGGGAATGCCGCGCCGCTCCGCCCAGTTGCCGACGGCTTCCATGTCGATGTTGATGAAGGCGCAGACCATGGCGCGTTCGTTGCCGAAGGCGACCGCTTCCTTGATGAAGGGGAAGAACTTCAGCTTGTTCTCGATGTAGTTCGGCGCGAACATCTCGCCGCTGGTCAGGCGGCCGACGTCGGCGGCGCGGTCGATGATCTTGAGGTGGCCCTGCTCGTCGAAGATGCCGGCGTCGCCCGTATGGAAGTAGCCGTCCGCGTCGATCACTTCGGCGGTGGCGTCCGGGCGCTTGTAGTATTCCTTGAGCATGGAGCCGGACTTCACCAGCACCTCGCCGTTCGGCGCCAGCTTCACTTCCACGCCGGGCGCGGGCAGGCCCACGCTGTCGAACTTGATGTTGCCGTCCGGCTGGAGGCAGACGTAGGCGCAGGTCTCGGTGGCGCCGTAGAGCTGCTTGAGGTTGACGCCGATGGAGCGGTAGAAGCGGAACAGGTCCGGGCCGATCGCCGCGCCGGCGGTGTAGGCCACGCGCACGCGCGACAGGCCGAGCACGTTCTTGAGCGGACCGTAGACGAAGAACTTGCCGAGCGCATACTGCAGCCGTTCCACCATGCCGACCGGCTTGCCATCGAGGATGTCGGCACCCACCCGGCGCGCCACTTCCATGTAGTGATGGAACATCCTTCGCTTGATTGCGCCGGCGTCCTCCATGCGGATCATCACCGTCGTCAGCATGTTCTCGAACACGCGCGGCGGCGCGAAGTAATACGTCGGGCCGATCTCGCGCAGGTCCGTCAGCACGGTGTCGCCGGATTCGGGACAGTTGACGGTAAAGCCCGCCAGCATCGCCTGCGCATAGGAAAACAGGTGGTCGCCCACCCACGCCATGGGCAGGTAGGAAAGAATGTCTTCGTCCGCCGTCAGCCGGTCGAAGCCGCAGCCGCCGGACGCGGCATGGATGAAGGAAGCGTGCGTCTGGCAGACGCCCTTCGGCTTGCCGGTGGTGCCCGAGGTATAAAGCATCACCGCCACGTCGTCGGACCGGCCGGCGCCGACTTGCGCCTGGAAGAAATCGGGATGCTGCCTGTCATAGGCGCGGCCAAGTTCGATCACCGTGTCGAGCGAGGCCAGTTCCGGCTGCTTGTAGTTGCGCATGCCGCGCGGGTCGTCGTAGATGATGTGCGAGAGCAGGCCGCCGTCGCGCAGCACGCCCTGCTTGATCTCGAACAGCTTGTCGACCTGTTCCTGGTCTTCGACGATGGCGAAGTCGATGCCGGCGTCCTGCAGCACGTAGGCCATGTCGGCTGCGGGCGCGTCCTGGTAGAGCGGGACCGCGACGCCGCCGAGGCATTGCGCCGCGGCCATGGCCCAGTAGAGGCGCGGGCGGTTGTCGCCGATGATGGCCAGGTTCATGCCGCGCGAAAATCCCATGGCGGCGAGGCCGCAGGCGAAGGCCCGCACTTCGGCGCCGACCTCCGACCAGGTCCAGGTTTGCCAGATGCCGAGGTCCTTCTCGCGGAAGGCCGGCTTGCCGGGGCGCTCCTGCGCATGCTTCAACAGCAGGCGCGGAAAGGTCGTGCCGCCGGCGTCGTGAGTTGTCTCTGCCATCGTCCCACTCTCTCTCACAGTTCGAACCGTTCTGAAGGGGCCGGAGCGCCTGCATGCGGGCAGCCATGCGGGCGATTGCATCCAAGACTTGCGCCAACAGTATCGCGTGGCGTGAGTCTGGGCTTACAATGTCTCCGTTAGTAATTTTTGTCTCCAGGCAGCGTTGGTGTCGCGAAGCGCGCAGCCACATCACGCTGGAGCATTTGTTGTCAGCATACTAGCCAGCGGGATTGTCGTGTGCTGTCGTCCGGCTGACAATCTACTTCGCAAACAAAAAATTTATTCGCGCGCCTGGTGCGCTGCACAATGACAGTCGAAAAAACCTCGCTCAAGGAATTGCTGCGCCAGACCATCTGGGCAAACGGGCTGACGCCGGAACAGATGGCCCGGGTGGAAGCGGATACGTACGAGCAGACCATTCCCAAGGGTGGGTATGTATGCCGCAAGGGCGAACCTTGCGAAGCATGGATCGGCGTGATCGACGGGCTGGTCAAGATGAACAACCTTTCGCCCGAGGGCAAGTCGGTGACCTTCACAGGCGTGCCGCGCGGCGGCTGGTTCGGCGAAGGCACGCTGCTCAAGCAGGAGCCGCGCAAGTACGACGTGGTGGCGCTGCGGGACAGCCGCATCGCGCGCATGCCGGCCAAGACCTTCATGTGGCTGCTCGATAATAGCCTTCCCTTCACGCGATTTCTTTTGATGCAGCTCAATGAACGGCTGGGGCAGTTCATCGGCATGGTCGAGTTCGACCGCCTGCTGGACGTCGACACGCGCGTGGCGCGCTGCCTCGCCGCCCTGTTCAACACTCATCTCTATCCCGGCACCGATACCCTGCTGCAGATTTCGCAGGAAGAGATCGGCTATCTTTCCGGATCGTCGCGCCAGCGCGCCAACCAGGCGCTGCAGGTGCTGGAAAAGGAAGGCTTGCTGAAGGTGGATTACGGCGGCATCCAGATCCTCGATCTGGACGGACTGCGACGTTTCCGCGCATGAGACGCGCGGATTGCAAAAAGGCATGATGCATGGCTAACCTGCTTTCGGATTTCCCCTCCATCGAAGACCTGTCGGCATTCTGGTCGGCGTCGGTGGTCACCAGCAACCTGCTGGTCTTCTTCAGCCTGTTCGGCGCCTTGCTGCTCGGTCTGCTCGTCGGATACGAGCGTTCCTACCGCGGACGGGCGGCCGGCATGCGGACCTACGGGCTGGTGTGCATGGCGTCGGCGGCGCTGACGGTGATCGTCGGCTATCCCGGCGACTGGTATGGAGGGCAGGCCACAATCGGCCTGGGCGCTGATCCGACCCGCGTCATCCAGGGCATCGTGACCGGGATCGGCTTCCTCGGGGCGGGCGTGATCTCGCGCGACGGCTTCAACATCAGCGGCCTCACGACCGCCGCCTCGATCTGGGCGGCGGCGGTGATCGGCATCCTGGTCGGCGTGGGCTTTTACCTGGCGGCCATCCTGCTGTCGCTGATGTCCGCCTTCTGCATGGTCGGCGTGCCGCGGATCGCGGCGTCGCTGCCGTCGCGCACCGCGATCGCCATCGACCTGCGCTTCAGGGAAGGCTGGGCGCCGTCGGAGGATGAATTGCGCGCCGCCGCGATCAAGCGGGGCTACGAGATCGCGCGCGGCTCGATCGCGATCTCAATGACGAACGGCAAGGTGGTCTGGCACTTCGTCGCGGTGGCCTTCGACAAGAGCAGCGGCATCCCGATCAGCGAACTGGCGCAGGAACTCGGCAAGTTCGAAGGCGTGGAAAGCTTCAACCTGGCGCACGCGCGCAACTAGAGACGTCAGCCGCCGAAGCCCACGCTGGAACGGTGGCGCCGGTCTTCGCTCGTGCCGGCGGTATGGGCGGCGAGGCGCTGGAACATCACGTCGACCATCTTCTTGTTGAAGGCGGGAATGTCGTCCGGCTTGCGGCTGGTGACGAGGTTGCCGTCGACCACGACTTCTTCATCGACCCAGTTGGCGCCCGCCTTGCGGAAGTCGTCCTGCAGCGATTCCCAGCTCGTCATCCTGCGGCCCTGCACCAGGCCCGCCGCGGCCAGCACCCAGCCGCCATGGCAGATCGCCGCGATCGGCTTGCCGTCTTCCTCGAAGGCATGCACGAAAGCCTGGGCCTCGGGCGAATCGCGCAGCGTCGCGCCGTTCTGCTCGCCGCCGGGCAACAGCAGCATGTCGAAGGATTTCGGATCGGCCTCGCTAAACAGCAGGTCGACGCGGAACATGTCGCCCTGGTCGTGGTGGTGCATGCCCTGCACCTCGCCTTTCCGGAGTGAAATCACCTTCAGCGCGGCGCCTTGCTGTTCGAGCGCGTCGCGCGGCCCGGTGTATTCGACCTGTTCAAAACCATCCGTCAGCAGGACGGCGACGTTGATCCCTGTGAGGGTAAGTTCCATGTTCATGCTCCTTCATGCAAAGAAGGTTTGGCGGCTTTGAATGAGGGAAGTTCTGGCGGGCCGGGGGACTGGCGCGGGAGCAAGACATGGATCAAGCCGCCCCGGACGAACCGCAACGCAACGAATTGGTCGAAAGGCAAGGAATCATGGAAATGAGGGGCCGCCGCGCGCCTTGCTTCCTGCCACCGAATACTCATGACGAGAGGCCGAGATGAACAGAACGATCCTGATCATGCCGATGCTGGCTGGCGCCTTGCTGGCCGCCGGCTGCCAGAAGACGCCCGAGCCGAAGACCTCGGACGCCGCCAAGCCGTCGGTGAACGCCGACGTGCCGCTGGCGAAAACCTCCGACCAGTCGGTCGCCCTGCCCAAGGACAAGCTGCCGCCCTCGGACGCAAGCATGTCGCCGAAGGCCGGCGCGGGCGCCACCAGCAGCGGCGATTCTGGCACGCCATCACAGGTGCGGCCGGAACAGCTGAGCAAGGAGCAGGAGCAGTCGTCGATGCCGCTCAACGGCCAGACGAACAACTATTCGCCGCCCAATACCACGCCGCCGGACAAGACGCAGTAAGCCTCAAGCAGGGCGAATCTCTTCCGGAAAGCTTGCCTATTTCACGAGGCGCGCGCGCTGCTGGCGCGCCTGCAGGCGGCCGTCGCGCAGCTTCAGGCGCTGCACGCCGGGCAGGGCGATCAGGTCGCGGTCATGGCAAGCCATCACCACGCTGCTGCCCGCCGCGGTCAGCGAGGGAATCAGCGCGATGACCTGTTCCCTGGCCGCGCCGTCGAGGTTCGAGGTGGGTTCGTCGAGCAGCAGCAGGCGCGGTTCGAGCACCTTCGCGCGGGCCAGAGCGATGCGCTGCTTTTCGCCGCCCGACAAGCCATGCGGCAGGCGGTCGCGCAGGTGGGTCACGCCCGCCCACGCCATCGCCGCTTCGACGCGTTCGGCCGCATCTGCCTGCGGCATGCCGCACGCGGCAAGCCCATAGCCGATGTTCTTGCAGACGCTGGTGGAAAACAGCACCGGATGCTGGTGCACGTACACGATGCTGCCGCGCATCGCCGGCGGATACGGTGAGAGCGCGACCGGCATGCCGAGGTAGGTGCAGGAGGCGGCGTCCGCTTGCTCCAGGCCGGCCAGGATGCGCAGCAGGGTACTTTTCCCGGCTCCGTTCAGGCCGGTCAGGACGTAGGCCGTGGCCTTGCGCAGTTCCAGCGCCTCGATGTCGAACAGAAGGCGCTCGCCGAACTGCTTGCGCAGGCCGTGGATGGCAAGCAGCGTCATGCCGTTCCCCTGGCGACGCGCGGATCGCCCTGCAGCATGAACAGCAGCGCGTTGATGGCCAGGGCGATGGCTACCAGCACCATGCCCAGCGCGATGCCTTGCGCGAATTCCCCCTTGCTGGTTTCGAGCGCGATCGCGGTGGTGATGGTGCGCGTCTCGCCGGCGATGTTGCCGCCCACCATGATGGCGCAGCCCACCTCCGAAATCACCCGGCCGAAGCCGTGGATGATCGCAGCCATCACGCCGAACCGGACTTCCCGCAAGACCGTCCACATCAAGCGCCACGGGGAAGCGCCGAGGGTCAGCGCGGTTTCGGCGAGCCGGGGGTCGGCCGCCTGGATCGCGGCGAGCGAGAACGCGGTGAGGACCGGCAGCGCGATCAGCACCTGCCCGGCGACGATGCCGGATTGCGTGAAAAGCCATTGCAGGTCGCCCAGCGGCCCGCGCCGCGACAGCATCAGGTAGAGCAGCAGGCCGATGAGCACGGTGGGCAGGGACAGCGCTGCCTGGGTGAGCCAGATCATCAGCCGGCGGCCCGGGAAGCGGTGCGTCGCCATCAGGTAGCCGAGCGCCACGGAGCAGGGCGCGGCGATCAGCAGCGCCAGCAGGGTCGTCCTTACCGAAACGGCAATGGTGCGCCAGAGCGCGGCGTCGCCGGAAAGCAGCAGCAGGAAAGCGTCGCGGATGGCGTCGAGAAGATGCATGGAACGTAGTTTGCCAGAGAGCTAGGCCTTGCGCCGGCTGACCATCGCAACGCCGAGGCAGGTCACCACGATGCCGGCCACGCTGGCGCCGGTCGGCACCACCCCGAACATCAGCCATTCCAGCAGCACCGCCACGATGGGCGTGAGGAAGAGCAGGCTGGTCACCTTGGCGGCGTGGCCCTGCCGCATCATGGTGTTGAGGACATTGACGGCCAGGATGGACGCGAAGATGACCAGGAAGAAGATCGATATCACCAGCGGCCAGCTCCAGCGCACGGGGAATCCTTCCACCGCCCAGCCGAGCGGCGCCACCACCAGCAGCGATGCCCCGAACTGGATCAGCGAGGCGCTGCGCAGGTCCACCGACTTGCAGTAGCGCCGCTGGTAGAGCGTGCCGCTGGTGATCGCCAGCAGCGATATCGTTACCGCCACCAGGCTGCCGGCGGTGACTGCCTTCAGGTTGATCTTGTGCCAGACCACGAGCGCCACGCCGCACAGGCCGAGCAGCACGCCCAGCCATTGCAGGCGGTCGAGGCGTTCGCCTAGGCGGTGGTGGGCATAGACGGCGGTCAGCAGCGGCTGGGTGGCGAGCAGCAGCGCCGTCACGCCGGCGGACATGCCGAGGTACTGGGCGTAATGGCTGCCGCCGAGGTTGACCGCATGCATCAGCAGGCCGGCAACGCAGACATGGAAGAATTCGGTTCGGCTCGCCGGCCATTGCGGCTTCGACCATCCCACCCATGCAAGGAGGCAAAGCACGCCGAAACTGTAGCGCAGGGCCAGGAAGGTGAAAGGCGGGGCGTACTGCATCCCGGTCTTGGAGGCGAGATAGCCGGAGCCCCAGATGAGCACGAAGAACCAGGCGTAGAAGGCGTCGAGCCGCGAGCGGGGAATCATGCAGGAAGTATAAGGCGCATTCCGGCAGGCTGCCGGAAGGCCCGTCATGCTTTTCGGAATGGAGGCATCAGGCCACGCGCAGCACGTCCGCCAGGTGCGGTTCCATGATCAGCCTTTCCTTGCCGGTGAGGGCGAGGAAATGCTTGCCGGTGCAGCGCGCCAGCAGCGTCATGCCCAGCTTCTCGGCCACCATGTGGCCCATCTGGGTGGTGCCCGAGCGCGACAGCAGGAAGGGAATGCCCATCTGCGCACCCTTGATCACCATTTCCGAGGTCAGGCGGCCGGTGGTGTAGAACACCTTGTCCTCGCCGCGCACGCCGTCGAGCCACATGCGGCCGGCGATCGAGTCCACGGCATTGTGGCGGCCGACGTCCTCCACGAAATACAGCATCTCGCCGTCGCCGGAGAACAGCGCGCAGCCATGCACCGAGCCGGCCTGCTTGTAGATGGACTGCTGGGTGCGGATGGTGTCGACGATCTTGTACAAAGTGCCTTGCCGCAGGCGTGCGTCCGCCGGCAAGGTGATCTTGTCCACTTCGTCCATCAGTCCGCCGAACACCGAGCCCTGGCCGCAGCCGGTGGTCACGACGCGCTTGGAGGTGCGCTCGGCGAGGTCGGCAATGCCATTGCGGGTGGTGATGGCGGCGGCTTCCACTTCCCAGTCCACCTGGATGGCTTCGATGTCCTCGATAGCCTTCACCAGCCGCTGGTTGCGCAGGTAGCCGAGGATCAGCGATTCCGGGGCGCCGCCGAGGGTCATCAGCGTGACGAGTTCACGCTTGTCGATGTACAGGGTGAGGGGACGTTCGGCCGGGATCGAGATGGTCGAGAGCCGGCCGCGCTCGTCCATCACCTCCACTTCCTTGGTCAGTGGCACCGAAGCATTCGACAACAGGGGGCGATGAGACATGGGAGCGCTTGAACGGTTATGTCGCTGGGCGGTTATTTCTTTGCGGGAGCTGCCTGGGCCGTCGCCTGGGCGGCCGGCGCAGCCGCTGCGGGTGCGGCCGGTGCTGCAGCGGCCGGTGCGGCAGCGGTGGGCGGCACGAAGGCCCCCGGATCGGCGCAGGCCGGCGTGTCTGCGGACTTCTTGCCGCCCTTTTCCTTGTGGTAACGATCGGCCAGCTTGTCCTGCGCCTTGCACAACTGATAGGCGGCAACCTTGTCGCTCCAGGCAGCCTTAGCCTTCGCCAGTTCGGCCGCGGTCTTGGCTTCCTCGCTCGGGGGCGGCAGCTTGGCAACGGCGGCGCCGGCGGCAGCCAGGGAAACGATCGCAATCAACCAGTTCTTCATCTTTCCTCTCCTTAACCCTGCCATGGCAGGGATCATGCCTTGGCCGGCGCGCCGGTTTCCGGGCGCTCCTCGCGGGACCTTATGCGTGGGATGTCGCCACGCTGGATTTGTTCATACCAGAGATCATGGTGCTCCATGGCCCAGGCGTCGTCGACGTAGCCTTCGCGCATGCCCTTGTAGGCGCCTTCGCTGCCCAGCGTGCCCATGTAGATGTGTCCGAACGCGCCGGCAATGAACAGCACCGCGCCGATCAGGTGGATCACGTGCGCCACCTGCATGTCGCCGCGCAGGTAGGGCATGCCGGGCACGAGCTTGTCGAGCACGAAGCCGCTGGCGCTTACCACCAGGCCGAGCACCGTCAGGCCGCCCCAGAACCAGATCTTCTCGCCGGCGTTGAAGCGCCCGGAGCTCGCATGCTTGTCCTTGCCCAGTACGCCGCCCAGCCGGGACAGCCAGTGCAGGTCGCTCTTGCCGGGGAGGTTGTCGCGCACGTAGACGGCGAAGAACACCACCGTCGACACCAGGAAGACCGGGCCGACGAAGTTATGGATGTTCTTGCACAGGTAGGCCAGCCAGCCGAACAGCGTATGGCCGAACAGCGGCATCAGCACATGCCTGCCGAAGGCCATGACCAGGCCGGACAGGCCGAGCAGGCTGAAGCTGATGGCCACGCTCCAGTGCACGAAGCGCTCGGTTGGCGTGAAGCGCTCGATCAGGCGGCCGGTCGGCGGGATGCTGTTGCGCGCCGGACCCTTGACGACATAGATCGCCAGCAGCGCCGCCAGGGCAGCGATCAGCAGCCAGCCGCCGAAGGTGATCAGCGGGCCGTTGCGGTAGCGCCGCCAGGCCTCGCCGGCGGTGGTGGCGTGTTCCTGCCCGGGAAACTGCGCCTTCGGCTGGATCAGAATGCCGGCTTCCTTGTAGGGCAGGCTGCTGTAGTTCTGTGTGCCTTCCTTGACGATGCGCCAGGTCGGCGCATTGTTGCCGGGCTGGTCGCGGGTGCGCTCGGCCTGGTTCTGCTTGAGGATGTCGATGGACTCGACGTTCGGCGCGGCGGCCGCGGCCGGCTTGCCCGGGTCTTGCGCCTGCGCCTGCGCGCCCGATACCGCAGCCAGCGAAATGCCCAGGGCGATGACGGCAAACAATCTCTTCATGATGTTTCCCTCGTTGCTTCCTCCGCCAGGGAGGCGGCAATCAGTTCGTCTTGTTGTACTCGTTCTGCGTCATCACGCGGCGGCGCATCTGCGCTTCCCAGTCGCCCTTTTCACCGGGCTTCCAGCCGGCGGCAACGAAGGAATTCTTGGCGCCGGAGAAGGGCGCCGCATCATCGCGGTTGGTGTTGGAGGCGCTCTTGTTCTGGTCTCGCTCGGCGCAGCCGGCAAGGGCGGCGGCCAGGACCAGCATCAGGCAGGGCAGGGTTGTCCTCATGATACCTTTCCTCCTTCCGGCACCTTGGCGTTCGGCGTGGGCGCCTTGGCGTCCGGGTTCGGGGACTTGCCGTAGGCGGTGCCCCAGCCCCAGACTTCGCTGCCCTTGCCGCGGCGGATGACGCGGGTGCGGAAGATGTCGGCGATCGCATCGCCGTCGCCGCCGAGCAATGCCTTGGTCGAGCACATTTCAGCGCAGGCCGGCAGCTTGCCTTCGGCGAGGCGGTTGCGGCCGTACTTGTCGAATTCCGCCTTGGAGCCGTTCTCTTCCGGGCCGCCGGCGCAGAAGGTGCACTTGTCCATCTTGCCGCGCAGGCCGAAGGTGCCGTTGGACGGGAACTGCGGCGCGCCGAAGGGGCAGGCGTAGGAGCAGTAGCCGCAGCCGATGCAGGTGTCCTTGTTGTGCAGCACCACGCCTTCGTCGGTGCGGTAGAAGCAGTCCACCGGGCACACCGCCATGCATGGCGCGTCGGAGCAATGCATGCATGCCACCGAGATGGTCTTTTCCTGGCCGATCACGCCGTCGTTGATGGTGACCACGCGGCGGCGGTTCACGCCCCAGGGTACTTCATGCTCGTTCTTGCAGGCGGTCGCGCAGCTGTTGCACTCGATGCAACGCTCCGAATCGCAGATGAATTTCATTCGTGCCATTGTCGTCTCCTGGCTCAGGCCTTAGGCTGTGTAGCGCTCGATGTTGCAGATGGTGGTCTTGGTTTCCTGCATCATGGTCACCGAGTCATATCCGTACGTGGTGGCGGTGTTGACCGCCTCGCCGCGCACCACCGGGGCCGCGCCTTCCGGGTAGTACTCCAGCATGTCCTTGCCCTGCCACCATCCGGAGAAGTGGAAGGGAATGAACGCGGTGTCCGGACCCACGCGCGGCGTCACCAGGGCCTTGACCTTGATGCGTGCCCCGGTCGGCGTGGATACGATCACGTACTCGCCGTCGCGGATGCCGCGGTCGGATGCCGCCTTCGGGTTGATTTCGACGAAGTTGTCCTGCTGCAGCTCCGCCAGCCAGGGATTGGAACGCGTCTCTTCGCCGCCCCCTTCGTATTCCACCAGGCGTCCCGAGGTCAGGATGATGGGGAATTTCTCGTAGAGCTTCGCTTCCACGTTCTTCTGCTGGATCGACTTGTACAGCGTGGGCAGGCGCCAGAAGGCCTTCTTGTCGTCGTGCGTCGGGTACTTGGCCACCAGGTCCGGCTTGGTGCCGTAGATCGGTTCGCGATGCAGCGGCACCGGGTCGGGGAAGTTCCACACCACCGCGCGGGCCTTGGCGTTGCCGAAGGGATGCACGCCGTGCACCTTGAGGCAGACGCGCTGGATGCCGCCGGACAGGTCGGTCTTCCAGTTCTTGCCCTCGGCGGCCTTCTTTTCTTCCTCGGTGAGGTCATCCCACCAGCCAAGCTTCTTGAGCAGGACGTGGTCGAACTCCGGATAGCCGGTCGTGATGTCGGCGCCGACGGAATGCGAGCCGTCTTCCGCCAGCAGGTTCACGCCCTCGCGCTCCACGCCGAAGTTGGCGCGGAAGTTGCCGCCGCCGTCCATCACGTGGCGCGTGTTGTCGTACAGGTTCGGCGAGCCGGGATGCTTGAGCTCCGGCGTGCCGTAGCACGGCCAGGGCAGGCCGAAGTAGTCGCCCGTCATGTCGTAGCCGCTGGCCGCGTCCTTGCCGCCCTTGCAGCGCAGGGTCTTGACGTCGAACAGGTGCATGTTGCGCATGTGCGCCTTGAGGCGCTCGGGCGACTGGCCGGTGTAGCCAATGGTCCAGTTGCCGCGATTGATTTCGCGCAGCATGGACTCCGGTTCGGGTTCCATCATGCCGCCCTTGCCGGGAACGAGCTTCAGCTTGGCAACCAGTTCCTTGCCGAAGCCGAGCTTCTCGGCGAGCTGGTACATGATCATGTGGTCGGTGCGCGATTCGAACAGCGGCTCGATCACTTTTTCGCGCCACTGGATGGAGCGGTTGGACGCGGTCACCGAGCCCGAGGTCTCGAACTGCGTCGCCGCCGGCAGCAGGTACACCGCGCGGTTCGGGTTGAGTTCCTGGCCGTCCACCTTCATCGCCGCCATCGCCGCGGTGGCGGACGGGTAGGGGTCGATCACCACCAGCAGGTCGAGCTTGTCGAGCGCCTTCTTCATGTCAAGGCCGCGCGTCTGCGAGTTCGGCGCATGGCCCCAGAACACCATGCCGCGCACGTTGTTGTCCTGGTCGATGAAT
The DNA here is from genome assembly GCF_010974945.1 of Noviherbaspirillum galbum. Lineage (GTDB taxonomy): Bacteria > Pseudomonadota > Gammaproteobacteria > Burkholderiales > Burkholderiaceae_D > Noviherbaspirillum > Noviherbaspirillum galbum. Next base: position 60,845 of record NZ_JAAIVB010000068.1, on the reverse strand, counting down.
TCATTCTTTTCCAGCACGGCGTCGACCCAGCGCGACACCGTGGTGCCGGACTTTTCCATCATCGCCTGCGAGGCGTACTGCTTCTTGACCCATTCATAGTCGACGCCCCACACGTTCGCCCAGTGCTTCCAGGCGCCGGTCGCCAGGCCATAGTAGCCCGGCAGGGAGTCGGGGTTGGGGCCGACGTCGGTCGCGCCCTGCACGTTGTCGTGGCCGCGGAAGATGTTGGTGCCGCCGCCAGAGACGCCGACGTTGCCGAGCGCGAGCTGCAGGATGCAAGAGGCGCGGACCATGGCGTTGCCGATGCTGTGCTGGGTCTGGCCCATGCACCAGACCACGGTGGAGGGACGGTTCTTGGCCATGGTCTCGGCGGCCTTGAACACTTCCGCCTCGGGCACGCCGCAGGCTTCTTCCACCTTGTCCGGCGTCCACTTCATGACTTCCTCGCGGACCTTCTCCATGCCATAGACGCGGTCGTTGATGTATTTCTTGTCTTCCCAGCCGTTCTTGAAGATGTGGTACAGCATGCCGTACAGGTAGGGAATGTCAGAGCCCGAGCGGATGCGCACGTACTGGTCGGACTTGGCCGCGGTGCGGGTGAAGCGCGGGTCGACCACGATGACCTTGGTGCCGCTTTCCTTTGCATGCAGCATGTGCAGCATCGACACCGGGTGGGCTTCCGCCGCATTCGAGCCGATGTACATGATCGCCTTCGAATTCTGCATGTCGTTGTAGCTGTTCGTCATGGCGCCGTAGCCCCAGGTGTTCGCGACGCCCGCCACGGTGGTGGAGTGGCAGATGCGGGCCTGGTGGTCACAGTTGTTCGTGCCGAAGAAGGACACGAACTTGCGCAGCAGCTGGGACTGCTCGTTGTTGTGCTTGGACGAGCCGACGAAGAACACCGAATCCGGTCCAGTTGCCTTCTTGATCTCGAGCAGCTTGGCGGAGACTTCCTGCAGCGCCTGGTCCCAGGAGATGCGCTGGTACTTGCCGTTGACCAGCTTCATCGGATACTTCAGGCGGTATTCGCCATGGCCATGCTCGCGCAGCGCCGCGCCCTTGGCGCAGTGCGCGCCGAGGTTGATCGGCGAATCGAACACCGGTTCCTGGCGCACCCAGACGCCGTTCTCGACCACCGCGTCCACCGCGCAGCCCACGGAGCAGTGGGTGCAGACGGTGCGGCGCACCTCGATCTTGCCGTTGCCGCCGGCCTTGTCCGCACCGTCCGCGGCGCGGGCGCGCTGGATCAGGTTCAGCTGCGAGGCGGCGATGCCGGCGCCGATGCCGATGCCGGAACGTTTGAGAAAGGTGCGCCGGTCCATGGTAGGCAGCGCGCGCGACAGGCTGTCGGTCAGGCTGGAAGAAAAGCGTTGAGCCGAACGCTGGCCTGACTGGCCTTTGCGAGTCAAGAGCATGGTCATCCCCCGGGGGTCAGATTTTAGTGGTGCGGTAGTATTTCTGGATGTGTTCCGTCAGGCGGTAGCCGTCGTCGCCGGGATCGGCCGCTTCGGGCGCGAGGTCGGCGATTTGCGGAACGGTGGTCTTGGACGTGATCTTCGCAGCGACGCCGGCTGCCGCGACCAGGCCGAGCCCGGTGAAAAAGCTGCGTCTTGCGGTCTTCATTTTTTCTGCCATGGTGGTCTCTCCTTCCTAGCGGACGCGGTTCAGCGCGGTCGTGTCTGCTTGTGGGCAGACTTTGTCATCGAACCATAATAGTGCGTCCCCGCGCAAATTGCACGATGGTTTTGATCAATTTGATTGGACAAAATTGAATAGGTGTTGAAACAGTCTCGCGATCGCGACAAAGCTTACGGCTCACTTACGCGAAACTTACGGCAAGCTTACGACAAGGCCCTGGGCTGTCATTCAAGCCATGTCGAAGGCCTGGGCCTCGACCGCGAAGAATGCCGACGCGAGGCGCGCGACCGATGCATGAAACCGGGCGGCCGGATGCTGGATGACGGCTTCGCACATGGTGTCCGCCCAAGGCTGGATGTGGGTGGCGAAAAAGTTTTTTTGCGTTGCGACATTGGCGTGCAAAGAATCGTCGGACGCGATCAGGTAACGCATCACCTCGCACAGGGTAGCGATGTGATCCTCGCTTTCCGGCACCGCCTCGTCGCGCTGCAAGCCGAGTTTCCCGAGGTCGTCGCGCAGGGCGGCCAGCGGCTTCTCCATGAGGAAGCCGGACAGGTAGTAGGAACCGTACAGCATGACGTCGGGCTTGCCGACGCCGATGAAGAGCGACTCGTATTCGTCGCGGACCTCGTCCGCGCTGGCGCGCTTGCACGCGTCCACTAGGCCGGACCATGCCTGCTCCAGCACGCCGTCGCCGTCCTGCCCGCTGGCGGCGATGCGGTCGATGAGGTCCTTGCTGGCGGGCGCGTAGAACAGCGAGGCGAGCAGGCCGTAGAGGTCGGCGCGCGCGGTTTCCTCGCCCTGGTCGGGTGCTTCGAAGCGGAGCGTCTGTGTGCTTGTCATCGTGATAATCAGGTCAGCGCTTGAGGTCCAGGATGGATGATTCCGATTTATTCTGCATCATGTCGACCACGCGGCAATCCCCGCACATGCGGATGCGGTCGATGTTGCCCGCGAAGGCGCCGTGCATCGACAGCTTTGCCACCATGTTTTCGATCATCTGCAGGGTGCCGAAGGGCTTGCTGCAGCGGATGCAATGATAGGGCTGGGTTTCGTTGAGCACCGCCGGCTGCTTGGCCGCGGGCGTGAGCAGCAGGCGCGGCGTCAGCGTGATCGCATTCTCCGGACAGGTCTTCTCGCACAGGCCGCACTGCACGCAGTTGCTCTCGATGAAGCGCAGCTGCGGCAGGTTCGGATTGTCGGCCAGGGCCTTTTCCGGGCAGGCGCCGACGCAGGACATGCACAGCGTGCAGGCGGCGGTGTCGACGTCGACCTTGCCGAAGGGCGCCGGTGCCGGCAAGGGAATCGTTTCCTGCGGGGCGGGCGCGTGCTTGAGCAGGTGCTCGAAGGCAAAATCCAGGGTGGTGCGCTTTTCCTGGGTGATGCGGTAGGTGGCGCGCTGCGGCACGCCCTGCGCCGGCTGGAGGCGGCGCAGCTCGGCCTCGAGCGCCATGGCATCCGCGGCGCGCAGCAGTTCGAGGTGGCGGCCGGCGTAGCCCAGCGCCGTCAGGATGGTCTGCGCGATCTGCATCTGGTGTTCGAGCGCCTCGAGGTACTGCGGCGCTTCCGCGCCGGTCGCCAGCACCGCGACGTTGCTCGCGCCGAAGGCGATCGCGCTCAGCCAGACGTCGATGCCCGCGCTCGCGACGTGCTGCAGGCTGACCGGGATGACCCGCGCCGGCATGCCGTCCAGGCTGCCCGCGCCGGCCAGGCGTCCGAGTTCGAGGAGCAAGGCCGCGCCGTCCTCGTGGTGATGGAACAGCAAGGCAGGCGCCTTGCCGCCGGCCCGGGCGTAGGTGTCGAGCAGGGTCTTGATCCGCAGGCCGAGGTCGTCCGGCCGCGGATAGGCATAGGTGAGGGCGCCGGAAGGGCAGACCGTGGTGCAGGCGCCGCATCCCGCGCACAGCTGGGGCGTGACCTTGATGCGGTCGCCATCATGGCTGATGGCGCCGGCGGAGCAGATCTCGACGCAGGCATTGCAGCCGGTCTTGCGGTTGCGGCCATGCGCGCAGATCTTTTCCTTGTAGACGAAGAACTTCGGCTTGCTGAATTCGCCGACCAGTTGGGCCAGCTCGAGCGCCATGGCCGCCTGCCTGGCCGCGTCCGCGCCGGGGGCAAAGTAGCCCTGCGGCGGCTGGTGCAGGCGGATCGCCGGCGTATCCTGCAGGTCGAAGACAAGGTCGAATTCGCCGCTGCGCTCGGTCGCGGCGCGGCCGAAATCGATGGCGCCGATCGGTCCGCAGGCCTTGACGCAGTCGCCGTGACGGGTGCAGGCATCGAGGTTGATCTGGTAGCTGAGGTCGATGGCGCCTTCCGGGCAAGCCTGGATGCAGGCATTGCAGCGGGTGCACAATTCCAGGTCGATCGGGTTCTGCTGCTCCCAGTTCACCTTGAACGCGCCCAGCCAGCCATCAACGCGAACGTTGCCGCCGGAAAAACTCGGATGAACCCGCTCCAGCAGCGCCTCGCCGCCATGCCCGGAGGTCAGCAGCATGCTGACGTCGAGCTGGCCGCCGAGCTTCTTCGCCCAGGGCAGCACGCGGGAAGACGGGCCGATCAGCAGGACGTTCCCGCCGGAGGCATATTCCACTTCGGGTACCGGCTCCGGATCGGGCAATGCCGCGGCGGCAAGCAAGGCGGCCATCTTGGGCAGGGCCTGGCGGCCCTCCTTGCCCCAGCCGCCGGTTTCGCGGATGTTGACGAAGCGCAGCGGCGCCACGCTGGTCTTTTGCTCGGCGAGCTCGCTGAACAGGCCGCGTTCCTGGGTGCAGGCGACGACCACCTGGTCCACGCCGTCGAGGGCCTCGAGCATGCTGCCGACCTCGCGCCGGCATAACTGCGAATGCATGGGCAGCGGACCGCTTCCCAGCGCCGCGCCCAGGCTGGCGCCCGCGGCCGCGTCGAGCGGCATGGTGCGGTTGCAGCTGCAAACTTTAAATTGGGTCATGAGGTGATTCTGTAGAAAGCGGTGTGATCGGTGTGTTCTGGCCGGGGAGCGCCGCATCATCGCTGGCAACGTCCGTCTTGCTGGCGTTGAGGGCTTCCGGCTCCGCTTGTGCCGGTAGTTGCGCTTCGTGCGCTTCTTGCAAGCCGGGCTGCTCGCGCGCCGCGTCCGCCTCGGCATGGTGTTCGGCGGCGGCCGGTTCCTGGTCAGCCGGATGTTCAGCTTCTTTGGGTTCCGCGTCAAGCATGGCCATGACCGGCTTGCCGAGATGGTCTAGCGGATTCAGCACCGACTTGGCGTGATTGAGGGCGGCCAGCATGGCGGGGGGGATCGGATCGAACTTGTTGAAGTCCTCGATATAGACGTCCAGGCCATCCATCACGTTGAAATGCGGATCGGCGAACAGCTTCTTGAGCGCGGAGCGGCGCACGGTTTCGTCGACGCCTCCCGCGACGAAGCGGGTGAAGTCCGAGTCCGGCGTGAGCTTGGCCACGTCCTCCATGGTCGGCGCGGGAGCAGGCTGTTCCGCGGACTGCTGCGCCGGCGGGTTCTCCGTGCCCGGCGCGGCGGGCGCTTCCTGCTCGCGCGCCTCGGACTTGCGCCGCGACCAGCGCGAGAAAAAGCTCTCAGCTTCCATGGCTGCCTCCCTCGGCGCGCGCCATCTGCTCCACGCCGGCGCCGCCCTCGAAGGAAGGCTTGCGCCGCTTCTTCTTCGGCTCCGGCCGGTAATGCTCCAGCGCGAACGCGCGCAGCTGTTCGATGACTTCCGCCGGCGCCGGCACGGTGTCGACGCGTTCGCCGCCGTCCATCAGGCGCGCCGCCTCGTTGTAGGAAAGTGTGAGCGCCTTGGGCACCGCCACCTCCTCGCCGTCGATGTCTTCCAGGCGCCACATGACAAACCAGCAGGGCGCCGGCGAATCGACGTTCAGGAAATAGCCCTCCGCCTCGTCGGTGTACAAACGCACTTCGAAGCCGGTGAACAGCCAGCGCGCGTCGGATTCATCGTTGCGCAGGCAGCGCGGCGGCGCGGCGGGCAGCAGGGTGGGAACGTCGACTTCGACCGGCTTCCATTGCCAGGATTGCCAGCGGCTGGCGAGCGGGAGGCGCTGCATCACGACTGCGGCGTTGATGGCGTCGGTTTCCATGTTGATAAGGCGGGGGAGATGCGCAAGGTGACGGGAGGATAGTTTGCGCTAAAACCGGAGAATTTGCACTTGCGTGTTGTCTTGCGGCTTCAAGGTGGCGGGCGGTGCATCCGCCCGGGTTGTCATTCCCGCGCGGGCGGGAATGACGGGTTGGCAGGCGGTGAAAGAGGCAGTCAGGACCGGGAGATCAATCGTTCTTGATGACGATCGAAGGAAACTTGCTCGTCATGTCCTTGGCCTTCTCCGCCACCTTGATCGCCACCTTCCTGGCGATCGACCTGTAGATCGCGGCCACCTGCCCGTCCGGATCCGCCACCACGGTCGGCTTGCCGGAGTCGGCCTGCTCGCGGATGGACATCGTCAGCGGCAGGGCGCCGAGGAATTCCACGCCGTAGTCCGCGCACATCTTTTCCCCGCCGCCCTGGCCGAAGATCGGCTCCGCGTGGCCGCAGTTGGAGCAGATGTGGACGCTCATGTTTTCCACGATGCCGAGGATGGGAATGCCGACCTTCTCGAACATCTTCAGGCCCTTGCGCGCGTCCAGCAGGGCGATGTCCTGGGGCGTGGTCACGATGACCGCGCCGGTGACCGGCACCTTCTGCGACAGGGTGAGCTGCACGTCGCCGGTGCCGGGAGGCATGTCGACGACGAGGTAGTCGAGGTCGCGCCAGTTGGTCTGTTCCAGCAGCTGCTGCAGGGCCTGTGTGACGATCGGGCCGCGCCAGACCATCGGCTCGTCGGGATCGATCATGAAGCCGATGCTGGAGACCTGCAGGCCGTGGTTCTCGAGGGGCTCCATGGTCTTGCCGTCCACCGACTCGGGACGGGCGTTGATGCCCATCATCATCGGCTGGGAAGGACCATAGATGTCGGCGTCGAGGATGCCGACCTGCGCGCCCTCGGCCGCCAGGGCCAGGGCCAGGTTCACGGCGGTGGTCGACTTGCCGACGCCGCCCTTGCCCGAGGCGACGGCGATGATGTTCTTGACGTTGGGCATCAGCTTCACGCCGCGCTGCACCGCGTGGGCGATGATCTTGGAATAGACGTTGACGCTGACGTTGCCCGCGCCTTCCACGCCGCGCACCGCGGCCACCACCAGCTTGCGGATGGGATCGATCTGGCTCTTCGCCGGATAGCCGAGCTCGACGTCGAGCACCACGTCGGCGCCGTCGAGACGGATGTTCTTCGCGGACTTGGAAGACACCAGGTCCTTGCCCGTATTGGGATCGATCACGCTGGACAGGGCGGCCTTGACTGCATCTACCGATAAAGACATGTGCATACCTCTTTCTGGGAACCGCACAAGTCTAAACCAGTTTGCCCGCCATTGCCCCCTGATTATCCCCACCGCCAGCAAGGTTGATGCTGCCGTCGCGGCGCGTTCCGGCTGGCGGGGACCCGGGTACAATAGCCGGCGTGTTAGCCAAGACGACGCCATGACCATTTCTCCCCAACACATCACGGGCCTGATCCTCGCCGGCGGCCGCGGCTCGCGCATGGGACACGTGGACAAGGGGCTGCAGCCCTTCCGCGGCGCGCCCATGGTGCTGCATGCCATCATGCGCCTGCAGCCGCAGGTCGGCGCGCTCATGATCAACGCCAACCAGAACATCGCTCCCTACGAAGGCTTCGGCTTTCCGGTCTGGCCGGACCAGCTGGGCGGCTTCGAGGGCCCGCTGGCCGGATTGCAGACCGGGCTGTCGCATTGCGACACCGACTACCTGGTGACGGCGCCATGCGACTCGCCCTTCCTGCCGCACGACCTGGTCGAGCGCCTCGGCGAGGCCCTGCTCTCGCGCAATGCCGACCTCGCCGTGGCGGTGACCGGCAGCGGCGATGCGGTCCAGCCCCATCCGGTGTTCTGCCTGATGAATGCGGGCGTGCTGCCCAGCCTGAACCTGTTCCTGCAGGAAGGCGGGCGCAAGATCGACCGCTGGTACCGTTCCCTGCCTTTCGTCGAAGTGCATTTTCCCGACGAGTCCGCGTTCCGCAACATCAATACCCTCGAGGAATTGCGGCAGTTCGAATCCTGACCGTTCCCGCCTAACCACTCCAGCCCAGCCCGGAAACATGTCCCGTTCCAGCCTTGCCGAAATCATCAGCTGCCTGTCCGGCTACGACCCCGACGCCGTGCCGGTGGCGCAGGCCCAGCAGATCATCCATGCGCTCGCCGCGCCGGTGGACGCCGTCGAGAAGCTCGCCCTGCGCAGCGCGCTCGGCCGCGTGCTTGCCGAGGATGTCATCTCTTCCATCGACGTGCCGCAGCATGACAACTCCGCCATGGATGGCTACGCGCTGCGCGGTGCCGACCTGCCCGCGCAGGATGCCGCCACCTTCCGCATCGCCGGCACGGTGCTGGCGGGCGGCGCGCCGGCGGCCCCGGTCGCGACGGGCGAGTGCGTGCGCATCATGACCGGCGCGCCGATGCCGCCCGGCTGCGACACCGTGGTGCCGCAGGAATTCACGCGCGATGCCGGAAGCGGCCAGGTAAGCGTCCCGGCGGGCGCGGTGAAGCCGGGAGACAACCGCCGCCTGCAGGGTGAAGACCTGCAGGCCGGCAAGCCGGCGCTGGCGCAGGGCCGCATCCTCCGGCCGGCCGACCTGGGCCTGCTGGCCTCGCTCGGCATCGCCGAGGTGCCGGTGCGGCGGCGCCTGCGGGTAGCCTTCTTCTCGACGGGCGACGAATTGCGCTCCATCGGCGAACCGCTCGACCCCGGCTGCGTTTACGACAGCAACCGCTATACCTTGCACGGCATGCTTTCCCGACTGGGATGCGACGTGCTCGACATGGGCGTGGTGAAGGATGACCCGGCCTCGCTCGAGGCGGCGTTTCGCAGCGCCTGCGAGAACGCCGACGCCGTCATCACTTCCGGCGGCGTGTCGGTCGGCGAGGCGGATTACACCAAGCAGATGATGGCGACGCTCGGCGACGTCGCCTTCTGGAAAATCGGCATGCGCCCGGGCCGCCCGATGGCGTTCGGCAAGATTGCCTCCGGAGGCAAGAGCGCGGTGCTGTTCGGCCTGCCCGGCAACCCGGTGGCGGTGATGGTGACCTTCTACTTCTTCGCGCGCGATGCCCTGCTGCGCATGATGGGCGCGCAGGCCGCGCCGCTGCCCCTGCTGCGGGTGCGTTCGCAGGCGGCGATCCGCAAGAAACCCGGGCGCACCGAGTACCAGCGCGGCATCCTGAGCGTGGCCGAGGACGGGCGGCAAGAAGTGCGCATTACCGGCTCGCAGGGATCGGGCATCCTGCGCTCGATGTCGGAAGCCAACTGCATGGTGGTGCTGCATCACGAGCAGTCCGGCGTGCAGGCCGGCGACGAGGTCGACGTCATTCTCTTCGACGGCCTCGTCTGACGCCCGCGCCGGTCTGGCGCTGGCGCAATCCCGCGGGCGCGCGCTTGCGCCGCTCCATGCCCGGCAACGAAATGTCGTTTTGACAGGAACGGCATTTCGTCCCTCCCTGTCCAACCTCCGAAACATCATGCGGCGATGCAATGCGCGCCGCATTGCCAATCGAAGGTTGCGAACATGAACAAGGCGGAACAACGACAGCTGCTCGAGATCGCGCTGGAACAGGACAGCGCGATCTCGATGCAGGAAATCAAGGAGAGCCCCAGCACGGCGCCGCGCATCCCTGCCGATGCCATCGCCGTCATTCCCGTGCGTTACCTCGTGCTCTTCCCGGGCACCATCGTGCCGATCAGCCTCGGGCGCGAAGCGTCGATCGCCGCCGCGCAGGAAGCGGTGCGCGCCGAATGCCCGATCGGCTTGCTGCTGCAGCAAGACTCTGACCTGGAGAAGCCGTCCGCCGACCAGTTGTTCCAGGTCGGCACCCTGGCCGGCGTGCTGCGCTACATCACCTCGGAGGAAGGCAGTCACTACATGGTGTGCCAGGGCGAGCAGCGCTTTCGCGTGAAGGAGTTCCTCGACGGCTATCCCTTCTTCGTGGCGCGTATCGAACGGCTCGGCGAGGAAGATGAAAGCGCGCCCGACATCCAGGCGCGAATGCTGCAGTTGCGCCAGCGCACGGCCGAGATCGTGGAGCTGCTGCCGCAGGCGAGCGCCGAACTGAGCGCCGCCACGCAGAACGTCGATTCCGCTTCCGCCCTTGGGGATTTCGTTGCCGGCCTGCTCGACCTCAACCTCGAGCAGAAGCAGGACCTGCTGGAAACGGGCGACCTGCGGCGGCGGCTCGACAAGATCCTCGAGCTTGTCGGGTCGCGCATCGAGGTGCTGCGGCTGTCGCATGAAATCACCGCCCAGACCAAGGAGCGCATGGACGACCGCCAGCGCGAGTACCTGCTGCGCGAACAGCTCAAGACCATCCAGAAGGAACTCGGCGAAAGCGAAGGCGGCGCCGACGCCGAACGGCTGCAGGCCGCCCTGCTCAAGGCCGGCATGTCGGAAGAGGCCGATACCCATGTCCGCAAGGAACTGCAGCGGCTGGAACGCATGCCGGAAGCGGCGGCGGAATACGCGATGCTGCTGTCCTGGCTGGAGTGGATGACCAGCCTGCCGTGGTCGGCGCGCAGCGAGGAGAACATCGACATCGGCCATGCGCGCCGCATCCTGGACGGCGATCACTTCGGGCTCGACAAGGTCAAGCGGCGCATCCTCGAACATCTCGCGGTGCGCAAACTCAATCCGCATGGCAAGAGCCCGCTGATGTGCCTCGTCGGCCCGCCCGGCGTGGGCAAGACTTCGCTCGGCGAGAGCATCGCCCGCGCCACCGGCCGCAAGTTCGTGCGCGTGAGCCTCGGCGGCGTGCATGACGAAGCCGAGATCCGCGGCCACCGGCGCACCTACGTGGGCGCGATGCCGGGCAACATCATCCAGAGCCTGCGCCGCGCCGGCACGCGCAACTGCGTGATGCTGCTCGACGAAATCGACAAGCTCGGCGCCGGCGGCCACGGCGATCCCGCCGCCGCGCTGCTCGAGGTGCTGGACCCGGCGCAGAACGCCACCTTCCGCGATCATTACCTCGGCGAACCCTTCGACCTGTCGGACGTGATGTTCATCGCCACCGCGAACATGCTCGACGCCCTGTCCGGTCCCCTGCTCGACCGCATGGAAATCATCCGCCTGCCTGGGTACACCGAGGAAGAAAAGACGCAGATCGCCTGGCGTTACCTGGTGCCGCGCCAGCGGGAAACGGCAGGCCTGAGCGCCGCGCAATGCGAGCTTGCCGGCGACGTCATCCATGCGCTGATCGGCGACTACACCCGCGAAGCCGGCGTGCGCCAGCTCGAGCGCGAGATCGGCAACGTCTTCCGCCACGTGGCGATGCGCATCGCCGAGGGCGAAGCCGGGCCGATCGCCATCGATGCCGCGACGCTTCCCGCAATCCTCGGGCCGCGCCGGTTCGAGAACGAGCTCGCGCTGCGCACCGCCTTGCCGGGCGTCGCCACCGGCCTGGCGTGGACCCCCGTGGGTGGCGACATCCTGTTCATCGAGGCCAGCCGCACGCCGGGCCACGGCAAGCTCATCCTTACCGGCAAGCTGGGCGACATCATGAAGGAGAGCGCGCAGGCGGCCTTCACCCTGGTCAAGGCCCAATGCGAAACGCTGGGCATCGATGCCCGGGTATTCGAAGACAACGATGTCCACGTTCACGTGCCGGCCGGCGCCATGCCCAAGGACGGGCCCAGCGCCGGCGTGGCGATCCATGTCGCGCTCTGCTCGCTGCTGACCGGCAGGCCGGTGGCCAACGATTGCGCCATGACCGGCGAGATCAGCCTGCGCGGCATGGTGCTGCCGGTGGGCGGCGTCAAGGAGAAGGTGCTGGCCGCGATGCGCGCCGGCATCCGGCGCGTCATGCTGCCCGCGCGCAACCGCAAGGAAATGGAAGAGATCCCGGAAGAGGTGCGCAACGCGCTGGAATTCATCTGGCTGGAGCGGGTCGAAGATGCATTGAGCGCGGCCGTCGGCGGCCCGCGCTGACCGACACGATGACCTGACGGAGGATGCCTTGGGCGGTGCACTTCAGCAATTCATGAATGCCTGGTTGAGCGCGATGGACGATGCGCAGCGGCAAGCGCCGGAACAGGACGCGCAAGTCCGGCCGGTGCAGTCGTCGTTCCAGTTTCGTTATGCGCGTACGGAAATCGTCGCCCGTGGCGGCCAGGCGCACGTGCGGCACCACGAAGCGCGCTACGAGGACGGCAGGCTGGTAAGGGAAGAATGCGAGGGCACGCTGGACCCGGCGGCCTGGGAACGCATGGTCGAGGAAAACCAGCGACTGTTCGCGCGCCAGGTGGAAAGCGTGCTGAGCCTGTGGAGCCTGCCTTTCGGCGGCTGGCGCAGGTAGGCAGGAATCAGGTCCGGATCAGGTGCGTGCTGCCGGCAGGGCGACGTCCCCCGCCGCCGCGGAGCGCGAGCCCGCGCCCGGAAGGTTGCTTTCCCCGCGGTAGGCGAAGGCCACCGACATCTTCACCGTATTGCCCTCGTTGCGCCCGGCGGCATGGAACAGGCCGCTGTGGAAGAACAGCACGTCGCCTTTCTCCAGCTCCACCACCGTTTCCTGCGCGATCAGCTCCTGGTTCTCCGGCACCTCGGGTCGCAGGAAATCGAGCTCGTCGAGCCGGTGCCGCGCGATCTCGATGCGGTGCGAGCCGGGGATGACATGCAGCGCGCCATTGGCCGCGGTCTCGTCGCCGAGCGCCAGCCACACGGTAACGAGCGCATTGCGGGCAAAGGACCAGTAGCGGATGTCGCGGTGCCAGCCGGTTGCGGTGCCATAGCCGGGATGCTTGGTCATGACGCAGTTGTGATGCGCCAGGACCAGCCGGGGCGTTTCGCCTACTATCTGCCGCACGCGGCCGGCGATGCGCTCGTCCTCCGCCCAGGCACGATAGCAGGGATGGCGGTGGTAGGCATCCTTCAGGCGGCGGATGGTCCGGCCGCCTGGCGCGTCCAGCGACGCCGGCGCGCCCGGATAGCCGAGCACCGCCTCGTATTCCAGCGGTTCCTTGCCCGCCTTGAGCTGTTCGCGCGTCACCGCGCGCATCAGGTCGCACGCCACGGGCGTGGCCATCTTGCGGAAGACGAGGAAGCCGTCGCGCTGGAATTGTTCGAGTTCGATGTCGGAGAGCGTCATGGCGGTGAGGGTGTGGTATTCGCATACGTTAACGCAAATTGCCCCTGCCTGCATGCCGACTTACAATGACGCATCGCATTTTTCCGGCGTACTGGCATGGACGATTTCACTGACCTGGCACGGCGCCGCGCCCTGGCCAGACTGGCGCGGCTCGCCGCGGGCGGGGCGCTGGGCATGGGCGGCATGGCGGCGCTGCTCACCGACGCGCTCGCCGCCGCGCCGCAGGGCCTGCACACGATCAAGGGAGACGTTCGCATCGATGGCGAGCCCGCCGCCTCCGGACAGCGCCTGCGCATGGGCCAGAAGATCGAGACCGGCCCCGAAAGCGAAGCCGTGCTGGTGCACGACAGCCATGCCTTCCTGCTGCGCGGCGACAGCGCGATGCGCATCGAGCAGGGCGCCGGCGTGACGGTCCTGCGCTACCTCACCGGCCGCGTGCTCAGCGTCTTCGGCAAGGGCCGCAAGCGGCTGATCACGCCGACCGCGACCATCGGCATCCGCGGCACCGCCTGCTACATCGAGGCCGGGGAACACAACACCTATTTCTGCCTCTGCTACGGCACCGCTGCGATCACGCCGGTCCATGCGCCGTCGAAGCAGCGCACGATACGCACCCGGCACCATGAAAGTCCGCTCTACATCGGCGCCGACGCGCAGGCGCCGTACAGCAAGGCCGCGGTCGACAACCACCGCGATGACGAACTGGTGATGCTCGAAGCCCTGGCCGGCCGCGTGCCGCCCTTTACGGCAAGCGGCAGGAAAGGCAGGCGCGAACGGTACTGATGCCCGCGAGGGTGCCCTTGCGCAGCCGCCGGGCCGTGCCCGATTCCGGGAATGCCGAATTAAATTCGAACGCCGCGCCGCGGCGGGGCGCGGACCGAACGGGAATGCGCCAAATCACGCCAACAACGCAAGAATATTTTGCGGCAAGTTGTTCATAATGCAGCCCCGTGATCCATTGATCCATCGATTCAATCATTCCCGCGTCACGGGTTCAACGGCCGCCGCCTGCCATGAGCATGCCCGGCCACCTCTCTCAAAAGGAAGCTGCATGCAACTGAACAAACTGATCGGCGCCGCCGCCCTGATGGGCATGGCCGCCGCCGCCTGCGCCCAGGAAACCGTCGTCCGCATCGGCCACAGCGGCCCCCTGTCGGGCTCCCAGTCCTTCGCCGGCAAGGACAATGAAAACGGCGCGCGCCTCGCCGTCGAGGAACTCAACGCCAAGCCGATCACCGTCGGCGGCAAGAAGCTCAAGTTCGAACTCGTCTCCGAGGACGACCAGGGCGATCCGAAGTCCGGCGTGAGCGTGGCGCAGAAGCTGGTCGACGGCGGCGTGAAGTTCATCGTCGGCCCCTACAACTCCGGCGTGGCCATCCCCGCCTCGCGCGTCTACAGCGAGGCCGGCGCGGTGGTCGCCACCGTCGGCTCCAATCCGAAGATCACCGAGCAAGGCTACAAGAACCTCTACCGCATCAATGCCAGCGACACGCAGCTCGGCGGCAAGATGGCGCTGTACGCCGCGAAGGAACTCAAGCTCAAGAACGTGGCGGTCGTCGATGACCGCACCGCCTTCGGCCAGGGCGTTGCCGAGGAATTCAAGAAGCAGGCGCGCGTTTCCGGACTGACCGTTGCCGGCCATGAATTCACCAACGACAAGGCTTCTGACTTCACCCCGATCCTGACCAACCTGAAGGCCAAGAAGGTCGATGCCATCTTCTTCGGCGGCTACGCTCCCCAGGGCGGCCCGATGGCGCGCCAGATGAAGCAGCTCGGCCTGAACGCCAAGCTGCTCGGCGGCGACACCATCTGCGCGCCGGAAATGGGCAAGCTCGGCGGCGACGCCGTGGGCGAGAACGTGCTGTGCGCCCAGGGCGGCGCCATCCTCGACAAGGCCGCCAGCGGCGCCGACTTCAAGGCCAAGTACAAGAAGCGCTTCGGCCAGGACCCGGACGTCTATGCCGCTTCCTTCTATGACGGCGTGATGCTCTACGCCGACGCCATGAAGAAGGCCGGTTCGGTCGAGCCCGCCAAGGTGGGTGCCGAAGTCGCCAAGAACAGCTACAAGGGCGTGGCCGGCACCTATGCCTTCGACGAGAAGGGCAACATGCAGCAATCCCCGGTGACGATCTTCACCTTCAAGAACGGCCAGCCGGTTCCGCTGACCAGCTACTAAGCCGCACCCCTCCGTTCCAGCCGCCCCACCCCCGCCCCCTTCCTGTCAGGGGGCAAGGGGAGGGGGCGCGCTCCTTGCGTTGAGTCACGACGCCGCCAAACCGGCGCGCTACGCTGGATCCATCTTTCATTTCCTCCATGCTGAAGGATGGATGCCATTGACTGGATCATTTCCATGCCTGGCGCGGACCGCCGCCGACAAGACCTCACCGCGCAGATGGCGCTGCGCGCCTGCGTCGTCTTCATCTACACGCTGCTCCTCACCGGGGCCGGCAAGCGGCGCTTCATGGTAAAGGCCTCCGCGCTGGACGAGGTGAAGATGCACCGCTTCGTCGCCTGGCCGAGCGGGCAACTCAGCGTGGTCAAGGAATAGCCGGTGGCCGCCGCCGATCTCGCCGCCGACGATGCCCGCGCCGCCGCGCGCCAGGTCGGCCTGCGTTACGTGAACGACAGCATGAATGGCATCCGGCGGCAGGCGGCGGGCAGCGGCTTCCGCTATGCCGACGCCGACGGCAAGCCGGTCAGGGACGAGGCGACGCTGGCCCGCATCAAGGCGCTGGCCATTCCGCCGGCCTGGACCGAGGTCTGGATCTGCGCCCACGACAAGGGCCACATCCAGGCCACCGGGCGCGATGCCCGCGGACGCAAGCAATACCGCTACCACGCCAAGTGGCGCATGGTGCGCGACGAAGCCAAGTATGGCCGCATGGTGGCGTTCGGCAAGGCGCTGCCCGGGATGCGCAAGCGCGTCGAGGAAGACCTCAAGCGCCGCGGACTGCCGCGCGAGAAGGTGCTGGCCACCATCGTCTACCTGCTGCAGGCCACCATGATGCGCATCGGCAACGAGGAATACGCGCGCAAGAACAAGTCGTTCGGATTGACCACGCTGCGCGACAGGCACGTCCGCATCGATGGCAGCGAAGTGGAATTCCGCTTCCGCGGCAAGAGCGGCGTCTACCATTCGATCAAGCTCGACGACCCGCGCTTGGCGCGCATCGTGCGCAGCACCCGCGACCTGCCGGGGCAGGAACTGTTCCAGTACATCGACGACGACGGCGAACAGCGCACGGTCGGCTCGTCCGACGTCAACGACTACCTGCGCGAGATCAGCGGCGAGGATTTCACCGCCAAGGATTTCCGCACCTGGTCCGGCACCCTGCTGGCCGCGCTGGCCCTGCAGGAATATGAAAAGTTCGATTCGGAAGCCCAGGCCAAGAAGAACGTCGTGCGGGCCATCGAAAGCGTCGCCGAGCGCCTCGGCAACACGCCCAGCATCTGCCGCAAATGCTATGTGCATCCGGCGGTGATCGAGTCCTACATGGACGGCACCATGCTCGAAGCCCTGCGCCGCCGGGCGCGGGAAGAAATGGAGAACGACCTGCATGCGCTGCGGCCCGAGGAGGCCGCGGTCGTCGCCTTGCTGCAGGAAAGGCTGGCCGCCTGACGGGGGACGCTGCCCGATGGCTTGTCGTTTCCATATCAGCCCGGGAAGATGCAATAATCCCGGTTTCCCCCCACCATGGAAACGACGCAATGATCCTAGAACTCGCCGACATCCGCATCCATCCGGGCAAGCAAGCCGAATTCGACGCCGCCATCCAGCGCGGCGTGGAGGAAGTGATTTCCAAGGCCAAGGGCTTTTGTGGCTACAAGGTCAACAAGGGCATCGAGTCGCCCGAGCGCTACGTCCTGATGATCTTCTGGGAAACGCTGGAAAACCACACCGTCGATTTCCGCCAGTCGCCCGCGTTCACCGAGTGGCGCGCCATCGTCGGGCCTTTCTTCGCGTCGCCGCCGAGCGTGGAGCACTTCACCCTGCTGGCGAAATCGGCGGAAAAACCGGATTGACGGCTTGACGGCATTGGACAGACGGGGGGACGGCAGTGTTATGATGTTGAAGGATGGCAAGATGCGGGCTGTCATTGCCTCCGTCTTGCCCAATGCGCCCAACCCGGAGTGAGGTCATTTATCCATGTCTTTCAGTGCTGATGCCGTCGTCCTGGCGCTCCTCGTCCTGCTGGCCCTGACCGTGGCCGGGATCATTGCCTTCGCGGTCGCCGTCAAGCTGCGGGCCGGACGCGAGAAGCAGAACATCCAGGCCATCAGGAGCACCATCCTCGATTATTTCCGCCGCAGCGGCGTCGAGGTGGCGGTGACCTGTACCCGGCTCGGCGGCGAGCACTACGTCGCCATGGTCGAATCCGAACCGATGAAGCGGTTCCGCCTTTCCCACATCATCGAAATGACCCTGCGCGAACACGTGCGCAAGAGCAGCGGGCTGGAACTCGACAAGATCTTCTGGCGCTTCCCGGTCAAGCAGGCCAGCGGTGGCCAGGATGCCACGCAAGCCAAGGTGGACCAGAACTCCGACGACTACATCAACGAAGGGCTGGAGCACTACCGCCACATTCCCAAGCCGGACGTCGAGGAACTCTCCTGGGAGCATTTCGAGCAGGAACTGAAGAAGGACGGCAAGTAAGCCGCTCCGGATGCGCCGGTGATGTGACCGCGCGCAACACCCGCGCCGCCGCGGGTTGCCAGCCTGCCGGGCGCGGCGTAATCTGAGGAAACGATTCACTCAAGGGCATGAAGAGCCGGCACGACCGGCGCCGGCATGTCCCGCCACCGGCATGACCACGCTTACCCAGCCCCATGTCAAGCTGCGCCCGCTGGAGCGCAACGACCTGCACTTCGTCCACCAGATCAACAACAACAGCAACATCATGCGTTACTGGTTCGAAGAGCCCTACGAGGCCTACGTCGAACTGGTGCAGCTCTACGACCGCCACATCCACGACCAGAGCGAACGCCGCTTCATCATCGAGAACGACGCCGGCGACCTCGTCGGCCTGGTCGAGCTGGTGGAGATCAACTACATCCACCGCCGCGCCGAATTCCAGATCATCGTCGCGCCCGCTTGGCAGGGAAAGCGTTATGCGGAGCGCGCCACGCAGCTCGCCATCGAGTATGCGTTCACGGTGCTCAACCTCTACAAGCTCTACTTGCTGGTCGACAAGGAAAACCAGGCCGCGATCCACATCTACGAGAAATGCGGCTTCCAGCGCGAGGGCGAACTGATCGGCGAGTTCTTCGTCAACGGCGTCTATCGCGACGCCTATCGCATGTGCATGTTCCAGCGGGCCTACCTCGATGCCCGCCATGCAGTCACGCATTCTCGCTGACGTTCTTCCCGAAGGGCATTCCCGCGGCGCCGCGCATACCGGCCCGCAGGGGAACCTGCTCAACAAATAACTTACTAACTTGCTCACACATGTTACGTGGCGCCATGATTCATGGAGGCCATGGCATGCCGTCTCGCCAACCCCTGTTGCAGCAACGCTACGGAGGCACAGATCATGCAAGACCATGCAGCAAGCCCTGGCTCGCCAGGTATCCGGCGGCCGGATTCCCAGCCGCTCCTCAGCCAGCAAACCGCTTTCCCTCCTTCCGGCATCCATGCCGATTCCCGTTCCCCCAGACATGCGCCCGTGCATGGCGTGGCCTATAACGCGCCAGGCCAGGAAGCTTCACGCGCCAGCCAGTTCGCGAATGCGCTGGGCTGGTTCAGCATCGGCCTCGGCCTTGCCCAGCTGCTCGTGCCGCGCCGCCTGTCGCAGGCCATCGGCGTGCCGGACAGCCCGGTGGTCATGCGCGCCCTCGGCGCGCGTGAGATTGCCGCCGGCGTCGGCCTGCTGCAAAAGGAAAAGCCGACCGGCTTCCTGTGGGCGCGGGTGGCGGGCGACGCGATGGACCTGGCCCTGCTCGGCGCGGCCGCCCGCTCCGGCAATGCGCAGCGCAACCGCATCGCCCTGGCCGCGGCGGCGGTGGCCGGCATCGCCCTCGTCGACCTGCTGACGAGCGTGGAGCATACGCAGCAGAACCAGACTTTGGTGAGCGCCGACGGCGCGGTCCATGTCTTCAAGACCATCACCATCAACCGCACGGCGGAAGAGTGCTACCGCTTCTGGCATGACTTCGAGAATTTCCCGCGCTTCATGAAGCACCTGCAGTCGGTAGAGATCACCGGCGAAAACCGCATGCACTGGGTGGCCAAGGGACCGGCCGGCACCTCGGTGGCCTGGGATGCGGAGCTCGTCGCCGACCAGCCGGGGCGTTACCTGGCATGGCGCTCGCTGGAAGGCGCCGACGTCGACAACGAAGGCACGGTGCACTTCGAGCCCGCATCGGGCGGACGCGGCACCGTGGTGCGGGTCGAGCTGCAGTACCGGCCGCCGATGGGCGCCGCCG
Source organism: Noviherbaspirillum galbum (assembly GCF_010974945.1). Lineage (GTDB taxonomy): Bacteria > Pseudomonadota > Gammaproteobacteria > Burkholderiales > Burkholderiaceae_D > Noviherbaspirillum > Noviherbaspirillum galbum. The sequence continues at coordinate 41,596 of NZ_JAAIVB010000068.1, read as the reverse complement.
GCGCGCTGGTAGCCAAGCTGTTCGGCGAGGAACCCGAGATGCAGGTCGACGAAGACCTGCGGCGCTTCAAGTGGCTCATCGAGACCGGCGAGATCCCGACCACGGTCGGCCAGACCTCCGGTCCGCGTGGCGTTCTTAACCGACTGTTATGGAGAAAAGGAGCACCGGGATGAAAGCGAACTGCTGGATGGGCAAGAAGGATGTGCGGATCATGAACGTGCCCGATCCCACCATCCTCAATCCGCGCGATGCCATCGTCAAGATCACCTCGACCGCGATCTGCGGCTCCGACCTGCACCTGTACAACGGCTTCGTGCCGACGATGGAGAAGGGCGACATCATCGGCCACGAATTCATGGGCGAGGTCGTTGAGCTCGGTTCCGAAGTCAAGAACCTCAAGATCGGAGACCGGGTCGTCGTGCCGTTCCCTATCGCCTGCGGCCAGTGCTTCTTCTGCCAGGAACAGCTGACCTCGGTGTGCGAGAACTCCAATCCGAATGCCTGGATGGCGGAAAAGATGTGGGGCCATTCGCCCTCGGGCATCTTCGGCTATTCCCACCTCACCGGCGGCTATGCCGGCGGACAGGCTGAATACGCCCGCGTGCCGTTCGCCGACGTCGGTCCGATCAAGATCCCCGACGGCATGACCGACGAACAGGTGCTGTTCCTGTCCGACATCCTGCCCACCGGCTACATGGCCGCCGAGGCCTGCGACATCAAGCCGGGATCGGTGGTCGCGGTGTGGGGCTGCGGCCCGGTCGGCCAGTTCGCCATCCAGAGCGCCTGGCTGCTCGGCGCGGAGCGCGTGATCGCGATCGACCGTTTCCCCGAGCGCCTGCGCATGGCGCGCGAGATCTCGAAGGCGGAAACGATCGACTATGAGGAAGTGAACGTCATCGACGCCTTGAAGCAGATGACCGGCGGGCGCGGCCCGGACGCCTGCATCGACGCGGTCGGCATGGAAGCGCACGGCGCCGGCGCGGTCGGCGTCTATGACCGGGTCAAGCAGGCGATGATGCAGGAAACCGACCGGCCGGTCGCCCTGCGCGAAGCCCTGCTGTCCTGCCGCAACGGCGGCGTGGTGTCGATCCCCGGCGTCTATGGCGGCTTCCTCGACAAGATCCCCTTCGGTTCGATCATGAACCGGTCGCTGACCATCAAGACCGGGCAGACCCATGTGCACCGCTACATGAAGCCCCTGCTCGAGCGGATACAGCGCGGCGAGATCGACCCGACCTGCGTCATCACGCATACCTTCTCGCTCGACGACGCGCCCTACGCGTATGATATTTTCTGCAACAAGCAGAACGACTGCATCAAGGTGGTATTGAAGCCATAGGCGAGTCTTGCGGATAGGCATTCCGGCTCCGGTCATGATAAGGTGTCAGGCATCATGCATCCGGAGTCCGGCCATGCTCGCCGCCCCCATTCCAGACGATGACAACGAGCGCCTCGCAGCCTTGCGCGCCTTGCTCATCCTCGACACCCCTCCCGAACAGCGCTTCGACAAGATCGTGGCTTTCGCCAGCCAGGAATTCGACGTGCCGATCTGCCTGATCTCGCTCGTCGACGAACGGCGCCAGTGGTTCAAGGCGCGCGTTGGCCTCGAACCCTGCGAGACCGGGCGCGACATTTCCTTCTGCGGCCATGCCATCCTCCAGCCCGACATCATGGTGGTGGAAGATGCGCACGCGGATGCGCGTTTCGCCGACAATCCGCTGGTGACCGGCGATCCCTTCATCCGTTTCTATGCCGGCGCGCCGCTGCTCATGCCCGGCGGCCATGCCGTCGGCACGCTGTGCCTGATCGACACCCGGCCGCGCCGCCTCGACGCGGTGTCCATGGCGATCCTGACCAGCCTGCGCGACCTGCTCGCGGAGGAGTTGGCATCGGCTCCCGTGGAGGAGGCGCCCGATGTCTGACCAGAACGCCATGCTGCTGCTCGAACCCGATCCGCTCCTGCGCCGCACGGTGGTGATGACCGCGCGCTCGATCGGGCTGGCTCAGATCAACGAAGCCAGCAGCGTCGGCATCGCAAGCCGCCTCCTGCGCGAACGCGCCTTCGACGGCGTGATCCTGGCCCTCGACTTCGGCGACCGCAAATACGACCAGTACGACCTGACCCTGCTCGACCATATCCGCACCGGCGATTCCGCCAGCAAGCCGGACATTCCCATCGCGGTGATGCTCGATCACTGCGACGCGGCATTCTTCCATGAGCTGCGGCTGCGGAACGTGCAGCGGGTGATCCTCAAGCCGTTCCGCGCACGGTCGCTGCTCGACACCTTCGCGCAGTTCTGCGGCGGCATGGAGCAATCGGGCGACGCCCTGGCCGCCTGATTCAGGCGGGCTGGCTGGCTGCGTCGCCCGCGGCCGGCCCCGCGGGCGATCCCAGTCGCGCGCGCAAGCCGTAGGCAAGCACCGTCAGCTGGGCGGCGACGTTGAGCGACACCACACCCGCGAACAGCATGTTCTTCACCACCAGCAGCGCATACAGGATGCTGACCACGGCGATCGCGATCCAGCCGCTCCACGACAGCAGGGATATCGATTTCCTGGCATCGGGGTTGTGGTGGTACTTAAGGATTTGCGGGATATACAAGGCGGACGCGATGACGCCGGAAATGCCGTACAAGACGCTGAGCAGGTGTTCCATGAATGACAGCCAGGGTGCGTTCCGCCGTCGGGCGGAATGGAAGCGGGAGTAAGGGGAATTGTAGCGATCGGAATCGCCGGGCTGTCGTTCGCCGTGGAAAAAAACCGGAATCGCGCGGAAGTCAGTCGTGCTGCCGCAACGCTGACAAAATATCCATTGCAGGTCAGTCAAGCACAGTGGTTGCTGGCTGTGCCTGCCCGCCGCCGTGCATCGCGCGCAGCGGCGGGCCATGCGGGCGATGCGTTCAATCGTTCGCCTTGCCCGCCACCATGCTTATCCGCCGAAGTACGGATCGCCGGCCATGTCATGCCGGTTGCCGTAGTAGTTGCCGCTCATGCTGGTGCCCGCTTCGCTGCCGGAAGAGCTCGCGCCGTATCCCATGTTGCTGCCGGAACTGGTGCGTCCGCCCGTGCCGGCGCAAGCTGCCATGAGGAATGCGCTTGCGATGATGATGATTGTTTTCATGTTGGCCTCCTGGAGTAAAAAAGTACTGCCCCCCTGAGTCCATTCATCATAGGGCGCGGTTCCTGGATTACTAATGCAGCCATGCTGCATTGCGGCGTTCGTTGAGCGCTCTCAAACAATGCGCTGGAATGGGGCGGCCGATGAATCGTTCCGGTGCGGGGCCATGCTTACCGTTTCTTGTCCGCGTTTCGGGCGGCAGCGACTGCCTGCATGGCATGAAGGGCAGCGAGGGAAGGGATGCCTTCCGCTACAATCGGACACCTCCATCTTTCGTGACCATGATGCTTCCTTTCCAGATCCGCCCGGCACAGGCCGGCGACGTGCCCGCGGTCTTCGGCATGATCCGCGAGCTTGCCGATTTCGAGCAGCTGTCCCATCTCGTGGTGGCGACCGAGGACAGCCTGCGCGACGCCTTGTGCGGCGCGCGGCCGTCCTGCGAATGCCTGGTCGCCGAGATCGATGGCGCGCCGGTTTCCTTCGCCTTGTTCTTCCATAACTTCTCGACCTTCCTAGGCCGCAAGGGCCTGTACCTGGAAGACTTGTACGTGAAGCCGGCGCATCGCGGCAAAGGCATTGCCACTGCCATGCTGCGGCGCCTCGCCCAGCTGGCGGTCGAGCGCCAGTGCGGGCGCTTCGAGTGGTCCGTGCTGGACTGGAACGTGAACGCGATCCGCTTCTACGAAGGCATGGGCGCGACTGTGCTGCCCGACTGGCGCATCTGCCGGGTGACCGGGGACAGCCTGCGGGACATGGCCGGCGCGCCGCCGGCTGCCTGATTGGCCGATTGCCTGAATCCGCGGTCCGGCGGCGCGCGTACAAGCTTCGAGCCCTTCGTCCATGCGAGCCCCACATGAAGTCATTGCTTTTCCTTTTTCTTGCCTGCCTCGCGGGGAGCGCCGGCGCCCATGAGTTCTGGGGCGAGGCCGAACCCTTCCGCGCGGCACCAAACGAGCCGGTCGCCGTGCGCCTGCGCGTCGGGGAATACTTCAACGGCGACGTCGTTCCGATCGCCAGGCCGCAGGCGGCCATGCTCAAGCTGGTCCACGATGGCGAAGAGTTCGACATACGCCAGCAATTGCCCGCCGAGCGCGCGCTGCCCGAGATGAAGCTTGCACTGCCCGCGGAGGGCGCCTGGATGCTGGCCTTCGATAGTTACCCGAGCAGCATCACCCTGCCCGCGGAAAAGTTTCATGCCTACCTGCATGACGAAGGACTCGACGCCATCATCCGCAAGCGCGAAGCCGACGGCAAGCAGAACGAGCCGGGCCGGGAGCACTACCGCCGCAACGTCAAGATCATGATGCGCGCGGGCAGCCAGGCATCCACCACCCATGCGGCCCGGACCGGGCAGCGCTTCGAGATCGTGCCGGCGGAGGATCCGACCACCCTGCCGGCCGGGAGCACGCTGCACCTCCAACTCCTGTTCGATGGCAAGCCGGCTTCGGGCGTCCTGCTCAAGGCCTGGCACCGGCACGAACGGCAGGTGCTCATGATCCGCGCCACCACCGATGCCCAGGGAAAGACCAGCGTCAGCCTGCCCTACGCCGGCATGTGGATGCTGAGCGCGGTGCACATGCTGCCGGCCGGCCCCGAGGCGAAGGAAGCGGACTGGGACAGCTTCTGGGCCAACCTCAGCTTCGCCTTGCCGGAAAAATAAGCTGCGCTAGAACAAACGGATTCCTCCGGGACATGCGATGATGCGGCGACATTCTTGGCGCAATGCCAAGAATCCTGGCCAACGACATCAACGAAATCCACAGCATCCACAGAAGGAGGAGTCATGAACATCCGCTTCGCCGCGTCCGCCGGCATCGCCGCCAGCGCCATCCTGCTATCCGCCTGCGCCGGCATGTCGGGCCCCAAGCCGATCGCCGTCGCCGACCTCAAGCCCACCCAGGGCAACAACGCGGGCGGCACGGTGAGCTTCATCCAGAAGGGCGACCAGATCCTGGTGGATGCCCGCATCGATGGCCTCGCGCCGGGACAGCACGGCTTCCACGTGCATGAGAAGGGCGATTGCAGCGCGCCCGACGGCATGAGCGCCGGCGGTCACTTCAACCCTGGCAGCATGAACCATGGCGGTCCCTCGCATGACAACCACCATGCCGGCGACCTGGGCAACGTCGAGGCCGACGGCAGCGGCAAGGCCAACCTGCAGGTCACCTTGCCGGGCAAGCAGGTCAGCATGAAGGAAGGCGATGCGAACAGCATCATCGGCAAGGCGCTGATCGTGCATGCCGACCCGGATGACTACAAGACCCAACCCACCGGCAACTCCGGCAAGCGCGTGGCCTGCGGCGTCGTCAAGCCGGTCTGATTCGCGTTCGAAACATCCTTGGGCAAAGAAAAAGGGGCGCATCGAGCGCCCCTTTCCGCATCATGGCCGTACGCCCGGTTCAGCGCGTGATCGGCTTGTAGCGGATCCGCTTGGGCTTCGCGCCTTCCTCGCCGAGACGCTTCTTCTTGTCGGCTTCGTACTCCTGGTAGTTGCCGTCGAAGAACACCACCTGGGACTCGCCCTCGAAGGCGAGGATGTGGGTCGCGATGCGGTCGAGGAACCAGCGGTCGTGGGAAATCACCATCACGCTGCCCGCGAATTCCAGCAAGGCGTCTTCCAGCGCGCGCAGGGTTTCCACGTCGAGGTCGTTCGAGGGTTCGTCCAGAAGCAGCACGTTGCCGCCCATGAGCAGGGTCTTGGCGAGGTGCAGGCGGCCGCGTTCGCCGCCTGACAGGTTGCCGACGATCTTCTGCTGGTCGCCGCCCTTGAAGTTGAAGCGGCCCAGGTAGGCGCGCGACGGCATCTCGAAGCGGCCCACGGTCAGGATGTCGGCGCCGTTCGACACGTCTTCCCATACCGTCTTCTTGTTGGACAGGTCGTCGCGCGACTGGTCGACCAGCGAGACCTTCACCGTCGAACCGATCACGATCTCGCCGCTGTCCGGCTTGTCCTGGCCGGCGATCATGCGGAACAGCGTGGATTTGCCCGCGCCGTTGGGGCCGATGATGCCGACGATGGCGCCCGCCGGGATCTTGAAGCTGAGGTTGTCGATCAGCAGGCGGTCGCCGAAGGCCTTGCTCACGTTCTTGAACTCGATCACTTCATTGCCCAGGCGCTCGGCCACCGGAATGAAGATTTCCTGCGTTTCGTTGCGCTTCTGGTATTCGTGCTCGGACAGCTCGTTGAAGCGGGCGAGACGGGCCTTGCTCTTGGCCTGCCGGCCCTTGGGGTTCTGGCGCACCCATTCCAGTTCCTTCTGGATGGTCTTCTGGCGGGCGGATTCGGTGGACTCTTCCTGCTTCAGGCGGGCTTCCTTCTGCTCCAGCCAGGAACTGTAGTTGCCCTTCCAGGGAATGCCGTGGCCGCGGTCGAGTTCGAGGATCCATTCGGCGGCGTTGTCGAGGAAGTAGCGGTCGTGGGTGATGCCGACCACCGTGCCGGGGAAGCGCTGCAAGAACTGTTCGAGCCAGTCCACCGATTCGGCGTCGAGGTGGTTGGTCGGCTCGTCGAGCAGCAGCATGTCGGGCTTGGACAGCAAGAGCTTGCACAGCGCGACGCGGCGCTTTTCGCCGCCGGACAGCACGCCGATCTTCGCGTCCCAGGGCGGCAGGCGCAAGGCATCGGCGGCCAGTTCCAGCTGCTGGTCGAGGTTGCCGCCGCCGGCGGTGGCGATCAGCGCTTCCAGGCGCGCCTGCTCGGCCGCCAGCGCATCGAAATCGGCGTCGGGTTCTGCATAGGCGGCGTACACCGCATCCAGCTTGGACTGCGCCTCGGCCACTTCACCGAGGCCGGACTCGACCGCCTGGCGCACCGTCATTTCCGGATCGAGCTGGGGTTCCTGCGGCAGGTAGCCGATGTTGAGGCCCGGCATGGGCACGGCCTCGCCTTCGATTTCCTTGTCGATGCCGGCCATGATCTTCAGCAGCGTGGACTTGCCCGAGCCGTTCAGGCCGAGCACGCCGATCTTCGCGCCGGGAAAGAACGACAGCGAAATGTCCTTGAGGATCTGGCGCTTGGGCGGGACGATCTTGCCCACGCGGTTCATGGTGTAGACGTATTGAGCCATAGGGGATGCGGTGATGGGTCGGGAAATGGGAAGAGTGCAAGGATACCCGATTTCCATGCCGGTTCAGGCCGCCGATCCAGGCAAGTTAAAACCCTGATTGCAGGATGGAAATTTTTGATCTGAATCAACGATTTTGCTGCGACGCAAAATTAACCTTGCTGCACTTTCAACGACAGCAAAAAGAAGGACACACCATGAAGAAAGCCGCAGCCATTCTCGTTCTTGCCACACTCGGCGCCCTCGCAGGCGAAGCCATGGCCCAGCAGCAGGGTCCGTGGCTGGTGCGCGCCCGCGTGGTCAACATCGACCCGGCCAACAAGTCGGACGCCGGCGGCCCGCTGGCCCTGCCCGCCAATGCCATCACCGTCAGCAGCAAGGCGATTCCCGAAGTCGACATTTCCTACTTCCTGACGCCGAACATCGCCGCCGAACTCATCCTGACCTATCCGCAGGAGCATGACGTGTACCTGAGCGGCAGCAAGATCGGCACTTTCAAGCACCTGCCGCCGACCCTGACCGTGCAATACCACTTCGCGCCGGCCGCGCAGTTCAGCCCCTACGTCGGCGCCGGCGTGAACTACACCAACATCTCCAAGGTGAACCTGCTCAATGGCGGCGCGACGCTGGACAACCACAGCTTCGGCCTTGCGCTGCAGGCTGGCGTGGATTTCAAGCTCGACAAGAACTGGTTGCTCAACCTGGACGTGAAGAAAGTGCAGATTCGCAGCGACGTGTATTCGGGTGGGGCTACCATCAGCCGGGTGAAGGTTGATCCGTTGCTGGTCGGCTTGGGCGTCGGCTACCGCTTCTAATGGATAGCGGGGGGCGTTGGCATCCCCGTCAACCTCTGTCATCCCCGCGAAGGCGGGGATCCCATTTTTCCCACCTTACCCCATCAAGCAGCGCCCGCCCTGCCGCGCCACGTCCGCCACACGCCTTCCATCGAATACACCGCGAGCGCGCTCCAGATCAGCGCGAACCCCACCAGCCGCGCGCCGCCGAATGGTTCATGGTACAGCCACACTCCCAGCAGCAATTGCAGCGTCGGCCCGATGTACTGCAGCATGCCCAGCAGCGACAGCGGGATGCGGCGCGCGCCGGCGGCAAACATCAGGAGCGGAATCGCGGTGATCGGCCCGGCCGCGGCCATCAGCAGTTGCTGCGGCGTCGATGCGCCGAGGAAGGCATTGCTTCCATCCATCGTCAGCACCGCCAGGTAGCCCAGGGCCAGCGGAAACAGCAGCAGTGTTTCCAGGGCAAGCCCTTCGAGCGCGCCCAGAGCCGCGGTCTTGCGCAGCAGGCCATACAGGCCGAAGCTGCCGGCGAGCGACAGCGCGACCCATGGCAGCTGGCCGGTTTGCCACGTCAGCCAGGCCACGCCGGCTGCGGCCAGCCCGACCGCGAACCACTGTACCGGACGCAGCCGTTCGCGCAGCAGCAGGAAGCCGAGCAGCACGTTGACCAGCGGATTGATGAAGTAACCCAGGCTGGAATCCACCACGCGGCCGTTGTTGACCGCCCAGATGTAGATGAACCAGTTGGTGGAAAGCAGCAATGCGCTCGCGGTGAAGCCTGCCAGCACCTTGGGCCGGCGCATCACGTCGGCGAGCCAGGCCCATTGGCGGCGCCACGTCAGGACGATCACGAGGAAGACCAGCGACCACAACATGCGGTGCAGGAGGATCTGGGCGGGAGGAATGGATTGCAGGGCCTTGAAGTAGAGGGGAAAGAGCCCCCATGCCGCGTAGGCGCCGGCCGCGAAGAGTATGCCTTGGTTCATGAGCGGAATTATCCCAGCATTGCCGCTTCCTTGCCCGACGTGCCCTGCGGCCGTTTCGGGTAGCATGGGACTTGTTTCCACCACATCGATTTTCATGACCGCCACGTCTCCCAAGCCCGCGCCGCTCTCCATGATCAACATGATCCGCCAGTCGGCATGGGCGCAATCGCTCACCTCCGACCAGATGGCGCGCGTCGAGCAGGACATGGTCGAACGCCACGTGCCGGCGGGCGCGACCGTGTGCCGCAAGGGCGAGCCGGTCGAGTTCTGGATCGGCACCATCGAAGGCTTGCTGAAGATGAGCAGCGTCTCGCCTGAGGGCAAGCCCATCACCTTCACCGGTGTGCTCGATGGCGCCTGGTTCGGCGAAGGCTCGCTGCTGAAGCCGGGGCCGCGCCAGTACGACGTGGTCGCCCTGCGCGATTCGCATCTCGCCCTCATGCCGCGCGCCACCTTCCACTGGCTGCTCGACAGCAGCATCGGCTTCAACCGTTTCGTCATGACCCTGCTCAACGAAAGGCTGGGCATGTTCATCTCGCTGGTGGAATACGACCGCATGCTCGACACCGACGCCCGGCTGGCGCGCTGCCTGGCGGCGCTCTACAACCCGCACCTGAACCCGGGCATCAGCCTCTCGCTCAAGATTTCACAGGAAGAGATCGGCCTGCTGGCGGCGGCGTCGCGGCAGCGGGTGAACGGGGCATTGAGAAAGTTGGAAGAGGCGGGACTGCTGAGGCTGGAATACGGCGGCATCACGGTGCTCGACCTCGACGGCCTGCGCACCTTCACGGGCTGATCGCGCTGGAGGGAAGCGCAGGGCCGCGAAGGCCCTGCGCCGGAGATCACATGTTGCGGCGGTACTGGCCGCCGACCTCGAACAGCGCATTGCTGATCTGGCCCAGCGAGCACACGCGCACTGCATCCATCAGCACCGCGAACACGTTGCCGTTGCTGATGACGGCCTGCTGCAGGCGTTCCAGCACGGCCGGGGCGGCCTTCGCGTTGCGCTCCTGGAATTCGGCAAGGCGCTCGAGCTGCGACTGCTTCTCGTCCTCCGTCGAGCGTGCCAGTTCCAGTTGCTGCGGAATCGTATCGCCCTTCGGGTTGCGGAAGGTGTTCACCCCGATGATCGGCAGCGTGCCGTCATGCTTGAGGTGCTCGTAGTACATCGACTCTTCCTGGATCTTGCCGCGCTGGTAGCCCGTCTCCATCGCTCCCAGTACCCCGCCGCGCTCGGCGATGCGCTCGAATTCCTGCAGTACCGCTTCTTCCACCAGGTCGGTCAGTTCCTCGATGATGAACGAACCCTGGTTCGGATTCTCGTTCTTCGCCAGCCCCCACTCGCGGTTGATGATGAGCTGGATGGCAAGCGCGCGGCGCACCGATTCGTCGGTCGGCGTGGTGATCGCCTCGTCATACGCATTGGTGTGCAGCGAGTTGCAGTTGTCGTAGATGGCAATGAGCGCCTGCAGGGTGGTGCGGATGTCGTTGAAGTCGATCTCTTGCGCGTGCAGCGAGCGGCCCGAGGTCTGGATGTGGTACTTCAGTTTCTGGCTGCGGTCGTTGGCGCCGTACTTGTCGCGCATCGCCACCGCCCAGATGCGCCTCGCCACCCGGCCCAGCACCGTGTATTCGGGGTCCATGCCGTTGCTGAAGAAGAACGACAGGTTGGGCGCGAAGTCATCGATGTGCATGCCGCGGGCGAGGTATGCCTCCACGAAGGTGAAGCCGTTCGACAAGGTGAAGGCAAGCTGCGAGATCGGGTTCGCTCCTGCCTCGGCGATGTGGTAGCCCGAGATCGACACCGAGTAGAAGTTGCGCACCTGGTGATGCACGAAGTACTCCTGGATGTCGCCCATGACCTTGAGCGAGAACTCGGTGGAGAAGATGCAGGTGTTCTGGCCCTGGTCTTCCTTGAGGATGTCGGCCTGCACCGTGCCGCGCACGTTCTGCAGCACCCAGGCGCGGATCTTGGCGGCTTCGTCGTCGGTCGGCTCGCGGTGGTTGTCGGTGCGGAACTTCTCCATCTGCTGGTCGATGGCGGTGTTCATGAACATCGCCAGGATGGTGGGCGCCGGGCCGTTGATGGTCATCGATACCGAGGTCGCCGGATGGCACAGGTCGAAGCCGTCGTACAGCACCTTCATGTCGTCGAGCGTGGCGATCGACACGCCGGAGTTGCCGATCTTGCCGTAGATGTCCGGGCGCGGGGCCGGATCGGCGCCGTAGAGCGTCACCGAATCGAAGGCGGTGGACAGGCGCTTGGCGTCCATGCCGGCCGACACCAGCTTGAAGCGGCGGTTGGTGCGGAAGGCGTCGCCCTCACCGGCGAACATGCGGGTGGGGTCTTCGTTCTCGCGCTTGAAGGCGAACACGCCGGCGGTGTAGGGGAAGGAGCCGGGGACGTTTTCCAGCATCAGCCAGCGCAGCACTTCGCCATGGTCGGCGTACTTCGGCAGGGATACCTTGCGTATGGTGTTGCCGGACAGCGTTTTGTAGGTCAGGCGGGTGCGGATTTCCTTGTCGCGGATCTTCACCACGTAGTCGTCGCCGGAATAGGCCTGCTGCATGTCAGGCCACATCGCCAGCAACTTCTTCGCTGCCGGGTCCATCGCGCCGTCACGCTCGTCGATCACGTCGTCGAAGTCGGCGCTCTTGCCCGCGGCGGACAGCATGCGCCTGGCCTCCTGCAGCTGCTGGCGTTCGCGCGCCAGCGTCACCTGCTTCTGCACCTGCTTGTGGTAGCCGCGCACCGTGTCGGCGATCTCCGCCAGGTAGCGCGTCCTTGCCGGCGGCACGATGGCGTTCTTGCCCGACGAGTAGCGCACGTCCACCGGCGCGAGCCTGCCTTGCCTTGCCTTCAGGCCGTGTTCCTTCAAGGCCGGCAGCAGGCCCTGGTAGAGCGCGGTCACGCCGTCGTCGTTGAAGCGCGAGGCCTGCGTGCCGAACACCGGCATTTCCTCCGGGCGCTTGCTCCATAGCTCGCGGTTGCGCTGGTACTGCTTGGCCACGTCGCGCAGCGCATCCTGCGCGCCCTTGCGGTCGAACTTGTTGATGGCAACGAAGTCCGCGAAATCCAGCATGTCGATCTTTTCGAGCTGCGAGGCCGCGCCGAACTCCGGCGTCATGACGTACATCGACAGGTCCACGTGCGGCACGATGGCGGCGTCGCCCTGGCCGATGCCGGAAGTCTCGACGATCACCAGGTCGAAGCCCGCCACCTTGCAGGCGGCAACGACGTCCGGCAAGGCTTGCGAGATCTCGGAGCCGGCTTCGCGGGTGGCGAGCGAACGCATGAACACGCGCGACTGGCCGTTCCACGGATTGATGGCGTTCATGCGGATGCGGTCGCCCAGCAGCGCGCCGCCGGACTTGCGGCGTGACGGGTCGATGGAAATCACCGCGATGTTGAGCGCGTCGTCCTGGTCGAGGCGGATGCGGCGGATGAGTTCGTCGGTCAGCGACGACTTGCCTGCGCCGCCGGTGCCGGTGATGCCCAGCACCGGCGTCTGGAGTGTGTCGGCCGCGGTGTGCAGTTCCTTCTTGAGCCCGGCGTCGGCGCGGTCGTTTTCGAGCGCGGTGATGAGCTGTGCCAGCGGCCGCTGGCGCTGCGCCATCTCGCCCTCGGTCAAAGCCTGCAGCGAGGTGGGCGCGTAGCCGGACAGGTCGACGTCGCAGGCGGCGATCATGGAAAGGATCATGCCCACTAGGCCCATGCGCTGGCCATCCTCCGGGCTGAAGATGCGGGTCACGCCGTAGGCGTGCAGGTCCGCGATCTCGGCCGGCACGATCACGCCGCCGCCGCCGCCGAAGACCTTGATGTGCTCGCCGCCGCGCTGGCGCAGCAGGTCGATCATGTACTTGAAATACTCGACGTGGCCGCCCTGGTAGGACGATATTGCGATGCCCTGCGCGTCCTCCTGCAAAGCGGCGGTGACGATCTCGTCGACCGAGCGGTTGTGGCCGAGGTGGATGACTTCGGCGCCGTTGGCCATCAGGATGCGCCGCATGATGTTGATCGAGGCGTCGTGGCCGTCGAACAGCGAGGCGGCGGTGACGAAGCGGACCTTGTTGGCGGGCTTGTACTCGGTAAGCTTCTTGGATTCGGAGAGATCGGTCATGGGCGGTGTCTCGCGGTGTCTCGTTTCGGGAATGGTGGAGCGCCAGGGGCGGGTGGCGATGACGTTTACGTTAACGTCAATCTAGCACAGCGTCAAATGCCAGTTCGTCATCCGGACGACAAAGATGATAACGCCATCCTCCGCGCCCCGCGAGACGGTAAGGATGGCGTTGATGGCGGGCAATGCTCAGGCGGCGTGCGGCAGGCCGGCGCCGGCTTCCCGGTATTTCGCTTGCAGGACGGCAAGCTCGGCATGGTAGGCTTGCACCGCCTTCTCCTTGACGTGCCCAAAGCCGCGCACCTTGTCCGGCAAGGCCGCGATCTCGACCGCGAGCGCATGATTGCCGGCCGACAGCGTGTCGAGCAGGCCCAGTACCGTGTCGCGGTATTCGGCGATCAGCCGCCTTTCCATGCGGCGTTCGGCGCTCATGCCGAAGACGTCGAGGGCGGTGCCGCGCAGCCGGCGCATCCTTGCCAGCAAGCCGAAGGCCTTCCACATCCATGACCCGTACTCGGCCTTCACCAGGTGGCCCTGGGCATCCTTCTTCGCCAGCAGCGGCGGGGCGAGGTTGAATTTCAGGGTGAAGTCGCCTTCGAACTGCTGTTTCAGCTTGTCCATGAACTTGCCGTCGGTATAGAGGCGCGCCACCTCGTACTCGTCCTTGACGGCCAGCAGCTTGAAATAAGATTTCGCCACCGCCTTCGACAGCTTGTCGCCGAGCTTGCGCTCCGCTTCCACGGCGCTGACCTTGTTCACCAGCTCCGCGTACCGGGCGGCATAGGCGGCATCCTGGTAATCCGTCAGGAAAGCCACGCGGCGCTTGAGCAGGCCGCCGAGGGTTTCCGGCATGTGCATGACGACCGGCGTGCCCGGCACGGCGATGCGCTCCACCCGTGCCAGGTCGACCGCCGCGCGGCGGCCCCACAGGAAGCTTTTCTTGTTGGCCTCGATGGCCACGCCGTTGAGTTCGATGGCGCGCAGCAAGGCCGCTTCCGAAACCGGCAGCGCGCCTTTCTGGCAGGCGAAGCCGAGCATGAACAGGTTGGTGGCGATCGAGTCGCCCATCAGCGCGGTCGCAAGCCGGGTGGCGTCGATGTAGTCCGCGCGCTCAGCGACGGATTCATTGATCAATGCCTGCACGGCATCGAAGGGAAACTGCCAGTCCGGTTGCTTCGCGAAGTGCCCGGTCGGTTGCTGGTGGGTGTTCACCACCGCCCGGGTGCGGCCGGGCCGCATCTTGGCGATGGCGTCCTGCGCACCGGCGGTCAGCATGTCGCAGCCCAGCACGAGGTCGGCCTCGCCGGTGGCGATGCGCTGCGCCCGGATGCGCCCGGGTTCGCGGGAAATGCGGATGTGCGAGGTGACCGAGCCATTCTTTTGCGACATGCCGGTCATGTCGAGCACCGACACGCCCTTGCCTTCGAGGTGGGCCGCCATGCCGATCAGCGCGCCGATGGTGATCACGCCGGTGCCGCCGATGCCGTTGAGCAGGATGTTGTAGGGCGCGTCGCAGGGCGGGATGACGGGTTCGGGCAAGGCGCCGAAATCGTCTTCCTTCGCCGTACCGGTCTTCGACTTCTTCAGCGTGCCGCCTTCCACCGTGACGAAGCTGGGGCAGAAACCCTTCACGCAGGAATAGTCCTTGTTGCACGAGGACTGGTCGATGGCGCGCTTGCGGCCGAATTCGGTTTCCAGCGGCAGGATGGAGGTGCAGTTCGATTGCACGCCGCAGTCGCCGCAGCCTTCGCACACCGCGTCGTTGATGAACAGGCGCTTGGCCGGGTCGGGGTACTCGCCCTTCTTGCGCCGGCGGCGCTTCTCGGCGGCGCAGGTCTGGTCGTAGATCAGCACCGACACGCCCTTGACCTCGCGCAGCTCGCGCTGCACCGCGTCCATGTCCTTGCGGTCGTGCAAGGTAACGACGGACGGCAAGGCGGAACGGTCGGCGTAGCGCGACAGGTCTTCCGTCACCAGCGCGATGCGCTGCACGCCTTCGGCCGCCATCTGCTGCGCGATCATCGGCACGGAGATCGTGCCGTCCACCGGCTGGCCGCCGGTCATGGCCACCGCGTCGTTGTAGAGGATCTTGTAGGTCATGTCGACCCTGGCGGCAACGGCAGCCCGGATGGCAAGGTAGCCGGAATGGAAATAGGTGCCGTCACCCAGGTTCTGGAATACGTGCGGCACCTTGGAGAACGCCGCCTGGCCGATCCAGGGCGCGCCTTCGCCGCCCATGTGGGTCGTCAGCTTGTTGAATTCCGGATAGATCGCCGTGGCCATCACGTGGCAGCCGATGCCGGCCAGGGCGAAGCTGCCTTCCGGCACCTTGGTCGAGGTGTTGTGCGGGCAGCCCGAGCAGTAGTAGGCCGGGCGCGGCGGCGTATTGACCGCCTTGGTCAGCACCTTGTCCTTGGCTTCGAGGAAGGCGAGGCGCGCCTTGATCAGGTCGCTGGTATGCGTCGGCAAGCCGAGGCGCGCGATGCGCTGGGAGATCACCCGGGCGATCTGCGCCACGGAAAAGTCGGCCTTGGAGGTCAGCAGCCAGTCGCCGCGCGGATGCACCCATTCGCCTTTCTCGTCGAATTTGCCGATCACGCGCGGGCGCACGTCGTCGCGCCAGTTGTAGAGCTGTTCCTTGAGCTGGTACTCGACGATCTGGCGCTTTTCCTCGACCACCAGGATCTCCTCCAGGCCTTGGGCGAACTCGCGCACGCCGTCCGGTTCCAGCGGCCAGGGCATGGCCACCTTGTAGACGCGGATGCCGATGTCGGCCGCCATCGTTTCGTCGATGCCGAGTTCCTCCATGGCTTCGAGCACATCGAGGTAGGACTTGCCGGAGGCAATGATGCCCAATCGGGCATCCGGGCTGTCGATGGTGGCGTGGTTGAGCTTGTTGGCGCGGGCATAGGCCAGCGCGGCGTAGATCTTGTAGTCCTGCATCAGCGCTTCCTGCTTGCGCGCCTGGATGCCGAGGGTATCGGTGGAAAGGCGGGTGTTCAGGCCGCCTTCCGGCATGACGAAATCGTCGGGGTAGCTGATCCGGAGGCGGAACGGGTCGGCGTCGACCGAGGCGGTGGATTCGACGGTATCGGCCAGGGCCTTGAAGCCGACCGCGCAGCCGGAATAGCGCGACATGGCCCAGGCGTGCAGCCCGAGGTCGAGGTATTCCTGCACGTTGCACGGGTAGAGCACCGGGATCATGCAGGCGGCGAAGATGTGGTCGGACTGGTGGGGCAGGGTGGATGAATAGGCGCCATGGTCGTCGCCGGCCACCAGCAGCACGCCGCCGTGCTTCGCGGTGCCGGCGTGGTTCATGTGCTTGAAGACGTCGCCGCAGCGGTCCACGCCCGGGCCCTTGCCGTACCACATGGCGAACACGCCATCGTATTTGGCCGGGCCGATCAGGTCGACCGTCTGCGTTCCCCAGACGGCGGTGGCGGCGAGGTCCTCGTTCACGCCCGGTACGAAGCGGACATGATTTTCCTCAAGCAGCTTCTGCGTCTTCCAGAGGGTTTCGTCGAGTCCGCCGAGGGGCGAACCGCGATAGCCGGAGATGAATCCGGCGGTGTTCAGGCCGACCGCGAGGTCGCGTTGCCGCTGCATCAGGGGAAGGCGGACCAGCGCCTGGATGCCGGACAGAAAAATCTTGCCGGTGGTGGAGGTGTACTTGTCGTCGAGCTTGACGGGGGCGAGGGCAGGCGCGCCGCTGGATGCGGAATCGGCCTTCCCAGCAGTGGCCACTGCTGTGTCGGTCATCAGGGTGTCTCCAAAAGGTTATTTCAGATAGCGCCTGGCAGGTCGGCCGCCGGGTAGGGCGGAGTCGTGCCAGGAAGCAGGGCCGGGGTACCAGCCTTGACGGCGGTTCATTGAAAGAATCGCCATGGATGAAGTGTAGGGGCTCGGCGCTTGGGGTGCAAATAGGGAATGCGGATGGGGGTATAAGGAAAACCTATACCCCCATCCCTATGCCCCGTGCAAGGAGCGCGCGCCCGGCCATCTTCCGCTGGCGCACAGTTCTCCGGACACGGTCATGACGAGGTTCTTCAGGGCGTTGCCCGCGTTCGTCAGGGGAATGTTGCGCGACCAGCAAAGGACGACGGTGCGCGAGATTGCCGCGCCGTTGAGTGGGAAGGCCTGGAGTTCGCCATGCTCGATCTCCGACATCATCGGCGCCACCGGCAGGATGGTCGCGCCGATGTCGGCCAGCAGGGCGGACTTGAGGATGGCCACGGAATTGATGTCGATCACCTGCGACAGCGACAGCCCGGCGCGGCGCACGATGCTTTCGATGCGCGGACGCACGCCATGCTGCAGGCCGGGAAGGATCATGGGCACGGCAGCCGCCTTGCGCAGGGCGATCGACCTGCCCTTCGGCGCGAAGCGGGAGCCGGCGCGGGTGATGAACATCATGTCCTCTTCCACCAGCGGTGCGCCGGCGAAGGCGCCGAGCTGGCCGTCGTCGAACAGCACGGCGAGATTGATGCGGCCGGACTTGAGCTGCTCCGTCAGGTTTCCGGTCAGTTCTTCGGTGATCTGGAGCGAAATGTCCGGATAGCTTGTCCTTACCGCGGTCAGCATGGGCAGGGCAAGCACGTTGGAGACGCTTTGCGGGATGCCGAGCGCGACGGTGCCTGCCGGCTTGTCCGCCGACTGGGCGACCGCGGAGCGCGCGTCCTCGACCTGCTTGAGGATGGCCTGGGCGTGTTCGTGGAAGGTCTTGCCGGCATCGGTGGACACCACGCCCTGCGCGGAACGGTGCAGCAGCTGGGCGCCGAGTTCTTCCTCCAGCTGCCGGATCTGCTGGGTCAACGCCGGCTGCGCGACGTGCAGCGCACGCGCCGCGCGCGAGAGCGAGCCGTGGTCGACGATGGCGACGAAGTAGCGAAGCTGGCGCAGTTCCATGGAAGCGAATGATACATGCGACGGCCGTCAGGCCGGCTTGATCGGCTTGCGTTCGATCGAGGAAGACAAGATCAGCGAGGTGGAGGTGACCCCGCAGCGCGTCAGTTCCACGATCACCTTTTCCAGCTCGCCCACCGAGCCCGCCACCACCTTGACGATGCTGCAGTCGTCCCCGGTGATGGAGTGGCATTCGACGATCTGCGGCACCTGGCTGGCCACGACTTCCACTGGCGTCTCATGGCTGCGCTTGGACACGCGGATGAAGGCCGTGATGCCATATCCCAGGGCCGCCGGGCTGACCTTGGCGTGGTAGCCGGTGATGACGCCGGCCGCTTCCATCCGCCTCACCCGCTCGGCCACCGCCGGCTGGCTCATGTGGATGCGCCGGCCGATTTCCGCCAGCGTGGTCCGCGCATCCGCCTGCAGGATGTCGAGGATGCGGGCATCCATGACGTCGAATTCGATTTTCATGGCAAAGCTCCCTTTTTTCCTTCAAACCCAAGGTTTCGGGTTGGTTTTGCCTTGCATTATCCATTCAAAAGCCGGGTTGGCAAACATAGACTGTGTCATGCATTTTCAACCGCGCGGAGCCTGCCATGAACTGGGATACCTACCTCATCTTTTTCGTCACCACCGCCGTCGTCTGCATGACGCCGGGCCCCGCCGCGTTGATGGTTGTCACGCGGGGCATCTCCGGCGGCCTGCAACATTCGGCCTGGGCGATCGCCGGCATCGCCATTGCCAACGCGGCGTATTTCGCCTTGTCGGCCACCGGCGTCGCCGCTCTGATCGTCGCCAGCGGCACGCTGTTCTCGGTCATCAAGTGGGCAGGCGTGGCTTACCTGTTCTACCTGGGCGTGTCCGCGTTCCTCGGCCGGGCGAGCGCGATGACGGTCAGCGCGGAAGATGGCGGCGCAATCGGCGGCCCGCGCGTGATGTGGCAAGCCGTCGTGGTGGAATTGTCCAATCCGAAGGCTCTGCTGTATTTCGTCGCGCTGCTGCCACAATTCGTCGATCCGTCCCGGCCGGTGGGCATGCAGATGCTGGTGTACGGCGCCACCACGGTCGCGCTCGACACCATCACCTATGGCACCTATGCCTGGCTCGGCAGCCGGACGCGCCGCTTCACCGCGAGCGCTTCCCTGGTGCGGAACGGGAACCGTGCATCGGGCAGCCTGCTGATGCTGGCCGGCGCATTGATGGCGACCGTCAAGCGCGTCGCGCACTGAGAAAGAGCCGAAAAACGGCCGCGAGCGGCGCCTGCTTTCCGATGGACAAAAAGCTCTTGGCTGTTATAGTGAAGATTGCCAGGGAGAACCGTAGATGAAAACCGGATTCATGCTGTCGTGCAGCGTCGTTGCCGCTTTCCTCGCGGTCATTGCCGCCGTGCCCGCTGCCGCCTCGACGATCACCGTCGCCTGGCGCGACAAGGCTCCCTATCACTACATCGAAAACGGAGTGGAACAGGGTTTCCTCCTCAAGCGCGCCAGGCAGATCTTCGACAATGCCGGCGTTCCGGCGGAATTCGTGCAGGAGCCGGCGAAGCGCATCTGGGCCAATTTCGCCGCCGGAGCCCAGTCCTATTGTTCCATCGGCTGGTATCGCCTGCCGGAGCGCGAGGCGATGGTGCAGTTCAGCGAGGCGTTCCATACCGACCCGCCGCATACCGTGCTCGTGGCGCCGAACGCGCTGGCCCAGGTCAAGGCGCATCGCACGCTGGCCTCACTGCTCAAGGACAAGGACCTGGTGCTTGGCGTGGTCGATGGCGTGTCCTATGGTCCGGAGCTCGACGCGATGATCAAGGCCTCGCAGAACCAGATCGACCGCAAGACCGTCACTCCCGCCCTCATGACGCGCAGCGTCGCCGTCAGCCGGGTGTCGTACATGTTCATCGACCGCGCCGACTGGGAATACTTCAACGAACGCGACGACAACATGCGCAAGACCATCCAGCTGGACCTGCCGGACATGCCGCAGGGCCTGAACCGCTACATCACCTGCAGCAAGGACGTGCCGCGTGACGTGATGCAGCGCCTGAACAAGGCGATCGATGCGATGAACAAGTCGAAGAAGGGCGCCTGAGGCAAGGGCTGCAAGCGGCGCCTAGAAAAACTCCACGGTATCGTTCGATACCTCGGAATGCAGCTGGCCGCTGCTGACGAGTTCGTCATAGTGGCACACCCGGTTGCGGCCGTTGGCCTTGGCGTAGTAAAGCGCCTGGTCGGCGTGGCCGAGGATCACCACCGGCGTTTCCATCGAGATGCGGGCGAATCCGACGCTCACCGTCACCGTGCCGACCTGCGGGAATACATGCTTCTCGACGTTGGTGCGGAAGCGTTCAAAGATGCGGTGGGCATCGGCCAGGGTGGTGGAGCGCAGCAGCACCACGAATTCTTCGCCGCCGAAGCGGAACACCCGGTCCTGCGCACGGAACGAGGACCGCAGCAGGTTGGCAACCAGGATCAGCACCTCGTCGCCGTAAAGATGACCATACTGGTCGTTGACCCGCTTGAAATGGTCGATGTCGACCACCGCCAGCCATTGCCCGATGTCCTGCTGCGGACCCTGCCGGCGGTCGCCTTCCTCCTGCGGCGCGCTGTCGGCGCCGGCGCTTGACAGGAGGCGGGAAAACTTTTCGTCGAAGGTCTTGCGGTTGAGCAGGCCGGTCAGCGAGTCGCGCTCGCTGTAGTCGAGGATGTTCTGGTAATTGCGGTAGACGCAGAGGATGCCCTCGATGACGCGCAGCATGTCGCCGTTGAAGGGGCGCGAATGAGTCACCTCGAGGCAGGTGTTGACCTTGTCGTTGAGCCAGACGGGGAGCCACAAGACATGCTGGCCATCCGGTGTTTCCTGTTCCACGCTGTTCTTGCGCTGGCTGATGCTTTCCACCAGGCCGGGAAAACTGGTTATCGGCTCCCCGTGGTGCTCGGCAGTCAGGCCGTCCTCCGTGGATTCGATCTTGCCGTTGGCGATCCATACGCGGGGACGGACGAACAATTCCTCGCGGAAGCGAACCAGTTCGTGGACCCGAACCTGCTGGGCGCCCACCAGTTCATGCAGGGCCGACACCACGGAGCTGTCCAGCAACGCGTGATCGCGCTGGCAGGTGATATCAACCAGACATTTCAGGAGAGCTTGCATGTTCGTAAATCCGAGCGATCTCACCGTGGCTGGTCGGGACGGGTGCCAAGGGCACGGTGCCTGACCGGGATCGATGAAATCTGGTTTCTCTCTGCCGTTAAGTAACTGTTACGTCTAGAAACAGGATCGATCATGCCTTGTCATCCCATCGAAAGGAGGGCAGGCATTAATTTTTGTTGCCTCTGTTCTATTCTATCCCGAATGGTTCACGAAATTGAAGCGTTGCGCATCGACTTAAGGATTCCTGGCAACAATCCTTCCGGGCCGGGTGTTCCAAGTACGGGAGGAGGGGTGTTCGGCGCCTGGCATTCGGTCCGGAAACCATTCCGTGTATCAAAATCGGAACATTCCTACACGCGTACCCGGTTTCTGACGGTGAGATTCAGCCTCCTGCGGATAGTCGGTTTGACATTGGAAATACATACTGCCGGACATGGATTGCACACGAATAAAAGAACGCAATCGACATTGAGCAGTTTTAAAAACAGTGACGACCAACGCTTTACGCTAGAGGAGAATATCTTGCTGAACAATCATTTGCCCGAAGCCCGCGCCACGTCTTCGATGATGGATCCCCGTCCGATCACCGATACCGGCTGGCAGCGCACGGGAAAGCTCTGGTCCTCCCTCAAGGAAGTCTGCGACCTGCTGCGCATTCCCGTGACCGCCGCCGTGGCCGACCATGACACCCTGTTCCAGCACGTGCAGTTCAAGGCGGGCCAGCGCATCCACACCATCGGCCAGCCCTTCGACGTGCTGTACGTCGTCAACTCCGGCTTCCTCAAGACCGTCATGATCGACGTCTTCGGCAACGAACAGATCCTGAGCTTTCCGATGAAGGGCGATCTGTTCGGCGTCGACGGCATCCATGGCCGCCGCTACGAGTCCGAAGCCGTTGCCCTGACCAACTGCGACGTCATCCTCGTGCCGTTCAAGAAGTTCACCGCCCTGGGCAAGGCCCATCCCGAGCTCGAAGCCGCCATCTACGGCGTCATGAGCCGCGAACTCATCCGCGAACAGTCCATGGTGACCATGCTGGGTTCGCTGTCGGCCGAGGCACGGGTGGCGCGCTTCCTGGTGAACCTGTCGGAGCGTTTCTCCGAGCTGGGCTACTCGGGCAAGCAGTTCAACCTGCGCATGACGCGCCACGAGATCGGCAGCTACCTGGGCCTGACGCTGGAGACGGTGAGCCGCACGCTGTCGGCGTTCAATGAAATGGGGCTGATCTCGGTGGACCAGCGCGCCATCGACATCAAGGACTTCAATGCCCTGAAGACCCTGCGCCGCCTGCCGCCTTCGCGCACCCGCGACAAGCAAAAGCTGGCCAAGGCTGCCGCGGCCGCCGCTGCAGCCGGCGCAGCTCCCCAGCAGTTCGCCGCCGCCTGATCCGCACGAATGGACGCGCCCGCGCGGGCGCGTCCGCGCCATGGCGCCTGCCTTCCGGCGGGCGCCTTTCCTTTCGCGGTCCCATCCCGTTTTCCTCGCCGCCGCATCACGCGGCTGCGGTGACCGCGCAAGCCACCACGCATTGCCCCGCATTTGCCCGCGCCGGCGCATCTGCCGCGGCAGCAAGTCTCGCGGCATGCAAGACTTTCCCGGAAACGCGTAGAATACGGGGCTTGTCGTCCAGAGCCTTGCGCTCGTCCCCCGCTCATGTCCGAATCGATCTCACCCGCCTTGATGGAACTGCGGCGTGCCACTTCCAGCCTGCACGAGCAACTGGAAAATCTGCTCGACATTAATCGGGAAGGGGCGGGCCGCGACGAATACCTGTCTTATCTCGAGGATATGCTGGGCTGGCTGAAGGCCGTCGAACCCGCGCTCTGGAACATGCCCTGGCCGGCGGTGGTCGCCGCCCGGGAACGGGCGGGCAAGCTCGAACGCATCGAGGCCGACCTCCGGTGGTCCGGGATGTCGTCCGAGGAAATACATCGCCTGCCGGTGGCCGATTTCCGCCCGTCCTTCGAGCGGGCAGAGGCGCGCTACGGCATTGCTTACGTGGTCGAGGGCGCGCAGCTTGGCGTGCGGGTCCTCGCCAGGCGCCTGGCTCCGGCGCTGGATGGTTGGGAGCCGGTCTGGCTGCAGGGGTATGGCGAACAATCCTCCCTGCGGTGGAAAACTTTCGTTGCCTGCGCCGAAGCCGAGCTTCAAGGCGCGCAAGCCCGGCAGGCGGCCGCCGAATACGCCCGCCAGGCTTTTTCATCCCTTCTTGAGTGGTTCACCATTCGGCGTGAAGCGAGAAGGAATGACATGACGATGAGGCCGACAGCATGGCGGTGACCGATCCCCAGCCGGAACTGGACCTGTCACGCTGTGACAGCGAACCGATACGCATCCCAGGCAGCGTGCAGCAGCACGGTTTCCTGGTGGCCTTGCATGACGACGCAGACAAGATCGCGCAGGCCAGCGCCAACATCGGCGAGCTGACGGGAACGGCGCTGGACGCGGAAGCGCTTTCCGGCCGGCCGCTGTCGGAAGCGATCGGCGACCATGCTTCCCGGCTCGTTCATGCCGAACTGGCGCGGCTGGCCATCGGCCAGCAGGTGATCTACCTGTGCACGACGAGCATCGGCGAGAGCGATTGCTTCGACGTCCTCGCCCATCGCAACGACGGCCTGCTCATCCTCGATTTCGAACAGGTGCCGCGCAAGAGCGCGGACTTCCGCCTGCTCTACACCTTCATCAGCCGCTTCCTGTCGCGCCTGTCCGACAAGGACGACGTGGAAGACCTGAGCCGGCACGCCATCGAGGAAATCAAGGACCTGACCCGCTTCGGCCGGGTCATGGTCTACCGTTTCGACAGCGACGGCCACGGCCACGTGCTGGCCGAATCCTGCGATCCGGGCTATGCCACTTACCTGAACCACCGTTTCCCCGCATCGGACGTCCCGCGTCAGGCGCGCGAGCTTTACCTGCATAACCGGATCCGGCTGATTCCCGACGCCCATTACCAGCCGTCGCGCCTGGTGCCCGGCCTGAATCCGCTGTCCGGCGCGCCGACCGACCTCACGTATTCCACCTTGCGCAGCGTCTCGCCGATTCATCTGCAATACATGCGCAACATGGGCACGCCGGCATCGATGTCGGTATCGCTGATCGTCAAGGGAAAGCTCTGGGGACTGATCTCCTGCCATCATGCCGAGCCGCGCTTCGTTTCCTTCGAGACCCGAGCCGCCTGCGAGCATCTCGCCCAGGTGCTGGCGCTGCGCATCGAATCCCGGGAGGATGTCGACGAATACGACATCCGCCTGGACCTGCGGCGCTCCCTCGTCGGCCTGCTGTCGAAGCTGTCGCGCGGGCCGAATTTCATCGAAAGCGTGCGGGCGGTCGAACCCGAGCTGCTGCGTTTCGCCGGCGCGACCGGGGCGGCGCTGCTGTTCGACGACAGGCTGGAGCTGTTCGGCGACACGCCGCCGCAGGAAGACGTGGCAAAGATGATCGAGTGGATAGGCGCGAACAGCCACGGCGACAGCTTTCATACCGATTCCTTCGGCAAGCTGTGTCCCGATGCGGCGCTCCACGCCCGGAATGCCAGCGGCTTGCTTGCAATCCCGCTGTCGCGGCTGCACCGCCACTACCTGGTCTGGTTTCGCCCGGAAACGGTCCAGACCATCGACTGGGCAGGCAACCCCCACCTCAAGGTCATGCAAGCCGGTTTTGCCGGCCAGCTCACGCCGCGCAAGAGTTTCGAGACCTGGCACGAGGAAGTGCGCGGCTGCAGCCTGCCGTGGCGGGCGAGCGACGTCGAAACCGCGCTCGAGCTGCGCAGCGCGCTGCTGGAGATCGTCCTCGAACGCGCCGAGGCGGTCGCCGCGCTGGCGGAAGAGCTGACGCGGGCCAACAAGGAACTGGAGGCATTTTCGTATTCCGTGTCCCACGACCTGCGCGCGCCGATGCGGCACATCGTCGGTTATGCCGACCTGCTCCTCGAAACCAGCGAGGTCGACGGCAAGGATGCCCGCTTCCTCCGCAACATCAAGGATTCGGCCCGGTTCGCCGGCAAGCTGGTGGACGACCTTCTGAGTTTTTCGCAGATGGGCCGCGCATCGCTGCATCCGGCGCGGGTGGACATGAAGGACCTGGTCAACTCATGCATCAACAGGCTGGCCATGGATGCCGGGACGCGCCGCATCGACTGGCGCATCGGCGAGCTGCCCGACATCACCGCCGATCCAACTTTCCTGCAGCTTGCCGTGTACAATCTTTTGTCGAACGCCGTCAAGTACACCGGCCCCCGCGAGGTGGCCGAAATCAGCGTGTCGGCGGAAGACCATGCGGAGGAAGTCGTCTATTGCGTGAAAGACAACGGCGTCGGATTCAACGCCGACTACACGCACAAGCTGTTCGGTGTGTTCCAGCGTCTTCACCGCATGGAAGATTTTCAGGGAACCGGCATCGGCCTCGCGAACGTCAGGCGCATCATCGAGCGTCATGGCGGACGCGTGTGGGCGGAAGGCGCGGTTCAACAAGGCGCCCGCTTTTACTTCGCCCTTCCGAAACAACCTCAATTTGCCTGACACGCCATGCTGAAACCGATTCTTCTCGTCGAAGACAACCCCAACGACCTTGAGCTCACGCTCATCGCGCTGGAACGCAGCAACCTGGCCAATGAGGTCATCGTTCTGCGGGATGGCGCCGAAGCGCTCGACTACCTGAATGGCGAAGGCGACTGGCTCAACCGCCCGGCCGGAAATCCGGCGGTCGTACTGCTCGACCTCAAGCTGCCGAAGGTGGATGGCCTCGAAGTCCTGCGCCACATCCGCAGCAAGGATAAACTCAAGAGCATGCCCGTGGTGATGCTGACGTCGTCCAGCGAAGAGCAGGATCTCCTGCGCAGCTATGAGCTGGGCGTGAATGCTTATGTCGTCAAGCCGGTCGACTTCAAGGACTTCGTCCGCGCGATCGCCGACCTCGGCATCTTCTGGGCGGTGCTGAACGAGCCGCCGCCCGGCTCGATGCGCTACGTGAAACGCTGAACGCATCCAGACCTCCGGAGGGAAATCTGGCGCCGGATGGTCTCTAGTCGAGTTGCGCCGGTTCCGTGGCCAGCGCCCTGCGGATCGCGGCCGACAGCGATTCCACGGTATATGGCTTGCGGAGCAGATGGTTGTCCAGTGTCATCTGCCGCGCCTGTTCTGAATCCTCGAAGAAGCCTGACGTCATGAGCACCTTCAGCTCCGGATGCAGGAGGCGCGCCTGCTGCAGGAAGGTCGACACGTTCACCTTGCCCGGCATGAGCACGTCGGAGAACAGCAGGTCGACCTTGCCTTGCCTGAGCGCCTGCAATGCGCTTTCCGGACCGTCAGCCTGCAATGCGCGATAACCGAGGCTGGTCAGCAGCGCCACGGTAGATGCGCGCACTTCCATCTCGTCTTCCACCACGAGCACCGTTTCGTGGTTTCCCCTGGCGGCCGGCAAGTTCATCGCTGACTGGGCGTCGGCCGCGCCGGTCGTGCGAGGCAGGTGGATCTTGACGGCGGTGCCCGCCCCCGGCGTGCTGTCGATGGTCATGAAACCCTGGCTCTGCTTGACGAAACCATACACCATCGACAACCCCAGCCCCGTGCCCTGGCCCAGGGGCTTGGTGGTGAAGAAGGGATCGAACACCCGCTCCAGGATGTTGGACGGAATGCCGCAGCCGTTGTCCTGGATTTCGATCTGCACGTGATCCGACTTCGCCGATTCCGGCGGCGCACCCACAAGCTCCGCGGCAGGCAGGTTGCGCAGGCGAATGTGCAGCTTGCCTCGGCCGTTCATGGCGTCGCGCGCATTGATCGCAAGGTTGAGGATGGCGTTTTCCAGCTGGCCGGGATCGGCAATGACGTTCCACAGGCCGTCGTCGATTTCAAGGTCCAGGGCGATCAGGTCGCCGAGCGCGTAATTCAGCAGCTCGGCCATCAGCCGCATCACGCGCCGCACGTCGACCACGGCAGGCTGCAGCGGCTGGCGGCGGGCGAAGGCCATCAGGTGGGATGCCAGCTTGGCGGCGCGTTCGACGCCCAGCGAGGCGGCATCCAGCCGGGGGGCCAGGTAAGGGTCGCCGTCCGACATCAGGCGGATCAGCTCGAGATTGCTGCTGATGATCTGCAGGAAGTTGTTGAAGTTGTGCGCGACCCCGCCCGTCAGCTGGCCCAGCGCTTCCATCTTTTGTGCGTGATGCAGCGCCGCACGGCTTTGCTCGAGTTCGCGGGTGCGGGCCAGGAGTTCCGCCTGGCTGCGGCTCAGGCTATCGAACGCCTCGTCGCGCTCGCGCCGCGCCAGGTAGGCATTGGAGTGATAGCGCACCCTGGCGATGAGTTCGCGCTTGTCGGGCCACTTCACGAGGTAGTCGTTTGCGCCGGCGGCGAATGCCTGGGCCTTGACATCCGGGCTGTCCTCGGAGGACAGCAGCACGATGGGCAACTGGGAAGCGATGGCGTCGGCACGGAGCCGGCGGATCACTTCCAAACCATCGATGGTCGGCATGCGCAGGTCGACGAGCACCATGGTCGGCTGCAGCACCCGAACCGCTTCCAGGCAGCGTTCCGGCTCGCTTTCGTGCGTGATCGCGACATCGTATTCCGTCATCAGGAGATGCTGCACAAACTCCGCCGCCAGGCGTTCATCATCGATCAGTAGTACGTTGGGTCCCGCTGCAACCATATTCTTTTGTTCGCTTCGATACGCCCGCTTAGGGACTTGATTTACTGAATTCTATTTACAGGCACATTTTGAATGAAGTTGGGTATGTCGTTTTCGATCACCTAAGGTAGAAAGGAAAGTAACGCCCGGCTTGGCGGCACGCGATGAGCCAGCTCAATGATTTCAAAACAAAAACGCAACAGTATTCCTGATGTAAGGAAAGAATGCTTAGCTTTCTTGAATACTTCTGATCAATCGCAAACACTTGCGATACATTGAAGGCGTCAGTCCCCAACAACTACAAAGGGAGGCGTCATGTCCGAAGTCGCAGATTTTTTCCAATCCGTCAAACTTCCCGTGATGTCGGAAGTGGCGCATGTCCTGATCGGCATGCTCAACGATGACGACGTCTCCTCCGGCGAACTGCGGGGTGTGATCGCCAAGGATCCCGCCCTGACCGCCAAGCTGCTCCGCCTCGCCAACAGCGCGCGCTACGGGGTCACCCGGTCGATCGCCAGCATCGATGACGCCATCATGGTGGTCGGCATTTCCCAGGTGCGCACCCTGGGCCTCGCGGCTTGCATGGCGGATGCCTTCCCGGTCATCCCGGGACTGGACCGCAAGGAATTCTGGCGCAACAGCACGGTGACGGCGGGGTATGCGAACTGGTTGGCCGCAAGCCTCGGCATCGACGGACAACAAGCCTGGCTGGTCGGCATGATGGAACGCCTCGGTGAACTGTTGATCGGCCAGAACCAGCCGGCGGCGCTGGCAAGAATCGAGATGCAGCCCCATCTGCCGGGCGGCCGCTGGTCGCGCGAGCAGGAACTGCTCGGGTTCTCCGAAGCCAATCTTTCCGCCGAACTGGCGCGCCGTTGGAATTTTCCGGCCGAGATCGTCGCCGCGCTGAATGCCACGTCCGATCCGATGGAGAGTCATCCCTTCAACCGCCTCGGTGCGGTCGTCCACCTGGCCTGCCTGCTCGCGGAAACGCCCGATACTGACGCCGCGACGCTCGATACCCTGCCGCAGGACGTGGTGGATGCGCTGCGCCTGGACCGGGACTGGATGCGCCGGAAATTTCCGAAACCCGAATCCTTTTTCGATATCTCGACGCTGTAACTGCCCTGAAAAGCAAAACGGCCCGCGCGGGCCGTTCTGCTTGCGTGACCGGCGTTGTGCTTTACTCCACCGTGACCGACTTCGCCAGGTTGCGCGGCTTGTCCACGTCCGTGCCGCGTGCCAGCGCGGTGTGGTAGGCCAGGAGCTGCAGCGGCACCACGTGCAGGATGGGAGAAAGCTGCCCGTAGTGCTCCGGCAGGCGGATGACATGCACGCCTTCGCTGGGCGCGATGCGGGAATCCGAATCGGCGAAGACATAGAGCTGGCCGCCGCGGGCGCGCACTTCCTGCATGTTGGACTTGAGCTTTTCCAGCAAGGTGTCCTTCGGCGCCACCGTCACCACCGGCATTTCATTCGTCACCAGCGCCAGCGGACCATGCTTGAGCTCGCCGGCTGGATAGGCTTCCGCGTGGATGTAGGAGATTTCCTTGAGCTTGAGCGCGCCCTCGAGCGCGATCGGGTAATGCAGGCCGCGTCCGAGGAAGAGGGCGTTTTCCTTGCGCGCGAATTCTTCCGCCCAGGCGATGATCTGCGGTTCCAGCGCGAGCACCGCGCTGATCGCGGAAGGCAGGTGGCGCATGGCTTTCAGGTGTTCGACTTCCTTTTCTTCCGGCAGCAGGCCGCGTACCTGGGCCAGGGTCAGCGTGAGCAGGAAGAGGGCGGCAAGCTGGGTCGTGAATGCCTTGGTCGACGCGACCCCGACTTCGACGCCCGCCCGGGTGATGTAGGACAGCATGCATTCGCGGACCATGGCGCTGGTGCCGACATTGCAGATGGTGAGCGTGTTCACCATGTCCTTGGAGCGCGCATGCTTGAGCGCGGCGAGCGTGTCGGCGGTTTCGCCGCTCTGTGAGATCGTCACGACCAGCGAATTTGGATTCGGCACGCTGTCGCGGTAGCGGTATTCGCTGGCGATCTCGACGTTGACCGGCAGGCAGGCAATCGATTCGATCCAGTACTTGGCGGTGAGGCCAGCGTAGTAGCTGGTGCCGCAGGCGAGGATCAGGACCGAATCGATCTTCTTGAACACCTGGTAGGCCTGGTCGCCGAACAGTTCGGGCATGATGCCGGTGACGCCTTCCAGGGTGTCGCCGATGGCGCGCGGCTGCTCGAAGATTTCCTTCTGCATGTAGTGGCGGTAGGGGCCGAGTTCCGCCTGGCCGGTATGGGCCAGCACCGTCCGCACTTCCCGGGTCGCCGGCGTGCCGTTGGCATCGACGATCCAGTAGCGCTGCAATTGCAGGTCGACCACGTCGCCTTCCTCGAGGTAGATGATCTGGTCGGTCGTGCCGGCCAGTGCCATGGCATCCGAGGCCAGGAAGTTTTCGCCCTTGCCCACGCCCACGATCAGGGGCGATCCCTGGCGCGCCCCGACCACGCGATGCGGTTCGTCGCGGCAGAAGACGGCGATCGCATAGGCGCCGTGCAGGCGGCGCACCGCCTGCTGCACCGTCTCGAACAGGTCGCCGGTGTACATGTGGTCGATCAGGTGGGCGATGACCTCGGTATCGGTCTGGCTTTCGAAGTGGTAGCCGGCGGCGGTCAGTTCGGCGCGCAACTCGTCATGGTTCTCGATGATGCCGTTGTGTACCAGGGCGATGCGTTCGCGGGAGAAGTGGGGATGCGCATTGTGGGATGCCGGCGCGCCATGCGTTGCCCAGCGGGTATGGGCAATGCCGGTGAAGCCGGCAAGGCCGGATTTGTCGACTTGCTCCTCGAGGTCAGCGACGCGGGACGTGCTGCGCGCGCGCTTCAGGACGCCATCGACATGCAGCGCCACGCCGCAGGAGTCATAGCCGCGGTATTCCAGCCGCTTCAGGCCTTGCAACAGGATGGGAGTGATATTCCGCTGAGAAACGGCGCCAACGATTCCGCACATGACCTGCCTCCATTGAAAAACTTTCGATAGGACAATCGTAGGCGAGGCGAGGTGAAAAAAGTTTGCGAAATATCGGTTTGGATGAAGGATTATTTCGCGCAGAGGTAGAAACGGATTAGTATTTCTCGGATGGCAAATTTTTGAAAGAAAATTTCATGAAGAACGGGACGGTGGAGCTCGATGAACTGGACAGGCGCATCCTGAACGCCTTGCAGCAGGATGCATCACGCAACAACAACGAGCTTGCCGAAGCGGTCCATGCGTCGCCGCCGACCTGCCTGCGCCGGGTCAAGCGTCTGACCGAGCTTGGCGTGATTTCGCGCCAGGTCGCCATCCTGGCGCCGGAAAAGCTCGGCCCCGCGCTCACCGCCATCGTCGAAATCACCCTCGACCACCAGGGGGCAGAACGCCTCGCGGAATTCGAGGCGATGATGAAGCCGGAACCGGCGATCCTGCAATGCTACCGGGTGTCGCCCGGTCCCGACTTCATCCTCATCCTGCAACTGGCCGACATGCAGGCCTACCATGCGTTCGCGCATCGCGTCTTTGGCAGCTATGCCAACGTGCGCAATGTCCGCGCCTTCTTTTCGGTGCATCGCAGCAAGTTCGACACCCGCATTCCGCTCTGACGGCATGCGGGGCGGGAAAGCCCTTATTTCTTGACCTTGACCGGCCGCTTCCAGCCGTCGATGGTCAATTGCTTGGCACGGGAAATCGTCAGCTTGCCCTCCGGCGCTTCCTTGGTCAGCGTGGTCCCGGCGCCCAGCGTGGCGCCCTTGCGGACGGTGACCGGCGCGACGAGCTGGGTATCGCTGCCGATGAAAACGTCGTCCTCGATCACGGTGCGGAACTTGTTGGCGCCGTCGTAGTTGCAGGTGATGGTGCCGGCGCCGATGTTGACCCGCGATCCGACCGTCGCGTCGCCGACATAGGCGAGGTGGTTTGCCTTGCTGTGTGCGGCGATCTGGCTGTTCTTCACTTCCACGAAGTTGCCGATGTGGACGTCCTCGCCGAGTTCCGTTCCCGGGCGCAGCCGGGCATAGGGCCCGATCTGGGAAGCGCTGCCGACCGAGGCTTCCTCGATGTGGCAGAACGGCTTGATGCTGGCATCCCGGCCGATGCGCGCGTTGCGGATCACGCAATTCGCGCCGATCGTCGCGCCGTCCTCGATGACCACGGCGCCTTCGAACACGCAATTGACGTCGATGCTCACGTCCCGTCCGCAGTCCAGGGTGCCGCGAATGTCCAGGCGCGCCGGGTCTGCCAGGGTGACACCGCGTTCGAGCAGGTCGTTTGCAAGGTTGCGTTGGTGGATCCGTTCCAGTTCGGCAAGCTGCACCTTGCTGTTGACGCCGAGTGTCTCCCAGACGGCGGCCGGCTCGGCGGAAGTGACGCTCACGCCATCCGCCACCGCACGGGCAACGATGTCGGTCAGGTAATATTCCTTTTGCGCATTGTTGTTGGAGAGGGTGGCAAGCCAGTGCTTGAGGCGCGGTGTCGGCACGACCATGATGCCGGTGTTGACCTCGCGGATTTCGCGCTGGGCTGCGCTGGCATCCTTTTGCTCGACGATGCCGGTAATGGATCCGTTCTCACGCACGATGCGACCGTAACCGGTCGGATCGTCGAGTTTTACGGTAAGAATTGCCAACTTATCCTGTCCGGCGCTGTCCAACAATTGCTGCAGCGAATCCCTGGTTGTCAGCGGCACGTCTCCGTACAGCACGAGGGTCGGAACGTCATCATTCAGATAAGGGACGGCCTGCATCACCGCATGGCCGGTGCCAAGCTGGGGTTCCTGCCTGGCGAACTTCAGGTCCGGCGCACCTACGCGCTCTGGAACGACCTCGCCGCCATGCCCGTAGATCACGCACAGCGTGGAGGGCGACAGCGCCCGGGCAGTGTCGATCACATGGGAAAGAAGGGGCTTCCCGGCAAGCGGATGCAGCACTTTCGGCAGGGCGGATTGCATCCGCTTTCCCATGCCGGCAGCAAGAATCACGACGTTCATAGATAATCGATTGAATTAAGGCAATAGTTCATTATGCTCTCCGTCCGCCACGCATGCACCAAAGTTTTCATCGTCGCCGCCGCGCTGCTGCTCATGTCATGCAGCGCGCTCCGCGTCGGCTATGCGAACGGGGAAAGCGTAGTGTATTGGTGGCTGGACGGTTATGTCGACTTCCAGCATGACCAGAAGCCCTGGGTCAAGGAACGCATCAGGACGCTTTTCGACTGGCATCGCAAGACGCAGCTGCGTGATTACGCCCAGGTGTTCGCCCATGTTCAGCAACGCCTGCAGAAGGGGACGCCGGTCACCGCCGCGGAAGTCCTGGAACAGTATGGAATCATCCGGCAGAAGAGCCTGCTTGTCATCGACAAGGCCTTGCCCGACTTGACGGACCTGGCGCTGGCGCTCGAACCCGAACAGCTTGGCAAGCTGGAGAAGAAGTTTGCGTCCAACAACGATTCTTATCGTAAAGACTACCTCCGCGGCGATCTTGAGCAGCGTCAACAGTTCCGGTTCAAGAAAGTCATGAAGCAGGCCGAGTACTGGTTCGGCAACTTCAGCGACGAACAGGAAAAGGAAATCCGCGCCCTGTCCGACGGGCGGCCGCTCGACAACGAGATCTGGATGAACGAACGGATGACCCGGCAAAAGGAAATGCTCGCCATCCTGCGCCGCATCCAGCAGGAAAAGCCCTCGAAGGAAGCCGCCATGGGCATGCTGCGCAACCATGCCGCGACGCTCTTCGAGTTCGTGACCTACAAGGAGCACAAGGAATTCTTCGATGGCAGCCGCGACGGCATGGCGAAGCTGGTTGCTGGCATGATCAACATGACGACGCCGGCCCAGCGCCAGCACGCGGCCGAGCGCTTGCAGAAGCTGATCGACGACTGCAACTCGCTCGCGGCCAAGTGACGCCCCGGCGTGCCGGGAGCATGGTTAGTCCTGCTCGTCCGGATCCTGCGGCGTGGCCCCGAAGCGAATGACGCTGGAAGGCGGCGCGCACGGTTCCTCGTCGAAGGCAATGTCGCCATCCTTGCTGGCAATGCCCTCCGCCTTCAGGTCGGCGAAACCGAACAGGTCGCGGTCCATGAGGTGCGAAGGCACGACCGTCGACAGCGAAGAAAAGATGTTTTCTACCCGGCCGGGGTGTTTCTTTTCCCATTCGCGCAGCATCGCCTTGATCTGCTTGCGCTGCAGGTTTTCCTGGCTGCCGCACAGGTCGCAGGGGATGATCGGAAACTGCTTGACCTGCGCGTAGCGTTCCATGTCGATTTCCTTCACGTAGGCCAGCGGGCGGATCACCACGTGCCGGCCGTCGTCCGACTGCAGCTTGGGCGGCATGCCCTTGAGCTTCGAGCCGAAGAACATGTTCAGGAAAAAGGTTTCGAGGATGTCGTCGCGATGATGGCCGAGCGCGATCTTGGTCGCGCCCAGTTCATCCGCCACGCGGTACAGGATGCCGCGCCGCAGCCGCGAGCACAGCGAGCAGGTGGTCTTCCCCTCGGGAATCAGTCGCTTGACGATGCTGTACGTGTCCTGGTTCTCGATGTGGAAAGGCACGCCGATCTTCGCGAGATAATCGGGCAGCACATGCTCCGGGAAATTCGGCTGCTTCTGGTCGAGGTTGACCGCGACGATGTCGAAATGGATGGGCGCGCGTTCCCGCAGGGTCAGCAGGATGTCCAGCAGGCCGTAGCTGTCCTTGCCGCCCGACAGGCAGACCATCACCTTGTCGCCGTCCTCGATCATGTTGAAGTCGCCGATCGCCTGCCCGACCAGGCGGCAAAGGCGCTTGTGCAGCTTGTTGTTTTCGTAGGCGATCTTTTCCGCCTTTTTGGCCGCCGCGGCGGCGTCGAGGGTCATCGGTTCCATGCCTACTCCTTGATCCGGAAGACTTCCACGCCGACGCTGTCGCAGTCGGGATAGACGTCCGGCTTCTCGGTGGACACGCGCACCGCGCGCACCTTGGGATGCGCCAGCATCGCGCGCACCACGTCGTCGCACAGGGTTTCCTGCAGGTGGATGTGCCCCTGCGCCATGCGGCGCGCGATGGTTTCGCGCATGAAGTCGTAGTCGACCACTTCGTGCAGGTGGTCCTCCTGCGGTGTCGATTCCGCCAGCGGAATGAAAAGATCGACATTGACCAGCACGCGCTGTTCGCCTTTCTTCTCGAATTCATGGACGCCGATGTTGATCATCACTTCGAAGTTGCGCAGGAAAAGACGCCGGCAATCGGCAAGACGGGGGTGAGAAAGAGCGGTAAGCATGACGGTAAGTTTAGTTGGCGATGAACATGACATCGCGTTGCAGGGGAATGAGGTGCTGGCCGCCATCGACAAGGATGGTGGTGCCGGTGATTGCCGGATTGTCCATGGCGAAACACACCGTTTCGGCCACGTCCTCCGGCGTGCTGGAGCGGCCGAGTGGGGTTTTCGCATGCGCCTTCGCGAAGCCTTCCTCGGTCTGGTCGCCCGACACGAGGGTGATGCCGGGCGCGACGCCGACCACGCGCAAGCGGGGCGCCAGCGCTTGCGCCAGCATGGTGGTCGCGGTCTGCAGGGCGGCCTTCGACAAGGTATAGGAAAGGAAATCGGGATTCATGTTGAACAGCTTCTGGTCCAGCAGGTTGACCACCGCGCCCCTGCCGTCATCGGGGATGGCCGCGTGCAGCGCCTGGGCCAGCCAGACCGGCGCCGCCACGTTGGCATGCATGTGGGCATCGAACGAGGACAGTGTCATGTCGGCCGGATCGTCCTGGCTGAACAGCGAGGCATTGTTGACCAGGCCGCGCAGCGGCACGCCGAGCGCCGCCTGCGCCTGGGGAACGAGCGACTTGACGGCAGGTTCGTCGGCCAGGTCGCAGCAGACGGCCGCGGCGCGCACGCCCAGCGCGACGATCTCGTCCACCGTCGCCTGCGCTTCGGCGGCGGATCGGTGGTAATGCACCGCGACATGCCAGCCGCGGCGCGCCAGCGCGAGCGCGATGACGCGGCCGATGCGTTTGGCCGCGCCGGTCACGAGTACGCCTTTTCCGGTCTCTGGGGTCATATGCCTTGCTCTTGCCTGATGGATCGCCGGGAAGCATCCCGCATGATGGCGCACGCCGGACGCCGCGACAAACTACAATAACGGCCATGCAACTCCAACTGCCCGTTCCCTCGCCCGACGCGCTGGCCGCCTCGCGCCGGCTCCGGCTGCTGATTGCCGACGACATTCGCCGGCAGGGCGGCTGGATCCCGTTTTCCCGCTACATGGAACTGCTGCTGTACGCGCCGGACCTCGGCTACTACAGCGGCGGCGCCGCCAAACTGGGAAAAGACGGAGATTTTACAACCGCCCCCGAAATCACGCCGCTTTTTGGCGCCGCCATCGCGCGCGTCGTCGCCACCATGATGCAGGAAACCGGACCCCGGCTCATGGAATTCGGCGCCGGCACCGGCAAGCTGGCCTTCGACATCCTGACGGAATGCGCCGCCTTGGGCGTGGCCGTCGAGCGCTACGACATCATCGACCTGTCCGGCGAATTGCGCGCCCGCCAGCAGGAAACCCTGCGCGCCTTTCCCCAGGTACGCTGGCTGGAACGGATGCCGGACGCATTTTCCGGGGTGGCGGTCGGCAACGAAGTGCTCGATGCCATGCCCGTCAGCCTCGTCGTCAAGACGGAGCATGGCTGGCTTGAGCGCGGCGTGCTGCTGGCCGAAGCGGCGGGCGCGGAGGACTTCCAGTTCGCCTTCGGCGACCGGCCGTCGGCCTGGGACATCGCGGCATCCATTCCCGATGCCGACGGCCTGCCGGCCGGCTACGTCACCGAAATCCATCCCGTCGCCGAAGGCTTCATGCGCAGCCTGTCCGCCATGCTGGCCAGGGGCGCCGAAAGTGGGCAGGGCGGGCAGGGCGCCGCGGCGATCCTGATCGACTATGGTTTCCCGGCGGCGGAGTATTACCATCCGCAGCGCGCCCAGGGCACCCTGATGTGCCATTATCGCCATCATTCCCATCCCGACGCGTTCTACCTTCCCGGACTGCAGGACGTCACCGCGCACGTCAATTTCAGCTCGATGGCGACGGCCGCCGCCGAAGCAGGGGCAGATGTCCTGGGCTACGCCAGCCACGCCGCCTTCCTGCTCGACGCCGGCATCGGCGAGGCATTGCTGCGCACTTCGCCGGACGACAAGCTGCGCTACCTGCCCCAGGCCAACGCCGTGCAGCGCCTCATTTCACCGGCTGAAATGGGTGAACTGTTCAAGGTGCTGGTTGTGGGCAAGGGGACCGGCCTGCCGCCGAACTTCCATCGCAACGACCGCAGCCACCGCCTGTGAGTGGCTGTACAGACACGGGCAATCATCATGATCCGCTGGGTTCTCACCATCTTCATCGCGCTCGTCATCTTTTCCACCTTGCTGCCCTGGCTGGAGAAGCTCGGCATCGGACGGCTGCCCGGCGATTTCCGCTTCAGCCTCTTCGGCAGGAAGATCCACCTGCCATTCGCTTCCACCCTGCTGATGTCCATGCTGATGGTGGTCGTCGCAAAATGGCTGCGTTGAACCGCGCCACGAAAGGAAAGCCATGATCCGCTGGGTTGCCGTGATCTTCCTTGGCCTGGCCGTGTTCTACCCGCTGTTGCCGCAGCTTGATGCATTACGGGTCGGCCGGCTCCCGGGTGATGTACGCTTCAAGGTGCGCGGCATCGTGTTCTGCCTGCCGTTCGGCTCCACGGTGCTGTGGTCCATCATCGCTCTGATCGTCGCGGAAATCGTCAAGCTTTCCGCCATGCCCTGATCTCACTTCCTTCCATGATTTCCACCCCGCCCACGCTCGAGCAACTTCGCGCCCGCCATGGCGACCGCTACAAATGGCTGGTCCTGCTGACAGTCATGATCGGCACCATGGCATCCATCCTGTCGTCAACGATCGTCAATGTGGCGGTGCCCGACCTGAGCCATCACTTCGTTCTCGGCCAGGAGCGCGCGCAATGGGTGTCCGCCGGCTTCATGCTCGCCATGACGCTGTCGATGCTGACGACGCCATGGTTCCTCCTGCGGTTCGGGCTGCGGCGAACCTATACCGGCTCCATCCTGCTGCTTCTGGCGGGCGGCGTCGTCGGCGGCTTCAGCCTCAATTACCCGATGCTGCTGGCGATGCGCGTGGCCGAAGGTCTGGCCGCGGGCATCCTGCAGCCGATTCCATCCATCGTCATCCTGCGCGCCTTCGAGCGCGAGCAGCAGGGCAAGGCCATGGGCATCTTCGGCTTCGGCGTCGTGTTCGCGCCAGCGGTGGGGCCGAGCGTGGGCGGCTTCCTGGTCGAACATTTCGGCTGGCGCTCCATCTTCTTCGTGGTCGTGCCCTTTTGCCTGGCGGTGCTGGTCATGGTGCGCTACCTCCTGCCCGTGAATTCCTCCATGGCCGGCGATGCCAAGCCGCTCGACTGGAAGGGCCTGCTGCTGGCGGGCGTGTCGACGATTAGCCTGATCAACGGCCTCGTCCATCTCCACGACGGCTGGGTCGGTGCGGCAAGCCTCATCACCATCGCGTTGACCAGCCTGGCCGCATTCATTGCTTATCAGCGCCGCACGCCCTTCCCGCTGGTCGACATGCGGCTGTTCAGCCATCGCCAGTTCGCGATGGGAGCGCTTGTCGCTTTCATCTACGGGGCGGGGCTGTTCGGCTCGACCTACCTCGTGCCGGTCTACATGCAGACGGCGCTGCACTACGCGCCATCGGAGGCTGGCCTGCTCCTCCTGCCTGCGGGCGCGGTGCTGTCGGTCACAATCATCCTGGCTGGCAGGCTGTCGGACCGCCATGCCCCCAACGTGCTCGTTTCCATCGGCCTGTTCCTGCTGGCGGCGTCCTTCGCGCTGATGGCGACCGGTTCGCTGGTCAGCGGCTACTTCTACCTGATGACATGGGCGATCATCGGCCGCATCGGCCTGGGGTTCGTATTGCCTTCGCTCAGCCTCGGCGCCATGCGCGGCATCGACATGGAGATGGTGGCCCAAGGATCGAGCACCATCAACTTCCTGCGCCAGCTTGGCGGCGCCATCGGCGTCAGCCTGTCCGGGATCGTTCTCGAATGGCGCCTTGCGGTGCACCATGTCGGCCTGGGAGCGGGCGGCAATGCCGCCGCGGAGCGGATCCTGCCTTTCAGCGAGACGTTCCTGTTCGTGGCCACGCTGTGCGCGCTGGCAATCTTCGCCGCCTGGCGCATGAAAGCCGGCGAAAAGCCGGCGGCGAGCGCAGTCTGACAACATTTGTTAAGGATTGGCAACTCCTCCTAAGCGTTCAAGACACCCGTACCGTCCCGCGGCAGAATTGAACGGCTTTCGGTTTTCATTTCCCGAAGACAATGGTATTTTTGCGCTAATGGCAGCCAATCCATGCGCGATCCCGGCCGCTCGCCCCCAAACCGTTGGCACGCACAGAATTCCAGATGAGTTCGCTTCGTAGTCTTACCGCCCTGATCGTCGAGCCGCAATCCGGAATGCGGGCGAACCTGCACAACATGCTCAACCTGTGCGGCATCAACAAGATCGACCATGCCGTCAGCTCGGGCACGGCGATCCGCCCGCTCAAGAACAAGTCCTACGACCTGATCGTGTGCGAATACGACCTCGGAGAGGGGCAGGACGGCCAGCAGCTGCTCGAAGACCTGCGGCACAACAAGCTCATCCCGCTCTGGACCATCTTCATCATCGTGACCGCCGAACGCGCCTACGAAAAAGTCGTGAGCGCCGCCGAGCTGGCCCCCACCGACTACATCCTCAAGCCATTCACCGCCGACACCTTGCTGGAACGGATCGCGCGCGCCATCGAAAAACGCACGGCGTTTCTGCCCGTCTACCACTTGATGGAACACGGCAACCTGAACGAGGCCATCGACATCTGCAAGGTCGGCCAGGACAAGTACCGGAAATACGCCATCGACTTCATGCGCCTGCGCGCCGAGCTGCATGTGATCCTCGGCGAACCGGCGCCTGCGGAAGAGATATACCAGGAGCTGATGAAGACCAAGGCGGTCGCCTGGGCCCGGCTGGGGCTCGCCAAGACCTTGTTCATGCAGGACAAGTTCGGCGAGGCCGAACTCTTGCTGAAGGCGCTGGTCGAGGAAAACAGCAGGTACATGGACGCCTATGACTGGCTCGCCAAGACCCATGAGGCCATGGGCGACCTGCCCCAGGCCAAGGACGTGCTCACCGAAGCGGTCGGCATTTCCCCGCATGCGGTGAGGCGGCTGCGCCATCTGGGTGACGTCGCGCTCGAAACCGGCGACATCGATACGGCCGAGAAGTCGTTCCAAAAGGTGGTCAGCAAGGCCAAGTATTCCGAATTCCGCGACCCCGAAGACCACGTCAGGCTGGTTCGCACCCTGGTCAAGAAAGGCGATGTCAAGCAGGCGGGCACCGTCATCCGCGACATGGAAAAATCACTGTCGCACATCGACAAGACCGGCGCCTGCAAGGCTTTGTCATCGGCCCTGGTGCATACCGAACAGGGCGAAGCCGAACAGGCCATGCACCACCTCACCGCCGCTGTCGAGGCATGCCGGTCCGTGGACGGGATTTCCAACGACATGAAGATGGAACTGGCGAAGAACTGCCTGGACCACAACATGGACGACGGTGCCTCGGAGGTCATGCGCGACGTCATGAGCAACGCCGCCGACGACGCCGCCTTCGCGAAAGCCATGGAGGTTTTCGAGCGGGCGGGGCGCACCGAGCTCGCGCAAACCGTGGCCAAGGAAAGCCGCAAGCATGTGGTCGAGCTGGTCTCCTCCGGCGCCGAGAAAGCGAAACAAGGCGATTTCAAGGGCGCGGTCGAGCTCATGACTGCTGCGGTGCGCAAGTTGCCCGACAATCCCCAAGTCGTGTTCAACGCTGCCGTTGCAGTGTTGAAATATCTCGAGAACGTCGGCTGGGAACAACGGCTTGGTGATCGCGCACGCGGTTACATCGAGTCCGCACGACGGTTGGATCCAAGCAACCCCCGGCTGGTGCCATTATCCGATCTCTACCTTGGAATCTTGAAGAAATACAACGTCAGTGCCGCGGGAACCTGAACCGCGGTTCTTTCTCCTCTGAAATCTTCTCCGATCAAGTCTTCTATCCGCGAAAAATCCTTCGCGCGGTGCTGCAAGACCTGCTAGACTTCCGCCCCGTTCCGAACGATTTTGAGCGCTGTCCGAGAAACACGAGCTTGACCGCGAGGTCAGATGCTTCACGCGCGCAAAGTGCCATTGGCAGGTCGGCACTTCGAGGTTCAGGCGGGTCGAATTTTTCCGCCGAAACAGAATTTTCTGTTGACAGGGGGCGGGGGTCTCTACTATAGTTTGAGGTTCCCCGGAGGGGTGGCCGAGTGGTTAATGGCAGCAGACTGTAAATCTGCCCTCTTACGAGTACGCTGGTTCGAATCCAGCCCCCTCCACCAGTGGGAAATTTGAAACAGCGGCTGAAGTTGACGGTCCTTGCGGGTGTAGCTCAATGGTAGAGCTGAAGCCTTCCAAGCTTAAGACGAGGGTTCGATTCCCTTCACCCGCTCCAAGTTTTTCGTTGGACGTATCTATACGGACGACATTGCCCTTGTAGCTCAGTGGTAGAGCACTCCCTTGGTAAGGGAGAGGCCACGTGTTCAATCCACGTCAAGGGCACCAAGTTTCTAGAATCAGCATGACAGTCGGGCACGTGCCTGGACATTCTCATCAAATCGTTAGGAGTGCAAAATGGCAAAAGGCAAGTTTGAGCGGACGAAACCGCACGTGAACGTAGGCACGATTGGTCACGTTGACCACGGCAAGACCACGCTGACTGCAGCGATTGCAACCGTGCTGTCGGCCAAGTTTG
>NZ_JAAIVB010000067.1 GCF_010974945.1 Noviherbaspirillum galbum | reverse complement strand
TGGCTGAGAACGACATCGAGCTGCACTCCGTTGCACAAGCTCACGGTCTTTCGATGAGCGGCGTCACCGTGCATGAGGTCATTCCTGAGGAAAGCATCCTGGATCCGGACGAGCAATATACCGTTCTGCATCCATCCGAAGTGGAGCTGAACGAGACCAACAGCCGGATTCTGGAAGTGATCGAGCGGCTCAACCCGAGACGGGTGGTACTGGATTCGCTCTCGGAACTGCAACTACTTTCCGGCAGCTCTCTGCGATATCGGCGCCATGTATTGGCACTGAAGCAGTATTTTGCGAAGCGGTCCTGCACCGCCATGCTTCTAGACGACAAGACTGCCATTGGCGGCGACCAGCAGGTACGCAGCATTGCCCATGGCGTCATATCTCTCCATCAGCATAAGTCAGATTACGGTGCAGATAGACGCATGGTGAGAATTCTCAAGTATCGCGGTGTCGCCTTCCGGCGCGGACCCCATGACTATTCCATAGTGACCGGAGGACTCATCGTTTATCCCCGACTCGTTGCAGCGGAGTCTAGGGCTCTTGTGAAGCGCATGCAGCTGTCTAGCGGTCTTCCCGCATTTGACATGCTGCTTGGCGGTGGAATTGAAGAAGGATCGAGCACTCTGATATCCGGACCTCCGGGTACCGGAAAGTCCAGCCTCGCAATTCAGTTTGTGCAAGCTGCGCTGGCACGAGGCAGTCGCGCGGCTCTGTTCCTGTTCGAGGAATCATTCAACTCTCTCCTTAACCGAAGCGAAGGCATCGGCATGGACCTGCATTCGCCCTACAATGCAGGACAGCTGCTCGTGCATCAGATCGATCCTGCAGAGTTGTCGCCCGGAGAGTTTACGCATGCAGTATGCAGTGCAGCGGACGCTGGCGCTAAGATCATCGTGATCGACAGCTTGAATGGATACATGAACGCAATGCCGGGCGCGGAATTTTTAAATACGCATTTGCATGAGGTGCTTACGTACCTGGAGCAGCGCGGCGTCGCAACATTCGTCATAGGCGTTCATGCGGGCATGGTCGGTAACATGACGACCGGCGCGGACGTAAGTTACTTGGCCGATAATGTGTTGATCCTACGCTATTTCGAAGCACGCGGGGCAGTCGAGAAAGCAATATCAGTATTCAAGAAGCGCGGTAGCGCGCATGAGACTACCTTGCGGCGGTTCCGCATCACCTCCGCCGGCCTCGAGGTGGGAGCGGTACTGAAAGATTTCCAAGGAGTGTTGACAGGAGTACCCACTCTGGTGGATGTGAACGGCAGGGATGATGGCGAGCATCCCATCCGG
>NZ_JAAIVB010000066.1 GCF_010974945.1 Noviherbaspirillum galbum | reverse complement strand
GCGGTTCCGCATCACCTCCGCCGGCCTCGAGGTGGGAGCGGTACTGAAAGATTTCCAAGGAGTGTTGACAGGAGTACCCACTCTGGTGGATGTGAACGGCAGGGATGATGGCGAGCATCCCATCCGGGCTTGACGCTTATACTCATCTTCAAATCAAGGTCATACGTGGAACGACGAGTATTGGTGCATACGCCCACCGGCAAGGATGGAATGCTTATCGCAAAGTTGATGGAGCACGCCGATATCGAATGTCAGGTGTGCCGGTCCGCCGGCGAAATGATAGAACAGCTTGAGCAGGGCGCGGGGTGCATCCTGATCGCCGAAGATGCGGTAACGATGGATTTTATGAAGACGGTTACGCCGTTTCTCAAGGGGCAGCCAACTTGGTCAGATTTGCCCATCCTGGTCTTGAGCAAGCGCGGCCTGGATTCATCCGAGATGCGGAACATCTACATTGAGCTCGGAAACGTGACGCTTCTCGAGCGACCGGTGCAAAAGGTGACGCTTGTGATGGCCGTAAAATCGGCACTGCGTGGTCGCGGTCGTCAATACGAAATGCGCGAGATCGACCGTCGAAAGGACGAGTTTCTCGCGATGTTGGCCCATGAGCTACGCAATCCTTTAGCGCCAATTGGAGCGGCATCAGATCTCCTGCGGGTGGCACATCTCGATCCCGCGCGTATTCAGCAAACCAGTGAAATCATCGCCCGCCAAGTGAAGCACATGACCAGCCTGATCGACGATTTGCTTGACGCCTCACGGGTATCTCGCGGGCTGGTCAAGCTGGTGCGATCGCAGATTGACGCAAGGCAACTAGTGAGCAGTGCGGTTGAACAAGCGCGTCCACTCATCGATGCACATCGTCATCGGCTGA
Source organism: Noviherbaspirillum galbum (assembly GCF_010974945.1). Taxonomy (GTDB): domain Bacteria; phylum Pseudomonadota; class Gammaproteobacteria; order Burkholderiales; family Burkholderiaceae_D; genus Noviherbaspirillum; species Noviherbaspirillum galbum. The sequence goes on along the minus strand of NZ_JAAIVB010000066.1, from coordinate 20,357 downwards.
CGGTTCAGACGTCGCCCGAGGCGGCCATGATTCATGGCGATCCAAAACGCCTGATCCAGGTCATTTCCAATCTTTTGAACAACGCAACGAAGTATTCTCCCGACGGAAGCAACATCATGCTCTCGCTGGACGTCGAGCTTGAAAGAATCATTATCAGGGTCGTCGATGATGGTATCGGGATGGCCCAGGCGACGATCGATCATGTCTTTGAAATGTTTACGCAAGCAGAGCGGACTTCAGATCGTTCACAAGGGGGGTTGGGGATTGGCTTGGCCCTGGTCAAGAGCCTGGTAGAGCAGCATGACGGCACTGTGACCGCATCCAGTTCAGGCGTCGGAAAAGGTAGTCAGTTCACTATCTATCTACCACGCCTACCGGTGCAGCAGGAGCAGTATCTGCCAAAAAAGCTGGTCAGTGCAGATGCGCCGGTGACAGGTTTGCGCATGCTCGTGGTGGATGATAATGTCGATGCCGCACACATGCTATCGCTGCTACTCGATGCGATGGGCCACGAAACTACCGTGGAGCATACGGCAAAAGAAGCTCTTGAAAGCGCTCGAAAGAAGAAGCCCGAAGTCTGCCTGCTCGATATCGGCCTTCCAGATCTGGATGGAAATGAACTGGCGAAGCAACTTCGGGCGCTACCGGAAACGGCGGGGTCCATTCTGGTTGCGATCACCGGCTATGGGCAGGAGCAGGATAAGATAAGGACGGCACAATCCGGGTTCGACCATCACTTGGTCAAGCCGGTGAATATTGAAGACCTGTTCCGTATCATGTCGGGGTTACGATGAAGCGAATGTATTCGAAATGCTGCGACTGCCATCTGGACTGACGCCATAGCCGGGAAACAATTTGCGAATTCGGCCTACCGCCGAGCACGGCAAATTGCAGAGCGTCGAGGTGCTAGTCAACACCCGAAGCAGGCATTGCCTTGATTACCATATGCGACTATTGCGTTAGGTGATAAAGGCTGAGCACGATGGCGCTCAACATAAACGCTCAGGCTGAGTGACATTGCTCCAGAGGAAACGGGTCGATTTGGGTCAAGTCTAACCTCTCATTAACGCATGTCCGAGATCTGAAAAACTGTTCTAAAGCAGACGGTGAGGCGATCATAAAGAACCGCCGCCTGCGGCCATGCGCGGATGATTAAGATGTAATCCTTTCGTGCCGCAAACTTTCCACTTTGGGGCGAACGAACACAACTAAATGGCTGGGTGTATCATGCCGGAATGACCTCCCATCTTCTCTTGATCGAGGACGACGACATTGCCGCCTATGTGACGTGCAAGTTGCTCGAGTCAACCGGTTTCACGGCATCGGTCGATGTCGTGCGTAATGCGATGGAAGCGATGGCATACCTTGCCTGTGAAGGTGCTTACGCAAACAGGAAGTCTGGCAATCCCGTCCTCATCCTGCTAGACCTGAAACTGCCCGATCTGGACGGCTTCGAGCTGTTCAAGCTCATTCGCAGCAATCCCACCTTGGCAGCGATTCCCATCTTCATCCTCAGCGCTTCTAATACGGATCAGGACATTTGCCGCAGTGTGCTGTTGGGGGTGTCGAAATATCTAATCAAGCCCCTTAACACGGAAGAGTTCCGACAAGAAGCATCTAAAGTTGTCCACGCGGCTCCGTCGATTCACTGATGGCTCAGTCAGGGCCGCTGTAGAGGAGAGCGAAGGACGGCTGTGGGTCGAAAAGAGAAATTTGCCGCTGTGCGCTCAACGACCGAAACGTAGCCTATAGCAGCCGGCAGTACCCTCACGAAGTTGTTTAAGCTATTGCGACGTAGGCGGTTGCGATTGGCCAGGAGGAAACCGTCGAAGAAAAGACGAAGAAAGATATGTGCACATCCATCCAAATACCAGGTTTTGAATATTGTTTTCCTACTTGCGCAGAGATCAGCGGCGTTAATCCTCAGGTGTAGGTATAGTGACCAGCATCGACAGGACAGTCAGGCAGGAACCGCTCCAGTACCCAACGTCGTGAAAAGATATTTGGCCTGACCGCGTTAGTTGCCTGTTATCTTGAGCCGGCGAACCGCCATTCGTACATCACTGCAATAGCGATTCGCCGCTCAATTATTCAAGCGTCGTTCCGTTCAAACGCCCGGCGTCCAAATCGCACACTTATGCTGAGCAGCGAATTGTGCGTTGGGTCCGACATTCCCCGGGGCGAGCGTCTGGTAGCTGTCGGCGGCCACTGAGTAAGGCGCCCATGTTGGCAATCCCGAGGCATTCGGATTGCCCGTCTTCGCGAACTGCGCCCAGTAAGCGACCATGCGGTTAGACAACTCGGTTTGCGCAGCGGTGAACGGCGCGCCGAAGTAGACCTTGCTTGCCGTGGTCGGGAAGACATACTGGATCTCGGCAGCGTGGTATGCACCATAGCCTTCCGGCCGGGGCGGTATGTTGAATACCATCGGCGCGTTTTTATCTGCAAACTCATAGGTATAAACCGTAGCCCCGTTGGCTGTGAGTTGACGCGCGATCTTGCGGCCGTTGCAGCTGAAAGCCGCGTCGGTGAGTACGTCGTCAAACGTCTGGGCCGGCGTTTCAATGGAATTCAACGGATAGGCTCCCTGCACAACCGGCGCTAGCGTGCTTCCAACCACCCCCGCGAGAAAGACCGGATATTCCGACGCATTGATCGGCCGGCCAAGCGTCACATCGGTGGTTACCGCCGACAGCAAGCTGTATTCGTGCTGGTTGCTTCCTTCAATGACGGACACCTTGTTGAATCGGCCGCTGCCGAAGGCATCATTCAGGGTCAAGGGCAGAACCTTGCCGTCGACGGTCGGCAGCGTTGTTCCCCCCACTTGAATAGCGCTCGAATTGGCAATGATTTTGTCCGCGGGCAGATTACGCAGGCAGGTGAGGCTTTGATCCGAGCATCCGGTCTTCGTAGCAAAGGATTGACCAAGCTTTTCCGCATCGGCCAGCGCTGGAGCGGCAAGGTTATAAGCGCCGCTTTCCACAATCGCTTTCTGGAACAAACCTGACGCGAGCGGCGACGCGATTTGCGAATGGGTCGACAACCCGCCGGCGGACTCGCCGAAGATGGTAATGTTGCTCGCGTCCCCACCAAACGCCGCGATATTCGATTTCACCCAGCGCATCGCTGCCTGCTGATCCATCAATCCATAGTTGCCGGAAGAGCCGCCGCCTTCGGCCGTCAATGCCGGATGCGTCAGGAAACCCAGCGGCCCGAGTCGATAGTTAATCGTCACCACCGCCACGCCCTGGTTCACCAGCGCGGTTGGATCATAATCGTTACTCTCGCCGGTCAGCAGCGCGCCGCCGTGTATCCATACCATCACAGGGAACGGCCCGTTACCCTTGGGCGTAAACACGTTCAGGTACAAGCAGTCTTCCGAAGTGCTCGCCTGCCCAAAGGGACTGGCAGGTTGGGCGCAGTTCTTGGCGTAGGCATTGACCTGCTTGACTTCGGGCCAATTCGCGACCGGCTGCGGTGCTTTCCAGCGCAGGCTGCCCACGGGCGGGGCCGCGTAAGGAATGCCAAGATATTGGCGCATGGTCGTCGTTTCCACCCCATGCAAGACGCCTTTATCCGTGTCTACCGTTACACTGTCGCGGTTGGCTTCCGCACATCCGGTCAATCCGGTAACGAGCACGATTCCGGCGCTCAGTGCCAATGCCTTGTATAGCAGGAATTTTGATTCGCAAACCATTAATGTCTCCTCATCTTATTAGTAGGTAAAGCAGATGTAACGGCATGAAGAACAACAGTAGCAAGGGATTAAGCGCGTTAGACCTCCATCTGAGTTGCTCTGAATGAACCAAGCAATGTCACAAGCTTGGCTAAAGGAAACTTTTCTGACACTCTGCGTTGTCATTATTTAGAATAGCACGACCATTCGCATTTGTGCGAGGCCAGTGGAGTCGTGTCCTTGCCCTTCGGCGCGGCGGAACATTCAAGAAGCCGACATTGTGGCTATATGGTGAAAATGATCCTTTTTACAGTTTGAGCCATAGCCGTTTGAATTTCGAATCCTTTGTGGCCAGTGGAGGAATCGGCACTTTCAAGACCTATTCCCTGCCTGATGGCAAGAGGACGTGGACACGTTTCTTTCTAGGATCCTCGCCGACGAGGGATTAAGTAAATAAGAGCAAGGTGGAGGACTCAAGCGCTACTCGTAATTTGACAACTTCACGTTCCCTGACGAACCCAGCGCGGGCCCATGTCCGGTCGAATATAAACCTAAGGTCCGCAACGGGTCGGCAAGGGTCTGTCGCCGTAATTGACCTCGGAACCACAATTTCGAAGGATGGGTAACCAAGGTCAAATCTTGAGGATTTATTTGATCGTCTCCCTCCACGCCTTGAGTTCAACTACATATTTATTGCCGGGCGATATTGAATGTGGAAAAGATCCAACGGACAAAAAACCAAATTTGTGCGTTAAATCAATTTCGTCATTTTTCCGTTCCAACATTGCGATAACAGCGCCATACTTTCATTCCTAGGGGAAACTAAAGTTGCATTAAAGACAATTTAAGCCGAGGCGAGTAGTCTTGGGAGGAGATGAAATGCGATTTACGAATGTTCGTATTGGCGTCCGCTTGAGCGCAGCTTTTGCAGTGCTTTTCTGTTTCATGATGATCATGGCCACGGATGGATGGTGGAATCTTTCGCGCAATAAGAACGACGTCGATGTCATCGTCCATGAACGCAATGTGAAGTTGAAGCTGGCGAACGATATGCGTCAGTCTCTTAATATCGATGCCCGCGCATTACGCAATTACCTCCTTTACTCTGACAAGGACATGCGGTCCCTCCAGTTGAGCCGCATTCAGACCGCCCATAAAGCATTTGATGATGCGGTCGTTAAAACTGTTCCGCTCCTTCGCAGTGAGGCGACACGAAATGCTATCGCCGCTATTCAGGCTCAGCAGAAGCTAGTGCGTCCGATGGTCACCCAAGTTCTCAATCTCATCGACCAGGAAAAGGACGATGAGGCGCGGACTTATCTTCGGGAGACACTGCAGCAGCCTCAAGACAAATGGTTCGAAGAGCTTGAAAATTACATTGGCATACTGGAGCAGCAAAATGAGGAGGCGATCCAGGAAATCGGACATGAGTACCAGATTGCCATTGGCATTCTCTTCCTTTCATTAGCAATCGCTCTCGGCCTGGGCGTCTGGCTGGCTTGGGGAATCACCCAATCCATCGTTCGCCCGATTAAGAAAGCAGTCCGCATTGCAGAAACGGTTGCATCGGGAGACTTGACCACGAATATTGCCGTCAAGGGGAAGGACGAGGCTGGTCAACTGCTTGCGGCTCTCAAAAGAATGAACGACAGTTTGGCTGTGATCGTTGCCGATGTACGTACTGGTGCGGAGACGATTGCTTCTGCTTCAAATCAAATCGCTGCCGGCAATATCGACTTGTCCGAGAGGACGGAACAGCAGGCAAGTGCATTGGAGGAAACGGCATCCACGATGGATGAACTGACGTCGACAGTGAAACAAAATGCCGACAACGCGAGCCAGGCCAACGCGCAGGCAAAGACTGCTTCAGACGTGGCAACTCGTGGAGGCACAGTGGTCGCCCAAGTGGTGACTACCATGGATGCAATCAATACGTCAGCAAAGAAGATCGCCGACATTATTACGGTCATTGACAGTATCGCGTTCCAGACCAACATTCTGGCACTTAATGCTGCCGTAGAGGCGGCCAGGGCCGGCGAGCAAGGTCGCGGATTCGCGGTTGTCGCCGCCGAAGTGCGTACGCTTGCGCAGCGAAGCGCAAGTGCCGCGCAAGAGATCAAGTCACTGATCGATGATTCGGTATCCAAGGTCGCCTCAGGTAATGAGCTAGTCAGCCAGGCGGGCCTGACCATGACGGAAATCGTTGAGAGCGTTCACCGCGTCACAGACATCATGGCAGAGATCACTTCCGCCACCAAGGAACAGTCTTCTGGTATTGAGCAGGTAAATAAGGCGATTACTGATATGGATGCCGGAACTCATCAGAATTCGGCATTGGTGGAAGAGTCTGCAAGTGCAGCCCAATCGTTGCGAGATCAAGCTGAGCAGTTGGCACAAATGGTTCGTCGTTTTCGGGTGAATCTGCCGGGGTCGTCCGTCATGGCGGCCTGATACCAGACTTGGGGACAAGGACACAGCGTTAACTATGTGAACATTTTATGAAACGCGGTTTGGTAACATAACCTGTTTATATTGGTTGAGCAGTCCGGATCATCAGGGCGACAGCCGTACGCAAGCTATGAGGCCATGTTTCGGGAGCCCCTAAAGGAGTAGAAGCCCAATCATGGTCACGGATACGCTCTTCCATTTCGCCACCGCCATCGAGGAATTTCAGATTGCTCTTGGTCATCTCTTGGAAACTTTCCGGCTTTACGATTAGGAACGACGCGATTAATTATGCATCCTACGCGATTCCTAAAAGGAAATGGGATCAGTCAGACAGGGAAGTGCTTTTACTTATAGTAACCGGGACTTTGCTTGAGCGAATGGACCTATATGATGCGGATGTCGGCTTTCGGTCCAGGGCGTGTGAAAACGCTCCGATCAATTATTTATCGAGAGCTGAACACTTACGGTCCCTTGGTGGCGACGCGATCGTCCGCTTCGAAGAATACCCACAGGCAGATGTGGATCCGCTAGGGCCAGTTCGCGTTATTCGTGAAAACTTCTGGAAGGAGGTTCGTGGCTGCTGTCGAAGCATCCTTGGCGAACCGAGACTGGTTACTCAGCTGCTATTACGGCACACGGTCATTGCGGGCCAAAGCCAAACATCTTGACGACGGCTAGGCAGACCTTTAGGTTGGCAAACGGAGTGCGGCCGGAACGGGGTTCGAGAAAGTCGAAGGCAACCACAGGGGGCGGGTTTGCACGGCTAGGCGCGCGTTTCCGGCGATGCTCTTTGTCTATCGCGCGCCACTGCCACCGCTTCACGACGGAAGTTACGGCTGGCGCTATGGTAGAACGGTCGTGGGCAGAACTGCCGCGAGACGAAAGAAGCAAGCAGAGTCACTGCCAACAGCATGAGCGTCAGGTCATGTGAGCGTGTCATTTCCATCGTAATGACTGTTGCGGTGATCGGTGCCTGTGTTGCGGCTGCGAGAAACCCCGCCATGGACAATAGGGCCAGTAGTCCGGGCGCGATGTGTCCGGGGAAAAGCGCCGAGAGGTGTTCGCCTATCCCGGCACCGACGGCGAGAGAAGGTGTAAAGATTCCTCCTGGCAGGCCAGCAACATAGGCCAATACGGTGGAGGCAAGTTTTGCGATGCCAAACCAAGGGGTACCACTTTCGTGCCCGTTGAGCAGAGACGAGGCCTGCGGATAGCCAGTGCCATACGTCGAGCCGTGCGTAACCAGGCCTAGTAACGCCGCTAGTAATCCGCACAGCGCGGCCAACACAATGGGATGCTGCTGTATGTGTTGACGCCATCCGTAAGGCACCATACCAGGCGCACCGCGTAAGAGGAGACTCGCGAACAAGCCCCCAAGGACTCCGTTCACCGCTCCCGCCAACAGCACACCGGACCAGTCACTAGTCAACGCAAGAAAATTCTGCTCGATATGAAAATATGGATTGTTTCCAATGAGCGCGAGTGTCAAAAAACCGGCTGTCAGTACGCCCGACATCACCAGCCTGTCGAAGCGCACGACACTACCACGACCCAATTCCTCGATGGCAAAGACAACACCAGCCAGTGGAGTGTTGAATGCGGCAGCAAGTCCTCCTGCCGCTCCCGCCGCCATCAGCGCGTCGGTGCGGAAACCGATGCGCACGCGCCTCTTTGCACGCGTCTTGTCATGCCACCACGCGCCCCAGGCGAGCATGACGGCAGCCCCAACTTGCACCGAAGGGCCTTCGCGACCTATCGATGCCCCGATGACGAGGCCGCCAGCGGTGAGGATAATCTTCCAGATAGCTTGGGGCAGCGAGACCAACAAGCGTTGCTGATCACTGCGAGATGGCATGTCCATTGCCGCGATCACTTGCGGTATGCCGCTTCCGCGCGCCTGTGCCGCATGACGGATGGTCAGCCAGCGCAGAGCGGCAAATCCAAGTGGCATCAGGACTAACCCGCCCCACCCTATTCGATGCATGACAACGAGGTTGACGTCGAGTGCTTTCTCGGCCACCGAGGCAAAAAACATCGAAACCATCGCGACGCAAGCGGCTCCCGCCAGGAATACCGCATAACGGATGCCATGGCGGGAGATTCTCAAGGTGTGACGAAAGCGTCGGCGGATCGAGCCAACGAGACGAGACCGCGCAAACGTTTTGCTCAAGGTTTGGGTATGGGGTGAAATTGATTACAAGGTAGATAACACGGGAACGGCGCAGTACAGAAGGATTATAGTTTGCATGGACGATTTGCGCAGCGGAAACTGTTGAAAGGCTAAGCTGATTGCTGCGTTTGGCGCCAAGAACGGCAACGATTGCCAATCTCATGCATTGCTATCCTTCTTAATAAAAAGTGCCTGCAAGGAGTCCAGATCGTGTAGAAACGTCTTGATCCTACTTGTCAGGAAGGGTACATGAACGGCAGGTATCGGGATGCTGCTATGGCAGCAGTGGGTCGATTTCGCCAGTTCAGTCTCGATCAGGCAGGGTCCGGGGGACAGACTATAGCGGCCGGAGACCCGATAGCAGAAACTGAAAAACAGAGCAGCAAAGCATGCGACCGCTCGAAAATTGTTTCGCGCAGGAGAATGGTAGATAATTGCCGCCCATGAAAGACACAACGCAACTCCCCCCGTTTCCTGACCGTCTCTCGGTCGATCCGCGCAGCCCTTATTACAACGCGGCTGTCCTTGAGCACGATGTTGGTATCAATCTCGATGACAAGGAGCGCACCAATGTCGAGGAATATTGCATCAGCGAAGGTTGGATCAAGGTGGCGGCCGGCAAGGCGCGTGATCGCAAGGGCAATCCGATGACAATCAAGCTAAAAGGCAAGGTCGAGCCTTTTTATCGGTAACGGCTTATGGCTGGCGCAACCTAAGACGGAATGGAAGACACCGTCTGCGATATGGGAGCAGGTGGTCAAGCAGTCCGTTATCGTTTGCGGCGATGTCCGCATTCGGTGAAACCAACTGACTGGTTTGGGTCGAAAGTTCCGCCTGTGACTGAGTTTTCTGTTGACCGCATGGAGCCAGAAAGCTGTCAGCCACCTCGAAAAACGGCTTAAAAGACGTAATACCGCGCAGAATGAGATTCCGACCACTCAACGATGGAGGATCTCATGAATGCCAATGCGTCTACTGCTCTTTCTACTGCACCACGCACTCCTTGGAACAAGGGAAAACTGGTCGGCCAGAAGGCACAGCTGAAACTCAAAGAGATCTGGGCCATCCGAACGCGATTGCAACTTGCGGAACGCACACGTGATCTGGCCCTGTTCAATCTGGCCATTGACAGCAAGCTACGCGGCTGCGACCTGGTGAAGCTCAAGGTCAGTGATGTTGCCCAAGGCGGACGAATTGGTCATCGCGCCATCATCCTTCAACAAAAAACCCAGCGGCCGGTACAGTTCGCGATCACCGAACAGACGCGAACCACGCTCACTGCTTGGATCGACTGCGCGCATCTCACCTCTGGCCAGTTCCTGTTCCCCAGCCGTGTAACGACGTCCGAACACTTATCGACGCGCCAATATGCGCGCATCGTCGAGTCATGGGTTGACTCCATTGGCCTGGACTCGGTCGCCTATGGAACACATACGATGCGAAGAACCAAGGCGACGCTGATCTACCGACGTACCAAGAACCTTCGGGCAGTGCAATTGCTGCTTGGGCATACCAAATTAGAGAGCACGGTCCGGTATCTGGGTATTGAAGTGGATGATGCGTTGGAGATTGCGGAGCAGACGGAAGTGTAAGGTGCAATTAGCCGGCGAAAACCTTCTTTGGGGGACGGCCCCGGCTAACGACTATTTCCACTCCGGTGATGCGAAATTCAGAAGTCAGCAAGATCCTTTTCTGCAGTCGTTTCGAATCGTTGAAGTCATGGGACATTTCGGCCATTTCCGGCCATTCAAATACGTCAAGTTCTAGATTTTCTCCTAAAACTTGCGCAACACTATGACTCGATCATCGATCAGTTCCTATAAAGATTTAACCAAAAGCCTCCATTTATCACCTCCCTTCCAGAACAGCGTATGATCGTCTTCTCATATCCAACCATTTCCAAGTGGAAATTTCAGCCCAGTCCATGGACCATCTTGATGCGCTCAAAGGTGAAGTCGCTCAGTATCGGTTCCTCGTCGAGCTTGATAACTTGCTTCGACCTATACTGGACCCAGTAGAAATCACGCTGTCAGCTGCGCAATTTCTAGGTCAATATTTAAAGGTTAGCCGGTGTGCCTATGCTGACGTCGAAGCCGACCAAGCCACGCTTAATCTAACAGGGAACTACACAAACGGCGTGCCCAGTATCGTTGGTCGCTATAACGCAGACACATTTGGCCCCGAATTCGTGCGTCTCAGCCTCGCTGGTGTCCCTTACGTCGTCGAAGACGCCGAAATCGACGAGCGAACTGCGGATGTCCGCGACAGCTATCGCAAGGCCCAGATCCGTGCCGTGGTCTCGGTACCAATCATCAAGGCTGGTAGGTTCGTCGCTGGCATGGCTGTTCATCAAGTCGTACCGAGGCGCTGGAAAGCTGATGAAATCAGCCTTATCGGAATGGTCGCTCATCGCTGTTGGGAGTCGATAGAAAGAAATCGGATCGCTAGAGAGTTGCATGAAAGCGAAGCGAAATTTCAGACGATTACTAATGCAATGCCGCAAATGGTATGGACCGCCGACGCTTCCGGTCTGGTGGATTACCATAATGATCAGCTATTCGATTTCGCCGGGGTGCCCCGTGGTACAACATCAGGCGATGCATGGACAAATCTCGTGCACCCGGATGACCAGCAACAGGCCTTCAAGGCGTGGAGCCAAAGCGTAGCAACAGGCACCCCGTATGAAACAACTTATCGTGTGCGGCATCATTCTGGCGAATACCGTTGGACCTTGGCCCGTGCCTTGCCAGTGCGAAATGGCGTCGGTGCCATTGTGAAATGGATGGGCACTAATACGGACATCCACTCACAAAAATTGGCGGAGCAAGTTTTACAAGAAACAAACGCACGCAAGGATGAGTTTCTGGCGATGCTGGCTCACGAATTACGCAATCCCTTGGCCCCGATTAGCGCTGCGTCGGAATTGTTGTCGATCTCACGTTCGGATGACCATCAGGTGCAGAAGGCGACCTCCATTATCCGTCGCCAAGTCGGACACATGACGGGGTTGATCGACGAACTGCTGGACGTTTCCCGCGTTACGCGTGGCTTAGCTCAGCTCGAAAACACTCTGGTGGACATCAAACAGGTGATAGCGGAAGCGGCTGAGCAGGTTCGGCCTCTAATGGAAAAGCATGGTCACCAATTCTCGATGAACCTATCACCGGAAAGCGTCTTCGCAACGGGAGATCATAAGCGCCTGGTGCAGGTTCTAAGTAACCTACTTGACAATGCTGCCAAATATACTAGTCCGGGAGGACACATTACCTTGACGGTGTCAGTAAGCCCAGGCGAGATAGCACTTTCTGTCAGTGATGACGGTATTGGTATGCGTCCGGAGCTGTTGGCGACGGTGTTCGACTTGTTCCAGCAAGGAGAACGGACCGCAGACCGCGCGCAAGGTGGACTAGGGATTGGGCTAGCACTAGTAAAGAGTTTGATTGAGCGGCATCACGGGACAGTGACTGCGAATAGCGCGGGTCCAAATCTGGGCAGTGATTTTGTCATCCGCCTCCCGCGTGTTATCAAAGCATCGGAAGAAGCCCCTGTTACTAAGCCGAACAGCCTTACAAGTACGCGTCGCGTCCTCATCGTGGACGACAACATCGATGCCGCACATACGCTAGCAATGCTTTTAGAGGTGCTGGGCAATCAAGTCGCAATGGATTTCCACCCTGAAGCGGCACTAGCACGTTCGGAAAGTGAGGCATTCGATGTCTACCTTCTGGATATTGGATTGCCGGAAATTGATGGCTATGAATTAGCGCATCGACTACGCTCGAGGCAGGGAAACGAAAAGAAAGTCTTCGTTGCAATCACCGGCTATGGTCAGGAGCAGGATAGGCAGCAATCAGCTGCCGCTGGTTTTGATTATCATCTTGTCAAACCAGTAAAAGCTGATTCACTTATAGAGCTCTTAAATAAGCTGAACTGATCTGATCAGCGCAGGGACGGCCGAACAGAATCTGCCTACATTGGTCATCGCCGTAATGGCAGCTTTCGATCTGCCTCTATGTATGCTCAGGGTCGATTGCTACAGTTCAATCCGTCCTGGGAAGCGACTGGAAGAGAACCTATAGCCGCCTTCGGCGCGGGATCGTTCAACCGCCGAGACTGCTGCACCAAATCCGGATGGCAGGTGGATTGGCTATCCAACCGAAATTTGGGCACCGACGCTTTGCGCCAGTCAAGTTAGCCTTGAACGACAGAAGTGCAGGTTGGGAACAGGATGCCTTATGTCCGTAAAATACTTAGGTAATGAACTCTGGGAAGGTGTCGCCGCCAGGCTTCAAAGGCATGGCTATAAAAAGAAGGGCGCAGTATTGGTGCGTCAGTCAGGCACGTTGGAGGAGAGATTCCATATAGAAGGGAGTCGTTGGAACAGCGGAGTGGAGCCATATTTATTTCGCTTAGGCATTTCTATGCGGCTCATCGATCTTTCACTCCCGGTCCGCATTGAAGGAGTGCTGCTTACAGATCACACTGAGGTTAAGAAATGGGGACATTCCTCCGGTAGGCAACGCTGCGTGGATCCCGATGCGCCCGAGTGGTTTGCAGTAACCAAGGAAGGCCTGGATCAAATGATCATGAGCCTAACTGAGCAAATTACGCGCGTCAGTGACGTACTACGCGAGTGCGAGCCAATCGTTCGTGAAGTCGCCATTCAAGGCGAGTACATTCCTCTGTGGCGAGCGATAGAGCGCAGTAGACAGTTTTAGCTGTGGCGCTCCAAATCCCGCGCAACTCCTCAGTCGAAGTGACCTATGCGAAAAGTCGCACCAGCGTCTCAATTACATGTTGAAGTTCTGCTTCGGAGAAAGCTGACGGGCCGTTGTGGGTCGTACACGGAATTTCAGGCCCATGCGGGCAAGGTCCGGAACCTGACTTATAACCGACGACGGCTCGATCCGACCTATGAACAGCTGACGGCCAGTAGGCGATACTCGCGTAATGTACCTCGTCCCGTCGTCCGGGCATTCACGGTTAATCGTCTAATGTATGGAAGCGGCTGGTACGGTGTGGAACGACCTTACTATCTCTGGTGCATTCCCATCCGAGTCCTTGTCTGCCATCAGGTGCACCCATCCGAGCACTTCATTAATGCCGGCAAGGCCGCTATATAGCGCTGCGCGTGCAATGCAATAGATGTTCATCTCGCTGACGCCGACCTCCGACGTCGCTAGACCTGATTGGGCCAGTTCGTGGATCCGCCGTTCAATATCATCCAGATCCTCTCTCAAGACGTTTCGCAGCGCCTGCATGCTTGTAACCGCATCGCTCGCTTCGCAAATATTCAATTTTGCCATTTACAGTGCTCCGATATGATGGTGTTCACAGACACCCTGTTTAAGCACTTGAGGTCTATTCGATAGCACTTTTGCTTTAGATTTGGCCTAACTACGTATCCCAGTAGGGTGTTAGAAGGGGAAATTGCGAGCTGATTTGCGGTCCAAGCCCATGCTGGAACAGGAGATGATCCTGGGCATGGTCAAGCAGGACGACAGTTGGCGGTTACCCGATCGACTATGGGCACAGATGGAGCCTCTTTTACCTCCACGCAAGCCTCATCCCTTGGGCTGCCATAACCCTCGGGTCAGTGACAGGGCTGCCATGGATGCCATTCTGTTTGTGCTGCGTACTGGCTGCCAGTGGAATGCCTTGAACGGCACCGGCATCTGCTCCAGCAGTTCAGCCCACCGGCGTTTTCAGGAGTGGGTGGAGGCCGGCGTATTCGAGGAGTTCTGGATGCAAGGGCTGCTCAGTGCAGCGGCATTAAGGTCCATCGACTGGTCCTGGCTGGCACTCGACGGTGCGATGACCAAGGCCCCGTTGGGTCGGGAAAAAAACCGGCCCCAACCCGACAGATCGCGGCAAAGGCGGCGTCAAGCGCAGCCTGCTCACTGATGGAAACGGTCTTCCGCTGGCAGTGGTCATTGATGGCGCCAACCGCCATGACATGAAGCTGGCCAGGCCGACGCTGGAGGCCTTGAAGGTTGAGCGTCCTTCGTTGCTGACGGTGTGGCCGCAGGGCCTGTGCATGGACAAGGGTTACGATTATCCGGAAATTTGGCGGCTGGCTGTGGAAATGGGCTACCGGCCACACATCCGATCACGCGGTGAAGAAGCGCAGCGGCGCAGAGCAGGCCAGCGTGCCAGGCGATGGGTGGTGGAGCGCACGCACAGTTGGTTGAACCGGTTTCGGGGATTGCTGATTCGCTGGGCAAAGAAAGCGAAGAACTATCTCGCTTTCCTTCACTTCGCTTGCGGCATCATCACCTGGCGAACCATAGGCCTACTGGGATAGGCAGTAAGTCGCCAAAAAGGAGTGGCTTTGTAGAGCCGTAGTGCGCGCGCAAGCGATGTTTGAAGACGAACACACCGTACAGACGCTGTAGTCAATTAGTGAAGCGAAGCAACCTCGCTGCAAGATCGACCCGCTGAGTACGCAGAAGGAGCACCATACCATACAACCCTTCCGCTCATTCGAGAGTCTGCAAGCAAATGAAGGAGCGATAGCAGATCTAGAAACAATCGAGCGCCGTCCGATTGCTTTGTGCCGGAACCAAGAATGGCACATGTACATGTTTTTGGAAGGGTGGTTCCATTTTCCCATGAACCCATAAACGAACCGTCAACGCTTTGGCGGCATAGCAAGACGGTTGGATTCATGCATGGACAGATCCATCGAATGTCTGTATAACGGTCTATTGCACTTGCATCAAGTTGTCGTCTTCGCTGGTTTCGTTCCCGTCTTGCCCTCCATCTAGGGCCATTCCTGTCTGATTTCCTTTGGTCGTATTTCTTGGTTCCGGTGTTTCCCGGCGCAAGCCTTACTTTTTCGATAGGACAATCATGACTACCCAAACAGGCACCGTAAAATGGTTCAATGACTCCAAGGGATTCGGCTTCATTACGCCCGATACCGGCGGCGAGGACCTTTTTGCCCATTTCCAAGACATTCAATCGAACGGCTTCAAAAGCCTCGCTGAAAACCAGCGCGTATCGTTTGTCGTTGGCAGCGGACCCAAAGGCGCAAAGGCAACAAACATTACCGTCATCTAACAATTCATCACGGGCTCCGCGGCGTGCACCATGCAGATAGCATGGGCGAGCCAGGAATCCGCACTCAGTGCACCATGCATATAGCATGGGCACTGAAATGACTTGGAAGATCCAGGCCCGTCATTGACGGGCTTTTTTACTTGGAACGAACGCTCCAAGTGCACCCGCCATTTTTTCGCGTCGTCTTTATTACCAGCTTGTTTGCCGACGACCGCGATCAGATTCTCTGTTCGCGTTTCATTTCCATCAACGATTCTGCCTTGACTGGTTGGTGCTATGCACACGAGGAGGATTCCTGGAGCAACTTTCTATGCAATTCACCGATCTCGGCTTGTCCGCAGATATTTTGCGCGCCGTTTCCGAACAAGGTTACGACAAGCCCACCCCGATCCAGGCACACGCGATTCCCGTCGTGCTTGGAGGGCATGACTTAATGGCTGCTGCACAAACCGGCACGGGAAAAACCGCCGGCTTTACGCTGCCGGTCCTGCAGCTTCTCAGCACGCCCTCTACCGCAGCGCATACCAAGCCGCGTGTTCTGGTACTAACCCCCACGCGCGAACTAGCAGCACAGGTCGAAGATAGCGTGCGCACCTACGGCAAGTATCTGCCGCTCAAGTCTGTTGTCATTTACGGCGGTGTCGGCATGGCGCCGCAAACGAAGGCGTTGCGTTCCGGCGTCGATATCATCGTTGCCACACCTGGCCGCCTGCTTGACCACGTCGGCGAACGCACCGTTGATCTGTCGAGCGTGGAGATTTTCATTCTCGATGAGGCCGATCGCATGCTCGATATGGGCTTTATTCACGATATCCGACGCATCGTCGCTCTGCTGCCGAAGAAAAAGCAAACGCTGATGTTTTCAGCGACTTTTTCCGACGAAATCCGTGTGCTTGCATCGACCTATTTGCACAATCCGCAACAGATCGAAGTGGCACGCCGCAATGCGACGGCCGACATGGTTATGCAAAACGTTTATCTCGTCGACAAAGCAAAGAAGCGCGATCTGCTGGTCAAACTCATTGAAGACAATGGCTGGCATCAGGTCCTGGTGTTTACCCGCACCAAACACGGCGCCAATGCCCTGGCTGAAAAACTCGGCAAAGCCGGCATCCGCTCCAGCGCAATTCATGGCAATAAGAGCCAGGGTGCGCGCACCCGCGCGTTGGCAGATTTCAAAAGCTTGAAGCTGCATGTTCTAGTCGCCACTGATATCGCCGCGCGCGGGATTGACATCGATTTATTACCGCATGTGGTCAACTACGAGTTGCCGAACGTGCCGGAAGATTACATCCATCGCATCGGTCGCACGGGGCGCGCTGGCAGTGCCGGCCAGGCAGTGTCACTGGTGTGTGTCGACGAGCACAAGCTATTGCGCGAAATCGAGCATTTGCTGAAACGCGAAATCGAGGTCAAAGCCGTGGCCGGTTTCGAGGTCGATCCACGCATCAAGGCCCAGCCGATCGAAAGCGGCCAACGTCGCCAGCTGCCACGCGGTACGGCGCCCTTCGGTCAACGCAAGCCGCAGCAAAGTGCGCCCCAAAGCGCTAAGCCAGCGTCCAGCACTTCCGGACAGACCCCCAATACGGAACGCGGGACCGGAACACGTAGGCGCTTTTCTTGAAGCAAGCCTTCATCTTCACTCATGCAGGCCGAAGATCGACGTTTATTTGCCAATCACTATGAAGACCCCAAAACGAATTCAACCCTTGGTTGAAGAAGGCTTGATCGACGAAGTCCTGCGGCAATTAATGAGCGGCAAAGAAGCGACCATGTATGTAGTACGGTGTGGTGACGAGATCCGTTGCGCAAAGGTCTACAAAGAGGTGACACAGCGTAGCTTTCATCAAGCAGTGGCGTATCAAGAAGGTCGGCGGGTGAAAAACAGCCGGCAAGCGAGGGCCATGGAAAAGGGGACGCGCTATGGGCGGAAGATGGCGGAAGAAGTTTGGCAAAGTGCCGAAGTGGATGCGTTGTACCGATTGGCGTCTGCCGGCGTGCGTGTACCCACCCCTTACATCTGCTTTGAGGGCGTGCTGTTGATGGAGCTGGTGACGGATGCGGATGGCAATGTGGCACCGCGATTGAATGATGTGGAATTGAACCGTGATCGCGCATTAGCGTTTCATGCGATGTTGTTACAGCAGGTGGTACTGATGCTTTGTGTCGGCGTTATTCATGGCGATCTATCGGAATACAACATCCTGGTGGATGCACAAGGTCCGGTGATTATCGATTTACCGCAGGCGGTGAATGCGGCTTCAAGCAGCGTCGCATCAACGATGTTGGAACGTGATGTCACCAACCTCTCTCATTTTTTCAGCAATTTTGTGCCTGAGCTGGTGAACAGTCAGTACGGCGAAGAAATCTGGAACTTGTACCAGGCCGGTTTGCTGACGCCCGATAGCCCATTGAATGGACGTGTCGCGGCACCCACTGAGCCTGTAGATATTCATGCGGTGATCCACGAGATTGAGCTGGCGCGTCAGGAGGAGGACCAGCGTATCTAACGAAAAGACTCGGTTGACGATAAAAGGGTCGCGTCACGATACACCTACCATGCATATGTTGGACGAGATCGGATGAAGCGGCAGCGCAGCAGGTGAAATCCCGACCTTGGAAGACTGCTTTGGGAAATGGGGAGGCAGAGATAGCACGACATTGAAGTTCATCGGCAACCGACGGCGCGCGAACACGGCGGAAGAAAAGAAGGCAGAAAAAAGCAAGGAAAGAAGAAAATAGGCGGCAGCAAAAAGTTTTTTTGCATGAATTTAAGCGAGCTGCTGACTCGCCTGTGTCCTAGTTTTCCTTCGAGCCATATTGAGTAGCATCATGTTTGGAACTTACCGCAATTTGTCTTGCCTATCTGACGACCAAGGGTTATCTCTCTTGGGAGAGACCGCAAGGTGGCCGCGATTGCGCAAGCAGGCGCCTTACAACAGACAATGAGGGGTTTTATGGCAACAGGAACGGTGAAGTGGTTTAACGATGCAAAAGGCTTTGGTTTCATCACGCCTGATCAGGGTGGCGAAGATTTATTTGCGCATTTTTCGGCAATCAGTGCCTCCGGATTCAAATCGCTACAGGAAGGTCAGAAAGTTTCTTTCGATGTAACGGATGGGCCGAAAGGGAAGCAAGCATCTAACATCAAGCCGGTCTAAACCTGATTCAACGGAAGATGACTAGCGCTCGTCGGACTATTTCACATCGTTGAAAAAGGTTTTTTTAAGGATTAATTTGGGGTGATTCCGATGCGCATTACATTCAAGATGCAATAAATTACCTTTGCGCATACGTGGACGCATGGATCCTTGGTACCAACTGGGCAATCGCGCGGTGCAGCCGGTCCTCCATGCGCTCCGTTCGTGACTCATTACCCCATGACGTTAGGTCGAGATCAGAGAAATACAGACGCACCGTACTTGTAGCGGTATTGATGTCCAGCCGGTGAGCGTACTCGTGCAAAAGGTCAGTTCCCATATCCCATACGCATGTAGAAACAGCCACGCCAATCTCCACACCAACAGTAATTGCCTTTGCAGATATAGCCTCGGCACCTGCCGAACGGTCAATATTCTTCCGGCTAACTTTTTTCATGTATTTGCCTATTGTATTAACGACGACGCTGATACCCAGTAGTATCTGGACCGCGTTTTTCTATATGTCGGAATGTAATTCGTCCCTTACTCAAGTCATATGGAGAAAGCTCAAGGGTCACTTTATCTCCTGCAAGGATCCGGATACGGTGTAGCCGCATTTTCCCTGATGTGTAGGCAATAAGTTGATGTCCATTTTCAAGGTCTACACGAAATCGAGAGTCCGGGAGGACTTCTGCTACAAGACCGTTCATTTCAAGGAACTCTTCTTTAGACATACCTTATTTCCGTATTGATGGGGCAACTAGCAAAGCAACGTCCACGCGCTGTATCTTGCAAAACCAGCCACACTTGTGATTAGTAACGACGGGCCGGCTCACGAGCAAGCCGGTTGCGAACTCTCATCGCGCGCCCCTTTTAGGAACCAAGAGAGATAGAGAGAGCATTTAAGAGGGGACGCTAGCACCGTCCCTTATTGAACATCTAGAACTTTAGGCGCGATCGGCACACATGAAGCGGCTAAAGCCCGGGCGCCTCATGCAATTGGACAATCTAAAAGCCCAGGCGTTCCACGAACCTAATATGTGGCCGACCGCGTGGCGCACATTGCTAATAATTAACAATTCCTAGGGGATTTGCATTCCACCGGTGGCGGTGAGGGCATGTATGATGGCTACGCAATCCAAGCAAAAGTCGATCACGGAAAACCGCCACGCGTCAAATGATTGCATTTATGCACCGATCCTGATGCAATAACCTTGATAAAACGAAAATAGTGGAACGCTGTGTGAGGAAAAAAGACCATGGGGACGCAACTGATACTGCTCCCTTTATGCAGGCGTCAGCTGCCGTACGGACCGAAGACTTGGATGGTTTCGAGGCGTGCATTCATGGTGATCGTGCAGCCGCCCCCGGCAACATTACAAGGTGCAATCAGCGAACCATAAGTGTACTAAGCTATACCTGCCGCCTTCTATGGTGCTCTTACGAGCGTCGCGACGTGCTGAATTACATGCACCGTTCGGTTAAAAAAGATCCGGAAGGCAACGTCGCACAGGTATTGGAGTCATCGCCGATTGTGCCAATGTTCCCAGTTCATTAATTTGCAGAATTGCATCAACGCAGTCGAATTGCATTCAATTTTACTTCTTGGCTTCGCTGTGTTGACGTTCAACGAAAACTGACCCACTTGGCGGGATAGTTTTCATCCAAATTTGACCCATGTGATGCAATTGCCTGCTCAATTGATGAGCAGGAGGACAAGGAGTGATCACAGTTGGCATGTTTGCCAAGATTCGGCGGATGCATTTCCGCGAGCAGTTGTCCATCCGGGAGATCGAGAGGCGCACGAACCTGTCGCGCAATACGATCCGCAAGTGGCTGCGCGAGCCAGCCATGACCGAAC